>NZ_JAPSLK010000037.1 GCF_031180885.1 Saccharothrix sp.
GCGAAAACGGGCCGCTGCGCGGCGAAAACGGGCCGCTGCGCGGCGAAAACGGGCCGCTGCGCGGCGAAAACGGGCCGCTGCGCGGCGAAAACGGGCCGCTGCGCGGCGAAAACGGGCCGCTGCGCGGCGAAAACGGGCCGCTGCGCGGCGAAAACGGGCCGCTGCGCGGCGAAAACGGGCCGCTGCGCGGCGAAAACGGGCCGCTGCGCGGCGAAAACGGGCCGCTGCGCGGCGAAAACGGGCCGCTGCGCGGTTAGCCGCCGGGGCACCTGTTGTCGCCGCCGCTGTGCTCCTGGCAGCCGCCGGGGGTGTAGACCGTGGGCTCGGTGCGGGCGGTGTCGCGCGTCGAGTCGATTGCCATGCCGCCGGCGGTGAACAGCAGGACGCTGCCCAGCACGAGCGCCGCCACCCGCCGCTTGAGGAGCACCGCCGCCGCCAGCCCCAGCAGCGGCACCCCGATCGCGGCGCGTTCGGCCCACGTCGACAGGAACTCGCGCCGGTCCAGCTGGGCTTCGGTCGGCACACCCATGAACGGCACCGACATGGCCGCTCGGAACGCCAGGAGCGGGACAGTGAGCACCCACAGCATCCCCAGCACCAGCCACAACGCCCACACCCAGTCCTGGCGCTTCTCCGACAAGTCGGTCACCTGATCCAGAGTCGGTGACGAGCGTCCGGAACCGGCAACGGTTGGGCAACAGGTCACTCACCGAGCAGGTGGGTGCCCTTCGCGGACTCGTCGGTCGCGGTGAACAGGCCGCGGGTCTGGGTGATGAACTCGGACAGTTCCAACAGGCCGTCGCTGTCGACGTCCACCGACGCGAACGCGATCGCGGCCACCTGCGGGTCGGTGATGCCCGCGCCGCGGTAGAGCCGGGTGAACTCCTGCTCGTCCAGGCGGCCGTCGCCGTCGCGGTCGGCGATGGCGAACGCGCGGGCGGCGGCGGTCTCCCACTTGGTCAGCAGTTCGCCGGTGGTCAGGCGGCCTGCCTCGTGGGCCTCGCGGAACTCCTCCTGGGTCACCTCGCCGTCGACGTCGACGTCCGCGCCCCGGATGTAGTCCCAGATCTCGCGGTACGCCTCGGTCAGGGCGGTGACCTCGGGGGACGCCCCGGCCAGCCGGAACTCCAGGCCGATGCCGCGGGCCTTCACCTCGAAGTCGCGCCAGGAGATGCGGCTGTCGTCGTCGGTGTCGAAGGCCGTGAACACGCGGAAGATGTTGTCCAGTCGCACCTGTTCCGACATCGCCTGTCCTCTCCTGGGGCCGTCCGGAGGCGAGCGTAGAAGCGGTGTACCTGATTGGGCATCGCGAGATCGGGTGCGGTCGTTCACCTGATCCGGTGTGGTGGAGCGGTGCATCAACCGATCGGTTGATGTCAGGTCTGGCCCGCTGAGCGATTCGCCCGAACGGGTGGCCCGCGAGGCTGGGCGCATGGCAGTGATCGAGGTTGTCGACCTGGTCAAGAGGTACGGGTCGAAGGTTGCCGTCGACGGGGTGTCGTTCTCCGTCGACGAGGGGGAGATCTTCGGGGTCCTCGGGCCCAACGGGGCGGGCAAGACCACCACCGTCGAGTGCGTCGAGGGGTTGCGCGCGCCGGACTCCGGCACCGTCCGGGTGTTCGGGTTCGACCCGCGCGCGGACCGGGACGAGGTCCGGCGGGTGCTGGGCGTGCAGCTCCAGGAGAGCGAGCTGCCCGAGCGGATCCGGGTGGGGGAGGTGATGGAGCTGTTCGCCTCCTTCTACGAGCGGCCCGCCGACTGGCGGGAACTGCTGGAGCTGCTGGGGATCGCGGACAAGGCCAAGGCCGAGTACCGGGCGTTGTCCGGCGGGCAGAAGCAGCGGGTGTCCATCGCGTTGGCGCTGGTCGGCAAGCCGCGGGTGGCGGTGTTGGACGAGCTGACCACCGGACTGGACCCGCAGGCGCGCCGGGACACGTGGAGCCTGGTCGAGGGCGTGCGCGATTCCGGGGTGACGGTCGTGCTGGTCACCCACTTCATGGAGGAGGCCGAGCGGCTGTGCGACCGGCTCGCGCTGATCGACGCCGGGAAGGTCGTCGCGGTGGACAGCCCGGCCGGGCTGGTCGCGCGGCTGGGCGGTGAGCAGACCGTGCGGTTCCGGCCGACGTCCGCCCTGGACACCGCGTTGCTGGCGGCGCTGTCCGAGGTGACCGCGGTGGCGCAGCACGGGCCGCAGGTCGTGGTCACCGGCACCGGCAACCTGCTGCACGCCGTGACCTCCGTCCTGGCCCGCAACCACGTCGTCGCCGCCGACCTGCGCGTCGAGCAGGCCGGCCTGGACGACGCCTTCATCCGACTCACCGGCCGGGAGCTGACGTGACCAAGATCATCGCCATCGAGTGGAAGCTGTTCCTGCGCGAACCGGGGGCCGTCGCGTTCGGCGTGCTGTTCCCGACCGTGCTGATCCTCGTGCTGGGCGCGATCCCCGCGTTGCGCACGCCCGACCCGGCCTTCGGCGGCCTGCGGTTCGTGGACGGTTACGTGTCCACGCTGGTCGTGATCGCGCTGGCGTTCCTGTGCTTGAACAAGCTGCCGAGCACGGTCGCGACCTACCGCGAGAAGGGGATCTTGCGCCGGTACTCGACCACACCCGTCCACCCCGGCAAGCTGCTGGCCGCGCAACTGGTGGTGAACTCGATCGCGGCGGGGATCTCCGTCCTGCTGGTGATGGTGGTGTGCCGGCTCGTGTTCGACGTCGACCTGCCGCACCACCCGCTGGGCTTCGCCGCCGCGTGCCTGCTGGGCACCACCGCGCTGTCCGCGCTGGGCCTGCTCATCGCCGCCTGGTCGCCGACCGCCCGCGCCGCGAACGGCTGGGCCGCCGGGGTGTTCATGCTGGTGATGTTCTTCGGCGGCGCCTACCTGCCCCGGTTCCTGCTGCCGGAGGTGCTGGTGCGCATCGGCGAACACCTGCCGCCGGGGGTCGGCGCGCTCCAGGAGGCGTGGCTGGGCACCGCGCCGAGCCTGGTGCACCTGGGAATCCTGGCCCTGACGACGGTCGTGGCGGGTACCGTCGCGGCCAGGTCGTTCCGCTGGGAGTAGGTGGGGGAGTGTCGGACAGCCTCGACGGGTGGGAGCGCCGGCTGAGCCGGGTCATCCAGGTCGTGCCGTACCTCGCGCTGGGGCTGCCCGCGCTGCTGTACGTGCTCACCGTGCCGGACACGGTGGCGGACAAGGCGATCACGGTCGGCATCGTGGTCGGCGCGGCGCTGTGGATGGCGTGGTGGCACACGCTGCACCCGCAGTGGCGGGGACGCACGGGTCTGATGACCGTGTTCTTCGTCGGGGTGCTGGTGTTCTACGCCCTGCTCGGGTTGCGCGATCCGATCATGGGGTTCTACTCGTTCGCCGGGTACCTGTACGCGGCCGATGTGCTGCCGGGGCGGCGGATGGTCGTCGGTGTCCTGGTGAACGCGGTGCTCGCGACCATGGCCCTGTACGGCGGGCCGCCGCCGGCCGAACCGGTGGCGATCGTGGTGTTCGTGGTGGTGGCGTTGTTCTTCATGACGATCGCCTTGACGTTCACCATGCTGGGGCACATCACCACCGAGCAGTCCCGGCGGCGCAAGGAGATGGTCGCCGAACTGGCCGCGATGGTGGAGGAGAACGCGGGGCTGCACGCCCAGTTGCTGATCCAGGCGCGGGAGGCGGGCGTGCTGGACGAGCGGCAGCGGCTGGCGGGGGAGATCCACGACACGCTCGCGCAGGGGTTCACCGGGATCATCACCCAGTTGCAGGCGGTGGACACGCCTTCGCGGCACGTGGAGACCGCGCTGCGGCTGGCGCGGGAGAACCTGGCCGAGGCCCGCCGTTCCGTGCACGCCCTGCGCCCACCTGCTTTGGAGGACGCCAACCTGCCCGACGCCCTGGTCGAGGTCGCCGGGGGTTGGACGGACCAGACCGGTGTCCCGGCGTCGGTGGCCACGACGGGGGCGGCACGGCCGTTGCACCCGGAGGTGGAGGTGGCGCTGCTGCGGACCGCGCAGGAGGCACTGTCCAATGTGGCCAAGCACGCTCGGGCGTCGCGGGTGGGGCTCACCTTGTCCTACATGGAGGACGTGGTGACGCTGGACGTGCGGGACGACGGGGCGGGGTTCGACACGTCTTGTGGTGGCAGTGGTTTCGGGTTGGTGGGGATGCGGCAGCGGGTGTCGCGGCTGGCGGGGTCGCTGGTGGTCGAGTCCGAGCCGGGTGGCGGCACGGCGGTGTCGGCTTCGGTGCCCGCGATCCCGGCGGAGGTCGTGCGGTGATCCGGGGTCGTGCGGTGATCCGGGCGGAGGTCGTGCGGTGATCCGGGTGGTGATCGTGGACGACCACCCCGTGGTGCGGGACGGGTTGCGCGGGATGCTCGCGGCGGCCGGGGACGTCGAGGTGGTCGGCGAGGCGGCGGACGGGGCGGAGGCGGAGGCCGTGGTGCGGGCGGTCGTGCCGGACGTCGTGCTGATGGACCTGCGGATGCCGGGCATGGACGGGGTGACCGCGATCGGTCGGCTGCGGGACGTGCCGGCGCGGGTGCTGGTGTTGACGACGTACGACACGGACAGCGACGTCCTGCCCGCGATCAAGGCCGGGGCGACCGGGTACCTGCTCAAGGACACGCCTCGGGAGGAGCTGTTCCGGGCGGTGCGGTCGGCGGCGCGCGGGGAGGCGGTGTTGTCGCCGTCGGTGGCGACGCGGTTGGTCGGGCAGGTCCGGACGCCGGCGGCTGAGCCGTTGAGCGATCGCGAGGTCGAGGTGCTGGGCTTGATCGCGCGGGGGTGCACGAACCGGGAGGCGGCGGCGCGGCTGTTCATCAGCGAGGCGACGGTGAAGACGCACTTGGTGCACGTCTACGCGAAGCTGGGCGTCAACGACCGGGCGGCTGCGGTGGCGGTGGCGTACGAGCGGGGCGTGCTGACCGGGGACCGATAACGGCCCGCTGCGGCCGGGCAGCGGGCCGTGGCGAGGGTCAGCCCAGCAGGGGTAGGACGGCGCGGCCGGCGGCTTGCAGGTCGTGGGCGGCGCGGCTGCGTTCCGGGGTGAAGATGGTGAGCACGGTCAGCAGGTCGGCCTTGCTCAGCAGCAGCGCGCACTGCACGAGCCTGGCCGAGTGGTAGCACACCGCGAACTGGGCGTCCGCGCCCAGCGGCGGGACGTCCAACTCCCCGACCGACGTGTACTCGACGTCGGCGCTGGTGAACGCGCCGCACTCCAGCGACTCGCGGGCCACTTGCACGGTCTGGGCCGCCGCCGAGATCTTCCCGTACGAGGTGGTGTACTGCATCAACGACGTGCGGGCGGGCTGGTCCAGCCAGTGGCTCGCGGTCCTGGTCGCGGACTGCCGGCCGTCGGTGTCCAGCCGCTCCGGGCAGGACACGATGCTGTACCACTCCTGCTCCTCGCCGCGCGACGAGGGGACGTACCCCAGCGGGCGGAGCATGTCGGCGGTGAGCTGTGCGGCCTTGATGCGCGGCTCGATGGTGTCCGGGTTCGGTGCTGTCGGTGTGGTGGACGTGGTCGTGGTGGTCGTGGTGGTGCTCGCCGGCGGTGCGGCGGCCGGTCTCGACGAGCAGCCGACCAGGACCAGCAGTGCGAGGACGATCCCCCCGAATCTCATGGCACGGACTGTAGGAGACCGGTGATCAGCGGGTTCGGTCGAGGTACGCGCGCCAGTCGCCGACGGCGGTGATGTCGGTCAGCTCGGGTGCGTCGAGGTACGCGTCGCGGAGGACGGTGGCCAGCGCGGCGCTGCCGTCGGCCAGTTCGATCACGGCGATCTCCAGTTCGGGCGGTTCGGCGGGGAGCAGGTGGTCGCGGAGCACGGTCAGCGGCAGGTCGTACAGCTCGCCGACGACGCTCCCGGTGCCCGACGCGTGCATCGCGGGGAACCGGTCGCCCACCGAGAAGTACCGGTACTTGGGCGCACTACGCGCGACACACAACAGGGGCGTGCCCTGGAGTTGGTGGTGCAGCGGGCCGCCACGCATCCCGCCGCCGTTGAGGAAGATCAGGGCCATTCGGGTCCTCCTTGTGGATCGGGGTGTCGGTGGTGGTCAGGGGCAGCCCGCCGCCGCCGCGCCGGACCGCGATGATCTCGGCGGCGATGGACACGGCCGTCTCCTCGGGCGTCCGCGCGCCCAGGTCCAGGCCGATGGGGGAGCGCAGCCGGGCCAGTTCCGCCTCGGTCACGCCCTCGGCGCGCAGCCGGGCCAGCCGGTCCACGTGGGTGCGCCGCGAACCCAGCGCGCCGACGAAGCCCACCGGCAGCCGCAGGGCTTCCTTCAGCAGCGGCACGTCGAACTTCGGGTCGTGGGTCAGCACGCACACCGCCGTGGACGAGTCGACCGGAGTTGTGGCGAGGTAGCGGTGCGGCCAGTCCACCACGACCTCGTCCGCCGCCGGAAACCTTTCGGGCGTGGCGAAAACCGGCCGTGCGTCGCACACGGTCACGTGGTAGCCGAGGAACTTGCCTTGCTGGGCCACGGCCGCCGCGTAGTCGATCGCGCCGAACACCAGCAACCTCGGTGCGGTGCCCCACGACTCGACCAGCTGACCGTCCACAACGGACGATCGGCTCACGGCGCAGGGCGGGAAGGACACCTTGCCGTCGCCGGTCTCCAACGACCGCGTCAGCACCACCGGACGTCCCTCAGAAGCAGCGCGCAGCGCCGAACGGATCTCCGGCGTCACGACCTGGACGAACACCTCCAGCTCACCGCCGCAGGTCAACCCGACGGCGAACGCGTCCTCCGCCGAGTACCCGAAGCGCGCGAGCCGCGGCGTGCCGGTCTCCAGCACGGACAGCGCCAGCTCGTACACCGCGCCCTCCACGCACCCGCCGGACACGCTGCCCACGACCCGCCCGTCCGGGTGGACCGCCAGCGCCGCGCCGACCTCACGGGGCGCGCTGCCCCGCACGGCCACCACGGACGCCACCGCGTACGGCCCGTCCCAGTCCGCCACGAGAGAAGCCAGCTCGCGCACTCCGGGTTCCTCCTCTAGTGCAGCACCGCGGTCACGCCCTCGACCCCGAAGTACAGGACGAACAGCGCCGCGATCACGGACATCAGCCAGCCGACGGACCGCCACTGGCCCTTGCAGATCTTGATCACCACGTACGACACGAGCCCCGCGCCGATGCCGTTGGTGATCGAGTAGGTGAACGGGATCACCGCCACCGTCAGGAACACCGGGATCGTGTAATCCGTGTCGTGCCACGGGATGCGCCGGCACTGGGCCATCATCAGCCCGCCGATCACCACCAGCGCGGGCGCGGCGGCCTGCGCCGGCACCACCGCCGCCAGCGGCGTGAACAGCAGGGTCGCGGCCAGCATCACACCGGTCACCACGCTGGCCAGACCCGTCCGGGCGCCCTCGCCGACACCCGCCGCCGACTCCAGGAACACCGTGTTCGGCGACGACCCGGTCACGCCGCCGGCCACCGCCCCCGCGCCGTCGACCAGCAGGATGCGGCCCATGCCCTGGACCTTGCCGTCCCTGGTCAGCCCGGCCTCGTCGGACACCGACGTGATGGTGCCCATCGCGTCGAAGAACCCGGACAGGACGAGGGTGAACAGGAACACCGTCGCCGTGATCACACCCGCCGAGACGAACCCGCCGAACAGGTCCACCTGCCCGAACAACCCGAAGTCCGGCGCGGCGACGACGCTGTCCGGCACGTTCGGCGTCACCAACCCCCAACCCCCGACGTCGAACACCGCGTTGACCGCGATCGCCAGCACGGTCGCCGCCGCGATGCTGATCAGCACCGCCCCCGGCACACCCCGGGCCATCAGCACGATCATCAGCAGCAGCCCGAGGCAGAAGATCGCGATCGGCCACCCGGACAGGTGGCCGTCGACACCCATCCGGACCGGGACCGACGAACCGACCGCGTCCGGCGTCCGGGTCACGAACCCGGCGCTGACCAGGCCGACCAGGGCGATGTAGAGGCCGATGCCGACCGTGATGGCGGTCTTCAACGGCCCCGGGATGGCGTTGATGATCTTCTCCCGGACGCCCGAGGCCGCCATCACCACGATGCACAGGCCTTCGAGCACGACCAGGCCGAACGCCTGCGCCCAGGTCATGGTCGGGGCCATCTGGAACGCCACGACCCCGTTCACGCCCAGACCGGCGGCCAGGGCGAGCGGGGCGTTGCCGACGACCCCCATCAGGATGGTCATCACGCCCGCGGCCAGCGCGGTCGCGGTGGTGAGCTGCTCGGTGGTCAGGCGCGCGCCGGTGATGTCGGCCGACGCGCCCAGGATGAGCGGGTTGAGCAATACGATGTACGACATCGCCACGAACGTGGTGATACCGCCGCGCACTTCCCGACCTATGGTGCTGCCGCGCTCGGATATGCGGAAGAACCGGTCGAGTTGTGTGGACTGCGTGGGTACGTCATCCCTGAGCTGGGTCATGACGATCCTTCCCATGCCGGTGGGCGCGTTCGGCGGGGCGAGGCCTGCAAGCAAGGCCCCGCCGGACGCGTTTGAAGTGGTTTTGGTGCTCCGGTCAGCACTGTGTTGGATTGCGCCGCCTCCGGCGTCGCGGGCGAGGCCGCCGGTAGTCGGCTCGTCCCACCGCCTTTTCCGACGATCACGCTCTTCGATCGGCGGAAAAGGCGGTGCGACGAGCCGACGCGGCCTCGCCGAGCGGTTTGTGACCGCTCCGGGGTGATGCGTCAGTAGTCGACGCGGTCGGTTCGGGACAGCCAGGCCGTGAACGGCGCGTTGTCCTCGCCCGTGGAGATCTGGTGCACCGGCAGGCTCCACAGCTCGCGGGGCTTGCCGAACAGCTCGTAGAACTCGCGGTCGTCGAAGCCGGCCGCGGCGGCGTCGTGCCGGTCGGCGGCGTAGACGACCCGGTCCACCCGCGCCCACAGCGCGGCGGACAGGCACAGCGGGCACGGCTCGCAGGACGACACCAGCACGCAGCCGGTGAGCCGGAAGTCGCCGATGGCCTGGCAGGCGGCGCGGATCGCCACCACCTCGGCGTGCGCGGTCGGGTCGAGGGTCGGGGTGACCTGGTTGGTGCCGGTGGCGATCACCTCGCCGTCCCGGATGATCACCGCGCCGAACGGGCCGCCGCCGGCGGCGACGTTGCGGGTGGCCAGCTCGATCGACTCGCGCAGCCAGGCGTGGTCGGGCGAAACGGACGTGGTCATTGTGCGAAGCTCCAAAGATCAGGTGTTGGTGATGTGCTCGGGGCGCACGGGTACGCGCGTCAGGGCCAAGCCGGTGGCGTTGCGGATGGCCGCCACGATGGCCGGAGTCGAAGAGATCGTGGGCGGCTCGCCCACTCCGCGCACGCCGTAGGGAGCGTTCGGGTCGGCCAGTTCGAGCACGTCGATGCTCATCGGGGGCATGTCCAGGACGGTCGGGATCAGGTAGTCGGTGAACGACGGGTTGCGCACCTTGCCGCCGGCGGTCTGGATCTCCTCCATCACCGCCAGCCCCAGGCCCTGCGCCGAACCGCCCTGGATCTGGCCGATCACCGCCTGCGGGTTGAGCGCCTTGCCGACGTCCTGCGCGCAGTCCAGCTCGACCACCTTCACCACGCCCAGCTCGATGTCCACGTCCACCACCGCCCGGTGCGCGGCGAACCCGTACTGGACGTGCGCGTTGCCCTGGCCGGTCACCGGGTCCAGCGGCTCGGTCGCCCGGTGCCGCCACTCCACGGTCTCGTCGATGACCTGGTCACCCAGCAGTTCCACCAGGTCCGTGGTCGAGCGGCCGGCGGCGAGCTTGGCCAGCTTGTCCTTGACCGCCAGGCAGGCCGCTCGAACCGCGCCACCGGTCACGTAGGTCTGCCGGGACGCGGACGTCGAGCCACCGTTGCCGATGCTGGTGTCCATCGGCAGGATCGTCACCCGCTCGACACCCAGCTCGGAGCGCACGATCTGCTGCATGATCGTCACCAGGCCCTGTCCGACCTCGCACGCGGCGGTGTGCGCCAGCGCGGCCGGTTCGCCGTTGATGACCTGCAACCGCACGCGGGCGGTGGAGTAGTCGTCGTAGCCCTCGGAGAAGCAGATGTTCTTGATCCCCACCGCATAGCCGACGCCCCGCACGACGCCCTCACCATGGGTGGTGTTCGAGACACCACCGGGCAGGTTGCGCAGGTCGACGCCGGCCGAGCCGGCAGATCCGACGCTGCCCGAGGGCGGCGGCAGCGGCTTGTCCTTGACCAGCTTGAGCAACTGGGCGACGGGCGCGGCCGAGTCGACGACCTGGCCGGTCGGCATGAGCGTGCCCTCGGTCATCGCGTTCATGATCCGCACGTCCACCGGGTCCATGCCCAGCGCCTCGGCCAGCTTGTCCATCTGGGACTCGTAGGCGAACGCCGCCTGCACCGCGCCGAACCCGCGCATCGCGCCGCACGGTGGGTTGTTGGTGTACACACCCCAGGCGTCGATGGACAGGTTGTGCACCTCGTACGGCCCGATGCCCAGCGTGGCGGCGTTGGCGACGACCGCCGACGTGCTGGACGCGTAAGCCCCACCGTCGAGGTAGATCTTGGCCTTGACGTACACCAGCTTGCCGGTGTGGTCCGCGCCGTGCTCGTAGTACAGGACCGCCGGGTGCCGGTGCACGTGCCCGTAGAAGGACTCCTCGCGGTTGTAGACCATCTTGGTCGGCTTGCCGGTGTGCAGCGCCAGCAGGCACGCGTGCACCTGCATCGACAGGTCCTCGCGCCCGCCGAACGCGCCACCGACGCCGGACAGCGTCAGCCGCACCTTCGGAAGCGGCATCCCCAGCGCGGAGGCGATCTGCTTCTGGTCGACATGAAGCCACTGGGTGGCGATGTAGAGGTCCACCCCGCCGTCCTCGGCGGGCACCGCCAGACCCGACTCCGGCCCGAGGAACGCCTGGTCCTGCATGCCGACCTCGTACCGGCCGGTCACCACCACGTCGGCCTTCGCCGAGACGTCGCCGCGCCGGATCGGCACGTGCCGCACGAGGTTCCCGCCGGGGTGCAACGGGGTGTCGTCGATCGCGGTCTCCATGTCCACGACCGGCGTCAGCACCTCGTACTCGACCTTGATGCGCTTCATGGCGCGCAACGCGGTCTCCGGGTGGTCCGCCCCGACCAGCGCCACCGGTTCTCCCTGGTAGCGCACGACGTCCTCGGCCAGCACCGGCTGGTCCTTGTGCTCCAAGCCGTACAGGTTCCGCCCCGGTACGTCCTGGTGGGTGAGCACCGCGTACACGCCGGGCACCTTCAGCGCCTCGGTCAGGTCGATCGAGAGGATCTTCGCGTACGGGTGGGGGCTGCGCAGGGTCGCGCCCCAGATCATGTCCTCGTGCCACAGGTCCGAGGCGTAGGCGTACTCGCCGCGCACCTTGAGGTTGCCGTCCGGGCGCTGCGGGCTGGAGCCGATGCCACCGGACACCGAGGACGTCAGTTCAGCGGGCGTGAGGCTCATCGGGTCACCTTCAGTCGTGCGCTCGCGGCACGCAGGTCGCGTGCGAGGTCGGATTCGGATGCGGTGCGCAGCTCGCCGTCGTCCACGACCACCCGGCCGCCCACCAGCAGCAGCTTGAGCCTCGGCAGCGGTCCCAGGACGAGGGCGGCCACCGGGTCGTCGATGCCCGCGTGGTCGAGCCCGTCGAGCCGCCACACGGCCAGGTCGGCGAGCTTGCCCGGCTCGATCGAGCCGATCTCGTCGGCCCGGCCCAGGCACTTCGCGCCGCCCATGGTGCCCAGCCACAGGGCTTCCCGGACGTCCAACGCCTTGGGCCCGCCGCGCTGCCGGGCCTGCAACACCGACTGGTGCAGCTCCTCGACCATCCCGCAGGACTCGTTGGACGCCGCCCCGTCGACGCCCAGGCCGACCGGCGCGCCCGCGTCGAGCAGGTCCCGGACGGGGGCGATGCCGGTGCCCAGGCGGCCGTTGGAGGTGGGGCAGTGCGCGGAACCGGTGCCGGTCGCGCCGAGCTTCTTCACCGCGTCCGGCGACAGGTGCACGGTGTGCGCCAGCCACACGTCGTCGCCCAGCCACCCGACCCGCTCGGCGTACTCCGTGGGGGAGCAGCCGAACTCGGCCTGGCACTGGTCCTCCTCGTCCAGCGTCTCGGCGAGGTGGGTGTGCAGGCGGACGCCCTTGCGGCGGGCGATCTCCGCCGCGCCGGTCATCAGACCCTGGCTCACCGAGAACGGCGAGCACGGGCCGACCGCGACCTTGACCAGGGCGTCCGGGGACGGGTCGTGGTAGTCGTCGATCGCCTTCTCGGTCGCGGCAAGAGCCGATTCGGTGTCCTCTACCAGGTTGTCCGGCGGGAGCCCGCCATGGGACTGGCCCCGGTCCATGGAGCCGCGGATGGCGTGCAGGCGGATGCCCACCCGCCGGCCGGCGGTGACGAGGGCTTCGAACTGGTCGCCGCCTTCGCGGGGGAACACGTAGTGGTGGTCGGCGGCGGTGGTGCAGCCGGTCAGGGCCAGCTTGGCCAGGCCGGCCGACGCCGCCGCGTGCGTGATCTCCGCGTCCAGGCCGCGCCACACCGGGTACAGCGTGGTCAGCCACTCGAACAGGGTGGCGTCCTGGGCGTAGCCCCGGGTGGCCCACTGGTAGAGGTGGTGGTGGGTGTTGACCAGGCCCGGCGTCACCAGGCAGCCGCTGCCGTCGACCCACGTGTGCGGGCCGGTCGGCTTCCGGGCCTGGCCGGGGCCGACGGCGGTGATGCGGCCGTCCTCGAAAACCACGTGCCCGAAGGCGTGCTCGGTGCCGGCGGAGTCCATCGTGGACACCGCCACGCCGTCGAGGATGGTCGGCGTCATCGCGCGCTCTTCTGCTGTGCGCTCTTCTTCCGGGCGGCGAGCCGGACCGCGTCCAGGATCTTCTCGTAACCGGTGCAGCGGCACAGGTTCCCCGCCAGCGCCTCGCGGATCTCCGGGTCGGACGGGTCGGGCACCCGGTTGACCAGGTCGTGCGCGGCGACCACGAGACCGGGCGTGCAGAACCCGCACTGCACCGCCCCCGCCTCGACGAACGCCTCCTGCACCGGGTCCAGCGCGTCGCCCTCGGCCAGGCCCTCGACCGTGCGCACCTCGCGGTCCTGCGCCTGACCGGCGGCGACCAGGCACGAACACACCGGCACGTCGTCCAGGTACACCGTGCACGAGCCGCATTCGCCCTGCTCACAGGCGTTCTTCGAGCCGGGCAGGCCGAGCCGTTCGCGCAGCACGTACAGCAGGCTCTCGCCCTCCCAGACGTCGTCGGCCTGCCGCTGCTCGCCGTTGACCGTCACGTTCACGCGCATCGCCCTAGGCCGCCTTCCCGGTGTAGTCCTGCCACGCCCAGCCCAGCGTCCGGCGGGCCAGCACGGACAGTGCGTGCTTGCGGTACGCGGCCGAACCGCGCACGTCGTCGATGGGGCTCGCCGCCTGCGCGACCAGCTCGCCGAACCGGCGTTTCACCGAGTCCAGCAGGGGTTTCGGCGACTCCCACTGGCCGGTGGCGGTCAGCTCCCCGGACAGGAACTCCTCCGCCTCGGTCGCCCGGCGCGGGGTGGGCGCGGCACTGCCCACGGCCGCGCCCACCCGGTTCTCGCCGGGGTGCAGCGCCACCGCGAAGGAGCACACCGCGATCACCATCGCGTTGCGCGTGCCGACCTTGGAGAACTGCTGCGGCGCCCGCGTGGCCGGCACGTGGATCGCGGTGATCAGCTCGTCGGGCTCCAGCGCGTTGCGCTTCACGCCCAGGTAGAACTCGGTGGCCGGGATGAACCGCACCCCGCGCGCCGACGCCGCCTCGACGGTCGCGCCCGCCACCAGCAGCACCGGGTGCGTGTCGCCGGCCGGGGACGCCGCGCCCAGGTTGCCGCCGACCGTGCCCCGGTTGCGGATCTGCGGCGAGCCGACCGTGCGGGACGCCATCGCCAGGGCCGGCAGCGCGCCGCCCAGCTCGTCGATGATCCGCACGTACGGCACGCCGGACCCGATCCGCACCACCCCGTTCTCGCTGGAGTGCTCCCGGAGTTCGGGGATGCGGGTCAGGTCCAGCAGGGCGGCCGGGCGGCGGTGGTCGAAGTTCAGCTCCACCATCACGTCCGTGCCGCCCGCGATCGGGACGGCGTCGGGGCGCTCGGACTTGAGGGCCAGCGCCTCGGCGAGGGTCTCGGGTCGAAGGAAGTCCATCAGCTGCCTCGGTAGGTGGAGTACGCGAACGGGGACAACAGCAGGGGCACGTGGTGGTGCTCGCCGGGCTCGGTGACCCGGAAGGTCAGCACCACCTCGGGGAAGAACGGGGCGAAGTCGCCGGTGTCGAACACCAGCCGGTAGACCCCGGCCCGCTCGCTGGGCCAGCCGGTGATGCGGCCGTCCTCGCCGGTGCGGGCCTGGGCCACCGTCTCGCCGTCGTGCTCCAGGCGCACCGCCAAGCCGACCGCCGGCCTGCCGCGCTGTGCGTCGAGCACGTGGGTGCTGATCGTCACTCGTCCTCCCATCGGTGTGTGAGCCAGTACACAGACCGGGCCGGCCGTTCAGCTACGGCCACGGCGCATGAATCCCACGCTCCTACGGCGAGTGGTTTTGTGCTTTCCTACAAACACGATCGGACGAAGGTAAGCCGCCCCGATGACGTGGAGGAGGCGATCATGTTGCTCGTACGCACCTTGCTGCGGATGCCGGAACTGCGACTACGCCTCGTGGTCGGGGAGGAGTTCCTGGACCGGCCCGTGACGAGGCTCTATGGCACCGAGCTGCCCGATCCGGCGCGGTACCTGTCGGGCGGCGAGCTGGTCCTGTCGGGGCTGCTCTGGCACCGTTCGGCGGCCGATTGCGAGACCTTCGTCGGCTCTTTGGCGCACGCCGGGGTCGCCGCGTTGGCCGCGAGCGATCCGGAGGCCCGTGAATTGCCGGCGGCGCTGGTCGAGGCCTGCCGTCGGCACGGGGTGCCGTTGTTGGAGGTTCCGATCGACCTGTCGTTCGCGACCATCACCGAGCGGGTCGTGCTCGAACTGGCCGCCGAACGGGTCGGGGACGCGGGCGCCCAACTGGGTCGGCACCGGCGGCTGCTGACCGTGGTCGCGGACGGCGGCGGGCTCGGCGAGCTGGTGGCGGCGGGCGCGGCGGAGCTGGACGCCCCGGTGCGGGTCCTGTCGACCACCGGGCACGTGGTGGCCGGTCCGGAGCCGGCCGACGCTGGGTTGTTCGTGCGGGAGTTCCTGCTGGCCGACCGGCTGCCCCGGGTGGTGCGGCGGACGACGCTGCTGCCGGTGTCCGAGCGCGGCGGGTCGCGGGTGGCCACGTGGATCGTGGTGGTCGACGGGGACCGGGCGCACGACGAGGTCGCGGCCGAGCTGGCCAGCCTGGTGGGCGTCGAGCGGACCCGGGTGGTGCAGGAGCGGCGCATCGAGAACCGGGCCGCGGGGCCGTTGCTGCGCGAGGTGCTGTCCGGGTCGGGCGACCTGGGTCCCCGGCTGGCCGCCGTGGGGTGGGACGCGCCGGAGTTCCGGGTGGTGGTCGCGTCGTGCACGGACGGGCGGGTCGAGCAGGCGGCGGCGTTGCTGGAGGAGGTGCTGGCGCCCATCGCGCCGCACGCCCTGGTGTCCGTGCACGGCGAGGAGGTGTACGCGATCGCGCCGTCGGGTCCGGGGTGGGCCGAGGCGGTGCGAGGTGCTTTGCGGACCGTCGAACCCGGGTTGGGGTCGGTGCGGGTGCTGGTCGGGATCTCGTCGGCGGTGGGGGCGGCCGGGTTGCGGGGTGCGGCGGAGGAGGCGTCGCACGCGCGGCGGCTGGGGGAGCGGCGGCCGGGACGGACCTGTGTGGTGGCGGGCGAGGAGATCGCGTTGCACCAGTTGCTGCTGGCGGGGGTGCCGGAGGAGTTGCGCGGGTCGTTGCGGCGGCGGGTGCTGGGGCCGGTGCTGGACTACGACGCCGAGCACGGGTCGGACCTGGTCGGGACCCTGCGGGTGTTCCTGGACTGCTCCGGCTCGTGGACGACGGCGGCGGCGCGGCTGCACGTCCACGTGAACACCCTGCGCTACCGGGTCGGCCGGGTGGAGGAGCTGTTGGGCGTGGACCTCTCGGATTTCACGTCTCGCGTGGACCTGTACCTCGCCCTGCACGGTTGAACGGCCGCGACTCCGTCGCGGCGGCTCGGCCGCCGAAAGTCGGCTTGTCGCGCCGCCTTCCGCTCCGGTCGAAAAGCGTGATCGGAGCGAAAGGCGACGCGACAAGCCGACGCGGCCTCGCGGGTTGATACTTGGCGCATGGCCTCCGCGCCGTGGGGCAACTTCGCCTTGTTCGTGGGTGTCGCGCTCGCGCCGTCCGCGCTGTGCTGGGCCGTGCTCCACATCCCCCGGTTGCTCCGGCGGCTGCGGCGGGAACCCTTGACTCCACGGGGACTTCCGATCGAACAGTTGGCCGCCGACCTGAGGCGGGTGCACCGCGTGCTGGCCCTCATCCGGCCGGGCACGCCGTACGCCCGCCGCGCAGGGGTGCGGCAGGCGTACGACGTCCTGTTGGCACAGGCCTGTGCGGCGGTCGGGGTGCCCCACCGGCTGGACGACCTGCCGGAGGGGGTCGACCGGGACATCGAGAGGCTTCGCGTCGAAGAAGCTCTGCGGCAAGAGGGGTTGGCCATCCCCTGACGCACCGCCGCCGCGCTCCAGGGGATGGCCCGCGAGGCCGCGTCGGCTTGTCGCGCCGCTTTTCCCGGTGATCACGTTCTTCGATCGCCGGGAAAAGCGGCGCGACGGGCCGACTACCGGGCGGCCTCGCCGCGGCGCCGGAGGCGGCGCAATCAGACACCGCGACTCGCGGCCGTTCTCTACCTGACTTGTTGCCAGGGGACCCGGGTCGGGCGTTCGCCGGTGGCCAGGAACTCCTCGATCGCCTTGGCCAGGTCGGCCACCGGGATCTCGCAGTGGGTCGGGAACCGGACCCCGGCGTAGCGGGGGCGCTGCCGGGGGCCTTCGCCGAGGCTGGCCCACGACCCGGTGATCACGTCGGTGAACAGCATCGCCCCGCGGTCGCCGCGCACGCCCACCCACACCCGGTTGTCCGGGGTGTCGCGGTGCACGAGGGTCGCGTCCTCGGCGACGGAGAGCAGGTCGAGCAGGCGACGGACGTCCTCGGTGCCGCGCAGTTCGTCCACGCCGGTCCGGTGGTGTGCCTGGATCATCGTCACTCCCTGCACTTCTTGCCGGAGTTGATGCAGTCCACGACGCGGTTCATGATCTCCTCGCCCATCACGTTGGCGAAGTCGTCGTGGTCGGACAACGGGTTGTGCTCCTCCTCGGGGAACGCGTCGACCGCGTACTGGCCGTTCTGCTGCACGTCCCGGGGGATGTTGTAGGTCAGGCTGATGCGCAACTGCGGCACGGCGCGGAAACCCCTGGGGCACTTGCCGTTCTCGTTCGGGTAGACGATGTGGTCGCGGTGGTTGGCGCTGTCGGTGTTCTTGCCGTCCCAGCAGCTCGGGAAGTCGTGGACGCGCTTGACCTTGCTGCCCTGCGGGCAGATCGGGTACTTGTCCATCAGCACCTTGTCCTCGAAACCGGTGCAGGTCCAGGACTTCCGGGCGTTCTTCGGGCCGTTGGTGGACACCTTGGCGTCGCCGTAGAGGATGCGCAGGAACTGCGGCATCGCGACGACCTTGCCGGTGGGGCTGCCGCGGAAGGTCAGGTCGACGACCTCGGGGCGCTGGATCTCGCCCTCGTTACCGGGCAGTTCGTTCTCGTCGCTCCGGCTCTTGCCGTCACCCTTCTCCGGCGCGTCCGCCTCGGCTTCCTTCTGGGCTTCGGCGACCTTCGCGTCCTTCGCGTCGCCGTCCTTGACCGTGCAGGGGGCGAGGCGTTGCAGGCCGCGGGGGCGCTGGGCGACCCGGTCGATGGCCTCGACGATCCGGCCGATGGCCGCGGTGCGCTTGTCCCGCAACGGACCCAGGATCGCGTTGTTCACGAAGTTCGGGTCGTCGACGTTCGCGGCCTTCTTCAGCTTGTCGTTGGCCTCGGCGATCTGGGCCTTGAGCTGGTTGAGGTTGCGGTCGACCTCGGCGCGGGCCTGCTGGGGGACGTTGCGCAGCTTGCGCTTGACGTCCGGGCACTCGACCTCGGCGTTGTTCGGCTGTCCGGGTTCTTCCTCCTCGTTCTCCTTGTCGATGCGGAGCACGGGCCAGAAGTAGGTGGACTTGTCACCGTTCTTGCAGGTGGTGTCGGCCTCTTGGAGGCTCTCGTTGGTCGAGTCGGCGTCGGTGGACACGTTCCCGACGTAGTCGTGCAGGTGCTGGGCGCCGTTGCGGACGCCGGGCTGCGCGATGAAGTTGTCCGGGTTGAAGTGCCCGTTCTCGTTGCGCCCGCAGTCGACGGTGAACGTGCCGTTGGTGGCGTCGCCTTCCGGCCTGGGCGCCTTGACGTTGCGCGCCTGCTTGGTGATGTCGACGAACAGGGACTTGTCGGCCCCGTCCGCCTGGGCGGTGCCCTGGTCTCCGGTGGTGGAGATCGCGACCGCCAGGCCGATCGTCAGCGCCAGCCCGGCGACGCCGGCTGTGAGCTTGGTGCGCCGCGAGAAGCGGTGCCGCCCCTGGTTTCGCGTCATGGATGTGTCACCTCGTCGTAGGTACGCGCATTCGCTTCGAACCCCGACCGCCGGTGGGCGGTGGACACCGGGGCATACGTACCGATCCCGGTCCGCGACCTGGCCGTTACCTTTTCGTTATCGGACGCCCACCCCTGACTTGGACACTCGGACCCGTGGACCACGGCGCAGAGAACGTCATGTCCGGCACCACCCACGGACCGGTCGTCCAAGCGGGCCGCGTCAACGACATCCACTTCCACCACCACGAGCCCCGCGCCCCGGTCATCCCGCGCCAACTCCCACCCGCCCCCAGGCTCTTCACCGGCCGCCGCCGGGAACTCGCCGACCTCGACCGCTGGTTCGACGCCGAGGACGCCCTGGTGGCCGTGGTTTCCGGCCCCGGCGGCGTGGGCAAGACGTCCCTGGCCCTGCGCTGGCTGCACACCGCGCGCACCCGCTTCCCCGACGGCCAGCTCTACGTCGAACTCGGCGCCCACTCCCCGGGCGGCCCCGCCACCCCGTCGGAGGTCCTGGAGTGGTTCCTGCTGGCCCTGGGCACCCCCGCCGCCGAGATTCCCCTTGAAGTGTCCCGAAGACAGGCCCTCTTCCGCACCCTCACCGCCGACCGCAGACTCGCCCTCCTCCTCGACGACGCCGTCTCCGCCGCCCAGATCCGCCCCCTGCTGCCCACCTCCCCGCACAGCGCCGTCCTGGTCACCAGCCGCTGGCGCCTGAGCGGCCTCGCCGTCGACGGCGCCCGCTTCGTAGACGTCGAATCCTTCGACCTCAACGCCTCCCTCGAACTCCTCGAACACGCCCTAGGCCCCCGAGTCACCTCCGAACCCGACGCGGCCCGCGAACTCGCCCACCTCTGCGGCGGCCTCCCCATAGCCCTCTCCGTAGTAGGCGCCCGCCTCTCCACCCACCCCCGCCGCACCCTCTCCGGCGAAGTCGGCTCCCTGCGCACCGAACGCCTGGGTTCGCTGAGCGTGGACGGCGGTGTGTCCGTGGAGGCCGTGTTCGATCTGTCCTATGTGGAGCTTCCGGCGCGGCACGCGCGGATCTACCGGCTGTGCTCGGTCAACCCCGGCACCTCGTTCGGCCTCGGCGCCGCCGCCGCGGCGGCCGACGAACCGCCGCCCGACATCGCCCCCGTGCTCGCCGACCTGGTGGACAAGAACCTGCTCAGCGAGGTCGGCGACGAGCGCTACGGGTACCACGACCTGCTGCGCGCCCACGCCCGGCAGCACGCGGAGTGGCACTCGGCGGCCGAGCGCGACGCCGCGCTGTGGCGGGTCGTCCAGTGGTACCTGGACGGGGCGGTCGCGGCGGACCGGGTCGTCGTGCCCGACCGCCCCCGCGTCGGCCCGCGCTACGAGGTGGCGCCGGCCGCGTTCGGCCGCGTCGCCGAAGCCCTGGGCTGGCTGGAGACCGAGCGCGGCAACCTGGTCAACGCCACCCGCGAGGCCGCCGACCACGGTCGCCACGATCTCGCCTGGCAGCTCGCCGAAGCCCAATGGGGCCTGTACCTCCACCGCAGGCACCTCACCGACTGGGTGACCACGTTCGAGATCGGCGCCCGTGCCGCCCGCCGCGCCGGCCACGCCGTGGCCGAGTCGCGCCTGCGCCTCCAACTGGCCATCGGCTACGTCGAGCTGGGACGCCGGGAGGACGCCTCCCGCGAGGTGTCCCGCGCCCTGGACCTCGGCAAGGCCGCCGGCGACCTCGGTTCCGTCTCCACCGCGCTGCGCCAACTCGGCCGGATCGCCCGCGCCGGCGGCGACGCCGAAGGCGCTCTCACCTACTTCCGGCACTCCCTCGCGGTCGCGACCGAACTCGGCCGACCCCGCAGCGTCGCCCTCGCCCACCGGCGGATAGGTGAGGCCCTGACCGATCTCGGCCGCTTGGAGGAAGCAGTCGCCGAGTTCACCGAAGCCGGACAGATCCTGGCGGACCTCGGGCAGCGGGTGGAACTGGCCCGCCTGCGCGGCGTCATGGCCCGACCCCTCCTGGAACTGGACCGGGTGGACGAGGCGGCGCGGTTGCTGGAGGCCGCGCATCCGGTGTTGGCCGAGACCGGTTCTCCCGCGTACCTGGCCGCCGTGCTCCTGCCCCTGGCGGACGTGGCGGAGCGCAGGAACGACCCCGCCAAAGCCCGTCTCCACCTGCGCGCGGCGGCGGATGCCTACACGGCGGTGGGGGAGCCGGTGCCCGACGACATCGGCTCCCGCCTGACGACGTGACGGGCCTAGACGACCAGGTCCGCCACCGCGATCCACCGGCTGTCGGCGATCCCGCCGTCCGCCACGAGGAACCCGTCCCGACAACCGCCCACCGCGCGCCACACACCGGGTGCCACGACCTGCCACTCACCCCACGACACGGGGCACCGCCACCGGCGACACCGGCACCGCGTGCGTCGGCTCGGGCAGACCCAGCAGGCGGTACATCGTGCGCCGGGTCGCCACACCCGCGCCGCCCGGGTACGAACTGATCGCCTCCGCGACGCCCGGCACCACGACCGCGTCCTCCACCCGCGGGCACTCCGGGTCCACCACGGGCGCGGTCCGGTACACCAGGTCCGCCAGGCTGCCCGGCCGGAGCATGTCGTCGGGGATCGGCACGACGAGCATCGGCCGTCCCACGGCGGCGGCGTACTGCGTGGTCGAGCCGAAGTCGCCGATCACCGCGTCCGCGGCCACCGCGGCGGCCCGCCAGCCCTCGTCCGGCGGCACCACCAGCACCTCGCGCGGCAGCCAGGCGCGGACCTGCCGCGCGCCGTGGACGCTCCAGACGTTCGGGTGCAGCACGGCCGCCACCCGCTCGCCCCGCTCCAACAGCGCGCCGTAGAGGCCGATGTGGGCGCCGAACGTCGAGTGCCGGGTCCAGGTCGAGCTGACGGTGACCAGCCGCTCGACCGGGGCCACGCCCAAGGCCCGCCGGTAGTGGTCGCGGTAGGGGGTGCTGGCGAGCAGGCGGTCCAGGCACACGTCACCGGCCACCACCGCCGCGGGCACGGCCTCGGGGCAGGACTCGGCCAGCACGCGGTGCTCGTCGTGGTGCGCGAGCACGATGGCGGCGGCCACGACCCGGCCGTCCCGGATCAGCCGCTCCCGGCTCAGGCCGTGCGCGGGGAACGTGCCGCCCCGGCGCGGGCGGGACCGGGACTTCAGCGCGCCCGCGCCGTGGGGCAGGGCCAGCACCGGGCCGTGCAGTTCGTCGAGGCCGCGGTGGCTGGCCGCGAGGACCAGGTCGAACCGGTGGCGGACCGCCTGCTGCCACGGCACGACGTGGCCGCCGAGACCCCGCACGAACTCCTCCGTGCCGTGCGTCGCGCCGTGCACGGTGAACAGCACCTGGACGCGGTGGTCCGCCTCCAGCAGCGGCAGCAGGTCCGCGAGCCGGGTGCCCGCCACCACGTGCGGCACCACCACCAGGACCGTGCGGCAATCGGTCCGCGTGATCCGTGCATCCGCTCCCAAGCCGATAGGGCCATTTGTCCATCCGTCGCCGACCACGAGCACCTCCCCATTTGATTCGAGTCGATGGGGAAAACGTGCGGCATGGTGTCGTCGACCTGCTGTCACTGATCTCCCGGAACCCTGTCTGCCCAGGTCAGGGCCTTCTGCGCAGGCAATTCCGCAACATTGCGGGCGAAATTCGCGATGATCTGTCAGAGATCTGTCAAAACGTGGACAGCTGATAACGTTTTTAGCACGGGGCACGACTGCCGCGGGGCCGCCGCACAATACTGGACGGGCTTCAGCGAGGGGTGGCGCTGTGACCTGTCATTTCACGATCTTGGGGCAGACTCGCATACGACTGGGCGCCGGCCTGCGCCGGGACTGGGCCGCGCCCAAGACCCGCGCCATGCTCGGCGCGCTGCTGACCCGGCCGGGGGAGTGGTTCACCACCACGAGCCTCGTCGACTGGATGTGGACCACCGACGACCGGCTGCCGAAGAACGTCGCGCAGACCTTCTACAACTACGCCAAGCGCATCCGCGACGGGCTGCGGGCGATGAGCGGCGCGGCCGAGCTGGAGCAGCGCCGGGGCGCGTACCGGATCGTCGTGCCGCACTCGGCGATCGACTACTTCGCCGCCGCCGCGCTGCTCGACCGCGCGCGGACCCTCCACGACCCGGCGTCGGCCGTCGTCCTGCTGCGCGAGGCCATCGACCACTGGCTCGACGAGCCCCTGGCCGACCTGCCCGGCGAACCCGCGCAGGCGTGGCGGCGCAACGCCCGCGACAACCTGTGGCTGCCGCTGCAGAACGCGCTGTGCGAGAGCCTGCACGCCCTCGGCGACCACCGCGCCGTGCTGGCCCACATCGACGGCCTGCCGCCGGTGGACTCCGCGCACCTGCCGCTGGTGATGCGCAGGCTGGAAGCGTTGCACGGCCTGCACTTGCGCACCGAGATGACGGCCTACTACTTCGCGATGCGCCGCCGGCTCCAGGACGAGTTCGAGGACGCGGCGGCGGCAGCGCTCAAGGTGTTCTTCGAAGGGCTGTCCGAACCCGCGACCGTCGAACCGCGCCGGTGGGGCGGTGGCGCGGTGGTGCCGCGCCGGCTCCCGCACGACGTGGAGGGTTTCGTCGGCCGGGAAGCCCTCCTGGCCAAGATCGACGCGGTGACCGGGTGCGGGCGGCGCGAACCCCGGCCCGGTGTCGTGCTCCTCGACGGCGCGGCCGGGGTGGGCAAGACCGCGCTCGCCGTGCACTGGGCGCACCGGGTCGCCGACCAGTTCCCCGGCGGGGTGCTGCACCGCGACCTCAAGGGCTTCTCCGCCGACGCGGCCCTCGACCCGGCCACGGTCGTGGACGGGTTCCTGGAGGCGCTGGGCGCCGACGTCGACCACCTGACCACGGCCGAACGGCGGTCGCGCCGGCTGGAGTCGCTGCTGGCCGACCGGCGGGTGCTGGTGGTGCTGGACAACGTCCGGGAACGCGCGCAGGTCGAGCCGCTGCTGTCCGTGCTGCGCGACTGCACCGTGGTGATCACCAGCCGCAACCGCTTGTCGGGCTTGGGACGTCACGCGTTCCCAGTGTCCTCAATGGACACCGCCGACGCCGTCCGGATGCTCGACGCGCGCATCGGCGACCGCAGCGCCCACCAGCGGCGCGCGGTCGAGGACCTGGTCGCGTTGTGCCGTGGCCTGCCGCTGGCGATCGACATCGTGGCGCACCGCATCGCCGCGAGCCCGGGCGCGCCGCTCGCCGAGTTCGTCGAGCAGTTGCGCGACGAGCGGCGCCTGCTCGACCTCGGCGGCCACGGTGGCGACATCAGCCTCAAGACCGTGTTCTCGTGGTCCTACCGGGCGTTGCGGCACGACGACCGGCGCACGTTCCGCCTGCTCGGCCTGCACCCCGGCCCGGACATCGGCGTCGACGCGGCGGCGGCCGTCCTGGGCGTGCGGCGCTCGGCGGCGTTGGACTGCCTGGACCTCCTGGTGGCCACCCACCTGGTCGAGCAGCCGGGTTCGCTGCGCCGCTACCGCTTCCACGACCTGCTGCGCGACTACGCCGAGGAGTGCGCGCACGCCGAGGTGCCCGCCGCCGAGCAGGCCGCCGCCGAGCTGCGCCTGGTGGACTTCTTCCTGCACACCGCCAAGGAAGCCGACTCCATCGCGTTCCCCTACCGGCCCGGGATCGAGGTGCCGCCACCGGTGGACGGCGTGCTGCCGCTGCAGTTCGAGAGCGACCGCGAAGCCCTGGCGTGGGCCGTCGGCGAGCGCGGCAACCTCATGGCCGTGCTGGACCTCGCCGCCCGGCGCGGCCTGCACACGCGGGTCACCCGGCTGGCGCACCTGCTGGGTGACGTGTTCCGCCGTTGCGGCTACTACGACCAGGCCAGGTCCGCCCTGACCCTGGCCATCGGCTCGGCCCAGCTCGAAGGCGACCTCGACGCCGAGGGCGCTGCGTTCAACGACCTGGGGTTGATCGCGCTGCGCGAGTCGTCCTACCTCGAAGCGCGCAAGTACTTCCACCGGGGGCACATGATCGCGCAGCGGACGGGCCGTCGGCTGGCGATGGCGTCCTCGTTGCACAACCTGGCCCAGGCGGACGTCGCGGACGGTGCCGTGGAACGCGGGATCGAGCGCTACGAGCAGGTGCTGGAACTGGTGCGCGGCGGCGGTTCCGACCTGGTCGAGGTCGAGGCCGCGACGTGGCACCGGCTCGGCGTGGTGGCGATGGCGCAGAACCGGCGCCTGGACGCGGCCGTGCACTTCCACAAGGCGCTGGACCTGCGCTCCAACAACATCTCCGGAGAAGCCGACACGCTCTGCGAGTTGGGCGAACTGCACCGGCGGCAGGGCGACCTGAGCACGGCCGACCGGTACGCGCGAAGGTCGGTGGCGCTGCACCGGCGCGGCGGCGACCGGGTGATGGCGGCCCGCGCCTACGTGGTCCTGGCGTCGATCAAGCGGGACATGCGGGACGTGGTGGCCGCGACGCAGTGCGCCCGCCAAGCCGTGCAACTCACCGACCGCCCGGCCAACTCGCTGGGCCGGGCGGAGGCGCTGCTGCTGCTCGCCGACCTGCGGGAGAGCGCCAAGGCGCAGGCGGCGGCGGAGGAGGGCTGGGAGCAGGCCCTGAAGATCTTCACCGACGCCGGCGACCCCCGCGCACCCGACGTGGCGGCCCGCCTGGCCCGCCTGTCCCACGACCACCCGATCCCGACCGCCCGGAACAGCGGCACCCCGGCCGAGCGCGGCCGGGAAACCCAATCGCAACGACCCGGCACGCAGAATTGCGGAAATCACCCGAAAGCGTTTTATTCCGGCGAGTGATTTGCTCTCGGTGGGTCCTGCCCGGCTGCGGGCGTTAGGGTGAAGCCGAGCGTTGATCGGCTCCTCGGTCGGTGACGCAGCGAGCACGGAGCCCCTGGTCCAGCCGCCGAACGTGTGGATTCGTCGCTTCTGCCTGCTCCGCGAGTCGGAACGCCCTGGTCACGCAGCATGAGTGCTGGATAATTTCAGGCGACTTGTAATGGCGGTTTATTCTCCTGCATGATCAGCCCGCCCCCGCCCGGTCGGCGGCGGCGCCAATCCCTTTCGTTCTGTGAGGAGAAAGACTCCCGTGCTTCCCCGTTTCGTTGTGGCGATGTCGCTCGCCCTCGCCGTGCTGGCGACCGTTGGTGCGGTGACCACCGACTACTGGTCGGTCAACTCGGTCACCGAGTCCGGCACCTCCCAGGGCGCCTGACGCGAGTCCCCACCGGTCCGGCCCGTCTCGATCTTCGAGGCGGGCCGGTTCCGTGACCGGGGCAAGGGGTTCCTGTCGGTTTGCTGTAGACCGTTCACCCCCGCCGCCCGCTGCGCCAGACTCGCGCCCACGGACAACCGAAGGAGTGGTCATGTCTCGCACACTGGGGGCGCTGGCCGCGGTGGTGCTCGGGGTTTCCCTGGTCGCCGCGGCGCCGGCGGCCGCCGAGAGAGCGCATCCCTTCCCCGACGAGTTCGCCCTGCCGAACGGCTTCCTGCCGGAGGGCATCGCCATCGGCCACGCGCCCGTCGCCTACTTCGGGTCGCGCGCGGACGGTGATCTTTTCCGGGTCGACCTGCGGACCGGGCACGGGGAGGTGTTCAGCCAGGGGCCGGGGACGGCTTCGGTCGGGTTGAAGGTCGACCGGTGGAAACGGCTGTTCGTCGCCGGCGGCGCGGGAGGTGACGGGCGGGTCGTCGACGCGAAAACTGGAGAGATCCTCAGTTCTTACAAATTCGCGACCTCCGACACCTTCGTCAACGACGTCGTGATCACCGATGACGCCGCCTACTTCACCGACTCCCGCAAGGCGCTGCTCTACAAGATCCCATTCGGCCGGCACGGCGAGTTGCCCGCCGCCCACACCGCGATCCCGCTGACCGGCGACTTCAAGCTCACCGCCGGTGTCAACAATGCGAACGGCATCGCGCAGACGCCCGACCGCCGCGCGCTGCTGGTCGTGCAGAGCAACGAGGGCCTGCTGCACCGGCTCACCGACGACGGCGTGACCAAGATCGTTGACCTGGGCGGATACGTCCTGACCAACGGCGACGGCCTGCTCGTCGAGGGCCGCACCCTGTACGTGGTGCAGAACCGTCTCAACACGCTGGCCGCATTCGAACTTGACAAAGCAGGGACCAGTGGAAAGCTCGTGACGAAGATCACTGACACCCGCTTCGACGTGCCGACCACCGTGGCCTCGTTCGCCAACCGGCTCTATCTGCCCAACGCCCGTTTCACCACGCCGCCGACACCATCCACCCCGTACAACGCGGTGGCGGTTCCCAAGCCTTAGTCCGTCCCACGGGTTAAGAGTCAGGGGGCTGATGAGCGCAAAGTTCACATCAGCCCCCTGTTCGGCATGTCACTCGACTGGGTAACCTCGCAGTCGCGTCGCGCACGTGATCGCTGTCTCTTCGTAATGATGATCTTCAGGTGTTACCGTTCCGTGGCCAACGATCAGGTGACGAAGAGGCAGTGCTCATTGTGCTGCGCCTGACCAGGTGGACGAGTTCACGAGGCTGCGGAGCACTGTGAAGCAGAAGAGCAAGGCGGAGACGAGCCAGAAGACGATCCGCTCGCGGCTCACCGGTGTGGTGGTCGTGCCGAGCGTGGTCCTGCTGGTGATGTGGCTGGCGTTCTCCTCCTACACGGTGTTCGACGGCTTCTACACCCGTGCGGTCGCGGTCAGCGTCAAGGACGCCTCGATCCCCGCCGTCAGCGCGTTCGTCGCCATCCAGAAGGAACGCGAGCTCGCGATGACCGCCCTCGGCCGGCGCGACGCCGACCTGGACGAGCTGCACGCCCAGCAGCGCGTGGTCGACGAGACCACCAAGTCGATGCGGACCGCGTTCGCCGACGTGGCCGGCAAGGCGCCGGACGAGATCGTCGTCAAGATCAACGGCCTGAACGCCCAGCTCGACCAGCTGCCCGAGCAGCGCCGCCAGTTCGAGGGCGGCAAGGCCGACCGCAACCAGGTCTACAAGTTCTACAACGACATCATCGACGCGGGCACCCGCCTGTTCACCGCGCAGGCCCGCTCGGTGCCCGACTCGGTGGCCGCCCAGGGCGGTCTGAACGCCACCGACATGTTCCGCGCCGCCGACTGGATGTCCCGCGCCTCCTCCGTCGCCGCCTCCGCGCTGACCGTCGACAAGCCGGCCGCCGAGGACCGGCTGGAGTTCGTCCGCCTCGTCGGCTCCTACCACGCCCAGCTCGACGTCCTCATGCCGTCGGCGGAGGAGGCGGTGCAGCGCGAGTACCGGGTGCTGACCGAGTCCCAGGGCTGGAAGGAACTGCTGGAGCTGGAGAACCGGCTGATCTCCTCGCCCGACGCCGACGTCTCCGCCCAGCAGTGGCAGGCGGTGGCCGACCCGATCTCGGAGAAGCTCGTCGCGCTGGCCGTCGACCAGGGCACGCTCGCCGCCGACATCGGCCTGGACCGCGGCAACAACCGGTTCATCACCGTCCTCGTCGGCTCGCTGATCGCCCTGATCGTCGTCCTGGGCGGCATCATCACCGCCGTCCGCACCTCCAACCGCCTGGTCAACCGCGCCCTGATCACCCGCCTGACCTCGCTGAAGAAGGACTCCCTGGCGCTGGCCCACGAACGGCTGCCCGACATCGTCGACCGGCTGCGCGAGGGCAAGCACGTGGACGTCGAGGCCGAGGTGCCGCCGCTGGACTACGGCACCGACGAGATCGGCCAGGTGGCCGACGCGTTCAACGCCGCCCAGTACACCGCCGTCGCCGCCGCGGTGAAGGAGAGCCAGGCGCGCGAGGGCGTGAACCGGGTGTTCCTCGACATCGCCCACCGCAACCAGGGCCTGGTGCACCGCCAGCTCAAGATCCTGGACAAGCTGGAGCGCGAGGAGGAGAACCCCGACCAGCTCGACGCGCTGTTCCAGCTCGACCACCTGGCCACGCGCGCCCGCCGCAACGCCGAGAACCTGATCATCCTGGCCGGCGAGCAGCCCGGCCGGCAGTGGCGCAAGCCCGTGCGGCTGCTGGACGTCCTGCGCGCCGCGGTCGCCGAGACCGAGCAGTACGTGCGGGTCAAGGTGAACCCGGTGCCCGACACCGCCCTGGTCGGCGCGGCCGTCGCGGACACCATCCACCTGATCGCCGAGCTGGTCGACAACGCCACCGCGTTCTCCTCGCCGCGCTCCCAGGTGCAGGTCCACGCCAGCGAGGTGCCGCAGGGCGTCGTGGTGGAGATCGAGGACCACGGCCTGGGCATCAACCCCGAGGACCGCGAGCAGCACAACGCGATGCTCGCCGACCCGCCCGAGTTCGACGCCATGCGGCTGCGCGGCGAGTCCCGGCTGGGCCTGTTCGTGGTGGCGCGCCTGGCCGCCCGCCGCGGCATCCACGTCGAGCTGCGCGAGTCGCCCTACGGCGGCACGCTCGCGCTCGTGCTCATCCCGTCCGCGATCGTCGCGGGCTCCGCCACGGCGGGCGAGTTCGCCGAGACCGGCCAGCTGCCGCGGCGCGCCTACGAGGACCACCTGGTGCCCGAACCCGCCGAGGAGGTGGTGCGCGAGGCCAGGTTTCCCGGTACTTCCCGAGAGCTGGAAGGCTTCTGGGCCGCCGCCGAGGCCGCGGCCAACAGCGATTCCCTTCCAGCGGACGACGGACTCAGCGGAGGACTGAACCTGCCCTCGCACAGCGGAGCGCTCGACCTGTCCTCGCACAGCGGATCCCTCGACTTCAACCAGCACGACTTCTCCCAGCGCAGCGGGTCCCTCGACCTGCCGCAGCGCGGCGGCGAGCTGGACCTGCCGCAGCGCAAGCGCACCACCGCCACGGACGAGGACACCGGCTCCCGGCCGGAGCTGCCCCGCCGCCGCCGGCAGCAGAACCTCGCCCCGCAGTTGGTGCGCAACGATTTCCACCCTTCGCCCGAACCGCTCGCCGAGGTCGACGTCGAGCAGTCCGCCGAGCGGACCCGCAAGGGCCTGTCGGCGTTCCAGCGGGGCACGCGCGACGCACGCCGCTCCGACGACGCGCTCGAACCCTGACCACGACCGCGACCGGACGACTGGAAACCGGAAAGGCAAGCCGATGAACGACATGACCAGCCAGCACAACGAACTGAACTGGTTGTTGGACGACCTGGTCAGCCGTGTGGTGGGCGCCCGGCACGCGGTGGTGCTGTCCGCGGACGGCCTGCTGCTCGGTCGCTCTCCGGGACTGTCCAAGGACGACTCCGACCACCTGTCGGCGATGGCCTCGGCGTTCCAGAGCCTGGCGCGCGGCACGGGCCGGCACTTCGGCGGCGGCGCGGTGCGGCAGACCATCGTCGAGATGGAGCACGCCTACCTCTTCGTCACCGCGGCCGGGCACGGCGCGTGCCTGGCGGTGCTCGGCGAAGAGGACTCCGACATGGGCATGATCGCCTACGAGATGAACATGCTCGTCAAGCGGGTCGGCACGTACCTGTCCTCGGCGCCGCGCGGCACCGGCTCCGCGTTGCCCAGCGCCCGGCGGTCGTCGTGAAGTCCGGCCGCGGGGACTGGTGGTACGACGAGGCGGCGGGTCCGCTCGTCCGCCCGTACGCGATGGTGCGCGGCCGGACCCGCCCGCTGCGCCCGGAGCTGCACCTGGTGACCCAGGTGCGCGCGATGCCGTCGCCGTCCGACCCGGACGCGCTGTCGGTCGAGCACCTGGAGATCATGGAGCTGTGCCGCAGGCCGCTGTCGGTGGCCGAGGTCGCGGCGTACCTGGACGTGCCGCTGGTGGTGGTCAAGGTGTTGCTGTCCGACCTGATCCAGCGCGGCGACGTGGTGATCAGAGACCCCTCCCGAGTTCCGGTGGTGCCGGACCGGAACCTGTTGCAGGCGGTGCTGGATGGTGTCCGTGGAATCTGAGCGGCCGGGCGGGGAACTGCTGGTCCCCACCCCAGTCAAGATCGTCATCGCCGGCGGTTTCGGCACCGGCAAGACGACGATGGTCAACTCGGTCAGCGAGATACCCCCGCTGCACACCGAGGAGCTGCTCACCGAGGCCGGTGTCGGGGTCGACGACGTGGTGGGGCTGGAGCAGAAGGAGACCACGACGGTCGCCCTCGACTTCGGCCGGATCACGATCAACCCCGAGGTGGTGCTGTACCTGTTCGGCACTCCCGGCCAGAACCGGTTCTGGTTCATGTGGGACGAGCTGGCCTACGGTGCGATCGGCGCGGTGATCCTCGTGGACACGCGGCGGCTGGACTCGAGCTTCCCGTCCATCGACTTCTTCGAGCGGCGCGGCATCCCGTTCGTCATCGGGGTCAACTGCTTCGAGGGCTCGCACCGGTACGAAGTGGACGAGGTGCGGCGGGCGCTGGACGTGGACGACGCCATCCCGGTGGTGCTGTGCGACGCCCGCGACCGCGAGTCGAGCAAGACGGTGCTGGTGAGCCTGATCCAGCACACGATGGACCGCCTCGACGCGACCGTCTGACGCGTGCGTCAGCCCCGGCGGGTGGTGAGGACCTTCGAGCGGCGTTGCGCGCGCAGCGCCGCCAGGTACGGCGCGTAGTCGACCTGGATGGAGTCGGCGGCCGAAGTGCCGTAGCGCGCCGCCGCCATCTTCAGGTGTGCCGCGACCTCCTTGCGCATGGCCTGCGGCGACGGCGGTTCGGCGATTCCCTCGACCAGGTCCGCGATCCATTCCGCCTGTGCGGCCACGAGGTGCGTGATGGCCCCGAAGGGCCGGATCAGCCCGGCGAAATAGAGGTCCGGCTGGGTCAGTGAGACGACCCGCTGGTAGAGCGCGACCCGCCCGCCGGGTTCGAACACCCATTCGAACGGCAGGAATGGGAATTCGATGTGGTAGCCGGTGCAGTAGAGCAGCTCGTCGGCGACCTCGACCGAGCCGTCCGCGAAATGTATCGCCGACTGATCGACGTGGTCGACGGCGGGTTTCACGACGATGTCACCGTGCGCGATCCGGCTGAGCAGTTCGTCGGACACCGTGATGGCCCCGCCGAACAACGGGTGGTCCGGTTCCGCGAGACCGTAGTCGCGCAGCGGTCCGCGAATCACCCGCAGCATCACCTCGACCAGTCGCCGTTGTTCCGGGAACGCCAAGCGGGTCCACCACCGCATCCCGGCGATCTCGTCCAGTGGGATGCCGAGCAGGGTCTTGGGCAGCACGTGCACCCCGCGCCGCTGCACCACGACGGTGCGCGCGGCGATCCGGGACAGGTCGACCGCGATATCCGCGGCCGAGTTCCCGAACCCGACCACCACCACCCGTTTGCCCGCGTGCGCCACCGGGGTGGAGTAGTCGAAGGAGTGCGATTTGCGACCGGGAAAAGTCTCGTCACCGGGCAGTGCGGGCACCTTGGGCGACCAGTGGTGGCCCGCGGCGACCACCAGGTGCCCGAACCGGCGCCTGCGCCGCGCGCCGGACCGGTCGACGGAGGTGACCAGCCACGTGCCGTCCTCGTCGCGCGCCGCCGACTGGACCTCCACGCCCAGCTCCGTCACCTCGGTGACGCCCTTGATTTCGGCGTAGGAGCGCAGGTAGGCGGCCACCTGGTCGTGGCGGGGGAAGCGCGGGAGGCTGCTGGGCATGGGGTAGTCCGGGTAGCCGGTGAGGCCGCGCGCGGTGTTGAGGTGCAGCGACCGGTACCCGGGGCCGGGTCTGTCGTCGTCGGGTTGGTGCCACAGGCCGCCGACGGCGTCGCCGCGGTCGAGCACGGTGACCGGCAGGCCGCGGGCGCGCAGGGCGGCGGCGACGGCGATGCCGGACAGGCCCGCGCCGACCACGCAGGTGTGGTCGACCACGGGCCACTCGACGTGCGGTCTTGGCCGGCTTCTCACACCGCCACGCTCGTCGCGGACCGGGGTGCCGTCGTGCTGTACGCCTCGGAGGACAGGTAGACGGAGATGCCGGGGCGCGGGCGGCCCATGCGCAGCGAGACGTGCGCGATCAGGCCGACGCCCTCGTCGAGCGGGCGTTGGGCGATGCTGTCGAGCGCGCGGTCGAACTGGGTCGCGTCCAGGCCGTACTTCGCCATCACGGCGAGCACGCGGGCGCGGGCCTCGGCGTCGTCGTTGACGTAGTCGCGGATCGGGACGTAGAGGGAGTAGCCGCTGGGCGCGGTGTCGTCGCCGTCCATGAAGGTGAAGCTGGACACGAGCGGGCGACCCCCGAACGTGGGATGTTCGCGACCGCCGGTGAGCAGGCAGAAGTCCGGCAGCCGGTCGCTGTCCACCCCGGTCGCGGCCTGCGCCGCGCGGGTCACGTCGGCCACGCCCGCGAGGTCGTGCGAGACGTAGACCTTGACCCGGGCGCGCCGCCGCTCGACGAGGTCGAGGGCGAAGAAGGAGTAGCGGTCCAGGCCCGGCCGGGTCAGGGCGTGCGCGCGCAGGGCGGCGTGCCCGGCGCCGAACCCGGTCCGCGACAGCGCTTCGTGGACCAGCCCGTCAGCCGCCGCACCGCCCCTGACCTCGGGGTTCAGGTAGACCTTCACGGCCGGCGGGGTGGCGTGCTGGAGCACGAGCGAGTACCAGAAGACGAAGTCCTGCTCGGGGTGCTCGGGCAGGAAGAGGTCCGCCACCGCGTCGAACCGGGAGGTGTCCACGTCCGCGCGCCGGGCCATCCGCCGCAGCGCGCGCAGGGCGGCGGCGGTGTTGTCCTGGCGCGACGGGGTGTTGGCGGTCGGCTCGACGATCATCCGCACCACCGGCCGCTCGCCGATGCCGAAGGCCGTGGAGAACTCGACCGGCGAGTGGTCGTCCGCCACGCCGGAGGCCCACCGAATCGGGTCGGAAATCGACCGCAGCGCGCCCGGGCCGAGTGCGTCGGCGAGCAGCGAAACACAATCGGCGATATTGTCGCCAATACCCACGGAATGCAGTAGACCGGTCAACTGGCTGGTGGTGAAATCGCGGATGGATACCTCTCCGGCGGCCAAGGCGAGTCCTCCTCGGGGGTGCGCACCGAAAGTACGTTATGCAAAGCGGCTTGTCCACCGGGGGACCCGGGCGTGACGCAGCGCACTCTAAAGCGCCGGAGCGGCTGTTGTCACATTTGGGGCCGGTAGTCGAAACTGCTCCGAACGGCATATTGACGGCGAATGTCGTCAGCCTTTCGACGCACTGCGCGGTGGCTCTCGATGACGCATCGTGTTCTTTGTCCGGGGGCGTCGGTGGGGTAAACTCCGAAGTTTCCGCACCAATGCGGCTCCCCATTCAAGACGGTATGGGGAATTGTTGTTCGTGCCACTTGGCGGTCGTGTGAGGGTTCCTCATGTGGTAGGGCGCCCGTGCCCGCCACCGCAGCTCTTCGGCGGGCGGGACGAGCAGCGCCGGCTCGCGGTCGGCGCGGCACGAGGAGTGCGTCCCGCAGGTCCACGGCGGTCCGGTACGCGTGCAGCGCGGCGTCCGAGTCGGGTCCGGCCGCCGACATGGACAGTCCCACCAGGACGGTGCCCGTACCCGACTGGCACGTTGGAGATGTGCGGCTCGCCCTCGCCGTTCAGCCGGGTCGTGTGCATGGGACAGCCCGATCCCGGGGCTGTCCCATGCACACGCAAGCACTACTTGGCGTAGTTGTGGAACCCGCGCCCGCTCTTCTTGCCCAGCAACCCCGCGTCGACCATGCGCAGCAGCAGCGGCGGCGGGGAGTACAGCGGCTCCTTGAACTCCTCGTACATCGACTCGGCGATCGCCTTGGTGGTGTCCAGGCCGATCAGGTCGGCCAGGCGCAGCGGCCCCATCGGGTGCGCGCAGCCCAGCACCATGCCGTTGTCGATGTCCTCGGCGGAGGCGAACCCGGACTCCAGCATCCGGATCGAGGACAGCAGGTACGGGATGAGCAGGGCGTTCACCACGAACCCGGCCCGGTCCTGCGACAGGATGACCTCCTTGTGCAGGACCTGGGTCACGAACGCCTCGGCCCGCTCGCGGGTCTGCTCGCCGGTCAGTAGCGAGGGGACCAGCTCGACCAGTTTGAGCACCGGCACCGGGTTGAAGAAGTGCACGCCGATGACCTGCTCCGGGCGGCTGGTCGCCATGCCCAGCTTCATGATCGGGATCGACGAGGTGTTCGAGGCGAAGATCGCCCGGCGGTCCTCGACGACCTTGTCCAGCGCGGCGAAGACCTCGGTCTTGACCTGCTCGTTCTCCGCGACGGCCTCGACGACCAGGTTCCGGTCGGCGAAGTCGGCGAGGTCGGTGGTGAACCGGAGCCGCTCCAGCGCGGCGTCCCGGTCCTCCGCGCTCAGCTTGCCGCTGCGCACACCCTTGCCGAGCGAGGAGGCGATCCGCCCTCGCGCGGCCTCGGTGGCGTCGTGGCTGACCTCGGAGACCAGCACGTCGAGGCCGGCGCGCGCGCAGACCTCGGCGATGCCGGACCCCATGAGCCCGCCACCCACCACTCCAACACGTTGAATGTCACTCACGCCCTGATACTGCCAGGAGGGGTCGGGCGCGCACATCTCCAGTCGGAGGGCGACCGGCCAGTAGGTTCACCGGCCGGTCGGCGCGTGAGCCGAAAGATCTTCCGTCGCTCAGCGGGGTGAGCCGTTGACCGTGCAGTCGAGCGGCACGCCGAGACCCGTCACGCCGAAGCCGAAGTCGGTCGACGCGCCGGGGGCGAGGGTGCCGTTGTAGGGCTTGTTGGCGAGCGTGTGGCGGGTGCCGTTCCGGGTGACGTCGGCCCGCCAGGCGCTGCCGAGTGTCGTGCCGGGCGGCAGGTCGAACCCGACTCGCCACGAGGTGACCTGGCTGCCGCCGCCGTTGGTGATCACGTACTGGCCGTTGTAGCCGGTGGACCAGGTGTTCCCGCCCGCCCCGGTAGCCGGCCTTGCTCCAGTCGGGCAGGCCCGGCAGCGGTGCGCGGCGGTTGGCGGCGCTGAGGTCGAGTGACGCCTGGGGTTGGGCCTGCGGGGCGGCGGCGACGACCGTCAGCGAGACGGCGATGGCCGCGAGCGTGGCGGCGCTCGCGGCTAACGCGCGGTGCTCCATGAGGGCTCCTACGGGACTTGTCCGTAGGCGGCGGTTGGGCGGAGGGTTATTCGCGAGTGGTCTAGACCGTCAAGTATGTGGACAGGGTCCAGATATGTGACTCAGCTCAGCTCGCGCTCCGCCTCCTCGATGGCCGCGAACTCCTCCTCGGGCGCGGCGGCGACCAGGTGGTGGCGGCTGTAGAACCAGAAGTAGGCCAGGGCGACCACGACGATGCCCGCGGTGATGCCGGCCGCCAACTCGTCGACGAAGAACGTGGCCACCACGGCCGCGACCGCGAGCACCAGCGCCACGCCGGTCGTGACGACGCCGCCGGGCGTGCGGTACGGGCGCTCCAGGTTCGGCTCGCGGACCCGCAACACGATGTGCGACAACATCATCAGCACGTACGACAGCGCCGCGCCGAACACCGCGATGTTGATCAGCAACGCGCCGTTCTGCGTCACCGAGGCCAGGATGAACCCGATCGCGCCGGGCACGATCAGCGCCAGGTACGGCGTCTTGCGCTTGCCGGTCCGCGACAGCCACCGCGGCAGGTACCCGGCCCGGGACAGCGCGAACAGCTGCCGGGAGTAGGCGAAGATGATCGAGAAGAAGCTGGCGACCAGACCGGCCAGGCCCACGTAGTTCACCACCTGCGCGAGCAGGTTGTCCCCACCGTAAGCCGCTCGCACCGCGTCGGGCAGCGGGTTGTTCGACGCCTTCAACGCCTCCGAACCCGCCCCGCCGGGCGCGAACACCAGGATGGCGCCCGCGAACAGCAGCAGCGCCAGCATCGCGCCGATGATGCCGCGCGGCATGTCCCGCTTCGGGTCGCGCGCCTCCTCGGCGGCCAGCGGAACGCCCTCCACGGCCAGGAAGAACCAGATCGCGAACACCAGCGCGCCCAGCGCGCCCGTCACCCCGAACGGCAGGAACGAGCCATCCCCGACGTCGAACAGCTTGTCCGCGTCGAACTTGGGGATCATGCCGATCACGAACGCCAGCAGCGCCACCACGGCGATGCCGGTGATCACGAACATCAGCCGCAGCGCCTCGCCCACGCCGTACAGGTGCACGCCGATGAAGATCAGGAAGCACACCAGGTACACCGGCCACGCGTTGGTCAGCCCGAACAGGCCAAGCGTCTCGACGTACCCGCCGATGAACACGGCGATGGCGGCGGGCGCGATGGCGTACTCGATGAGGATGGCGATCCCGGTGGCGAAGCCGCCCAGCGGGCCGAGCGCGCGGCGCGCGAAGCCGTACCCGGCGCCCGCCACGGGCAGCGCCGCGGCCAGTTCGGCCAGGCCGAACACCATGCACGTGTACATGGCGCCCATCAGCACCGTGGCGATGAGCAGGCCGCCCCACCCGCCCTCGGCCAGTCCGAAGTTCCAGCCGGCGAAGTCGCCGGAGATCACGTACGAGACACCGAGTCCGGCCAGCAGGACCCACCCCGCGGCGCCGCGTTTGAGCTGTCGGTGCTCCAGGTACTCGTCGCCCACCTTCTCGTACTCGACGTGCTTCGCCATCTGCGCTCCCTAATGGGTTAGTTGCGCTCCTTTGAAGGTGGTTGAGGGTGGCGCGTGCGCTGCGGTCATGTCAATGGGGGGCTAGTGTCCTGGCGCGGTTGGTGTCAGGATGGGGCGCCCAATGGCTCGCAGTCATACCTTTGGAGGTTCGCCGGGATGCTCACGGTCGACGAGTTGCGCGAGTTGGTGGACGCCGGTGAGATCGACACCGTCCTGGTGGCGATCGTGGACATGCAGGGCCGGCTCCAGGGCAAGCGCTGCGCCGCGCGCTACTTCCTCGACGAGGTCCTGGCGCACGCCGCCGAGGGCTGCAACTACCTGCTCGCGGTGGACGTCGACATGAACACCGTCGCCGGCTACGCGATGTCGTCGTGGGACCGCGGCTACGGCGACTTCGTGATGAAGCCCGACCTGTCCACGCTGCGCCGCGTGCCGTGGCACGAGGGCACCGCCATGGTGCTGTGCGACATCGAGTGGGAGAACGGCGAACCGGTCGTCGCCTCGCCCCGGCAGGTGCTGCGCCGCCAGCTCGACCGGCTGGCCGAGCGCGGCCTCCAGGCGTTCGTGGGCACGGAGCTCGAGTTCATCGTCTTCGACGACACCTACGAGGAGGCCTGGAAGCGCGGCTACCGCGACCTGACACCCTCCAACCAGTACAACGTCGACTACTCCCTGCTGGGCACCGCCCGCATCGAGCCGCTGCTGCGCGCCATCCGCAACCACATGGCGGGCGCGGGCCTGGAGGTCGAGTCGGCCAAGGGCGAGTGCAACCCCGGTCAGCACGAGATCGCCTTCCGCTACAAGGAAGCGCTGGCCACGTGCGACAACCACAGCGTGTACAAGACCGGTGCCAAGGAGATCGCGTCCCAGCACGGGAAGTCGTTGACCTTCATGGCCAAGTACAACGAGCGCGAGGGCAACTCCTGCCACATCCACCTGAGCCTGCGCGCCACCGACGGCAGCCCGGTGTTCGCGGACGGGCACGGGATGTCCGCGCTGATGAAGTCGTTCCTGGCCGGGCAGTTGGCCGGGCTGCGCGAGCTGACCTACTTCCTCGCGCCCAACGTCAACTCCTACAAGCGGTTCGTGCCGGGCAGCTTCGCGCCGACCGCGGTGGCGTGGGGCCGGGACAACCGGACGTGCGCGCTGCGCGTGGTCGGGCACGGGCAGTCGCTGCGGTTCGAGAACCGCGTGCCCGGCGGGGACGTCAACCCGTACTTGGCGGTGGCGGCGCTCATCGCGGCCGGGCTGCACGGCGTGGAGAACGACCTCCAACTGGAGGACGCGTTCGAGGGCAACGCCTACGGCTCGGACCGGGCGACCGTGCCGACCACCCTGCGCGACGCGGCCGCGTTGTTGGCGCAGAGCGAGATCGCGCGGGAGGCGTTCGGCAAGGACGTCGTGGACCACTACCTGAACGCGGCCAGGGTGGAGCTGGCCGCCTACGACTCGTTCGTCACCGACTGGGAGCGCATCCGTGGCTTCGAACGGCTCTAGGCCGCTCATCGGGATCAGCACCTACCTGGAGCGGACGCGGTTCGGCGTGTGGGACGCCGACGCCGCCGTGCTGCACCGCGACTACCTTGACGCCGTCGTCCGGGCGGGCGGGCAACCCGTGTTGCTGCCGCCGGTGGGGGAGTGGACCGACCTGTCCTTTGTGGACGGATTGGTGCTCGCCGGTGGGGCGGACGTCGATCCGGCCCGGTACGGGGCGGTGCGTGATCCGCGCACCGGTCCGGCGGCGGTGGAGCGGGACGCGGCCGAGTTCGCGCTGGTGGCGCTCGCTCTTGAGGCCGACCTGCCGTTGTTGGCGGTGTGCCGGGGGATGCAGATCCTGAACGTGGCGCTGGGCGGGACGCTGGTCCAGCACGTCGACGGGCACAACGTGACGCCGGCGGTGTTCGAGAAGGTGGACGTGTCGGTGTCGGCCGGTCGGCTGGCGGGGATCGTCGGACCGACGGTGTCCGTGATGTGCCACCACCACCAGGCGTTGGACGTGGTGGGGGAAGGGCTTTCCGTGGTCGGCCGCGCGCCGGACGGGGTCGTGGAAGCGGTGGAGCTGCCGGACCGGCGGTTCGTGGTGGGTGTCCAGTCGCACCCGGAGGCCGACCGGGAGGACCGGGTCTTCGGTGCGTTCGTCGAGGCGGCGAGGAAAGGTGGGGGCGAGTGACTGCCTTCGAGGTCATCAACCCGGCGACGGCGGAGGTCGTGCGGTCGGTCGAGCTGGCGTCGGTGGAGGAGACCGACGCGGCGATCGCGCGGGCGCAGGCCGCGTTCCCGGCGTGGAAGGCCGTCGCGCCCGGTGACCGGGCCCGGCTGCTGCGCCGGTTCGCCGACAAGGTCGACGGGGCGATCGAGGAGCTGGCCGCGCTGGAGGTGCTCAACGCCGGGCACACCATCGGCAACGCCCGTTGGGAGGCCGGGAACGTCCGGGACGTCCTGCACTACTACGCCGCCGCGCCGGAGCGGCTGTTCGGGCGGCAGATCCCGGTGGCGGGCGGCTGGGACGTGACGTTCCAGGAGCCGATCGGCGTGGTGGGCGTGATCGTGCCGTGGAACTTCCCGATGCCGATCGCGGGTTGGGGTTTCGCGCCCGCGCTGGCCGCCGGGAACACCGTGGTGCTCAAGCCGGCGGAGCTGACGCCGTTGACCGCGCTGCGGCTGGCGGAGTTGGCGCTGGAGGCCGGTATCCCGGAGGGTGTCTTCCAGGTGCTGCCGGGGGCCGGACCTGTTGTCGGGCAACGGTTCGTGACGCACCCGGCGGTGCGCAAGGTGGTGTTCACCGGGTCCACGCGGGTCGGCAAGCAGATCATGGCGGGCTGCGCCGAGCAGGTGAAGCGGGTGACGCTGGAGCTGGGCGGCAAGTCGGCCAACATCGTGTTCGCCGACGCCGACCTGGAGCAGGCCGCCGCGACCGCGCCCTACGGGGTGTTCGACAACGCCGGGCAGGACTGCTGCGCCCGGTCGCGCATCCTGGTGCAGGCCTCGGTGTACGACCGGTTCATGGCGCTGCTGGAGCCCGCCGTGAAGGGTGTCGTGGTGGGCGAGCCGGGCGACGAGAAGACCGAGATGGGACCGTTGATCTCGGCCACTCAGTTGGAGCGGGTGTCGGCCTACGTTCCTGATGACGCACCGGTCGCGTTCCGGGGCAGCGCGCCTGACGGACCCGGCTTCTGGTTCCCGCCCACGGTCCTCGCGCCCGTGTCGCCGCGTGACCCGGCGGCGGTGGACGAGATCTTCGGGCCGGTGGTGGCGGTGATCCCGTTCGCCGAGGAGGAGGACGCCGTCCGCCTGGCCAACGACAGCGAGTACGGGCTGTCCGGGTCGATCTGGACGCGGGACGTGGGCCGGGCGCTGCGCGTGTCGCGGGCGGTCGAGGCCGGGAACCTGTCGGTCAACTCGCACTCCTCGGTGCGCTACTGGACGCCGTTCGGCGGGTTCAAGCAGTCCGGCCTGGGGCGGGAGCTGGGGCCCGACGCGCTGGAACCGTTCACCGAGACCAAGAACGTCTTCATCGCACATTGATGATTGGGAGAGACATGGCACAGCGACTGGAAGGCCGGGTGGCCGTCGTCACCGGCGGCGGCAGCGGGATCGGCCTGGCCTCGGTGCGCAGGCTCGCGAGCGAGGGCGCGCGGGTGGTCGTCGCGGACCTCGACACGGGCACCGGCAAGGCCGCCGCCGACGAGGTGGACGGGCTGTTCGTGCAGGTGGACGTGACCGACGAGGAGCAGGTGTCGGCGCTCTACAAGACCACCGCGGACACCTACGGGTCGGTGGACATCGCGTTCAACAACGCGGGCATCTCGCCGCCGGACGACGACTCGATCCTGACCACGGGCATCGAGGCGTGGGACCGGGTGCAGAAGGTCAACCTCACGTCGGTCTACCTGTGCTGCAAGTACGCCATCCCGCACATGCTGGAGCAGGGGAAGGGTTCCGTGATCAACACGGCGTCCTTCGTGGCGACGATGGGCGCGGCCACGTCCCAGATCTCCTACACCGCTTCGAAGGGCGGCGTGCTGGCGATGAGCCGGGAGCTGGGCGTGCAGTTCGCGCGGCAGGGGGTGCGGGTCAACGCCCTGTCGCCCGGACCGGTGAACACGCCGCTGCTGCGGGAGCTGTTCGCCAAGGACCCCGAGCGCGCGGCGCGCCGGCTGGTGCACGTGCCGCTGGGGCGGTTCGCCGAGCCGGAGGAGATCGCGGCGGCGGTGGCGTTCCTGGCCAGCGACGACTCGTCGTTCATCACGGCGTCGAACTTCCTGGTGGACGGCGGCATCGCGGGCGCCTACGTCACCCCGCTGTGATGATGCCCTTGCAGGACGCGTTGTTCCGCCCCGTCCGGGCGGGCAACGCGTTCGAGGAGACCGTCGAGCGGCTCATGCAGGCGATCCGGCTGGGCGTGGTGCCGCCCGGTGAGCGGCTGCCCGCCGAACGGGAACTGGCGACCCGGCTCGGGGTGAGCCGGGCGACCCTGCGCGAGGCCATCCGGTCGTTGCAGGACGCCGGGTACGTGGAGTCCCGGCGCGGCCGGTACGGCGGGACTTTCGTGAACACCACCTTGCCCGCGGCCTCCCCGGGCCGTCCGATCGCGCCACCCGAGTTGCTGGACGCGTTGACCCTGCGCACCGTCCTGGAGACCGGTGCCGCCGAGTGCGCCGCGTCCCGTTCACTGGGTCCCGCCGAGCGTCGCAACCTGGGCGCGCGGCTGACCGAGTGCTCGTGCGCGTCCTTGGACGAGTACCGCCGCAAGGACTCGCGCCTGCACCTGGCGATCGCCGAGTCGACGGGCTCGGCGTCGCTCACCGCGGCCATCGCCGACGTCCGGATGCGGGTGAACGAACTGCTGGACCGCATTCCGCTGCTGCCGCCGAACCTGGCGCACTCCAACGACCAGCACGAACTCATCGTGACCCGGATCCTGGAGGGCGACCCGGAGGCCGCGCGGCAGGCGATGGCCGAGCACCTGGACGGCACGGCTTCCCTGCTGCGCGGCTTCCTGAGCTGAGGTGGTCAGCGTTCCCGGTCGCGTTCGCGTTCGTGGAAGTCCCGGCCGGGTCCGCGGTCGTCCATCCGGGAGTGCCCGGGCCGGTCGAACGCCCCGCGCCGGTCGTGCCCCCGGTCGTGGTCGAACAACGCCACCAGCCCGCCGCCCAGGACCAGTCCCAGCAACCCGACGGCGACCAGTTGGGTGGCCCGGTGCCGCGCGACCCGGCCGACCCGGGTCTCCCGGCGGGGCGGCGGAAAGCCCGCGTGGGCCGGCGGCGGCGCGGGCGGCACCGCCTGCCCACTGCCGGCCGCGCTCGGCCCGGGCTCGTGCGGCGGCTCGGCTCCGGCCTGCTCCGGCGGCCCCGCCACCGGGGCCGTCCCAGCCGGCCGCCCCGTGCTCTCGTCGGCAGGACCGGTCGCCTGCCCCTCGACCGGCGGCGTGGGCAGCGGCCGAGTTCCGGGGTCCGGCGTGTCCTCGGGACGTGGTTGGTCTGACATGACTGGCTCCTGTGCTCATGGGTCTGCCCCACCAGCGTGCGTCGCCCACCTGAGCGGACCCTGATCCCCAGCTGTGAATGCGCTGTCGTCAGCATGTGTTGACGCCCGGTCTCCGTCAGCATATGTTGACGACATGTCGACGATCACCGATCTGGGCCAGGCCGCCCAGGGCACCGACCCGGACGCCGGGTTGCGCGCCGTGGCCCGCCTGCGCGTCCTGGTCGAGCAACTGGAGGCGGCCCACGTCGCCGCCGCCCGCCGCGCCGGCTGGTCCTGGCGCGACATCGCCACCCGCCTCGGCGTCACCAAGCAGACCGTGCACCGCAAGTACGGACGGAGCGAACCCGATGTTCCGCGCTGACCCCGAAACGCTCCGAACCGTGGACCGCGCCCTCGAACTCGCCCGCGACCTCGGCCACCCCCGCACCGGCAGCGAACACCTCCTCCTCGCCCTGACCTCCCTGGTCGGCCACGAGTCAGCCATCCGCGAAGCCGTCCAGAAAGCCGCCCCGCACGGCGCAGGCGCCGCGGCCGACCGCGAAGCCCTGGCCACCCTCGGCATCGACCTCGACCAACTGCTCTCCGGCATCCGCCTTGACCAGCCACCGGCGAAGGAGCCCTTCTTCCCCTTGGGCGCCGCCAAAGCCCGCGAACGCTGCGCCCGCCTGAGCCCACCCCTGGGCCTGGACGCCCAAGCCGCCTACGAGGCGTCCCTGCGCTTCGCCCTCGCCCGCCGCGAACGCACCCACCGCCCGGAACACCTGGCCCTGATCCTCGTCACCCTCGACCCGGGCGTCGCGTGGACCCTCGACACCGCGAACGTCAACCGCCTCGCCCTGGCCCACCACCTCGCCCGAACCTTCCCGCCCCCACGCCGAAACCCGTTGCTGCGCCTGGAAAGGCGCCTCGGCAGCACAATCCGCCACCGGGACCTGACCACCCGCTACCAACGCACCACCGGCCGCACCCCAGTGTCCTCAGTGGCCGCTTTCATCGCCGACTGACGCTTCGTTTGACCTGGAGCGCGCTCCAGGTCGCAGCGTCCTGGTCGAAGATCACCCGATCAGGAGGCAACCATGGCGACCATCCCCACCCGCCGGCCGACGTGCACCCGATTTTCGACCCTGCAAAGCGAGTGGTCTCTGTGGACCTGGGACATCGAGGCCGGGATCGTGCCCACGTGTTGAGAGTTGGGCATCGGCCTGGTCCCGTTCCCGCCACTCGGCCGCGGTTTCCCGACCGGCCGGTACAAGTCGACGGAAGCCTTCACGGACAACGATGTCCGCCGTTCCCAGCCCCGTTTCGCCGCCGCCAACCCAGAACACAACCTCTCAGTCGTCTCCCTTCTGGAAGACATGGCCTCGGACAAGCGCGTGACCGCCGGCCAACTCGCCCTGGCCTGGGTGCAACACCGCGGCGAGGACGTGGTGCCGATCGCCGGACCCGCCGTCAGCGCAACCTCAACGGCTGAGCACGAAATTGTCGTACCCCGTCGGTACCGTCCTCGGCATGATCACCGTTGAGGAAGAGACCCGTTTCTGGGCGTTGTTGGAAGAGGCGTGGGCGGAGGCCGGTGCCGAGGCCGCGCGGGCGCGTCGGGCGCTGGTCCGGCGCGACCCGGAGGAGGACGACGGCTTCGACCACGCCGCCGTGCTGGAGGAGCAGGTCGAGGGCGTGCTCGACCGGCTGACAGCGCTGTGCGCGGACCTGACCAGTGAGGAGTTGACCGCGCTGGACCGGGTGGCCGAGCGGAAGCTGCACGAGATCGACCGCGAGGACGTCCACGAGCACACAGACGGGTCCGACGACGGTTTCCTCTACGCGCGCGGCTTCATCGTGGTGCTCGGCCGGGAGTACTACGAGGCAGTCGCGCGGGACCCCGGGTTGGCGGTGGTCGACGCGGAGGCCGAGGACTTCTGCTACTTCTTCGCCCACCTGCACAAGGAGCGGTTCGGGGATTACCCGGAGACGGGGTCGGGGATCTCCCGGGAATCGGGCGCGAACCGGGCCGGGTGGGCCGGAGCGGAGGTACCGTCGGAGGTGTGATCGACTTCGAGAAGGCGTCGGTGTTCAAGCTCGCCCCGTGCAAGCCGGAGGACATCGCGGGACAGGTGTCCCCGATCCTCATCCAGGGCGAGCAGATCGTGTCGTGCTTCAAGACGGTGCGCGATTTCGTGGTGTTCACCAACAAGCGGGTGATCGCGGTGAACGTGCAGGGCATGACGGGTCGGAAGAAGGACTTCACGTCCCTGCCCTACAGCCGCGTGCAGGCGTTCTCCATCGAGACGGCCGGCACGTTCGACATGGACGCCGAACTGGACCTGTGGTTCTCCGGCCTGGGCAAGGTCCGACTGGAGTTCCGCGGTCACGCCGATGTCTGCCTGCTGGGCCAGATGATCGCCACCTTCGTCCTCTGAAAAGCCGGCGCTCTGAAGGCCGGCGCTCTGAAGGCCACCCGACATGTCACCCGATCGTGCGACATGTCGAATTCGGCACCGAACCGCTCCTCGCGCGTCCCGTGAACAAGGAGCGCGGGACGGGGGAGCCCTCGGTCCCAGGACAGCAGGCCGATCAGGCGACCCGCCTCAGGCTCCAGCAGTTGGCGCACGCGGTCCGATCCCGCTCAACGCATCCTCGGCTCAACGGCTCCCGGCTCAGTGGTCAAGGCGGCTGGCCCGATCCAGCTCGACACGCATGGGGTGGCTGGGCCCAGTCCGGGCTAGCGGATGGAACGGGTGGTGCCGTCCCAGCCGTTCAGGGCGTCGGGCAGGACCTCGGCGAGCTGCACCGGGTACACCGTGTCCCCGGTCTCGCGCAGCTCGTCCACCGACCACCACCGGTGCTGTCGGATGGTCCGCTGCTCCAGCTCCTGGAACCGCGACGTGTCGACCTCCACGCCGTCCACCCGGTGCACGAAGAACCACTCCTCCGACGCGAAGCTCAGCCCGTCGAAGGTGAACGCGACGTGCCGCTTCCACACCGGCCCGACCAGCTCGTCCGGCGCCACCACCAGCCCGGTCTCCTCGTGCGCCTCCCGCACGGCCGCGTCCCGCAGCTCCTCGCCCGGCTCGACCCCGCCCCCCACGGTGAACCAGAAGAACTCGTCGGGCCGCGCCGGGTCGAACCCCTCGAACAGCAGCACCCGCCCGGTCTCGTCGGCCAGCACGATCCGCGCCGACAGGCGCGGCGTCGGGGCGTCGGTGTCCGGTTCGGCGATCTCGAAGTACGACGGCGTCGGCGCGGTGCCGGCCAGCCGCAGCCACCGGACCATCCGCCACTGCCGCAACGCCAGCGTGTCCCGGACGGCGTCGTTGTGCACGCGCCGCGCCAGCACGACCCGCTGTTCGGCGTCGGCCAACTCGGCCGCCAGCGCGGGCGCCAGCACGGACCGGTCCAGCCCGTCGAGCAGGGCGCTCAGCTCGTTCTCGGCGGTCTCGCGGTCGGCCCGCCCGGCACGCTCCGCCCGATCCGCCGCCGCGCGCAACTCGTCCGTCCCGCACACCGCCGCGACCGCCCGCGTCACCACCGACCGCCGCGCCAGCGCCGCGTCCAGCGCCGCCCACGCCGCGTCGGTCCGCACGTGCAGCCGGTCCAGCCGGTTGGCGGTGCCCAACACCCACGGCCCGACCAGCACCACGACCCCCAGCAGCACCAGGAACGTCAGCGCCACACCGGAACTCGTCACGCTTCACCCACTCGCCGCGCCCCGCCCGAACTGGTCACGCCTCACCCACCTGCCGCGGCACACCGGAACCGGCCGTGCCCCACGCACCCGCCACGCCCCGCCTGAACTCGTCACGCTTCACCCACCCGCCGCGGGTCGGCCGCCATCGCGCTCTCGTACACCCGCAGCACCTGCGCCGCCACCACGGACCAGTCGTAGGTCATGACCCGCTGCCGCGCCGCGTCCACGTAGTCCGCCCGCCGACCCGGGTCCGCCAGCAGGTCGCCCAACGCCGCCGCCAGCGCCGCCGAGTCGCCCACCGGGGTCAGCACCCCCGCCTTGCCGTCGTCCAGCACCCGGCGGAACGCGTCCAGGTCGCTGGCCACCACCGCCGTACCCGCCGACATCGCCTCGGTGAGGATGATCCCGAAGCTCTCGCCACCCGTGTTCGGCGCGCAGTACACGTCGACGCTGCGCAGCGCCCGCGCCTTGGTCTCGTCGTCGACCATGCCCAGGAACACCGTCCGGGCCGCCAACTCCGGTCCCGCCGCCTTGCGGAACTCGTCCTCGTCCCCGCGCCCCACGACCAGCAGCCGGACCTCCGCCGGCAGCGCCCGGAACGCCTCCAGCAGCACCGGCATCCCCTTGCGCGGCTCGCTGAACCGGCCGACGAACCCGACCGTCCCGCCCGGACGCGGGTAACCGTCCAACGGGGACGCGTCGGCGAAGAACCCGACGTCCACCCCGTTGGGGATCTCCACCGCGTCCCCGCCCAGGTGCTCCACCTGCACCCGCCGGGCCAGCGCGGACACCGCGATCCGCGCGGTGATCTTCTCCAGGAACGGCTGGAGCACCCCCTGGAACGCGGCCAGCATCTTCGACCGCGGCGTGGAGGTGTGGAAGGTCGCGACGATCGGCCCGTCCGCCACCATCAGCGCCAGCATCGACAGCGACGGCGCGGTCGGTTCGTGCAGGTGCAGCACGTCGAAGTCGTGCTCGGCGATCCACCGCCGGACCCGCGTGAACGACACCGGCCCGAACGAAAGCCGCGCCACCGACCCGTTGTAGGGGATGCCCACCGCCCGCCCGGCCGGGGTCACGAACTCGGGCACGGGCGTGTCGTCGTCCGCCGGCCCCAGCACCTCGACCTCGTGGCCAAGGGAGCGCAGGGCGCGCGCCAGGTCGACCACGTGCGCCTGCACCCCTCCGGGGACCTCGAAGGAGTACGGGCAGACGATGCCGACCTTCACCGGGTGCCCTCCCTGCGGGCCAGGACCCGTTGCAGCGCCCGCTGCCTGCTCTTCGGCAGGTCGGCCAACCACAGCTTCTGGAGCATGTGCCAGTCGGTGGGGTGCGCGGCGATGTCGGCGGCGAACACGTCGGCCATCTGCTGGGTGGCCGGCCCGACCCCGCTCGTGCCCGACACCCGGATCGGCGGGTGGATGCGGATGGACCAGCCGCCATCGGTGAACCACAGCCCCACCGGCAACAGCGCCGCGCCGGTCGTCGCGGCCAGGTGAGCGGGGCCGGTGGGCATCAGGGTCCGCTCCCCGAAGAACGTCACCGGCACACCGCCTGCGGTCAGGTCCCGATCGGCGAGCAGGCACACGACACCGTTCGCCCGCAGCCGTTCGGTCAACACCACCGCCGGGTTGCGCTCACCGCCCGTCAACGGAAGCACCTCGAAGCCCAGCGACTCGCGGAACCGGATGAACCGCTGGTAGAGCGATTCCGGCTGGAGCCGTTCGGCGACCGTGCTGAACGAACCGACGTGCCCGACCAGCCACACACCCGCCATGTCCCAGTTGCCGCAATGGGGCAGCGCGCAGACCGCGCCGTTGCCCGCCTTGAGCGCCGCGTCCAGGTTCTCGACACCGCTGATGGTCCGGTCGCACTCGGCGTAGACGGCCTTGAGGTCCATCGACGGCAGGCGGAACGCCTCGCGCCAGTAGCGGGCGTAGGAGCGCAGGCTCAGCCGGACCAGGTCGTCCAGCTCGGCCTCCCCGGCCTGCGGCACGACCCGCCGCAGGTTGGCGCGCAACTGCCGGACCCCGTCACCATCGCGCTTGGCGGCGAAGTCGGCGGCCCGGTCGAACGCCGCTACCGCCCACTTCTCCGGCAACAGCCGCACCAGCCGCCACCCCGCCGCGTACCCGAGGTCGGCCAGCCGCTCCTTCATGTCCCCAGCTCCTTCGCGGCACGCCACACGGCCACCACCCGCTGCACCACGGTGACCAGGACCAGCGCGGCCAGCAGGTACAGCGCCACGGGCAGGATGTACGGAACACCGAGCCCGTGCAGCCCAACCCCGACCAGCACGACGATGAACCGCTCGGCCCGCTCCGCGACCCCGCCGTCGGCCGCCAACCCGGAGGCCTCCGCGCGCGCCTTCACGTACGAGATGACCTGCGCACCCACCAGCGAAACCATCGAGGCCGCCGCCAACCCGTGCTCCCCGGCCCCGAAGCACCACCACGCGACCGCCGCGAACAGGGCCCCGTCCGCGATCCGGTCGCAACTGGCGTCCAACACGGCCCCGAACTTCGTCCCACCCCCCTGCGCCCGCGCCATCGCGCCGTCGATCAGGTCGAACAACACGAACGCCGTAACCACCGCCGCTCCCACGAACAACTGCCCGCGCGGGATGAACCAGAGGGAGGCGGCGACGGAACCGACCGTCCCCGCCACGGTGACGACGTTGGGTGTGAGGCCGCGGCGCAGCAGCCACGCCCCGATCGGATCGGTGACGCGCGAAACCGACGCGCGGGCGAAGATGTTCAGCATGGGGCGGCGACTGCACCTACCGGTGGGGACGACTGGGTCCCAGGCAGCCTAACGGCCCAGCTCAGCCCGAGCCGACGCGGTAGGCGGAAGATCCCTGTCGTGTCGCCCACCACCAGCCAGAACACTCTCGGTCGCGGCCTCCGGCCCCCGTCTCCATTGTCCCACGGGGCACCGACAAAGCAGGGGGAGGAGGGTGGCGGGGGTGATCGAACGCGCGCCAAACCGGCGGCCGGCGACGGTCCGGTGGGGTGGGGGAGGGCTGGGTGGAGGCGGGCAAGAGGAGGGGCGGCGACCTGGTGGGTGGCCGGCGGGCGAGGGGATAGGGCGGTGGGTGGCGGGGATGGTGAGGCTGCGGGGCGAGGGGAGAGGCGGCGGCCAGGCGGCGGGTGTCGGGGCACGAGTCCGGCTGCGGGGATTGCGGCCAAGCGGCGGGACGCGAGTCCGGCGGCGGGGCGGTGGCCAGGCGGCGGGTGGCGGGGCACGGGTCCGGCGGGCGTGCGGTGGCTGGCGGCGGCTGCCGAGGGCGGGGCGGCTGCCGGTGGGGCGCGCGATGGGGTGGGCAGCGACCGGGGGCGGTCCGGCGGCCGGGGACGGGGAGGGTGGAGTGCGGCGAGGTGCCGGCGACGAAGTCGCGCGCGGCGGAGCCGCGAGGCGGCGGCAGCGCCGCCCTGGCTTGTGCGCCCTGTGCCGTGCCGACCACCGACCGTCCGGAAGCCGCAGAAGACACGCCACCCCGCCGAGGCACCCGCGCCAACCCAACCCGCGGCTCGGCACCCCCGAGCCGCACCGCCCCACACGCGCCGCCGACCACAGCCGCCCAGTAGCGCCGAGGCGCCCCGATCAGCCACGTCGAACCAGGTCAGCCCGGACGGACCAGGTCAGCCCGGTCGGACCAGGTCACCCCAGCCAAGTCACCCCCGCGGGATCACGCCAGCCAAGTCACCCCAGCCAAGTCACCCCAGCAGGGTCACCCCAGCAGGGTCACCCCAGCTTCCGATGGTCAGTTGCGATCGTGTCCAGCAGGTCCTCCAGCTGCTCCCCCCGCATCGCCAACCTCTCCAACCGGTTGAACAACGTCAAGTACTCGCGCACGTCGTGCGGGTCGGTGATCGTCGCGTTCCCGGTCAACACGCTCAACGTCACCACTCGCTCGTCGTAAACCTGGAACCCGTGGAGCGCCACCGTGTTCACATCCGCTGTCCACGGCACCACCCCCAACTGCACGTTCGGCCGTCGCATCAAGGCACGCAGGTGGTCCAGCTGCTCGCACATCAGGTCCGCCGACCCCATCCGCCACCGCAGGGCCGCCTCGGCGAGCAGGAACACGAACCGCTTGCCCAGGTCGTCCATCCGCGCCCGGCGGCTGCGCAGCGTCGCCACCGCGGTCTCCTGCTCGTGCGCCGGCGTGGCGGACAGCACCACCCGGAGGTAGTTCTCGCTCTGCAACAGCGCCGGGACCCCGGCGTTCTGGAAGAAGCGGCTCGTGGTCGCCCTCGCCTCGATGCGGGCGACGGTCTGCTGGTGGCGGTGGGCGCCGCGGTGCAGGACGACGCGGCGGGTTTCGGCTTCGGCGTGCAGTTGGCGGGCCAGCTCGACCAGTTCGAGCCGGGTTTCCCGGGTCGCCGACAGCTCGGCGACCAGGCGCTCCACGTCGGTCACGGACGGGAGGAGCATGCCGTTCTCGATCTTGGACAGCTTCGACTGGCTCATCCCGGTCGCCCGCGCGGTGGCCGTGCCGGTCATCTTGGCCTCCGTGCGCAGCCTGCGTAACTCGCGCGAGAGCCGTTCTCGGGCCAGCCGCGAACGCTCAGGTGCGGTCATGAAACGCACGTTATCGATGAACGCGATCCGTGACGATCGGCCACACAGGGAATACTGGCCGTTACCCGGAGATCATCCGGCACATCGCACGTGATTCGCGCCACCCCACAAGCGCCCGACCCGCGACAAGCGCCCGACTCGCGACAAGTGCCGGCACAACCCCCAACACCGAACAACAACCGCCAATGCAGCTGCACGGGCGATTACCGGCGACCGCGAATCACAAATGCCAGGCCTCCGACAACAACTGCCGGGTTTCGCCGAGCAGCTGCGGCAGGACCTTGGTGTGCCCGATGACCGGCATGAAGTTCGCGTCCCCGCCCCACCGGGGCACCACGTGCTGGTGCAGGTGCGCCGCGATCCCGGCCCCGGCCACGACGCCCTGGTTCATGCCGATGTTGAACCCGTGCGGCGACGCCACGGCCCAGATCACGCGCATCGCCCGCTGCGTGAACGCCGCGAACTCGGCCGTCTCCTCCACCGTCAGGTCCGTGTAGTCCGGGACGTGCCGGTACGGCAGGACCATCAGGTGCCCGGGGTTGTACGGGTACAGGTTGAGCACCGCGAACACCCGCTCGCCGCGCGCGAGGATCAGGCCGTCGGCGTCGTCCAGCTCGACCACCCGGCAGAACGGGCAGCCCTCCGGCTCGTCGCCGACCGCCTTGCCCTCACCGCGCACGTACGAGAGGCGGTGCGGGGTCCACAGCCGTTGCAGCGCGTCGTGGACCCCGACCCCGTCCTGCTCCTCGTACCGCGGCGTCACTGGACCAGTTCCGCCGTGGGCGAGGCGTTCTCGCGCCGCGCCACCCAGTCCACGATGGTCTCCACGGCCCGCGCCACCGGCACGCCGTTGATCTGCGTCCCGTCCCGGAACCGGAAGGACACCGCGCCGCTCTCCACGTCCTTGCCGCCGGCCAGCAGCATGAACGGGACCTTCTGCGTGGTGTGGTTGCGGATCTTCTTCTGCATCCGGTCGTCGGAAGCGTCCACTTCGACCCGGATGCCGTGCGACTTCAACGCAGCCGCGACCTGCTCCAGGTGCTCCACGTGCTCGTCGGCGATCGGGATGCCGACCACCTGCACCGGGGCCAGCCACGCCGGGAACGCGCCCGCGTAGTGCTCGGTCAGCACGCCGAAGAACCGCTCGATCGACCCGAACAGCGCCCGGTGGATCATGATCGGCCGCTGCCGCGAGCCGTCCGGCGCGGTGTACTCCAGCTCGAACCGCTTGGGCTGGTTGAAGTCCAGCTGGATGGTCGACATCTGCCACGACCGGCCGATGGCGTCCTTGGCCTGCACCGAGATCTTCGGGCCGTAGTAGGCCGCGCCGCCCGGGTCCGGGACCAGTTCCAGGCCGGAGTCCTCGGCCGCCTGCCGCAGCGTCTCGGTGGCGTCCTCCCACTCCTGCGGGTCGCCGATGAACTTCGGCGAGTCGTCCCGGGTGGACAGTTCCAGGTAGAAGTCCGTCAGGCCGTAGTCGGCGAGCAGGTCGAGGACGAACTTGAGCAGCGACCGCAGCTCCGCGCCCATCTGCTCCTTGGTGCAGTAGATGTGCGAGTCGTCCATGGTCAGGCCGCGCACGCGGGTCAGGCCGTGCACCACACCGGACTTCTCGTACCGGTACACCGTGCCGAACTCGAACAGCCGCAGCGGCAGCTCGCGGTAGGACCGCCCGCGCGACCTGAAGATCAGGTTGTGCATCGGGCAGTTCATGGCCTTGAGGTAGTAGTCCTCGCCCTCGAACTCGATGGGCGGGAACATCGTGTCCGCGTAGTACGGCAGGTGCCCCGAGGTGTGGAACAGGCCGCTCTTGCTGATGTGCGGCGTGTTCACGAACTCGTAGTCGGCTTCCTCGTGCCGGCGGCGCGAGTAGTTCTCCAGCTCCCGGCGGATGATGCCGCCCTTGGGGTGGAACACCGCCAGGCCCGAGCCCAGCTCGTCGGGGAAGCTGAACAGGTCCAGCTCGACGCCGAGCTTGCGGTGGTCGCGGCGCTCGGCCTCGGCCAGCAGCTCCAGGTGGGCGTCCAGCGCCTCCTGGGACTCCCACGCCGTGCCGTAGATGCGCTGAAGCTGCGGGTTGTTCTCGTTGCCGCGCCAGTACGCCGCCGCCACGCGGGTCAGCTTGAACGCCGGGATGTGCTTGGTCGTCGGCACGTGCGGGCCGCGGCACAGGTCGCCCCACACCCGCTCGCCGGAGCGCGGGTCGAGGTTGTCGTAGATCGTCAGCTCGCCGCCGCCGACCTCCATGATTTCCGAGGAGTCCACAACGGTGCTCGACCCTTCGGCTTTGATGTCGACCAGTTCCAGCTTGAACGGCTCGTTCGCCAGCTCCGCCTTGGCCGCGTCGACGGACTCGACCACGCGCCGGTCGAACCGCTGCGCGCCCTTGATGATCTGCTTCATGCGCTTTTCCAGCGCCTGCAGGTCCTCGGGGGTGAACGGCTTCTCGACCTGGAAGTCGTAGTAGAAGCCGTCCTTGACCGGCGGGCCGATGCCCAGCTTGGCCTCGGGGAACTGCTGCTGCACGGCCTGGGCCAGCACGTGCGCGGCGGAGTGCCGGATCACGCTGCGGCCGTCGGGGGTGTCCGCGGCCACCGCCTCGACCTCGACGTCCACCTTCGGCGCCCACGACAGGTCGCGCAGGTGGCCCTCGGCGTCGCGGACCACGACGATCGCGTCCGGCCCCTTGCCCGGCAGCCCGGCTTCCCGGACGGCGGTGCCCGCAGTGGTCCCGGCCGGCACCACCACGCGCGGTGGGGCGAGAGCGGCTGCGGGGCTCGACTGGGACACGGTGACTCCTCGGGTCGCTGGTGGTGCCTTTCCCCGAGATGTTATCGGTGCTCACCCAGCGCTTATCAGCGGACATCGGTTGACGGCGCGTTCGCCCGCACGAACTCCTCCCACGCGTCCACCGGGGCACTCGGCAGCCAATGCCGTCGGGGCGGGCACACCGCCAGTTCGTGCACCCCCAACTCCGCGTAATCGGCCACCACGGTCGGGTCGAGCCGTTCTGAGGGCGTCACCACCACCTCGACGCCCGGGCCGAGGGAGGCGACCCGCTCGGCCGTCTGCCGCCGGTCGAGCATGAACCCGTACCACCCCTGGTGACGTGCCGCACGCCGATGGGCCGTCACGCTGTGTCCGCCCACGAACACCGGAACGGGTCGCTGCCGCGGCCTCGGGTGGGCGTCGACCCCGCTGAACGCCACGTGCTCGCCGCGGAACGCCGGCGCCGGCATTTCCCACAGCGCCCGCATCGCCGCCAGGTACTCGTCGGCCCGCGCACCCCGCCCCGCCATCGGCACGCCGACCGCGCGCATCTCCGGTTCCACGTACCCGACCCCGACGCCCAGGTCGAGCCGCCCGCCGCTGAGCACGTCCAGGCTGGCCAGTTCCTTGGCCAGCACGACCGGGTTGCGCTGGGGCAGGATCACGATCCCGGTGGCGAGCCGGATCGTGCGGGTGAGCGCGGCCAGGTAGGTCAGCGCGATCAACGGGTCGAGGATCGGCAGGTCCGGGTCCATCGGCGACGGCGGCACCCGCGGCGAGGGGGCGACGACGTGTTCGCCCAGCCACAGCCGGTGGTACCCGAGTTCTTCGGCGAGCCCGCCGATCTTCGCCAACGCCCCCGGCTCCGCGCAGGGCCCCATGTTGATGCCGAACAGGCCGATCTTCATGGCTCCGAACGTAGGTTCGCCCATGCCATGCGACAAATGAGCATCTGGCACGCGACCAATGCGTGATAGGCATGCCTCATGGCGGAGTTCACCCTGATCGGCCTGCGCGTCCTGCGGGAGGTCGCCACTCGCGGCACCTTCACGGCCGCCGCCGAGGCGCTGGGCTACACGCAGTCGGCGGTCTCCCGGCAGGTTGCCGCCCTGGAGTCGGCGGCCGGCACGCGGTTGTTCGACCGGACCGCCCGGGGCGTCCGCCTGACCGCCGCCGGCCACGTGCTGCGCCGCCACGCCGACGCCGTCCTTGACCAGGTCGACTCCGCGCGGCGAGAGCTGGACGGGGTGCGGGGCAGCCGGGGCCGACTGCGCGTCGGCGCGTTCCCGACGGCCGTGGCGTCGCTGGTCCCGCAGGCGATCGTGGCCTTCCGGTCCGCTCACCCCGGCATCGACCTGGTGCTCAGGGAGGGCTTGACCCCGACCCACCTGCGGCGGTTGCGCGCGCGGACGGTCGACCTGGCGGTGGTCGTCACCCTGCCCGGCGTCCCGGCGGAGGAGGGCCTGACGTTCGAACCGCTCCTCGATGACGTGCTGCTGCTGGCCGTCGCCCGCGACCACCCGCTGGCGGGCCGGGGCGCGGTGGGCTTGACCGAGTTGGCGGGCCAGCGGTGGATCGCGGGCAGCCACGACCCCAGCGACACGTTCCTGGCCGCCTGGCCGGACCCGCCGCGCGTCGAGTACGCGGTCCGGGAGTGGACGGCGAAGCTGGGCCTGGTGGCGGCCGGACTGGGCGTGACACTCGTGCCGGGCCTGGCCGCGCCCGCCGTCCGGCCGGACGTGGCCCTGGTCCGGGTTCGCGACCCGCAGGCCCGCCGAACCGTCGTGATCGCGACAAGGGCGGACGACGAGGGACACCCGTTCGCGGACGCGTTGCATGACGTAGCTGCACAGTTGGCGGTGCAGCTACGCCACCGGCTCCAGGATCGCTGACCTAGACGTGCGGGATGACCTCGTTCCCGTACGTGGTCAGGGTTTTCTCCTTCTCGTCGTGCATCAGGTACAGCGCGAAGTTGTCCACGCCCAGTTCCTTCAACTGCTGCAACCGTTCCACGTGCGCGGAGGCCGGACCGAGCAGGCAGAACCGGTCGACGATGTAGTCCGGCACGAAATCCGTCGAACGGTTGCCCGCCTTGCCGTGGTGGGAGTAGTCGTAGCCCTCCCGGTCCTTGATGTAGTCGGTCAGCGCCTTGGGCACCACGCCGTCCGCGCCGTAGCGCTCGACCAGGTCGGCGACGTGGTTGCCGACCATCCCGCCGAACCACCGCAACTGGTCGCGCTGGTGGGGCAGGTCGTCGCCGACGTACGCGGGCGCGGCGACGCACATGGTGATCGAGGACGGGTCCCGCCCGCAGGCCACGGCCGCCTCGCGCACCGAGCCGATGGTCCAGCGGGCGATGTCCGGGTCGGCCGTTTGCAGGATGAACCCGTCGGCCTGCTCGCCGACCATCTTGAGCGCGCGCGGACCGTACGCGGCCATCCACATCTCCAACTTGCCGTCGCGCACCCACGGGATGCGCACGGGTGTGCCGTGGTGCTGAACCTCCCGACCCTCGGCCAGGCCCTTGATCACGGTCATGGCCTGCGACAGGTACGCCAGCGACGCCGGTTTCTGGCCGATCACGCGGCGCGCGGAGTCGCCCCGGCCGATGCCGCACACCGTGCGGTTGCCGAACATGTCGTTCAAGGTCGCGAACAGGGACGCGAGCACGGACCAGTCCCGCGTGCTCGGGTTGGTCACCATCGGGCCGACCACCAGCGACGACGTCTGCGCGAGCACCTGCGAGTAGATGACGAACGGCTCCTGCCAGAGCACCGTCGAGTCGAACGTCCAGCCGTAGCGGAAACCGTTGTCCTCGGCGGCTTTCAGGCCCGCGATGACGTCCCGCGCGGGCGGGTCGGTTTGCAGCACGACACCGAAGTCCACGGCCGGCCCCCTCACGCCAGGTACTGGTTCAGGTCGCGGGACAGGAAGCGGCCGTGGCCGGGCGCGCCGTGGAAGCCCGCGCCGTCGACCACCACCCGGCCGCGCGAGAGCACGGTGTCCACCCGGCCGGTGATCTCCATGCCCTCGTACGCCGAGTAGTCCACGTTCATGTGGTGCGTGGCCGCCGAGATGGTCTGGCGGGGCTTCGGGTCGTACACCACCAGGTCGGCGTCCGCGCCCGGCGCGACGACCCCCTTGCGCGGGTAGAGCCCGAACATCCGGGCCGGGGTGGTGGAAGTGATCTCCACCCACCGCGCGAGGCTGATCTCGCCCTTCACCACGCCCTGGTGCAGCAGGTCCATCCGGTGCTCGACGCCGGGCATCCCGTTGGGGATCTTGGAGAAGTCGCCGCGGCCGAGTTCCTTCTGGTCCTTGAAGCAGAACGGGCAGTGGTCGGTCGACACCACCGACAGGTCGTTGGTGCGCAGGCCCCGCCACAGCTCCGACTGGTGCTCCTTGGGCCGCAGCGGGGGAGAGGCCACGTACTTCGAGCCCTCGAAGTCGGGCTTGGCCAGGTCCTCCAGCGACAGGTACAGGTACTGCGGGCAGGTCTCGGCGAACACGTTCTGCCCGGTGTCCCGCGCCTTGGTCACCGCGTCCAGCGCCTGCGCCGCCGACAGGTGCACGATGTAGAGCGGCGACCCGGTGACCTTGGCCAGCGTGATCGCCCGCGACGTCGCCTCGCCCTCCAGCTCCGCCGGCCGGGTCAGGCCGTGTTCGACCGGTTCGGTCCGGCCCTCCGCCAGCGCCTGCGCCACCAGTTGGTCGATCGCGATGCCGTTCTCGGCGTGCATCATGATCGTGGACCCGGTCTCGCGCGCCTTCTGCATCGCGCGCAGGATCTCGCCGTCGGTGGCGTAGAAGACGCCGGGGTAGGCCATGAACATCTTGAACGTGTTCACGCCCGCCTCGACGCAGGACTCCATCTCCTTCAGCGACGTGTCGGTCACGTCGGAGACGATCATGTGGAACCCGTAGTCGATCGCGCAGTTCCCGTCCGCCTTCGCGTGCCACTTGTCCAAAGTGGACAGTAGTGAGGTGCCCTTGGCCTGCACGGCGAAGTCGATGATGGTCGTCGTGCCGCCCCACGCCGCCGCCGTGGTGCCGGTGGCGAAGGTGTCGGCGGAGAACGTGCCGCCGAACGGCATCTCCATGTGGGTGTGCGCGTCGATCCCGCCCGGGATCACGTACTTCCCGGTGGCGTCGACGGTCTCGTCGGCCTGCAAAGGAAAGCCGGGCGCCACCAGGGCGGCGATCTTCTCGCCGTCCACCAGCACGTCGGCCGTGACGGCCCCGGTGGCGTTGACCACCAGGCCGCCCTTGATCAGGATGGTCATGGCTTCACCAGCGATTCGTACGAGTCGGGGCGGCGGTCGCGGTAGAAGGCCCACAGGTCGCGCACCTCGGCCAGCTTGTCCATGTCGAGGTCGCGCACGACGACCTCCTCCTCCGTGTCCGACGCCGCCTCGCCCACGAGCTGGCCGCGCGGGTCCACGAAGTACGACTGGCCGTAGAACTCGTTGTCGCCCAACGGTTCCACGCCCACCCGGTTGATCGTGCCCACGTAGTACTCGTTCGCCACCGCCGCCGCCGGCTGCTCCAGCCGCCACAGGTACTCCGACAGCCCGCGCGAGGTCGCCGACGGGTTGAACACGATCTGCGCCCCGCCCAGCCCGAGCGCGCGCCAGCCCTCCGGGAAGTGCCGCTCGTAGCAGATGTACACGCCGATCTTGCCCACCGCGGTGTCGAACACCGGGTAGCCCAGGTTCCCGGGCCGGAAGTAGAACTTCTCCCAGAACCCCTTCACCTGCGGGATGTGGTTCTTGCGGTGCTTGCCCAGGTAGGTGCCGTCCGCGTCGATCACGGCGGCGGTGTTGAAGTAGACGCCGGGCTGCTCCTGCTCGTACATCGGCACGATGAGCACGACCCCGTTCTGCTCGGCCACCTGGCACATCAGCTCGGTGGTCGGCCCGTCGGGGATGCCCTCGGTGTAGGAGTAGTAGTCCGCGTCCTGCACCTGGCAGAAGTACGGCCCGTAGAACAGCTCCTGCAGGCACACGACCTGCGCGCCCTGCGACGCGGCGGTGCGGACCGCCTCCACCGCGTTCGCGATCATCGACTCCTTGTCACCGGTCCACTTCTGCTGCACGAGACCGGCTCGGATGATGTTGCTCACGCGTGCTCCCTCCGCGGCGCAAGCGCCAGGTAGACGAGGAGGCCGCCGAGCAGGCCGACGACCCAGTTGTAGGCGTAGAGCGGTTTCAGCACCGGGATCAGCCCGTCCACCGGGAACGGACCCCCGTTCGCGCCGCCCACCGCGAGCACCGAGCCCGCGATGGTCGCCACCACCGCGCGCCAGTTCCAACCGGCGCGGAACCAGTAGGCGCCGCGCCCGGACAGGTACAGGTCGGGCAGTTCCAGGCGGGTCCGGGCGATCAGCCAGTAGCCCGCGATGAACACGCCGGCCACCGACGCCAGCAGCCCGCCGTAGAAGCCCAGCCAGGTGAAGATGTAGATGTTCGGGTCCGAGATCAGCCGCCACGGCTGGATGACGATGCCGATCACGCCGGTGATCAGGCCGCCCAGCGCGAACGTGATCTTCTTCGGGAACGCGTTGGAGAAGTCGTAGGACGGGCTCACCACGTTCGCCGCGAGGTTCGCCGAGATCGTCGCCAGCACCAGCGCCACCAGCGCCACCAGCACGACGGAGGTGGAGTCGAACTTGCCGGCCAGCTCCGCCGGGTCCCAGATGGCCTCGCCGTACAACGCCACCGCGCCGGACGTGGTCAGGATCGCCACGATCGCGATGAACGACATCGTGGTGGGCAGCCCGAGCACCTGCCCGATCGCCTGCTTGCGCTGGCTGCCGCCGAACCGGGTGAAGTCCGGCATGTTCAGCGACAGCGTCGACCAGAACGCGATCATGGACATCAGGGCCGGGAAGAACACCTGCCAGAACTCCGGGCCCCAGCCCAGCTTCGACGGCTCGGACAGGATCGGCCCGAACCCGCCCGCCTTGATCGCCACGTACGCCAGCAGGATGAGGAACCCGACGCTGACCAGGGGAGCGGTCCAGTTCTCGAACCGGCGGACGGCCTCCATGCCGCGCCAGATCACCAGCATCTGCACCACCCAGAAGCCCAGGAAGCACAGCCACAGCGTCCACACCTGGCCCAGCACCACCGGCGCGTTGGTCCAGCCCTCACCGGCCAGCCGGCCGATGATCACGTGCAGCGCCTTGCCGCCCACCCACGTCTGGATGCCGAACCACGCGCACGCGATGAACGCCCGCAGCAGCGCCACCAGGTTCGCGCCCCGCACCCCGTAGAACGCCCGGGCGAACACCGGGAACGGGATGCCGTACTTCGTGCCCGCGTGGCTGTTGAGCAGCATGGGCACCAGCACGATCAGGTTGCCCAGGGTGATGGTGAGGAACGCCTGGAGCCAGTCCATGCCCAGCGCCACCAGCGACGCGGCCAGGGTGTAGCTGGGGATGTTGTGCGCCATGCCCATCCACAGCGCGAAGAAGTTGTAGGTCGACCAGGTGCGCTGTTCGAGCGGCACGGGGGCCAGCTCGGGGTTGTAGTGCGGGCTGTCGGAGATGGCGGAGTGGTCGCGCAGCTCGACGCGGCCTTCGGGATCGGACGTGACCTGGGTTGCGGAGTCGAGGGCCATCGTCACTCCCCTGTTACGCTCGTGGAACACCGTCCTGCGGGGCGAATCGGCGCGTTTTCCATCCCGGCATCCTCGGGTCGGCCCGCGTGCGAAGGGCAGTGTCAGAGTGTCCACGTTTGCCATGATCAGGGCACAGTCTGTCCATTGCCACCGCAACCGGGTCGGGGACGCCCGCCGTGCGCGCTCCGGTGGCCCTCGACACCCCCGTTCACAGTCCCTACGTTCGGTCGGGTGAAGCTCGAACTGCGGCACCTGCGCGTGGTCTGCGCGATCGCCGACGCCGGCAGCCTGTCCAAGGCGGCCTCCGTGCTGGGACTGGCCCAACCCGCCCTGACCGCGCAACTGCACCGCATCGAGGGACTCCTCGGCGGCAAGCTGTTCGACCGCGACCACAAGGGCGCCCGGCCGACCGCGTTGGGCGAACTGGTCCTGGAACGCGCCCGGGTGCTCCTGCCGGCGTTCTCCCGGTTGCAGGAGGACGCGTTGCGCCTGGCGGACGAGGACCAGCCCAGCGACCGGTTCCGCGTGGGCGCGGTGAACGGGCCCATGCTGGGCGGCCTGGTGCACCGGCTCACCGAGGCGCACCCCGGCGCGCACGTCGGCACCCGGGTGTCGTGGTCGGGCGAGGAACTGGCGGCGTCGGTGGCGCAAGGGCGGCTGGACTACGTGCTGGTGGGGGTGTGCGGGGACGCGCCGCCGCCGTCCGAGTACGGCCTGACCTGGAGCGTCGTCGCCGTCGACCCGGTGTGCGTGCTGATCTCCGAGGACCACCCGCTGACCCTGCTGGACGAGGTGCCGCTGTCGGCGTTGAAGGACGTGCAGTGGGCCGCGACCCCCGGCGACGGCTGCTTCGGCGACTGCTTCTCCGCCGCGTGCACGCGGGCCGGGTTCACCCCGCGCACCCTGTACGAGGTGGACATCATGGGCTGCATCGACCTCGCGCAGTCCGGTGACGTGATCGCCCTGTGCCAGCCGACGTTCCGCCGCACGCCCGGCCTGGCCGTGCTGCCCATCGAGGGCGTGCCGCTGCGCTGGCGGCACCTGCTGGGCTGGGACCCGGAGAGCCCGGCCGCGGCGTTCGGCCCGCAGGTCCTGCGGTACGCGGCGGAGGCGTACCGGGAGACCGCCGAGCGCAACCCCCGGTACACGGGTTGGCTGGGCGAGCACCCGGAGTTCGGGGCGGTACCGCACCACGCCGTGGTCTGACTTCGTCCGCGCGCCTGGACCATCAGCGGGTCTTATGACCGAAGCGGTATTACCGCGTGCGGACCAGCGAAATTGCTTTTCACGGGGAATCTCTGTCTCCCTTCGGGAGAACCCCATGTCAAGACTGTTGAGACCGCTCGCGCTCGCGGCTCTGGTAGCCGGTCTGGTGGCCGCGCCCGCCCAGGCGGCGAGCCAGGACGCCGAGATCCTGTCGGCGATCCAGCGCGACCTCGGCCTGTCGCCGGACCGGGCGCGCGCCCGGCTGGCCGCCGACGCCGCGTCCAGTCAGAAGGGGGCTGGCACTGCGGCCGCAACGGCACTCCCGGCTACTACCGCTACCGCGTCCACGCGTACAGCGGCTTTGGCACCTACACGCTCGGCATCACCCACCCCTGACCCCGGGGCCAAGCGGTCCCGCGCCACCGTCCCCCTGGTGCGGGACCGCTACGGGGTCTCCAACTTCGCCCGCAGCAGCGCGGCGTCGGGGTGACCGAGTTTCGTCGAACAACTCCGCAGCACGCCGTCCAACATCATCCCCCTTCGCGTGACGTGGCGATGCGCAGCCGGATCTGCTCGGCGTCGCTGTGGTGGATGTCGGTCATCAAGCCGTCGGCCTCGGTCCACGAACGCTGAGCGGCGGAGAGGTCACCCAGAGCGGCGTGTGCGTCGCCGATGCGGCAGAGGGTCCAGGCGAGCGACCACACGTCGCCGAACTCCCGGTTGAGCAGCGCCACCACCTCGAAGTGGCGGATCGCGCTCCCCGGATCGCCCAGTTCGAGGAGGGACTTCCCGACACCGCTCATCGCGCCGGCGAGATGAAGCATGTCGTCGTGGTCCAGCAGAACTCGGGCGGCGCGGCGGCACTGCGCCAAGCCCTCGCGGTGGTTGCCGAGCGCGCTCAAAGCGCGGCCGAGTTGGAGCCGTGCCCGCGCCTCGCGGACGGGTTGCTCCGCGTCGCGGGCCAGGTCCACCGCCCGGCGGGCGTGCCGGAGCGCGTCGTCCAACCGCCGCATGCGCAGGTACGCGAAGCTGATCAAGTGGTGCGTGTGCGCCCTTCCCTCGGCGTCGGTCGGGATGCGCAGCGCTGCCGTGAAGGCGTCGATCGCGGCTTGGTGGCGGTGGTTGAGCGTGTGGATGCGGCCGAGGACGCGCAGCGGGACCACCTTCCACTCCGGCGCGCCGTGCCGGACCGCCGCCTCCCGGGCCACTTCCTGCGTGGTCTCCCAGTCCCGCCAGTGCCCGCGCCAGCCGAAGTAGGACGACATCGTCCACGGCAGCCGCCAGGCGTGACCGGTGAACCCGTGCCGCCGGGCAAGGTCGAGCGCCGCGAGCAGGTTCGTGTGCTCGGTGGTGAACCAGGCCAGCGCGGCCACCCGGTCGGCGAGCGGGACCGGGGCGACGCCGGGGGCCGGCGGGTCGAACGGGATCGGGAAGCGGCTCGGGTAGAGCAGGCGTTCCCCGGCGCGGGCGGTGTGGAGGTAGTGGTCGAGCAGCCGCTCCACCGCGGCGGTGCGCTCGGCGGGCGGTTCCTCGTCCCGCGCGCGCTCGGCCGCGTACTCCCGCAGCAGGTCGTGCGTGCGGAAACGACCGGCCGCGTACTCGGTCAGCAGCGACGACCGGACGAGCGTGGCCAGTCGCGCGCGGGTCTGCTCCGGCGGTGTGCCGGCGAGGCTCGCGGCGGCGTGCGTGCCGATGTCCGGCCCGGGGTGGGCGCCCAGGAGCCGGAACAACCGGGCCGCGTCCGGCGGCAGGACCCGGTGGGAGGCCGTGAAGACCGCGCGGATGTCGGTGTGCTCGCTGTCGCCGGTGGCCAGCTCGGCCAGCTCGGTGGCGAGGTCGTCCAACGGGAGGTGGGGCTCGGTCACCGCGCGGGCGCCCGCGATGGCCAGGGCGATCGGCAGGCGGGCGCAGCGCTCGACCAGCTCGTCCACCGCGCGGCTCTCGTCGTGCACCCGGTCCGCGCCGATGTGGGCGGCCAGGATGTCCCGCGACTCCGCCCGGCTCGGCAGGTCCAGCACGATCGGTCTCGCCTGTTCCCGCGCGACCAGGCTGGGCAGCCGGTCGCGGCTGGTGATGAGCACCGCGCAGGTGGGGCTGCCGGGCAGCAGGGGGCGGACGTGGTCGGCGTCGCGGGCGTTGTCCAGCAGCACCAGCACCCGCTTGTCCTGCACCAGACCGCGGAACAGCGCGGCCTGGGCGTCGACCGTGACCGGCAGGGTCTCCCGGGACACCTGGAACGCGTCGAGCAACGCCCGGACCGCCGCCGCCGGGCTCAACGGGTCGTCCGGGCCGAAACCGCGCAGGTCCACGTAGAGCTGCCCGTCGGGGAAGCGGTCCCGGGACCGGTGCGCCCAGTGCACGGCCAGCGCGGTCTTCCCGATGCCCGCGCTGCCCGTGACACAGGTGATGGGGGTGCCGCGGTCGAGCTGCGCGGTCAGCACGGCGAGTTCCGCCGCCCGGCCCACGAAACCGGGGATCGCCGGCGGCAGTTGGCTGATCGGCGGTGGCGTGGTCGAGAGGTGGAGGTGGACGTCGCCGGTGATCGAGCCCGCCTGGACGACCGGGCCGGTGGGGGAGCCGGTCAGGGTGTTCGATAAGTCGCCGTCCACCATGATCCCCGTTCGGGTGACGTGGCTTTACGCAGCGTCAGTCACCCTATCGAGCGGGTGTGGAAAGCGGGGAGGTCTGCCGATGTCGGAGGGGTCAAGTGATCGGTCCCCAAAAGGTTAGGAAAATCGTGTCTGCACACCGCACCCGCGGAATCCTGCGTGCCGCCGCCCTCCTCGCCGTCGGTGCCTCGCCGCTGATGGCCGGTGCCGGCTCGGCGACCGCACAGCCGTCCGACCTCGCCGAGGGCAAGTTGGGCGAGGCCCCGGCGACCAACCTGGACATCACGCAGCAGGTGACCGACCTGCTGGAGGCCCAGTCCGTGAAGCTGCCGGCCACCCTGCCGATCGCGCTGCCGGAGGCCTCGGCCGCGCTCGGGACGGCGCCGCAGCTGCCGACCGGGACGCCGGTGGGCGCGGCGCAGGAGCGCAGCCTGGACGGCGTGAAGCTGCCGTCCACCCCGAGCGCGATCACCCCGCCGGAGATCAAGCTGCCCAACGTGCAGCAGCCCGAGCTGCCGGACGTGCCGGAGCTGCCGGACCTCGGCAAGCCGCCGGTGGACGCGCCCGAGGTGGGCTGAGCAGCGGAGAGCGGGGCCGTCCGAACACCGGGCGGCCCCGCTCTCAGTCCGTCATCTCGCGCACGAGCAGGGCCACGTACAGCGAGAGCACCGACTCCGGGTCCTCCAGCGACACCCCGAGCACCTGCTCGATCCGCGCCAACTGCTGGTAGTACGCCGTCCGCGACAGGTGCGCCGCCGCGGCCGCCGCCGACTTGTTGCCCCCGGCCTCGCAGTAGCACCGCAACAGCTCCAGCAACCGGCTGCCCTGGCCCGCGTCCCGCGACGCCAGCGCCCCCAGCTCCCGCTCCGCGAACGCCCGCACCCGCTCGTCCTCGCGCAACAGGTGCAGCAGGCCGCGCAGCCGCACGTCGTCCAGCCGGTGGTAGAGCCGGGTCCCGGGCGAGCGCAGCGCGGCACCCGCGATGTGCGCGGCCTCCCCGAGGCTGCGCCGCACGTCGGGCACGGTCGACACGGTCGTCCCGACGGCCATCACCACCGGCAGCGCGTGCTGCGTCGCGGCGGCGGTCCGGTGGACCTCCCGGGCCAGCCTGCGCAGCACGCCGTCCAGACCGGCGGCCGGCGGCAGGGAGAGCAGCGCCCGCACGCTCGTGTCGTCCACGACCCCGACCAGCGCGGGCACGGTCACCCTGCGCGTCGCCAGCGCCGTCGCCTCCGCCAGATCCCGCAACACCTCCTGTGTCGCCAACGCTTGCGCGGGCGAAGTCGCGGTCCCCGGCCGGATCGCGACCCCCACCAACTGCCTTCGCTCCAACGGCACGCCCAGCGCGGCGGCCCGCGCGGGCAGGTCGTGCGGCGGGTGGCCCAAGAGCTGGGTCAACAGGGTCCGGTGGGTCTGGCGTTCCAGCGACTCCCGGTCCCGCGCCACCAGCCGGTGCACGGCCAGCGCCGACGCGGCCCGTTCGGCGACCACGACCAGCCGGTGCGGCGGCGGTTCCGGCGTGACCACGACCAGCCGGCCCCAGTCCGCGCCGCGCGCCCCGACGACGGTGACCAGCCAGCCCGCCCCTTCGTGGTACGCCGTCCGCTCCGGCACGGTCACCGCGTGCGACCGCGCGCCCCAGTCGGCGAGCAGCGCGGTCGGGTCCTGCCCGGCGGCGTCGTAGGCGAGCACCTCGTGCCCGAGGGTCTCCAGCACCACGGGCAGCCCGGACGTCCGAGCCACCTCGCGCAGCACCTCCGCCGGCTCCGCGCCCGCCACGGTCAGCGCGGTGAACGTCTCGTGCACCTGCTCGGCCGCCCGCAGCTCGTTGAGCTGGGCGTCCACGATCAGGGAGACCACCGCCTCGGTCACCGCCACGAACCGCGTCTCCCGGGCCAGCGCCACCAACGGCAACCCCTGCCGCTCGGCGGCCGCCACCAACGCTCCGGGCACCTCGTCACTCCACCGCCGCACCAGCTCCACGACCAGCCCGGCCGCCCCGACCGCCGCCAGGTCGTCCACGTACTTCCGCAGCCCCGCGGGGTCGTCCGGCAGCGCGATCCCGGTGGTCAGCACCAGCTCGCCACCCCGCAGCAGGTGCGCGATGTCGGCGACCTCCGCCGCGTGCACCCACCGCACCCGCCGCTGCATCCCGGCCGCGCCCGCCAGGACCCTCGGCTCGCCGCGCCGGACCACGGGCAGGGCCAGGGCTTCCGCCACCGTGGGGTACATGGACACAACGTAATGCGATGTCCTGAAAAGCGGTACAGGTTGTGCATGGCGGCGTCGCGCCGACCCGACCAGACTCCGAGGGCAGGCATGGTGACGAGGAGGACGCGATGTCAGCGACCGAAGGCGACCTGTTGGCCCGGCACCGCGCGGTGATGCCCCGGTGGCTCGCCCTGTACTACGAGGACCCCATCGAGCTGGCCAGCGCCTCCGGGCGGCGGGTCACCGACCGGGCCGGCCGCACCTACCTGGACTTCTTCGCGGGCATCCTGACCAACGCGATCGGCTACGACGTGGCCGAGATCAGCGACGCGGTCCGCGGGCAGCTCGCCACCGGCGTCCTGCACAGCTCGACGCTGTACCTGATCCGGTCCCAGGTCGAGCTGGCGGAGAAGATCGCGGCGCTGTCGGGCATCCCGGACGCCAAGGTCTTCTTCACCAACTCCGGCACCGAGGCCAACGAGACCGCGCTCATGCTGGCCACCCAGTTCCGGCGCAGCGACCAAGTCCTGGCCCTGCGCAACTCCTACCACGGGCGGTCGTTCGCCAGCCAGGCGATCACCGGCAACCGGGGCTGGTCCGCGTCCTCGCTCAGCCCGGTGAAGGTGAGCTGGGTGCACGGCGGCTACCGGTTCCGCAGCCCGTTCAAGGACTACTCGGACGCCGACTACATCAAGGCGTGCGTCGCGGACCTGCGCGAGGTCATCGAGACCGCCACCGCCGGGGACGTGGCCTGCATGATCGCTGAGCCGATCCAGGGCGTCGGCGGGTTCGCCACCCCGCCGGACGGGCTGTTCGGCGCGTTCAAGGAAGTGCTGGACGAGTACGGCATCCTGTTCGTCTCGGACGAGGTGCAGACCGGGTGGGGCCGGACCGGGTCGCACTTCTGGGGCATCCAGGCGCACGGCGTCACGCCCGACGCCATGACCTTCGCCAAGGGCCTGGGCAACGGCCTGGCCATCGGCGGCGTGGTCGCGCGCGGCGACCTGATGGACTGCATCACCGCGAACTCCATCTCCACCTTCGGCGGCAACCCGGTGTCCACCACAGGTGCGCTGGCGACGCTGAACTTCCTGCTGGACAACGACTTGCAGCAGAACGCGGAGAAGATGGGCGAACGGCTCATCGACGGCCTGCGGACGATCGCGGAGGACCGCCCGGCGGTCGGGGACGTGCGCGGCAAGGGCCTGATGGTGGGCATCGAGCTGGTCGGACCGGGCGGCGAGCCGGACCCGAAGAAGGCGGCCGGCGTGCTGGAGGGCGCGCGGGAACGCGGCCTGCTGGTCGGCAAGGGCGGGTTGTACGGCAACGTCATCCGGCTCGCACCGCCGATGACGGTGACCGAGGACGAGGTCGAGGAAGCGCTCGGTGTCCTGGGAGAAGTGCTGTGAAGACCACTGTGCTGGGAGACGTGCTGTGAAGATCACCCATTGGATCGGCGGGAAGTCGTGGCAGGGCGAGGGGTCGAGGGCAGGTGACGTCTACGACCCGGCAACCGGGCAGGTGGCGGCGCGGGTGGACTTCGCTGACGCGTCCACTGTGGACGAGGCGGTCGCGGCGGCCGGCGCGGCTTTCACGTCCTGGCGCAGTGCTTCTCTGGCGCAGCGGGCCAACGTCATGTTCGCGTTCCGGGAGCTGCTGAACGCCCGCAAGGGCGAGCTGGCCGAGATCGTGACCGCCGAGCACGGGAAGGTGCTGTCGGACGCGGCGGGGGAGATCCAGCGGGCGTTGGAGGCCGTGGAGTTCGCCTGCGGCATCCCGCACCTGCTGAAGGGCGGGTTCAGTGAGAACGCTTCCACACGGGTGGACGTGTACTCCATCCAGCAGCCGTTGGGTGTTGTCGGGGTCATCTCGCCGTTCAACTTCCCCGCGATGGTGCCGTTGTGGTTCGTGCCCAACGCGATCGCGTGCGGGAACACGGTCGTGCTGAAGCCATCCGAGAAGGACCCGTCGGCGTCGGTGTTCATCGCGGAGCTGTTCGCCGAGGCCGGGCTGCCGGACGGGGTGCTGAACGTGGTGCACGGCGACAAGGTGGCGGTCGATCGGTTGCTGGAGCACCCGGACGTCAAGGCGGTGTCGTTCGTGGGGTCGACACCGATCGCCCGGTACGTCTACGAGACGGGCACGCGGCACGGCAAGCGCGTGCAGGCGTTGGGCGGGGCCAAGAACCACATGGTCGTGCTGCCGGACGCGGACCTCGATCTGGCGGCGGATGCGGCGGTGTCGGCCGGGTTCGGGTCGGCCGGGGAGCGGTGCATGGCCATCTCGGTGGTGGTGGCCGTGGATCCGGTGGGTGACGAACTGGTGGCCAAGATCAAGGAGCGGATCGCGGCTCTGCACGTCGGGGATGGGCGGCGGCCCGGGTGCGAGATGGGGCCGTTGGTGACCGGGGCGCACCGGGACCGCGTGGTGTCCTATGTGGACGCTGGGGTCGCGGAGGGCGCTTCGCTGGTGGTTGACGGGCGTGGGCACCCGATTGACGGCGCGGCGGAGGGGTTCTGGCTCGGGCCGACCTTGTTCGACCACGTGGGTGCGGAGATGTCGATCTACAAGGACGAGATCTTCGGCCCGGTGCTGTCGGTCATGCGCACGTCGACGTACGACGAGGCCGTGGAGGTGGTCAACGCGAACCCGTACGGGAACGGGACGGCGATCTTCACGAACGACGGCGGGGCGGCGCGGCGGTTCCAGAACGAGGTCGAGGTCGGGATGGTCGGCGTGAACGTGCCGATCCCGGTGCCGGTGGCGTACTACTCGTTCGGCGGCTGGAAGGACTCGCTGTTCGGCGACTCGCACGCGTACGGGCCCGAGGGCGTCCACTTCTTCACCCGGACGAAGGTGGTGACGGGCCGTTGGCTCGACCCGTCGCACGGCGGGGTAAACCTGGGCTTCCCGCAGAACACCTGAGGCAACCGCCCGCTGCGCGCGTCGAGGTGCGACGCGCGCAGCGCGCCGGTCGTCACTTCGCTTGGGCGGCCAGGGATTGGGGTAGGGGGTCGTAGCGGCAGAAGCGGCGGGTGTAGGTGCCGGTGCCGGAGGTCAGGGAGCGTAGTTCGATGGCGTACCTGAGCAGTTCGGTCTGGGGGACCTCGGCGCGGATGATCGTGTAGCCGGACGTGTCCGCCTCGGTGCCGAGCACCCGGCCGCGTCGGCCGGACAGGTCGCCCAGGACGGTGCCCAGGTGGTCGTCGGGCAGGCGGATGGAGACCTCGTCCATGGGTTCCAGGAGTTGGATCTTGCCGTTGGCGGCGGCGTCCTTGAGGGCCAGTGAACCTGCCGTCTGGAAGGCCGCGTCGGAGGAGTCGACCGAGTGGGCCTTGCCGTCCACCAGGGTCACCTTCACGTCCACCACCGGGTAGCCGCTTTGCAGGCCGCGTTCCAGCTGGGCGCGGACGCCCTTCTCCACGCTCGGGATGAACTGGTTGGGGATGGCGCCGCCGACGATCTTGTCGACGAACTGGAAGCCCGAGCCGCGCGGCAGTGGTTCGACGATGATGTCGCACACCGCGTACTGGCCGTGGCCGCCGGACTGCTTGACGTGCCGGCCGTGGCCCTTCGACTGGGTGGCGAAGGTTTCGCGGAGGGCCACGCGGACCGGTTCGGTGTCGACCTCGGCGCCGCCGGCGCGCAGGCGGGCCAGGACGACGTCCGCGTGCGCCTCGCCCATGCACCACAGCACCAGCTGGTGGGTCTCGGCGTTGCGCTCCAGGCGCAGGGTCGGGTCGCCGGCGACCAGCTTGCTGAGGTTGCGGGCCAGGTTGTCCTCGTCGCTGCGGGATCGTGGGACGACCGCGACCGGCAGCAGTGGTTCGGGCATCTCCCACGGGGTCATGAGGAGGGGTTTCTCCGGGGCGGACACGGTGTCGCCGGTTTCCGCCGAACCCAGTTTGGTCAGCGCGCACAGGTCGCCGGCCACGCAGTACGGGACCTCGCGGAGGTTGGCGCCCAGGGGTGAGTAGACGTGCGCGACCCGTTCGTCGGCGTCGTGGTCTTCGTGGCCCCGGTCGGCCATGCCGTGACCGGAGACGTGGACGGGGCGTTCCGGGCGCAGGGTGCCGGAGAAGACGCGGACCAGGGACACCCGGCCCACGTACGAGTCGACGGCGGTGCGGACGACCTCGGCCACCAGTGGGCCGTTCGGGTCCGCCGCGAGGCGCGGGTGCGGGATGCCGTCGACGCCGGTCACCGCCGGGAGCGGGTGTTCGAGGGGGGAGGGGAAGGCGCGGGCGATGCCGTCCAGGAGTTCCGGCAGGCCCTGGCCGGTCAGCGCGCACACCGGCATGACCGGGTGGAACGAGCCGCGCGCGACGGCGGTCTCCAGGTCGGCGATCAGGGTCGCCTGGTCGATCTCCTCGCCGCCCAGGTAGCGGTCCATGAGGGTCTCGTCCTCGCTCTCGGCGATGATCCCCTCGATCAGGGCGTTGCGCTGGTCCTCGTAGCGCGGGTCGTCGGTGGTCAGCAGGTTGACCAACTCGCCGTTGTCGCCGGGCAGGTACAGCGGGACCACGCCCGGCCCGAAGGCTTCCTGGCAGGCGGCGATCTCGGCCATCACGTCGGCCCGGTGGTGGTCGGTGCGGGCGACGACCACCGCGCGGGGCATCCCGACGGCGGCGCACTCCGCCCACAGCGCCACGGTCGCCGCGTCCACGCCCTCGGCCGCGCTGACCACGAACAGCGCCGCGTCGGCGGCGCGCAGCCCGGCGCGCAGTTCGCCGACGAAGTCGACGTACCCGGGTGTGTCGATCAGGTTGATCTTGACGTCCCCGTGCTTGACGGGGGCGACGGCCAGGCCGACCGACCGCTGCTGCCGCACGGCGGCGGGGTCGTGGTCGCAGACCGTGTTGCCCTCGGTGACCGAACCCGCCCGGGTCAGGACGCCGGTGGTGGCGAGCAGGGCCTCGGTGAGCGTCGTCTTGCCGGAGCCGGACGGGCCGACCAGCACGACGTTGCGGACCTTGGCCGGGTCGTCCACAGCGACCGCGCCTGCCGAGGGGCTGTTGTCGGAGGTTTTCGTTGCCATGGTGACCACCCTCCACAAGTGTTTAGTGTTCGATCTCACACCCGTGGCGGCGATGGGACAACCCCAAGTGCCCCGGCAGGAGGAACCCGGCCGGTGGTGCACGCAGAGTCACGACTGTGGGGTGACCGTCACGGCCGTGTCCGAGTGGTGGCGGGCGAGGTCGTGGAAGAAGCGGTCCGGGCCGATCGCACCCGGGTGCCGCCAGGGCGACGACCCTCATCGGACGCCCTTCAGGAAGCGGACCTGGTCGTCCAGGACGCCTGGGACGAAAACGGCGCGCGGGGCGGCGATCGCGGTGGCGGTGAGGATGAAGTCGTTGGTGTCCTTGGTGAGGCCGTGGGTCGCGTTGGGGTAGCGGTGGACTTCCAGGTCGGGGACGAGGCGGCGGTAGGTGTCTTCGGTTTCGGCGATGTCGACGTTGCGGTCTCGTTCGCCTAAGAGGAGCAGGACGGGGGCTTTGACACGGGATAGGTCGGTGGTGGCGTCGGATTTGTAGTTGGCCAGGACGAAACGCCAGCGGTCCGGGGTCATGTCCTTGTCGTCGGTGGCCGCTTGGTACTCCTCGAAGGAGGCCTTGCGGCGGAGGAGGTCCAGTCGTCTGTCGCGGCGGGCGAGGGCGGCTTCCGGGGTCTCGCCTTCGGGGAGGTCGGCCAGGAGGTGGTAGCGGCCCTGGCGCAGCCAGTTCACGGCGGTGCCCACGGCGATCACGAAGGCCACCTCGGTGTCCGCGGCGACGGCGGGCATGACCCAGCCGGCCTGGCTCGCGCCCCACAGGCCGATGCGGTCCGGGTCGATGTCCGGCCTGGCCCGGGCCCAGGCGAGGGCGCGGCGGACCTCGTCTGCGCGGTCGGCCATGGTCTGGTGCAGCCAGTTGCCCGGTGCGCCCGCGACGCCCGGCTTGTCCCAGGACAGCGAGGCGTACCCGGCGCGGGCGAACGCCTCCCACAGCGGGCGGTAGAAGGTGTCGTGGGTGGCGTCGACCGGGCCGTCGCCGTGCACGAAGACCACCAGGCCGTGCCGGTCGCCGGTGTCGGGGCGGGCCAGGACGGCGCGCAGGTCGCCGATCTCCACCCGGGTCTCGTCGATCGCGTAATCGTGCTGGTAGACGACCCAGCCGGTGGTGGTGAGCGCTAAGGCCAAGAGTGCGGCCAGTGGCTTCCAGAGTCTCATGCATCTCCCGAACTATCGTTCTTGATACGAGCGTAGTAGATTTGAACACATGGACGTGGATGTGCCCACCAGGACGGTCGTCGAAGCGCTCGTGGGGCCGGACGGGACCGTGGACGCGGGCGAGCTGTACGACGTGGCCGGTGTGCTGGGTATGTCCGACCAGCAGGTGCGGCTGTGCCTGAAGCGGCTGGTGGCGGAGGGGAAGTTCAGCCAGGACGGGCGTGGGCGGCGGGCCGTGCTGCGGATGACGCCGGACGCGTTGCGGGCCGCCGAGCCGGACGTGGAGTTCGTGCGGTTCATGTACCGGCAGGACGCGGGGGAGGTGACGTGGGACGGGGTGTGGCACCTGGTGGCGTTCGGGGTGCCGGAGTCGCAACGGCCGGCGCGGGACGCGTTGCGTGACGCGATCGTGCGGTTCGGTGGGGCTGCGCTGCACGGGGGGCTTTATGTGTCGCCGCACGACTGGGAGGAGCTGGTCGAGGGGGAGGCTTCGCGACTGGGTGTGGTCGACTCGGTGACCTTCCTGACCAGCTCGGACCTGCGGGTCGGGGTCGAGCGGGACCCGGTGGCGCTGGCCGCGCGGCTGTGGCCGTTGACCGACGTCGCCGCCCGGCACGAGCGGCTCGCGGAGGTGGCGCGGTTGCGGTTGCGGCTGCTGGGCGAGGAGTTGGACCGGACGGCGTTGCTGCGCATCGCGGTCGAGGTGGCCGCCGAGTTCACGCGTGCCGTGGAGCCCGACCCGCTCCTGCCGCCGGAGCTGCTGCCGCGGCCCTGGGTGGGCGCGCAGGCGCGGGCGCTGGTCGCCCGGTGCTGGGCGGCGCTCGCGCGGCGGTCCGACGAACTGCCTGCGCTCTTCCGCACCTACGCCGGCGTAGTGGCTGATGCCGCCTTCGGGGTGGCGTAGGCCACTACCTGCGGCTGAGCGTCGAGTGGCCTGCCGAGAACGTGTCGGAGTGGACTGCTTGGAGGGTCCACGTCGGACGTACGATCGGCCTGTTCGTCCACTCGACTTCGAAAGGTTCGCCGTGACCACTGAAACCGACTCCGGTACCCACGTCACCGGCACCGGCCGCGTCAAGCGCGGCATGGCGGAGATGCTCAAGGGCGGCGTGATCATGGACGTGGTCACCCCCGAGCAGGCCAAGATCGCCGAGGACGCGGGCGCGGTGGCCGTCATGGCGCTGGAGCGGGTGCCCGCCGACATCCGCGCGCAGGGCGGCGTGTCCCGGATGAGCGACCCGGACATGATCGACGGCATCATCAACGCGGTGTCGATCCCGGTCATGGCCAAGGCCCGCATCGGCCACTTCGTGGAGGCCCAGGTCCTCCAGTCGCTGGGCGTGGACTACATCGACGAGTCCGAGGTGCTGACCCCGGCCGACTACGCCAACCACATCGACAAGTGGCAGTTCACCGTGCCCTTCGTGTGCGGCGCGACCAACCTGGGCGAGGCCCTGCGCCGCATCACCGAGGGCGCGGCCATGATCCGCTCCAAGGGCGAGGCCGGCACCGGCGACGTCTCCAACGCCACCACCCACATGCGCAAGATCCGCGCCGAGATCCGCCGGCTGCAGAACCTGCCGGCCGACGAGCTGTACGTGGCGGCCAAGGAGCTGCAGGCGCCGTACGAGCTGGTCCGCGAGGTGGCGGAGGCCGGCAAGCTCCCGGTCGTGCTGTTCACCGCCGGCGGCATCGCCACCCCGGCCGACGCCGCGATGATGATGCAGCTCGGCGCCGAGGGCGTGTTCGTCGGCTCGGGCATCTTCAAGTCCGGCAACCCGGCGCAGCGCGCGGAGGCCATCGTGAAGGCCACCACGTTCTACGACGACCCGGACGTGATCGCCAAGGTTTCCCGCGGGCTCGGCGAGGCCATGGTCGGCATCAACGTCGACGAAATCCCCCAGCCGCACCGCCTGGCGGAGCGCGGCTGGTAATCCAAGCGCTCGACGACCGCGGCCCCGGCACTCCACCGGGGCCGCGGTCGCGTTTCAGGAGACCGGGTAGACCTCGATGTCCACTTGGTGGCCGTTGGAACCGGCGAGCTTGGCGTCGCACGTGATCAGCGGGACGCCCAGCCGCTCCGCCAGTGCGACGTAGAACGCGTCGCGGGGGTGTGGATCGAGTGCCGGATCCTCCATGCGCGTTCGGCCAGGGCTCGCAGGCTGACGCGCTCGATCGGCGCGGAGTGGGCCTTGGCCATCGCCCTCGTCGCTTCATCCGAGGTCAGCGCGCGGACCCGTGCCAGCCGCCTCAGCACGCTCTGGCCTCGGCGGCGATCGGTTCGGGTGCCACGGCGACCGCGGTCGCGAGTCGGCGCAAGAGCATCCGGTCGGGTTCCTCGCCCGCCACGACCTCGACCAGTGCTGAGCGGTCCACCACCAAGTCGAAGTTCACCCCGTCTCCGCTTCCTCACGGCTCTCGCGGACTGCGCGGACGATCAGGTCCCGGTCCACGCCCCAGTCCCGATCGGCGGCGGACTCCAGCAACTCGGCCATGGTCGGCTTTGCCGGTTCGGTGATGTGGTGGCGCAAGTAGACGTCGAGCGGCATGCCGAGTGCGGCGGCGCGAGCGGGCAGCGTCTCGAACACCGCCGTCGGCACACCGGTGATGTGGATCGACTTCGGCCCGGGTTCGCTCAGGCTGTCGAGCGTATGTGCTGCGGTTGCTGCTGACATCCACGACTCATCGGGGTATTCCCGATTGATCAGGATCCCTCGAACGGGCGGCCTAGATGTGTTCCATGATCAGCACGACCGACGTGCCCGGCTCCAGCGCCTGGGCCGTGTGCGGCACATCCCCCGGATACATCGCGTAGTCGCCCGGACCCAGCTCCACCGGATCGCTCTTCGGACCCGTCAAAACACGCCCCCGACTGACGATCGCGTGTTCGACCGTCCCCGGCATGTGCGGTTCGGACTCGCGGGGGTTGCCGGGTTCCAGATCCAAGACGTAGATGTCCCGCCGGGCACCCGGTGGACAGGAAGCCAGCAAGGTCGCGGTGTAGTGAGCCCGCTCCGAGTAGATCGCCGGACCCTGGCCGGCGCGGATCACCTGGACGCGGGTCGTCGGCGGGTCCACCAAGCGGCTGAACGGGACGCCCAAAGCGACACCAAGCGCCCACAACGTCTCGACGCTCGGGTTGCCGGTGCCGGCTTCCAGCTGCGACAGCGTGGACTTCGCGATCCCCGCCCGCTTCGCCAATTCGCTCAACGACAGACCCACGCGGTCGCGCTCCCGGCGCAGCGACGCGGCGATGACCTCTAGCGGCGCACCTGTGTTCGGCATGACAGTCCAATCGTTCGCCTTGACGAACGGCCAAGCACCGTTCATCGTGGAAGACGATGCGTTCGATATGGCGAACTCTAGACCCCCAGCTGCTGCGTGACGTCGCAGCGGTGGCTGCCGGCGCCGCGGTCAACGGCGCCTCCTTCGGCGCGATCTCGGTCGCGGCCGGGCTGCCCTGGTGGCTGCCCGTGGTGATGTCGCTGCTGGTCTTCGCGGGCGGCGCGCAGTTCATGGCGGTCGGAATCGTGGCCGGTGGCGGGAGTCCGGCCGCGGCGGTGCTGGCCGGGCTCGTGCTCAACGCGCGGCACCTGCCGTTCGGGCTCGCGGTCGGCCAGGTCCTGGGGCGTGGCCTGCTCGCCCGGCTGATCGGCAGCCACCTGCTGATCGACGAAACGGTCGCCTTCGCGCTCGCCCAACGCGACCCGGCCAAGGCGCGAGCCGCCTACTGGGCGTGCGGCGCCGCGCTGTTCGCCGCCTGGAACCTCGCCGTCGTGGCGGGCGCGCTGGTCGGCCAGGCCATCGGCGACCCGGGCGCGTTCGGCCTCGACGCCGCCTTCCCCGCCGCCCTGCTGGCGCTCACCCTGCCCGCCCTCAAGGACCCCCGCACCCGCAACGCCGTCCTCCTCGGCTCGGCCGTCGCCCTGGCGACCACGCCGTTCCTGCCCGCCGGCGTGCCGGTCCTGCTCGCCCTGACCGGCCTGGCCGCGGCCGTCACCACCCGACAGGAGGCCCGCGCGTGACCCTGACCGCCGTGCTCGTCCTCGCGGCCGGCACCTACGCGTTCCGCCTGGCCGGCCCCCTGCTGCGCGACCGCCTGCGCCTGCCCGACCGGGTCAAGGAACTGATGTCGATCAGCGCGACCGTGCTCCTGGTCGCCCTGGTGGCCACCTCGTCGCTCACCAAGGGACAGGGCTTCGCCGGGTGGGCACTGCCCGCCGGCGTGCTCGTCGGCGGCCTCGCCGCCTGGCGGAAGGCCCCCTTCGTGGTGGTCGTCGTCCTGGCCGCCGCGACCACCGCCGGTCTCCGCCACCTCGGCGTCGACTAGGCGGGCACCAGCCAGGGCCGCAACTCGACCGCGTCGTCCACCTGCGCCAACCGCTCCCGCAACGCGGGCGTCACCACGACCAACTCGACCCGCACCACGTCCGCGCCACCCACCGCGTAGATCCCGTTCGCCGGGTCGGCCATCATCGGCCGCACGACCTGGTCCACCCGCTCCCGCAACGACTTCTGGTCGGCCAGGCTCATCCGCCCCGCCGCGTCCACCACGCACAGGTTGCCCGCGTACCGGCTGCGCAGGGCGTTCCCGGCGGCGGCGACATCGCCCTTCACCACCTCCACCACCAGGACCTCGGCGGTGGCCGGGGACGCGGTGGTCGTCGGGAACCCGTCCGGGTAGGCCACCGACGGCAGGCGGAACTGCTCGGGGTGCTCCTCGGTGACGTACCGGTGCAACGCGCCCCGATCGGCCGTGCCCGGCGTCTGCCACCCACCACCCGGCGGCGAGCAGGGCAGCGGAACGGACTCGGCGTCGGGCTGGGCGGGCGGGGCGTCACGACCGGTCACGGCGAGCACCCCGGACCGCCACACACCGGTCAGTTCGACGACCCCGACCGGCACCGGGTCCAGCCCCGTGACCTCCACGCCGAACGTGCACTCACGCTGCACGATCCCGGTGGTCGGCGCGGGCGCGCAGAACCGAAGCGGCCGCCCGGGATGCGCCTCGACCTGTCCGGTCGCCCGAACCACATCACCTTCCGCCACCACCAACCGATCGACGTCGGGCGCGGGACTCGCACTGGCGAACGCCGCCGCATCGGTAGGCACCGACACCGCCGGCGGCACCGAAGGCCCCCACGCCACCGCGCCCACCGCCCCCGCCACCACCACAACGGCCCCCGCCAGCGCCGCCACCGGCACCCACCGCGAGGCCCGCGCCGAACCGTCGGACTCGCCCACGTGATCCCCCGATCACCGAGGGTGAAAACCCTCCACCCACAGCGATCGTCGCAGCCCTCAACCCCACGCCGTAACGGCCGAACGGGTCGAACGCCCAAGCCCCATCCGACAAGAAGCACCGGCCCCACCACCGCTGCACAGACAATCCGCCATGCCATGCAGCCAGTTCGCCTTGCTGCCCGGCCAGTTCGCCTTGCCGTGCGGGCAGTTCGCCTTGCCGTGCGGGCAGTCCGCCGTGGCGAGCGGGCAGTCCGCCCGAGCGGACACGCCTCAACTTGGGCTTCTTGCTTGTGTCATCCCCGTATGGCCCGCCCGAAGGGCTACCACAGATTTCCCGGGTGCAGCCGAAATTTTTTGTGAGGAACGAGCAAAAAATTTCAGCGGCACCCGGGAAATCTGTGGTCGGCTTTGCCGGGTCATGCGGGGATGGCACAAGCAAGAAGCCCCCGCAGTTGTCGTTGTGTCATCCTTGGCGGCTCGCCCGCCGGCGAGGCTCTTTAATCTTTAGAGCCGCGCTTACGCTCTCAAGTCCACGCTTCGCGCGTGTAGACGCAACGCGCTCCGCGCTGCTGGAGGAGGAACGCGCTTCGCGCTCTTGAACAGCGCTGACGCGCTCTCAAGCTCGAACGCGCTGCGCGCTCTCAAGATCAAAAGCGCCTCGCCGGCGGGCAGACCACCGATGGGGGAGGAAGGGCGTCGGTTCCCCCACCGCATGGCCTGGCAAAGCCAACCACAGATTCCCCGGGTGCCGCT
>NZ_JAPSLK010000125.1 GCF_031180885.1 Saccharothrix sp.
GGCCGTGTCCCTAATGACTACCGAACGAGCTGACGGGTGACGCCTTCTAGCGACACGGCCGCACAGGTCTGATCCGCAGGCCGGCGCTCCCACTTGCTCGTTCGGACGGGTGGGGCCGGACGTGCCCGGTGGACGCCTTCCGTGTCCCTGGGCCTGTGAGTCCTCCTGATAGATCGGCGCAACCGGCGTGTCCGTGCTCCGCCCGTTCACTCGATCAGGCAGTTTGTTCGTCGTCCGAGCCCGTCCGCGCGGAGGACACCTCAGTGACCGGGAACCGTCGAGTTCTCCGTCGAGACCGGTGCCCGTGCGGATCGCTGGGATCGCGAACGGCTCAATCGGAGGTCAGGCCACAGAGCCTCGTCATTAGGGCGCCGCGCGTTCTCGTCAGGGTTCGAACGAGTGCAAACAGTCAGTGGAGGGGAAAGTTCAGAGTGAAGGTGTTCTGCGGGATCGACTGGGCCGAGGACCACCACGACGTCGCCCTGGTCGACGCCGATGGTGTCCTGATGGCCAAGCGCCGTATCGACGACTCGGCCAACGGCTTCGCCGAGCTGCTGGCGATGCTCGCCGACGCCGGTGACGTCGCAACCGACCCTATCCCGGTGGCGATCGAGACCCCGCGCGGCCTGCTGGTCGCCAGCCTGCGACAGACCGGGCGACGGGTCTACTCGATCAACCCGATGGCAGTAGCCCGCTACCGCGAACGACACAGCGTCTCGCGCAAGAAATCCGACCACGTCGACGCCATGACCTTGGCGAACATCCTGCGCACCGACGCCCACGTCCACCGGCCGCTGCCCGCCGACAGCGAGCTCGCCCAGGCCGTCGCGGTGCTGTCCCGCGCAACCCAGGACGCCATCTGGCGGCGATCCCGCGCCACGCAGGAACTCCGGGCCGCGCTTCGTGAGTACTACCCTGGGTTCCTTGCCGCTTTCGCCAAGGGCGGCGCCACCAACCTCGCCAGTCCCGAAGCGCGCATGGTCCTGGCGCTGGCACCAACACCCGCCGCCGCCACGAAGATCACCAAGGCGCGTATCGCCGCGGCCCTGCGTCGCGCCGGTCGCCAGCGCGGCATCGACGCCCTGGCCGCGCAGCTCCTCAACGACCTTCGCAAGCCGCAGCTGCGGCAACCGTCGCTGGTCGAAGAGGCGTTCGGCCACCAGGCGCTCGCGCTGCTGGCCACCCTCAACGCCGAGTGCGCCAGCGTGGACCAGCTCACCGAGTCCACCACGTCGGCGTTCCAACAGCACCCTGACTACGCGATCATCACCAGCTTCCCAGGCCTGGCCGACCTGTCCGGTGCCCGCGTGCTGGGCGAGATCGGCGACGACCGCGCACGTTTCACCGATGCCCGCTCGCTCAAGGCATACGCCGGATCGGCTCCCGTCACCCGGGCCTCCGGCCGCAGCATCTCCATCACCCGCCGTACCGTCAAGAACGACCGCCTCAACGCCACCGGATTCGTCTGGGCCTTCGCCAGTATCGGCCGAGCCGGCGCACCACGCGATCACTACCAACGCCGCCGGGCACACGGCGACCGGCACGCCGCCGCCCTGCGGCACCTGTTCAACCGCTTCCTCGGACAGCTTTACCACTGCCTCCAGACCGGCCAGGCCTACGACCCGATCAAGGCATTCGACGCCCAGCTCGACACCCCAGCCGGGGCTGCGGCTTGACAGTTAGCGAGATCGGAGGTCTATCAGCGGTCCGGCGATGCCACCGGGTCCGGTGACACCACCCCCC
>NZ_JAPSLK010000097.1 GCF_031180885.1 Saccharothrix sp.
TCAGCATCTCCAGCGCCCGCCGGTGCCCGATGCGCGAGATCTGGAACAGCAGGTCCTCTTTGGACCGGTAGTGGATGTACACCGCCGCCGGGCTCATGCCGGCCTGTGCGGCGATGTCGCGGGTGGTCGTGGCGTGGTAGCCGCGGCCGGCGAAAGCGGCCGCCGCGGCGATGAGCATCCGTCGGGCCGCCGGCGGCGTGACGTCGCGCCACGTGTGCTCCAGCAGCTCGAACTCGTGCGCGGCGGTGGTCAATGGGGGCCTCCTTGACAAGGGCCGACAGCGTACCGCAGGCTAAGCACACGCTTAGGGCCTAAGCAACCGCTTAGTATGTGGAGGGAACGTGCAGCGCACCCTGTTCGAGGACGACCACCACGCCTTCCGGGAGACCGCGCGCGCGTTCGTCGACCGGACCGTGCGGCCCAACTACGAGAAGTACGTGGAGCAGCGGCACATCGACCGCGAGCTGTGGTTGGAGGCCGGTCGGCAGGGGCTGCTGGGCCTGGAGGTCCCCGAGGAGTACGGCGGCAGCGGCGCGAACGACTACCGCTTCAACACCGTCCTCGGCGAGGAGCTGTGCAAGGTCAGCGCCGGCGTGGCGAGCTGCCTGGGCATCCACGGCGACGTCGTCGCGCCCTACCTGGTCGACCTGTGCACCGAGGAGCAGAAGCAGCGCTGGCTGCCCCGGTTCTGCTCCGGCGAGCTGACCACCGGCATCGGCATGACCGAGCCCTCCGGCGGCTCGGACCTCGCCGCCCTGCGCAGCACCGCGGTCCGGGACGGCTCGGACTGGATCCTCAACGGCTCCAAGACGTTCATCACCAACGGCTACTCCGCCGACATGGTCGTGGTGGCCGCCCGCACCAGCCCGGAGAAGAAGTCCAAGGGCATCACGCTGTTCGCCGTCGAGACCGGCATGAAGGGCTTCGAGCGCGGGCGCAAGCTGGACAAGGTCGGCCAGCCCGAGTCCGACACCGCCGAGCTGTTCTTCGAGGACGTCCGCATCCCGGCCGAGAACGTCATCGGCGAGGTCGACCGCGGCTTCATCTACATGATGGAGCGGCTGCCGCAGGAACGCCTCGGCGGCGCGATCTCGAACCTGGCGCACGCCAAGCAGGTCCTGCTGGAGACCATCGAGTACGCCAAGGAGCGCAAGGCGTTCGGGCAGGCCATCGGGTCGTTCCAGCACAACAAGTTCCTGCTCGCCGAACTGGTCACCAAGATTGACGTGACGCAGGCGTTCCTGGACCAGTGCACCATCGCGCACACCAAGCGCGAGCTGACCGCCGTGGACGCCGCGAAGGCCAAGTACTGGAGCGCCGACATCCAGAACGAAGTCCTGGACGCCTGCGTGCAGCTGCACGGCGGCTACGGCTACATGACCGAGTACCGCGTGGCCCGCGCCTGGATGGACGCCCGCGTCACCAAGATCTGGGCCGGCTCCAACGAGATCATGAAGGAACTCATCGGCCGCGACCTCGGCCTGTAACCAGGAGGAGTCATGCCCGAGGCTGTCGTCGTCGCCACCTCGCGCTCCCCGATCGGCCGGGCCCGCAAGGGTTCGCTGGTCGACCTGCGGCCGGACGACCTGGCCGCGCAGGTCATCCGGGCCGCGCTGGACAAGATTCCCGAGCTGGACCCCGCCACGATCACCGACCTGCACCTGGGGTGCGCCGAACCGCAGGACGAGCACGGCCAGAACGTGGCCCGCCGCATCGCCGTCCAACTCGGCCTGGACACCGTGCCGGGCACGACGGTCAACCGGTTCTGCGCCTCGTCCGTGCAGACCGCCCGGATGGCCTTCCACGCCATCAAGGCGGGGGAGGGGCACGCGTTCATCAGCGCCGGCGTCGAGTGCGTTTCCCGTTACCGTCACGGCGATCCGCCCTTCAACCCGCTGTTCGGGGAAGCTCGAAAGCGCACCGCGGAGACGGCGGAGAGCAACGCGCCGTGGACGGATCCGCGTGCGGAAGGGAAGTTGCCGGACTACTACATCGCGATGGGCCAGACCGCCGAGAACGTGGCCACCCACCTCGGCATCTCCCGCCGTGAGCAGGACGAGTTCGGCGTCCGGTCCCAGAACCTGGCGGAGAAGGCCATCGCGGACGGGTTCTTCGCCCGTGAGATCACGCCGGTCACCCTGCCCGACGGGACGGTGGTCAGCACCGACGACGGCCCGCGCGCGGGAGTGACGCTGGAAGCGGTGCAGGGGCTCAAGCCGTCGTTCCGTCCACAAGGGACGGTCACGCCGGGCAACTGCTGCCCGCTGAACGACGGTGCGGCGGCGGTGGTCATCATGAGCGACACCCGCGCCCGCGAACTGGGCCTGACCCCGTTGGCGCGCATCGTGTCCACGGGCGTGTCGGGTTTGTCGCCGGAGATCATGGGCCTGGGTCCGGTGGACGCCACGCTGCAAGCGCTTGCGCACGCGGGGATGTCCATCGGCGACATCGACCTGGTCGAGATCAACGAGGCGTTCGCCGTGCAGGTGCTGGGCAGCCGGCGCGCGCTCGGCATCGACCTCGACCGGCTCAACGTGCACGGCGGCGCCATCGCGCTGGGGCACCCGTTCGGCTCCACGGGCGCCCGCATCATGACCACCCTGATCAACGGGATGCAGGCCCGTGACGCCCAGTTCGGCCTGGAGACGATGTGCGTGGGCGGCGGGCAGGGCATGGCGATCATCCTGGAAAGGCTCAGCTGATGGGAATCCTCGACAAGTTCCGGCTCGACGGGCAGACCGCGATCGTCACCGGCGCGTCCTCCGGCCTCGGCGTGGCGTTCGCCAAGGGCCTCGCGGAGGCGGGTGCGGACGTCGTGCTGGCCGCGCGGCGGGTGGAGAAGCTGAAGGAGACCGCCGCCCTGGTCGAGGCCGCCGGCCGGCGGGCGCTGATCGTGCGCGCGGACGTGGCCCAGCCCGACGACTGCCGCGAGGTCGCGCGCGCCGCGGCCGAGTTCGGCGACGTGCGGGTGCTGGTGAACAACGCCGGCGTGGCCTCGGCGGTGCCCGCGTCGAAGGAGACGCCCGAGCAGTTCCTGGGCGTCATGGACGTCAACCTCAACGGCGCCTACTGGATGGCCCAGGCCGCCGCCGCGGTGATGACCAACGGCGGGTCGATCGTCAACATCTCCAGCGTGCTGGGCCTGGTGTCCGGCGGCCTGCCGCAGGCCGCGTACGCCGCGTCCAAGGCCGGTCTGATCGGCCTGACCCGCGACCTGGCCCAGCAGTGGACCGGCCGCAAGGGCATCCGGGTCAACGCGGTCGCGCCCGGGTTCTTCGCCTCGGAGATGACCGACCAGTACCCCGACGGCTACCTCGACGCGCACGTCGGGCGGCTGCCGATCGGCCGGGCGGGCGATCCGGAGGAACTGGCCGCCGCGGTGCTGTTCCTCGCTTCGGCCGCGGGCGGTTACACCACCGGGACCACGCTCGTCGTGGACGGCGGCGTGACGATCGGCGGCTGATCGACCTGTAACCCGGGAACCCGGCTCCACGACCTACCCTGTGTGAGGACTTCGTCCCACACGGGGGAATTCGTGAACCAAGAGCCGGGCTTCACCGTCGTCGACCCGCCCCGATCGGTCTTCCGCCGCAAACGCTTCCTGCTGCCCTTCGGCATCGCCGTCGCGACCGCCCTCACCGGGGCGGTCGCGCTGTTCGCGTCGGGCACGGTGGCGCTGCCGTGGCAGGACGTCACGGTGGTGCGGGGGATGCTGGCGTCCAAGCGCGAGTTCTTCCAGGACCCGGAGGTGCGCCGGATCCTGATGAAGCACCGGGTGCAGGTCGAGATCACGCCGGTCGGGTCGCGCGACCTGGCCTACCGCGAGGACCTGCACTCGTTCGACTTCGTGTTCCCGTCCGGGCAGTCCATGGCCGAGCTGGTGTACCGGCGGCGGGCGGGCAAGACCACCAGCCCGTACAAACCGTTCTTCACGCCGATCGTGCTCGGCACCTACCGCGACTACGCCGAGGCGCTGGAGCAGCGTGGTGTGATCACGCCGCAGCCCGACGGCGACGGCTTCTACTACAACTTGTCCGTGCCGAAGCTGATCGAGGTCGTCGAGCAGGGCACGTTCTGGAACCAGTTGCCGCGCAAGGGCGGCAAGGACCCGGTGACCAACAGCAACCGGGTCATCGCGCAGACCCCCGACCCGTGCCGCACGTACTCCGGCTCGACCTGGCTGGGGCTGCTCGCGTTCGCCAAGAACGGCAACCAGACCCCGGTGGACGAGTCGGACGCGCTGCGGCTGGCCCGGGACGTCAAGCCGCTGTTCGACATCGAGGGGCAGCACGGCGAGGAGCTGGCGCCGAAGTACGTCACGCCGGAGGGCCGCACGTTCGCCCCGGTCGTGGTCATCTACGAGCACCAGTACCTGGCGCACCAGTTCCGGATGCTCGACCGGACGGGCGCGGCGGACCGCGAGCGCGTCCTGCTCTACCCGGAGGCGCAGCACGAGACCGTGCCCGAGCTGCTCGCGTTCACCCCGGCCGGCAGTCGGCTCGGCGAACTCGTGACCCGGGAACCGGACCTGCGCAAACGGGCGCTGGAGCTGGGGTTCCGGGTGTTCGGCAGCGGCGGGTCGTTCGACCAGAGCGAGCTGTCCGCGCACCTGGGCGGCCGGGGCCTGCCCAGCCCGCGCAGCGGCGTCGGCGACACCGAGACGTGGCTGCCGCCGCGCGACCTCTTCGAGCAGATGATCACCGAGGTGGGTGGCTGCACGTGAGGCGCGCCCTGCTGTTGGTGGTGGCGCTGCTCGCGGCCTGCACGGCCACCACGCCGCCCGCGCAGACGCTGACCGTGCTGGCCAGCGCCGAACTCGCCGACCTGGAACCGGTGCTGGCGCGGCTGCGCCGGGACACCGGCGTGGAGCTGAGGTTCGACCTGCGCGGGACCGTGAAGGCCAGCGAGGAACTGGCGCGCGGGAGCACCGGGCACGACCTCGCGTGGCTGTCGTCCACCCGGTACCTCAAGCTGCTCGGCGCGCGGCTCCCCTTGGCCACCAGCGTGATGCTGTCCCCGGTGGTGGTCGGGGTGAAGCGGGGCAAGGCGGACGCGCTGCGCTCGGCGTCGTGGGCGGACGTGGCCGCGCGGGCCGGTTCGGGTTCTCTCAAGTACCTGATGGCCGACCCGCGGGTGACCGGCAGCGGTTCGGCGGCGCTGATCGGGGTCGCGACGGCCGCCGCGGGCACCGGGGCGGCGCTGCGCGACGAGGACGTGCGCTGCGACAAGCTCCAGGGCTTCCTCGTCGGGCGCGCGCCGGACCCGCCCGCCGCCGAGTCCCTGTTCGACGAGTACCTGGCCCGCGAGGCCGACCTGGACGCGGTCCTCACCTACGAGTCGACCGTGTTGCGGCTCAACGCCTCCGGGCGGCTGCGCGAACCGCTGGAGGTGGTCCGGCCGCGCGACGGCATCGTGCTCGCCGACTACCCGCTGATGCTGCTCGACCCGGACAAGCGCGCGGTGTACGACAAGGTCGTGGCCTGGCTGCGGGACCGCCCGGCCCAGGAGGACATCATGGGCCGCACCGCGCGGCGGCCCGTCGACCCGACCGTGCCGCGAACGGCCGAACTCGGCGCGGAACTGGGCACCTCGCTGTACTTCCCGGCCGCGCAACAGGTCCTGAACACCCTCCTGGCCGCCTACGACCGGGCCGGGCGGGGCAGCCGGGTGGTGTTCGCGCTGGACTACTCGACGTCCATGCGCGGCGCGCGGATCGCGGAGTTGAGGTCGGCGTTCGCGTCGCTGAGCGGGTTCGAGGCGTTCCACGTCGGCGAGCGGATCACCGTGGTCCGGTTCGCCGGGACCGTGCTGGCCGAGCACGCCGTGACCATCCGGTCGGCGGCGGACGTGGCCGCGCTCAACGACTTCCTGGCGTCCGACGACCTGCGCGACGGCACGGCGATCTGGTCGGCGCTCGACCACGCCTACCGGCAGGCGGGGGAGGGCGCGGTGGTGCTGATGACCGACGGCGAGAACAACGCCGGGATCGGGCCGGACGAGTTCCTGGCCGCGTGGCGGGGGGCGCCGGTGCGGACGTACGCGATCCCGTTCGGCGAGGCCGATCCGGCGGAGCTGGCGCGGGTGGCCGACGAGACCGGCGGTCGGCTGGTGCCGGCGACCGAGGGGTCGTTGGCGGAGGCGGTGGAGGAGATCCGTGGCTGTCGATAGGGCGCTGTGGTGGTCGGTGTGGTGGCCGTGGGCGGTGGTGTGGCTGGTCACCGCGCTGGCCGTGCCGGTCGCGCTCGGGGTGTTCGTGCTCGCGTGGCGCTCGCGGCGGCGGTTCGTGCCCACCCGGGAGGTGCCCGGGCTGACGGTCTACCTCAACGCCAAGTACGTGATGGACCTGTACCAGGTGGGCGGGTTCGGCGACGCGGTGGTGAAGGAGGTCGTGGACCGGGTCGGCACCACCAAGGACGGCAAGATCGCGCTGCCCGGCCTGTCCGAGAGCGGGTTGGGTGTGTCGTCGGGGCGCGAGGTGGTCAAGACGTACCTGGAGCGGTTCGAGCCGATCACCGTGGTGGGCGTGCTGATGGACGCGCTGGACCGGATCGGCGAGGTGGTGCGGGTGGACCTGGAGGAGCGGACCGTGACCCGCAACGCCGTGCTGGACCGGGTGGCGCACAAGGCGCGCGAGGTGCGGCTGCGCAAGCTCAAGTCGTACGTGCTGGTGAAGGGCGAGTTCGAGCTGGCCGAGGACGCCCCGGTGCTCACCGCGCCCATCGGGGACACCGGGGACGTGGTGCGGGTGGAGTGCCAGGAGGACGGGCTGGACCCCAACGTGCCGGACGGGCCGTTCGACGCCATCTGCCTGGGGCGGGTGCAGGCGTGGCGGGGCGGGTCGCGGGAGTTGGTCGTTCGGCCGATCGCGGTGTTCCAGTAGGTGGTTCGTGCTGCCCGGGTGTTCATGCTGCCCGGGTGTTCATGCGGCCCGGGTGTTTATGCTGGCCGGCATGGCATCTGTGCCGGAACGGCTGATCGGGGCCGCCACCAGGTTGTTCGCCGACAAGGGCTACGACCGGGTGGCGGTGCAGGAGATCGTGGACCTCGCCGGGGTCACCAAGGGCGCGATGTACCACTACTTCGGGTCCAAGGACGACCTCCTGCAGGAGATCTACGGCAGCCTGCTGCGGATGCAGACCGAGCGGCTGGAGCAGATCGCGTCCGGGGCCGGGCCGGTCGCCGAGCGGCTGCACGCCGTGGCGGTGGACGTCGTGGTGACGTCGGTGGAGAACTTCGACCAGGCCAAGGTGTACTTCCGGTCGGCGGACCAGTTGCCGGAGAAGCAGCGGCGGGCCATGCGGACCGAGCGGCGGCGCTACCACGAGCGGTTCCGGTCGCTGGTGGAGGAGGGGCAGGCGGAGGGGGTGTTCCGGACGGATGTGCCGGCGGACCTGACCGTGCACTACTTCTTCGGCACCGTCCACCACCTGGGCACCTGGTACCACGCCTCGGGGCCGTTGACGGCCAAGCAGATCGGTCGGCACTACGCAGATTTGCTGCTGGGCTCGCTGCGGCCCTGACGGCTTGGCCTCCGGCCCCCGGTTCGATCATCGCACGAGGCACCGACAATTCCGGGCGTCGCCGTGCGGGAGCACCTGGGGAGGCGCTTGCGGCGGCGGCCCGGCTGCTGCTTGGGTCGCTGCACCCCTGATGGCGGTTGCCGAGTTCGGTTGGCTAGGCGCACAGTGGTGGAATGCGGCGGAAAGCGCTGGTCGTGGTGGCCGCCTGCCTGCTGGTGGCCCTCGTGGCACTGCTGCGCGACCAGACCCGCCCACCGGTGACCGCCGCACCCCCGGAACCACCGCCCGGCACCACCCTCACCACCGCACCCGGCACCGCCCTCCCCGGTCCGGCGCCCCACACCCGCACCCCGCCCGGCCGCCTCGCCGAGCGCGTCAAAGTGGTCGGCGAGTGGCTCACCGTCCCGTCCACCCCCGATGTGTCCATTGTGGGCAACCGAGAACCGTTGCCCCGCCTGGGCGAGTGGGAACTGACGACCAACCCGCTCACCGCCCGGCGCGGCGACGAGGTGATCGTCCTCGACACCGCCGTCCGCGACGTCGAGCGGTGCGGCACGCACGTCTACTGGCCCAGCGACGGCGAGCTGGCCCGCTGGGCACCCGGCTCACCCCGCGTCGAGGTGCTGGCCCTGCCCGACACGGGCACCCTGACCAGCCACCGCTGCGTCTACGGCATCCTCAACGTGGTCACCGACGAGGGCACGCCCAGGTTGTGGTTCCTGGGCGCGCCCTAGAACGGTCACGGCACCAGCAGTACGACCGTTTCGGCCACGCACGCCGGCTTCGGCTCGCCGTCGATCTCCACGACCACCTTCACCACAGCCTGCTTGCCCTGCGCCACGTCGGTGATCTCGAACAGCTCGGCCCCGGCGCGGATGCGCGAGCCGACCTTGACCGGCGTGGGGAAGCGGACCTTGTTCAGGCCGTAGTTCACGCCCATCGTCAGCCCCTGCACGGTGTAGATGTCCCGCACCAGCAAGGGGATCAGCGACAGCGTGAGGTACCCGTGCGCGACCGGCGCGCCGAACGGGCCGCGCGCCGCCTTCTCCAGGTCGACGTGGATCCACTGGTGGTCGCCGGTCGCGTCGGCGAACAGGTCGATCTCCTGCTGGGTGACCTCGTGCCACGGCCCGAAGCCCAGGTGCTCGCCCTTGGCGGCGGCCAGCTCGTCCAGGTTCGCGAAGGTCCTCATCCTCAGTCCTTCGGTCCGCCGGCGACGTAGATGACCTGGCCGGACACGAACCCGGCGCCCTCGCTGACCAGGAACGACGCGGTGTGCGCGATGTCCTCCGGGGTGCCGGTGCGGCCGACCGGGATCATCGCCGCCGCGCCCTTCTTGAACTCCTCGAAGTCCACGCCGACGCGGGCGGCGGTGGCGGCGGTCATGTCGGTCTCGATGAAGCCCGGCGCGATGGCGTTGACCGTGACGCCGAACTTGCCCAGCTCGATCGCGAGCGTCTTGGTGAAGCCCTGGAGACCGGCCTTGGCGGCGGCGTAGTTGGCCTGGCCGCGGTTGCCCAGCGCGGAGGTGCTGGACATGTTGACGATCCGGCCCCACTTGGCCTCGGTCTGGAACTTCTGCACCGCCCGGCTCATCAGGAACGCGCCGCGCAGGTGCACGGTCATCACCGCGTCCCAGTCGTCGTCGGTCATCTTGAACAGCAGGTTGTCCCGCAGGATGCCGGCGTTGTTGACCAGCACGGTGGGCGCGCCCAGCTCGTCGGCCACCCGCTGCACGGCGGCGTCGACCGACGCGCTGTCGCCCACGTCCACGCCGACCGCGAGCGCCCGGCCGCCGGCGGCGTTGATCTTCCCGACGACGTCGGCGCAGCCTTCCTCGTTGAGGTCCAGCACCGCGACGGCGAAGCCGTCCTGCGCGAGCCGCGTCGCCACGGCCGCGCCGATGCCGCGCGCCGCGCCGGTGACGATGGCCACCCGTGCGTTGGTCTCGGCCACGAAATCCTCCTTGATACGGGCTAGATACGGGCTAGGCAAGCGCCTTCATCTACGGGCTAAGCAAGCGCTTGGAAACTACCGGCAGGCGTGGCTTGACGCCACAGTCCGGTGCGACGACCATACCGACTGGTCGGAATGTCGCCAAGGGAGGCGTGCGGTGGAGTTCCAGGACAAGGTCGCGTGGGTCACCGGCGGTGCGAACGGCATCGGTGCGGGGGTGGCCCGCAGACTCGCCGGTCTGGGCGCCCGGGTGGTCGTCGCCGACGTCGACGCCGAGCGCGGCAAGGCGGTGGCCGACGAGGTCGACGGGCTGTTCGTCACGTGCGACGTCAGCGACCCCCGGCACGGCGAGCAGGCGGTCGCGGCGGCGGTCGAGGCCTTCGGCGGGCTCGACGTCGCCGTGCTGAACGCGGGCATCGCCACCGGCTTCGGCCTGGGCGAGGACTTCGACGCCGAGCGGTACCGGCGGGTGATGGGCATCAACCTCGACGGCGTCGTCTACGGCGTGCACGCGGCCCTGCCCGCCCTCAAGGCGCGCGGCGGCGGGCACATCGTGGCCACCGCGAGCATGGCCGGGTTGATGGCGATGCCGATGGATCCGTTGTACGGGGCCAACAAGGCCGCTGTCGTCGGCCTCGTGCGTGCTCTCGGGCCGGTGCTCGGGGCGGACCGGGTCGCCGTCAACGCGGTGTGCCCGGCGTTCGCCGACACCGACATCATCGCGGGCTTCAAGGAGACGTTGGAGTCCGCCGGGATGCCGATCCTGACCGTGGACGACGTGGTGGACGCGTACCTGTCGGTGCTGCGGTCCGGCGACACCGGCCAGTGCTGGTACGTCCAGGCGGGCCGGCCCAGCGAGCCGTTCAAGTTCCCCAACCCTCCCGGCCCGCGCACCGCGTCCGGGCAGCGCGTGACCCTGCACGACCCGTCCCAGGAAGGCTGATCCACTGTGCGTGCCATCCAGATCACCGAGTTCGGCGGACCCGAGGTGCTGACCGAGGTCGACCTGCCCGACCCGGTCGCCGGTCCCGGCGAACTGCTCGTCGACGTCAGCCGCGCGGGCCTGAACTACGCCGACACCCACCAGGCGGAGAACTCCTACCTGGCCAAGATGGAGCTGCCGCTGGTGCCCGGCGGTGAGGTCGTGGGCCGCACCCCCGACGGCCGGCGGGTCGTGGCGCTGACCAACTTCGGCGGGTACGCGGAGAAGGCCGCCGTGCCCGCTGCGACCGCGTTCGACGTGCCGGACGGGGTGGACGACCTGACCGCGCTGAGCATGGTCGTGCAGGGCGCTACGGCGTGGCTGCTGCTGCGCAAGAGCGTGCACCTGGAGCCGGGGGAGACGGTCGTCGTGCACGCCGCCGCGGGCGGGGTCGGGTCGATCGCCGTGCAGCTGGCGAAGAAGTGGGGCGCCGGGCGGGTCATCGCGACCGCGAGCAGCGAGGACAAGCGCAAGCTGGCGCTGGACCTGGGCGCGGACGTGGCCGTGGACTCCACCGCCGAGGACATGACCGCCGCGCTGCGCGAGGCCAACGAGGGCCGGCGGGTGGACGTGGTGCTGGACATGACGGGCGGCGCCGTGACCGACCAGAGCGTGGCCGCGCTGGCGCCGTTCGGGCGGCTCGCGTTCTACGGGATGGCCAGCCGGGAACGGCCGTCGCCGGTGGACCTGGGCAAGCTGCTGGTGCACTCCACGGCCATCGCCGGCATGTGGCTGCCGCACGCTTTCAAGCTGCCCGGGCGGGTGGTGCACCGGGCGATGGACGAGCTGTTCGCCCTGGTCGAGGCCGGCGAGCTGCGGGCCGTCGCGGGTGGCGAGTACGGGCTGTCCGAGGCGCGGAAGGCGCACGAGGACCTGCGGTCGAGGCGGACGACGGGCAAGCTCGTCCTCGACCCGTCGCGCTAGCCGGCTCGCTCCGCGGGTTGGTGCCCGGTCCGTCGCTCGCAGCCGGCCCGGTTCACGGGTTGGTGCTCGGACGGTGGGGGCCGCCTCTTCGAATCAGGCGGCCCCCACCGCCGGGCTCACTCGCTCAGCTCGGCCAGCGCGGCCTTCACCTTGGCCAGCTCGGCCTCCAGCTCCTCCATGCGGGTGCGGTGCTGGGACCGGGCGGCCTCGATGACCTCCTCGATGCCGCCGGCGATGTCCTCGTGCAGCTCCTTGGCCGCCTTGGACACGGCGGCCGCGGGGATGACGAGGCCCTGGACGACCCGCTTGGTGCCGTGCACCAGGTCGGCCTGCCACTCGCCGTCGGCGGTGCCGGTGACGGTCAGCGTCAGCTCGACCGTGCGGGTCTTCTTGGCCGTGCTCTTGGTGGCCTTGGCCTTCGCGGGCTTGGGCGCGGGCGCCTCGGCCTTGGGCGCTTCGGCCTCGGGCGCCTCCGGGGTGGCGGGCGCCTCCTCCTGCTGCGTGGCCGCCGGCACGGCGTCCACCTGGTCTTCCTGCTCCACGAGCGTGTCCGCCTGCACGTTCTCGTTTCCTCTCTGCATCCGGCTCGACCCGGCCGTGATCCTAGAACAGATGTTCGATGGTGGGTCGATCGCCCCGCACAGCGTAGGGTGTCGGGCTTGTGAGTGGCTGGAGGGACATGTCCGCCCGTCGTTTCCTCGACCGGCTGGGCGCAGAGATCGGCATGGCGACGGCGGTGTTGGCCCCGGTGGGCGTGCTCGCGGCGATCGACCAGCACGCGGCGTCGGTGCGCGACATCCTCGCGTACGGGGCGCCGGCGGCCGCGGCGACGATCCTGCTGGCGGGGTACGCGCGCGGGGTGCTCGACGAGGCGGCGGCGCACGGCTGGAGCCTGCCGTCGATCGTGGAGTGGGCGCACGCGGACTGGACGACCCTCCGCCTGGCCGCGGTGTGCGATCTGGCTCGGCGGGCTGAAGAGCCGGTCCTCGAGGCTTAGGCCGGTCCCGTTCGCGGGGTTAGGTCGGTTCTGTTCGTAGGGTTAGGTCGGTTCTGTTCCCGGGTACTCGAACGGGCGTTCGAGTGGAGGGAGAGGCCCGTGAACCGCACGCCCGAGAAGGACCCCGAGGACTGGACCACCGGCGACGAGCCGATGACCGGCCCGCAGGAGTCGTACTTGCACACGCTCGCCCAGGAGGCGGGTGAAGATGTGCCGGAGAACCTCACGAAGGTGGAGGCTTCACAGCTCATCGACCGGCTCCAGGAGAAGACCGGCCGGGGCCGGGACTAGCCCTCCGCCGCGAGCCGCCCGCTTTCGCCGCGCAGCGGCTGCTTTTGCGCCGCAGGCGCTGCTTTTGATCGGGCTTGCCAAGCCACAGGAAGGGCCTCGGTTCGTCCCCGTACGGCCTGGGCGAAGCCCAACCACGCTTTGGTCTTTTGTGCAACCACGCTTTACCGGTTGCACAAAAGACCAAAGCGTGGTTGCCTCCGGCAGGCCGTACGGGGACGAACCGACGCTCTTCCACCCCCGGGGGCCTGCCGCGCGGCGAGCGCCGCTTTTGATCTTGAGAGCGCGCAGCGCGTTCGGCTTGAGAGCGCGTCAGCGCGGTTCAAGAGCGCGAAGCGCGTTCCTCCTCCAGTGGCGCGGAGCGCGTTGCGTCTACACGCGCGAAGCGTGGATTTGAGAGCGTAAGCGCGGCTCTAAAGATTAAAGAGCCTCGCCGGCGGGCGAGCCGCCAAGGATGACACAACTACAACTGCGGGGGCTTCTTGCTTGTGTCACCCCCGCATGACCCGGCAAAGCCGACCACAGATTTCCCGGGTGCCGCTAAAATTTTTTGCTCGTTCCTCACAAAAAATTTCGGCTGCACCCGGGAAATCTGTGGTAGCCCTTCGGGCCAATGCCGCTTACTTTAGGTTTGGGCTATAGATGCGGATGGTGGGCGGGCCGTCGTGCTTGACGGGGCGGTGGTGTGGTTTCTTGGCGCGCCTGGCCCCTTGGGGGGACCTTTTGGCGACACGGGGA
>NZ_JAPSLK010000098.1 GCF_031180885.1 Saccharothrix sp.
CTGCGACCCGGCGGAACCCTCCTCCTGCTCGACCACATCGGCAGCCACCACAACCTCCTCCACCTCGGCCAACGCCTGCTGGACAAGCTCACCGTCCGCACCCTCGGCGACCACCAGACCCGCCGCCTCCCTCCAGCACCTCGCCACCCTCGGCTTCCAGGTCCGGCACACCGAACGCTTCAAATGGGCACCGTCGAACGCGTCGCGGTCGTCAAGGCGGCGTGACCCGACCGGCGGCCCAGTAGAGGGCCGCCGGTCCGAATCGGCCGGCGTTTCCGCCGTGGCAGGCTGATCGGATTGATCGTCGTCGGCCGTTGTGCTGAAGAGGCTTCCGTTGATAGGGCCGGTACGTTCACCGGGCGGTGACGGCGTACTTCGCGTCCGTGATCGTCTGGCTCGAACCCGTCGGCGGTGTGAGGGTACGCGTCACGGATAGTCCATGTTGTCGATCATGGCTTGTTGGTACTCGCGGTAGGCGAGGAAGCCGTCGAAGTCGCCGTGCTCGCGCGCTGCAGCGAACATCGATCGGAACTCGTCGTCATAGCGCACATGCATCCCGCTCTTGATCCACTTCAGCGCCTCCGGGATCTCAGACTCCAGCCACGAGTCGATCTCGTCGAACAGCGCGAAGACCTCGGCGATCTCGATCTCGCTCGTGGCCAGGAGGGAGAAGACCTTGCTGCTGCGTACCCTTGTCAGGCCGATCGGAACCGCCGCGCCCGCCTCTGGCAGGTGCAGGTAGATCGTTGCTCCGTGGCCCTTCTCGAACCCGCCGTGGGAGTAGGGATTGCGCCACCGCTCGACGACCTGGGTGAGGCGTTCCTTGCAGTTGCAGCGACCGCGCGTCGTTGCCGTAGGCGGCGAACACCAGGTCGCGTTCCGGAATCGCGGAGCGGTTCATCAAGGGGATCGTGGAAGGCGACTGACCGGCGTTGGTGGTCGGTTTTCGGGGGTACCCGCTGGTGCACGGCAACCCCTGGAGGCCGCACCATGACCGATCCGCGACACGACCCGGCGCCATCCGACCCGGCACGATCCGATCCGGCACCGCCCGACACGGCCGGCGACACGGGGTCGTTGTACTTCGTGGGCAACGCCACGACGGTGTTGCGGCTCGGGCCGTTCACCGTGCTGACCGACCCGAACTTCCTGCGCCGCGGCCAGTGGACGCACATCGGGCAGGGTGTGGTGTCGCGGCGGTTGAAGGACCCCGCGATCGGGATCGACGACCTGCCGCCGTTGGACACCGTGGTGTTGTCGCACCTGCACGGCGACCACTTCGACCGCGTGGCCGCCCGCGGACTGGACCGCGACCTGCCGATCCTGACCACCCCGCACGCGGCGCGTCGGCTGGGTCGGCGGGGGTTCCGGGAGTCGGTGCCGTTGCCGACGTGGGCGGACATGACCCTGGACAAGGGAGGTGCCTCACTGACGGTCACCTCGTTGCCCGGGCGTCACGCGTTCGGGGTGGTCGGCAAGGTGCTCCCGCCGGTCATGGGCACGCTGCTGGACTACCGGGCGGCTCCCGGCGCACCGGGTTTCCGGGTCTACCTCACCGGTGACACGTTGGTGCACGATGACCTGCGGGAGATCCGTGACCGCTGCCCGGCCATCGACGTGGCGGTGGTGCATCTGGGCGGCACGAAGGTGCTGGGGGTGCTGCTGACGATGGACGGTCGGCAGGGCGTGGACCTGCTGGAGATGGTGCGCCCCCGGCTCGCCGTCCCCGTGCACTTCGACGACTACGGCGTGATGAAGTCGCCGCTGTCGGACTTCCAGGACGAGGTGCGGCGCCGCCGGCCGGAAGCGGCGGTCACCTACCTCGATCGCGGCCACGTGCTCGACCTCCCGGCGGCGGGCCGCTGAACGGTCAGGGGCGGAAGACCGAACGGGTGCAGCCGTCCTCTTTGGACTTGAACAGATCGTAGCCGCGGGGCGCGTCGTCGAGCGGCATGACGTGGGTCGCCAGGTGGTTGGTGGTGATGCGGCCGGCGGCGATGTGGTCGAGCAGCATGGGGATGTAGCGCTGCCCGTGCTGCTGGGCCGCGCGCAGCGTCAGGCCCTTGTTCATCACCGCGCCCAGCGGGAACTTGTCCACCAAGCCGCTGAACACGCCGAGCACGAACACCGTGCCGCCCTTGCGGCAGGCGTGGATCGCGTCGCGCACGGCGATCGGGCGGTCGGTCTCCAGCTTCAGCTTGCTCTTGACCTGGTCGTAGACGTGCTGGGGGCCGAAGCTGTGCGCTTCGCAGCCCACCGCCTCGATGCACACGTCCGGGCCACGGCCGCCGGTCATCTCCCGCAGCGCGGCGCCGATGTCGGTGCGCGCGTAGTTCAGCGTCTCCACGCCGAACACCCGCTCGGCCTGCTCCAGCCGGTAGTCGAGCCGGTCGATCACCACGACCCGCTCCGCGCCCTGCAACTGCGCCGCGCGGGCGGCCATCTGGCCCACCGCGCCGCAACCCCACACCGCCACCACGTCGCCGGGCGCGACACCGCCGAGGTCCGCGCCCATCCACCCGGTGGGCACGGAGTCGGAGGCGAACAGGGCGCTCATGTCGTCCACCCCGTCGGGGATCGGGATGGCGGTGTGGTCGGCGAACGGCACGCGCACGTACTCGGCGTGGCTGCCCTTGAACCCGCCCATCGCGTGCGAGTAGCCGAACACGGCCCCAGGGTCCGCGCCCCACAACGCCTGCGTGATGCCGGGGTTGGTGTTGCTGTTGTCGCACAACGACCACAGGTCGTGGGTGCAGTACCAGCACGAGCCGCAGCCGATGAACGAGCACACCACGACCCGGTCGCCGGGCCGGTGGCGGGTGACGCCGGGGCCGACCTCGACCACCTCGCCCATGAACTCGTGCCCGATGACGTCACCGGCCTGCATGAACGGGATGTGCCCGGTGATCAGGTGCAGGTCCGAGCCGCACGCGGTGCTCAGCCCCACCTTGAGCACCAGGTCCTGGTCGTTGATGATCCGGGCGTCGGGGACCTGCTGGACCCTCAGATCGTTGACGCCTTCCCAGCACAGCGCTTTCACAGCCTGCCCTCCCCGGCCGCACGACTGGTCACCAGGCGCAGCACCCGCCCCGCCGGACCCGGGTGGGTCGCGGGCGGGTCCGGCCGCAGCACCGATCCCGTCTCGATCAACGACTTCGTCTGGCGCAACGCGACCCGCAGGTCCTCCCGCGACACGTCACCGACCGGCCGCGCGAGCAGCTCGGTGCCCTTGTCGCCCGTGGCGGGCCGAACGCGCAGTTCCACGTCCTGGCGCAGCTCCGCGAGCGGTTCGGGCAGGTCGTGCAGCAGGTCGGGCGAGCAGTGCACGGTCACGGCGAGCCAGTGCTCGTCGCGACTGTCCGCCTTGCGCCGCGCGACGACCAGCCGGCCGACCACGGCCGCTGCCGCCGCGCCGACGCCGGTCAGCACGGCGGCCCTTGACGATGTCTTCATGCGCAAGCCCTTCTTCGGGGTTCTCATCGGCCCAGCGGCCCGACGTCGGAGTGGCGACCGGGCAGCCGCGCGGCGTGCCGCCGGCCGGGACCGGGGCCGCCGCGCGCGGCGAGCCGGTCGGCCACCGCCCCGGTCGCGAAGGCGTACACGGCCTTGTGCAGCAGGTCCACGGCCAGTTCCGGGCGCGGCCAGGTCTGCGGTGGCGCGCCGACGCCGGTGGCGTTCTCCAAGACCTGGTCGTTGGTCAGCCGGACCACGGCGAACATGCCCGAGGCGACCGGACCGCGCAGCCCGGCGTTGGCCATCAGCGCCCGGACGACGCCCAACAGTGCGCCCTGCCCGAAGTGCATGACGAGGTTGTGCGCCCGCGACCGTCGTTCCGGCAGGCCGGTCAGCCGTTCCAGCACCCTGGCGGGCACGTGGGAGTCGGGCCGGCCGGTCACCCGCTGCTCGACCTTCTCCGCGACCGTCATCACCACCACCCCGACGGCTCCGGCCAGCACACCCTGTCCCAACGAGCGCATCAACATATCCACCGGATACCCACCCGGCCGAACTCCATGTCACCGCGGGTCGGGAACGGCGGTGACGCTCCACCGCTCACAGCCCAGCAGCGTCTCGTCGGCCAGGCGGTCCACCAGCCCGGCCGGGTTCCCCGCCTCCCGGAACGCCCGTCGCTGCCGGTCCGCTCGCGTGCCGAACCGGTCCACGGCGGACAGGAGGCGTTCCACCAAGTCCAGGTCGCCGCTCGCGCACAGCGCGTCGCGCACCACGTGGACCAGCCGGTCCACCATCAGGCGCGCGGGCGCCAACCGCCCGGAGAACACGTCGAGCGCGCGACCGCCGAGCCCGTCGCGCGCGGCCCTCCAGGACGCCATGCGCAGCAGCTCCCCGGGCACCGGGGAGCCGCGCAACCCGCGGCCCAGGTCGGCCAGCGCCGTGGTGACCAGCGCGCAGCTCAGTCGCATGATCCCGGGGAGTGCGAGGTTTGCCGCGCCGGTCACGGGTATCCGCCCGCTTAGCCGGCCCTGCGCGCCGTCGCCCTCGCCCTCGTCCGAAGGACGCTCATGACGACCTTGAAGCCCACGCCGATCGTCCCGGACGGCGCGGCGCGCCCCCGGCGCAAGGGCTCGGCCCTGCTGCGCCTGTTCGCCACCACCGACCACAAGCTGATCGGGCTGCTCTACCTCACCACCTCGTTCGGGTTCTTCCTGGTCGGCGGCGTGATGGCGTTGCTGATGCGCGGCGAGCTGGCCCGGCCGGGCCTGCAGTTCCTGTCCAACGAGCAGTACAACCAGCTGTTCACCATGCACGGCACGGTCATGCTGCTGCTCTACGCGACCCCGATCGTGTTCGGCTTCGCCAACTTCATCCTGCCGCTGCAGATCGGCTCGCCGGACGTGGCGTTCCCGCGGCTCAACGCCCTGTCGTACTGGCTGTACCTGTTCGGCGGCCTGATCGCGGTCAGCGCGTTCCTCACCCCGGCGGGCGCGCCGGACTTCGGGTGGACCGCCTACACGCCGCTGAGCAGCGCCATCCGCACCCCGGGCGTCGGGGCCGACCTGTGGATCGCGGGCCTGGTCGTGGGTGGTCTGGGCACGATCCTGGGCGCGGTGAACATGATCACCACCGTGATCTGCCTGCGCGCGCCGGGCATGACCATGTTCCGGATGCCGATCTTCACCTGGAACATCTTCATCACCGCCATCCTGGTGCTCATCGCGTTCCCGATCCTGACCGCGGCGCTACTGGGGCTGCTGGCCGACCGGCACCTGGGGGCGCACGTGTTCGACCCGGCCAACGGCGGGGCGATCCTGTGGCAGCACCTGTTCTGGTTCTTCGGCCACCCCGAGGTCTACATCGTGGCGCTGCCGTTCTTCGGGATCGTGTCCGAGATCTTCCCGGTGTTCAGCCGCAAACCGCTGTTCGGCTACAAGGGCTTGGTCTACGCCACCATCGCCATCGCCCTGTACTCGGTGATCGTGTGGGCGCACCACATGTACGCCACGGGCGCGGTGCTGATGCTGTTCTTCTCCGCCACCACGTTCATCATCGCCATCCCGACCGGCATCAAGTTCTTCAACTGGATCGGCACGATGTGGAGGGGGCAGCTCACGTTCGAGTCCCCGATGCTGTTCAGCGTCGGCTTCCTGGTCACCTTCCTGTTCGGCGGTCTGTCGGGCATCCTGCTGGCCTCGCCGCCGATCGACTTCCACGTCACCGACACCTACTTCGTGGTGGCGCACTTCCACTACGTCCTGTTCGGCACGATCGTGTTCGCCACCTACGCGGGCATCTACTTCTGGTTCCCGAAGTGGACCGGTCGGATGCTCGACGAGCACCTGGGCAAGGTGCACTTCTGGACGACGTTCATCGGCTTCCACCTGACCTTCCTGGTCCACCACTGGCTGGGCAGCCAGGGCATGCCCCGCCGCTACGCCGACTACCTGCCCGGCGACCAGTTCACCGACCTCAACACCATCTCCACCATCGGGTCGTTCGTGCTGGGCGCGTCCACCCTGCCGTTCCTCTACAACGTCTTCCGCAGCTACCGCTTCGGCGACCCGGCCGAGCACGACGACCCGTGGGGCTTCGGGAACTCACTCGAATGGGCGACGTCCTGCCCGCCGCCCCGGCACAACTTCACCGAACTGCCCCGCATCCGCTCGGAGCGGCCGGCGTTCGAACTGCACTACCCGCACATGGTGGAGCGGATGCGCGAGGAGTCCCACTACTCGGTGCTGCGCCGCGACCAGCGCGACGTGAAGACCGACCCGACCACGGAGAAGTACCTCGCGCCGACCCAGCGCGAGACCCCCGACGAGGACTAGGCCACCGGACGAGGTGCCCCGTGAACCGACGCCAGGAACGACGCCTTCTGCGTGAGATCGAGCGGCGGCTCGAAAGCGACGACCCCGTGCTCGCGGCTGCCCTGGCCGGGCCGCGCGTGGCTCCCGGTGGGCGTTCGGCCGGCGGGCGTTCGGCGCGGGTGGGCGTGGCGGTGCTGGGGGTCGCGTTGGTGGTGCTCGGGGCCCTGACCCACCTGTTGCTGGTGTTCGCGGGCATCCTGAGCTTGATGACGGCGGCGTGCATGCACGTCTCACGCCCGAACCGGTAGGCGCCGGTTCGGGCGTGAGACGCTGGTCAGGCCTGGCCGGTGGGGGTGCCCTGTCCGCCGTGGGGACCAGTTGTTCCTCCGAGCTGGTCGGTGTGCGGTGCAGCAGCCCGTCCTCGTCGCGCTCGGCGTACTGGCCGGTGTGGGTCAGCGGCGGCGAGTAGGCGTGGATGGTCACGGTGGGGTCCGCGCCGGGCTCGGCGCGCATGCGGTGGATGAAGGTGTTGTCGAAGCAGAAGCAGCGGCCCGCGACGACGGCCTCCCGACGCTCTTGCGGTAGGCGAACCGCCGGGTATCGCGGCGGGGGATGTGGTGACCGGTTGGGCGAACCCGACGTCCCTGCTCGGCGGTGTCCTGGCCGTGCTGGTGTTCGCCTACCTGGCCGCGGTGTTCCTGTGCGGCGACGCCCGCCGCGACGGCGAACACGACGTGGCTGAGGCGTTCCGCCGCCGCTCGCTGGCCGCGGTGCCGGCCACCGGTGCGGTGGACTTGGCCGGCATCGCCGTGCTGCGCGCCGACGCGCCCCTGCTGTTCGCGGGGCTGACCGGCCGCGGCCTGCCGGTGGTGGTGCTGTCGGTGGTCGCCGGCCTGACCGCCCTGGCGCTGCTGCTGACCCGCCGCTACATCGCGGCCCGGATCGCCTCGGGGCTCGCGGCCGCGGCGACCCTGACGGCGTGGGCCGTGGGCCAGTACCCGTACCTGCTGCTGCCGTCACTGACCGTCGACCAAGCTGCCACCGGCCGCCCCACGCTGCTCGCCCTGCTGGTGGCGCTGTCGGTCGGCACGGTGATCCTGGTGCCGTGCCTGGTCTACCTCTACACGCTGTTCCAGCGACGTCCCACGAGCACACCGACACGGCCCTGACCAGCCGCGCCTCACCGGGCTCGTCGTGCGTTGGCGCTGCGGGCCGGCGCGGATGACAGTCGTGGTTCACGCCTTCGGGGGTGTGGGTGGTGTCGTTGGCGGTGGTGCTCGGGTGGGACTGGCCACGGCAGGGCTGCACGCTCGGCGACCCCGGGCCGGTGAGGCCCGGGGTCGCCGGTGGTGGGTCGGTTGGTCAGGCGTTGTCGGATGCGTGGACTGCGATGATGTTCCTGGTGTCCAGCACGGCGATCGTGCGGTCGGGTAGCAGGACCGGCAGCCACCGGTGCGCGGTCTGCGGGTCTTCGACGTGTGCTCCCAGGACGACGCCGCGCAGGAACACAGTCGGGTCGAGCACGTCCGGGTTGAGGTAGGTGACGAGCGCACCGCGCTCGGGGCAAGGCGAAATGGCCATGGCGGAGTCCAGTGGGGTTCGATGCCGCGCATCGGCCGGAACGCTCGACGCGGCCTGCCTGTCGCCGACTGTTCGACGTACTTCACGGATACCCTCGCCCCGCGAGGCGCAACCGTTGCTCGGAATGGCTCAAGTGGACAGCAGGCGCACCGCCGCCACCGCGTCGGCGACGGTCGGGTGCAACGGCAGCGCGCTGTCGACCTGGCTCACCTGCAACGGCCGCAGCACGGCGCGCCGGTTGGCGACGACGGCGAAGGGGATGCCCAGCCGGGCGGCGCGGACCTCGCGGGCCCTGGCCCGCGCTGCCCGTAGGGCGTTCAGGGCTGTCGCGTCGATGCCGGCCGGCACGCGCCAGGCGGTCGGGGTGGAGGCGAGGGGGCCGAACACCTCGTGCTGGTCGCGCAGCACGGCGAGGTCCCGGATCGCCTCGCCGCCGTCAGCGGGCATCACGGCCAGGTCCACCGCGACACGGCCGGGATTGTGCCCGGTCCCGCGTGGTCGCGGCCGGTGCAGGGCATCGGAGAAGGCAGTGGTCTGCGTGGTGGCGTCAGCCAGATCCGCAGGTTACAGGTGGCAGCGAAGGCGGGAGCTTCGGCGCGGCATTGTCCGACACCTTGGCACGTTCCAATTCTTGGGCGCCTTTCGTCCGGCGATCGCAGGATTCGATGGGGGCCCGGGCCGAACGACGCTGGTCGTACCAACCCGGCCTGAGGGGCGCAGCACAGTGTCCGGCGGCGTATTCGTGGAAGTCAAGAGGCATGAACGAGCCGCATGCTCGTGCCCCGAGGCACTTGACGGTCGGATGACCGGGCATCAATACTAGCGCGAGCAAGCGGTTTAAACGTTCTAATGCCGTACCGTGCTGGTGTGCCACGCGGGCGGACTGAGAAGGGGTCGACCACGTGGAGAAGCGAGTCCTCGGCCGTACCGGACGAAAGGTCGGGGTGTTCGGCCTCGGCGCCTGGCAGCTCGGCGCCGACTGGGGAGAGGTCGCCGAGGACGACGCTCTGGCCACGCTCACCGCCGCGGCGGAGGCGGGTGTGTCCTTCCTGGACACCGCCGACGCGTACGGCGACGGGCGCAGCGAGCAGCTGATCGGGACGTTCCTCAAGTCCCGGCCCGATCAGGACATCGTCGTGGCGACGAAGATGGGCCGCCGGTTGCCGCAGGACCCTGCGATCTACACGCTGGAGAACTTCCGGGCCTGGACCGACAGGTCGCGGGCGAACCTGGGGGTGGAGCGCCTCGATCTGGTGCAGCTGCACTGCCCGCCCACGAGCGTGTACGCCGACGACGAGGTCTTCGACGCACTCGACACCCTGGTCGCCGAGGAGCGCATCGCCGCATACGGCGTGAGCGTGGAGACCCGTGCCGAGGCGCTGGCGGCGATCGCCCGGCCGGGCGTTGCCACTGTGCAGCTCATCCTCAACATGCTGCGGCTCGGACCGCTCGCGGACGTGCTGCCTGCCGCCCGCGAGGCGGGAGTGGGGATCATCGCCCGGGTGCCTCTGGCCAGCGGCCTGCTGTCCGGCAGGTACGACGAGAACACCAGGTTCGCTGAGAACGACCACCGGACCTACAACCGGCAGGGCAGCGCCTTCGACATCGGCGAGACCTTCTCAGGAGTGGATTTCGCCACCGGGCTCGAAGCCGTGCGCAGGCTGGCACCACTGGTGCCGCCCGGGGCGACGATGGCCCAGTTCGCTCTGCGCTGGATCGCCGATCAGCCCGGCGTCAGCGTGGTCATTCCCGGCGCCCGCAACCCGAAGCAGGCGGCCGGCAACGCCGCGGCGTCCAACCTCGCACCGCTCTCGGAGGAATCGCTCGCCGCGGTGCGCGAGATCTACACCGAGCTGATCGCTCCTGAGATCGGCGACCGCTGGTGACCGGCGATGCGGTAGCACAAGCCGCGGCGAACCTGTGCGAGGCGGTCTCGCCCGAGGGCCTGCCGGTGCGCGCCGCACACCGGCGCAACCCCTACGAATACCTGATGAGTGACGGCCAGTTCGACGAACTGCTGCTGGACCTCGGGCTGCGGCGGGCCGCGAGCATCTGGCGCAATCACTCGGCGCACCCGGGCCGCGCGCCGCACGGGGTGTACGAGCGCGCGTGCATGGGGTTCGTCGTCCTGGACCCCACCGTTGGGCCGTGGGTTCCGGATACCGAGGCGGTGTTGGCGGTGATCACGGTCGGCCAGGACGGTTCGGAATTCCTGCCCAACGCGGCGGCCAAGGCGGCCGGGCACAGGCGGCTCGGCCGCAACTACGGCGAGGCGGTCCTGGTCGATCCGCACCTGTGCGGCGACGGCAACTTCCGCTTCGGCCACTCCGCCGAGGTGCGCGGCGTGATCGTCGGCACCAGCTCGCAGACCACTGACCAGGACCTGCACGAAGCGGCTGCGCTCGCCGCGGACCTGGTCGCCGCCCTCGGGGAGCGGCATCTGGCCTGGCAGGAGCGCGTCGGCCCCGGCGAGTGGCTCGCCGAGGGCGGTAGCCCCGGCGAGCGGTATCGGGACATGATTGGCTGGTTCCCCGTCGGCTGAGCCGCGTTGTCGACGGTGGCGGGGCAATGGGCGCCGGCCGGTCGTGGGGCGGACAACAGGAAGGCAGCAGGAGTGGCGAACAGCGATACGCCTCGGCGCGGCGGCATGCGCCAGGTCGCCGAGGCGGCCGGTGTCTCGACGGCCACTGTGAGCAACGTCCTCAACAGTCCCGCGATCGTGGCCCCTGAGACCCGTAGACGGGTGGAGGAGGCCATGACACGGGTCGGGTTCGTGCGCAACGGCGCCGCACGCCAGCTCCGGGGGATTCCCAGTTCGGTGGTCGGCGCCGTGCTGCTCGACCTGGCGAACCCCTTCTACGGCGAGGTGAGCCGGGGCGTGGAGGACCGGGTCACCGAGGCCGGCTGCATGTTGATGCTCTGCAGCAATGACGCGCAAGCCGCCAAGGAGGCACGGCACCTCCAGGTACTCGAGGAGCACGGCGTGCGTGGGATTCTGGTCGCCCCGGCCGCCGCCCGGCTTGACGCGCTGGCCTCGCTGGCGAAGCGGGGCACTCCCGTCGTGCTGCTCGATCACCCGCAGGAGGACATCGACCTGTGCGCGGTCACCGTCGACAACGTCCTCGGCGGGCGTCTGGCCGCCCAACACGTCATCGAACTCGGTCACCGCCGACTCGCGTTCCTGCACAGCTCGCTCGGCGCCCGCCAGTCCGTCCAGCGCCGAGAAGGCATACACCAGGCGCTGCACGGGGCAGGGCTGGATCCCGCTACCGCACTCGTCGAGGTCGACATCCCGCCGCCGGACGTCGCCGGCGGGGCCGATGCCGCGCTTGACGCAGTGTTCGCCGACCCGCGGCCGCCGACCGCGGTGCTCTGTTTCAACGACATCGCAGCGCTCGGTGTGCTCCGTGGTTTGCGCCGGCTCGGTCTTGCCGTGCCCGGCGAGGTCTCCGTGGTCGGATACGACGACGTCCAATTCGCCGCTGAACTCGCTCCGGCCCTGACCACGATCAGACAGCCGAAGTACGAACTCGGCCGCGCCGCGGCCGACCTGCTGCTGGACGAAACCCGCCCAGGGCACCGTCACCATGAGGTCCTGCTCCGGCCGGTCCTCGTCGTCCGCGGCTCCACGGCGGCCGCGCCCCCGCCCTCAGGTTCAGCGTCGTAGCGTCTACCGATCGTTCCGACCAGGTTGGCGGGGCCGGGCAGGATGTGCTGTGCGGTGGTGACGGTGTCGGCGGCCGTCTCCAGTAGCACGGTGAAGCTGATGCCGGTGACCGCGTCGGCGGCGGTGCGTATCAGGCACCACGTCCACCGAATCACGCACACCTGGGAACTCGCGCTCGCGCCCGCCGTCATCCCGATCCCCAGGGCCTCGCGCTCCGCAAGCATCCGCGACTTCGCAGCCGCTCTCGAACTCATAGCCGACCAGATCGCACTTCCTTCGATCCGAAACATTCACACAGCGAAAGAGTCACATGAAGACCTTCATCCTGCCCGGCACCGACATGGTGGTCCCCAACGTCGTCCTCGGACTGATGCGCATCCAGGACATGACCGACGAGGCGGTGCGCAGGCTCGTGAACACCGCACGCGACACCGGCATCACGTTCCTCGATCACGCCGACGTATACGGCTGGGACGACCACGGTTGCGAGCGTCGGTTCGCTGAAGCCATGAAGCTCAGCCCGTCGGAGCGTGAGCAGTTCGTCATCCAGTCGAAGGCCGGAATCGTCAAGGACGCGTCATACTTCGACTTCTCCCATCACCACATCACCGAATCCGTGAACGGTTCACTCCGGGCACTGGGCACGGACTACCTCGACGTCCTGCTGCTGCACCGTCCCGACGCTCTCGTCGAGCCGGAGGAGGTGGCCCGTGCCTTCGACGAGCTGTCGGCGGCAGGCAAAGTCCGTGCCTTCGGCGTCTCCAACCACACCCCCCGACAACTCGACCTGCTGCGCAAACACGTGACGCAACCAATCGTGGCGAACCAGCTCCAGCTGTCGATCACGCACGCCCCGATGATCGCGCAGGGCGTCGCCGCGAATATGCAGGACCTCGATCAGTCGATCGTACGTGATGACGGAATCGTCGACTACTGCCGCCTGCACGACATCACCATTCAGGCGTGGTCGCCTTTCCAGGCCGGATTCTTCGACGGCCCGTTCCTCGGTTCCGACCGCTTCCCCGAGTTGAACGCCGTAATCGACCGGCTGAGCGACAAATACGACGTGCCGGCCGAGGCGATCGCGGTCGCCTGGATCACCCGCCATCCCGCGCGGATGCAGGTCGTGCTCGGCACGACCACGCCAGAACGGGTCACGGCCGCCGCGCTCGGTTCCGACATCCCGCTCACCCGATCCGAATGGTATGAACTGTTCCGCGCCGCCGGATACAAAGTGCCCTGACCTCGATCTTGCATGACGGCTCGTCGGCTTTGCCGGCGGGCCGTTTGGGACTGTTTCAAGATCGGTGTGTCTGGCCCGACACGCCGGGCCTGGGGTCCGGCGGGATGGGCACTGTGAGTGATGACATCTGAGCTTGTGAGCGCACGCAAGAGCGAGACCGGGACCGGGACCGGGACCGGGCGGCAACTGTCGCCGGAGCAGGCCGCCGCGGCGGCGATGGTGGCCGAGGCCAAAGCGCGGGGGCTGGCGCTGACCGGTCCGGACGGCCTGCTCAAGCTGTTCACCAAGAACGTGCTGGAGACCGCCCTCGCCGAGGAGATGACCGAGCACCTCGGCCACGAGAAGAACCGCGCGGAACCCGGACGCGAGTCGACCAACGTGCGCA
>NZ_JAPSLK010000038.1 GCF_031180885.1 Saccharothrix sp.
TTTGATCTTGAGAGCGCGTCAGCGCGTTTTCTTGAGAGCGCTACGCGCGTTTTTCAAAGCTCTTAAACCGCTTTCACAAGCGAACGCGCTGACGCGCTCTCAAGATGAAAAGCGGGCTTGGGAGGCCGCCGGGGGAGGAAAAGCAAAAGCGGGGCTTTCCGCCCTCCCCGTACGGCCTGGCGGAGCCCACCACAGATTTCCCGGGTGCCGCTAAAATTTTTTGCTCGTTCCTCACAAAAAATTTCGGCGGCACCCGGGAAATCTGTGGTAGCCCTTCGGGCAGGCCATACGGGGAGGGCGGAAAAGCCAAAAGCGACCGCGCTGCGCGCGCCTAAAAGCAGCCCGCTGCGCGGGCGAAAGCGACCGCGCTGCGCGGGCGAAAGCGGCCCGGTGGGTAGGGAGGTGGCTGCGTGCGGTCGACCGCCGGTGGCTACTGGAAGCCTCGGCCGGTGGTCGGGACGAGGGCCAGTGGCTGGACGTCCGGAGCGAACGTGGTCGCGGTTGTGGTGGGTGCGGGGCCCGGGATGTTGTGGGTCGGGAAGGCGTTCTCGGCGAAGAGGTCTTCCATGAACTGGTCGATCTTCTCCTCGGTCAAGTGCGGCATCGCGAAGACGTGGGCGTATTGGCGCAGTTCGCCCGCATTGGTGTGCATGGGCTGGCAGGACAGCGACCACTTGGCGATGATTTCATCGTTCGGACGTCGGAAGCGGACGGTCAGGGCCATTGGGCTGCGGTCCACGTAGAGGCCGCCCTCCGGTAGGCGGTCCTCGCGGTCCAGGCGGTCTTCCAGTTCGCGCAGGGCGCTTTCGAGGTAACGGGTTCGGCGCAGGGCGGCCACGGCGGCGGTGGCGTGGCCGCGCACGGACTTGGCCGCCAAGTGGTTCCACAGCACCAGAGGGGACAGGCCGTTGCGGGAACCGGCGAAAGTGGTGTCCGGTGAACCGGTGTAGGCGGGGGTCGCGGCGGGCTCGACGCGGAACTTGTTCTTCGTCATGAAGACACCGCACGGGAACGGCGCTCCCGCCCACTTGTGGCCGCTCATCACCAGCGAGCCGACGACGTCCACGCCCTCCACCCGCAGGCCGAAGTCGAACTCGGGGACCTTGCCCTTCAGCTCCCGCCGCAACGCCATGGCCAGCTCGCTGTGCGGGCCCTCCTCGGCCGCGCACCGCAGGAACGGCATGATCCCCGCGCCCAACGCCCCGTCGACGTGCACCCAAAAACCACGCCGGCGGTCGGTGCGGCCGGGCTCGAACTCGATGTCGCGCTCCAGCAGGCCGTGCCGGCGGAAGATCGGGACCAGGCGGGCCGCCACCTTCTCGACGTTGTCGTACGCGCCCTTGAACGTGGTGCCGAAGTTGAGCAGCAGCAGGATCGGGTGGCCGCGCTCGGCGAAGAACCGGACCAACTGCTCCAGCTTGTCCACGTCGATCTCGCCACTGCCGTCCGGGCCGCCCTTCGACGGCACCTCCAGCGGCCACCGGTCGGCGATCGGGCACTGGTTCGGGTACTCGGCCGTGCCGATCGCGCCGAACGTGTCGATCGCCAGCGTCCGCACGGCCTTGATCACCGAGTAGTGCGTGTCCTCGGAGTAGAACGCCACCGGGCGGTAGGCGTTGCGCGGGTCGGCGGTGGGTGCAGCGCCGTCACGGGCCGTGGGGACGGCCGAGGCCGGGGTCGCTGCCTGCACGTAGACCATCTGCGGGTTGACGCCGCCCGGGTCGCCGATCAGCTTGCGGCCCGACAGGTAGTCGCGGGCGGTGGCCAGGGCGTAGAGGTTGCCCTCGGTGGAGCCCATGGTGAGCACGTAACCCCAGTAGCTGTCGGGGTTCTTGGCGTCGTAGGGCCACTCGGCGCGCCACAGCTCGGCGTAGCGGTCCAGCACGGCGCGTTCCACGACCTTGGTGTTGGGCATGTAGTTGCCCTGCTGGAACGGGTCGCCGACGTTGTTGAGGTGGAAGTCGAGGAACCGGGCCAGGTCCTGCTGGGCGTGGCCCATGTCCTGGTTGCCCTGGAAGCCGACCATGTGCTCGTGCTTGCCGACCAGGTAGGTCTCCAGCTTGGTCAGCGCGTGTTTGCGCTGCTGGGCGGTCAAGCCGTCGGCGGGGATGACGAAGTCGCGGTCGGTTGGTTCGTCCCAAGTGGACGGTTCCGGTGGGGTGGGGGCGACGCGCTCGGGGGTGGTGTGCTGGGGGGAGGGGCGCTCCGAGCGGCGGGGTGTGGGTGGCGGGGTGGGTGTGGTCGTGGGGCTCGGGGTGGTTGTGGTGCTGTGGGTGGGTGTCGTGGTGGCGGTGGTGAAAGCGGGTGGGGTTTGGTTGGCCTCGGGTGGGGTGTGGTCGAACTCCGGGGGTGTGGGTGGGGTTCGGCGTTCGGCCGGGGTGGGGGCTGGTGCGGGGCTCGTGCCCGCCCACAGGTCCGTGTGTCGTTCCTCGCCGATGTGTCGGCTCATCGCACTCTCCCGACCTCAGGTCCGTCCGCCGGTCGACACTGCCACGGGCTGTGCGGCCCCACCGCGCCGTGCCCGGCGGATTCGCTGGACCGTGTCCCGGCGTCACCCGGCCGCTGGAGCCCGTCCGTCGCGCGGCGTGAAATTCGGGCTGGTGTGGGTCGTTCGGACGTCATCGGGTGATGGGGTGGCCTGGTACGAAGGTGTTGGGGAGGAACGTTCGAGCCGGGGAGGGTCTCGTGCGGGGTGCGGTTGTGGTGGCGGTGGTCGGGGTGCTGGCGGTGGTGCCTGGTGTGGCGGAGGCGGATGAGGGGGAGGTTGCGTTCGCGCCGCCGGTGGTGTTCCCGGCGGGGCACCGGCCGCACGGGATCACCGCCGGCGACGTCAACGGTGACGGGCGGGTCGACCTCGTTGTGGCGAACCAAGGCGAGGCGGTGCTGTCGGTGTTCCTCGGCGACGGCGCGGGCGGGTTCACCGTGCGCAAGGACCCTGTGCGGGTGCCTACGCGGGTGCCGGCGGCGGCTGACTTCGACCGGGACGGCAAGGCCGACCTCGCGGTCGCCGACGACTACTACGGCGAGCTGCTCGTGCTGTCCGGTCAGGGTGACGGCACGTTCGTGGAGCGCGCCAGGCACGGGCTGGGCGGTGGCTACGGGCAGGCGGTCGTGGTTGGCGACCTCGACGGGGACACCGATCCGGACCTCGCGGTCGGACGCTCGTCCGGTGGCGCGACGCCCGGGGTGACGGTGCTGATCAACGACGGTGCCGGCGGGTTCGCCCCGCGGCCCGCCGCCGCGTTCGGCACGGTGAGCGACCGCGTGGTGGGGCTGGGGCTGGACGACCTCGACGGGGACGGCAGGCCCGACCTGGTGGCGACCACGTCGACCGAGGTGTGGGTGCTGACCGGTCGGGGTGACGGCACGTTCGGCGCGGCCGGCACGCGGCTCGGCAGGGAGGCGATGGGGGCGGCGTTGGGTGATGTCGACGGTGATGGTCGGGCGGACCTGGTCGTGGCGAACCTCGACGCGCCGGGGGAGGTGCGCGCGGGAGGCGGTGCCGGGACGCTCGGCGCGCCGCGGGCGGTCGTGCTCAGCCCCGACCCGACTGCGGCGGATCCGGTGCTCGCGGATGTCGACGTGGACGGGCGGCCTGATGTGCTCGCGCGCAGCCTCAACGGGTTGTCCGTGGTGCGCAACCTTGGCGGGGGCGCGTTCGCGGCGCCCGTGCTGTTCGGGCCGGACCTGCCGAACCTGTTCGTGGCCGCCGACCTCGACGCCGACGGGCGGCCCGACCTGGCCACCAGCAGCGTGGTCGTGCGGCTCAACACGACCCCGGTGAACCGCCCGCCGGCGGCCGTCGACGACACCTTCACGCGGCCGGTGTGGTCGTCGGTGTTGCGGGTGCCCGCGCCGGGCGTGCTGGGCAACGACACCGACCCGGACGGCGGTCCGCTCACCGCACGGCTGGTCAGCGGCCCCCGGCACGGCACGCTCACCCTGGCCGCCGACGGTTCGTTCCACTACCAGGCCCGGTCGGTGTCGGCCGGGGCCGATTCGTTCACCTACCAGGTGGTCGACGCGGCCGGCGCGGTCTCACCGCCGGCCACGGTCACCATCCGCGTCGCGTTCTGACACGCGGAAGAAGCCGCGCGCCGGCTGAGTGGGGTGGCGGAGCCGGCCCCGGGTGTCCCGGCTCCGCCACCGCGCCGGTCAGTCGCGGGACCAGGCCTGGTCGGCCCACGCCGGGTCGAGCGGGGTGTGCGCGATGTGGTTGGTGTAGTTGGACAGCGTCTTGACGCCCACGCCCAGGACCACGTCGAGCAGGTTCCGCTTGGTGTAGCCCGCCGCCAGGAACCGCTCGACCCGCTCGTCGGACACCCAGCCCCGGTCGGTGACCATGGACTCGGTCAGCGCCCGGACCTCCTCCAACTCCTCGTCGGCCAGCCCCTTCCCAGCCCGCAGCGCCTCGACGACCGCCTGGTCGACGCCGGCCTTCAACGCGACCGTGGTGTGCGCGGCCACGCAGTACTCGCAGCCGTTGAGCACGCTCGTCGTGATCAGCACGACGTGCTTGGCCGGCTCCGGCAGCGACGACTTGCCGAACTGCTCGGCCAGCGCGTTGTACCCGGCGAGCAGTTCCGGCGACTCCGCCATCACCGCGTTCAGGCTCGTCACGAAACCCATGCGGCGCTTGGCGGCGGCCAGCGCGGGCCGGGCGCCCTCGGGGGCGGTGGTCTCGTCGTGCAGGGTGAACTCCGCCATGTCAGGCGACCTCCTGGCTATCTTGGAACGACCGGTTCAAGATAGCCGGCACCCGATCATCCGCGCAACGCCCTCAGCCGTTCCGCCGCGCCACCTCGAACGGCAGGCGGTCGAAGATGATCCGCATGTGCGTGATCCGGCCGTTGTGGACGGTCACGTGCTCGGCCCCCGGCGCGCTGGGGACCTGGGCGGTCCGCGTGTCGTAGACCAGCACTGCGGTGTCCTCGTCGCCGAAGGCGGCGAGCAGCGCCGAGTCCTGGACGGTCTGGGCGAACGGCCCCATGAACCCGCGGAACGCCTCCGCGCCCTCGATGCGGCCGGGCGGCGCGTCGACCACCACGTCGTCGGCGATGTAGGTCATGGCGAGGTCGAAGTCCTGGCCGGTCCAGGCCTTGAAGTAGGCCAGTGCGGTGTCCTGTGCGTTCTTCATGCTCGTACCGACACCACCCACGACTCGAACGGAACGCACTCGGCCGGGAAATCTTCGGTGGCAGGATGTCCGGGTGGGTCAGACCGTGCTCGACCGCGCGCAGGCGGGGGACGCCGACGCCTTCCGGGAACTCGTCGCACCGCACCGCGAGGAGTTGCGGCTGCACTGCTACCGGCTGCTGGGTTCGGTGGCCGACGCCGAGGACGCGGTGCAGGAGGTGCTGCTGGCCGCGTGGCGCGGGGTGGGCGGCTTCGAGGGGCGGGCGTCGGTGCGGACGTGGCTGTACCGCATCGCCACCAACCGCTGCCTCAACGTCCTGCGCGACCACGGCCGCCGCCGACCGCCCGAGCCGGTGCCGCCGTTCGTGCCGCCCGAGCCGACTCGGCGCGGGGACGTGACGTGGTTGCAGCCCTACCCCGAGACCGTGGTGGACCCGGCGCCCGGTCCGGAGGCCCGCTACGCCGGTCGGGAGGCGGTGGAACTGGCGTTCATCACCGGTTTGCAGCTGCTCCCGCCGAGGCAGGCGGCCACCCTCGTGCTGCGCGACGTGCTGGGCTACCCGGCGGCCGAGGTCGCGTCCCTGCTCGGCACCACCGAGACCGCGGTCAAGGGCGCTCTGCAACGCGCCCGCGCCACCCTCGACCGGCACCGCGGCGTCGGGCCGCCGTCCCCGGGTTCGCCGGAGGAACAGGCCTTGACCCGCCGGTTCGCCGACGCGTTCACCGCGGGGGACGTCGACGCCGTCGTGGCCCTGCTCAGCGACGAGGCCTGGCTGAGCATGCCGCCCGCGCCGCACGAGTACCAAGGCCCGGGGATCGCGGAGTTCCTGCGCGTCAGCACGGCGTGGCGGGGAGCGCGCGCCGTCCACCTGCTGCCCGTCCGCGCCAACACCCAACCGGCTTTCGGTTGCTACCACGCGGAACCCGGCGCGGACACGGCCCACCGCGCGGGCATGATCGTGCTGACGTTGTCCGGCGACCGGATCAGCCGGGTCACGCGGTTCCACGACAACACCGTCTTCGACCACTTCGGCCTGCCGGAAACCGTTGACGCACGCCGAAAGGGCCGGTCACCGGGACCGGCCCCGTCCGAGGGCGATCAGCTGAGCTTCGCGTAGAACTGGCGGATGTCGGCGACCAGGACGTCGGTCGCCTCGTGCGCCGCGTAGTGGCCGCCGGGGCCGGTGTAGGAGTTCCAGCTGACGATGTTCTTGTGGTCGCGCTCGGCGAAGGCGCGGATGGACTGGAAGTCGCCGGCGAACATGGACAGCCCGATCGGGGTGGTGGTCGGTCCGGTCGGCTGCTCGGCGGTGTGGGCGTCCTCGTAGTAGAAGCGGATCGCCGACCCGGCGGTGCCGGTCAGCCAGTGCACCGCCACGTTCGCCACGACGAACTCGGGGTCCAGGTTCTCGTCGAACAGCTGCGCGTTCCAGCCCAGCAGGCCGACGGGGGAGTCGGACAGGGCGTAGGCCAGGGTGGTCGGCTGCTGGCTGTGCACCTGGTTGAAGGAGAACTTGTTCTCGTAGAACCACTGGAGGTGCTGCACGGCGGCCATGTCGGCCTCGCTCAGCCCGGCGAACTCGGCCGGGTCGCCGGAGGGGAACGAGAAGATCTGGGTGACGTGCACGCCGATCACGCCCTCGGGGTCGAGGCGGCCCATCTCGGGGGAGACCATCGAGCCGCCGTCGTTGCCGACCGCGCCGTAGCGCTCGTAGCCGAGGCGGTGCATCAGCTCGACCCAGGCCGCCGCGGTGCGGTGGCGGTTCCACCCGGTGCTGCGGGTCGGGCCGGAGAACCCGAAGCCGGGCAGGGACGGGATCACCACGTGGAAGGCGGGCCGGTCGGCGGCGGGCTCGGTCAGCGGGGCGATGACGTCCAGGTACTCGACGATCGAGCCGGGCCAGCCGTGGGTCAGGACCAGCGGGGTGGCGTCCGGGCGGGACGAGCGGACGTGCAGGAAGTGGATGTCCTCGCCGTCGATCTCGGTGACGAACTGCGGGTGGGCGTTGAGCCGCGCCTCGAAGGCCCGCCAGTCGAACTCCTCCGCCCAGTACCGCGCGAGGCCCCGGACCCGGTCGCCGGGCACGCCGTACGCGTCGCCGACACCGGGCAACTCCGCCGGCCACAGCGCGCGGCGCAGGCGGTCGGCCAGGTCGTCGAGCTGAGCCTGCGGGACCTCGACGCGGAAGGGGCGGATCTCGGTGTTCGTCATGGCTCTCTCCTTCGGAACGGAACGCTTTGTTCCGTTTCACTGTAGCAGAGCGGAACGATCCGTTCCAAGTGTTAGTCTGGTGACCATGTCGTCACCCCCCGAGACCGGCCTGCCCGGTCGCCGCCGTCAGGCGGCCCAGAACGACCAGGTGATCCTCGACGCGGCGCGCGAGGTGTTCATGGCCGACCCGAAGGCGCCGATCGCGGCCGTGGCCAAGCGCGCGGGCGTGGGGATCAGCGCCCTCTACCGCCGCTACCCCGGCAAGGAGGACATGCTGCGCAAGCTGTGCCACGACGGGCTGCGCCGCTACATCGCCGAGGCGGAGGCCGCGCTGGAGGAGCCGGACGCGTGGGCCGCGTTCGCCGGGTTCCTGGACCGGGTGGTGGACGCGGACGTGCACTCGCTGACCGTGCACCTGGCCGGCACGTTCACCCCGACCCCGGAGATGTTCGAGGACTCCCGGCGGGCCGCCCGGCTGGCCGCCGCCCTGGTCGACCGCGCCCGGTCGTCGGGCCGGCTGCGCCCGGACGCCGTCGTCGAGGACCTGGGTCTGGTGCTGGAGAGCTGTGCCGCGATCCGCCTCCCCGACGCCGAGCGGACCCGCGAGCTGCGCCGGCGCGTGCTGACGATGATGGTGGAGAGCCTGGGGCGCACCGGCGAGCCCGACCTGCCCGGCCCGCCGCCGCACGCCGGCGACTTCGCCTGGCGCTGGCAGCCCCGGGAGTCCTCTGTGGACTGAATGTCACCCGACCGTGTTGACCTTGGCGGTTCGGATCGCGCGCGCGGCGGGTCTGGGCCAGCATCCTCGGTTGTTCGTCCAACGCAACCGTTCGGAGTCCCCATGCGCACTCTTGGCAAGCTCGTCCTCGCGACGGCCGCCGCCCTCGTCCTCGCCGCGCCGGTCGCCAACGCCGCGCCGCCCACCGGTATCGCCGCCGGCGGCCCGACCGCGCTGGTGCAGCCGTTGATGGGCTTCCTCGGCCCGCTGCTCGGCGGCCTCGGCGGCTGACCCGCGGCCAGGCCCCTGGCTCATCCGCGCCAGGGGCCTGGCGCCTCAGTGCCAGTAGTCCGCGCGCCGCCACAGCATCGCGGCGAGCATCAGCGGGAACATGATCACGTGCGCGGCGACCATCAGCGCGTCGCCGGACAGCACCCCCAGCCAGTACGGCACGAACAGCGCCACGAACGGCAAGTACATCGCGGCGGACATCTCCAAGATGCGCGGCCACGAGTGCTTCCGGATCCGCATCCACAGCGCCATCGCGACCGTCATGTCGGTGGCCATCAGCAACGCCCCGACCTCGACCTTCGCGGTCCACGAGGCCGGCCACAGCATCCCCAGCACCATCATGCCGACGAGCATGGCGACGACCATCTCCAGGTAGTGCCCGACGAACCTGGCCAACTTGCGGCCGGTGCTCCGGGTGGCGGGGGTGGTCGTCATGGTGGCGGCCTTCCACTCGTCCGATGTCGCAGGGATCATCATGGTGGCAACCGGGTCTCCAGTGGTGCGGAACTGGTTGGTAATCGCCGTGGAGCCGCTTCTACGATCCCGTCTCGTCGTCGGAGGGATCGGGATCATGAGGGTGCGGTATCCACGCACTTCGCACCTGCCGTGGTCGCCGGGTGCGACGGCGGACGACGTGCGGTTGGCCGACCTCGGCGGGTTCGTGGGGCGCGAGGTCGTGGTGACCGAGAAGCGCGACGGCGAGAACACCACGCTGTACCGGGACCGGCTGCACGCCCGGTCGCTCGACTCGGCGCACCACCCGTCGCGGGCGTGGGTCAAGGCGTTGCACGGCGCGGTGTCGGGTTCGATCCCGGTCGGGTGGCGGGTGTGCGGCGAGAACATGCACGCGCGGCACTCCCTGGGCTACGACGACCTGGCGAGCTGGTTCTACGCGTTTTCGGTGTGGGACGGGGACCGTTGCCCGGGCTGGGACGAGACGGTCCGGTTCACCCGGCGGCTCGGGATCCCGGTGCCCCCGGTGCTGTGGCGCGGGGTGTTCGACGAGCGCGCGCTGCGGGCGCTGCGGCTGGACCCGTCCCGGCAGGAGGGGTACGTGGTGCGCACGGTCGACGGGTTCCACCGGGCCGAGTTCCCCGCCCGTGTGGCGAAGTGGGTGCGCCCGAACCACGTTCAGACCGACCGGCACTGGATGTCCGGACCGGTGGCGCCCAACGGTCGTGGTGCTGCTGGTCCGCTGTGGGACGTGCGCGCGGGCCTGCCGATCGACGTGCCCGCGCTTCTCGCCGCGGTGGGCCTGGCGGACGGCGCGGAGGACGCGTTGGCGCGGCTGGACCTGCCGGACCGGGGACGCCCGACTGGCCGGGGTGCTGGCGACCTTGTCGCACCGGGTGCCGCTCGCGATGCTGCTCGCCGCGCCCTGGGTGCGGGAGCGCTACTCGGTCGACGTGGTGGACCGATCGGTGAACGACACCGGCCTTGTCCTGCTCAGCCGGGTGCCCGTGGCGGAGGCCGGTAGGCACTCCCTGGGTCCGCACAAGGCGTTGGCGGCCATGGTCGTCGAGACGGCCACCGGGCCGGTCGTGGTCGCGACGACCCACCTGACCAGCGACCACACCGGGCAGGGTGTGCGGCGGGCGGAGGAGTTGGCGGACGTCGCCGAGTGTCTGTCCGATGTGGACTGTCCGGTGGTCGTGCTGGGCGACTTCAACGACGGAACCGACCTGCCCGGCCGGGTGCTGGGCTTGCAGGACGCGTGGACGGCGGTGCGCGGCGACGACACGCCGACGTTCGACCCGGTGGCGAACCCGCTGGCGGCGGTGTCGTCGCTGACCGGCCAGGCGGACCGGCGCGACCGGGTCTTCGTGCGCGGGCTGCGGGCGTTGCGGGCGGAGTTGCGGGGCACGTCGGAGCCGGTGTCCGACCACTACGGCGTGGAGGTCGAGGTCAAACCTCTGCACTGAGGCGCGCGGCGGCGCGCATGCTCGCGGGCCCACTCACTGGGGGAGCCATGTACTTGGTCACCGGAGCCACCGGCAACGTCGGGTCCGCCGTGGTCGACGCGCTGGCGGGTGCGCCGGTCCGGGCGTTGGTGCGCAAATCGGACGCGGTGCTGCCGGACGGGGTCGAGGCCGTCGTGGGCGACTTGAACGACCCGGACAGCATCGCGCTGGACGGCGTGGGAACCCTGTTCCCGATGCCCGGGTACGCCGGCGCGGACCGGTTGCCGGCTCGGGCGCGGGACGCCGGCGTGCGGCGGGTGGTGCTGCTGTCGGGTGGTTCGGCGACGCTGGAGGACATGGACAACGCCGTGTCGCGCACATGACCCTGGCCGAGCGCGGGGTGCGGGAGTCCGGCCTGGCCTGGACGTTCTTGTGCCCGCGGGCCTTCATGTCGAACGCCCTGCGGTGGTTGCCCCAATTGGCCGAAGGAAACACCGTCCGCGTGCAGTTCCCCGACGTCGTGGCCGCGTGCGTGGACCCGGCCGACATCGGTGCCGTGGCCGCTCGCGCGTTGACCGACGACACCCACGGAGGCCGGATCTACAACCTGACCGGCCACGAACCGATGAAGCCCGCCGACCAGCTGGCCGTACTGGCCGAGGTGCTCAACCGAAACCTGACCGCCGTCCCACTCTCCGACGCCGAAACCCGAGCCGAACTCGAAGCGGCCATGCCCGCGCAGTACGTCGAGGCGTTCTTCAGCTTCTACGTCGAGGGCAAGCTGGACGAGTCGGAGGTGCGCTCCGACGTCGTGGACGTGACAGGCCGTCCGGCCCGCACCTTCGAGCAGTGGGCACAAGCGCACGCCGCCGAGTTCACGCGTCCATAAAGGACAGTGCAGGGTTCCCTGGCATCTGTCAACGGTCGGAAGAGGGTGTCGCGGGCGGCGGAAGCGGGGTTCAATCGCGCTCTCACGCCGCACGCAGCAAGGGAGTGCCCATGCGCACAGCCACCGTGGCCGCAGCCGTGGTCGCGTTCGCCGCAGCGACCGCGACACCCGCGTCCGCGATCAACACGTACAACGCGACTCCGGCGCCGGAGCGCACCGAGGTCGGCGCACTGGTCGCCACCTGGGACAACGACAACAACCCCGCCACCCCGGACCGGGTCGACTGGGTGTGCAGCGGGACGATGATCGACCGCGACACGTTCCTGACGGCCGCCCACTGCACCACCGACTGGCCGGCCAACGTGAAGTTCTACGTCTCCCTCCTCCAGGACGTCCAGTCGGCGCTGGACGCCGCTCCCGGCACGCCGGCCCAAAAGGCGGCGGCCGTCGGCGTCCAGGGCGTGGCCCACAACGACCCGTCCTACCCCGGCAACTCGGCGGATTCGCACGACATCGCCGTGGTAGAGGTCCCCGCCAAGCAAATGGCCGCCCGCTGGTCCTTCACCCCCGCCACGCTCCCCACCGCCGGCAAACTCGACGCCTTGGGTCCGCAGGCCTTGGACGACATCGAGTACTCGGTGGTCGGCTACGGCACCGAGGAAGCCCTGAACGCGCCCGGCGGCCACACCCACCCGGGCGGCGGCACGAGGATGAAGGCCCCGCTGGGCTTCAACGCGCTCAACAACACGTGGCTGCGCCTGTCGATGATCGAGTCCCAGGGCTACGGCGGTGCGTGCTACGGCGACTCGGGCGGCCCGAACTTCGCCACCATCGACGGCACCCGAACGCTGGTCGCCACCACCATCACCGGCGACGCCCCGTGCTACGCCACCAACGTCGTCTACCGCCTGGACACCCCCTCAGCCCGCACCTTCCTAACCCCCTACGTCCGCCTGCCCTGACCACTCGCTTCGCGGCCCGGTCCACAAAGGGCTGAGCCGCCCTCGTTTCCCGTTTCCTGTTTCCCGTCTCTCGTGGCCGGGCGGCCGGGTTTCGCCGCCCGGCCACGACTGACGGTGTCTCGTGGGAGAATGAGCCCCAGGGGGCGCTCAGCCGGGATTGTCGGTCCCTCGTGGGACAATGGAGACGGGGCCCGAGGCCACAGCCCGGCGCGCCGCGAACCACGGAAACGCCCCATTCCGCACCCGCCCACCCACCGCACCATCCACCCGGGCAGGCGCCACCCAGCCGTCCGTCCACGGCACCACCCAGCCGCCGCACCACCGGGCCGCCGAGCTGGCCTACTGCCGAGCCGGCCTACTGCGGGGCTGGCCCTACTGTGGGCCGCCGAGCCGGCGCACTGCCGGGCCGCCGCACTGCCGGGCCGCCGTATCGCCGGGCCGCCGTATCGCCGGGCTGGCGCACCACCCAGCCGCCGCACCGCCGTAATGCCGAGCCACCGCAACGCCCACCTGCGTTCCGTCGAGCCCGCCGCACCGTCGAGCCCGCCGCACCGTCGAGCCCGCCGCACCGTCGAGCCCGCCGCACCGCCCACCCGGCGCAGGGTCCAGTCGGCGCAGGGTCCAGTCGGCGCAGGGTCCAGCCGCCCGCCCACCGCACCACCCACCTGCCGGGGCGCTTTTGCGCCGAAGGCGCGCACCGGGCTGCCAAGCCACAGGAAGGGCCTCGGTCTGCCCCCGTACGGCCTGGGCGCAGCCCAACCTCGCTTTGGTCTTCTCCGCAACCACGCTTTACCGGTTGCGGAGAAGGCCAAAGCGTGGTTGCCTCCGGCAGGCCGTGCGGGGGCAGACCGACGCCCTTCCCCCCCCCCGGGGGCCTCCAGGCCCGCTTTTGATCTTGAGAGCGCGTCAGCGCGTCACATCTTGAGAGCGCGAAGCGCGTCCAAAGTCTCTTGAAGCGCTTGAAACGCTTGAAGCGCTTGAATCAGAAAAGTAGCGATCGGGTTGACGGGACTGCCGGAAGTGCCGGCGAACCGGACCGGAGCGACCGCGAGCTGGAACTCCCACTGACCAAGTTCCTCAGCCACCGCCGCGCACGCCTCCAAATCACAGTTGTCGAGCAACCACAGCCCCATCGCAACCAGGCCCACAGCGTGCACCGGCATCAACACGTCCGCATACCCCGACGGCTGAACGTCCTGCGGAGTGTCCGCACCGATCAACGCGACCTCCCGCTCATGCAGCCACGGCAAGCAAGACGCATGCCACCCAGCCTGCTCAAAACCGCCGACCCCACCCACGTCACCCCGGACCCGCCCATACCCGGTCCGCAAGAGCACCGCATCCCCAGACCGCACCCTCACCCCCTGCCGACGCTCAGCCTCCTCAAGATCCTCGGGAAACACACCCTCCCCGGGCTCCAACCACGGCACACCACGCACCTTCGCAACGTCCAGCAGCACACCCCGCGTGACGATCCCGTTCGCCGCCGCCGTCACAGCCGCCCACCCCGACCCGGTCGCAGCATCCACCTCCCCGTGCGACCGCCCGTTGTACATCTTGCCGTCCCAGAAGATGTGGCACGGCGAGTCGACATGGGTAACGGAATTACCGTGGAACGTGATGCCCAGCCGCTCCATCGAAAAGCCCCAGCGCCGGTCGTTCCGGAACCCGGGCGCCGGCATGTTCTCCGCACCCGGCATGTCGGCGGCGCACGGGCAGGACGTCGTCGACCGCTCCATGTCCCCGGGCACGGCGACCTCCCACGCGCACGACACGCTCCGACCGTGGCGCACGGTCCGCGCCGCCGCGAGCCGGACGTCGTCGGTGATGTGGTTCAGGGTGCCGAGTTGATCGTCGTCGCCCCACCGGCCCCAGTTGGACAGCGTGGTGAAGTACCCGAGCACGTCGTCCTGCGTGGGCATCACCCGGACGACACTAGCGGCTCATCCGCAGGCCGCTGTTTTGGCCGTACGGGACCGGCCGAACGTCGTAGCGCCCGCTAGCCCGTCTCCAGTGCCGCCCGTCCGATGCCCGGGGGTTGGCATGATGTTGTGGCGGCGTGACGTCCATAGGGGGAGCTTCGTGACCTACTCGGCCGAGATCAGTCGGGCCAACCCGTCCTGCTTCGTGTTCCTCGTCGACCAGTCGGCGTCGATGAACGACCCGATCGGCGGGGGTGGGCAGCGGAAGGCCGAGGTGGTGGCGGACGCGATCAACCGGTTGCTGGCCGAGTTGAGCGTGAAGTGCGCGAAGGAGGAAGGGGTCCGGGACTACTTCCACGTCGCCGTCCTCGGGTACGGGCACACCGTGGGCTCGGCCTTCACCGGGCCGCTCGCCGGGCGGGACCTGGTGCCGCTCAGCCAGGTCGCCGACCAGCCGGCGCGGGTGGAGAAGCGGGTCAAGAAGGTGCCGGACGGGGCCGGCGGGCTGGTGGAGACGACCACCAGTTTCCCGGTGTGGGTCGACCCGGTGGCGAACGGGGCCACGCCGATGTGCCACGCCCTCGCCCGCGCGGACGCGTTGGTGGGGGACTGGGTGGCCCGGCACCCGGACTGCTTCCCGCCGATCGTGCTCAACCTGACCGACGGCGAGTCCACCGACGGCGACCCGGCGACCGCGGCCTGGGCGGTGCAGACGCACGTGACCGCGGACGGCGCCGCCCTGCTGTTCAACCTGCACGTGTCGGCCGCGAACGCGGTCCCGGTGACCTTCCCCGACACCGACGTGGCCCTGCCCGACCCCTACGCGCGCACGCTCTTCGGGATGTCGAGCCTGCTGCCGCAGCACATGCGCTTCTACGCGCTCCAGCAAGGCGTGCCGGCCGGTGACATGGCCCGCGGGTTCGTCTACAACGCGGACATCACGTCGGTGGTCCAGTTCCTCGACATCGGCACGCGGGCCACGGAACTGCGCTGACGTGTTCACCGCGACCCTCCGCGTGCCCAAGCGGGGCAACACCGAACGGGAGTGCGAGGACGCGGGCCGGGTCCGGTCCGCGGACGGGACGGTGCTCGCGGCGGTGGCCGACGGGGCGTCGGAGAGCCTGCTCGCGGGTGAGTGGGCCACCCTGCTCACCGACTCGTTGCTGGACAGCGCGTCGGACGTGCTCCGGGACGCCGAGAGCTTCGCCGCCGGGTTGGCGGTGGCGGGACTGGCCTGGCAGGCGTGGCTCGACGACTACGTGGTGGGGCGGGAGGCGGCTGGACGGCCGATTGCGTGGTACGAGCAGCCGAAGTTGGATCGGGGACCGCACGCGACGGTGCTCGCGGCCCGGTTCGGCGCGGGGAGGTGGGAGGCGGCGGCGTTGGGGGACAGTTGTCTGTTCCAGGTGCGGGACGGGCGGCTGGTGTGCGCTTTCCCGCTGGATCAGGCGAACGCCTTCGACAACGCGCCGCCGCTGTTCAACGCGTTCAACCGGGACACCGTCCTGCTCGCCCGGCACGTGCGCATCGCCGCCGGCACGACCGAGCCGGGTGACGGGTTCTTCCTGTGCACGGACGCGGTCGCCGAGTGGTTCCTGCGGGAGAACGCGCGGGGTGGGCGGCCGTGGCGGGTGCTGCGGGGGTTCGCGGGTGACCTCGAGGGGTTCGCCGGGTGGCTGGACGCGGTGCGGGAGGAGGGGTTGATGCGCAATGACGACGTCACCGTCGTTCACGTGGACCTCGGATGACGAGCCCGGTCGCGCGTTCCCGTCCGGCGCCACCTACGTCGACGCGCTCCAGGACACCGCGCTGTGCTTCCGCGGCACCGACCTCGCCGGCGCCGACGTGCAACTGGACGCGCTGGGCCGCCCCCGCGTCATCTCCGGCAACTTCGCGGGCGTCTTCTCGCTGACCGTCGCCGACGGCACCCGGTACGCGGTCAAGTGCTTCACCCGCGAGGTGCGGGAGCAGGCGGCGCGGTACCGGGCGATCGGCGAGCACCTGGCGACCCTGGACGACGACTGGATCGTCGGCTTCGACTACGTCGACCAGGGGGTGCTCGTCGAGGGCGCCTGGTACCCGGTGCTGCGGATGGAGTGGGTCGAGGGGATCGGGCTCATCCGGTGGATCGAGCGGAACCTGGACGACCCGGCGGCCCTCGCGCGCGTCGCCGAGCGGTTCGCCGACCTGATGGGCCGGTTGGCGGCGGCGGGTGTGGGGCACGGCGACCTCCAGCACGGCAACATCCTGGTCACCGACGACGGCGTGGTGAAGCTGGTCGACTACGACGGCATGTACGTGCCGGCGCTGGCCGGGATGGCCGCGACCGAGACCGGGCACCGCAACTACCAGTCGCCCGACCGGACCGCCGCCGACTTCGGGCCGGAGGTCGACCGGTTCTCGGCGTGGGTGGTCTACCTGTCGTTGGTGGCCTTGGCGGTCGATCCGGCGTTGTGGAAGCAATTGCGTGACGAGGACGCGGAACACCTCCTGCTCGCCGAGCCGGACTTCACCGACCCGGCGGGGTCGTTCCCGCTGGCCACGCTGACCAGCCACCCGGACCCGGGGCTGCGCGCGCTGGCCCGGCGCTTCGAGGACGTCCTGCTGACCGAGCGCGCCCAACCGCCGCCGCTGCGCCCGCTGGACACCGTGTCTCCCGGGGCACCGGCGGGCACCGTCCTGCCGTCGTGGCTGGCGGACCGGCTCGAACCGCACATGCCCGCGCCGCCGCCGCTGGTGCGGTTCGCCGAACGGCCCGCGACCCGGACGCTGGCCTCGTGGTCGCTGATGGCGTTGGTGCCGTTGGGGGTTCCCCTCGGGCTGGTGGGCGAGGTCGTCGCGGCCGTGGACGCGGCTGTGGTCGTGGCGTGGACGACGGCGGCCTACGAGGTGAGCGCGGAACGGCGCGGGGCACGGGCCGCGCGTGCGGAGGGCCGGCGGCTGCGGGCCGCCCGGGACGCGGCCGCCGCCCGGGTCGCGTTGCTGGAGGAGGAAGGCCGGCGGCTCGCCGAGATGGCCGAGGCGCTCAAGGAGGAGCAGGACGACAAGCGCCGGAACCTCCAGCACTGGCACAACACCCGCCTGGCCGCGCACCGGCAGTCGGTGAAGGAGCGGCTGGACCGGATCGAGCGGGACCGGCGGGCGGCGCTGGCGCGGGCGCACGCGGAGGAGCAGCGGCTGCTCGCGTTGCGGCAGAAGCAGTACGTGCGGGCCGAGTTGGCGAAGTCGTCCGTGGCCGAGGTCGAAGGGCTGGAGCCGGCGCAGGTCGCCAACCTGGCCGCGGTCGGCATCCGGACCGCCGCGGACTTCGTCGGCCTGCGCCACGAGCCGGACCGGCGGGCCATGTTCGTCCTCACCAACGGCAGCCAGATGCGCGTCCGCGGGGTCTTCACGGCGGAGGCGGTCCGGATCGACCAGTGGCGCGAACGGGCGACGGTGGCAGCCAACCGCGCCCGTCCCACCTACCTGACCGCCGCCGACCGCAGACCGTTCCGCGAGCGCTTCGAGGCCGAGAGCGCGGCGCTGGACGTCCAGCGCGAGCAGGTCATGGAGGACGCCAAGAAGGGCGACCGCGACCTGCTGGAAACCCTGCGCGTCGAACAGTCCCTGTTAGCCGACGAACGCAAGGCCGGCAACACCTCCCTCACCCGCGCCCGCGCCACCCACGACCGCGAGGCCGCCGCAGCCGCCCGAGCCCTGGCGGACGCCCACCGCGCCGCGTCCGACGCCACGGCGCGGGCCGACTCGTTCCACCTGGTGAACTACTTGCGGTACTTGCGTTTCACCATCACCGGCAAGGGTTGAGCGGCGCGCGATCGCGCGGTCATGAGGTGACGGGGATGAACGCGTCGTTCGGCATGGTGGTGAAGCCGTCGATCCGGCTGTCCCGGTGGTGCTGTCCAACCAGAGGATCGCCAGGTCGCCGGACCGGAAGGTGTCCGGGTCGTAGCTCACTACGCGCGAGTCCAGGACGACCCGGAACTTCTGGCCGGCCGGGACGGAGTCGGTGCTCGGGTCGATCTCGCTGGTGTTCCGGTCGAACAGCATGACCCGGGTGGACTGGTAGATCCCCTCGCCCGGCGGGGACGAGCCACCGAGGCTGATGCCGTAGGCGGCCCCGCCCCCGACGCAGTAGTTCTCGTGGCCCTGCACCGGCATCGTGCAGTCGGAGGCGGGCGCGCGGACCCGGCCGGCGCTCACCGCGTCCTTGCGGTAGGCCACGAACCAGCCCTGGTCGAGGCCGCCGGTGTGCTTGCGGTTGCCCCAGTCCGACTCGGTCCGCCCGGTCACGATGACGGCCCCGCCGAGCAGGGAGGTCTCCAGGATGCTGTTCTCGACCTTGAGCGGGTGCGTGCGGTACCACCCGGCTTCGCTGAACCGCGGTGGCCGCGAGCTGGGGTTGGTGGGTGTGGTGGTCGTGGGTTCGGAGGAGGGGCCGCTTGGCGCGGCGGGTGGTTCCGAGCCGCAGGCGGTCAGGGCCAGGGCGACGCAGAGGACCGGGAGGACGAGACGGAGCATCGGAGCCAACCTTCGAGTGAAACGATCACGCCACCCGCCACGCCAGGCACTCCGCGTGTCCGCTCTGAGGGTCGTTCGACCCGCAAACCGGCGTCCGGGGACCACGCGGCTCAGCGGGTGTGGAAGTCGGTGGTGATCAGGTCGGCCAGGTGGTCGGGGTCGTGGTGGTCGGTGTCGATGCGGTGGCCGAGGGCGAGGCGGTCCAGCAGGTCGGCTTCGGCGGCTGCGCGTTCGGTGAGGTGGTGCAGGGTGGTGGTTGGCTGGTCGCGGATGGGGTCGCCCGGCTGGTTCCAGCCTTCGCCTCGCGCGCGGGACCTGATCCGGTCGGCCAGGCGGTCGCGGGTCGCGTGCAGGCGGTAGAGGGTGATCTGCGGGAGGACCGCGGTGTAGGGGGTGAGGTCGGGCTCGACGGGGCCGGTGAGGACCAGCGTCCGGGCGCCGGTCGCGCGGTAGTTGCGCCACATCGCGGCCAGGATCGCGGCCCGCAGGCGGTGGTCGACCTCGCCGTGCAGGCCGATCTGGTCCAGGTCGACGTACGCGGTGGTCCGGCCGGTGCGCAGGAGTCGTTGGTAGACCGCGAAACCGACGGTCGACTTGCCCACGGCGGTCGCGCCGCACAGCCACAGCACCCGCTCCGGCGCTAACCAGCCTTCGGCGCGCCGCAGCACCCGGTCCACGACGTCGGACACCGCCCCGCCGGCGTCCACGGTGAACCCGATGCCCGGTTCCAGCACGGCCGCTTCGACGAGTGCCCGGTCGACCATGTCCGCCGGGGCCTGCCTGGCCACCAGGCGGCGGCGGTGCTCCTCGGGATCGACCTGCAAGCGGCACAGCGTGAGCGCCGCGTGCGGGATCAGGTCGACGGGCACGCCGCGTTCTACGTCCACGACCCCGGAGACCACGACGCACTGACGGCCGGAGTTGGCGACCACCGCGTCCAGGTTGCGCGCCTGCACGAGGTGACGACCCGGGTCGGACGGCGGTTCGGGGTAGCAGATGCCGAGCTGGTCCACGTCCACATAGCCCGCGTCGACACCGGACTCCAGCAGTAGCTGGTAGACCGCCCACCCGACGGTGGTCTTGCCGACCCCGGGCGGGCCGCACAGCCACAGCACCGGGACGATGGGCTCGGTCACGGCGACCGATTGTGGTCGGGCGGTCGCCTCGGTGTCACCCGAATTGCGTGTGCCGACGGACGGGACCGCCTCCGGGGTGCGCGCGACGACGGTCGCGGTCGGCGGTACGCCGCGATCGCGGTGATATCGGCGGTGGAAGTTCCGTGTCTTCGGAACTAAGCTCCCGCCCATGCCGAATCTGCGGATCAGTGAGGCGGCCGCCCTGCTGGGGGTCAGCGATGACACGGTGCGTCGCTGGATCGATCAAGGGCGCCTGCGCGCGACCATGCTCGACAACGGGCGCAAGGCGATCGACGGCGCCGAGCTGGCGGTGTTCGCCCAGCAGTTGTCCGAGACGGCCGAGCCCGGCGTCACGGTGGCCGCGTCCGCGCGCAACCGGATGCGCGGCATCGTCACGCGGGTGGTGAAGGACGGGGTCATGGCGCAGATCGACATGCAGGCCGGGCCGTTCCGGATCGTGTCGCTGATGAGCCGGGAGTCCGCGGACGAACTCGGCCTGGAGGTGGGCAGCGTCGCGGTCGCGTCGATCAAGTCCACCCACGTCGTCGTCGAGATCCCGGAGGCCTGATGCGGAGGCTGGTCGCGGTGGTCGCGGCGCTGGTCGTCGCGGGGTGCGGGACGTCGGACGAAGGCAGTGCTCCCGGCGAGGTCACGGTGTTCGCCGCGGCCTCGCTCACCGAGTCGTTCACCTCGCTGGGCAAGGACTTCGAGGCGGCCAACCCCGGGATCAAGGTCAAGTTCAACTTCGGCGGCAGTTCGGCGCTGGCCCAGCAGCTCAACCAGGGCGCGCCGGCGGACGTGTTCGCTTCGGCCGCGCCGGCCAACATGGAGCAGGTCGCCGACACCGGGACCATCACCGCCACGCCGACGACGTTCGCGCGCAACACGCTCCAGATCGCGGTGCCGAAGGGCAACCCGGGCGGGGTCGGCGGGCTGGCGGACTTCGGCAAGGCGGAGTTGAAGATCGCGCTGTGCGCGGAGCAGGTGCCGTGCGGTGCGGCGGCGCGGAAGGTGTTGGCGGCGGCCGGGGTCACCGCCGTGCCCGACACGCTGGAGCAGGACGTCAAGGCGGCGCTGACCAAGGTGTCGCTGGGCGAGGTGGACGCGGCGCTGGTCTACCGGACGGACGTGAAGGCGGCGGGGGGCAAGGTCGAGGGCAAGGACTTCCCGGAAGCCGGGCAGGCGGTCAACGACTACCCGATCGCACCGGTGGCCAAGGCGCGCAACGCGGCCGGGGCGCAGGCGTTCATCGACTTCGTCCGGTCCGAGAAGGGTCGGGCGGTGCTGACGGAGGCGGGGTTCGTCCTACCGTGACCACCGAACGCGCGACCCGGGGCCGGCTGCCGGTCGTCCTCGTGCTGCCCGCCTTGCTGGGCCTGGCTTTCCTGCTGCTGCCGATGGTGGGACTGCTGGTCCGCGCGCCGTGGCGGACGTTGCCGGCGCGGCTGGTCGGTGCCGAGGTGGGGGAGGCGCTGCGGCTGTCGCTGGTGTGCGCGAGCCTGGCCACGGTGGTGTGCCTGGTGCTGGGCGTGCCGCTGGCGTGGCTGCTGGCGCGCGGCGACCTGCCGGGGCGCGGGGTGCTGCGGGCGCTGGTGACCGTGCCGCTGGTGTTGCCGCCGGTCGTGGGCGGTGTGGCGTTGCTGCTGGTGCTGGGGCGGCGCGGGTTGGTCGGGCAGCACCTGGACGCGTGGTTCGGGGTGTCGTTGCCGTTCACCACCGCCGGGGTGGTCGTGGCGGAGGCGTTCGTCGCGATGCCGTTCCTGGTCATCTCGGTGGAGGGCGCGTTGCGGGCGGCCGATCCCCGGTTCGAGGAGGCGGCGGCGACACTGGGCGCGTCGCGGTGGCTGACGTTCCGGCGGGTGACCCTGCCGTCGGTGCTGCCCGGACTGGTCGCGGGCACGGTGCTGTGCTGGGCTCGTGCGTTGGGCGAATTCGGCGCCACCATCACCTTCGCGGGCAACTTCCCGGGCGAGACCACGACCATGCCGCTCGCGGTGTACCTGGCGCTGGAGACCGATCCCGACGCGGCGATCGTGCTGAGCATCGTGCTGCTGGTGGTGTCGGTGGGCGTGCTGGCCGGGCTGCGTGACCGGTGGATCAGGGGTGCGACATGACCCTCGACGCGTCGATCCGGGTGAGCCGCGCGAACTTCAGCCTCGACGTCGACCTGACCATCGCGCCCGGCGAGGTCGTCGCGCTGCTCGGCCCCAACGGCGCGGGCAAGACCACGGCGCTGCGCGCGCTGGCCGGGCTGGTGCCCGGTGCCCGCGTCCGGGTCGGTGAGTCCACTTGGGACGGTCTGCCGGTCGAACGGCGGCCGATCGGCGTGGTGTTCCAGGACTACCTGCTGTTCGCGCACATGACCGCGTTGGACAACGTGGCGTTCGGCCTGCGCGCCCGCGGCACCGCCAAGGCGGCGGCCAACGCGACCGCCGCGACGTGGCTGGACCGGGTCGGCCTGGCGGGGTTCGAACGCGCCAAGCCGCGCACCCTGTCCGGCGGACAGGCGCAACGGGTCGCCCTCGCCCGCGCCCTGGCGACCGCGCCCCAGTTGCTGCTGCTGGACGAACCGCTGGCCGCCCTGGACGCGAGCACCCGCCTGAAGGTCCGCGCCGACCTCGGCCGGCACCTGCGCGACTACCCCGGTCACACCCTGTTGGTCACCCACGACCCGCTGGACGCGATGGTGCTGGCCGACCGGATCGTCATCCTGGAGGACGGCCGGGTGGTCCAGCAGGGCACACCGGCGGAGGTGGTCCGCCGGCCGCGCACCGACTACGTGGCCCACCTGGTCGGCCTGAACCTGTACCGGGGCACCGCGCACGGCACTGAAGTGTCCATTGTGGATGGTGGGTCGCTGACCGTGGCCGAGCCGGCGACGGGGTCGGTGCACGTGGTGTTCCCGCCCACCGCGGTCGGCCTGTACCCGGAGAAACCGGCGGGCAGCCCGCGCAACACCTGGCCGGTCACCGTGTCCGGCATCGAACGCCACGCCCACACGACCCGCGTCCACCTCGACGGCACCCCACCGGTGTTCGCCGACGTCACCACCGCGACCATGGCCGACCTGCGACTGGAACCGGGCGACCGGCTGTGGGCGGTGCTGAAGGCGACCGAGGTCCACACCTACCCGAGTTGAAGCGGATCAGGGCGTCCACACGTCGACCGGGTGGTTGAGGGCCATCTGGTCGACCAGGTTGGGCACCCACGTGTTCAGCTTGCCGTCCTGGTCCTTGGCGCCGTCCTGGCGGGTGGTCTCGTAGGAGCAGGTCAGGCCGGTCGGCACGTGGGCGTCCTCGAACTCCCACAGGTCCGCCACGTGGGCCACGCGCGTTTCCATGGTGTCCAGGGTCATGAACTCCATTATGTTCTGCAGCGCCGCGGTCACCTGGCCCAGCAACTGCCAGTCGGCGGCGTCGATCAGTCTCGCGTAGGCCGGGGCGCGGCCCTGGACGACGTCGAGGGCGAAGTCGTCCCACTTGGTCGTCGCCGGGTCGTACGCCGGCGGCGCCGCACTGCGCACGGCGGCCAGGATTGTCGCCAGGTCCGCCTTCGCCTTCAGCCACAGGGTGGTGTTGGGGCGTCGGGTCACCGGCCAGGTCGGGACGACCTTGTAGCTGATGGAGGCGATCGGGTTGGCGACGGTGCGCCCGGCGGCGATGTGCTGCTGCTCGACGCGCATCGCGAGGAACTTCTGCTTGACGAAGTGCTCCACGGTGGACTCGTGGACCTCGTTGGCCTGGCTGGTCAGCGGCACCAGGTTGTACTCCAGGCCCGGCCCGCCGAGGTGGTCGTTGAGCAGGTGCCCCTGCACGTAGTGGGTCTTGGACCAGTCGGGGCTCTTGCGGCGGTGCAGGGTGTTGCGCGAGTGATCTGGCTCACGGGCTGTCACGTTCGGCGGTCCCGCGGTGTCCTCATGCCGAACGCCTGGGAAGTCGAGGAGGCACCGATGGGCATCGATGTGGTCGTGGTCGGCGGCGGGTACGCGGGGGTCATGGCGGCCAACCGCCTGACGCGGCGCGAGGACGTGGCGGTGACGTTGATCAACCCCCGGTCGACCTTCGTCGAGCGGATCCGGCTGCACCAGCTGGTGGGCGGGTCGCACCCGGCGGTGGTCGACTACCGGGAGGTGCTGGCGCCGCGGGTCCGGCTCGTCGTGGACAGCGCCACGCGGATCGACGCGGCCGGCCGCGCGGTCGAACTGGCGAGCGGGGAGTCGGTGCGCTACGACTACCTGGTCTACGCGGTGGGCAGCGCCTCCGCCGCCCCGCGCGTGCCCGGCGCGGCCGAGTACGCCTTCCCGATCGGCAGCCTGGAGGAGGCGCAGCGGCTGCGGCCGGTGCTCGACGCCGCGCCCGCCGACGCCGCGGTGACCGTGGTCGGGGCCGGTTCGTCCGGGATCGAGGTGGCCGCCGAACTCGCCGAGCAGGGCCGTCGGGTCACCCTGGTCTGCGGCGGGACTCTGGGGTCGTACCTGCACCCGAAGGGGCGGCGGACCGTGGCCCGGCGGATGGCCGCGCTCGGCGTCACCGTGGTCGAGGACCAGATGGTGACCGAGGTGCTGCCCAACGCCGTCCGGCTCGACGGCCGCGAGGTCGCCAGTGACGTCACCATCTGGACCGCGGGCTTCGGCGTGCCGGACCTGGCCGCGCGCAGCGGGCTGCGGGTGGACGTCCAGGGCCGGCTGCTCACCGACGAGACCCTGACCAGCGTGGACGACGTGCGGATCGTCGCGGCCGGCGACTCGGCGGCGCCCTCGGACCTGCCGTTCCGGATGAGCTGCCAGGCCGCGGTCCAACTCGGCCCGCAGGCCGCGGAGACGGTGCTCAGCCGGATCGCCGGGACGGAACCGGCGGCGGTCGACGTCGGTTTCGTCGGGCTCTGCGTCAGCCTGGGCCGGGCGCGCGGCATTTTCCAGGTCGCCGCCAGGGACGACAACGCGACCAAGCACCACATCGCCGGACGCCTGGGCGCGCTGCTCAAGGAGTTCGTGTGCAAGGGCACGGTCAAGCAGTTGGCCGCCGAGGCGCGCAAGCCCGGCGCGCGCAACGCGTGGATGAAGGACGCCAAGCGCCGCGAGCGGGTCGCCGCCGTGAGCGCCGAGCCGGTGGGTGCGCGCTGACGGTCATGAGGATGATCATGTTCACGAGCGGGAGGGCGGGGGCATGAGCGATTCGGCGACCGAGGTTTTCGTCACCTACCGCAACCTGCTCTTCACCGTGGCCTACGAGATGCTCGGGTCGGCGGCCGACGCCGAGGACGTGTTGCAGGAGACGTGGCTGCGGTGGGTCGAGGTGGACCTGGACCAGGTGCGCGACCAGCGCGCCTACCTGGTCCGCACCACGACCCGCCAGGCGCTCAACCGGCTGCGCACCATGCAGCGCCGCAAGGAGTCCTACGTCGGCCCGTGGCTGCCCGAGCCGTTGCTGACCACGCCGGACGTGGCGGAGAACGTGGCGTTGGCGGAAAGCGTTTCCATGGCGATGATGCTGGTCCTGGAAACGCTTTCGCCGACCGAGCGCGCGGTGTTCGTGCTGCACGAGGTGTTCGGGCTGGGCTACGCCGAGATCGCCGAGGCGGTCGGCAAGACCCGCGACACGGTACGCCAGATCGCCCACCGGGCCCGCAAGCACGTCGAGGCCCGCCGGCCGCGCAAGGCCGTCGCGCCCAGCGAGGTGCGGGCGGTGCTGGACTCGTTCCGAAAGGCGCTGGAGACGCGTGACCTCCAAGGACTGATGGACGTGCTCGCGCCGGACGTGGTGCTGGTCAGCGACGGCGGCGGGGTCAAGCAGGCGGCGCTGCGCCCGATCGTCGGCGCGGACAAGTTCGCCCGGTACGCCGTCGGCGGCCTCGGGAGGTTCACGGTGGACCTGGTCACCGAGCCGACCACGGTCAACGGCAGCCCGGCGCTGGTGACGCGGGTGAACGGCGAGCTGGACGGCGTCCTCGCCTGCCACGTCTCGGACGGCCGCATCACGGGCCTGTACTTCGTCCGCAACCCGGAGAAGCTGACCCGGGTCGGCGCGCAGACGGCGCTGACCCTGGGCTGATCAGGTTTGGAGAAGCGGGGGAACGGGCCGCGCGCCTAGCGTCGAGATCGTGAGTCCCCATGAGACCGGAGGTGGCTGATGTGCCTCTACCGCGTGCCCGGCGCAGCTGTCGCGATGGCCCTGCAAGGGAGTTCGGACACCCCGCCGCCGCCCGAACCGACCGTGCTCGACCTCCCGGACCGGACCGCCGAGACACCACCGGCGCGCGAGGCGGCGGCGTGAGCTTGCCTTGACGGCGGACGAGGCCATCGACGTGCTGCGGCTGCTGTGGGCGGGCGGCGAGGAGGGCACCGGGTCTTCGGAGTAGCCCTCCTCGTTGCGGCCCCAGCGCGGGTCGCGCAGCGGGTTCACCACGGGCGCCCGCACGTTGAGGGCGTGAGCCACGCGGGGGAGTTCTTCGCGTTCGAGGCCCTGTGCAGCTTCCCCAAGCCCCACAACGCCGATCGCGTCCCGGTCCACGTGGGAGGGTCCAGCCGCGCGGCGGCGCGCCGGGCCGGGGCGCGGTGACGGGTACTTCCCCGGTGGCGCGCTGGTGCCGGACGAGCGCGCGGCCCGGTGGGCGCTGGTCCGGGTCACGGCGGAGGCCGCGGGGCGTGACCCGGGGGTGTTGGAGTACACGCGGTGGGGGTCGATCGAGATGTCCGTCGAGCAGGTCGAACGGTACGCGGCCGAGGGCGTGACGCGGGTCGTGGTGAGCGCGACGAGCGCGGACCCGGCGGAGCAGCGGGACCAGCTGTCGGCTTTCGCGGAGCGGTTCGCCCCGGGCGGCCGGGCGAGCGGTCCTCGTGTTAGCTCTGCGTGATTGGGCTGATCGGGCTAGTGCTTTACGACCTCGCACCAGGCAGTGTTCTCCGCTGATCGAGTTGGCGTGGCGGCGGACCGCCGCCTGTGTACGGGGGGCTTCATCCAAGTGGTGCCGGTATTTGGCGTGCGCGGAATCAGACGGGTGGCCGCGTTGGCGGCTCTCGTCGTGGGGTTCGGGGTGGTGCAGCCGGCGTGGGCCGTGGCGGCTCCCGAGCCGGTGGCGGTGGTGGACGAGGCGCCTGACGAGGCTCGGGCGCAGGCGCTGGCCAAGCAGCTCGGGCGGTCGGTGCGGATCACCGGCAAGACCACCGAGACCGACGAGTTCTGGGCCACGCCGGACGGCGGGTTCACCTGGCGGCAGCACCAGCGGCCGGTCCGGGTCAAGCGCGACGGGCAGTGGACCGCGGTCGACACCACGCTGGTCAAGCGCGCGGACGGCACCATCGCGCCCAAGACCACCGTGGTCGACCTCGCCTTCTCCGGCGGCGGAAAGGGCACGCCCCTGGCCAAGATGGCGCACGGCGGCGCGGAGATCGGCCTGACCTGGGCCTCCGACCTGCCCGAACCGGTCCTGGACGGGCCGAGCGCGACCTATCCCGAGGTGTTCCCGGGCGTAGACCTGAAGGTCACCGCGGACGTCATCGGGTTCTCCGAGGTCCTGGTGGTCAAGACCCCGGAAGCGGCGCGGAACCCCCAACTGCGCAAGGTGACCTTCGGGTCCCACACCAAGAACACCAAGGTCCGCACCGCCGCCAAGAAAACCGCCGCGGACCCCGGCCTTGAGGTCGTGGACGCCGACGGCGCGGTCCGGTTCACCGGCGACGCCACCCGGATGTGGGACTCCAGCGGTGACGGCGAGGTCGGCCGGCGCACCGCGGTGATGGTCGCCGAGGTGACCCCGGAGAGCGTCACCATCATCCCGGACCAGGAGTTCCTGCGGCACAAGGACACCAAGTTCCCGGTGTACCTGGACCCGGACTACTCCTGCGGCTCCTGCGGCAAGGCCCACCACGTGGTGGTGCAGTCCGGCTACCCGACCGCGCGGAACTTCGACGCCTGGCAGGGCGACCTCGCCGACCTCAAGGCCGGCTACCAGAACTCCGACTCCTCCGGCGTCTCCCGCTCCTACGTGCAGATGAACACCGGCGCCGTGAAGTGGAAGAACATCCACTGGGCGACCCTGAACACCACGCTCAACTACTCCTGGTGGGGAGCGGGCAGCGCCAAGCCGACCGAGGTCTACCTCTCCGGCTGGATCGACGGCAACACCACCTGGAACAACCAGCCCGGCGCGGGCACCTTCCAGTCCTCCAGCAACGTGACCAACCAGTCCAAGGCCCCGAACGTCTCCATGCAGTTCGACGTGACCGGCGCCGTGCGCTCCGCGTCGGCGGGCGGCTGGGACCTCACCACGTTCCTGCTCAAGGGCGAGCAGGAGGGCAACACGTACTCGTGGCGGCGCTTCGGGCTCAACCCGTACCTGGAGACCCACTACAACTCCACGCCGAACAACCCGTGGAGCCACTCGATGCAGAACGGCACCCTGCCGTGCGTCAAGGGTGAGAACCGGCCGTGGGTGGCGACCCGCACGCCGCAGCTGCAAGCCTGGGTGTCCGACCCGGACGGTGGCGGCCTGGAGGTCATGATCGCCACCAGCGGCGGGCCGTACGGCGCGGACGTGCCCGGCACGTACTTCGACAACGCCAACTCCCGGCCGTACATCGGCACACCGGGCGCCAACCAGGGCGCGCTCGCCCAGGTCGCCGTCCCCAGCGGGTGGATCAACTCCGACGGCATCTACAAGTGGGCCATGAAGGTCTACGACGGCGAGGCATGGTCACCGCGCTGGGACTGGGACTGCGAGTTCTTCGTGGACGCCACCCCGCCGCTCGCGCCGGTCACCAGGCCGACGAACACCCCGGCCAACCAGGGTGACATCGCCACCTTCGACATCAGCGTCGACATGGCCACGGCGAACCTGTACGACATCGACCGGTTCGTCTACACCCTCGACGGCAGCGAACCGTCCACCCAGGGCTCGCCGTCCGTGCAGGCCGGCCGCAAGGACGAGAACGGCAAGATCACCGCGACCGCCCAGCTGTCCACCACGGCCCGCAACGCCAACCAGAACCTGCTCAAGGTCCGCGCGGTCAACAAGGCCGGCACGCCCGGCCCCAGCGGCTCGTGCGTCGCGCCGCTGACCACCGTCGGCACCGCGCCCAACACCGCGTGCGCCTACGTCGTCCAGCCGTTGACCTCGGCGAAGTACCTCAAGGGTGCCTGGGCGCTGGACGACCAGTTCGGCACCACCGCGGCCGACAACGTCGCCACCCTCAACCCCGGCCAGACCGCGCACCCGGCCACGCTCGGCGGCAGCGCCGGGTGGAACGTCGGCCACAACCGCGGCAGCTCGTGGACCCAGGCCGACGCGTTCGGCGCCAAGGACGGCGTGAAGGGCGGCCTCCAGTTGGCCGACAACGGCTACGCGGCCACCGCGCAGCCGGTCGTGGACACCACGCAGTCGTTCAGCGTCTCCGCGTGGGCCATGCTGAACCGGACCGACAGCTACTACACCGTCGCCTCGCAGGACGCGGGCACGGTCAGCGGCTTCTACCTCCAGTTCTCCCACGACGTCGGCAAGTGGTCGTTCTCGACCACCAACAGCGACGCGGTCAGCGACACCGCCAACCGCGCCACCTCCGCGGACGGCTCGGCCGCGCCCGCGCTCGGCGTGTGGACCCACCTCGTGGGCACCTACGACGCACCGGCCAAGCAGCTCTCCCTCTACGTCGACGGCAAGCTCGCCGGCACGAAGGTCATGGCGAACCCGCTGTTCCCGGCGACCGGTCCGTTCGTGATCGGCGGCGCGAAGTGGTCGGGCAACCGGGCCGACTTCTTCCCGGGCAAGATCGACGACGTCCAGGCGTGGCAGCGGGTGCTGTCCGCGCAGGACGTGCGCGACCTGGCGGGCGTGTCGACCTCGCGGGTCACCCTCGGCCTCGCCGAGGGCGCGGCGGAGAAGCTGGCCACCGGGGCGACCGGTGACGAGTTCTCCGGCAACTACGTGCCCGCGCCGGTGAAGTCGTTGCAGGGCTTCTGGAAGTTCGACGAGGGCACCGGCACCACGGCCGCCGACTCCAGCAACAACGGCGCCGGCTACGACAACAACCTGATCACCACCGGCGCGACGTGGGTGCCCGGCAAGTCCGGCTCCGCCCTGCGCTACGCCGGCACGTCGGACAGCTCCAGCCGCTCCGCCGGACCCGCCGTGAACACCGCGCAGTCCTTCACGGTGTCCGCGTGGGTGAAGCCGGACGACCTGAACGGCTACTACGGCGTGGTCGGCCAGTCCGGCACCAACGTGCCCGGCTTCGCGATCCGGTACTCGCCGGACGTCAAGGCGTGGATCTTCGGCCTGAACACCGAGGACCGCGCGGGTGCCGAGACCCAGTGGGCGTGGGGGCCAGGTCCCGCGAAGACCGACTGGACGTTGGTCACCGGTGTCTACAACAACGACACCAAGCGCATCCAGCTCTACCTCGACGGCCGGCTGGTCGCCTCGCGCCCGTTCACCGGCACCCCGTGGAACGCGGCTGGCAAGGTCACCGTGGGCACGTACGACTTCGGCTCGCCGACCCACTTCTTCAAGGGCAGCATCGACTCGGTCCAGCTGTGGCAGCAGGCGCTGACCGCGAGCCAGGTCGCCGCGCTGGCCGGTCTGTCCTATGTAGACTCTGCCTGGCACGTCGACGGCCACTGGTCGGCGACCGCGACCGGTGACGTGTCCCTGGTGACCGACTCCGACGCGGCCTACGCCCGGTTCCAGCCCACGGCGGGCACCGCGCTGACCGTGCCCCGTGCGCAGGACTTCCGCACCGACCGGTCCTACACGGTGGAGGCATGGGTCAAGCACGACGCGACCAACACCATGACCAAGTCGGCGGTGAGCGTCGACGACACCACCAACGGCCCGTTCTCGCTGGGCTACCGCAAGGACGACCAGACCGAGGGCAAGTGGTCGCTGGTCGTGCCGTGCACCCGGGACCAGGCGAACTGCCTGAAGTACGCGTGGAGCGACGCCGCGGCCGAGAACGGCAAGTGGACGCACCTGGCCATGACCTACGACCGGGCCACCGGCACGGCGTGCCTGTACGTCAACGGCCAGAAGCAGTCCGGGTGCATCACCGACGTCCCCGCCTACGACGGCAACGGGACGTTGACCCTGGGCAACTTCAAGTGGGGCGGCAACGCGGTGGACCAGTGGCACGGCGGCATCGCCGGCGTGCGCGTGCACAGCGGTGTGCGGACGGTCTCCCAGATCCAGGACGACCGCACCGCCGACGACCCGGGCGCCCTGTTCGGCGCCGTCCACTGACCCCCGCCGCGACCACACCACAGGTGAAGCACATGAGACGCAGCACCCTTGCGACCTCCGTCGTGACGGCGGCCTTGATGCTGGTGGGCACCGTCACCGCGAGCGCCGCGCCGGCCAAGAAGGGCTGGCACGGCCTGGGCTGGGACCTCCCGGCCCTCCAGCAGACCGAATCCGTGCCCGGGACGGCCGACCAGCCGCGCCCGGCGCCCGAGAGCGAGACCCGCTCGCTCGCCACGCCGCCGGAGGTGCGGCTGCCCGAGACCGGCAAGGTCGAGGTCGACCTGGCGCCGGTCGGCGCGGGCACCCGCACCGCCGCCGTCGCCGCCGGGAAGTCCGGGCTGGCGCTGGGCCGCGGTCAGGGCAAGGCGGGTCGCGCGCCGGACGGCCGGGGCTCGGCGAGCCGGGCCGCGGGCAAGGTCGAGGTGGAGTCCCTCGGCCTGCGCGACGGCCGGGCGCTCTACCGGGTCAGCCCGAAGTCCGGTGACACGTCCGGCCCGATCACGGTCCGGCTGGACTACTCCGGGTTCGCCGAGGCGTTCGGCGGCGACTACGGCCGCCGGTTGCGCCTCGTGTCCTACCCGGACTGCCTGCTGTCCACACCGGACAAGCCGGAGTGCAACGTCGCCACGCCGGTCGAGCACACCAACAAGGACAAGGCGCTGGTCGGTGAGACCACGCTGACCTCCGCGACCGTGCTGGCGGCGTCCGCCGAGGGCGACAGCGGCTCCGGCGACTACACCGCCACCCCGCTCTCCCCATCCGGCACTTGGACCGCCGGCGGCGCGTCGGGTTCGTTCACGTACGACTACCCGATCAAGCTGCCCGCCGCGCTGGGCGGCACGACCCCGGCGCTGTCGCTGTCGTACTCGTCGGCCACCGTGGACGGCGCGACCTCGGCCACCAACAACCAGCCCTCGTGGATCGGCGACGGCTGGACGCTGGCCGCGGGCGGGTTCGTCGAGCGCTCCTACAAGCCGTGCGCACTGGACCTGGGCGGCAACAACGGCCAGACCAAGACCGGCGACCTGTGCTGGGCGTCCGACAACGCCACCATCTCCTACGCCGGCCGCAGCACCGTCCTGGTCAAGGACACCGCGACCGGGAACTGGCGGCCCCGCAACGAGGACGGCTCGCGCGTGGAGCGGCTGACCGGCGCGGCCAACGGCGCCCGGGACGGCGAGCACTGGAAGGTGACCACGCCCGACGGCACGCAGTACTTCTTCGGCCTCAACCGCGTCCCGGGCTGGGCGGCGGGCAAGCCGGAGACCCAGTCGACGTTCACCGCGCCGGTCTACGGCAACCACGGCGGCGAGCCGTGCAACCAGGCCACGTTCGCCGCGTCGGCGTGCACCCAGGGTTGGCGCTGGAACCTCGACCACGTCGTGGACACCCACGGCAACGCGGTCGTCTACTACTACCAGCCGGAGATCAACGCCTACGGCCAGAACATGAACGTCACCACCGCGGGCACCTCCTACGTGCGCGGCGGCCACCTGCTGCGCATGGAGTACGGGCTGAACGCGGCGGCCGGCGGCAACTTCGCCCAGGCGCCCGCCCGCGTCCTGTTCGACACCGCCGAGCGCTGCGTGCCCGGCGGCGCGGTGACGTGCGACCCGGGCCAGCTGAACACCTCGACGGCGAGTTCGTGGCCGGACGTCCCCGCCGACCGCCTGTGCGCGCCCGGCGCGGTGTGCAAGAACGTCGCGCCGTCGTTCTTCACCCGCCGCAAGCTGACCACCATCACCACCCAGGTGGCCAACGGGTCCGGCGGCTGGCTGGACGCCGACCGGTGGGCGCTGGCCCACTCGTTCCCGGCCACCGGCAGCGGCGACAGCCCGTCGCTGTGGCTGGACAGCGTCACCCGGACCGGTCTCGCCGGCGGCAGCGCCTCGCTCCCGCCGACCACGTTCGGCGGCACCGCCAAGAGCAACCGGACGCTGGCCTCGCAGAACTACACCAGCCTGTCCCGCTACCGGATCACCGCGATCACCGGCGAACTCGGCGGCACCACCACGGTCACCTACTCCGAGCCGGACTGCCAGTCGGGCACCCCGGATCCGGCGACCAACACCACCCGGTGCTACCCGGTGCACTGGACACCCGCCGGCGCGACCGACCCGGTCCTCGACTGGTTCAACAAGTACGTCGTCACGGACGTGCACACGGACGGCCGCACGACCCTGGGCCAGCAGACCCGCACGCACTACGACTACCTCGACGGCGGCGCCTGGCACTTCGACGAGAACTTCTTCCAGGAGGCCAAGTACCGGACGTGGTCGCAGTGGCGCGGCTACGGCGTGGTCAAGACGACCCTGGGCAACCCGGGCGATGCGGCCGGGCCGCGCACGGTGACCCAGACCCGGTACCTGCGCGGCATGGACGGCGACAAGGCGGCCTCCGGCACCAGGTCCGTCACGGTCGCCAACTCGCTCGGCGAGAACACGACCGACGGCGACCAGTACTCGGGTTTCGCCCTGGAAACGCTGTCCTACTTGGACGGCAACGTCATCACGGCCACGCTCAACGACCCGTGGTCCTCCGGCGCGACCGCCACCGACGCCAACGGCGTCAAGGCCCACCACGTCGGCACGGGCGTGACCCGCAGCCGGGTGTGGCTGGCGGCGTCGAACAAGTGGCGCACGTCCCGCACGACCACCACCTTCGGTGACCACGGCCTGCCCACGCAGGTGCAGACCGAGGGCGACGTCGACGACGCGGCCCAGACCTCGTGCACCCGCACGGAGTACGCGGCCAACACGAGCACGTGGCTGCTCACCCTGCCCAAGACGGTGCAGAAGGTGTCCGGCCCGTGCACCCAGGCCAACGCCGCGAGCAGCGCGAACATCATCTCCGAGGTCCGCACGCTCTACGACGGCCAGGCCCACGGCGTCGCGCCGACCCGGGGCGACGCGACCGAGGTGCACATGCTGTCCGACTGGCCCGCCGGCGGGTCGGCGGTGTTCCAGACGCCGAGCGTCAAGACCGGCTACGACACCGTCTACGGCCGGGTCGTGTCGGTGTCCGACGCGCTCAACCGCACCACGACGACCACGTACACGCCGGAGACCGGCAGCCCGGTCACCAAGATCGTGACCAACGCCCCGCCGGTCACCATCGCGGGCGTGGCGACCTCGCTGACGACCGTGGACGAGATCGACCCGGCCAGCGGCGTGGTCACCGGCAAGGTCGACCGGTCGGGCCTGCGCACGGACCTGGCCCACGACCCGCTGGGCCGGCTCACCGCGGTCTGGAAGCCCGGCCACACCAAGGGTTCCTCGCCCGCCGACGCCACCTTCGCCTACACGGTCAACACGGCCTCGCCGAGCGTCGTGACGTCCAACCGGCTGCTCGCCTCCGGCCAGTACGCCACCAGCTACGCGCTGGTCGACGGCCTCGGCCGGACCGTGCAGACCCAGTCGCCGACCCCGTACGCGCAGGGCGGCCGGGTGGTCACCGACACCCTGCACGACTCGCAGGGCCGGGCGTGGAAGTCCCACCAGCAGTACTGGAACAGCGCCGCCCCGGAGCCGTCGCTGCTGGTCGTGCAGGACAACGCGGTGCCCGTCACCACGGTGACCGAGCACGACTCGGCGGGCCGGCCCACCGCGGTGATCACCCTGCACGACGGGGTGGAGCTGAAGCGGACCACGACCGCCTACGACGGCGACCGGGTCACCACGGTCCCGCCGCCCGGCGGCACCGCCTCGGCGGTCGTCACCAACGGCCTGGGCCAGAAGGTGAAGACCCTCCAGTTCAAGGACCGGGCGCGCACCGGCCCCGCGGACCCCGCCGACACCACCACCTACACGTACCTGCCGTCCGGTCTCCAGCACACGGTCACCGACAGCACGGGCGCCAACAAGTGGACGTTCGGCTACGACCTGCTGGGCCGCAAGACCACCCAGACCGACCCGGACGCGGGCACCACCACCACGACCTACGACGCCGCCGGCCAGGTCGTCAAGACCACCGAAGGCCGCGGCAAGGCGCTCGCGTACACCTACGACGCGCTGGGCCGCAAGACGGCGATGTTCGACACGTCGACCGCCGGCCTCAAGCTCGCGAGCTGGACGTACGACACCAAGCTCAAGGGCAAGGAGACCAACGCGGTCCGCTTCGACGGCGGCAAGGCCTACGTGCGCGCGGTGTCCGGGTACGACGAGGCCGGTCGGCCCACCGGCACCACCGTGGTCATCCCGACCAGCGAGGCCGGGATCGGCGGCACGCACTCCTTCCCCGTCACCTACAACCCGAACACCGGGGCCGTCGCCACGGTCAGCTCGCCCGGCGTGGGCGGCCTGCCCGCCGAGACGATCTACCGCGGCTACGACGCCCTGGGCTACCCCACGGAGTCGTTCGCGGCCAACGGCAACGGCGGCACGAAACTGGTGTCGCTGACCCAGTACAACCCGTTCGGGCAGGTGCTGCGGCTGAACCTGGCCGACGCGAACAACCCCAAGCAGGTGTCCGCGACCCACACCTACGAGGGCGCCACGAACGAGTTGGCGTCGGCGATGGTCGTGCGGTCCACGGCCACCGACCAGGTCGTCGCCAACCGGGCGTACACGTACAACCCGGCCGGTGACATCACCCGGATCGGGGACGTCGACGACACCCAGTGCTTCGGCTACGACTACCTGCGCCGGCTGACGTCGGCGTGGACGCCGGGTTCGGGCGACTGCTCGGCGGCGGCCTCGGTGGCCGGGCTCGGCGGCGTGGCGCCGTACTGGACGGACTGGTCCTACGACGTCACCGGCAACCGGGTGGAGCAGGTCAAGCACACCGCGGCCGGCGACACCAAGACCAAGATCGACTACCCGGCACCGGGCTCGCCCCGGCCGCACGGGGCGACGACGGTCACCACCACCGGCCCCGGCGGCACCACCTCGGCGACCTACGGCTACGACGCGGCGGGCAACACCAACGCGCGCCCGGGCCACTCCCTCGACTACAACGCCGAGGGCCACGTGGCCGTCGACACCGACACCGCCACCGGCAAGCCGACCCGCTACCTGTACGACGCGGACGGCAACCGCCTCATCGCGCGGGAACCGTCCGGCACCACCCTGTACGCGGGCGACGTCGAACTGTTCGTCCCGGCCGGCTCCACCACGGCCACCGGCACCCGGTTCTACACCCACGGCGGCAAGAACGTCGCCCGGCGGACGTCGGCCGGTCTGGTGTGGACGGTCGAGGACCACCAGGGCACCGGCACCGCGTCGGTCGACGCGGGCACCCTCGCCGTCACCCGCCGCCACCACGACCCGTTCGGCGTCGGCCGCGGCACCCCGCCGTCGTCGTGGCCGGACCGGCACGGCTTCATCGGCGGCGTGCAGGACGCGTCGGGCACGGTCCACCTCGGGGCGCGGGAGTACGACCCGACCCTGGGCCGGTTCACCGCGGTCGACCCGCTGCTGAAGCAGGACAACCCGCAGCAGTGGAACGGGTACTCCTACGCCAACAACAACCCGGTCAACCTGACCGACCCGGACGGCACCGAACCCCGCGGCGGCCCCTGCTACAACGTGCCCGGCCACGGCTGGATGCGCAGCGACGGCTACCCGTGCGCGGGCGCGGGCGACGACAAGCCGTGGATGAGCTGCAGCGCCTGCGGCAACGCGCCGCACACGGTGAAGCACCCGCAAGGCAAGCCGGAGTACGGCTCCGACCAGGCCAAGCACAAGCCGTACCGGAAGCTGTCGGTGCTGGAGGCCGGGCTGGCGGCGCACGACATCAACGCCCGTCTGGAGCACATGGGGCTGGTCGGGACCGCGGTGTGCGTCCGCTACGAGCTGACCTGCGAGTTGTTCGGGCACTGGGCGGGCAGGTCGGGTAGTGACTACATCCTGCGGCCCGACCAGATGGACCAGCTGATGGTGGACGACAACTGGAAGGGCACCCGGGAGGAGCCGATCAACACGTTGAGCGCCATGGCGGCGGAGAAGTGCGCCGGGTCGGCGAACTGCACGGTCAACCTCGACAGCGGTTGGCTGAAGGCGGTCGTGGACTCCACCACGGACAACAAGCTCGCCTTGCAGAGCATCGAGTACCGCATCTCCGGCCAGGTGACCGTCACCCAGGAGAACGGCGGCGGCACCCGGGTGCGCGGCGCGGTCACCGTGGACCTGATCAAGGACTACAACTTCGACGAGGGCAAGACCGTCGCCGGGGTCTACGATCTGACCTACCTGTCCCAAATGCCGGCCGCCGGTCTGGCCCAGGACTTCGTGGTCCGGGGCAGTCAGACCTTGACCATCGACCGGAGTCGTTAGTGCCCTCGAAGGCCCGTTGGATCACCGCCGCCGCGCTCACGGGTGCGGCGGCGGTGATCGCCACCGTCGTGCTGTACCCGAGCCACGACCCGAAGGCGTACCCGGGCAGCCGGTCGGGGTTCTCCTTCGAAGAGGCGCAGCAGCAGGCGTCGGTGCCCCTGCCGGGGTGCGCGCAGGAGACCGCCCGGTTCTACCTGGGGCCCGGGTTCGCCGACAGCACGATCGTCATGGACTTCACCGCCGGCGACGAGTGCGTGGAGAGCTTCCTGGCCGGCGTCGGGATCGACGGGTCGACGCCGGTCGTGCAGTGGAAACCGGTGTTCCAGGAGAGCGGACCGCCGGTCGAGCCGCCTACCGGGTCGGGCATCACCTGGGAGTTCCCGCGCACGGACCGGGTGGAGTACTGGACCGTCGAGCGGACCGACGGGGTGAACGACCAGTCGGTGCTGGTCGTGGTGAACCGATCCGCCCGGCCGCAGCACGTCTACATCCGGGCGTTCCCGGCGGATTAGCCCTTGTCGCTGCCCGGACGGACGTTGTGCCCGGTCGGTGCGGAGCGACAGTGGAGTGGTGGTGGAGCGGGGTCGGCGGAGCGGAGCGTGCCGGAGCGGCGTCGTCCGCCGGGCCTCGGGGTGTCGAGCATCCCGTCGAGGCGCTCCACCGGCTGGCCGGGAACAAGGTGGCGGCGGCGTTGCTGTCCGTGCAGCGGGACAAGCCCCGCGTGGCCGCCGACCCGCGGACGTCCGTGGAAGAACTGGTGCGGTTCTTCACCGCGGCGGCCGACGTCCACAACTCGCGGGCGGACGCGGAGGTCGCCGCCGCCCGGCTCGACGTGCGGCCGGTCCCGCCGGTGGCCACGTTCGACGAGGTCGCACGGGTGCAGGACGTGATCACCAACCACCTCACGCACGGCCGCGATGGCCTGCACCGCCAACGCGGTCGCGGCACCCGGCGCCAACCCGGCAACGTGCCGCAACAACTCCCCAGACGCCTTGAACCCAACCTGCACCAACACCGCATCAAACCGCCACGCCACCGCCCACCCGTCCCCGGCCGGACCCGGCGACCTGGGCACTCGCAGCGTCTTTCGCGCCAGCGCTCTGTCGTCGATCATCGGCGCAATTAGAACAGGCGGTATCTCAGAGCTTCCGACGGGCGTGAACGACACCAGGGTGGTACCGCGGTATGACGTTCGAGACGGCACCGGGGTACGACGCCACGGACCGCGTGCACGCCTAGCTTTCAGGCATGAGCACGATCCTCGTCCGAATCGGTGTCCAGCCGCGACCGGGTTTCGGTCGCGCGGTCCTCGCCGCGCCGCTGGTGGTGCTGGCGTTGTACCTGGTGGCTGGGGGGTGGTTCTACCCGTTGTGGCCGGACAACGTGGTGCGCTCGCGCTCCCGTTCACGGCTGATCCGGCGTTGGGCGGGGCGTGGGGCGGGCCGACGTTGGTGGGGGCGTGGGCGGTGCACGCCGGGCTGGAGATGGTCATGCGGGCGGTGTGCGTGCTGGGGTTGCGCCTGATCTACCCGAGGGCTACCGGGACAGCACGGCGGCGGTAGCCAACGCCAGGACGGAGAGCGTGGCGATCAGGGGGACGTGGTGCGGGACCGGGCGGGTCGTGGTGCGCGACCGGGTGTAGGCGATGGTGCAGAACAGGAGCCACGTCGCGGCGACCAGGGCCAGGGCCGCCGGGTGGTGGGCGGTGTGGCGGGCGGCGAGGATGGTCACCACGGTGAAGGTCAGGATCGTGCGCCGCCACGCCAGGTGGGTGCGTTCGGGCTGCAAACCCGGGTCGGTCACGGGTTGCTCACCACGACCGTGACCACGACCGCGCACGAGAGGGCGAACAGCAGGACCGCCAGCAGCGCGGGGAAGCGGGTCACCGGCAGCGGCTCACCCCGGCGCATGGCGCGTTCGCAGCGGACCCAGTGGTGGACCGCGCGCAACGCGCACACCGTGCCCAGGCCGATGGCGGTCAGGGCGACGGCGGTGCGCAGGCCCGGGTGCAGGCCGGACAGGAACTGGTCGACCGCCAAGCCCGCGCCGACCAGGGCCAGCGCGGTGCGCAGCCAGGCCAGGAACGTGCGTTCGTTGGCCAGGGAGAAGCGGTAGTCCGGGTTCTCCCCCTCGGCCAGCAGCCGCGCGGGGGAGAACCACAGCCGCAGGTCGCGCATCAACCGGCTGCTCCGGCGGGCGGTGTCATCGCGGGTCTCCACTCGGTCGGGTCCGTCCATTGTGGCAGCTTCACGTGTCCCGGTCGGACTGCCAGTGCCGCAGCTTCTCCGGGTTGCGGACGGCCCAGATGCGGGTGATCCGGTCGCCGTCGAAGTCGAACGCCGCGACCGTGACGGTGACGCGGTCGTACCGGGCCACCAGGCTGGGGCGGCCGTTGACGGTGCGTTCGAGGAGGGTCAGGCGGGGTGCCGCCGCGGCCATGATGTAGCGGGCGATGTCGTGGCCGCCGCGGATCGGGCGGCGCGCCGCGTTGACGATGCCGCCGCCGTCGGCGGTCATCGTGGCGTTCGGGTCGAGCAGGCCGACGAGGGCGGTGATGTCCTGCGCTTCCCACGCCTGCTTGAAGTTGCGGACGAGCACGGCCTGCTCGGGGTTCGGACCGGGGATATGTGCGGCGCGCAGCCGGCGGCGCGCGGAGGCGGCCAGCTGGCGGCAGGCGGCGGGGGTGCGGCCGACGATGCCGGCGATCTCGGGGAACGGGTGGCAGAAGACGTCGTGCATGCTGGTGGTCGCCGCGGAGTTCGTCTTCGCGGCCGTCGAGGCGTGGTCGGTGAAGGTGCGGCGGGCCGGGGTCGAAGCCAGCCATGCTTGCGATCGCCGAGATGATCACGGTCGACGGCTGCTCGGTCAGAAGCGCGTCCAAGGTGGCCGACTCGGCTTGGCGGCCGGGCGAAGTGGGAGACGGTTCGGGGGAAGTTGTCTGGGCACGGTCGGACCGGCACGGTCGTGCTGGACGTGGCGGTGCCGTGGAGGTGTGTGTCGCCGGTGATGTGACCGGCCTGTACTTCCTGGTCGGCACCGCCTGCCCGGGTGGTGGTCACCGCTGAAATGACGGGTCGCCAGGGTTAGCGGAGGCGTTTGATTTCGCCGCGGGTGCGGTAGAAGGAGCCGCTGGCGGATGTCAGGACTTCGGACACCAGGTAGCGCGCGCCGGGGACGCGGATGTTCTTCGGGAATTGGACGCCCCAACTCCGGTCGTAGCCCTCTGAGATCACGTGGACCCTCAGGCGGCCGCCCTCCTGGACGCACTCGACGATGACGCCCTCGCCGGGTGTCGCGTCGGAGATGACCTCCACCTCGGCGGTCGCTTCCACCCGGGCGATGGCGCCGGCCTTGATGTCCTGGCGGGGTGGGAGGTGGCCCTGTTCGGCGGCGTGGACGGCTTCGGGGCTGGCGTCCAGGCAGGCCAGGGAACCGTCGGTGGTCACCAGGTAGAGGCGTTCATCCCGGTACTGCATGGAGAACGCCGAACCGCAGCCCGTGGCGAGCTTCCACAGCCTTGTGCCGTCGGCGGCGAAGCAGTACACCGAGGACTGGTTGTCGCCGGCGAACACGAACTCCCCGTCCGGCGATGTCGCGCACGAGAACACCGGTGCGTCGCAACGGTAGTCACCTGTCTTGCGCCCGTCGGACTTGGCGAACCGGTGCACCCACCCCCTACTGGTCCCCGCGAACACCTCGGTGCGCTCCTGCCAGCCGAACAGCACCTGGCCCACGGTGTCGGCGTGCCACGCCCGGTGCCCGCGCCCGCTGTAGTGGGTGACGCCCCGCGAGTGCCCGTGGAAGACGCCCTCGTCCGAGCACCGCACCATCCACGCGTTGTCCCCGCTCGCCGGCATCGACCACTGGAACTCGTCCTCGTGGTCCACCACCGTCACCCGGCCCTGCCGGTCGGACACGCCCAGCACGCCGTCGTGGATGTCGAGCCAGTAGATGTCGACGTCGTCCGCGATCTCGTACGCCACCCGGGGCACCTTGGCGCCCAGGTCGTACACCTGACCGTCGTCGCACCCCGCGTAGATCCAGAAGTCGTCGGCCACGATGCACTTCACCGCGTCGGGCAGGCCGAACCGCCCGGTGACCCGGCCGTCGTGGGTGAGGGTGAAGACGTCGCCGTTCTCGTTGCCGACCCACGCGTGGTCCTCGCCGACGAAGATCCCGAACGCGGGCGCGCCGGACGCGAACCGCCACAGCACCGGAGCCTGGTGCGCTGTGGACCGCGTGCTGACGATCTGCCGCCGGCTCACCGGTCGCCGTTGGCGCATCCCCTTGACCGCCGGGGCGTAGCCCTTGCGGACCTTCTCGCCGATCTTCTTCTCGGCCGCCTTGAGCGCCTTGGCGTGGTCGGCGAAGGTCGCGGTGCGGACCTGACCCTGCTCGCCGATGCGCCCGTACGTGATGGTGACCTCGGTGTCCTCGACCCGCACCTCGTAGAACTTGTGCGCGCCGCCGCCCGCCTCGGACAGCTCCAGGTACGTCGTGCCGGACATGACCCTCCCCCTTCTCGATCAGCTGTGATCAAGGTAGCGAGGGGGTACGACAATTCCGGATCACCAGCCGGTGAGCAACAACTGGACCGCCACCACGGCGACCCCCGACAGGAACACGCCGACGCCCAGCGCGATGGCGAGACCGAGCCACGAGAAGCCGGAGAGCAGCAAGGACGCGCCGAACCCGACCGCGAACGCGGACCCGCCCCCGATCAGCGCCAGCCGCCGGGCCCGCGCCACCACCTCCTGCCACTGCTCGGCGGTGGGCGGCAAGGGTGGCTCGGGCAGCGAACCGAGGTCGTGCTCGTCGACCGCCCACAGCCACACCACGCCGTTGCGCGCGACACCGGCCATCAGCCGCAGGTCCGGGCTGAACACCACGTCCCGCACGTACGTCTCCACGGTCTGCCGCAGCCGCCCCGCCGGCACGCTCCACAGGTGGAGGCCGTCGTCGCTGCTGGTCGCCAGGAGCCGGCCGTCGGGGCTGAACGCCAACCCGGTGGGTGACGACGTCCCGCGCGGCAGGGTGGCGACGACGCCGTGGTCCGCCGTGCGCCGCAGCGAGGTGCGGTCCTCCTCGGCCACGGCGAGCAGCCTGCCGTCCGGGCTGAGGGCCACCGCCCGGGCGGAGGTCTCCGGGACCAAGGGGGCGCCGACCGGTCGCCGGGTCTCCGTGTCCCACACCTGGATTTCGTTGTGCACGCTCAGCGTGGCCATCTTCGGCGCGGCGGCGGCGACGTGGAGGCAGACGAGCTTGGCCATGCGCAGCGGTCGGTGTTGCCACTGGTCCTCGACCGCCACCCACAGGGCCGGTGGCTGCTCGGGCACCCACAGCACCAGGGTGCGCCCGTCGTGGCTGAAGCTCGGTCGTCCTATTTGGACCGGTTGGCGCAGGCGCGGCGCGACGGTCTTGGTGACCACCGTCCAGGATGCGGTCGAGTAGAGCGATGCGCCGGTCGGCGTGCTCACCGCCAGCAGCCGCCCGTCCGGGCTGAACGCGTACGCGGTCCGGTCCAGTTGCGTCGGTCCCACGCCTAGCCAACTGCTGGTGTCCAACACCCGTCCCCCGGCCGCCATCAGCGACGAATCCGGGGTGAACGCCACCGCCGTGGTGCGCGCGCCGAGCTTCGCGTGGTGCGGCAGGACCGCCGCGCCCGGCGTGTGCACGGGTTGCTCGACCGGCAGGCCCAGCGCCGCGCTCGCCGCCGCCGACAGCTCCTGGTCCTGGCTCGCCGCGAGGAGGCGAAGTGCCTGCGCGGACACGGTGTCGCCGGCCTCGGCACGAGTGCGCAGCACCCGGACGCCCTCCGCCCGCAGCGACGGGTCGGCACTGCGGACCAGGTCGTCCACGCCCGCCGCGGCGAACACCTCGTTCACCCGTTGCCTGACCTCCTGCGCGGACCGGTTGAGCAGCACCTCGGTGCGGAACTCGCCGACCGCCGGGTCCGCGAGCACGCCGTCCAGCTCGACGGCGTCCAGCGCGGGCGCGCGCAGCGCCCGGAAGGTCGGGTCGGCGTAGGTGTCGGTGGCGATCAAGAGCGCCGTGCGCATAACCCGGGCATTCTGCCGGCGACCGGCGCCGCGCGACCCGCACTCCGGCGGAAATCCGTGAACCTGGTTATTCGTCAACCACCGGTGGGCGGCCCGCCCAGGCGGACCGGGTCCGTCGGGCAGCGGGGAAGTGGTGCGGTTGGCGGATCAACTCCGTCCCACCACGGCGATCCCGCGCCCGGCGGAAATGGTAAGAATCGCTTTTGTCATTTCTTGAAATGCGCGATCAAGCGCTACTAGCGTCGTTTCCCGGAGCGCGTCGCCGCCGCACAGCGGTGGCCGCGTCGAATGTTCCAATTCGAGGAGGAAATGATGAGGGCAATTCCCGTCCTCGCCCTGACCGCCGCCGCCCTGGTCGCCTCGGCGCTGCCCGCCACCGCGGACACCCTGCCGCTGGACGGCGCGGTCGCCGCCCTGTCGGTCGAGTCGCCGGCGCGCCTGGAGGCCCACGGCGCGGCGGTGACCGTGCCGACCACCGTCGTGTGCGCACCCGGCGCGCAGGGGTCGCTGTTCGTGCAGGTCACCCAGAACGTGCGCGGCGACATCGCCACGGGCGACCGGTACGTCCCGATCACCACGTGCACCGGGACGTTCCAGAAGGTCGACGTCACGGTGGTCTCGCGGACCAAGGCGTTCCGCCCGGGTTCGGCGTACGCCACCGCGCAGCTGAGCGTCTGGACGCAGAACGATTGGGGCTCCGCCGAGCAGGAACGGGACATCACGATCGCCCGGTGACGTCCACCCGGTCCGGGTCGGTGTCCGCGGTCGCGCCGCGGCCCGGCCCGTTTCTCCTTCGCCCATCTGATGATTCGAGGTTCGCAAGTGCCCATGTGGTTGGTGCGCGTACTGGTCGCGGTCGTTCTGGGCCTGGGCGTTTCGATGGCGCCGATCGCCCACGCGATCGCGGCGCCGCCCGGTGACACGACCGTCGTCCGACCGCCCATCGCGCCGGCGTTGCCGCCCGGCGTCTCCCACCGCGAGTGGTCCGTGCCCGACTACATCGCGGCCTGGGAGGAGCAGCACGGCCGCGCGATGACCGACGACGAGCGCGCTACGCTCGCGCGGGGGTGCATCGGCGTGACGGTGGTGAACCTGGAGCGGGACGACGTGGCCAACCCGCCGCTGGGGCTGTCGTTCGACACGTTCGAGCGGGCGCGGGCGGTGCAGGCCGCGTTGAACGAGGTCCTGGCGTCGCGGCCGTCTCCACGCGAGTACGCGGCGCTGGTGCGCAAACACCCGTTGCTGAGCGGTCTGAAGAACGTGGTGTCCGCGTACCCGTCGTGGATCGACCCGAAAGAGTTGACGGCGTCGTTGTTCTCCAAGCGGTTCTGGATGAAGCAGGACCCGTCGTGGACCGACGAGGAGGCCGCCGCGGTGTTCCGGCCGAACGCCACCACCGGCCAGGTCGACATGAGCCGCTACCGGTACGTCGCCCGGCCGGGGTACGTCAACTTCGACTACGGCTGGTACGACGAGCAGAACCGGAACTGGTGGCACGCCAACCACGCCGAACCCGGGATGGTCGTCTACCAGAGCACGAGCCGGTTCTACTCCCGACCGCTGCTCGACTTCGACGCGCAGGTGTACACGGTCGCGTTCGCGAGGGTGCCGTGATGGACCTGAACGTCCACTTGGGACAGCGGATCACCTTGCACGGCACCGCCCACAACGCGCACGCCGGGGCGGTGGTCGTGCCTGCGGGCGGCGACCTGCCGGTCTACGTCGAGCACCTGCCCGCGTGGGGCGAGGAAGTCGGCCGGGACGTGCGCGTGACGGGCGTCCTGCGCCTAGTCCCCCCGACGGCGCGTAAGGACGGACCGGTGTCGCACGGCATCACCAGCTCGGTCTACGTGCTCACCGACGTGACGGCCGTGTCGCAACCGTGAACCGGCCGAGCCGGTCCTACGAGCCGGATTGAGCTGCCGGGCGCACCGGCTGGCGCAGCAGGGTCCGCGGGGACGGGTCGTCCAGCGGGGTCAGGTAGATCTCGTGGTGCAGGCCGTTGTACGCGAGGTCGTGCTCGGCGATGAACTCCTCCATCACCTTCAGCGACAGGTGTTCCTCGCTGAACGGCCCGTCGTGCAGCAGTTCCACGCACTGGCCCTCCGCGACCGTGGCGAGCCGGACCCGGTCCACCGCCGGACAGGTGGCGCGGGTCTGTTCCCTGGCCCGTTCCACCTGGCCGTCCTGCGGGGCGGGCAGGGGGAGCAGGAGGTGCCAGCGCCACTGGTCGCGGGGCACCTCCAGCGCGGGGCGCTCGTCCTCCGCCCACCACTGGCCCTCCAAGGGACCCGGACGGGTGCCCATGGCGGCGGCCACGGTGTAGAGGGCCTGCATGGCGGTCACGTGTTCGGTGCCGCCAGGTTCACCCTGTCCGGTGACGCTCAGGTAGGTGGTGGGGCCGTGGGTGGTCAGCGTCGGGGTCATGTCCAGTCCTCCAAGGGGATCATCAGGTGGGTGACCAGGTGGTCGGGTTCGGTGGTCGCGGGGTTGGAGACGTAGACCTCGCGGATCGGGCCGCGCAGCGGGTGGCCGTGCTCGACGCACCAGGCCAGCAGGGCGTGTGCGGTGAGCGGGACCTGGTCGTAGGGGCCGACGTGGGTGGCACGGGCGAACGTCCCGCCCGGCAGCACCTCGGTGCCGTCCTCGGCCACCAGGGCCACGCGGACCTCGAAGGCGTCGGCCAGCTCGACCGGGAACAGCCCGACGAGTTCCGGGATCCGGGCGCGGGGGAGGAGCCGGGCCACCGCGGCCGAGGTCGCCCGGGCCACGTCGGTCGGACCGGCCGCCGTCTCGGACTCCATGACGACCCGCCGCGCGGGCTCGGTGACCACCTGGACGGGCGCGGCCGGCAGCCCCTCGTCCAGCACCCGCCGCAACGCCGCCACCGTGCGCCGCCGCCGCGCCAACTCCTCCTCCTGCGCCCGCCGCACGCCCTCCAGCGCCTCCGCCGACCCCGCCAGCACCGCGGCGACGACCGGCAGCGGCACGTCCAGCGACCGCAGCAACGCGATCGACAGCGCCTGCCGCGCCTGGTCCCGCCGGTAGTACCGGTAGCCGGAGTCGACGTCCACGTGCGCCGGCTCCAGCAGGCCCAACTCGGCGTAGTGCCGCAACTGCTTGACACTCAACCGGCTCAACCTGGCGAACTGCCCGATCGGCAGCAACTCCGCGTCCACGGGCACCAGCATGGACTCTCCGACAGTGGGAGAGTCCAGTCCACTGTGGCGCGGAATGCCGCCGTCCGGGGAATGGGCTCGTCGGGGCGCTCGCGGGACAATGCCAACCGACCACACGGGGAGGCGCGGTGTTGGACGAGCGGGTTCGGGCACGGGTCGCGGCGGCCCACTTCTGGCACCTCGCCACGGTGAACCCGGACGGGTCGCCGCACGTGTCGCCGATGTGGGTGGACGTCGAGGGCGACCACATCGTGTTCAACACGGCCGTGGGGCGGGTGAAGGAGGAGAACCTGCGGCGCGACCCGAGGGTGTCGCTGTCGTGCGTGGACCCGGCCGACCCCTACGACCGGGTGGTGATCCGCGGCCGGGTGGTGGACTTCATCCTGGGCGCCGAGGCGGACCGGTCCATCGACGCGTTGGCGCACAAGTACCTGGGCGTGCCGCGCTTCGAGTGGCGGGTGCCCGGCGAGCAGCGGGTCAAGGTCGTGGTGGAGCCGACGCACGCCCGGCACGTGGTGGGCGTCGAGCCCTACCGGCCCGGCTCCGGGCCGTTGCGCCGACCGGACCAGTGACCTGGCCGCCTCGCCGCGCGGGCGTGCGGGACTGCCAGACTCCCCGACCATGCGTGAGGTGGGCAACGGGCGCTACCGGCTGGTCCGCGAGCTGGGCCGGGGTGGCATGGGGGCCGTGTGGCTCGGGCGGGACACCGTGCTGGACCGGGACGTCGCGGTCAAGGAGCTGATGATCCCCGGCGGCGTGCCGGTCGCGGAACGGGCGGTGTACCGGGAGCGGGTGCTGCGGGAGGCGCGGATCGCCGGTCGCCTGGCCGACCCCTCCGTGGTCACGGTGTACGACCTGATCAAGGAGGACGACCAGACCTACATCGTGATGGAGCTGATCAAGGCCCCCACGCTGGACGAGCTGGTCGACCTGGACGGGCCGCTGGACGCGCGCGCGGCGGCGACCCTGGCGGGTCAGCTGCTGTCCGCGCTGGAGGCGGCGCACGAGTCCGGTGTGGTGCACCGGGACGTCAAGCCCGGCAACGTGATGGTGCCGGGCCGGGGTCCGGTGAAGCTGACCGACTTCGGCATCGCGCAGGCCCTCGACGACCCCAAGCTGACCGCGACCGGCACGCTCATCGGCTCACCCGCGTACATGTCACCCGAACGGCTGTCGGGCGCGCCGGCGTCACCGGCATGGGACCTGTGGGCGTTGGGCGCGACCCTGTTCTACGCCACCGAGGGCCGCAACCCGTTCGAGCGGGACACCACGTCGGCGACCCTGCTCGCGGTGATGACCGAACGCCCCCAGCCGAACCTGACCCCCGGACCGCTGTTCGACCTGATCGTGGGCCTGCTCGAACCGGACCCGGAACGCCGACTGCGCGCGCCCGAGGCCAGACGCCTGATCGAACGGGCGCTGCACGACGACTCCACCACCCGGGTCGACCCGCCGACCGTCCGCACCCCGGCCGTCCCACCTGTCCCTGCTGCCGTGGTCGCACCGCGCCGCCGCACCGGGCTCATCCTCTCCGCAACCCTGACGCCGCTTTTCGTGATCGGCGCGGTGGTCCTGTTGTACTTCACGGTCTTCAAGCCGTACTTCACCCTGGGCCTGCCGGGCGGGACGACCACGCCACCGGGCACCCGGACCTCCCCGTCCTCGGCGGCCCCCACGTCCTCGCCCGCGATGCAACCCGTGCTGACCGTCGGTCCGGACGGCGACATCGCGGTCTACACCCTCCTCGTGTTCCAGAACGACTGCCTGAACTGGGTGCCCGCCAAGGGCGGCGGCGGGCTGGGGATCAACGCCCGGATCGGCTGCTACGCCCCGCACGACGTGGAAGTCCTGCACACCATCAACTCCGGCACCGACCACAAGAAGGAGGCGCCCTACCCGTCCGTGGAGGAGTTGACGCGCAAGGCCACCGCCGAGTGCACGCGGGTCTTCCTGTCGGACAAGGTGACCGGCCAGGACAAGGAGACCACCTTGCGGTTCTGGGTCGTCGTCCCGACCGCGGAGGCGTGGAAGCTGCGCACCACGTCCAGCGGCGACCGCACGTCCGACCGGACCTCCTCCTGCTTCGTCGGCCGGGCCGACGGCGCGAAGCTCACCGAGCCGATCATGACCGAGGACTGACGGCGTCCACCAGCGGCCGGGCCGGGGCGGCTTGGGCGCGCCGGTTTAGTCCGGCGGCGACGAACGACAGCACCAGCGCGGTGCCGGTCAGCAGGGCGCCGACCCAGTTGGGCGCGGTGTAGCCGAGGCCGGCGGTGATCACCAGGCCGCCCAGCCACGCGGCCAGGGCGTTGCCCAGGTTGAACGCCCCGATGTTCGCCGCCGACGCCAGGGTGGGCGCGGCGGACGCCTGGTCGAGCACCCACTTCTGCAGCGGCGGCACGGTCGCGAAGCCCAGCGCGCCCACGAGGGTCAGGGTGATCGCCGCCAGGACCCGGTCGTGCGCGGTGAAGGTGAACAGGAGCAGGGTCAGGGCGAGAGCGCCCAAAGAGGTGAACAGCATGGGCATCAGGGCGCGGTCGGCGAACCGGCCGCCCACAAGGTTGCCCGCGAACATGCCGATCCCGAACAGCACCAGCAGCCAGGTGACCGCGCCGGCGGAGTACCCGGCGACCTCGGTCATCATCGGCGCGACGTAGGTGATGGCGGCGAACACCCCGCCGTAGCCCAGGACGGTCATCGCCATCGCCAGCCACACCTGGACGTTGCGGAACGCCGCGAACTCCGTCCGCACGGTCACGCCCTCGGGCCGGCCGGTCTCGGGCACCAGCTTCGCCACGCCGAGCAGGCCCACCACGCCGAGCACGGTGACGAGCGCGAAGGTGACCCGCCAGCCCGCGGACTGGCCGATCACGGTGCCGCCGGGCACGCCGACGACGGTGGCCAGGGTCAATCCCATGAACATCAGGGAGATGGCCGACGCCTTCTTCTCCGGCGCGACCAGGCCCGCGGCGACCACGGAGCCGACGCCGAAGAACGCCCCGTGCGCCAGTGAAGCCACCACCCGGCCGACGAGCATGACGGCGAACACCGGGGCCAGGGCGGACAGCGCGTTGCCGACGATGAACAGGCCCATGAGGAACATGAGCATCTTCTTGCGCGAGACCCGGGTGCCCAGGACGGTCAGCAGCGGGGCGCCGAGCACGACGCCGAGCGCGTAGCCGGTGACCAGCCAGCCCGCGGTGGGGATGGTGACGCCGAAGTCGGCGGCGACCTCGGGCAGCACGCCCATGATCACGAACTCGGTGGTGCCGATCCCGAATGCACCGATGGCGAGGGCCACGAGCGCGAGAGGCATGAGAGGACCTTCCAGAAGACTTGCAAACGATGTTTACAGGCGTCCGACGGTAGTTGCAGACGCGGGATAGTTGCAAGCGCGGGCTATGCTAACGTGACGGATGTCCCCCTCCGAGTGAAAGGCCGCTGTCGATGACCGCCACCGCCCCCTCCATGACGGCGCTCGCTGCCGGTTGGTGCGCGCTGTCGGTCCTGCACGACCGCATCGAGGGCCGCGTGGAGCGGGCCTTGCAGGCCGGGCACGACCTGAGCGTGCGCGAGTTCTCCCTGCTGGAGGTGCTCAGCCGGCAGCACAACGGCGAGGGCGGCCACCTCCAGATGCACCAGGTGGCCAACGCCGTCGTGCTCAGCCAGAGCGCCACCACGCGCCTGGTCAGCCGCTTGGAGGAACGCGGCCTGCTGTCGCGCTACCTGTGCCCGACCGACCGGCGCGGCATCTACACCGACGTGACCGAGGCCGGTCTGGCGCTGCTGGAGCAGGCCCGCCCCACCCACGGAACGGCGCTGCGGGAGGCGTTGGACCAAGCCCGTCAGGACGCCGCTCTGCGCCCGCTGGTCGAAGCCGTCGAGGCGTTGGGGACGGAGATTCAGCCCTCGTAGACGACGTTGCCGCGCGCGTCCAGCGCGCGGACGAAGGGCACGTAGGGCGACTTGTCCTCGCGGACACCCGTGAGGTCCGCCAGGTAGGAGCCTTGCTCACCTGAGCCGGGACCTCGTGCCCGGACCGCGTCCGGATGATCACCGTGGCGACGTCGGCCGCCACCGCCCCGAACGTGTACCACTTACCTTCCGTCGGGTAGCCCGCGAAGCCCATCGAAGTCACCGCGCGGTCCTGGTCGATGTCGTGTTCCGAGTTCGTGGCGCCGGTTCTGTGGACGGCGCACCGCACGGCTTTCGTGGCCGAGCGCGCGACAACGGTGACCGCCCCGTCACGCACCATGCTCGGGCCGGCGGTGAACGACTCGGTGACGGGCCTCCCGGTGGAGCGCATCAGGTCGAGGCAGCGTTCGAGGGCGGCCTCCGGGCCGGGCGGCGCCTGGCCGGGCACGGCGCGCCCACCACCACCGGGACCTGCGCCGCCACCCACACGCCGACGAGCAGCAACGCGGTCAGCGCCACACCGGTCCGCTTCATCCCCACCCCCGTGCGCATTGTGCATGGTCCGGCCGGCGGGAACGGGGTCCGGGTGCGACAGTGCCGGGCGTGGTGGATCGGTCGGTCGTCGCCTGGATGCTCGGGGCCTTCGTGGTCGCCTTCCTCGTCACGCGGCTGGTGACGCGGCTCATCCGGGCTGGGCGCGGGCCGTTCCGGGACGTCTCGGTGGGCGGCGTCCACGTGCACCACCAGGTGTTCGGCATCTTCCTGCTGTTGTTCACGGGCGCGACCGCGCTGGTGTTCCAGCCCGCTGCGGGGTGGGCCGACGTGACGGCGGTCGGGTTCGGGATCGGGGCGGCGCTGACGCTGGACGAGTTCGCGCTGTGGTTGCGGCTCGACGACGTCTACTGGGGACCGGAGGGGCGGCGGTCGGTGGACGCGGTGCTGGTCGCGGTCGTGGTGGGACTGCTGTTGCTGGCGGGGTTCTCGCCGTTCGACGACGACCCGGACGACGGCGGCCTGGCGGCGGTGCTGGTGGTGGCGGTGAACCTGGTGTTCGCCGTGGTGGCGATCCTCAAAGGACGGACGCTGCTGGGCATCTGCGGGCTTTTCGTGCCGCTGCTGGCGTTGTACGCCACGTGCCGGGTCGCGCGGCCGGGGTCGCCGTGGGCGCGCCGGTTCTACCGGCCGGGGTCGCGGCGGATGGCCAAGTCGCTGCGGCGGTTCCCGCCGGACCGGCGCAACCGGTGGGACCCGGTGGTGGACCTCTTCGCCGGACCGCGCTGAATTGTCGTACCCCGGTGCGACACTCCCCCCATGACTCAAGATCGCGAAGTTCTGGTGGCGGAGGTGACCCGGATCGCCGAGCGGGAGGTGGCGCCGGGGCGGGCCGGCGTGTGGCAGGTCGTGATGACCGGCGGGTCGTGGTCGTTCAAGGTGTTCCCGGACCGGGGGCCGATGACCGGGGACGCCTCGTTCGAGCGGTTCGACCTGTTCCGGAAGCTGGAGGCGGAGCTGCGGCCGTCCGGCGACGACCGGCTGCTGGTGGTCGAGGTGGCGCTGGACGGCCGGGGCGGGTCGGAGTTCACGCACGCCTTCGCGCCGCCCGGGAGTTCGGCGGACACCGTGGTGCTCGACCCGGAGTACCGCCACCCCCGGCACCCGCTGCCCGGGATGCCGCGCCCGGCCCGTGTGGAGCCGACGGGGGCGCCGACCGACCCGGAGGTGCTGCGGCAGGTCGGGGAATTGCTGGCGGAGTTCGTCGGGCACCACCGAAGACTGACCGGTCGGGACCCGGAGTTCGGCGAGGTGTGCACCGAGGAGGACCTGGCCGCCGCCGAGCGGGAGATGGGTTTACGGCTGCCCGAGGACGTGCGGGCGCTGTACCTGCTGATCGGTGACGACATGCGGGAGAGCGGTGTCCTGGGGCGGTACAAGCTCATGCCGCTGGGCGAGGTGGTGTCGGAGTACCTGGACGGCGATCCGGGGGCGTGGGGGTGGAACGAGGACCTGTTCGCTTTGGACCGGGTGGTGCTGGAGGCGGAGCCGCCGGGTGCGGTGCGGCGGGTGTCGCGCAGCGACTGGTGGGTCGTCGCCTTCACCGACCTGGCCGGCAACTACGCCGCGCTCGACCTCGACCCCGGCCGCGCGGGCCGGTCCGGGCAGCTGATCGCCTACGGTCGGGACTTCTACGGCCCGGTCGGGTACGTCGCGGAGTCGGTCACCGCGCGGATGACGGCCGTGGTGGAAAAATTGCGGAAGGACGAGATCGAGTCGCTGGAGGACTACGGCCGGCTCGTCGTGCCGCTGCGGGACGAGGACCAGGACTACGACGCTTCGGAGTCGGTGGAGTCCCGCGACCTGGCGGAGGTGCTGGCCGAGATCCCGAACCGTGAGCGGGTCCAGCAGCTCTACCTCAACGACGCCGAGACACTGGACCTGCGCGCACTGACCGCCACACCGGGACTGCGCGACCTGAGCATCAACCGCGCGGGCCGGGTGGAGTTGCACCTGCCGCACACCGTGGAGGGCCTGACACTCGAGGCCCGCGAGGCCGACCTGTCCCTCCTGGCGGGCCACCCGACCCTGTGGGACCTGACCGTGACGGGCCTGCCGGTCCGCGTGGCGGATCTGGCGGCGCTACCGGCTTTGTCCTTTGTGGACTTGTCGGAGGCGGACGTGGACGACGTGGCGGCGCTGGCGGACTTGGACGTGCGGGTGCTGACACTGTCGGGCGACCAGTGGGCTGTGCTGCGCGCAGCCGGCCGCCTGCCCGCCCGCCTCGCGGGTGCGCGGCGGGCGGGCAACTCCCGGGTGATGGAGGTGGTCGCCTGGTCGGACTGGCTCCTGTCAACCCGCTGACCACTGGCGGGATCGCGCGGTGGTCCGGTCAGAGGCCGTGGCGGCGGGGGCCGGCTACGCGCTCTGCGTTGCGTGCTTCGGAGGCGTGGTCGAAAGGTGACCGTCGCAGGTCGACGGCCCACCTGGTCGACTCTGCCACCAGGTCCGCGTTGATCTGCGCACCGGCGGCGGCCCCGGCGGCCGACGACGCGCCGACCTGGGCGGACGGTTCGGTGACGTTGCCCGCCACCCACACGCCCGGCACCTCGGTGCGCCCCATCCCGTCCGAGGGCACGTGCACGCCCGTGCCCGACGGGTGCTCGACCGCGCGCAAACCCAGACCCGCGAGGAACTCCGCGCGGGCGACCATCCGGGTCGCCACGGCCACCACCTCGCGGGCCACGACCGTGCCGTCGGCCAAGCGCAACCCGGTCAAGCGGTCGTCGGCGACCTCCACGGCCGCAACCTCGCCGTGCACCACGGGGACGTCCAGCGCGGCCAGCTTCTCGCCGTCTTCCTCGGACAGCGGGCGGCTGTTGGCGAAGTAGGTGACGTCGGCGCTCAACTGCCGGAACAGCAGCGCCTGGTGCACCGACATCGGCCCGGACGCCAGCACCCCGATCGCCCGGTCCCGCACCTCCCACCCGTGGCAGTACGGGCAGTGCACGACGTCGTGACCCCACCGGTCGCGCAGACCCTCCACTGCCGGCAACTCGTCCACCAACCCACTGGCCACCAGCAGCCGCCGGGCGTGCACCGACCGGCCGTCGGTCAGCGACACCGTGAAGCCGGGCGCCGTGGAGCCGGGCGCCGTGGAGCCGGGCGCCGTGGAGCCGGGCGCCGTGGAGCCGGGCGCCGTGGAGCCGGGCGCCGTGGAGCCGGGCGCCGTGGAGCCGGGCGCCGTGGAGCCGGCGTCCGCCCGCTCGACCCCGGCCACCTCGCCGTGCACCACGTGCCCGCCGTACCGCCGTACTTCCGCCCGCCCCCGTTCCAGCAGGTCAGCGGGCTTCACCCCGTCGTGCCCCAACAAACCGTGGACGCCCTCGGCGGGCGCGTTGCGCGGTGCGCCCGCGTCCACCACCAGCACCGACCGCCGCGACCGGGCCAGCATCAGCGCCCCGCTCAGCCCGGCCGCGCCGCCGCCGACCACCACCACGTCGTACCTGTTCACCAACTTCTCGGTCACCGTGACCACCTCCGCCGACAACGATGCGTCGACTCTGGCCGAACGGGCAAACTTCGTTGCCGAAATGGCAAGCGCACGACAACGTCTTCATTGGTTATCGAAATTCTTGACGATCTCGTTTCGCGCCCAAGCTTGTCCGGCAACCCGGTGCCGTCCAACTACCACACCACCCTCCAGAACTTCGCCAACCTCGGCGTGGACGTCCCGATCACCGAACTCGACATCGAGGGCTCCGGCAGCACGCAAGCCCAGCGGTACCAAGGGGTCGTGCAGGCGTGCCTGGCCGTGTCCCGGTGCAACGGCATCACCGTGTGGGGCATCCGCGACAGCGACTCGTGGCGCGCGTCCGGCACCCCGCTGCTCTTCGACAGCAGCGGCAACAAGAAGCCCGCCTACACCTCCGTCCTCAACGCCCTGAACGCCGCCGGCACCCCGGGCACCACGACCACCACCACGGCCGCCCCGCCCGCCGACTGCACCGCCGCTACGTCGCCCTCACCTTCGACGACGGCCCCAACGCGAGCACCACCACCCAGGTGATCGGCGCACTGCGGTCGGCCGGCGCCCGCGCCACGTTCTTCAACCAAGGCAACAAGGTCGCCGCGAACCCGTCGCTCACCAGGTCCCAGAAGGACGCGGGCCACTGGATCGGCAACCACTCCTACACCCACCCGCACATGACCCAGTTCAGCCGGTCCCAGATGACCTCCGAGATCAGCCAGACCCAGCAGGCGATCCAGCAGGCCACCGGCGAGGCGCCCAAGCTGTTCCGCCCGCCCTACGGCGAGACCAACAGCACCCTCAAGGCGGTCGAGGCGCAGTTCGGCCTCACCGAGGTGCTGTGGAGCGTCGACTCCCGGGACTGGAACGGGCGCCGGCACCGCGCAGATCGTGCAGGCCGCGTCCAACCTCCAGGCCGGCGGCGTGATCCTCATGCACGACGGCTACCAGACGACGATCAACGCCATCCCGCAGATCGTGGCCAACCTGAAGTCCCGGGGCCTGTGCACCGGCATGATCTCGCCCAGCACCGGCCGCGCCGTCGCCCCCACCGACACCCCGCCGGGCACCACCACCCCGCTGCCCGCCGGTTCTTGCACCGCGACCTACCGGACCACGCAGCAGTGGGGTGACCGCTTCAACGGCGAGGTCACCATCACCGCCGGCTCCTCGGCGATCACCAGCTGGACCGCGACGGTCACCGTGACCGCGCCGCAGAAGGTGTCGGCCACGTGGAACGGCACGCCCAGCTGGGACTCCAGCGGCAACGTGATGACCATGAAGCCCAACGGCAACGGCAACCTCGCGGCGGGCGCGAGCACCACGTTCGGCTTCACCGTGATGGCCAACGGTCAGTGGGCGAACCCGACCGTGTCCTGCCGGACGCCCTGACGTGCCAGGATCTCCGCCATGACCGACCAGCCCCCAGCCGACCAGCCCACGCTCGAAGAGCGGCGGGCGCAGGACCAACGGGTGATCGAGGACTTCCGGGCCAACGGTGGCGTGACCGAGGGGCGCACCCTGCTCCTGCTGCAGCACGTTGGAGCGAAATCCGGAATTGAACGGGTGACCCCGCTGCGCTACCTGTCCGCCGGCGACCGCTGGGTCGTCGCGGCCGGCAACGGCGGACTGCCGCACAACCCGGGCTGGTACTACAACGTGCTCGCCCGGCCGTCGGTCGTGGTGGAGATCGGCACCGACACCCTCAAGGCCACCGCGCGCATCGCCCGTGGTGCCGAGCGGGAGGAGTTGGCGGACCTGTTCCGCAACGCCAAGTCCCGGTTCGCGGCGTTCGAACGGGCGCTGGCGCGGGAGATCCCGATCGCGGTCTTCGAACGGGCCTAGCCGCGACGCCGCCCCCTTCACACGCGAAGGGGGCGGCGCGAGGGCGTTTCAGAGCCGGTAGAAGTCAGCGTAGTGGTTGGGCGAGAAGTAGACCGCGCCGGTCGTCCGGTCGACCACGATCCGGTAGGCGTCCCGCGCCGCGCCGCACGCCCGCGGGTAGACGTCGAACTCCAGGTAGGACCGGCCGCTGGGCAGCTGGCCCTCGCGGTTGTAGAACGTGCCGCCGGCGAAGTTGCACTGCCCGTTGGGCCAGCTGTACCAGCCGCGCGTGCTCGGGTAGCCCTTGGCGGCCCACGTCGAGTTGGCCGACCGGGCGGCGGTGCAGCGGGTCATGGTGCAGGAGCTGTAGACGGCCGCGTCGGCGGTCGGGGTGACGGCCGTCGTGACGCCGAGCACGGACACCAGCGCGCTCAGGGCGACGAGCACCCGCTTGGTCCAGGAGAGCCGGGTGCGGTCCAAGGTCTGCATGGAACCTCCTTGGCAGGGTTGCGGAGAGACCAACGGTCACGATCGTGGCGGTTATCGCCGGCTCGGGCCACGAAATGGGTCACCAAGAGTCGGTGAACGGCGTGTTCGGCGCGGCCGACGACATCCGCCGCACCGCCGCCGCCTACTACCCGGGGCCTGGGCCGGCTGTGTGCGAACCGGTGCCGGGTCACCGGCCTCGACGCCGCCGCCACGCCCCGGTCGGAGAGCCTGCGCCGGGGCGCGCTGGACGCCCGCTGCGCGCCTTCCTGGCCGGCGACGAGGACGCGGGCCGCCGGGTCGTGGACGAATACCTCGACCTGCCGACCACCCACCTCGACACCGGCATCCGGTCCGACGGCCTGCCGCACGCCCTGCGGGGGTGGCACGGCGACCCGGTCGGCGCGGAGATCGTGGCCCGCTTCAACGCTGGTGCCGCGGCGGTGATCAGGCCGGTGGCGCCCACCACAGCGCACGACCGGGCGCTGGATCGCACACGGTCCACACTGGACAAAGCACTTCCGTTGCTGGGCCTTGGCGAGGGGTGACGTGCTGGTGGTGGAGGTCCGGTCGGGGCTCAAGCTGGACCAGCAACTGGCAGAAGACGCGCACGGGCTGGTGCCGGCGGCGCTCCGGCGGGTGGCGGCGCTCCGGCGGGAAGCGGCGCGGCGGCGGATCCGGTTCACGCGCGGGTCGAGCTTCGGGTTCCGGGGCACCGGTTCGAGACCATCGTGCCGCGGGTGGCGGACGGGCGCGGGTTGGTCAAGGTGGCGGCGGGGTCACGGGAGGGGCCGTTCCTGGACGCGTTGATCGAGGTCCTCCGCGAGGTCGGCAGCCTCCCCGACCTCGCGGCCCCGCACGCGAAACACCCCGACCTGCAACCGGTGCCGCTGACCTGACGACCTCACACCAGGCTCGACCAGTAGTCCCAGAACGCGAACAGCACCAGCACCACGATCACCGCGTACCACAACGCCGGCACCGCGCTGTGCACCCGGCGCAACGGCGCGAGCGCCGGCCACGTGTCCAGCGTCGTGTACCAGAAGATCGGCAGCATCACGACCCACACGACCATGCAGTACGGGCACAGCGCCCGGATGTCGTACAGGCTCGCGAAGATCAGCCAGTGCACGAACACGACCCCGAACGCGGTACCGACGTTCATCGCCACCCGGAACCACCGGGGCGGCTCGAACCCCGCCAGCACCGCCACCCCCGTGGTGACCACGACCGCGAACGCCGCGATGCCCAGCAACGGGTTCGGGAAGCCGAACGCCTCCGCCTGCGGGCTGTCCATCACCGACCCGCACGACACCACGGGGTTGAGTGAGCACGTCGGCACGTACGCGGGGTCGCGCAGCTTGGCGATCTTCTCCAGCGCCAGCGCGGCCGCGGCACCCAGGCCGAGACCGCCGCCGACGACGTAAAGCCAGGCCAGCCGGGGGTTCATCCGCCCAGGGCCTGGTCGATCTTCGCGCGCAGCTCGCGGTCCACGTCCGCGTAGGTGTCGCCGGAGGGGGTGAACTTCTCGCCGTTGAGGAAGAACGTCGGCGTGCTGGACACGCCCAGCGCCTGCCCGTCGGCCAGGTCGCGGTCGATCACCGCCTGGACGTCCGGCGAGGCGGAGTCCGCGCGGAACTTCTCCACGTCCAACCCGATGTCCTTGGCGTACTCCTCGAACTTCGCGGTCGCGGCGGCGGCGTCGGTGCTGGTGCTCCGGCCGTTCACCGCCCACGTCTGGAAGCCGTCGTAGAGGGCGTGGTACATCTCCCGGTACTTGCCCTGCTTCGCGGCGGCCTCGGCGGCCTTCGCGGCGGGCAGCGCCAACGGGTGCATCTGGAGCGGGAAGTTGCGGGTCACGATGGTGATGCGGCCCTGGTAGTCCTGCTCCAGCTTCTTGGTCACGTTGGCGTAGTAGGCGGCGCACGCCGGGCACTGGTAGTCCAGGAACTCGACCAGGGTGACCTTGCCACCCTCCACACGGGACAGCGTGTGCGCGTTGGCCGGCACGAGCCGCTCGTCCGGGGCGCCGTTCGCCCCCGACGACCGGTTGACCAGGAGGATGCCGCCGATCACGGCCGCGGCGACCACGACCACGACGGCGGTGAGGATGAGGTTGAGCGACGGGCCGCGGCGCGCGGTCACCGGGTTCTTCGTGCCTGACATCGAGGTGTTCGCCCCTAGTTCGAGAGTGCCTGTGGCCTGGTGGTCGGACGTGCGACCCCGGAAGTTCCCGGTATCACCCGACCGTGGGGTGTCGGCTGCTACCTCTGCGTGCCTACCAGGACCGGTGTGAGGTCGGGGTGGGGCATGTCGGCATCGAGCGGGTGAATCGGGCGGTTCAGGCGGTCGTAGCGCAGGCTCGCCAGGTCCTGGCTCACGCCGCCGGCGGTGAGGGCGAGGACGGAGCCGGCGGCGGCGCGGTGGAGGTCCGGTTCGAGGTAGCCGATCTTGACCGCGGTGAGGTCGTGGGCGGCCGGGTCGAGGTCGAGGGCGGTGAGGTCCGCGACGAAGTGGTAGGGCTTGCGGCGGGTGGTCAGCACGGCGTGCACGCCGCCGGACCGGACCACGGCGAGGTCGCCGCCCACCGGGTCGTCCTCGACCACCCTGTGCACCACACCGGTCAGTCGGGTCGGTTCGTCCCCGGAGAAACAGCCGCCAACGGCGAGGTCCACCGACCCGCCCTCGCCCGCCTCGACGCACGCCCGCACGGCGGCGGGGTCGACGCAGGAAGCCCAGATCGCGGTCCGGGCGCCCGAGGCGAGGTCCGGGGTGTCGAGCAGGGTGGCCAGGAACCAGGTCGCGTCACCGGAGCCGCCCGCGGTGGGGTTGTCGCCCGAGTCGCTGACGAAGAACGGGCGGCGGTCGGAGTCCAGGGCGGTGCGGACGGCGTCGGTCGGGGACAGGGCGGTGACGCAGAACGCGAAGTCGTCCCGGGCTTTCCACAGGTCTTCGGCGAGTTCGCGGGCGGCTTCCCGCACGGCGTCCGGCGAGGTCCCGGAGACCAGGACGTTGACGCTGCTGCGCGGGGCGTCGGCCCAGGCGTAGCCGATCCAGATCGACGCGTCGAGCACGCCCGGCCGGGCGGACACCTCCGGCAGTCGGGCGTAGATCTCGCGGGCCGGGTCGAGCCGGGTGCTGGTGCGTTCGCCGGGCAGCAGCAGCGGCACCCGCACCCACGCGCGGACCGGCCGTTCACCCGTGCGCAGGTGGTCGACCAGGAGGCGGCAGGCGCGTTCGCGGGTCCCCTCGACGTCCACGTGCGGCGCGGTCCGGTAGGCGGTGGGCAGGTCCACCAGGTCGGCGAACTCGCGGGTGACCTGGCCGTGCAGGTCCATCGACGCCGACATCGGCACGTCACCGACCACCTCCCGGACCCGCCGCACCAGGTGGGTCTCGGCGTCGTCCAGCCCTTCGACGTGCATGGCCCCGTGCAGGTCGAGGTACACGCCGTCGAACGGGCCGTGCTCGGCCAGCCCGGCGGTGATCCCGTCCAGCAGTTCGCCGAAGGCGTCGGCGACGACGGGTCCGCCGGGCAGCGCACGGGCGACCAGGACCGGCACGAACTCGACGTCCCGCCACGTGTCGAGGAACGGGTAGCGGCTCAGGTCGTGCCACACGGTGAAGTCGGCCCGGGTCGTGCGGTGCGCACTGAAAGTGCTCGACTCGGTCCCGATGCCGCAGATCGCCACGCGCTTCACGAGGTCACCGCCACGGTGATGGCAGCGGTGTGCAGCTTGCCGCCGTGCGAGAACTCCAGGAACAGGCGGTACTCGCCCCTGTCCGCGAACACCGCTTTGAAGGTCAGTTCACCGTTGATCAAGGGTGCTCCGGGTGGTTCTACGGGGTGGAGGTGGGTTGCCGACAAGAGCATGGTGTGGAAACCGGTCATGTGGCCGTTCGCGCCCAGGTGGGGGTCCAATGCTTTCACAGGGGTGCCGTCCGGGGCGCGGATGGCGAACCTCAGGGACTGCGGGCGCATCGCGCTCGGATGTTCGGGTTCGTCTATCCGGGTCACGGTGAAGCCGTCCGCCGTCACGGTCGAAACAGCCGGCGCGGGTACCGGGACGAGGGACGTGTCGCCGGGAACGGTGAAGGGCACGCCCAGCACCACCGGGTGGCGCGGGTCCTTGGTGTCCGTCGGCACGAACTCGGCGAACATGCGGTAGGCGCCGCCGTCCGGCAGGGACAGGGTGGTGTGCCACGTATCGCCTACCAACGTCGGGTGCACGTGCTGGAAGACGTGCATGTCGTCGCGGATGGCGAAAAAGTGCATCTGCTTGGTCTGGTTGTCCAGGAACGTCGTCACGGGCGCACCGTCCCGCAGGATGCGGAACGCCACCGGGACGGCCGGTCCCCGCTCGGCGGGCATGGTGACCCGGTCGAAGCGGTAGCCGCCCTCGGCCTCGGACAGGCCGTCGCTGTGGGCCGCCGGGACCAGGTCGGGCTGGTGCGTCGAGTGGGCCGGGGCCGGGGTGGGGCGGGTCAGGGTGATCGTCGCCGCGGCCACCACCGCCGCGGCGGCGGCCAGGAACGCCCAGTCGGTGAAACGCAGGCTGCGCATGGGGGTGCTCCTCGCACGCGGGCGGGTGGCGGTGGGCCGCCACCCGCCTCGAAAAACGTCAGAACTGGAGGCTCCAGGCGTCGATGTAGCCGGTGTCGGCCTGGTAGACGTCCTGTGCGCGCAGCTGCCACGTGCCGTTGGCCGTCTCCGTCGAGGCGTTGACGGTGTAGGTGGTGAGCACGTTGTCACCGCTGTCGTTGTTCGACGACTTCAGCCGGTACGTCGAGCCGTCCGGGGCCACCAGGTCGATGACCAGGTCGCCGCGGTAGGTGTGCTTGATGTCGACGTTGACCTTCAGCGTGGCGGGGGCGTTGCCGGCCACCCCGGACACGGTGACCGACGACGTCACGGCCGCGCCGGCGTCGGGGATCTGGACGTCGGTGGTGTTCTCGAACCGGGCGGGCGGGGGTTCGGTGCCGCCGAGGTTGGGCTTGACCACCACCAGGCCCTGTTCGATGCCGTTGACCAGGACGATGCCGCTGGCGAAGTACGGGTAGTTGCTCCACGCGCCGTTGAACTTGGCTTCGTCGCCCGCCGGGTAGATGTCGAAGTACCCGACCTCGGTCAACCGCGCCGAGGCGACCCCGCTGACGTCGAGGATCCGCAGACCGGCCTGGTAGTTGGCCTGGAAGCTGTGCTGCCCCTTGACGTACTGGTTGTGGTCGATCGCGGTGGCGGGGGAGTGGTAGGTGCCGGTGTGCACCGGGTTGGTCAGGTCGGCCAGGTCCCAGATGTAGGTCTTGGTGCGCTTGTCCGTGCCCGAGGACTCGTCCAGTTCGTCGTCGAGCAGGAAGTACCGCTGGCCCTCGGTCAGCCAGCCCTGGTGGGAGTACTGGGAACCGGAGTAGCCCTTGCGGGACAACTGGACCGGGCGCGCCTTGTCGGTCACGTCGACAATGGTCAGCGTGTCCTCGTTGGCGTTGAAGCAGATCTCCCGGCCCTGGTACTGCACGTGCGGACCGCGGTAGATGACGCACTGGGTGTCGTGGGTGTAGCCGTCCTGGGAGACACATCCGGCGTTCTTGGGCGCCTTCGGCGTGCGGATGTCCACCATGTGCGGTCCGCCGCTGCACGTGTTGGAGCCGATCGCGTACGCGTAGCCGGTTTCCTCGTTGATGGCGATGTTGTGCGCCGGCCCGAACTCCTTGTACAGCACGTCCGCGGTGAACGTCTGCGGCGTGGTGATGGTGCGCAACCGGGTCAGGTCGAACACCTGCATCCCGTGGCCGGAGATGAAGTCGGCGACGATGAACGCGTGGTCCTTGTAGACCTTCATGTCCCGCCACGTGCTGCTGCCGCCGTTGGACGGCAGGTTGCCCAGGTACTTCGGCGCGGTCGGGGTGCTGACGTCGACGAACGCGGTGCCGTTGGTGCGGCCGACGATCGCGTACTCCTTGCCGGAGGACGGGTCGGTCCACCCCCAGATGTCGTTGCCGTTGCCGCCGCCCATGCTCGACAGCGGCAGGACGCTGAGCAGGTCGACGTTCTTGCAGGGGTAGATGTCGGCCTTGCCGTTCACGCACGGCACGCCGGCCGCGGTGCCCAGGACGGCGTGCCGGTCGGCGGGTTGGTGGTCGGCCAGGAAGGCACGGGCCGCGGCCTGGCCTTCGGGGGTGTCGGGGTCGTGCGCGGACGCCGCCGTCATCGACAGCGCGACCGCGGCGGCCGTGAGCACGGCCAGACCCGCCCATCGCAGGGATTTCATCGGGCGCTCCTCACCGGAAATTCCCGGACCGCGTGATCGCGGTCCGGGAGCAGGGTTTTCCGATCAGGTCCCGACGATAGGACCGTTGCGGCCGGGGTTTAACCTCCGATCGTCGGTTGGGAGCGGTCCCTTGGGAGGGTCAGCGCCGACCGGCCTTGGCCAGGGTCTCCTTCAGCACGTGGTACGCGGGCTTCTTGCCGAAGTCGTCCCACATCACCGTCGCCGCGCCTTCGCCCTCGAAGAACACCGGCACCCACGAGTACTTGTCGGTGAATCCCCAGATCGTGAAGGAATCGCAGCCCTCCACGTTCAGGCACGCCACCAGGGTGCGGTTGTAGTAGTCCGCCTGCTGGGCGAGCTGGGCCGGGGTCGGCACGCCGTCCGCGGGCAGGTCCATGCGGACGTCCAGTTCGGTGATGGCGGTCTCCAGACCCAGGTCGGCGAACCGCTGCAGGTTGGCCCGCAGGTCGCCCGGGAACCCGTAGCGGGTGCTCAGGTGGGCCTGGGCGGAGAAGCCGTCCACCGGGACGCCCTGCGCCTGGAACTGCTTGACGAGCGCGTAGTAGGCGTTGCTCTTGGCGTTGACGCCCTCCACGTTGTAGTCGTTGAAGAACAGCTTCGCCTTCGGGTCGGCTTCGCGGGCCCAGCGGAAGGCGTCGGCGACGATGCCGGGGCCGAGTTCGCGGATCCAGATGTTCTCCGTGGTGCGGAGTTCACCCGAGTCGTTGAAGATCTCGTTCGCCACGTCCCACTGCTGGATCTTGCCCTTGTACCGGCCGACCACGGTCTTGATGTGGTCGCGCAGGATGGACCGGAGTTCGTCCTTGGTGAAGGAGCCCTCCGACAGCCAGGCCGGGTTCTGGTTGTGCCACAGCAGCGTGTGCCCGCGCACGACCTGCCGGTTGCGCTGCGCGAACTTCACGATGGCGTCGGCCATGCCGAAGTTGTACTTGTCGCGCTCGGGGTGGATGTACTCCCACTTCATCTGGTTCTCGGCGGACACCGAGTTGAACTCCGCCGCGAGCACGGCGCGGTAGGGCTGGTCGGAGGTGAACGGGTCGGGGTAGGGCATGTTCTCGTGGTGCCCGCCGCCGGCGACGGCGGTCCCGATGAAGAACCCCTTGGGCGCGGCCTTGCGCAGGGTGTCCTTGCGGGCGTGGCCCGCGTCCTCGACCGACGCCTCGTCGGCGGTGGCGGTCAGCGGGGTGAAGAGGGCCAGCGCGGTGAGCGCGGCGGTGGCCAGACGGGTGGTTCTCATGCCGGAGCTTCTCGCTTCCTTGCGACGGCTGTCCGTCGAAACTTTCGCAAGAAGATTGCTAAGTTTCGGTCTTGCGGACCCTAAGCCGGTGGTCGAGCGGCCGTCAAGGTTCGGGTTCCCGCAGTCGGTGCACTGGGCCGGGCGGGTGACACCAGGACCGCTCGGTAACGAGCGCCGCCGTCGTTCTCGAAACGGGTGAGGGAAGCCCGCCGCCTGATGAGGGGACGACGCATGTCGACCGGTAACCGCCGCAGACCGATACCCAGAGGACGCGCCGGCGGCGTGCTCCTCGTCGTGCTGGCGCTGATCGCCTTCGGGCTCACGCCGCCGGAGCTGTTCGGGGGCCGGGTCACCCCGACCTCGACCGGCGACGGCTCGGTCGCCGTCCCCGACCACCCCGAGGGCGCCGCGTTCAACCCCAACCAGCTCAAGGGCATCAAGGCCGCCGACCCGACCGCCGGCGTCAACCTGGTCTCCGCGCCCACCGCGAACAACATGGGCGACGCCCGCCTGTCCTACCCGCTGGAGGTCCCGCCGGGCCGCTCGGGCATGCAGCCCAAGCTCGCGGTCCAGTACAGCTCCGCCGGCGGCAACGGCTGGACCGGCGTCGGCTGGGACCTCGCCCAGGCCCAGATCACCCTCGACACCCGCTGGGGCGTCCCGCGCTACCACGCGCAACTGGAAACCGAGAGCTACCTGCTCAACGGCGAACAGCTCACCCCCGTCGCGCACCGCGGCGAACTCCAGGCCCGCACCGCCGAGAAGGTCTTCCACACCCGCGTCGAAGGCCGGTTCGACAAGATCGTCCGGCACGGCGACCACCCGACCAACTACTGGTGGGAGGTCACCGACCGCGAGGGCACGCGCTCCGTCTTCGGCAACGACCCGAACTCCACCCTCAAGGACGCCTCCGGCAACATCGCCACCTGGGCGCTGCGCGAAACCCGGGACACCAACGACAACTTCGTCCGCTACCACAGCACCAAGGTCGACGACGGCGGCATCGCGAACGGCTCGGTGCCGGGCAGCAACCTCTACCTGACCAAGATCACCTACACCGGTCACGGCGACACCGAGGGCCGCTACTCGGTCACCTTCACCCGCGACCGCGACCGGGGCGAGCCCCGCCGCGCCGACGTGCAGATCGACGCCCGCGCCGGGTTCAAGCGGGTCACCGCGGACCTGCTGCGCCGCGTCGAGGTCAAGGTCGACGACACCCTGATCCGCGCGTACGAGCTGGACTACCGGCAGGGCGCGTTCGCCAAGACCCTGCTCGCCTCGGTCAGCCAGTTCGACGCGAACAACGCCCGCTTCAACACCCACACGTTCGACTACTTCGACGACATCCGGGACGGCAGCGGCGCGTACAACGCCTTCGACGCCGCCGGCAACTGGGGCATCGGCGACGACGACCTGGGCGTGAACGTCCGCGACGGCGAAGCCAGTGCCCTCTCCGCCACCACCAACAAGAGCGCGGGCGGCCACCTCTACGTCGGCTACAACCCGACCTCGGTCAGCAAGTCCAACTCCGCCGGCGTCAAGGTCGGCTACAACTCCGGCTCGTCGGACGGCCTGCTCGCGCTGGCCGACGTCAACGGCGACAACCTGCCGGACAAGGTGTTCCGCTCCGGCGGCGGCGTGTTCTACCGGCCCAACGAGTCCGGCCCCGACGGCCCGACCAAGTTCGGCGACACCGCCATCCGCCTGACCAACCTCCCCGGCATCTCCACCGAGAAGACCCGCTCCGGCACGGTCGGCATCGAGTCCTACTTCGGCGTCGCCGCGCAGCTCGACTACGTCTCCACGACGACCACGTCCGACCGGTACTTCCTGGACGTCAACGGCGACGGCATCACCGACCTGGTCAACAACGGCGGTGTCCTGTTCGGCCGGCTCGACGCCAACGGCCAGCCCACCTACAGCACCGACAGCGGCGACACCGGCGTCCCGATCGGCTCCGGCACCGCGTCCGGCACGATCGTCGGCGACCAGACCGCCGAGTTCCAGCGCCAGGTGGACACGTTCCCGCTGCTGGACGGCGTCCGCCGCTGGGTGGCTCCGTTCGACGGCGTGGTCCGCGTGGACGGCCGGGTCAAGCTGGTCCAGGACACCAGCCCCGAGCGGCAGGCCTACACCCGCGCGGACGGCGTCCGGGTCACCGTCCAGCACCAGGACACCGAACTGTGGGCCCAGCGCATCGGCCCCGACGACCACATCGAGTTCGCCCCGACCGGCACCGACAACATCACCGTCCGCAAGGGCGAGGCGCTGTTCTTCCGCGTCCAGTCCGTGCTCGACGGCATGTACGACACGGTCGCGTGGGACCCGAAGGTCACCTACACCAGCTTCACCGCGAGCACCGACGTCAACGGCCTGGCCAACGACACCTACCTGGCCTCCCGCGACTTCACCCTCGGCGGCCGACCCTCGGTCGTCGTCGCGCCGCTGACCGGCACCCTGCACCTGTCCGGTGACGTCACCAAGACCGGCCCGACCACCGACGACGTGACGGTCGTGGTGTCCCGCAACGGCACCGACGTCTACAGCCAGGTCCTCGACCGCACCACCGAGGACACCGCCCACCTCGACCTGGACATCCCGGTCACCGCCGACGACACCCTCTCATGGCGGCTCAAGGTCGACTCGCCGGTCGACGCCGGCACCCTGCGCTGGGTCCCGCGCGCCCACTACACGGCCGCGGAGGGCCTCGACTCGGTCGTGGACGACAACGGCAACCCGGTCCTGGTCATCAACCCGCCCTACGACCTGGACATGTACCCGGTGTCCACGCTGACCGCGCCGCAGGCGTCCCACACCGCGACGCAGACCGGCACCGTCACCGTCGACCCGGCCCTGGCCTTCGACTTCGCCGGCCAGACCCCGAACACCCGCGTGGTCTTCACCGTCAAGAAGCGCGGCGCACTCCTGGCCAAGCGCGTGATCGACATCGTGAACGGCCAGGTCCCGGCGGACCTGCGGGTCACGGCCGACGTCCAACAGGGCGACGAGCTGTTCTTCGACTTCGCCACCCTGGACACCGGCCTGCCCGCACGCCTCACCGCCCAGTCCGCGGCGATCTCCTACGACGGCACGAACTTCACCGCCGTCCCGAGCGCGCTGCACGCCTCCGCCGAGCAGGGCGCGTTCGCCCAGCCGTACCGGGGCTGGGGCGCGATCGGCTACCAGGGCAACCGCGACCGGGCCACCCAGCCGATCGTGCGCAGCGACCTCGTCCTGGACGAGAGCTACAAGAACGACCTGCCCGAGGGCCCCACCGAGGACGACGTCCCCGGCTTCACCAACGACCCCAAGGTGAAGCAGCCGAGGATCACGGTCTTCGCACCGCTCCCGGCCCAGGACCGCTGGGCGGGCGCGGACGACAACACGTGGGTCGCCCGTGACGCCACCGCCAGTTCCCGCATGGGCCTGGACACCATCGACGTCATCAGCGACAGCGACGTGGCCGGCGCCACGGCGGTGTCCCGGCGCGGCCGCACCCAGCAGATCTCGACCACGTTCGGCGCGAGCATCCCGGGCGTGCCGATCGGCGCGGGCGCGAGCGTCGCCAAGGGCCGCACGGTCGGCCAGCTGGACTTCCTCGACCTCAACGGCGACCGGTTCCCCGACGTCGTGGGCTCGGCGGGCGTGCAGTACTCCGACATGACCGGCGGCCTGGGCGACAAGCGCGGCAGCGTCGGCGGGTCGGTGCGCGAGTCGGAGTCGCTGGCCTACGGCGTCAACGCCAACGCGGGCAGCCCCGCCCGCACCAGCGGCAACGCGCGCGGGCAGGACTCACCCTCGGGCAGCCGCAACGCCAACAGCGCCAAGTCGGGCGTGGAGATGCCCGCGCTGGGTGTGGGCGGCAACGTCGGCGGCGGCGAGTCCGACACCGGCTACGACCTGCTCGACATCAACGGCGACGGCCTGCCGGACAAGGTGTTCGACAACGGCGACGCCGCGCTCAACCTGGGCTACTCGTTCGCCGACCGCGAGCCGTGGCCGGGCGGCCCGGTCAACGACGGCAAGACCACCAACGCCGGTGTGAACCTGGGCTTCAACACCAACTACTACGGGTTCGCGGGCGGCGTGTCGGCGGCGGTCGGCTCGTCGGTCACCAGCGCCACGCTGCTCGACGTCAACGGCGACGGCCTGGCCGACCGCGTGTTCGCCAACGGCGACCAGCCGGTCGGCGTGGCCATCAACACCGGCAACGGGTTCGGCGCGCCGACGCCGTTCCGGGGCAGCGGCGGCGAGATCGGCAAGGACGAGAACGCCACCCTCGGCGGCGGCGTGTACTTCACGTTCGGGTTCTGCTTCTTCTTCGGTTGCCTGGTGTTCAACCCCGGCGGTGACGTCTCCACCGGCATCGGCCGCGCCGAGGTGGCGCTGCGCGACGTCAACGGCGACGGCTACGCCGACCACGTCCGGTCGACCCGGGACAACGAGTTCGTGGTGGCGGCCAACAAGACCGGCCGCACGAACCTGCTGCGCACCGTGTCCCGGCCGCTGGGCGCGAAGATCGACCTGGACTACACCCGGTCCGGCAACACCACCGACCAGCCGGACTCCAAGTGGGTGCTGTCGCGGTCGGCGGTGCACGACGGGCACCCGGGCGACGGCCAGGACGTGCAGCTGTCCACGTTCCGGTACGAGGGCGGCAAGTACGACCGGCTGGAGCGGGAGTTCCTGGGCTACGGCAAGGTCGTGGCCGAGCAGCGCGACGCGGGCGCGGGTGACGCCGTGCTGCGGACGCTGACCGAGGAGTACCGCACCGACACGGTGTACGCGCGCGGCTTGGTGACCCGCTCGGTGACCGCGGACGCGCAGGGCCGGCTGTTCCAGGAGACGATCAACACCTACCAGCTCCGCGACATCGGCACCGGTGGCACCGCGAACCCGGCGTCCACCACGGCGACGGTGTTCCCGCTGCTGGCCCGCGTGGACAAGCACTACCACGAGGGCCAGGCCAACCCGGGCAAGTCCACGTACACCGAGATGTCGTACGACGACCACGGCAACCTCATCCGCTCCTTCGACGCGGCCGACGTCGGACCGGCTGACGACGTGGAAGCCGAATTCGGCTACACGGCGTCGATCCCAGCCTGTCGCGACCGCAACATCGTCGGCGTGGCCAACCTGGTCCGCGAATCCGGCACCAGCCCACGCGCGCTCATGCGCCACCGCGAGTCCACAGTGGACTGCACAACCGGTGACGTGACGGTGGTCAAGGAAATCCTGCCCGACGGCTCGGCGGCGGTCAGCGACCTGACCTACCACCCCAACGGCAACCTGCGCACCGTCACCGGCCCGACCAACAAGAACGGCCAGCGGTACCAGCAGGAGTACGGCTACGACACCGTCGTGGGCGTGCACGTCGAGCACATCAAGGACAGCTTCGGCTACGAGTCCACGGCCACGCACGACATCCGGTTCGGCCTGCCCGACCTCACGATCGACGAGAACCACCAGTCCCTGCGCACGTCCTACGACAGCGTGGGCCGGGTGGACGAGATCGTCGGCCCGTACGAGATCGGTTCCGGCCGGGCGACGATCGACTTCGAGTACCACCCGGAGGCGAGCGTCCCGTACGCGGTCACCCGACACCTCGACCGCACCGCCACCGGCGTCCGCGACGACACGATCGACACCGTCCAGTTCGCCGACGGCCTGGCCCGTCCGGTGCAGAGCAAGCAGGACGGCACGGTCGCGACCGTCGCCGGGGCCGACCCGGCGGACGTCATGGTGGTCTCCGGCCGGGTCACCTTCGACCCGCTGGGCCGGGTGGTCGAGCAGTACTACCCGGTCACCGAGCCGAAGGGCGCGGCCAACACCACGTTCAACAGCTCTTACGACACGGTCGCGCCCACGAAGCTCAGCTTCGACGTCATGGACCGCAGCATCCGCTCGGTCCTGCCGGACGGCACGTCCAACGAGCTGTCCTACGGCTTCGGCGTCGACCGGTCGGGCACGCCCAGGTTCGAGACCGTCGCCACCGACGCCAATGGCAAGCAGCGCCGGACCTACACCGACGTGCGCGTGCTGACCACGTCGGTGAAGGAGTTCAACGCCGGCACGCCGATCTGGACCAGCTACGGCTACGACCCGATGGGCCAGCTGACCAGCGTCGTCGACGACAAGGGCAACACCACGAAGGCCGAGTACGACAACTTCGGCCGGCGCACCGTCGTGGACAGCCCCGACCACGGCCGCACCGAGACCCGGTACGACCTGGCCGGCAACAAGACCGCGAAGATCACGGCCAAGCTGCGCGCGGCGGCCAAGGCGGTCGAGTACGACTACGAGTACAACCGCCTGGCGGGCATCCGGTACCCGGTGTTCTCCGGCAACAACGTCACCTACACCTACGGCGGCCCGGGCGCTCCCGACAACGGCGCGGACCGCGTGGTGGCGGTGAAGGACGGCGCGGGCACGGTGACCCGCAAGTACGGCGCGCTGGGCGAGAAGACCAGCGAAACCCGCACCGTCACCGCCCTGGTCACACCAGCCCGCACGTACACCACCCAGTACCGGTACGACTCGTTCAACCGCGTGCTGGACATGACCTACCCCGACGGTGAAGTGCTCACCTACGAGTACGACTCCGGCGGCCAGGTCCACCGGGCGACCGGGCGCAAGGCCGGTTTCGACTACCCGTACCTGACCCGGCTGGACTACGACAAGTTCGGCCAGCGGCTGGTGCAGCAGACCGGGACCGGCGTGGTCACCACGTTCGCCTACGACCCGGCCGACCGGCAGCTGAGCAACCTGAAGTCGAGGCTGGCCGACGGCCACCAGTTCCAGGACATCTCCTACGAGTACGACAACGTGGGCAACGTCCTGTCGCTGACCAACACCGTCCCGCTGCCGCACGGCAAGCCGATCGGCGGCCCGAGCAGGCAGACCTACCGCTACGACGACCTGTACCGGCTCACGTCGGCCGGCGGCGAGTACCAGAACAAGGACAACAAGCTCGACCGGTACTCGATGACCTTGGCCTACGACTCGATCCACAACCTGACCGGCAAGACCCAACGCCACGAGATCCTGGTCAACCCGGGCACGACCCTGTCCCCGGCGCCGGAGCAGCAGGTCCTGGCCGACGACCCGGTAACCGACCCGGCAACCGGCGAGCCCCTGCCCCCTCTCGGGCCCATCGAGCCCGAGGACGAGCAGACCTCCCAAACCGAACCCGCTCCAACCTCGGAACCCGCCCCCGAACCGACGACCGCTCCCGCCTACACCCCGATCTCCTACTCCACGTCCACCGACGGCAACGCGCAGGAGCAGAAGAAGACCACCTACGACTACACCTACACCTACAACAGCGGGAAACCGCACGCCCCCAGCGGCGTCGGCCCGGTCAACGAGTTCTACGACGCCAACGGCAACCTGATCGACTCGGTCAACACCTTGCCGCCCGCGCCGGGCAAGCGCCGGCAGCTGGTGTGGGACGAGGAGAACCGGCTGGCGTGCAACCAGGACCACAGCCGCAACAAGACCGTCGCCCAGCACCCGGACGCGTGCACCAGTCCGCAGCAGCCGGCGACCGTGCGGTACGTGTACGACGACGAGGGCAACCGGGTCGTCAAGCACGCCGGTCCGCAGCACATCTACCCGAACCGGGCGTTCAGCGAGCGCAACGGGCAGTCGTTCAAGCACGTGTTCGTCGGTGACACCCGGATCGCCACGAAGACGGTCAAACCCGACTCCACCTACGAGAACCACCACTTCTACTTCCACGCAGACCACCTCGGGTCGTCCGGGTACGTCACGGACGAGCACGGCAACCTGACCGAGCACACCGAGTACTTCGCGTTCGGCGAGCCGTGGGTGCAGGAGCACCCGGCGCAACCCACGCCGGTCCCGTACCTGTACGGCAGCAAGGAACTCGACGAGGAAACCGGCTTCTACTACTACGGCGCCCGCTACTACAACCCGCGGACGCAGGTGTGGCAGAGCCCGGACCCGATCGTCGAGTCCTATCTGGACGGTGCGCCGGGTGGCGGCGTGTACCAGCCGTTCAACCTGGCCGCGTACACGTACAGCCGCAACAACCCGGTGAAGTTCACCGACCCCGACGGCCGGTACGTGGAAAGCGCGTGGGACGCCATCAGCCTGGGCATCGGCGTGGCGAGCTTCGTGCAGAACGTGCGCGAGGGCAACGGCTGGGGTGCCGCGCTCGACGCGGTGGGCATCGTCGCCGATGGTGCCGCCCTGGTCCTGCCGGTGGTCCCCGGTGGTGCCGGTGCCCTGATCAAGGCCGGTCGGGCCGCGGAGAAGGGCGTGGAGGTCGTCAAGGCCGCCGACCGGGCTCGTGACGCCGAACGTGCGCTGCAAGGTGCGCGGGCGGCGGACAAGGGCGGCGACGCGGCCAAGGCGGCTCGCAACACGTCCGTGCCGTGTGCGGTGCCCAACAGCTTCACACCGGACACCCCGGTGCTGATGGCCGACGGCACCCGCAAGCCGATCAGCGAGGTGGAGATCGGCGACCTGGTCGTGGCCACCGACCCGGAAACCGGCAAGACGGAGACCAGACCCGTCACGGACCTGATCGTCGGCGACGGCTCGAAGAACCTGGTCGAGATCACCGTCGACACCGGTGACGGCAAGGGCACCGTCATCGCCACCGATGGCCACCCGTTCTGGTCGGTCGACCTGAACTCGTGGGTCGACGCGGGGCTGCTGAAGGCCGGCACGCTCCTGCGCACCGGCAGCGGCACGTACGTCCAGGTGGTCGCGGTCCGGGCGTGGACCCAACAGCAACGGGTCCACAACCTGACCGTCGACGGCCTGCACACGTACTACGTGGCAGCGGGTGCCACGGACCTTCTGGTCCACAACTGCGGTGGCCCGGTCATCCGCAACAAGCACCTGGCCGGCAAGACCCACCCGAAGACCGGCGTCCCGTTCGACAAGAACGGCTTCCCGGACTTCTCCAAGTGGCGCCACCCGAAGGTGCCGGACGTGCGCATCAAGCTCACCGGCAACCGGAAGATGGACGAGAAGCTGGCCAACGAGGCCGCGGGCCTGAAGAGCACGCCGAAGGACTACACCTGGCACCACCACCAGGACAGTGGTCGAATGCAACTCATCAGGCAGGACGTCCACAGCGCCACCGGCCACACAGGAGGGCACGCGTTGAAGACGCATGAGTGACCCGTTCTGGGAGGAGGACCCGTACTACACGGGTCCTCCTCTGACCGAGGCGATGGTCCGAGGGGCGGAGGCGCTGCTCGGTGTCTCCCTCCCGCGGGCCTACCTCGAATTGTTGGCTCGACGCAACGGCGGCACCCCTCGCCGCCGTTGCGTGTTCACCCCTTTTCCGACCTCGTGGGCCCCGGATCACATCGAGATCCGGGGCTTGCGGGGGATCGGGGGGAAGTGGGGGATCGACTCGCCGGAGCTGGGTAGTAGGTACATGGTGGAGGAGTGGGGTTATCCGGACGTGGGCGTGGTGATCTGCCAGATGCCTTCGGCGGGCCACGACACGGTGATGCTGGACTACCGAGCATGCGGCCCAACCGGTGAACCGGCCGTGGTCTACGTCGACGAGGACCGCATCCCAAGACAAATCGCAGCCTCCTTCACCCACTTCACCACCACCCTGACCACCTGCCCAGACTGACTCGCAAGCGCTCTTCGCCCCGCACACGGGCTGCTTTGGCGCGCAGCGCCTGCCCTGCGCCCGCGCAGCGGGCTGCCCTTACCGCGCGCAGCGCGGTCGCTTTTGGCTTTTGCTTTTCCTCCCCCGGTGGCCTCCCAAGCCCGCTTTTCATCTTGAGAGCGCGTCAGCGCGTTCGCTTGTGAAAGCGGTTTAAGAGCTTTGAAAAACGCGCGTAGCGCTCTCAAGAAAACGCGCTGACGCGCTCTCAAGATCAAA
>NZ_JAPSLK010000099.1:0-7722 GCF_031180885.1 Saccharothrix sp.
TGCCGCCCGGTCCCGGTCTCGCTCTTGCGTGCGCTCACAAGCTCAGATGTCATCACTCACAGTGCCCATCCCGCCGGACCCCAGGCCCGGCGTGTCGGGCCGAACACACCGATCTTGAAACAGTCCCCTGAGCGTCGGCGGCTCGATGCCGAGTCGACCGCCCGAACTCGGCTTCGGTGGGCGGGCGGCGGCTTGTGGCGGGGCGTAGTGGGCGTGTTCGGAGGGTGTCCGGCGGGTGTGGTGACGGTTGGCGACGGGGTGGGGTGCTTGGCGAATTGTTGGCGGGTTGTAGGTGACTTGGGTTGTGGGGTGGGTACCCCGTTCGCACTTGCCGCCGGCGGGAGGAGTGCGACGTGTGGACGGTCAGCGGTCATGCGCGGCGGCTGGGGCGGGTGGTTCGGGGGTTTGTGGGAGAGCAGGTGGTGTTGGTCGCGGTGTTGGAGCTGCCTCGGTTGTTGCGGCATCCGGCTTGGCGGCGGGTTGATCCGCGGCAGGGGCGTGGGGTCGGCGTGGTGTTGGTTCCCGGGTTCGGGTTCGGGGATCGGAGTCTGGCGGTGGCCTCGCGGTGGTTGCGGGTGCGGGGGTATCGGCCGGTTGGGGCTCGGATCGGGTTGAACGTCGGGTGCACGACCGAACTGGTGGAGCGGTTGGAGAAGCGGACTGCGGAGCACGTTGAGGCGACTGGCGGGCGGGTGATCCTGTTCGGGCAGAGTCGAGGTGGGTGGTTGGCTCGGCTGGTGGCTTCTCGGCGGCCGGATCTGGTGCGCGGGTTGGTGATGCTGGGGAGTCCGGTGCTGGACCCGCTGGGTGCGCACCCCGCCGTGGTCCGGGTGGCGCGGATGTTGGCTCGGGCTTCCGCTTGGGGCGTACCGGGGTTGCTGAACGAGCAGTGCTTCACGGGTGACTGCTACGACACGAACATCGCCGCGCTGGCCGCACCCCTGCCGCCGGAAGTGCATGCGCTGGCACTGTTCTCGGCCCACGACATGATCGCGCCGCCCGAACTGTGCCGCGACCCCTGCGCCGAGTGCGTCGAAGTCCGCAGCACCCACACCGGGATGGGGCTGGACCCCGACGTCTACGCGGCCGTCGAACCCCGCCTCGCCGAGTGGGTCGGGGATCAGCCCGAGGACGCGTTGCGCGCGGCGGAGGGGCGGAGCACGTTGAGCACGGCCATGTAGCGGGTCGGGAAGAGGCGCGCCAGGAGGTCCGGGGCGATCGCCGAGAACGCGATCAGCACGCGGGGGCGGCGCTTCTCGACCCCGGCCAGGATCTTCTCCGCCGCCTTGCCGGCCGGGTAGGTCAGGAGTTTCGCGAAGCCCTCCTTGCCCTGCGACACCTCCGCCGCCGGCACACCGGAGCCCACGCGCGCCGACTCGGCGATGCGGGTGCGGATGCCGCCGGGGTGCACGGTGGTCACGCCGACGCCGCGCGGAGCCAGTTCGTGCCGCAGCGCCTCGGAGAACCCGCGCAGCGCGAACTTGCTCGACGAGTACGCGGCCTGGCCGGGCGGCGCGATGAGGCCGAACAGGCTGGACACGTTCACCACGTGACTGCCCGGCGACTCCAGCAGCCGCGGCAGCAGCAGACGGGTCAGGGCGACCGGCGCGCGGAAGTTCACGTCCATCACCCAGTCGAACTCCTCGGCGCTGACCTGATCGAACTGCCCGCCCAGCGCGACGCCCGCGTTGTTCACCAGCAACGTGATGCGTTCATGAGCCGACAACACTTCAGCCACCAAGGCGGGAATACCCGACACATCGGACAAATCGGCGACGATGCTGTCGACCGTCACGCCGGGGTGCCGCCGGCCGATCGCGTCCGCCACCGACTTCAGCCGGTCCGCGTCGCGGTCCAGCAGGACCAGGTCGCTGCCACGCGCCGCGAGCCCGTGCGCCAGGTGCTCGCCGATGCCGCTCGCCGCGCCCGTGACCACCGCCGTGCCGCCGCTGAACCGGTAGTTGTCCATGGGGACCAGCGTGCCCAACGAGCCGATGCGAACACTTGACCCTGCGCGACAGAGATTTGTCTTTGGGCGACACGGGCGCGGAGCGGGTGGCGGCATGGCGGCGCGGGGGCGAGGCGACGGCGGGGACGGGGCGACGGCGACGGCGGGGACGAGGGCGGGGCGAGGCGGGGGCGACGGCGACGGCGGGGCGACGGCGTGGGGTTGGGGTTGGGGGTTTGGTTGGGGGAATGTCGAGCAGGCGGCGCGGGCGCGCTATCGCTTGGCTGCGCCGAGGCCGGTGCGGCGGATGGAGGTGGGTGTTGAGCCCCACCAGCGGCGGCAGCAGCGGCTCAGGGCGGATTGTTCGGACAGGCCCAGCATCCCGGCCACCTGGCTCATCGGCATGTCCGTCGTGGTCAGATAGCGCAGTGCGGCCTGCCGCCGGACGTCGTCGAGGATCTCGGCGAACGTCGTCCCCTCCGCCGCCAACCGCCGCTGCAACGTCCGCGGGTGCACGTTCACCAAGCGCGCCACCGCCTCCACCTCCGGCGGCATGGTGCCCAGGGACTGCACGACCACCCCGCGCACCCGCAACGCCAGTGACGCCCCCTCCCCCGCGGTCTGCTCGGCCAGGAACGCCAGCGCCAGCCGCCACACCCGCTCGTCACCGCCCGGCAACGGCTGCGCGGTCAGGCTCCGCGGCACCCGCAACATCGCCGCCGAGCGTCCACAGTGGACAGTAGTGCCGAAGAACTCCTCATACACCCCAAGCGACACCGGCGTGTAAGGCAACTCCACCGACCGCAGCCCGTAGGACCCTCCGACCAGGAACCGGATCGCCCGGTGCAGGAACCCCAACCCGAGGTCCGTCGCCTGCACCGACTCCTGCAACCACGGCGGCTGCCCGTACCGCAGCGCCGCCACACCCCGCGCCCGATAAGGGTCGTCCTCCATGGTCAAGCTCAGCGAACGGGCGTGCACGAACAGGTACCGCGACGTGCACTCCAGCGCGTCGGCCACGGTCGGCGAGTTGCGGATGGCCAGCGCGAGCGGCCCGAGCATGCCGAAGTCCTGCCGGGACGCCACCCGCAACCCCAGGTCGGGGCACTGCAACGCCTCGGCCGCGATCTCCAGCACGGCCACCACCGCCCGGTCGGACACCAGCAGGTCGTCCACGTCCAGCGCGGCGATCGGCAGGCCCGCGGCGGCGGCGTAGTCGTCGGCGTGCCCGCCCAGCTCGGCCACCGTGGCGCGGAACCCGCGCAACCCGGCCGACCGGACCACCGACATGTCGTCCAGGGTCAAATAACTGTCGTGCGAAGTCAAGAACAGGAACCGGCGGGTTCAGCACACTGGGGCCCATGGCGACCACGGAACCCTCCCACCTCGACGTCGTGATCGTGGGCGCGGGCCTGTCCGGCATCGGCGCGGCGTACCGGCTGAGCACCGAACACCCCGGCCGCACCTACGCGATCCTGGAGGCGCGGGACGCGATCGGGGGCACGTGGGACCTGTTCCGCTACCCCGGCGTCCGCTCCGACTCGGACATGTTCACCCTCGGCTACCCGTTCAAACCGTGGCGGGACGCGAAGGCGATCGCCGACGGGCCGTCGATCCGCGACTACATCCGGCGCACCGCCGCCGAGCACGACATCGAGCGGCACATCCGGTTCCGCACCAAGGTCGTCGCCGCCGACTGGTCGACCGCCGACCAGCGGTGGACCCTGACCCTGTCCGATGGCGGCACGCTGACCTGCGGTTTCCTCTACTCCTGCGCCGGCTACTACGACTACGACCGCGGCCACGACCCGGAGTTCCCCGGCCGCGAGTCCTTCGCGGGACAGGTGGTGCACCCGCAGTTCTGGCCGGAGGACCTGGACTACGCGGGCAAGCGGGTCGTCATCATCGGCAGCGGCGCGACCGCCGTGACGCTCGTGCCCGCGATGGCCGACACCGCCGCGCACGTGACGATGCTCCAGCGCTCCCCCACGTGGATCAGCCCCGTCCCGGGCCGCGACAAGATCGCCGACACCCTGCGCGCCGTGCTGCCCGCGGACCTCGCCCACAAGCTCGCGCGGGCCAAGAACATCGCGTTCACCACCGGCTTCTACCAGTTCTGCCGCCGCTTCCCCGGCGCCGCGCGGAGCCTGCTGACGAAGCTGTCGACCAAGTCGCTGAACGACCCGGCGGCCGTGCGGGAGCACTTCACGCCCACCTACGACCCGTGGGACCAGCGGCTGTGCGCGGTCCCGGACGCCGACCTGTTCAAGGCGGTCAAGCAGGGCAGGGCGGCCGTGGTGACCGACCACGTCGACGAGTTCGTGCCCGAGGGCATCCGGCTCAAGTCGGGCAAGGTGCTGCCGGCGGACGTCATCGTGACCGCGACCGGGTTGCGGTTGCAGGCGTTCGGCGGGATCGAGCCCAGCGTGGACGGGACGCCGGTGGAGCTGTCGGAGCAGTTCGTGTGGCGCGGCGCGATGATCACCGGGCTGCCGAACTTCGCGGTGTGCATCGGGTACACCAACGCGTCCTGGACGCTGCGCGCCGACCTGTCGTCGCGGCTGGTGTGCCGGGTGCTGGACCACTTGGACCGCAACGGGTTCAGCTCCGTGGTGCCCCGGCCGGACCGGGTGATGGCGAAGCAGCCGCTGCTGGACCTGGCGTCCGGGTACGTCCAGCGGTCCATCGGGGACTTCCCCGGGCAGGGCGACCGGAGCCCGTGGCGGGTCCGGCAGAACTACGTGATCGACGCGGTCCAGACGCTGCGCGGCGAGATCGGCGACCAGCTCGCCGGCACCCGCGCCACCAAGCCGGCGGGCGTGCGGTGACGGCGACCGACACCACGACCGTCCAGGTGGACGGCGTCGCGGTCCGGGTGCGGGTGTCGGGGCCTGAGGACGGCGCGCCGGTCATGCTCGTGCATGGCATCGGCCGCAGCCTGGAGGACTGGCAGGACGCGCAGGACCGGCTGGCCGCGGACTTCCGCGTGATCAGCATGGACCTGCCCGGCTTCGGTCTCACCCCGAAGCTGCGCGCCAAACCCGGGCTGCCGACGTTCGCACGAGCCGTCGTCGGCGTGCTGGACGCGTTGGGCGAACGGCGGCCCGTGCACCTCATGGGCAACTCGCTGGGCGGCGCGGTCGCCATGACCGTCGCCACCACGCGGCCGGAGCGGGTGGCGTCGCTGGTGCTGGTCAACAGCGCCGGGTTCGGCCGCGAGGCGAACCTGCCGCTGCGGCCCATGCTCTACGGGGTGCTGTCGGCCTTGCCGCTGGTGGGCGGGCGGTTCCGGCCGTTGGCGCGGGACGCCGGGTTGGCGCTCAACCAGGCCCTGTTCGCCGATCCGGCGTTCGCGACGCACGAGATGGTGCGGCACGCGGCGAAGGTCGGCCGGCAGCCGGACTTCCGGGCCACGTTCGTCGGGACCCTGATGACCTTGGGCGCGCCCTTGTTGGGCAGTTGGCCGGGGTGGCGGCGGGCGTTGCCGGCCGCGGTGGCCACGGCGGGCAAGCCGGTGCTGGTGGTGTGGGGCGACCGGGACACCGTGCTGCCGGTCGGGCACTTCCACGCCGCCGTCGCCGCGCTGCCGGACGCGCGCAGCCACCTGTTCCCCGCCACCGGGCACATGCCGCAGATCGAGCGGGTCGAGGAGTTCACCGCGCTCGCCGCGGACTTCGTGTCCGCCGCGGCTGTGCCATGATCGAATCGTGGTCAAAGCTCGGGTCGTGCTGCCGCTGTTGCTGCTCGTGGGCGCGTGCGGGGCACCGCCCGTGGCCGCGCGGTCGGGTGATCTGACGCTGGTGCCGACGGTATCGGCCCCGGTGTGCCCGGAGTCGGGGGTCGAGGTGTCGGCGCTGGAGTCCGAGGCCGCGTCCGGGCTGCGGGTGCTGACGCTGAAGATGGTGAACTGCGGCACCGAGCCGTACACCGTGACCGGCTACCCGGACGTGCGGCTGCTGGACGCCGACGGGCGGGAGTTGGACGTGCGGGTGCTGGCCGGGGCCGCCTCGGCGGAGATCTCCAGCGTGGAGTCGTTCACGGCGGAGCCGCAGGAGGTCGTGCTGCAGCCCGGTGGTCACGCCACGTCCGCGCTGCTGTGGCGCAACACCTACGACGACGTGTCGGAGCCGCCGCAGGTCGGGGTGAAGATCGACATCGCTCCGGTCGCGGGCGCGCCGCGCCAGACGTTCACGCCTCGGCTACCGCCCAACGGGGAACCCAGCCGGGTCGACGCGCCCGCGGTGACCCTGGACCTGGGCAGCACCGGACGCATCGGCGTCGCGCCGTGGAGGGCTCAGTAGTCCTCGTCGTCGTAGTACTCGCGGTCGTAGTCGACCTTCGCCGGGCGGTTGGACCAGGCGTCGAACACCACGAGCAGGATCGCCGCCACGATCACGACGACCCCGACGATCGCGATGCCGCCCCAGAACGACAGGCCCGCCAGCAGCAGCATCGGCAGCACGGCGAACAGGCAGAACGGGTCGACCCGCCCGAAAGCCGGCCGCCGCTGCCCCGAAGATCGACCGTACTGCCCCGCCATCAGCCCGCCCGTCAGTTCGTCCGCCATGTCCGGTCCACCGCGAGGGCAGCCCCGAACAGCATAATTCGCCGCCGCCGAGATGTACGGGGGGTTACGGCCTGGGCCCTCCGGACTCGGGCAACCCGGTGATCACCCTCTCCTGGTGGATGCCCGTGCGCGGCGGGGTGTGACCTTGCTCTCCGGCTAGAATCGGCGGTGCACGACTGGCGTCGGGTGGATTCACCACCGGGGAGTGCAAGCGAGCCGGCATCGCCCGCCTGGGTGCCCCTCATTCCTTCGGGTGAGGAGTACCGCCATGACCGCACGCATCCTCGACGGCACCGCCGTGGCCAGGACCCTGCTGGAGCAGACCGCCTCCCGCGCTTTGGCGTTCTTGCAGTGCACCGGCCGCGCACCCCTGCTGGCCACCGTCCTGGTCGGCGACGACCCCGCGTCCCAGACCTACGTGCGCATGAAGCGCTCCCGGTGCGCCCGGGTCGGCATCGAGTCGCGCGCGGTGGAGCTGCCCGCGTCGACGACCACCGAGGAGTTGGTGGCGCGGATCGCGGAGCTGTCGGCCGACCCGCTGGTGGACGGCATCCTGTTGCAGCACCCGGTGCCGGGGCACATCGACGAGCGGGCGGCGTTCGAGGCGATCGCGCCGGGCAAGGACGTCGACGGGGTGACCATGCACAGCTTCGCGGCGATGGCGTTCGGCGAGCCCGGCTTCCACTCGTGCACGCCTGGAGGCATCCTGCGGCTGCTGGACGCTTACGGGATTCCGCTCGCGGGTCGGCACGCGGTGGTGGTCGGTCGGAGCCCGATCCTGGGCAAGCCGGTGGGGATGTTGCTGCTGGCCCGCAACGCGACCGTCACCTATTGCCACTCGCGGACCGAGGACCTGGCGTCGGTGGTCGGGACGGCGGACATCGTGGTGGCGGCGGTGGGCAAGCCGGAACTCGTGCGGGGGGCGTGGCTCAAGCCGGGGGCGGTGGTGGTGGATGCCGGGTACAACCCCGGGAACGTGGGGGACGTGGAGTACGTGGCGGCGAGCGAGCGGGCCGGGTTCATCACGCCGGTGCCGGGTGGGGTGGGGCCGATGACCATCGCTTTGCTGTTGGCGCAGACGGTGGACGCGGCGGAGGCGGCGGAGAAGTCGCTGGTCACGGCCTGAGGTGTGGCCTCCGGCCCCCGTCTCCATGATCCCACGGGGGTACGACATTCGGCGGCGCAGCGGTGACGGAGGCCGCGGCGG
>NZ_JAPSLK010000099.1:7822-12917 GCF_031180885.1 Saccharothrix sp.
CAGCGGCGGCGGGGCGGAGGCGGGAGGACTGAGCGGGGCGGAGGGCTGCGTGCAACGGGCGCGGCGCATTGCACACAGCCCTCCGCCGTAGTGATCAGGTCGGGACCACTGCGCCGTGGTCCAAGTGCAGCCTCCGGCCGGTGAAGCGGGAGCGGGTTCGGCGGTCGTGGGTTACCACGACCAACGTGCCCGCGTACGTGGTCAGGGCCTGCTCCAGGTCCTCCACCAAACCCGGGGACAGGTGGTTGGTGGGTTCGTCCAACAGCAACAGGTCCACCGGTTCGGTCACCAGCCTGGCCAGCTCGATCCGCCTCCGCTGGCCATAGGACAGCTCACCCAGCCGCAGCCGCAGGTCCCCCGGCGTGAACAGGCCCAGCGCCAGCAGCCGGTCCGCCCACTCCTCCGGGTCGCCGCGCCCCGCCGCGAAGGCCTGCGCCACGGTCATCCCGCGCGGGAACGGCACGTCGTCCTGGCCGAGGTGGCCGACACGGCCCGGGACGACCGCCTGACCCGCGTCGGGCACCAGCTCACCGGACAGCACCCGCACCAGCGTGGTCTTCCCGGCACCGTTCGGGCCGGTGACCAGCAGCCGCTCCCCCGGCTGGAGGACCAGCTCCGGCACGTGCAGGCGGTCGCCGACCCGGACGTCCGACAGGGTGACGACCGACGTCGACGAGACCTCCAGGTCCGCCGTGAAGCGCAGCGGGTCCGGTGGCGGGGCGACCGGGGACTCGGTGAGCCGGTGCACCCGTTCCTTGGCGTTGCGGATGCGGCTCATCACCCCGTGCGCCCGGTCCCGCGCCCGGAACGGACCGGCGGCGAACACCGCCAGCGGCAGTTTGCGCGGGATGGCGTTCATGCGGGCCACATTGGAGGACGCGAGCCGCTCGTGCCGGGCCAGCTCGGCCTTCCACTCCTCGTACTCCCGCAGCCGCCGCGCCCGGTCCGCGGCCTTGGCGGTGAGGTAGCCCGCGTAGCCGTCGCCGTAGCGCCGGACGCGACCCTCCGCCACCTCCAGGACCGTCGCGGTCACGTTCTCCAGGAACACGCGGTCGTGGGTGATGGCCACGACCGTGCCGCGGTGGGCGCGCAGGTGCTGTTCGAGCCACGCCACCGCCTGGTCGTCCAGGTCGTTGGTCGGCTCGTCCAGCAACAGCAGCTCCGGCGCGGCGGCCAGGGTGGCGGCCAGCGCCAGCCGGGACCGCTCGCCGCCGGACAGGGTGCCCAGCGGGCGACTCCGGTCCAGGGCGGGCAGGCCCAGGCCGTGCAGGGCGATGTCCACCCTGGTGTCGGCCTCGTACCCGCCGCGCGCCTCGAACCGCTCGACCAGCTCGGCGTAGTGGTCGAGGTCGGTCAGGTCGAGTTCGAGGCGGCGGATCTCGGCCTCCAGCTCGCGCAGGTCGGCCAGGGCGAGGTCGATCGCGTCGGCGACGGTCGCGTGCGGCGGCAGGTCCAGGGTCTGCGGCAGGTAGCCGACCCCGCCGGGGGCCACCGCGGTGACCTCGCCGTGGTCGGGGGCCAGGCGGCCGGCGAGCAGGGCGAGCAGGGTCGACTTCCCGGACCCGTTGTCGCCGATGACGCCGACCTTCTCCCCCGGCTTCACGGTCAGGGTGACCCGGTCGAGCACCATTCGCGTATCAAATCGCTTGGTCACGTCGTGTAGGCACAGTTGCGCGGTGCGCAAGGCGAACTCCTGTTCTCGGCGCGCGCAAAGGGCAGCCGAGTTGATCGGTGGCAGAGGAAGAAATTCGGCGAAGCCGCCGCGGAGCGGTGCTCTACGCGGACCGGCGACCGATCACAGGAAGAAAATCAAGATCCCCATATCGATGACCACCGTACGGGAGAGTCAGTCGATCATCAAGGGGTTTCTGTTGACTGTGAGTAACACAACCACCAGCAAACGTGACCTGCATCACCACCATTGGTGCTTGTCTTGCCCCCGCACGTAACCAACGGTTACGTTCCCGGTCGCCAGATAACGGTTCTATCACCGGCCGGACACGGGCAAGCAGTCATCCCCCGGACTGCCGCCCGGCCTGGATCCCCCGCCAGGTGGCCGGTGGTAGGGCTCCCCGACGCAGGAGGCACTTCCCTTGGCTCGCCATAGGAAGTCCCGGGCGGATGAGCCGACCGTCTACACGGTCAGCGCAGCCGCACCGGGATACGTCGGCGCGCACCGCGCCGAACCCGATCGCAGGCTCCCGAAGAGACTCGCCGGTGTGGCCGTCGCGGTCGGCATCGTGACCGGCGCAGGCGCGGCGGCACACGCCGTGACCAGCGGCACGCTCAACCCGATGGCCGGTGGCGCCGAGTTCGGCGGACTGCCGGACGAGAACGTCCGCACCGGCAAGGTCGAGACCGTCCACGCGGTGAACCTCGGCGACGAGACCGCCCGCATCATCCGCCAGGAGCACCTCACCGCGCTCCAGGCCTTCAACCAGGCCAGCGGTGTCGCCCAGAGCGGTTACCAGGCCCGTCAGCAGGCAGCCGCCGAGGCCGCCGCGAAGGCCGCGCACGAGGCCGCCGAGGCCCGCAAGTCGCCGACGCAGCGCCAGGTCGAGGCGTGGGCGCGGGAGGCGATCGCCATCCTCGCGGCCAACGGCACGCCGATCGACAACAACAGCGTCGACGAGATCTGGACGATCGTCCAGAAGGAGTCCAACGGCGACCCCAGAGCCATCAACAACTGGGACTCCAACGCCGCGCGCGGCACGCCGTCCAAGGGCCTGATGCAGTGCATCGACCCGACGTTCCAGGCGTACAAGCTGCCCGGCCACGACGACATCTACAACCCGGTCGACAACATCATCGCCGGCGTCCGCTACACCTACGCCCGCTACGGCGGCTTCCACCGGCACCCAGGCCTGGTCTCCATGCTCGCCGGCGGCGGCTACCGCGGCTACTGATCCCCCGAGCGGCTCCCCGACCCCGGTGCCCTGTGGCGGGCCCCGCGTGAGGCTTCCCGGCTCGGCACGTGCCGAAACCCCGACACCGGCACGTGCCGAGCCGGGGACCGTCGAACGGCGGCCACCGGACGGCGGTCGGTGGTCACCGCCCGACGGGCGACGGCGGTCTTGCGGCGCTACCCGGGTAGCGCGTCCTGCACGGCGCCCCCGGCCGCGACCTCTCCGGCCACACCCATACGCCGCATCCGACACCCCGCACCCGACTGCCGCGTCGTGCAGCCGGGTGCGAAGGCGTACGGGTCAGTTCAGGGAGTGGAGCGGGGGCAGGGGGACGCCCAGCAGGTGGCGGGCGCAGTTCGCGCAGATCGGCCAGCGCCGCCACGTGTGGCACGAGCCCGAGTACACCGGGAGGCACAGCGCCCGGCACACCGCGCGGTAGCGCTCGCCGAGGTGTGCGGAGTGGTGGGTGGGCGCGTTGGCGGGCACCAGGTGTCGTTCTTCCGCGAAGACACCCGGCAACAGGCGACCGGTGGTCACGACTCCTCCCGAGAACTCGTCGGGGGAGGCGGGGACTTCGACCGCGGGTGGGACCGGAGGGTCGGCCGTGGCCAGCGCCGGCACAGCCACGGCGACCGCCTCCGGGTTCGCGGGCGGTGCGGGCCGGGGTACCGACGCGACCGGGCGGGTTCCGGTGTCACCCACGGCCGGACGGCTCCCCCTTCGCGCCCGGTCGTAGGCCCGGCTCCACGGGTGCCGTCGCCTGCGAACGGCTCCAGCATGCGCCGAGTGCCTTACAACCCGCTTACATCCCTTGCGGTCGCCCGTACCCCGGCTGGACGGGACCGACCGGGCCAGTCCCATGACCCCACTGCGCGGCCGCGTGCGTACGACGCGAGCGCACGCGCTCCTGCAGCGCGCACACACCACCGACCAGCAGGAGGCTGCCGTAGGTGATGAGCGCCGAGGCCCACCAGGGCAGGAAATCGTCAAAGAAGGACACCGACGCGACAGCGAACACCCCGCCGCCGATGAACGACCCCGCGTGGACCGGGCGCTTCCCCATTCGCTGATCGTAGTGTCAGGACGTCGTCCACAGGCTCAGCTTCTCGGGGTTGCGCACGGTCCAGATTCGCTTGATCCGGTCGTCCGCGATCTCGAAGGCGAACACCGACAGCGTGACGCCGTCCTGCTGGGCGATCAACCCGGGCCGGCCGTTGACCGTGCGCTCCTGCCGGGCCGCCGGGGTCGTGGGGGCCTGGGCGGCGCGGATGCGGCGACGGGCCGACGACGCCAGTTGGCGGCAGGCGGCGGGAGTGCGACCGGTGATCTCGGCGGATGTCCGCGAACGCGTAGCGGAACACGTCGTGCAGGACGAGGGCGACCCGCTCGGCCGGGGCGGCCGAGCACGCCGTCACCATCGCCGAACTGGAGTCGGCCCAACGCCTGCGCGCCGCACTCGCGGACCTGCCGCCGGACGCCCCGATCACCGTCGTCGGCGGTGGTTTGACCGGCATCGAGACCGCCGCCGAACTGGCCGCCCCGGGCCGGCGCGGGGTCACGCTGGTGTGCGACGGACAGCTCGGCCCCTCGCTGAGCGTGCCGGGTCGCCGGTACACCGAGAAGTGGCTGGCTCGACACGGCGAGACGGTGGCGCGGTGACCGGCAGGCGGGCCGACCCGGGGTGGGGGTGACCGGGCGGCAGTATGGAGCGGCCGGCGGGAAACCGCCGGTCCGGGCCGGGGGCCGAGGGTGATGCGGACCCTCGGCCCCCGCGTCCGCCGACGGCGTGGCCCTGCCAGGCACCCGGGGATGTCGGTGCCGCCCGCGTGACGAGAGCCTCCCGGGCTCCACCAGTGCTGCTCTACGCCGGCGGTCGGTGATGGGTTCAGCCGGGCACATCGGAATCCCGAAGCGTTCGACGAACGCCCAGTCCGCCGAGGCCAACCGGGCCTTCCGAACACGGCCAACGCAACGCCGCGCAGCGGCGCTCTTTCGCGCCGCAGGCGCTGCTTTTGCCCAGGCCTGCCAAGCCACAGGAAGGGCGTCGGTTCGTCCCCCGTACGGCCTGGGCGCAGCCCAACCACGCTTCGGTCCTTTCCGCAACCACGCTTTACCGGTTGCGGAAAGGACCGAAGCGTGGTTGCCTCCGGCAGGCCGTACGGGGGACGAACCGACGCCCTTCCACCCCC
>NZ_JAPSLK010000039.1:0-69596 GCF_031180885.1 Saccharothrix sp.
GCGCCGCAGGCGCTGCTTTTGCGCCGCAGGCGCTGCTTTTGCGCCGCAGGCGCTGCTTTTGCGCCGCAGGCGCTGCTTTTGCGCCGCAGGCGCTGCTTTTGCGCCGCAGGCGCTGCTTTTGCGCCGCGGGCGCTCCTGGGCTTGCCAAGCCACAGCGGGGCCTCGGTTCGTCCCCCGTACGGCCTGGGCGCAGCCCAACCGTGCTTCGCCCTTCTTGGCAACCAGCTTTTCCGGTTGCCAAGAAGGGCGAAGGGTGGTTGCCTCCGGCAGGCCGTACGGGGGACGAACCGACGCCCTTCCACCCCCCGGGGGCCTGCCGCGCGGCGAGCGCCGCTTTTGATCTTGAGAGCGCGCAGCGCGTTCATCTTGAGAGCGCGCAGCGCGTCCGTCTTGAGAGCGCGCAGCGCACCCCAAAGCGCCAGCGCGGCATCCGTCCGAAAAGCGGACACTGACGCCCGGCTGTCAACGGTCAACGGGTTGTTACCGGCCGAACGGATGTAGTGATCATCCGGCCACCCTCCCTAGTTTCCGATCCGTGTCCCGGCATCCCTGCGCCGGGCGCGGAGAGGAAATGATGAAGGTTCGTACCCTGTTCACCGCGTTCGCGGTTGCGATCGGGGCGGCGTTCGCGGCGGCGGGTGGGGCGGCGGCGGCCCCGTCCGACGAAGGCGAGCTGACCCCGTACATCGTCGGCGGTGGGAACGCCACGCAGGTCTACTCGTTCATGGTGTCCCTGCAGAGCACCTCGGGCAGCCACTTCTGCGGTGGTTCGCTCATCAAGGCGAACTGGGTCGTGACGGCCAAGCACTGCGTCCAGGGCCGGTCCGCCTCGTCCATCCGGGCCCGCATCGGCTCGACGAACCGCACCAGTGGCGGCTCGGTCGCGTCGGGCGCCCAGATCGTCAACCACCCGAGCTACGACATCGCGCTCGTCCGGCTGGCCACCAGCGTCAGCCAGGCGCCGATCACCGTGGCGTCCACCTCGGGCCCGGTCGGCACCGCCACCCGGATCATCGGCTGGGGCCAGACCTGCGCCCCGCGTGGTTGCGGCGGCGCGCCGATCACGCTGCAGGAGCTGAACACCTCGATCGTGTCCGACAGCAGCTGCTACGGCATCTACGGCACCTACGAGATCTGCACGAACAACCCGAACGGCAACTCGGGCGCCTGCTACGGCGACTCGGGCGGCCCGCAGATCAAGTCGGTGAACGGCACGTGGCAGCTCATCGGCGCCACCAGCCGCGCGGGCAACAACAGCTCCACCTGCGCGACCGGTCCGTCGATCTACATGGACGTCCCGGCGTTCCGCTCCTGGATCAGCCAGTACGCGGGCGCCGTGTAGTCCGCAAGGCACACACCGGAAGGGCCGTCCCGCCACCGCGCGGGACGGCCCTTCCCGTTTCGTTACAACCGCGCGGCAACCAACGCCGGTCGGGTGGCGTCTCCAGGGCAGATACCGCAACAACCCCGGGGGTGCGCGATGCGCAAGACCGCACTGGTGGCAATCGCTTTCCTGGCAACCGTGACAGCGTGCGGAACAGGTCAACCGTCCGCCACGTCCACATCGGACCAGTCCTCGACGCCGCCGTCGTCCTCGACCCACTCCTCCACCACCTCCTCCTCGGCACCGACTCCCACCTCGTCCCCGGTCTCCGAGACGCCGACCCCGCAGCCCGCTCCCCCGCCCCCTCCGGTCACCGTCGAGGGCACCCCCTGCGACATCACCGATGGCGCGTGCATCCGCCTGTCCACCAACGAGTCCTGGCTGATCAGCGGCGGCAAGGTGGAGTACGGCCCGGTCCCGATCACCTCCGGCCGCCCCGGCTACGAGACCCCGGTCGGCTACTTCCCCGTTCTGCACAAGGTGAAGAACGAGGTCAGCCGCGTCTACAACAACGCACCCATGCCGTACTCGGTCTACTTCACCGACTACGGCATCGCGTTCCACGAGGGCAGCTTGACCGAGGAGTCGCACGGCTGCATCCACCTGTCCATGGAGGCCGCCATCAAGTACTTCAACAGCCTCCACTCGGGCGAACAGGTGCAGGTCGTCGCCTGACGGGCTGTACCCAGCCACGACCTCCGACCGAGGTTGGACCGGCCCTCACCCGGGGTAGCCGAGTGGGTGAGGGAGTGATTCGCGATGAGGAAGCTCGGCACCTTGGCTGCCGCGCTGGCCCTGACGTTCACGGCAGGCCTCGCGGCACCCGCCAGCGCTTCGACCGGCACGCCTTGCGACATCCCGGACGGTGCGTGCCTGAAGCTGTCCACCAACCAGGCGTGGCTGATCTACCGGGGCAACCTGAGCTACGGACCCGTTCCGGTGACGCACGGGCGCCCCGGCCACGAGACGCCCACCGGCACGTTCCCGGTGCTGCGCAAGGTGAAGGACGACTGGAGCGTCCCGTACAACGCGCCGATGCCGTACTCGGTCTACTTCACCCATTCGGGTATCGCGTTCCACGAGGGCAGCCTGACGGAACTGTCCCACGGCTGCGTGCGCCTCTCGCACGAGGCCGCGGTGACCTTCTTCGACAACCTGTTCGTCGGTGAGCAGGTCCAAGTAGTGCCCTGAACGTCAGCCCGCAACGTCAGCCCGCAACGTCAGCCCGCGTTGCTCGAGTGCCCCGGGAACAGGTGGGCGGCGGGGTTGAGCACGACGGCGATGTTGTTGACCGCCGTGGCCGCCTCGCCGAAGCCGGTGGCGATGAGCTTCACCTTCCCCGGGTACTGCGCGACGTCGCCCGCCGCGTAGACCCGGTCCCGCGCGGTGCGCATGGTGGTGTCCACGACGATCGCCCGGTGGTCCAGCTCGACGCCCCACGACTCGATCGGGCCGAGGTCGGCGGTGAAGCCGAGCGCGGCCACGACGGTCTGCGCGGGCAGCACCTTGCGGTCGCCGCCCTTCAACCCCAGCTCCACCTCCGCCACGGATTCATCACCCCGCAGCTCCAACACCTCGGCGTCCGTGATGATCTCGATCCCCAGATCGCGGACCTGCCGCACGGTCGGCGGGTGGGCGCGGAACGTCGACCGCCGGTGCACCAGCGTCACGCTCTTCGCGATCGGGTGCAGCGCCAACGCCCAGTCGAACGCCGAATCCCCACCACCGACCACCACCACGTCCTGTCCGGTGTGGACGTTCAACGTCGGCACGAAGTGCACCACCCCGCGGCCCATCCACCCGTCACCAGCCGGCAACGGCCGCGGCTTGAACTCGCCGATACCCGCCGTGATCAGCACCGCCCCAGCGCGCACCACCGCACCGTCGGCCAGCCCGACCTCCAACCGATCGTCCACACTGGACAAGGTCCGGGCCTGCCGGCCGAGCAGGTAGGTGGGGCTCCACTGGTCGGCCTGCGCGACCAGGGCGGTGACCAGTTCGCGCCCGCGCACGGCGGGGAACCCGGCCACGTCGAAGATCATCTTCTCGGGGTACATCGCGGTGATCTGCCCGCCCGCCTCCGGCAGCGAGTCGACCAGCGCGACGGACAGGTCTCGGAAACCCGCGTAGTAGGCCGCGAACAGTCCGGTGGGGCCGGCTCCGACGATGAGCAGGTCGACCTCTAGGTCCATACCTCGACCATAGGTGTTCCAGGCCACTGTGCCCAGTAAGGAGAGGCAGTCCAAACTCGGTGGTATGGCTGAACAGGAGTACCGCGTCGAGCACGACACGATGGGCGAGGTCCGGGTGCCGGCGGACGCGCTGTGGCGGGCGCAGACGCAGCGCGCGGTGGAGAACTTCCCGATCTCCGGCCGGGGTCTGGAACGGGCGCAGATCCGGGCGCTGGGCCTGCTCAAGGCCGCCGCGGCGCGGGTGAACGAGCGGCTGGGCGTGCTGCCCGCCGACGTGGCGCGGGCGATCGCGTCGGCCGCCGACGAGGTCGCCGAGGGTGCGCACGACGCCCACTTCCCGGTCGACGTCTTCCAGACCGGCTCCGGGACGTCGTCGAACATGAACGCCAACGAGGTCATCGCGACCCTCGCGACCCGGGCACTGGGCCGGGACGTGCACCCGAACGACCACGTCAACGCCTCGCAGTCGTCCAACGACACCTTCCCGACGACCCTGCGCGTGGCCGCGACCGAGGCGGTGGCCAAGGACGTGATCCCGGCCCTGGAGCACCTCGCGCAGACCCTGGAGGCCAAGGCGGCGGAGTGGTCCGGCCTGGTGAAGTCGGGCCGCACGCACCTCATGGACGCCGTGCCGGTGACCCTGGGCCAGGAGGCCGGCGCGTGGGCCGCGCAGGTCCGCTACGGCGTCGAACGGCTCACCGCGAGCCTGCCCCGACTGGCGGAGCTGCCCATCGGCGGCACGGCCGTCGGCAGTGGCCTGAACGCCCCCGAGGGCTTCGGCGCGGCCGTCTCGGCGGAACTCGCCGCCGTGACCGGTCTGCCCCTGACCGAGGCCCGCGACCACTTCGAGGCGCAGGCCACCCAGGACGGCGTCGTGGAGGCCTCGGGCCAGCTGCGCGCGACCGCGGTGAGCCTGTTCAAGATCGCCAACGACCTGCGGTGGCTGGGTTCGGGACCCCGAACCGGACTGGGCGAACTGGCCCTGCCGGACCTCCAGCCGGGCTCGTCGATCATGCCCGGCAAGGTCAACCCGGTGATCCCGGAGGCGACGATGATGGTCGTCGCCCAGGTCATCGGCAACGACGCGGCGGTGGCCTTCGCGGGTTCCCAGGGCAACTTCCAGCTCAACGTGATGCTCCCGGTCATCGCCCGCAACGTCCTGGAGTCGGCCCGCCTCCTGGCCGCCGTGGCACGTCTCCTGGCCGACAAGGTGTTGGTGGGGACGGAACCGCAGACCGACCGGATGCGCGAGTACGCCGAGTCGTCCCCGTCCATCGTGACCCCGCTCAACCGCTACCTGGGGTACGAGGAGGCGGCGTCGATCGCCAAGCAGTCGCTGAAGGAGCGCAAGACCATCCGCGAGGTGGTCCTGGAGCGTGGCCACGTGCCGGCCAAGCTCACCGAGGCCCAGCTGGACGAGGCCCTCGACGTCCTCCGCATGGCCAACGGCGGCTGATCCAACCCCGGGAGGGCGGCCCTCAACCCCGCCCTCCCCCGCCACGCCGCCGCCCCCGCCCCTCCCGCGCCTCCTCTTCTCAACGCTTCCTCAGCGCCGCACGGCTGGAATGTCGGTGCCCTCTGGCAGGCTTGCAGTCGGGGGCTCGTCAGTCGGCCCCGCCCCGGTCGAGGGCTGCCCAGCCGACCCCACCCCGGCCCCCGCCGCCCCCGTCTGCCCCGCCCCAGCCCGCTCCGCGGCAGCCTGCTCCGCGCCGGCCCGCCCCGCCCCAGCCCGCTCCGCGCCAGCCCGCCCCGCGCCAGCCCGCCCCGCGCCGGCCCGCTCGGCCCCAGCCGGGCTCGCCCCACTCCGCCGCAGCCCGATCACGCACCCGGCCGCCACCGCCACCGCCCCCACGACCCCCACCACGGTCAACCCCTGCGCCCCCAACACCACCGCCGCCCCCAACCCGGCCACCGGCATCAGCCCGATCAACACCCCCGCCCGGTCCGCCCCCAACCGCCCCACCGCGAAGTACCACAGCCCGAACGCCACCGCCGTCACCACGACCGCCAGCACCACCAGCGCCACCCCCTCGCGCACCGTCGGCACCTGCCACCCGCCCACGAACGTCCCCAGCACCCCGCCCGCGCCGGCCGCCAGGAAGCAGCACCACGTGGCCACCGCGACCCCGCCCATCCGCCGCACCACCCCCACCGCGAACAGCGTGAACGACGCCTCCCCCAGCATCGTCAACACCGCCAGCACCAGCCCGGGCCCCCGCCACGACCCACCACCGGACAGCACCACCACACCACCCACCACGAACACCGCGCCCACGACCGCCCCCAGAGCCGGCCGCCGCCCCGCCACCAACGGCGCCACCAGCGCCAGCACCAGCGGACTCGCCCCCAGCACCGCCGCCACGAACCCCGGCTCGGCGTACCGCTGCGCGTAGAGCACGCACGCGTTGAACCCGAGCATCCCCAGCCCCACCAACGCGCTCAGCGCCACCCAGTCCCGCCCCCGCGGCACCGGCAGCCGCCCGCCCCGCGCCAGGACCCACCCCAGCAGCACGACACCACCCAAGCCGTACCGCAACGCCTGCCCGGACAGCAGCGGATACCCCTGGAGCATGCCGGTCACCGGCACCGACGCCCCCACGATCAGCGATCCCAACGCCCCGGACGCCACGCCGACTCTCACACGGTTCATGCCGGCAACCTTCACCGACGAGTGGTCCACGTTTAAGCTCCAATTCAATGGCCGCCAACTGGACCACTTTCCGCGAGCTGCTGCTCCCCGGCGGGCTCACCGGCCGCCGCGCCGTGGAGTCCGAGCTGCGGCGCGCCGTGCGCGAGGGCCGGCTCAAGCCGGGCACCCGGCTGCCGTCCAGCCGCGACCTGGCCGACCAGCTCGGCGTCGCCCGCGGCACGGTCACCTCCGCCTACACCCAGCTCATCGGCGAGGGCTACCTGGAGGCCAAGCGCGGCTCGGGCACCACCGTCACCGCCGCCTGCGACTGGCCCAACACCTTCCCCGCCGCCCCCGAGCACCCGCCGCCGTGGCGCTTCGACCTCCGCCCCGGCGTGCCGGCGCTCAGCGCGTTCCCGCGCGACGAGTGGCTCCAGGCCAACCGCACCGCGCTGAACGCCCTCACCGCCGACGACCTCGGCTACCCCGACCCGGCCGGCTTCGCCCCACTGCGCAAGGAACTCGCCGACTACCTCGGCCGGGTCCGCGCCGTCGCCGCGCACCCGTCGGACGTGGTGGTCGTCAACGGCGCCGCCCAGGGCATCTCGCTGCTCGGCCGCGTCCTGCGCGCCGCCGGGCACACCAGCATCGCCATCGAGGAGCCCAGCCACTTCGGCGCGGCCGACATGCTCCGCTCGCACGGCCTCGACCTGCACCCGATCCCCGTGGACGACAAGGGACTCCGCGTTTCCGATTTGTCCACAGTGGACACGCGTGCGGTCCTCGTCACGGCCGCGCACCAGTTCCCGCTCGGCGTGGTCCTGCACCCCGACCGCCGCCGCGCCCTGCTCGACTGGGCACGCGAGCGCGACGCCGTCGTCATCGAGGACGACTACGACGCCGAACACCGCTACGACCGCCCGGCGACCGGCGCGATGCAGGCGCTCGACCCGGCGCACGTCGCCTACCAGGGCAGTTCCAGCAAGGTCCTGGCCCCGGCGCTGCGCCTGGGCTGGCTGGTCCTGCCGCCGCCGCTGCGCGCGGCCGTCGTCGAGCGCAAGCGCCTCGACGACCTGGGCAGCGGCACCCTCCACCAGGCCGCGTTCGCCCAGCTCCTGCGCACCGGCGGCTACGACCGCCACCTCCGCCGCACCCGCCAGCTCTACCGGGCCCGCCGCGACGCCCTGCTCGACGAACTCGCCCGCGTCCGCCCCGACTGGACCCCCATCGGCGTCGCAGCCGGCCTGCACGTCGTCCTGCGCCTACCCGACAACACCGACGACACCGCACTCTCCCGACGCCTGGCCCAAGCCGGCATCAACGCACCACCACTGTCGGACTACACCCGCGTGCCCACGTTCCCCGGCCTGGTCCTCGGCTACGCCGCCCTCACTCCCGACCGGCTACGGCGAGCGGTCCAGGAGATGCATTCGCTCTGCTAGACGCTCGCACAATTCCGCCCCCTCGTTTTGCGCGATCGTCCAACCGGCTTTTGTCGTACCCCCGGTGCACCATGGTCATCGTGCTGTTCAGTGAGGTGGTCGAGACGTCCGCCGCGGTGGCGGCCACGCGGTCGCGCCTGGCCAAGGTCGCCGCGCTGGCCGAACTGGTGCGGCGGATGACGACGCCCGCGGTCGTGTCGTTCCTGATCGGCGTGCCCAGCCAGGGGCGCATCGGGGCGGGCTACCGCACGGTTTTCGACGTGACCCCGCAGCCCGCGCCGGCACCGACGCTGACGGTCGACGAGGTGGACCAGGCGCTTGGGGAGTACGCGGCGATCTCGGGCAAGGGGTCGGCGCAGCGCCGGGTGGCGGCGTTGACCTCGCTGTTCGGGCGTGCGACGGCCGCCGAGCAGGACTTCCTGCGCCGGCTGCTGACCGGTGAGCTGCGGCAGGGCGCGCTGGAGGGCGTGATGCTCGACGCGATCGCCCGGGCGGCCGACGCGCCGGGCGAGGACGTGCGGCGGGCGTTCATGCTGTCGGGGAGCATGCCGGACACGGCCGTGGCGGCGCTGGCCGGGAACCTGGGGTCGTTCCGGCTGGAACTGGGCCGTCCGGTGCGGCCGATGCTGGCGTCACCGGCGGAATCGCTGGACGCCGCGTTGGCGGAGCTGGGCGCGTGCGTGGTGGAGCACAAGCTCGACGGGGCGCGGATCCAGGTCCACCGGTCGGGTGAGAGCGTGCGGATTTTCACCCGGACGTTGCGCGAGATCACCCGAACGGTGCCGGAGCTGGTGGAGCTGGTCCAGGGGCTGCCGTGCACGTCGGTGGTGCTGGACGGCGAGACGCTGGCGTTGAACGACGACGGCAAGCCGCGGCCGTTCCAGGAGACGATGAGCCGCTTCGGCGCGCAGGACGCGCGGGAGTTGCTGCTGAGCCCGTTCTTCTTCGACTGCCTGCACCTGGACGGCGTGGACCTGCTGGACGCGCCGCTGTCCGAGCGGCTGGAGGCGTTGCGGCGGGTGGCGGGGGCGCACGTGATCCCCGGTGTGGTGTCGCCCTCCGCGGAGCAGGCGGAGGCGGTGCTGTCGAACGCGCTGTCCGCCGGGCACGAGGGGGTGATGGTCAAGGCGCTGGAGTCGGTGTACGCGGCGGGTCGGCGGGGCCGGTCGTGGCAGAAGGTGAAGCCGGTGCACACCCTCGACCTGGTGGTGCTCGGCGTCGAGTGGGGCAGCGGCCGGCGGCGGGGCCTGCTGTCGAACCTGCACCTGGGCGCGCGGGACCCGGACGGCGGGCCGCCGATCATGGTCGGGAAGACGTTCAAGGGGCTGACCGACGAGCTGCTGGCGTGGCAGACGCGCGAGCTGATGGCGCTGGCGACGGAGAAGACCGACTGGGTGGTCACCGTGCGGCCGGAACTGGTGATCGAGATCGAACTGGACGGCGTCCAGGTCAGCCCCCGCTACCCGGGCGGCGTGGCCCTCCGCTTCGCCCGAGTCCTGCGGTACCGCCCGGACAAGGACGCGTCGGAGGCCGACACCATCGATTCGGTCCGAGCCCTCCTCCCCAAACCCCCGACCCCACCCGACCTACCGACCTGACCTTGGCCACCCCGCACCCGGCTCCGCAGCCCGTCCGGTACGGCGAGCCCGGCCGCGGCAACCGCCAACTCGACCAGCGCCCAGTGCCGATCGGTCCCCGTCGGGTACGCCACACGAGCGGGTAGCCGGGCGGGCTTGGAGGATCGCACAACCGAAGGGCCTTGACGGACCGTGTGATTGGGGCTCATGACCAAGGGCGGGACGCCGTTCCAGCGGGTAGTGTCAAAGTTTCGTGCGATTCATCGAAGGGCATGCGCCCAGCTACGACCTGACGTACGACGACGTCTTCCTGGTCCCCAGCCGCTCGGCCGTCGAGTCGCGGTTCGGCGTGGACCTCTCGACCTCCGACGGCACCGGGGCCACCATCCCGATCGTCGTGGCCAACATGACCGCCGTGGCCGGGCGGCGGATGGCCGAGACCGTGGCTCGGCGCGGCGGGCTGGTGGTGCTCCCGCAGGACGTGGCGCCGGACGCGGTCGCCGAGATCGTGTCCTGGGTCAAGGAGCGGCACCCCGTGTGGGACACGCCGCTCACGCTCGCGCCCGGCGACTCCGTGGCCGACGCCCTCAACCTCATCCACAAGCGCGCCCACAACGCGGTCGTCGTGGTCGACGAGGACGGTCGGCCGCTCGGCGTCGTGGACGAGGCCGCGTGCACCGGGGTGGACCGCTTCACCCGCCTGCACGACGTGGCCGACCGGCGGGTGGTCGCCCTCGCCCTGGACACCCCGCCGCGGGACGTGTTCGACCGGCTCGGCGACAACACGCACCGGGTGGCGCTCGGCGTCGACGGCGACGGGCGGCTCCGCGGCATCATGACCGGGCTCGGGGCGTTGCGGGCCGAGGTGTACACGCCGGCGCTGGACGCCGAGGGTCGGCTGCGGGTCGCGGCCGCGATCGGGGTCAACGGCGACGTGCGTGCCAAGGCGGAAGAACTGCTGAAGGCCGGGGTGGACACGCTGGTCGTGGACACCGCGCACGGGCACCAGGAGAAGATGATCTCGGCGCTCAAGGCGGTGCGGGACGCCTCGCCGACGGTGCCCGTCGTCGCGGGCAACGTGGTCACCGCCGAGGGTGTGCGGGACCTCGTCGAGGCCGGCGCGGACGTGGTCAAGGTTGGCGTCGGGCCCGGCGCCATGTGCACCACGCGGATGATGACCGGTGTCGGTCGGCCGCAGTTCTCCTCCGTCGCCGAGTGCGCCGCGCAGGCGCGGGCGATGGGCAAGCACGTCTGGGCGGACGGCGGTGTGCGGCACCCGCGCGACGTCGCCCTCGCCCTGGCCGCCGGCGCGAGCGCGGCGATGGTCGGGTCGTGGTTCGCGGGCACCTACGAGTCCCCGGGCGACCTGCACCGCGACGAGCAGGGCCGGCTCTACAAGGAGTCGTTCGGCATGGCGTCCAAGCGGGCCGTCAGCGCGCGGACCCGCACCGACAACGCGTTCGAGCGGGCCAAGAAGGGGCTGTTCGAGGAGGGCATCTCGACGTCCCGGATGCGGCTGGACCCGACCCGTCCCGGCGTGGAGGACCTGTTGGACTCGATCACCGCGGGCGTGCGGTCGGCGTGCACCTACGCGGGCGCGTCGACGGTGGAGGAGTTCCACGAGCGCGCGACGCTGGGCATCCAGTCCGCCGCCGGCTTCGCGGAAGGCCGCCCCCTGCCCGCCGGCTGGTGACCGCGGGCGGGTGATCGCCGGCCACCGCCCGCGGGCGCCGGCGATCGCCGATCACCGGCTGCGGGCCGATCACCGGCTGCGGGCCGATCACCGGCTGCGGGCCGATCACCGGCTGCGGGCCGATCACCGGCTGCGGGCCGGTCACCGTCGCGGGCTGGTCACCGGAGGGTCGGTCGCCGCCTGCGGGTGGGTGATCCGGCCTACGCTGGCCCTTGTGGACGTTGCCGTGGCGGTGTCGGACCTGGTGAAGGTCTACAAGCCGGGCCGGAGTCCCGCCGTGGACGGGCTGAGCTTCACGGTCCGCCGCGGCGAGGTCTTCGGCCTGCTCGGGCCCAACGGCGCGGGCAAGACGACCACCGTGGGCGTCCTGACCACCAGGGTGCGGCCGACGTCGGGCGTCGCCCTGGTGGAGGGCGTCGACGTCGTCCGCGACCCGCGGCGGGCGCGGCAGCTGCTGGCCGTGGTGCCGCAGCGCAACAACCTGGACCGGGCGCTGAACGTCCGGCAGAACCTGCTGTTCCACGCCGCCTACCACGGCGTGGGACGCGCCGAGCGGCACCGGTTGGCCGACGAGGTGCTGGCCCGCATGGGTCTCCAGGACCACGCGAAGGCGCTGGTGGACACGTTGTCCGGCGGCCAGGCGCAGCGGCTGATGATCGCCCGCGCCCTGATGCACCGGCCCCGCGTGCTGTTCCTCGACGAGCCGTCGACCGGTCTCGACCCGCAGGCGAGGCTGTTCGTGCACGACCGGGTGGCGGCGCTGCACGCGGAGGGCGTGACGGTCGTGCTGACGACGCACGACATGGACGAGGCGCACAAGCTGTGCGACCGCGTCGGCATCGTCGACCACGGCAAGCTGCTCACCCTGGACACCCCGGACGCGCTCACCGCGACCCTGCCCGGCAGCACCACGCTCAGCGTCACGGTGAGCCTGAACGGCACCGGCCCCGAACCCGTCCAGCAGGCCCTGCTCGCCCTGCCCGGGGTCCAGCGGGTCGAGCACGTGGCCGACGCGAGCCTGTTCCGGCTGTTCACCGACGTCGCGCCGGCCGCCGCGCTGCCCGAGGTGCTGCGGACGCTGGAACGCCTGGACTGCGCGGTCACCGACCTGGCGATCGGCACGCCGAGCCTGGAGGACGTGTTCATCCACCTCACCGGCCGGGAGCTGCGATGACCACCACCACCGCCACCCGGACGTTCGCGGCCCTGATGTGGCGGGACGTCTTCGTCACCGGCCGGGAGCTGCCGAGCTTCCTCGCGCAGGTGATCATCCAGCCGTTCTTCATCCTGTTCATCTTCGCCAAGGTGCTCGGCGACATCGGCTTCGTGCACGGCGACTTCGCGGCCGTGCTGCTGCCCGGGATCGTCGCGATGAACGGCTTCCTGGGCGCCCTCCAGAACACCACCCTGCCCCTGGTGCTGGACTTCTCGTGGACCCGCGAGATCGAGGACCGGCTGCTCGCGCCCATCCCGATCCCGTTGGTGGCGGTGGAGAAGATGGTGTTCGGGGCGCTGCGCGGGCTGCTGGCGGCGGTGCTGATGGTGCCGATCGGGTTCCTGATGCTGGACGTGACGTGGCCGCTGTCCGGGCTGCCGGTGGCGCTGGTGGTGATCGTGCTCGGCTCGCTGGCGGGCGCGGCGGTGGGGATGGTGATCGGCACGTCGGTGTCGCCGCGGCACATCACGGTGATGTTCGCGGTCATTTTGACCCCGTTGCTGTTCACCGGTTCCGCGCAGTTCCCGTGGACGGAGCTGGACGGCCTGCGCTGGTTCCAGGTCGTCTGCGCCTTGAACCCGCTCACTTACGTCAGCGAGGGAACGCGCGCTGTGCTGGCCCCGGACGTCCCCCACATCCCCCTGTGGATCTGCCTGGTGGTGCTGGTCGTGTCGATCGCCGGCTTCGGCGCGTTGGGCATCCGCGGCTTCCTCCGCCGCGCCCTGGACTGACCCGATTTCCTCCGCCACCCGCGCGTCACCCTCGAACGGCTCGGCTCCGAACACGCGCGAGCAGGAGCAAAGGGGGCTCCCCGCCGTGGCGAGGAGCCCCCTTCAGCACGGCATCAGGAGTGGTAGTCCTCCAGCATCTCCGTCACCAGGGCCGCGATCGGCGAGCGCTCCGACCGCGTCAACGTCACGTGCGCGAACAACGGGTGCCCCTTGAGCTTCTCGATCACCGCCGCCACGCCGTCGTGCCGCCCGACCCTCAAGTTGTCGCGCTGCGCCACGTCGTGCGTCAGCACCACCCGCGAGTTCGCGCCCAACCGCGACAGCACCGTCAGCAAGACATTGCGCTCCAGCGACTGCGCCTCGTCCACGATCACGAACGAGTCGTGCAGCGACCGGCCGCGGATGTGGGTCAAGGGCAGGACCTCCAGCATCCCCCGGTCCATGACCTCCTCGACCACGTCCTGGCTGACCAGGGCGCCGAGGGTGTCGAACACCGCCTGCGCCCACGGCTGCATCTTCTCGCTCTCGGAACCCGGCAGGTACCCGAGTTCCTGCCCGCCCACCGCGTACAGCGGCCGGAACACGACGACCTTGCGGTGCTGGCGGCGTTCCATGACCGCCTCCAGGCCCGCGCACAGCGCGAGCGCGGACTTCCCGGTGCCGGCCCGTCCGCCCAGCGAGACGATGCCGACCTCGGTGTCCAGCAACAGGTCCAGGGCCACGCGCTGCTCGGCGGACCGGCCGTGCAGCCCGAACGCCTCCCGGTCGCCGCGCACCAGCCGGACCCGCTTGTCCGGGGTCACCCGGCCCAGCGCGCTGGAGGTGCCCGCGAGCATCCGCAACCCGCTGTGGCACGGCAGTTCGGCGACGTGCGCGATGTCGTGCTCGGCCGGGTCGATCGTGCCGTCCCGGTAGAGCGCGTCGACCACCGACTGGTCCACGTCCACATCGGACATTCCGGTGTAACCGGACAAAGTGACGTCGTGGGCGCGGTACTCCTCGGCCGCCAGGCCCACCGCGCCGGCCTTGACCCGCAGTGGCATGTCCTTGGTGACGAGGATGACGTGCTCGCCCTCGGCCGCGAGGTTGAGCGCGCAGGCCAGGATCCGGGCGTCGTTGGAGTCCGTGCGGAAACCCGCGGGCAACACCTCCGGGTCGGAGTGGTTCAGCTCGACGCGCAGCGTGCCGCCCACGTCACCGATCGGGACCGGGTGGTCCAGCCGGCCGTGCGCCAGGCGCAGGTCGTCGAGCAGGCGCAGCGCTTCCCGGGCGAACCAGCCCAGCTCCGGGTGGTGCCGCTTGCCCTCCAACTCGCTGATGACCACCAGCGGCAGCACCACCTGGTGCTCGGCGAAGCGGGTCGTGGCCAGCGGGTCGGACAGCAGGACGGACGTATCCACCACGTAGGTATGGGAGGTCGGCGCACCTCGGCGCCGGGACGTGCTGCGCGATGAGCCTGAGGAACGGCTCGCGGGTCGTCGTGCGTTCACGGCAACTCCTTCACGAACGCGGCACCCGCGTCCGCTCCTCGCTGGGCCAGGCACCACCCCGATCGAACGGCACGCCGTCAGGCGCACCGCCCACGAGGGCCGGGTGCCGGCCCCCTCGCGCACACAGCCACGATCGGAGCCTCCCTGCGCGGTCCGCAGTGGACGCGGCCCGCCAATTCGGAAGTTACCTGCGGAAGTACCCATCCTGCAGGCAGCCACACAGGTGATTCGCCAATTCGTCACGTAGCCGCCAAACGGCGTAAAGATTGCGGGACAACCGGCCCGATTGCGACAACCGGCCGTCACACACTGGCAACGCGGCGTCGTCCGCGCAGCTCAGCGCGGGTGCGCCACTCCGCGCAGCGACCGTCACCCTGCGTCGAGCGGCAACCACGGGACCGCGTCGCGCAAGTCGCGGCGCAGCGTCGCGGGCACCATCGGCTCGTCCAGAAGTCTCAGGTAGCGCTCAGGCAGCGTCTCAGTGGCTGGACGCAGGTCCAACCACGCGCGCACCAGCTTGGCACCTTCGACGTAGGTGGTGGTGTAGGCGCGCCACAGCGGGTCGGCCAGGAACCGGACCATGTGCCGCGCCCGCCGTTCGGGCACCAGCAGCCAGCGGCGCAGGTAGGCCACGACGTCGTCCTGGGACGCGCGCCGGTCGTGCAGCATCAGCGCCGCGTCCTGCCGCACGGTGAGCAGCCCGGCGACCGCCGCCTCGACCCGTTCGGCCTGGTCACCGTCCATGCGCAGGCCCAGGTCGCGCAGGATGGCGGCGGTCCAGCGGCCCCAGCCCGGCCCGACCACGGCGTGCAGGCCCAGTTCGGCCATGCCCTCCGCCATCAGGCACTGCGGCGTGTTGATCAGGAAGATGCCCTGCTCCAGGTGGCCGCGCTTGCCGACCAGGCCGACCTCCTTGCGGCAGTGCTCGGTGTGGTGGCCGGGGTAGGACTCGTGCGCCACCAGGTGCGGCAGGTTGGACATGCGGTGGCCGAGGTCGGCGTTGATCGCGACCCTGGACCGGAAGCCACCCAGGTAGTAGTTGAACCCGCTCCACGGCTTGTCGCCGACGATCTCGTACTCCACGACCTCCTCCGGCGGCAGCGCGAACCGGTCGCGGACGAGGTCGCGCAGGGCGCTGGACAGGGCGTGCACGGCGCCCTTGAGCCGGCGCGACGGGATCTCGTCGGCGGCGCGGTGGTCGGCCAGCCGCTCGCCCAGCGACCCGCCGCCGGGCAGGGCCTCGTCCAGCAGGGCGTGGGCGCGGCGGTAGGCGTCCTCGTCACCGGGCCGGACGTCGACCTGGAAGTAGGCGCGGACCTCCTCGACGAACGGGACCCGCACGCCGGCGAGCTTGCGCGCGGTGCACTCGACGGCGGTCAGGTGGGCGTCCAGAAAGCGTTTGCGGTCCGGTGCGAGGTCCGTGCCGGGCAGTTCGCGGCGCAGCAGCGCGGCGCGTTCGGCGAGCGTGGCGGGATGCGGGCGGGGCTCGTCGGCCACGGCCCGCCGCAGGGCGCGGTCGCCCGTGTAGGAGTCGACCAGACCGGGGTGCAGCCGGTCGAGGCGCAACCCGAGCAGGAGGTACTCCCGCACCAGCTCTCCGGCGTCCATAGGTGGGGGAGCCTACGTCAACCAGGAACAACGCCCGCGAACCGGCTCAAACCATTGATTTGCGAAAAATTCCACCGATAGAGCGAAACAGCTCCGGAAATTCGCTCAATAGTATGGCGTCGGTAGCTGCGGGGAGACACCCGTGGGTATGGTCCACACCCGGAAGCCGCACCACAACATCTCGCGCGTGCTTCCGAACTCTTCGGACGTTACACCTCAAGGAGACATTCGCGTGTTCAAGAAGGCAGCTGCGGCGACCGCGATCACCGCGGCCCTGATGGCAATCGGCTCCCCCGCGTTCGCTGAAGACGACATCGACGTGACCGAGCAGGTCGGCCTGGTCAACCTCGAAGAGACCGACATCGTCGAGCAGCTGAACGTCTGCAACATCGAGGTCATCCAGCTCGTCAACGTCGAACTGCCGATCGTGCCGATCGACAGCTACAACTGCGAGAACACCGAGGTCGAGGTCGAGGTCGAGGACTGACCTCCGCACCGCGGGTCGCAACGTAGCGCCGTGCGCGCGGAAAGGGCGGCGGCGGCGAGCTTCGTGTCCCGCCCTTTCCGCCCGGTACGACCAACCGCGCACCACCACCGTCCACGACGCGCATGTCGTCGGAACGATAAAACACCTAGGGAGTAGTTGCATGCTGAAGAAGGTTGGCGCTCTCGCCGCGATCACCGCCGGAATGCTGCTCATGGCTTCCCCCGCCTTCGCGGGTGAGCCGGGTTCCGACGACATCGACCGCGTGGTCGGCAGCGCCCGTGACATCGACGACATCGACCACACCGACCAGGTGGGTCTGGTGAACGTCGACGACTCGGAGATCCTCGACCAGGTCAACGTCTGCAACATCGAGGTCATCCAGCTCGTCAACGTCGAGATCCCGATCGTGCCGATCAGCAGCTACAACTGCGAGAACACGGAAGCCGAGATCGAGGTCGAGGACGACCACCACCACCACTGGCACCACGACTGATCGTCGCCGGTTTTACCACGACCGGCCGTCAGGGACGGATCGGAAGTGCCGGAATTAACCGGAACAGGCGATAGATCACGAAGCCGCGTCACACGATGGTGTCGTGGGCGCTCGGCCAGACGGTTGTTCGCGTAACTTTTCACCTTGAGGACCCCAGCGTCCGGAGATCCCCGAAGACTCCGGAAGGTACGGGGGAATTCCCGACACGAAGGAGATTCAAGTGCTGAAGAAGGCAGGCGCTGCCATCGGCGTCGCGGCGGGCCTCTTGATGCTCGGTTCCCCCGCGTTCGCCGCCGGCGAAGGTTTCCAGTGGAACCAGGGCCCACTGCTGAGCGCGATCAACGGCAACAACGTCAACGCGGTCGTGGGTGCGTGCGGTAACAACGTGGGCGCCGGCTTGATCGCCGCCGCGATCCCGATCAACTCGCCGGTGTTCGTCGACAACTGCGCCGCGGGCGGCATCGTCGACGGCGACGACGTGAACTTCTACGGCGAGAACGACGGCTGACCGTCGTCACGGCATTCCCGTCAGGGGCGCTGCCCGGTTTCCGGACCGGTGGCGCCCCTGGCTTTTCTCCACTGGCGGTGAGGCGCGGTGACCACACTTCACACAATGGTGTTAGTGGACGCGCCGCAGCACGCGATCTTCGATAGTTTTCGCCCGTTCGGACCATTACGTAAGGAGAACTGACGTGCTGAAGAAGGCAGGCGCCATCGCCGGCATCGCGGCCGGCCTCATGATGCTCGGTTCGCCCGCGTTCGCCGCCACCGGTGTCCCCGGCGGCTGGGAGGAGGACGGTGGCAACAGCGGTCCGCAGTTCAACTCCGGTGGCTTGCTGTCCGCTGTCAACGGCAACAACGTGAACGCCGTCGTCGGCGTCTGCGGCAACAACGTCGGCGCCGGCGTGATCGCGTTCGCGATCCCGGTCAACTCGCCGATCTTCGTCGACAACTGCGCCGCGGGCGGCGTGGTGGACGGCGACGACGCGAACTTCTACGGCGAGAACGGCTGATCCAGGCCACATGCGGAAGGGGCGTCCCACCCGGGGCGTCCCTTCCCGTCTTCCAGACGCACGCGCCGCTCACCGTTCCGGCACATGCCCCGCTCGGCGTTCCGTGCCCATACCCGCCGGCGTTCCGTGCCCATACCCGCCGGCGTTCCGGGCACATGCCCCGCTCAGCCGCACGCACACCGATGTCGTACCCGCGTGAGACGATCGAGACGGGGGCCGGAGGCCAAGCCCAGGCCACCACCAGCCACACCAACCCGGCCGCTTCCCCACACCACCCGGCCGCTTCCCCACACCACCCGGCCGCTTCCCCACACCACCGGGCCGCTTCCCCGCGCCGCCGCCCGCCGGCTGACACGCAAGCCGCCCGCCGCCCGCCAACCGCCGTGTCGAAAGGCAAGGCAGGCCCCGGCGGGCGCGGGTCAGCCGCCGAAGCGGCGGTGGCGGAGGGCGTAGTCGCGCAGGGCCCGCAGGAAGTCCGTCCGGCGGAACTCCGGCCAGTACGCCTCGCAGAACCAGAACTCCGAGTGCGCCGACTGCCACAGCATGAACCCCGACAGCCGCTGCTCCCCCGACGTGCGGATCAGCAGGTCCGGATCCGGTTGACCGGACGTGTACAGGTGCTCGGCGATGTGGTCGACGTCCAGGACCTCCGCCAGCTCCTCGATCGTCCCGCCCGACTCGGCGTGCTTCTGGAGCAGTTTGCGCACCGCGTCCGCGATCTCCTGACGCCCGCCATAACCAACGGCGACGTTGACCTCCAAGCCGGTCCGATCACGCGTCCGGAGGGAGGCGGCGGAGAGGCGGGCGGCGGTTTCGGTGGGGAGCAGGTCCAGGGCGCCCACGTGGCGGACGCGCCAGGGGTTACCGGGCTCCGCGATCTCGTCGACGATGTCGCCGATGATGTCCAGCAGCGGACCGAGTTCCTCGATCGGGCGGTTGAGGTTGTCCGTGGAGAGCATCCACAGGGTCACGACCTCGACCTCGGCCTCGCGGCACCAGTTCAGCAGTTCGAGGATCTTGCGCGCGCCGACGCGGTGGCCGTGGACGACGTCGGTGAAGCCCGCCTCCTTGGCCCAGCGCCGGTTCCCGTCGAGCACGACGCCGACGTGCCGAGGCCGTTGCTTCCCGTCCAGCCACCGGTTGAGCCGGTACTCGTAACCCCTGAGGAGGACGTTCTTGACCCGTTCGCGAAGACCCACGCTGGAAGAGCGTACGCCGGGTGGGGGCAGTCACGCCGTCGCGTGCTGACCTGCCTCCCTACGGTCCCGTAACCTCGGGCTGGTGACGACGTCGACGATCCCCGAGCCGCCGGCACCGGCACTGCGCCCCCGCCTGCGCGGCTGGCTGCACTTCTGGTCCTTCGTGGTGTCCGTCGCGACGGGCGCGACCCTGATCACCCTCGCCGCCGCCACCGTGTCCGGGAAAGCGGCCCTGGCCACCTCCGTCTACGGCGCTACCGTCGTCGGCCTGTTCGGCGTGAGCGCGCTGTACCACCGGGTGAACTGGGTGAGCGTGAAGGCGCGCACGTGGATGAAGCGCCTGGACCACTCGATGATCTTCGTCTTCATCGCGGGCACCTACACGCCGTTCGCGCTGCTGGCGATGGAACCGGCGACGGGCAACGTCGTGCTGGCCGTCGTCTGGCTGGGCGCGCTGGGCGGCGTGACGCTGAAGCTGGCCTGGCCGCACGCGCCCCGGTGGCTGGGCGTCCCGATCTACATCGCCCTGGGCTGGGTGGCGGTCTTCGTCCTGCCGGACCTGCTGCACCACGTGGGTGTGGGCGCGCTGGTCCTGCTGCTGGTCGGCGGCCTGCTGTACACGGTCGGCGCGATCTTCTACGCCTCCCGCTGGCCCAACCCGTGGCCGCACGTCTTCGGCTACCACGAGTTCTTCCACGCGGCCACGGTGCTGGCGGCGCTCTGCCACTACATCGCCATCTGGTTCGCGATCTACTCGTGACGGCACTGCGCGCTCGGGCCGCCCGCCGCGTGGACGACGACTTCCCGCCGGTGGTCGAAGTGCGGTTCACCGACGTGCACGGGTCGACCCGGAGCCTTCAGCACGCCGTCTCCATGAAGAACCAGACGGGCGCCGTCCCACGGCACGTCGTGGCCGTTCAGGCGGGCGTGGCGCACGTCGGTCGCCTCCAGCAACGCGTGCGGTCGCGGCCCGTTGAACGTCACGCGGGTGGCGCGCGGAACGACGTCTCATCCAGGTCCCACGCGATGGCGTAATCGACCACTCCTCCACGACTACCGGATCACGCCAGGTCCGGCCCCTGCGCGCGCAGGTCGTCCACGCGGGACATCGCGTCGCGCAGGTCGGTCAGCCACGTGTCCGCGTGCTGCCCCACCAGGCGGACCGCCCACGCCAGGGCCTCCGAGCGGGAACGGGCGACGCCGGCGGCCACCAGGGTGTCCAGGACCTGGCGTTCCGGCTGCCGCAGCCGGGTCATCACGGGCACCGACAGGGTGGTGAACAGCTCCTCCGTGCCACCCAACCGGGCACCCCACGCGACCTTGCGGCGGTAGCGGTGTTCGGCCTGGCGGGCGATCTCGATGCGCTCCTCGCGGGTCTGCTCGCGGAACCGGCTGATCCGGCCGGACTCCGCCGCCGCCTGCTCCGCCTCGTCCGCGAACTCGCCGGTCAGCGGCGGGAGGGTGCCCACCACCAGGATCTCCTCGCGGTCCACGGTCACCGTCGGCGCCTCGGTGAACCAACCGTCCGGCAGCCGGCCCGCGAACCAGGCCGCCGCGTCGTCCGCGGGCGGCTGTTCGGCCTGCTGCCAGCGCGATCCCCAACCTCGTCTCATGACGCACCCACCTCGTTGATTACACGATTACAGTGCAAACGACGCTACGCCGGTAACGCCGGAAGACAACCGCGGTTCGCTACCGGTGAAGACGCCGGTGAAGGGCGCTAGCGCTGGAGAGCGGCGGCCAGGTCGTCCGGGGTGGTCACCGGGCGGTCGCAGACGTAGCCGCGGCACACGTACGCCGCCGGACCGCCGTCGACCAGCGGGCGGTCGGCGAGCAGAGGGGCGGAGTCCGGGTCGCCGGCCACCACCACCCCGCCGCCGTGCACACCCCGCCACGCCGTCGACACCAGCGCAGGGTCACCGCCGACCACCGCCACCTGCACCGGCCCGTGCTCCAGCGCCTCCGCCACGGACAGCCAGTGCCCCGCGAACCGGGGTTCCCGCGCCGCCAGCAGACCCGCGCGCGCCACCGCCGCCTCGGCCGCCGCCCGGTACTCCGCCGACCGGGGCGCACCCAGCACGGACGCCGTGACCAGCGCGGACGCCAACGAAGACGCCCCGGACGGGCTCGCGTTGTCCGAAGGGTCGGACGGCCGCTGCACCAACGCCTCGGCGTCGTCCGCGGTGTCGTAGTAGACGCCCGGCTCGGCACCCGCGAACCGCGCCAACGCCGTGTCCAGCAGCGCGCACGCCTCGGTCAACCAGCGCGGCTCACCGGTCGCCTGGTGCAGGGCCAGCAGGCCGTCCGCGAAGCACCCGTAGTCCTCCAGCACGCCCGCCGCCGTGCCCGCCGCGCCGCCCCGGGACGTCCGCAGCAGCCGCCCGTCCACCACGTGCAGGTTCAGCAACAGCGATGCCGCCCGCGCCGCCGCCGCGACCCAGCGCGGCTCGCCGAACACCGAACCGGCCTCGGCCAGCGCGGTGATCGCGAGGCCGTTCCACGCGGTCACGACCTTGTCGTCCAGCCCCGGCTGGGGCCGCTGTTCCCGCGCCTCCAACAGCTTCTCCGCGATCTCCGGCACGGGCTCGCCGAGCATCCGCAGCGTGGACGTGCCGTGCTCGAACGTCCCCTCTTCGGTCACGCCGTAAAGCACGGCCGCCCGCGCGCCCTCCACCGGACCGAGCACTTCGGCCAGTTGGGCGGGCGTCCACACGTAGGTCAGGCCCTCGACGCCGTCGGTGTCGGCGTCCAGCGACGCGGCGAACCCGCCCTCCGGCGTGGTCAGCGTCCGCAGCAGGAACCCGGCGGTCTCCCGGACCACCTGGGCGTACCGCGGCGACGGGTCGCGCCGGCTCAGGTGGGTGTAAACGCGCAGCAGCAAAGCGTTGTCGTACAACATCTTCTCGAAGTGCGGCACGACCCAGGACGCGTCCACGCTGTACCGCGCGAACCCGCCCGCCAACTGGTCGTACAACCCGCCCGCGGCCATCGCGTCGCACGTCGCCCGCGCCATCGACAGCGCCTCCACCGACCCGGTCCGCTCGTGGTGGCGCAGCAGGAACTCCAGCACCATCGACGGCGGGAACTTCGGCGCACCACCGAAACCGCCGTTCGCCCGGTCGAAGTGCCCGAGCAGCGAGACCACCGCCCCGGACAGCACCTCGGCGTCCACAGTGGACTGAGGCAGCGGCCGGAAGGCCAACTGGGACACGATGTTCGCCGCCGACTCGCGCACCTCCGCGCCCTGCTCACGCCACGCGTGGTCGATCGCCTCCAGCACCTGCCGGAACGACGGCATCCCCCGGCCCGGCACCGGCGGGTAGTACGTGCCCGCGTAGAACGGCTCCCCGCCCGGGGTCAGGAAGACCGTCATCGGCCACCCTCCGTGCCCGCTCAGCGCCTGCGTCACCGCCATGTACACCGCGTCCACGTCCGGGCGTTCCTCGCGGTCGACCTTGACGTTGACGAAGTGCGCGTTCATGTACTCGGCGGTGGCCTCGTCCTCGAACGACTCGTGCGCCATCACGTGGCACCAGTGGCAGGCCGCGTACCCGACCGACAGCAGCACCGGCACGTCCCGCTCCCGCGCCTCGGCGAACGCCTCCGGCGACCACTCGTGCCAGTCCACCGGGTTCTCGGCGTGCTGGAGCAGGTACGGGCTGGTCGAGGACGCGAGCCGGTTCGTCATGGGTCCACAGTAATTCCCACGCGGCGCGCGGACCGGTTCGATCACACTGGGACCCGTGGAGATCACCGAGCGCCTGCCCCACGACCTGCGGCACCTGACCGGTCCGTTCGACGTGGTGGGGGACGTCCACGGCTGCCGGGTCGAGCTGGTCCACCTGCTGCGCGAGCTGGGCTACGAGGTGGCCGACGACGGTGCTCGGCACCCCGACGGGCGGACTGCGGTGTTCGTCGGCGACCTGGTGGACCGGGGGCCCGACACGCCCGGCGTGCTGCGCCTGGTGATGGGCATGGTGCGTGCGGGCACGGCCCTGTGCGTGCGCGGGAACCACGACGACAAGCCGGCGCGGGCGCTGAAGGGCCGGGACGTGACGGTCGTGCACGGCCTGGAGAAGTCGCTGGCGCAGCTCGCGCACGAGACTGGGGCCTTCCGGGCGGAGGTTCTGGAGTTCCTGGACTCGCTCGTGCCGCACTACGTGCTCGACGGCGGTGACCTGGTCGTGGCGCACGCGGGCCTGCCCGAGCGGTACCACGGGGTCGAGTCGTCGCGGGCGCGGGCGCCGGCCGTGTGGGGGCAGAGCACGGGCGAGGTCGACGCGCGCGGTTTCCCGGTCCGGCACCCGTGGTTCGAGGAGTACAGCGGGTCCGCAACCGTCCTGTATGGACACACGCCGGTCGAGGAACCGGTGTGGGTCAACGGAACGCTGTGCCTGGACACCGGTTGCGCGTTCGGCGGCGCGTTGACGGCGGTGCGCTGGCCGGAGCGCGAACCGGTCTCCGTGCCGGCTCGCCGGGTGTGGTACCCGCGCTGAGGCTGCGACCACGCTCCGCACGACCTGGCCGGCTACCTCTACGGTGCCGGGACGGGCGGGTCGGGACCCGGGTCGGCGCGCGAGGCTCCGGTTCGAACCTCCTGCCAGCCCGTCTGGGCAACGCCGTGGTCCTGGACCTCGACCCCCGGCCTAACTGGACTCCGCCGATGCCCCGCGCTGGGAGCCCAGCGACGTCGCCACCGCGTTCCCGGAGGAGGACCGGGCGTTGGTCGCCGTAGGGGACGTCGACGGGTAGCCGACCGTGTGGACGTGCCGGGAAGGCGGGTCGGCGATCGAGGTCGCCGGCGTCGACCTGGGTCTGTGCCGCGCGCGCTGATCTGGACCGGCGACGGCAGGCTCGTCGTGATCTGCGACGCCGGGGTGGTGCGGTTCTCCGGGTTTAGTCGTCCTTCTTCGGCTTGTCCTCGGGTTGGTCGAAGGACGCCGGGAGTTTGCGCAGGTGTTTGTTCATCGAACGGACCAGGAAGAACACCGCGATGAAGAACAGCACCAGGATCAGCAGGCCCAGCGGGGAGGACTTGCCGAAGTCCTCCTGCTGACCGCCGGGGTCCTTGGTGGTCGAGGGCTGCACCAGCACCATCGCCGTCGTCTGGTCCCAGGGGACCGGGTTCACGCCGTCACCTTTTCCCTCACGCCCGCGAACAGGTCGTCCTCGGGCAACGTGCTGTCGACCAGCGAGCGCGCCAGTTCGTACTCCTCAGTGGGCCACACCGTCCGCTGCATCTCCAGCGGCACGGCGAACCAGCGGCTGTCGGGGTCGATCTGGGTCGCGTGGGCCTTCAGGGCCTCGTCGCGGACCGGGAAGTAGTCGGCGCACTCGACGCGGGTGGTGACGCGCTCGATCACGTCGGGCTTGTCCGCCGCCCAGCCGGCCAGCCACTCCGCGTACGGGGACTCCTGGCCCTGCGCGGTCATGGCCTCGTGGAACGCGAGCAGCTTGGCGCGCGAGAAGCCGTGCGAGTAGTACAGCTTCAGCGGCTGCCATGGAACGCCTGCCTCCGGGTACATGTCCGGGTCGCCGGCCGCGTCCCAGGCCGCCACGGACACCTCGTGGCAGCGGATGTGGTCGGGGTGCGGGTAGCCGCCGTTCTCGTCGTACGTGACGATCACGTGCGGGCGGAACTCGCGGATCACGGCCACCAGCGGCGGGACGGACTCCTCCAGCGGCGTCAGGGCGAAGCAGCCCTCCGGCAGCGGCGGCAGCGGGTCGCCCTCGGGCAGGCCCGAGTCGACGAAGCCCAGCCAGCGGTGCTGGATGCCCAGGATCTCGGCGGCGCGCGCCATCTCCGCGCGGCGGATCTCGCCGATGTTCTCCAGCACGTCCTGCCGGTCGGCGAGCTTGGGGTTGAGGATGCTGCCCGCCTCGCCACCCGTGCAGGTCACCACCATGACCTCGTGCCCCTCGGCGACGTAGCGCGCCATCGTCGCGGCACCCTTGCTCGACTCGTCGTCCGGGTGCGCGTGCACCGCCATCAGGCGCAGCTTCTCAACCATGACGGTGGTGGTCCTCCCTCGGGCCCTGCTGGACGGGGCCGCCGCGGCCCCTGCGACACTCAACGCGGTGGTCGCGGACCATTGTTCCCCACGGGCAGGAAGGCGTTGGCAAGTGGCACTGCCGGAAGGCCGGTACGGCAAACCCCGCCGTGCCCTGCCGAAGTGGGCCCGGTGGTCACTGCCCGTAATCGCCGTGCTGGTCGGGTCGCTCGTGGCGTGGGTCGGCTGGCAGAACCTGGGGACCGCGCCCGTCGAGGCGAAGCAGACCGCGTTCCGGGTGCTGGACCCGGGGTCGGTGGAGATCACCTTCGAGGTCGTCCGGGAGACACCGGACAAGCCCGTCGTGTGCATCGTGCGGGCCCGGTCCGACGACGGCGACGAGGCCGGCCGGCGTGAAGTGCTGGTGCCGCCCGGGGCCACCCGGGTTTATCCCAAGACCGTGCTCCGGACGTCGAAAGAGGCGACGACCGGAGAGGTGTTCGGCTGCTCTTACCAGGTTCCGCCCTACCTGTCCACGAGGTAGCGGCCAAGCGGGTGATCTGCGGGTTTAACGGCCCCGTTCGGAACAAAACACCGTCGCTGAACGTTGTAGGCGTGTTACTCTGGCCTTTCAGCACGGCCCCGACGCGGGCCGTGTTTTTCCGTTCCGGGCGCGTGCGCCCGGGAACTGCCAGCCCACGCCGTGGGCCGGAGCAAGACGAGGAGTTGGTGACCGTGAGCGACACTGAGGTGACCTGGCTGACCCAGGAGGCCTACGACCGGCTCAAGGCTGAGCTGGACGAGATGATCGAGAATCGCCCGGTCATTGCTGCGGAGATCAACGCCCGCCGCGAGGAGGGCGACCTCCGCGAGAACGGCGGCTACCACGCGGCCCGCGAGGAGCAGGGCAAGCAGGAGGCCCGCATCCGGCAGCTGCAGGAACTGCTGCGCGTCGCCAAGGTCGGCGAGGCGCCCACCGTCTCCGGTGTGGCCGCCCCCGGCATGGTGCTCACCGTCCGTTACGAGGGCGACGACGAGACCGAGGACTTCTTGCTGGCCACCCGCGAGGAAGGCGCCCACGGTTCGCTGGAGGTCTACTCCCCGTCGTCCCCGCTGGGCAAGGCGCTGAACGGCGCCAAGGAGGGTGAGACGCGGGAGTACGAGCTGCCCAACGGCAGCACGATGAAGGTGACACTCATCAAGGCGGTGCCCTACGCGGCCTGACCCACGGACTTGAGCGGGGCGGCCACCAAGGCGAGGTGGCCGCCCCTCTTGCCGTGTGGAGACCGGTTGCTGTGTGGAGGCCGGCGAGTGGGCCGCTCGGGTGTGGAGGCCGGCGAGTAGGGCCTGCTCGGGGTGGAGACCGACAAGTCGGGCTACTCGGGTGCGCGTGTTGGGCGTGTGCGTGGGTGAGTGGGTGGGTGCGTTCAGCCTGTCGGGTTGCGTTGGGTATCCCACCCGCCACCCCCCAGGCCACCCTGGCACAAGCCAGGCGCTGCCCCGCCCCGCCCCGCCCCGCGCCGCCCCGCCCCGCGCCGCCCCGCGCTGCGCCGCCCCGCGCTGCGCCGCCCCGCGCTGCGCCGCCCCGCGCTGCGCGCGTAGGCCCGGGCGCTGCGCGCTCGGGCCGCACGGCCCCGGCGCAGCCGGGCCGTGCCGGCCGCCGGAGGCGGCCCCGCCGCAGGCGGGTGCTCTTGGTGGCTTTGCTGGGTGGCTTGGCCGGGGTGGTGGGTGGGGATACCCAGCGCAACCCGACACGCTCAACGCAACACCCCCTAAAGCACCTGCTCCAGCAACGGCCGCACCCGCGGCGGCACCGGCGTCGACAGCGCGATCGACGTCGACAGCCGCCGCACCCCCGGCACGTCCACGATCTCGTCGATCACCCGCTGCAAATCCGCGTTCGACCGCGCCACCATCCGCACGAACAAGTCCCCCTGCCCGGTCGTCGCGTGCACCTCGCACACCTCGTTGATCGCCGCCAACCCCCGGGACACCTCCCGCCGCTGCCCCTGCGCGATCTCCACCACCGCGAACGCCGTCAGCCCGTACCCCATCGCCGCCAGGTCCAGCGCCGGCGGGAACCCCGTCAGCACGCCCCGCGCCACCAACCGGTCCAACCGCGCCTGGACGGTGCCGCGCGCCACGCCCAGCCGCCGCGAGCACTCCAGCACCCCCAGTCGCGGCTCGTCGGTGAGCAGGAGCAACAGCCGGGCGTCCAGCGCGTCCAGGACCTGGTCAGAGTGTTCAGCTTGCCCGTCGGAAACCATAGATCACTGTACAACCTGCCCAGCGAAAGACGACACTGTTGCTCACCCTGCCCAACGCCGCACATGCTGTGAGGCATGACGCAGCAGCTTGACGACGTGAGCTACGACCAGCTCCGCCAACTCGTGGGCCTGGTCGACTACGACGGGACGCGCGATCCGTTCCCCGTGCGCTCCATGGACGCCGTGGTCTTCGTGGTCGGCAACGCGACCCAGACCGCGTGGTTCTACCAGGTCGCCTTCGGGATGCGGCTCGTCGCGTACGCCGGGCCCGAGACGGGGCAGCGGGACCACAAGTCCTTCGTGCTCAAGTCCGGTTCGGCGCGGTTCGTGGTCAACGGTGGGGTGCAGCCGGACAGCGCGCTGCTCGACCACCACCGCAGGCACGGTGACGGTGTCGTGGACCTCGCGCTGGAGGTCGCCGACGTCGACAAGTGCATCGCACACGCCCGCACCCAGGGCGCCACCGTCCTCGTCGAGCCCCACGACGTCGAGGACGAGCACGGCGTGGTGCGCATGGCCGCCATCGCGGCCTACGGGGAGACCCGCCACACGCTGATCGACCGGTCCCGCTACACCGGCCCGTACCTGCCGGGTTACGTGGCCAGGGAGAGCACCGTCGTCCGACCCGAGGGCGCGCCGAAGCGGCTGTTCCAGGCGGTGGACCACTGCGTGGGCAACGTCGAACTCGGCAAGATGGACTACTGGGTCGAGTGGTACAACCGCGTCATGGGCTTCGTGAACATGGCGGAGTTCATCGGCGACGACATCGCCACCGACTACTCGGCGCTCATGAGCAAGGTGGTGTCCAACGGCAACCACCGGGTGAAGTTCCCGCTGAACGAGCCCGCGATCGCCAAGCGCAAGTCGCAGATCGACGAGTACCTGGAGTTCTACTCGGGCGCGGGCGTGCAGCACATCGCGCTCGCCACCAACGACATCGTCGCCACGCTGACCGCGATGCGCGCGGCCGGCGTCGAGTTCCTGGAGACCCCGGACTCGTACTACGACGACCCGGAACTCCGGGCCCGCATCGGCGAGGTGCGCGTGCCGATCGAGGTGCTCAAGGAGCACCGCATCCTCGTCGACCGGGACGAGGACGGCTACCTGTTGCAGATCTTCACGAAGCCGATCGGCGACCGGCCGACCGTCTTCTACGAGCTCATCGAGCGCCACGGCTCGCTCGGCTTCGGCAAGGGCAACTTCAAGGCCCTGTTCGAGGCCATCGAGCGCGAGCAGGAGCGTCGGGGCAACCTCTGACGAACGCGTGCACAAGGGCCGGTCCGCCACCCGCGGGCCGGCCCTTTCCTGTGGGAACCCTGAGAGGCACCCTCCGGGCACGTCCGGACCGGTACCCTCGGTGCGGGGGTTTGCACGGATTTCACCTGGGGAGGTGGCATGGCACTCGCGGGACGCGTCACCGCGGTGCTGCCGCTCGTCGGTGCGGTGGCCACGGCCGCGGCGCTGACCGGTGCGGCGTTCTTCACCGTGGCGCACGCGGGCTGCGCCGAGACGGGCCGGTTCGTGGAGCACGACGGTGTCGTCAAGTTCGAGGGTGGCTGCATCAACGGGCACGACCTGCCCGCAGTGCCGAAGGTGGAAAACGCCCGGTACGACGTCAAGCCCTGATCTCGTTCACCAGCGACCGCAGCCACGGCTCGCGGATCGTCGGTTCCTCGCACAGCACGGCCACCAGTTGCGCTCGACGCTGCCGTCCGGCCTTGGCGCGCAGTGGGGCAGGTCGTCGCCGGAAACCCGGTAGGAGCCGAACACCGACAGCGGCACCTGGTGCAGGCGGTCGCGCCAGGTCGTGTGCTCCAACGCCCCGCTGAGCAGGTCGAACACGCTGTCCGCGGACCGGCCGACGAGGTACAGGTCGCTGTCGGCGCACCGCGCGAGCACCTGACCGGCGCATTCGACCAGGTCGTCGACGTACCAGAGGTCGGGCGGGTCGGCCGGGAGCGTCCCCAGGTGGTCCGGGCGCACCGGGTCCCAGCGGAACGGGCGGTTGGGCTCGGGCACGTGCTCAGACAACCATGCGAGGCCAAGCGGATTTCGGCGATAGTGGACGCATGTGTCGGAACATCCGGGTGCTGCACAACTTCGAGCCGCCCGCCACCGAGGACGAGATCCGCGCCGCCGCCGTCCAGTACGTGCGCAAGGTCAGCGGGTCGACCCACCCCTCGGCGGCGAACCGGGAGGCGTTCGACATCGCGGTCGAGGCGGTGGCCGAGGCGACCAGGGTCCTGCTGGAGTCCCTGGTCACCAAGGCCCCGCCGCGCGATCGCGAAGTCGAAGCCGCCAAGGCGAAGGAACGCGCCGCCGCCCGTTACGGGACCTGATCAGGCCTGGTCGAGAGCGGCGACGAGGTCGGCGACCAGGTCGTCGCCGGACTCGATGCCCACCGAGACGCGGACCAGGTCGGCGGGGACCTCCAGCATCGAGCCCGCCGTGCTGGCGTGGGTCATCTTGCCGGGGTGCTCGATCAGCGACTCGACGCCGCCCAGCGACTCGGCCAGGGTGAACAGCTTGGTGCGGGAGCAGACCTCCAGCGCCGCCGCCTCGCCGCCCTCGACGGTGAACGAGATCATGCCGCCGAAGCGCTTCATCTGCTTCGCCGCGACCTCGTGGCCGGGGTGCTCGGGCAGGCCCGGGTAGAGCACCGAGGTCACCCGCGGGTGGCGCAGGAGGGCCTGGACGACCAGTTCGGCGTTGTCCGAGTGCTTCTCCATGCGCACTTCGAGGGTCTTGATGCCGCGCAGGGTCAGCCACGCGTCGAACGGGCCGGGGACCGCGCCCGCGCTGTTCTGGAGGAAGCCGAACGCGCTGTCCAGCTCGTCGTCCGAGGTCACGAGGATGCCGCCGACGACGTCGGAGTGGCCGCCCACGTACTTGGTGGTCGAGTGCAGCACCACGTCCGCGCCCAGCGCGAGCGGGCTCTGCAGGTAGGGCGAGGCGAAGGTGTTGTCCACCACCAGGCGCGCGCCCGCCGAGTGCGCGACCTGCGCGAGCAGGGCGATGTCGGCGATGTTGAGCAGCGGGTTGGTGGGCGTCTCGACCCAGATGACCTTGGTGTTCGGCCGCACCGCCGCGCGCACCGCGTCCACGTCGGACAGCGGGACCGGGGTGTGCTCGACGCCCCACTGGCTGAGGACCTTGTCGATCAGGCGGAACGTGCCGCCGTAGGCGTCGTTCGGGATGACGACGTGGTCGCCCGGCCGGCACATCGCGCGCAGCGCCGTGTCGGTGGCGGCCATGCCGGACGCGAACGCGCGGCCGTGCCGACCGCCTTCGAGCGCCGCCATGCACTCCTCGAGCGCCGCGCGGGTGGGGTTGCCGGTCCGCGAGTACTCGAAGCCGCCGCGCAGGCCGCCGACGCCGTCCTGGGCGTAGGTGGAGGTGGCGTGGATCGGGACGATGACCGAGCCGGTCGTCGGATCCGGTTCCTGGCCCGCGTGGATTGCCCTGGTCGCGAAACCGTAGGGGGCGAAGTCCGTCATGAGCACAAGAGTACGACCGGGTGAAACAACGCCGCCCGCTGGCCTAATGAGCCAACGGGCGGTGTCCGAAGGGGTGCCAACTCACCACTGCTGCGGCGGCTGCTGGCCGTACGGGTTCTGCTGCGGCTGACCGTAGGGGTTGGCCTGCGGCTGGCCGTACGGGTTCTGGGGCTGGCCGTACTGCTGCCGGCCGGGGTACCCGCCGCCGGGCATCCCGGTGTCCGGCGCGTTCACGACGATGGTGCCGAGGATCTTGTCGGCCCACGTCTGCTTCTTGACCTCCCACAGCGGCGCGAAGAAGCCCGCGTAGCACGGAAGGGCGTCGACGAAGTGGCACAGGTGGCGGACGAACGCGTTGCCGAAGCCGATCGGCTGCATCGTCTCTTCCTTGAGCAGCTTGATCTTCGCGACCTTCTTGCCCAGCGACTGGCCGGTGGTGCCCGCCAGGTACCAGGAGTTGTAGATCATGAAGCCGAGCATCGCCAGGTAACCCACGCCGGCCAGCAGGAACGCCAGCGTCGGGTCGCCGGTGGCGGAGCCGATGCCGACCAGGATGCCGACCACCACGCCGGGAGCGCCGTAGTCGATCAGGGCGCCGACGGCGCGGGAGCCCCACTCGGCGTAGCCGGTGGGCGGGGCGCCGTACGCGGCGGCCTGGCCGTAGCCGGGCTGCGCGCCCCACGCCTGCTGCTGGGGCTGGCCGTACGGGTTGGCCTGCTGCGGCTGGCCGTACGGGTTCGCCTGCGGCTGGCCGTAGGGGTTGGGCTGCGGCTGCGGCTGGCCGTAGGGGTTCGGCTGCTGCGGCTGGCCGTACGGGTTGGACTGCGGCTGGCCGTAGGCCGGCGGCTGCGGGGGCTGGCCGTACTGGCCCGGCTGCGGCTGGGGCTGGCCGTACGGGTTGGGCTGCTGGGCCGGGAACCCGCCGGAGGACGGCGGCTGCTGCGCCGGGAAACCACCCGACGCCGACGGCGGCTGCTGGGTCGCGCTCGGCGGCACGACCTGCGTGGCGTCCGGGTTCACCGCCTGCTGCGGGCCGGACGAGGGCACCACCTGGGTGGCCTCCGGGGGTGGGAACGCAGGGGACGATCCGCCGCTCGGCACGACCTGGGTCGCGTCGGCGTTCGGGGGCTGGGCACCCTGCCCCTGCTCCTGCTGGTTTTGACCGCCGAATTGCTGGTTCCCTGGCGGCTGAGGAGCGTTCATCGGAGTTTCCAACCCCCTTGGCATGGGCCGTAGGCGTATAAGTCGGTGGCCAACGCTAGCGGATGCACCCGCGTCGGCCACCGGCAACCGGTGAACGTGTCGTCATCAGCGTCCGGCGAGGAAGCCCAGGATGTCCTGCCGGGTCACCACGCCGACGGGCTTGCCGTCGTCGAGCACCAGGGCGCCGTCGGCCGCCGACAGCGCCTGCATGGCCGCGCTGATCGACTCGCCGGACCCGATGGTGGGCAGCTTCACCGACATGTGCGCGTCGAGGCGGTCGGTGAGCTGGGCCTTCCCGGTGAACAGGGCGTCGAGCAGGTCGCGCTCGTTGACCGCGCCCGCCACCTCGGCGGCCATGACCGGCGGCTCGGCGTTGACCACGGGCATCTGGGACACGCCGTACTCGCGCATGATCGCCACGGCCTCGGCGACCGTCTCGTTGGGGTGGCCGTGGACCAGGTCGGGCATGGTGCCGTCCTTGCGCCGCAGCACGTCGCCGACGGTCGCGCCGGACGTGTCCGGCGACATGAAACCGTACTGCGCCATCCACTTGTCGTTGAACACGCTGGACAGGTAGCCGCGACCGCCGTCGGGCAGCAGCACGACGACCACGTCGTCCTCGGTCAGGCTCTCCGCGACGCGCAGCGCCGCCGCGACGGCCATGCCGCACGAGCCGCCGACCAGCAGGCCCTCCTCGCGGGCCAGGCGGCGGGTCAGCTCGAAGGAGTCCTTGTCGGAGACGGCCACGATCTCGTCGCACACGGTGCGGTCGTAGGCGTCCGGCCAGAAGTCCTCGCCGACGCCCTCGACCAGGTACGGGCGGCCGGTGCCGCCGGAGTAGACCGAGCCCTCCGGGTCCGCGCCGACGACCTTGACCCGGCCCTCGGAGATCTCCTTGAGGTAGCGGCCGGTGCCGGAGATGGTGCCGCCGGTGCCGACGCCCGCGACGAAGTGGGTGATCCTGCCTTCGGTCTGGCGCCACAGCTCGGGGCCGGTGCCGTGGTAGTGGCTCGCCGGGTTCTCCGGGTTGGCGTACTGGTTGGGCTTCCACGCGCCGGGGATCTCGCGGACCAGGCGGTCGGACACGTTGTAGTAGGAGTCCGGGTGCTCCGGCGCGACCGCGGTCGGGCACACCACGACCTCGGCGCCGTAGGCCTTGAGCACGTTGCGCTTGTCCACGCTGACCTTGTCCGGGCAGACGAAGACGCACTTGTAGCCCTTCCGCTGGGCCACCAGGGCGAGGCCGACGCCGGTGTTGCCCGACGTGGGCTCGACGATCGTGCCGCCCGGCTTCAGCGCGCCGGAGCGTTCGGCGGCCTCCACCATGCGCAGGGCGATCCGGTCCTTCACGCTGCCGCCGGGGTTCAGGTACTCGACCTTGGCCAGGACGAGCGGCTTGAGCCCCTCGGCGACCTTGTTCAGCTTCACGAGCGGCGTGTTGCCGACCAGGTCCACGACGCTCTCGACGTACTCCACCGCTAGTCCCTTCCCACAACGCGAGATGACTTGCGAAGCGTAACCGCTGCCGGGTGACCCGCGAGCCGCGGCGGTTTGGCGGGTAATCCGCGCGGCTTTGTGGACGATTGGTCAAGGGGGTGGTGCCCGTGCGGTGGTGGCGGTTCCTGGCGGTGGTGCTGGGTGCGGTGGGTGGCGTGACAGGACTCGCGTACGGCCTGTTCACGCGGCAGTCGCGGCGGGCGCGGGTGGTCATCGGCGTGCCGGACGCGCCGCCGCCGCGCGCCGACGGCGTGTACGGGACCGGCGACGCGAAGCCGGTGCGGTTCGCCGTAGTGGGTGACTCGATGGCGGCCGGGTTGGGCGTGGACGACCCGGCCGAGCTGCCCGGGGCGTTGCTGGCGACCGGGCTGGCGGAGGAACTGGACCGGCCGGTGCGGCTGGAGACCTACGCGATCAGCGGGTCGACCACGCGCGACCTGCCGGCGCAGGTGGACCGGGTGGTGGCCGACCCGCCGGAGCTGTGCCTGGTGGTCATCGGGGCGAACGACGTGACGACCCGGATGCCGGTCGCGGTGTCCGCCGCCCTCCTGGGCGTCCAGGTGCGGCGGTTGCGCGAGGCCGGGGTGGGCGTGGTCGTCGGGACGTGCCCGGACCTGGGCTCGATCCAGCCGATCGCGCAGCCGCTGCGGTCGCTGGCGCGGGAGTGGAGCCTGCGGTTGGCGCGGGCGCAGCGGCGCGAGGTGCTGGCCGCGGGCGGGGTGCCGGTGGCGCTGGGCGACCTGCTGGCGCGCGAGTTCGTGGCGCGGCGGGGCGACTTCTTCAGCCGGGACCAGTTCCACCCGAGCGCGGCCGGGTACGAGGCGGCTGCATCGATCCTGCTGGCCCCACTGGTCGGCGTCCTGCGTCACGAGTGGTAGCCCGGCTGAACAGGCGTTAACTAGGGTGTTGGGCACCCTCTGCGGCGAAACAAAGGAGTTCCGTAATGCCTGAGGCCGTGATCGTCTCCGCAGCCCGGTCGCCCATCGGGCGTGCGGGCAAGGGTTCGCTCAAGGACGTCCGGGCGGACGACCTGACCGTGCAGGTCCTCAAGGCGGCGCTGGCCAAGGTGCCGCAGCTCGACCCGAACGACATCGACGACCTGATGCTCGGCTGCGGCCTCCCCGGCGGCGAGCAGGGCTTCAACATGGGCCGGGTCGTGTCCGTGCTGGCGGGCTTCGACCAGCTGCCCGGCACCACCGTGACCCGGTACTGCGCGTCGAGCGTGCAGACCACCCGCATGGCGCTGCACGCCATCAAGGCGGGCGAGGGTGACGTGTTCATCAGCGCCGGCGTGGAGACCGTGTCGAGCTTCGCGCGCGGCTCCTCGGACAGCTGGCCGGGCACCCACAACCCGGTGTTCGCCGACGCCGAGGCCCGGACCAAGTCGGTCGCGGAGAGCGGCGCGTCGGAGTGGGTCGACCCGCGCACGCGCGGCGAGCTTCCCGACATCTACATCGCGATGGGCCAGACGGCGGAGAACCTGGCCCTGGCCAAGGGCATCTCCCGCGAGGAGATGGACCACTTCGGCGTCCGGTCGCAGAACCTGGCGGAGAAGGCCATCGCCAACGGCTTCTGGGCCCGCGAGATCACCCCGATCACCCTTCCGGACGGCACGGTCGTGTCCACGGACGACGGCCCCCGTCCGGGTGTCACCTACGAGGGTGTTTCGGGCCTGAAGCCGGTCTTCCGCCCCGACGGCCGCGTGACGGCGGGCAACTGCTGCCCCTTGAACGACGGCGCGGCGGCCCTGGTGATCATGAGCGACACCAAGGCGAAGGAACTGGGCATCACCCCGCTGGCGCGGATCGTGTCGACGGGCGTGTCGGGCCTGTCCCCCGAGATCATGGGCCTGGGCCCGGTCGAGGCGTCCAAGCGCGCCCTGGCCCTGGCCGGGATGTCGATCAACGACATCGACCTGGTCGAGATCAACGAGGCGTTCGCGGCGCAGGTCATCCCGTCGTACCAGGACCTGGGCATCGACCTGGAGAAGCTCAACGTCAACGGCGGTGCGATCGCCGTCGGTCACCCGTTCGGCATGACCGGCGCCCGGATCACCACGACCCTGATCAACTCGCTCCAGTTCCACGACAAGCAGTTCGGCCTGGAGACGATGTGCGTGGGCGGCGGGCAGGGCATGGCGATGGTCATCGAGCGTTTGAGCTGACGCGCGTCACACTTACGGCCCCGACTCGTCCTACGGAGTAGTAGGGAGGTCGGGGCCATGACGTACGTGTGGTGGCACAGCGGGTACGACTCGCTGTGCCACGCCTTCTCGCCGCACCAGGCATCGGATGCCTACTTCGAGGCCGCCTGCACCCACTCGGTGCCCCCGGACAAGCTGGTCCGGGAGCCGGAGGGTGCTCTGTGCGTGTCCTGCCTGATCAAGGTCGGCTCGGAGATGCCCACGGAGGACCGCAGAACCTCGACCTGGATCGACTGACATCCGCCCGAATTCTTCGGCGCGCAGCGCCTTGCTCTTCGGCGCGCAGCGCCTGCTTTGGGCGCGCAGCGCCTGCTTTTCGGCGCGCAGCGCCGTCGGGCAGTGCCGCCGGGGCACACACCCCAACCCGGGCTTCTTGCTTGTGTCATCCCCGTATGGCCCGCCCGAAGGGCTACCACAGATTTCCCGGGTGCCGCTGAAAAGTTTTGCGAGGAACGAGCAAAAGTTTTCAGCGGCACCCGGGAAATCTGTGGTCGGCTTTGCCGGGTCATGCGGGGATGACACAAGCAAGAAGCCCCCGCTCTTGTAGTTGTGTCCATCCTTGGCGGCTCGCCCGCCGGCGAGGCGCTTTTAATCTTTGAACCGGCGCTCACCTGCTCAAATCCACGCTTCGCGCGCGGTCACGCAACGCGCTCCACGCTCGCAAGCTCGAACGCGCTTCGCGCTCTTGAACGCGCTGGCGCGCTCTCAGGACGAACGCGCTGCGCGCTCTTGAACCGCGCTGACGCGCCCTCAACCGAACGCGCTGCGCGCTCTCAAGATCAAAAGCGGCGCTCGCCGCGCGGCAGGCCCCCGGGGGAGGAAGGGCGTCGGTTCGTCCCCCGTACGACCTGCCGGAGGCAACCACACTTCGGTCCTTTCCGCAACCGGTAAAGCGTGGTTGCGGAAAGGACCGAAGCGCGGTTGGGCTGCGCCCAGGCCGTACGGGGGACGAACCGAGGCCCTTCCTGTGGCTGATAGCCCATAGGGGAGCGCCTGCGGCGCGAAAAGCAGCCGCTGCGCGGCCAAACGCGATTCATGCCCTGGGCGGGAAAGCCGAGCGTGGTGCGTTGGTGGCGGAAAGGCGAAGGGCGCCCGGCCGGAGCCGGGCGCCCTTCGTTTGGAGCTGGTTGCTAGTCGCGCTGCAAGTAGGACAGCAGGCGGAGGATTTCCAGGTACAGCCAGACCAGCGTGGTCATCAGGCCGAACGCCGCCCACCAGGCCCACTTGGCCGGAACGCCGGAGCGGATCATCTCGTTCGCCGCCTCGAAGTCGAGGAGGAAGTTGAACGCCGCGATGCCGATCACCACGAGGCTGAAGATGATCGCCAGGGTGCCGCCGTCGCGCAGGCCCGAGTTCACGCCGAACAGGCTGAGGAGCAGGTTGCCGAGCATGAGCACGACCACGCCGACCGTGGCGCCGATGATCCACTTGGTCAGGCGCGGGGTGACGCGGATCGCGCCGGTCTTGTAGACCACGAGCATCGCGCCGAACACGCCGAACGTGCCGAGGATGGCCTGCCAGGCGATGCCGGGGAAGAACGCCTCGAACACGCCGGTGATGGCGCCGAGGAACACACCCTCCGCGACCGCGTAGGTCATCACCAGCGGTGCGCTCGGGGTGCGCTTGAAGATGATCACCAGGGACACCACGAGGCCCACGAGCAGGCCCGGGATGACCAGCGCCATGGGCGCGATCTGGCGGGAGAGCACGAGCCACGCGGCGACCAGGCCGACGACCAGGGTCGTGCCCAGGGTGATCGCGGTCTTGGTGACCACGTCGTCGATGGTGATGGGGCGCTCGCCGGTGGTCGGCGGCGCCTGGTAGCCGTACGGCTCGGTGCCGTAGGGCTGTTGCTGGCCGAAGCCTGCGTAGCTCCCGTAACCGCCGCCGGTCGGCAGGTTGCGGAACGCGGGGTTGCTGGTGGTACGCACCTCGTCCTCCTGTGGCGTTTCGACGCCGTCACGGGGTTCAACGACCACACGAGTCGATCGGTTCCCGTCGGTAAAAGCGACTTTACCCGGGCTGTCGATCTCAAATCCACAGCCCACGCTGCGGAGCGTAGTCGCCATCCCACCCCGCTGGAGGCTTGTCCGTCCAACCAACGACCCGTAAGGCTCACCCACGCCACTGTTCGCCCGGACGACGCGCCCGGAGGGGTCAGGTTCAGACATGGGTTGGAGACGACTCGCCGGCGCGGTGCTCGCGGCCGGTGTGGCACTGCTGGCGGTGCCCGCCACGTCGAACGCGCAGGTGCAGGAGGGCATCGGCCACAACACACCGGCGCAGGGGTACCGGGGCAAGCCGGGCACCACCGACTGGCTGGGCTCCTACATCTGGCAGGGCAAGCAGGTGTGGTGCGTCTCCTACTCCTACCTCGCGCCGGACAGCAGCGTGGAGTACCAGGAGGGTGACGAGCTGCGGACGAAGGCGGGCGTGCCGCTCGCTCCCGACATCGCCGCCAACATCTCCTACCTGCTGCTGCGCTACTCGACCACCAACTCCGCGGACGAGTCGGCGGCGCTGGCCCACCTGCTGCACTCGTGGACGTCGTTCGAGCACGGCGGCCTGTCGCTGAGCCCGGAGAGCGACTACCGCACGATCGCGTACAACGAGCAGTTCCACTACGACCACCTGCCGCCGAGCGCCCGCGACGCCGTGGACCGGATGCGCAAGGACGCCGAGACCAACCGCGGCCCGTGGACGGCCAAGGTCACCGCCCCCACCGAGGAGCAGGTGATCGGGTCGCCGGACGCGTGGAAGGTCGACGTCGCCAAGTCCGACGGCAGCCTGGTCGGCGGCGTGCCGGTGACGGTCGAGCTGACCGACGCCACGCTGGAGAGCGGGCAGACCACCGGCGAGCTGAAGACCTCGCTGGACGGCGGCCCGCTCAACGTCAACGTCGTGCCGACCGGCCCGAACCCGACCGTGGTGGTCAAGCTGGACAGCCCGGCGGACAAGCCGAAGGTGCACGTCCCGGCCGGCCGGGAGAACATGCAGCGCATCGTCACCACGGGTGGCGAGAAGAAGCTGACCGCCCACGCGTCGACCACGGCCAAGACCGCGCCCGGTGTGGTGAAGGTGGCCAAGACCGACACCGAGACCGGCAAGGGCATCGCGGGTGTGGCCCTGCGGATCACCGCGGCCGACGGCACGACCCCGGCGCTCAAGCAGGACGACGGCAAGCTCACCGGCCCGGACGGCAAGCCGCTGGTCCTCCAGACCGGCGACGACGGCACCGCGACCGTGCCCGACCTGCGCACGCCGCAGGAGATCTGCGTGGTCGAGGTGGCCGCGGCCAAGGGCTACGAGGAGTACTTCGACCCGAACGCGCCACCCAAGGCGTGCGGGAACGTCGAGCCGGGGCAAACGCTTGCGCTCGCGTTGGCGAACAAGCCGAACAAGCCGGTCGTGCCGATCACCATCCACGCCGGCTCCGAGGGCGCGGGCGTGACGGCGAAGGCCGCGTACACCACCGAGCTGAACACGGGCGCGCTGGTCGCGTTCGGCGGTGGCGTGCTGCTGGTGGGCGGGCTGCTCGGCTGGTTCGTGCGTCGCCGCCTGGTGGCCACCCGATCGTGAGAGGCCCGGTCGCGAAAGGCCCGATCGTGTGAAACACGACAGAGTGAAGGTGTTGGTGACCGGCGCGGTGGTGGCGGGTGTCCTCGCCGGGGCCGCGCTGGTGTTCTCGCCGGCTCCGGAGGTGGTGGCCGGGGTCGCCGAGCCGGGTGACCCCGTGGTGCCACACCCGCTCGGGGACAGCTTGAACGGTGGGCGGGGCGTGGACCTGGCGGGGCTGCCGGGTGGGGCCAATCCGCCGGCGTCGCCGACCACACCCCCGCCGTCGAGCGAACCACCGCCGCCACCCACGCAGGCACCGGGCACCGTCCGGCTGCCCGAGGGCGGGTTGGCCACGTTGGTGCGCAAGGAGGTCACCGCCAACGGTGAGCTGCCCGTCCCGGAAGGCGTCGGCGAGGCGACCTGGTGGGGCGTGGACCTGGGTGCCGCCGAAGGGGCGACGGTGCTCGCCGGGCACGTGAACTGGAAGGGCGTCACCGGGCCGTTCGACGAGCTGTGGCGGTCCGCGCCGGGCCGGGAGGTGTCGGTCGTCGACACCGCGGGCAAGGTGTTCAAGTACACCGTCAGCGAGGTGCACACGGTTCGGAAGGACGAACTGCCGACGCGGGCCGTCGAGCTGTTCGGGCCGCGTGGCGCGCACCGGCTGGTGCTGGTGACCTGCGGCGGGCGGTGGGTCGGCGGCGAGCAGGGGTACGAGGAGAACCAGGTGGTCGTGGCCACGCCGGTCACGTAGAAGCAACCACCGGCTACCCGCAGTCGTCTTGATGGTGTGAAACGCAGGGGTTTCGTCACGACGGCGGTGGCGCTCGCGCTGACCTTGTCCGTGCTCGCCGTGCTTGGCGCGCGGGAGGAGGCGCCGACCCACGACACCGGGGAACTGGCCGCTCCCCTGCCGATCGCCCCGCGCCAGCCGTCGACCTCGTCGAGCGGGCCGACGCCGACCGTGCCCGCGCCCGCGGCACCGCCGAAGTGGATGCGGAAGGTGCAGCCGGGTGAGAAGCCGCCGCAGTTCGTGCTGTTCTCGTTCGACGGGGCCGCGTCCAAGGCGCACTGGGACCGCGTGATGCCGCTCGCGCAGCGGGTGAACGCGCACGTGACCGGTCTGCTGTCGGGCGTGTACCTGATCCCGGACGCGGAAGGCGCGTCCTACACCGGTCCCGGCCACCGCCCGGGGTATTCCTCGATCGGGTTCGGCGGGTCGCGCGAGGACGTGGCCGCGCGGATCAGGTACCTCAACGACGCCATCGACGCCGGGCACGAGATCGGGACGCACTACAACGGCCACTACTGCCAGGGCGACGAGCCCAGCGTGGGCAAGTGGACCACGGACGAGTGGAACCGCGAGCTGGACCAGTTCTTCGCGGTCGTGGAGAAGGCGCGGGCGCAGGGGTTCAAGCTCGACCCGGCGGCGGTGCGGGGCGGGCGGACGCCGTGCCTGGAGGGCGACTGGGGGCAGGCGTTCCCGGCGATGCGCGGGCACGGGCTGGTGTACGACACGAGCCACGTGAGCCTCGGCGTGGTGTGGCCGTCGGTGCAGAACGGGATGTGGGAGTTCCCGATGCCGGAGGTCCGGGTGCCCGCGCTGGGCAAGCAGGTCGTGATGATGGACTTCAACCTCTGGTACGCGCTGAACGGGGCGAAGGACGACCCGGGGCCGCCGGGCGAGTTCACCCAGGTCGTGCTGGACACGTACCGGTCGGTGTACCAGGCGGCGTTCAACGGCAACCGGGCGCCGATGGTGGTGGGCAACCACTTCAACGACTGGGCCGGCGGGGCGTTCAGCGCGGCGGTGGAGAAGTTCATGGAGGAGGTCTGCGTGCGGGAGGACACCGTGTGCGCCACGTACACCGAGGTCGTCCAGTGGATGCAGTTGCAGGACCCCGTTGTGCTGGAACAACTCCGGCGCATGCCTCCCGCACGCAACTAGGTGATCAGCCCTCCGTGCTCATGGTCAGCCGTGCGTGTTGATGGTCAGCCGTCCGTGCTGAGGATGCGGTCGTCCGTGGCGGCAGGGGTGCCGCGGCCGTCCCGGTTCGAGGTGCCGATCCACAGGGTGCCGTCCGGTGCGGGCGCCACCGCGCGGATGCGGCCGTAGCCGGTGAACAGCGAGACCGGCGTGCCCAGGGTGGTGCCGGAGACCGGGACCTTCCAGACCCGACGGCCGGTGACCGCCCCGATGTAGAGGGCGTCCTTGTAGAAGCCGATGCCGGTGGGGCCGGCCTGGGAGGTGGGCCAGGTCTTCACCGGGTTGACGAACCGGCTGTCCGAGCACGTGCCTTCGCACGTGGGCCACCCGTAGTTCTTCCCGGCCTCGATCCAGTTCAGCTCGTCGGTGGTGTTCTGGCCGAACTCGGTCGCGTACGCCCGGCCGTTGGCCCACGTGATGCCTTGCGGGTTGCGGTGGCCGAGGGTGTAGACGCGGCTGTTGAAGGGGTTGCCGGGCGCGGCCGCGCCCGTGGTGGTGAAGCGCAGGACCTTGCCGCCCAACGAGTTCACGTTCTGGGCGTTGCCGGTCACGCCCGCGTCCCCGGTGGTGGCCCACAGGTAGCCGTCGGGCCCGAACTCCAGCCCGCCGCCGTTGTGGACGCGGGCCTTGGGGATGCCGGTGACGATCGGTTCGACCGCACCGCCCAGGCGCACCCGGGCGATCCGGTTGTCCGAAGCGGCGGTGTAGTAGACGTAGACGGTGTTGTCGGTGGCGAACGTCGGCGACACGGCCAGGCCCAGCAGGCCGCCCTCGCCGCCGGGGACGGCCGCGTCCACCGTGTGCACGGTGGTCACCGTCGTCCCGGTGATCTTCTTGATCCTCTTGGTGTCGCGTTCGGTGAAGATGCCGCTGCCGTCGGGCAGGAACTCGATGTCCCACGGGACGGCCTGACCGGTCGCGACGGTCCGCACGGCGGCGGCCGTCGGCTCGGCGTGCGCGGGTCCGACCGCTGCGACGAGAGCGGCGACCGAAAGCACCGCACCTAGACGAGCACGCATGTGCGCTCCTCCGTAGTCCGCACTGGCTCGGCGGCGGAACTCGGCGGTCGCTTCCGATGCAACCACAGCCAACCGAGACCGGCAACGATCACGCCAGGACTGATCCACTTGCGGGTTGGGCAACCCTCCTTACGATCTAGCGCGAGGCGCTCCGGACGCTCTACCGTGGGACTCCGCCGCCGCGTCCTCACGACGACTGCGAGGAGACGCGCCATGCAGACCGAACCGAAGCGCACGTGGGTCAAGCCCGACTTCGTCGACGTCGACACCCCGATGGAAGTCACCGCGTACGCGGCCAGGAGCTGACTCTGCCCGTGGCGCCGCCTCCGGCGTCGCGGGCGAGGCCGCGTCGGCCCATCGCGCTGCTTTTCCCGCCGATCGAAGGACGTGATCGGCGGGAAAGCGGCGCGACAGGCCGACGCGGCCTCGCCGGTCGTGTCTCACCAACTCTGGAGTCAGAAGCATGACCGAGCCGTGGTCGGCTGAGGAATTCACTGCCCGCTTGCGCGCGCTTTCCAGCCGCTACTGGGACACACATCCGTTCCACCTGCGCCTGCACGCCGGCACCCTCACCAAGGAAGAACTCCGGTCCTGGGCGGCGAACCGGTGGTACTACCAGCGCAGCATCCCCCGCAAGGACGCCGCGATCCTCGCCAACTGCCCCGACCCCGACGTCCGGCGGCTGTGGCGGGAGCGGATCGTCTGGCACGACGGCACGAAGCCCGGCGAAGGCGGTGCGGAGGACTGGCTGCGCATGGCCGAAGCGTTGGGGCTGTCCCGGGACGAGGTGCTCGACGAGCGGCACGTGCTGCCGGGAGTGCGGTTCGCGGTGGACGCTTACGTGACTTTCGCCCGCACCAGGCACTGGGTGGAGGCGGTGGCGTCGGGGCTGACCGAGATGTTCTCCCGCGGCCTGATGACCCGGCGGTTGGCGGACATGCGGGCGCGGTACCCCTGGATCGCCGAAGAGGGGTTCGCCTACTTCACCGCGCGGCTCAAGGTGATCTCGGGAGAAGGGAAGTCCACTTTGGACTTGGTCGTGCGCAACTGCGCGACCCGCGAGCGGCAGGAGGCGGCGGTGGCCGCCTTGGCCTTCAAGTGCGACGTGCTGCGGGCGATCCTCGACACCGTCGACTACTACTCGGGGACGAGACCATGAGCGACCTGTTCACCACGCCCAGGCTGGGCAAGGGCGTGAAGACCGCGTACGACCAGACCCGGGACAGCCACGTCGTGCTGTTCCCGGAGGGCGTGCTGGTGCTCAACGAGACCGCCGCCGCCGTCGTGGGCATGTGCGACGGCCGCACCACCATCGCGCAGATGGCGGAGAAGCTGGCCGAGGACTTCGACGGCGTCCGCGTCGACGACGTGGCCGAGCTGGTCACCCGGCTGATCGCGCGCAGAGTGGTGGTGACCGATGGCTGAACCGCCGTTCGGGCTGCTCGCCGAGCTGACCCACCGCTGCCCGCTGCGCTGCGGCTACTGCTCCAACCCGCTGGAACTGGTGCGCCGGGACGCCGAGCTGTCCACCGCCGAGTGGTGGGACGTCTTCGACCAGGCGCGCGAGCTGGGCGTGCTCCAGTTCCACCTGTCCGGCGGGGAACCGTTGGCCCGCAAGGACTTGCCCGAGCTGGTCGGGCACGCGAGCGGGCTCGGGGCGTACGTCAACCTGGTGACCAGCGGGCTCGGGCTGACCGCCGGGCGGCTGGCCGAGCTGGCCGTGGACCACGTGCAGCTCTCCGTCCAGGACGCCGACCCGGCCAACGCCGACCGCATCGCGGGCGTGAAGGGCTTCGCGCACAAGCCCGCAGCGGCGCGGGTGGTGAAGGAAGCCGGTCTGCCGCTGACGGTGAACGTGGTGCTGCACCGGCAGAACCTGGACCACCTGGCCGACATCGTCGCGCTGGCCGAGGACATGGGCGCGGACCGGTTGGAGCTGGCCAACACGCAGTACTACGGGTGGGCGTTGCGCAACCAGGCGGCGCTGCTGCCGACGAGGACCCAGTTGAGACAAGCGGAAGACGTCGTGCGGGAGGCGAAAAGCCGGTCCCGCATGGAGATCGTGTACGTGATCGCCGATTACCACGAGGCGCACCCCAAGCCGTGCATGCACGGGTGGGGCGCGCGGCAGCTCACCGTGGCGCCGAACGGCGACGTCCTGCCGTGCCCGGCGGCGACGGTCATCGAGGGCTTGGGCATCGAGAACGTGAAGTCCCGTCCGCTGCGGGAGATCTGGCACGACTCGGTGTCCTTCAACGCCTTCCGCGGGTTCGACTGGATGGGCGAGCCGTGCCGGGGCTGCCCGCGCCGGGAGGTGGACTTCGGCGGCTGCCGCTGCCAGGCTTTCCAGCTGACCGGGAACGCCGCGAACACCGACCCGGTGTGCTCGCTGTCCCCGCACCGCGGCCTGGTGGACCTGGTGCTGCGGCGACCCGCGGCGGACGCCCTGGCGCCCAGGGAGGTGGCGCGGTGAAGGTGGTCCTGGCGCCGGGGGAGGTGGCGCGGTGAAGGTGGTCCTGGCGCCGGGGGAGGTGGCGCGGTGAAGGTGGTCCTGCTCGGCACGGCCGCGGGTGGCGGTGTGCCGCAGTGGAACTGCGCGTGCGGGCCGTGCGCGGCGGTCCGGCGCGGCGAGTTGTCCCCGCGCCTCCAGGACGGCCTGGCGGTCAGCGGCGACGGCGTCTCGTGGTGGCTGCTCAACGCCTCCCCCGACCTGCGCCTCCAGCTCGCGGCCACGCCGGCCCTGCACCCCGGCCCCGGTCCGCGGGACACCCCGGTGCGCGGCGTGCTGCTCACCGACGCCGAACTCGACCACACCCTGGGCCTGCTCACCCTGCGCGGCGCGCCCGGCCTGCGCGTCCACGCGCCCGCGACCGTGCTGCACGCGCTGGGCGAGACCCGGGCGGTGCTGGAGTCCTACGCCGAGTGGCGGTGGCGGCAGGTCGAACCGGAGCAGACCTTCGCGCTCGACGGCGGGCTGGAGGTGACGGCGTTCCCGGTGAGCGGCAAGCGGCCCCGGTACGCGGGCGAGTCCACTGTGGAGGGTCACTGGGTGGTGGCCTACCGGCTGCACGACCCGCGCACCGGCGGCATCGTGCTGTACGCGCCGTGCCTGGCCGGCTGGCCGCTGGGGTTCGACGACCTGGTGGCCGAGGCGGACGTGGCCCTGCTGGACGGCACGTTCTACGCGCCGTCGGAGATGGGCACGGCCACCGGCCGGACCGGCGGCCAGTCCGCGATGGGCCACCTGCCGATCACGCACACCCTGCCCGAGCTGCGCCGCCACCCGCACGTCCGGCGGGTGTACACGCACCTGAACAACACCAACCCGGTGCTCGACCCGGCATCGGCCGAGCACGCCAAGATCCGCGAGGCCGGCGTGGAGGTGCTGCCGGACGGGGCCGTGGTCGAGGTCTGATCGGGGGGTTAAACCCACCGCTTTCGCCGCGGCCGGCCGGAAGAATCGACGGCATGACGGACCACGACCTCGTGCGCGGAGCGGCCTCGCGGCTGAGGACCGCGGGGCTCGCCCTGGCGCGGGTGCCGCTGTGCCTGATCGGCCTGCCGCTGATCCCGCTCCAGCTCTACACCTACCCGCTGATCCTGGTGACGGTGGGCGTGCCGCTGCTGCTGCTGTTCACCGCGTTGGCGCGCAAGTACACGACGCTGCACCGGTGGTGGGCCGGGAAGGTGCTGGGGGAGCCGATCCCGCTGCCCTACCGCAAGCCCGCCAACCGGGGGCCGATGACCCGGGTCCGCACCATCGCGACCGACCCGGCGACCTGGCGGGACCTGGGTTTCCTGCCGCTCAACGCGGTCCTGGGCGTGCTGTTCGGCGTGCTTCCGGCGGCGTTGTGGCTGGGCGGGGTCCTGGGTCTGCTCACGCCGTTCATCTGGCTGGCGGGCGGCACCGACCTCCGGCCCAACGGCCTGGGCCCGGAGGACCCCGGCGGTTGGTTCCTCGCGCCGCTGCTGGGCGGCCTCTACCTGCTGCTCGCCTGGTGGGGCACGGAGCGGATCGTGCGGGTGCACGCGTCGTTCGTGCGGTGGATGCTCGCGCCCAGCGCCACCGAGGCGCTGACGAACCGGGTGCAGGAGCTGGCCGACTCGCGGGCCGACACGGTGGACGCGCAGGCCGCCGAGCTGCGCCGGATCGAGCGGGACCTGCACGACGGCGCGCAGGCCCGGCTGGTGGCGCTGGGCATGAGCCTGGGCATGGCCGAGGAACTGATGGCCCGGGACCCGCAGGCGGCGCGGGACCTGCTGGCCGAGGCCCGCCAGTCGTCCTCGCAGGCCCTGGCGGAGCTGCGGGACCTGGTGCGCGGCATCCACCCGCCGGTGCTGGCCGACCGGGGCCTGGAGGGCGCGTTGAAGGCGCTGGCGCTGGCGCACCCGCTGCCGGTCGAGGTGGACGTGGTGCTGCCCGGCCGGCCCGAGGCGCCGGTGGAGTCGGCGGCGTACTTCGCGGTCGCCGAGACGCTGACCAACGTGGCCAAGCACAGCGGCGCGACCAGCGCGTGGGTGCGGGTGCGGCACGAGAACGGCCGGCTGGGGCTGATGATCGGGGACAACGGTCGCGGCGGCGCGGAACCGACCGACGGCGGCGGACTGCGCGGAATCGAGCGCAGGCTGGGGGCTTTTGACGGCACACTCGGCATCGCGAGCCCGATGGGCGGGCCCACGATCGTCACCATGGAGCTGCCGTGCGCGTTGTCCTCGGAGAAGACCTCGTCCTCCTCAGGGACGGCCTGATCCGGCTGCTCCAGGCCTACGACTTCGACGTCGTGGAGGCGGTCGACTCCGGTCCCGCCCTCCTCAAGGCCCTCGTCGACCACCGTCCGGACGTGGCGGTGGTCGACGTGCGCCTGCCGCCGACGTTCACCGACGAGGGGCTGCGGGCGGCGATCGAGGCGCGCAAGCGGGTGCCGGGGCTGCCGGTGCTCGTGCTGTCCCAGTACGTCGAGCAGCTCTACGCGCGCGAACTGCTGTCCGACCGGGCGGGCGGGGTCGGCTACCTGCTCAAGGACCGGGTGTCGGACGTCAAGCAGTTCGTGGACGCGATCCGGCGGGTGGCCGCCGGCGGCACCGCGATGGACCCGGAGGTCATCTCCCAACTGCTCACCCGCGGCGACCGCGACCGCCCGCTGACCACGTTGACCCCGCGCGAACGGGAAGTGCTCGGGCTGATGGCGGAAGGCCGGTCCAACGCGGCGATCGCCGCGCGGCTGTTCGTCACGGAGAAAGCGGTCGGCAAACACATCGCCAACATCTTCGGCAAGCTGGACCTGCCGTTGTCCGAGGACGACAACCGGCGGGTGCTGGCCGTGCTCGCCTATTTGGACCGGCTCTAGTCGTTATTTAGGCTAAGTAGCAAGTTGCTTTCCCATCGATGCCCGGGGGGCTCTCACCGTGGACACGACCGCAAGTCTCGCCGAAGAACTGCTCGACCTGATGTCCCGCCTGTCTCCGCTGGGCGCGACCGTGTTCGGGCTGCCCGGCTACGACCACCTGCTCACCGACCACACGCCGGACGCCGAGGCCGCCGCCCGGGTCAAGGCCGTCGACATCGCCGCCCGCGCGCGGGCCCTGCCCGACTCCGACGACCCGGTGACCCGGGCCGTGGTGGTCCAGCAGGCGGAGGCGACGGTCGACCTGCTCGACGCGCGGTCGGTCGAGTACACGATCAGCCCCTCGTTCTTCTCGGCGGCGGGCGAGGTCCTCAACGTCATGCCGATGACCGTGGTGAAGACGCCCGAGCAGGAGCAGGACTACCTGCGCCGGCTGGCCGCGATCCCGGCGTTCCTGCGGGTGGTCGGCGAGCGGCACGCCGAGGGCGCGGCGGCCGGGCGCCTGCCCGTCGCGCACCTGCGGGACGCCGCGGTGGACTACCTGGACCGGTACCTGTCCGCGCCGGAGGACCCGTTCGCCCGGGTCGGCGGGAGCGACGAGTTCAACGCGGCGCGCGACGAGCTGATCGAGGCCGAGGTGCGGCCCGCCTTCGCGGCCTACCGAAACCTGGTGGCGGGCCTGGAGGGCCGTCCGCTGGACAAGGTGGGCCTGTGCTGGCTGCCCGAGGGCGAGGCCGTGTACGCCGGTCTGGCGCGGGTGCAGACCAGCACCCAGCGCACGCCCAAGGAGCTGCACCAGACCGGCCTGGAGCTGATGGCGGCGCTGGCGGAGGAGTACGCCGAGGTCGGGTCGCGGGTGTTCGGGACGCGGGACGTGGCCGAGATCTTCGAGCGGATGCGCAACGACCCGGCGCTGCGGTGGGGTTCCGAGGAGGAGCTGATCGAGGCGGCGCGCGCGGCCGTGACGCGGGCGGAGGAGGCCGCGCCGGCGTGGTTCGGTCGGATCCCGTCCAAGCGGTGCCTGGTCGAGCCGGTGCCCGAGGTGGACGCCCCCGGCGCGCCCACGGCCTTCTACGCGCCGCCGTCGATGGACGGCACCCGGCCCGGCACGTACTACGCCAACACGCACCGGGTGGAGGAGCGGTTCCGGTACCAGGCCGAGGCGATCGCGTTCCACGAGGCCGTTCCGGGGCACCACTTCCAGATCGTGCTGGCCCAGGAGCTGACCGACCTGCCCATGCTGCGCCGGGTCGCCACGGTGACCGGGTACCTGGAGGGCTGGGGCCTGTACTGCGAGCGGCTGGCCGACGAGATGGGGCTGTACTCCGACGACGTGGCCCGGCTCGGGATGCTGGCGATGGACTCCATGCGCGCCGGGCGGCTGGTCGTGGACACCGGGCTGCACGCGCACGGGTGGAGCCGGGAGCAGGCGATCGCGTACCTGGCCGAGAACACGCCGCTGGCGACCGTGGAGATCGAGTCCGAGGTGGACCGGTACATCGCGGCACCCGGGCAGGCCCTGTCGTACATGGTGGGGCGGTTGGAGATCCAGCGGATCCGGGCGGCGGCGGAGGCGGCGCTGGGCGACCGGTTCGACATCCGCGCGTTCCACGACCTGGTGCTGGGCGGCGGGCCGCTCCCGCTGGCCGTGCTGGACGAGGTCGTCCGCGACTGGGTGACCACGCAAGGCTGATCCGACGTGGTGGCGGGGTGGGCGGATCACCCACCCCGCCGGACGATCTTGATCACCCGATGGTCGGGTGACGACGAAGGTCGCAGCAGTCGTGCCCCCGACGGGATTCGAACCCGTACTGTGACTCTTTTAAGGAGCCTGCCTCTTCCTTTGGGCTACGGGGGCAGCGGCGAGCCTAAGCGGTTACGCAGCGTTCGTGGGGCTGGTTCGTCACAAGTCCCCCGCACGGCTCAATGCCAACCGCTATTGCGCTCATTCGGGTAATGGACCGAGCGCACTCATCCCGAGTACTGCTTCGTGATAAGCGTCACACCCCAGTGCTTGTTCGACGAGTTCATCCCGCAATGCTGCGGTGAAGCCGATACCAAATCCCATTGCGGTAGCCACCAAATACGCGGTTTGCGAGAGGTGACCCACATCCATTTGAACCACCCGGTACGCGCGAGATGTGTCATACCGCCACCGGGTCCGCTCCAACACCGCGGTGTAGGCGAGCACCACCGGAGCTTCACCCACCCAGCCCTGATCCCCCGCCGCCTCGGCCATCTCGGCCGGCGTCCAGCACACGCCCAGGGGCTCCAGCGCGTGCGCCAGGCCGTCGTAGTGGTGCCAGCCGGGGGCCAGGCCGTCCACGCCGCGCACGTGCGCGTAGATCTCCACCGGGTGCCGGCCGCCGCCGGACGGGCTGGTCTTGAACACCGTCCCGGTCCGCCCGATCCGCGACCGCACCGGCGACGGCGCGCCCAGCACCGCCAGCAGCTCGCCCAGCCGTTCCAGCGGCACCCGCCCCGGGCCGAAGTCGCGTGACGTGCGCCGGGACAGCAGCACGTCCATCAGCCCTTTCGATCCCCACGACGGGTCCCGCGGCAACCCGGGCAGCGGCACCACCGGGCCGCCGGTGCTGCGGAACGGCGCGGGCGGCGGGTCGCCCGCCATCTTCTCGTCCAGCAGGGCGTCGTGCTCGTCCGAAGCCTGGTAGGGGGCGTCGGCGAGGGTCCGGCTGGCGAAGTGGAAGTGCCGCGCCGACGCGCCCCACGCCCGCCACCCGGACAGCATCCGGCGCTCGGCCTCGTGCTCCGGCGACCCCTCCACGACCAGCACGCCCGACTCGACCAGCTCGTCCAGCACCTTGCGCAGCGCGGTCCGGTCGGCCTCGCCGAGGGGCGCGAGCAGCTCGTCCACGTCGGTGAACGCGGTGAACTTGCGGCACAGCAGCTCGGCGGTCTCGCTGATCGCGAACTGCCGGTGGTGGAGGTAGTCGTCCCACACCACGGTGCCGTCCTGGTAGAACAGCGCCGCGTGCTCAGCGACCTTTACCCGCACCCATCAACTCCTTGAAACGCGCCGCCACCCACTCGTGCACGGCCTCGGACACCCGCTCGTCCTGCGCGCGGTGCTCGAACCACCGCCAGTCGCAGTTGACGTTGACCTCCAGGAACACGTGGTCGCCACCGGAGACGAGGAGGTCGAAGGCGGCGACCTGCAAGCGCCAGTGCCGCGCTAAGGCCAGCAGGCGGTCCGACAGGCGCGCCGGCACGTCCACCGGGGTCACGCGGACCGCTTCGGGGTCGACCCACAGCTGCGCCGGGTCCAGCTTGTCGACCTGGAACGCGAGGGTCTGCTCGCCCACGACGAACACGCGCAGCTCGGTCTCGGACGGCACGTACTCCTGCACGATGACCGGCGCGGACTCGGGGACGTCGCCCGCGCGACTGGTCTCCAGCGGGCGCGGGAACAGGCCGTGCTGCATGCCCGGGCGGGGTTCGAGCAGGTGGCGGCCGGTGGTCTTGACGATGCACCGCCCGCCGCCGGGCCGGGTGCGGCCGGGTCGGGTGGTCACCGCGGTGCGCGGGACGGTCAGGCCGAACGACGCCGCGTCGGACAGCTGGGTGAGCCGGTCCAGGTGGGCGGTGGCGCGGGCCGGGTTGACGTGCGCCCAGTCGCCGCGGGTGGCCAGCCAGTTGGCGACCGCGCCCCACTGGTCCACGGCGTAGGCGCCGGCCAGCGTGCCGGGTTCGACCTGGAGCGCGGAGAGTTCGAAGTGCCGGCGCCACACCAGCAGGGGCCGCAGCAGCCAGCGGTCCAGCTCCACCAGGGGGGCGTCGGTGTAGACGGTGAACGGGAGGTCGACGCAGCGGTCGGCGTCGACGCGGGCCATGCGGATGCCGCGTTCGGCCAGCGCGATGGAGAGGGCGTTCATCTCCATGTCGGCGGCGCGGGCGAGGACCAGGACGCACGGCACGGGGCTGCCGTCGCCCTCGTCGACCATGCCGAGGCGGTGCACCTGCTCCTGGAAGTCCAGGTTCTTGGCGGGTGACCGGAAGATGTAGTCCTGACCCTGCAACAGCAGTGGGGTGGGCTTCACGGGCCGGACGGCCTCGGGTGGGGGAACCAGGTCGCTCCCCCACCCGGAAGCGGACATGACTCAGTCGTCTTTCTTGCTGCGAAAAACCTTTCCGGCGGTGGCGTACTCGGCGGCGTACTCCGCCAGCGCACGGTCCTCGATCTCACCGCGGCGAAGCTGTGCGGCCAGCTCCTCAAGCGACATCGCGGTCACCTCTCTCCCCACTGGTGCGTCACACTTTTGGTGGCGCACCAGTCGTAGTCTCGGGTTCACGTTACGCAATGTCAAGGTGACGCGCTGCCCATTACTCCTATTGGGGGCTTAAGTTACGAAGCTGGGCCAGACGGATGCTTGCCCACCACCACCAAACGGCGCAGTGGGCACCACACTCAGCTCTTCGTGGCCCGGTCGAACTCCGCCTTCGGCTCGTGGATCTGCCCCAGTGCGACGACCTCACGACCCGAGAACAACGCCTGCGTCCAGTCGACGAACACTCGGAACTTGCGGTTCACCGTAGGCATGAACATGACGTGGTAGCTGCGGTGCATGAACCAGGCGACAACACCCTTGAAACGCAGCCCGAACACGTCCGCAACACCCTTGTACAGGCCCAGGCCCGCGACGCTGCCGAGGTACTTGTGGAAGTAGTCCTTCGGCTTGCGGCCGCGCAGGGTGGCCACGATGTTCTTGGCCAGCAGCTTCGACTGCCGGATCGCGTGCTGCGCGTTGGGCACGCAGGTCGCGGTCGGGTCCTCCTCGGTGCGCGACAGGTCCGGCACCGCCGAGCAGTCGCCCGCCGCCCACACGCCGGGCAGGCCGACGACCTGCATGGCCGCGGTGCACTGCACGCGACCGCGCGCGTCCAGCGGCAGGTCGGTGTTGCGCAGCATCGGGTTGGCCTTCATGCCGGCCGTCCAGATGATCGTGTCCGAGTCGAACTCGGTGCCGTCGTCGAGGACGACGTGGCCGTTCTCCATCGACTTGACCCGCGTGTCGAGGTAGCACTTGATGCCGCGCTTCTCCAGCTGCTGCACCGTGTAGACGCCGAGCTTGGCGCTCACCTCGGGCATGATCCGGTTGGTCGCCTCGACCAGGACCCAGTGCATGTCCTCCTGGCGCAGGCCCTCGTAGTAGCGCAGCGCGTAGCGGGCCATGTCCTCCAGCTCCGCCAGCGTCTCGATGCCCGCGAAGCCGCCGCCGATGACCACGAAGCTCAGCAGCCGCTTGCGCAGCTCCGGGTCGTTGGTGCTGGCGGCCTGGTCCAGCCGCGACAGCACGTGGTTGCGCAGGTAGATCGCCTCGCCGATGGTCTTCATGCCGATGCCGACCTCGGGCAGGCCCGGGATGGGCAGGGTGCGCGAGATGGCGCCCAGCGCCGACACGAGGACGTCGTACTCGTACTCCTCGACGTGGCCGTCGGCCAGCTCGACCGTCACGGCCTTGCGGGCGTGCTCGATCTTGGTGGCGCGGCCGGTGACCACGTGGCAGCGCTTGAGGACCTTGCGCAGGGGCACGACGACGTGGCGCGGCTCGATCGAGCCCGCCGCCGCCTCGGGCAGGAACGGCTGGTAGGTCATGTGGGGCTGTGGGTCGATGACCGTGACCGACGCCTCACCGGAACGCAGCTTCTTCTGCAATCCCAGCGCGGTGTACATGCCGACGTACCCACCGCCGACAATCACGATCCGTGTGGGTTGCGACTTCACAGCAGCCATACGCCTATGGTCGCACCGGAGGGTCGTTTCCGACGGGTCGTCAGGCCCCGTTGTGACCACGGTCGCCGGGTGATGAGCGACACTTGGCGCGCTGACCAGCGGCGGTGCCCCCGCCAAGGGCGAACCTGCTGAGAGGAACGATCCAGAAGCTCAGCTTCCGCTGAGTGGTCGAGACGCTTCTCTCAGCTCCGCCGGCGCATCAGGACCACCGCGCCGAGCACCAGACCGGCCGCGCACGCCAGTCCGATCACCTCAACGGCGGCGTCCGTCCGGCCGCCCGGCAAAAGGAGCACGACACCCGCCAAAGCGAGTACACCGGCCTGCACCGCGACGTACCGCAGTGCCGCCGGGCGCAGTGCGGACGGGTGAATTCGGCTCCGGGTGGGTACGAGCGCTGCGTAAGCGCACAGCACGTGCAGCAAATGGACCAGCGCGACGAGCACGAGCACGCCGGGCCGCACCGGTTCGCCGCCGAGCACCACCAACGCGACCGGTGGATAGGCGACGAGGAGCGCGGCGGCGGCCGACGCGGGAATGGCGGCGGCCACGGCGGTCAGGCCGACGTACAACACCAGTGGAGTAATCGTCACCCCTTCGGCGTAAAGCACGCCGGCGGCGGCCAGGCCGACCACTCCGACGGCCGCGCGGAACAGCCATCCGGGCCAGCCGCGGCGCAATTCGACCGTTCCCGGATTCACCGCCGCACCCCCGGTCGAGCCGCTTCCCGCAGGACCGTCGAGATCGCGGCGCCACGCGGGTCCCAGGTCACCACCGCCACCCCGTGCCGGCGCATGGCCTCCATCCGAACCTCGTGCTCCAGTTGCAGCACGCGCAGCGCGGCGGCCCCCCAGGGCGTCTCGCGGTCCGGTTTCAGGTCCGACGGCAGCACGTCCACCGCCAGCACCACGTGACCGCGCCGCGCCGCGTGCACCGACAGCTCCGCGACGTCCGCGTCCAGGAAGGGCGACAACACGACCACCAGCGCCCCGTGCGGCAACTGCTCGCGCCGCAGCACGGGCCGTTGCGCCCACCCCGCCGACCGCGCGCACACCACGAGCTGGTTGCGCAGCCGCAACAACTGCCGCCGACCGGCGCCCGGCCGCACCGACAACTCGGGTCGCCCCAGGTCCACCAGGCCCACCCGGTCGCCCTGCCGCAGGTACCCGGCCGCCAGCGACGCCGCCGCCCGCACCGCCAGGTCGAGGCTCCCGCCGTCCCGGGTGGTCGCGTCTTGAGTCGCCACCGACCACGAGCCGACGTCCTGGTCGACGTCGAACCGGGTGTCCAGGGCCAGCACGACGTCCGCGTCCGCCTCCGCGTGGTGCTCCCGGACGTGCAGCGCGCCCGCCCGCAGCGACACCCGCCAGTCGACGCGGCGCAGCCGATCACCCGGCTGGAAGGCGCGGATGTCCCGCAGTTCCACCGAATCCCCCGGCCGCCGCGCCCGGTGCGCGCCGACCAGACCGCGGGCGCGGGCGGGCAGCAGCCCGGCGGGCAGCCGGTGGACCGGCGGCAGGATCACCCGGCCCCGTTCGGCGGCGGTCACCGGACCGAACACCAGCAGCCCGTCCGGACCGGCCACCAGGTGGTCCGGGCGCAGGTCCACGCCCTCACCCCAGGAGTCGCGGCGCAGCACCACCTCGACCGACCGGGTGGTGGCGGGCAGCAGGTGCACCGGACCGGGCCCGGGCTCGTCCACCGGCAGCCGGATCGCGATCACCTCGGCCCCGTCGCCCGCGTCCACCTCGACCAGCGACTTCGCCGCCCCGACCGTGTTGGACGGCTCGCCTCCGGCTCGCGGCTCGGCCGCCCGAAAGTCGGCTCGTCGCGCCGCGTTTCCCGCCGATCGAAAAGCGTGATCGTCGGGAAAGGCGACGCGACGAGCCGACGGTGGCCTCGCACCCGTCCGGGACAGTCCGCGCACCGTCACGACCGGTTTCCCGCCGACCTTGGTGACCAGCGCGATCAACGTGGACACCAGCAGCGGCGCGCCGAACAGCACCAGCTCGACCCGGTGGATCAACCCGCCGACGACGACCAGCCCGACCCCGAGGGCCGCGCCGCGCACCAGGGCGTCCGTGGGGTGCCAGTGCGACCCGCGCCCGCCGGACAGGGCTTCCTTGATGCGCTGCCCGCGGTTCATGACCGGCTGCTCGCCGGTCCGGGGACGTGGCCGAGCAGTTCGGTGACGACCTCGACGCCGGTCACGCCGGACGTCCACGTCTCGGGCCGCAGCGTGAGCCGGTGCGCCAACGCCGGGACCGCGCACTCCTTGATGTCCTCGGGCAGCACGAAATCCCGCCCGTCGAGCACCGCCAGCGCCCGGCCGACCAGCACCAGCGCCTGCGCACCACGTGGTGACGCCCCGACCTCGACGGCCGAGTGCGCGCGGGTGGCGGCGGCCAGGTCCACGCAGTAGCGCAGGACGTCCTCGTCCACGGTGATCCGCTCGACGCCCTGCTGGAGTTCCAGCAGCCGGTCGGTGTCCAGCACGGGTTCGACCTCGGTCTCCTCGCGCTGCCGGGCCAGGCGGCGGCGCAGCACCTCGACCTCCTCCTCCGGCGGCGGGTAGCCGATGTCCAGGCGGAGCAGGAACCGGTCGAGCTGCGCCTCGGGCAGCGGGTAGGTGCCCTCGTACTCGACGGGGTTCGCGGTGGCCAGGACGTGGAAGGGGCGCGGCAGCGGGAACGTCCGGCCCTCGACCGTGACCTGGCGTTCCTGCATGGCTTCCAGCAGTGCCGACTGGGTCTTGGGCGGCGTGCGGTTGATCTCGTCGGCCAGCAGCAGGCCGGTGAACACCGGACCGGCGCGGAAGTGGAAGTCGCGCTCGCCCGGGTCGTAGAGGAAGGAGCCGGTGACGTCGGCGGGCAGCAGGTCGGGGGTGCACTGGAGGCGCTTGAAGTCCAGGCGCAGGGCCTGCGCGAGCGACCGGGCCATCAGGGTCTTGCCCAGGCCGGGGACGTCCTCCAGCAGGACGTGGCCACCGGCCAGGACCGCGGCCAGCGCTAGCCGCAGCGACCGCTGCCGGCCGACGACGACGGTGCCGACGGCGTCGAGGACCGACTTGGCCTCGATGCCGATGCGGGTCGCTGAGGTCACAGGTTCTCCAACAGCTCGGCGAGCCTGGTGGGCTCGGGGAGGGTGGCCGCCGGGTCGGTCACCAGGCGGTGCAGTTCGGGGCCGAGCAGCGCGCGGGCGCGCGGGTCGGCGAGGTCGTGGACGCCGTGCCGCCGGCGGAGGCGTGCCTCGACCAGGCGGCGGAGGCGGGGTTGGACGCGCACGGTGAACCGGTCGTGGTCGATGGCGGCCTCGGCGAGCCGGCTCGCCAGGGTGCTGGCGTGCCCGGAGGTCGCGGTGGAGAACAGGGAGGGCGGCGCGGCCCACACGATGTCGGTGGCGCGGGGCAGTCGGGCGGCCAGCACCCCGAGCGCGACCACGGGGACGGCGACCACCACCGTCCAGTGCAGCGGCGCGCCCACGCGGACGAGCGTGAACGCCGTCGCCACCCCGACCACGACCCCGATGCCGACGGCCGCGCCCATGCCCAGCAGCGGGCGCATCGGTTCGGGGTCTTCGGCGGTCACGCCCGGCTCCCGTCGAGGTCGCGCACGATGTGCTCCAACGCTTCCCGCGCGGTCCGGGCGTCGTCCTCGGTGACCTCGGCGGTGCCGAACCGCGCCCTCTGGTAGACCCGCCGCAGCTTTCCGGTGGCCGCTTCGTCCACGGCGTACCGGGCGAGGAGGGAGCCGGTGAACTCGGTCGGCGTCTGGTGCGCCAACCGCCCCACCCCGCTGTCCGCCGCCGCCTGCTCCAACCGCAACCAGGCGACCACCACCGCGTCGCGCGGCGGCCCTCCGGCCCGCCGAGCCAGGTCCTCCAACGCCTCCCGCGCTCCGCGCACCAACAGCTCCGGCGCCTTCACGTACCCGTCGTCGCCTGTCTCGCCCGTCGGTGTGCCCCCTCGCCGCCGCCGTTTGCGCGGCAGCCGGACCATGGTGAGAAGTCCGGCGAGGACGATCAACACCATCAGGACCAGCACGAGCACGACAAGCGCCAACGACCCACCGGCCACCGAGCCGGGGTCGACGTCGGCAACGTCCTCGGCAGGCGGCTTGGTGATCACCGGCCCGTCCTGCTCGCCGCGCTCGGCGTACGGCACCGGCGACGCTCCGCGCGCGGCGAGCGCGACGACAACCAGCGCCAACCCCACGAGGAGCGCAAGGACGACCCGGGGTCTCATGACACGAGGATGCCCGCCGAACTGCCCGAACGCCCGTCCTTTAGGCCAAGATCCCGACGAACCGGTCGTCCCCCGACCCGTCGAGGCCCAGGCCGTCCAGCACTTCCTCCACCAGCGCGACCGTGGACGCCTTGATCACCTCGGGATCTTCGAAGCCCGCTTCGGCCGTCGCGGCGAGCGAGGGAAGGAGTCCGTCGGGGTTGGTGCCGTGCGCGCGCAAGGCGTCCACGGCGATCCGTGTCGCATCGGCGGACAACTCGTTGGCGAGCAGCCGGTCCAAGGTCACCGCGAGAGCGATCGGGTCGGCCACCCGGAGCAGGCGCAGGATGTCCAAGCCGTCCTTGGGTTTGAGCCGCTTCGGGTTCGGCAGCCGTTCGCTGATCTTGACCATCTTCGAGACGATCAGCGCCGCCGGGCCTGCCACCCGGACGTCGAACGACCTCGTGTCGTCCTGGGCCAGGGCGTCGATCCGGCGGGTGTCGTTGTCCACGATCGCCGCCTCGAGGCCTTGCGTCCGGCGGAAGAACCGGCCGTGCCCCGGCACTTCGGTCGATCGGCGGCCGTGTCCCGTGCTGAGGGCTTCGGGCACCATCAGGTCGACCGCGACCTGCCCGCGCCCCAGCCAGGTGCCCGGCTGCCCGCCCGGCACGAACCCGGCGCTCTCCATGGCCGAGGCGATGAGCGGTTCGTCCGCCACCAGGCCGGGCGCGACCACCAGGTCGGCGTCCGTGGTCGTCGGCGCGGTCGCGAGGTCGGCGCTCCCGCTGTGGAGGTAGACGGCTTGTGCGCCCACCAGCACCACGGCCTGGAGGTGGGGCCCGAGGGCCTGCAAGGCGTCCAGCAGGACCGCTCGCGCTGCCACGTACTCGGGTGGGGTCATGCGGCCCAACCCTCTTCAGCAGCAGCGAGTACACCCATCAACTGCTCCGCCTCCTCCGTCGACCTCCCTGATCCGGTCAGCAGATCCGCCACCACCTGTGCGGGAGGAGCACACCGCCGGCCGTTAACCGTTCGGGCGCGTTCTGCCACGACGTCGTCGTAGGGCCGGATGACGAACACGTTGGCCCCGCGCTCCACTCGCTTGAGCCGGAGCCGATCCATCAGGCCGATCGGGTCGGCTGTGTAGACGCTCAACGAAACCAGCGGGGACACCGGCGTCACCCCTGCGGGCAAGTACGCCCGTGCGGCGGCCGACCCGGTGAGCACGGCCGGCACATCGACATCGGGAAGTGCCTTCAAGGCGTGGTCGATCCCACGGGGATCGATCGCCGCGATGACCTCGTTGGATTTCATCACCTGGTAGTCGGCGGCCCATCGGGTCACCAGCGCCCGCTTGCGCACCGCGACGACCGCTCCGTCCGCGCCGCGCCGGATCGTGGCCTCCCGGTCGAGCAGGTCGAGCACCCGTGAACTGCTCGACGCGCTCACGCCCGCCAGCGTCGCCACTTCGCGCACGCCCACCGGTGTCCGCGACTCGCAGAGGGCCAGCACGACTCGCGCTGCCGCGGCGCCTCGCAGCGTCTTGAGGAGTCGTTCTTCCGGATCTCTCAGGGCACTCCGGTTCGCACCGACGCGGTCGATGAACACCGCAGGTCGTTCCACGGCGAGCCGGAGGTTGCCGGTGGGGTCGAACCACCCCATGCCGTGTCTCTCCAACTCCGCACGGACCGTGGGCGACACGAACGGCGCCACCAGCACCGCACCTCGCGCGTCACCGCCTTGGAACGCGGCCACTTGGGCGGCGACCCGTGCCACGTCCTTCGGCAAGATCTGCCGCTTCGACTCGACCAGCACCGTCGCCGAGGAACCGCTCGGGTCGCGGAGGGTCAGTTCCGCATCAGCCTCGATGGCGCGCCCACCCACGTCGCGGCGGGGTTCGAGCCGGACCTCGACCCCCCAACTCGGCGGGAGAACGGCCCGGACGGCCTCCGTGGCGGAAGCGATCAGCTCCACCTCGGTTGTTCCACCTTTTAGGGGGTTCCGCGACACGTGGAACAGTATGTTTTCTGGAACACCCCCTGTCCACCTGCAAAGACCACTCGATCAAGCGATCTTCACAGTCCCGCCGCGTGGGCCGCTCGGCGCAAGACGTCCTCCAGCATCGACGGGGTCAGGCGGCCGGTGAAGGTGTTGTGGGGGCTCACGTGGTAGCTGCCGAAAAGCTCCAAATCCGGCCCGTCGTCCTGCGCCGGCAGGGTCACCTGGACGCCGTGACCGAAGACCGGCCGCGGCCGGGGGACCTGCCAGCAGGACGCCAGCACGGGGAGCAACGCCTGCCAGCCGAAGCCGCCCAGGACCACCACCGCGCGCAGGGTCGGCCGCAGCAACTCCAACTCCGCGATCAGCCACGGCCGGCAGTTGTCGCGTTCCTCGGCGGTCGGCTTGTTCTCCGGTGGGGCGCACTTCACCGGGGCGGTGATGCGGGTGCCGTACAGCTCCAGGCCGTCGCCGCGCCGCACGGACGTCGGCTGGGACGCCAACCCCACCGCGTGCAGGGCCGCGTACAGGAAGTCACCCGACGGGTCGCCGGTGAACATCCGCCCGGTCCGGTTGCCGCCGTGCGCGGCCGGCGCCAGCCCCACCAGCGCCAACCGGGCGTTCGGAGGACCGAACCCGGGCACCGGCCGCGCCCAGTACTCCTCGTCGGCGAACGCGGCCCGCTTGACCCGCCCCACTTCCTCGCGCCACGCCACCAGCCGGGGACACGCGCGGCACGTGACCACCCGCTCGTCCAGCTCGGAAAGGCTGCGCATCGACCCGTGCCCCAACCGTAGAGTTCGACCATGACCGACAAGGACACCGAGGACGGCAAGCCCCCGGTGACGGGGAACGGCGACGCGGGGAAGGACACCCCGACCGACGACCTCGTCACCACCCAGCACAGCATCACCGTCAAGCGGCGCAAGTTGAACTACACCGCGACCACCGGTCGGGTGGTGCTGCGCCAGGAGGTGCACACCGACGGCAAGTTCGACGGCCACGTGGCCAAGGCCGAGGTCTTCCTCACCGCCTACACCCTCGACGGCGCCGACCCGGCCAAGCGCCCGGTGACGTTCGCGTTCAACGGCGGCCCCGGCTCCTCCAGCGTGTGGCTGCACCTGGGCCTGCTCGGACCGCGCCGCGTGGTGTCCGGCGACGTGGGCGAGCTGGTGCCCCCGCCGTACGAGTTGGTCGACAACCCGGAGACCCTGCTCGCGCACAGCGACCTGGTCTTCATCGACCCGGTCTCCACGGGCTACTCGCGCGCGGTGAAGGGCGAGAAGCCGGGCGACTTCCACGGGTTCCAGGGCGACGTGGAGTCGGTGGGCGAGGTGATCCGGCTGTGGACCTCGCGCCACGGCCGCTGGCTGTCCCCGAAGTTCCTGGCCGGCGAGTCCTACGGCACGACCCGCGCGGCGGCCCTCGCCGACCACCTCCAGACCCGCTACGGCATGTACCTCAACGGCCTGGTCCTCATCTCGTCGGTGCTGGACTTCGCCACCCTGGACTTCAGCGAGGGCAACGACCTGCCCCACACGCTGTTCATGCCGACCTACGCCGCCATCGCCCACTACCACGGCCTGCACGGCGACCGCCCGCTCGACGAAGTCCTGGCCGAGGCCGAAGACTTCGCCTCCCGCGACTACCCGTGGGCCTTGGCCCGGGGCCACCGCCTGACCGACGAGGAACGAGCCGCGGCCGTCGCCAAACTCGCCTCCCTCACCGGTCTCTCCGAGGACTACGTGGACCGCGTGGACCTGCGCCTGGAACACGTCCGCTTCTTCACCGAACTCCTGCGCTCCCAACGCCGCGTCGTGGGCCGCCTGGACTCCCGCTTCTCCGGCCCGGACACCGACTACGGCCGCGAACTGTTCAGCGAGGACCCGTCCTACTCGGCGATCCTCGGCCCGTACACCGCCGCCCTGAACCACTACCTGCGCGCGGACCTGAACTACGAGAACGACCTGCCGTACGAGATCATCTCCCGGACCGTGCACCCGTGGTCCTTCAAGGAGTTCGAGGCGAGGCACGTCACGGTCGCGGACAAACTGGCCTCAGCCATGCGCGCCAACCCGGACCTGAAGGTGCACATCGCCTACGGCCACTACGACGGCGCAACCCCCTACTACGCTTCAGAACACGTGGTGGCACACCTGAAGGTCCCGCGCGAACTCCTGGACAACATCGAGCACGCCTACTACCCGGCGGGCCACATGATGTACGTCCACGAGCCGAGCCGCATCCAGCAGTCCAAGGACCTGGCGACCTTCGTCCAAACCGCCTCCAACCGCTAACCCAAGCCGCACCCACCACCTCCGCGCCGCAGGCGCAGCTGTTGCTCGGGCTTGCCAAGCCACAGGAAGGGCCTCGGTTCGTCCCTCGTACGGCCTGGGCGCAGCCCAACCGCGCTTCGCTCCTCTTCGCAACCACGCTTCACCGGTTGCGAAGAGGAGCGAAGGGTGGTTGCCTCCGGCAGGCCGTACGGGTGACGAACCGACGCCCTTCCACCCCCCGGGGGCCTGCCGCGCGGCGAGCGCCGCTTGTAGCTTTTGATTCTTCAAGCTTTTGATCTTGAGAGCGCGCCGGCGCGTTACGGCACCACAGAACGTTCCTCCGCGAAGTGGCAAGCGCTCGGATGCCCGCCCCGCTCAACCAACGCAGGCTCCTCCGTCGCACACACGTCCTGCGCCTTCCAGCACCGCGTCCGGAACCGGCACCCCGAAGGCGGGTCGATCGGCGAAGGCACGTCGCCGGTCAACCGGATCACGTCCCGCCGCCCCCGCAACGCCGGGTCCGCCACCGGCACCGCCGACAACAACGCCTGCGTGTACGGATGAGTGGGATGGTTGTAGATCTCCTCCTCCGTGCCGATCTCCACGATCTTCCCCAGGTACATCACCGCCACCCGGTCCGACAGGTGCCGCACCACCGAAAGATCATGCGCGATGAACACGTACGCCAGCCCGAACTCGGACTGCAGCTCCCCCAACAGGTTCATCACCTGCGCTTGAATCGAAACGTCCAAAGCGGACACCGGCTCGTCGCACACGATCACCTTGGGCCGCAACGCCAACGCCCGCGCGATCCCGATCCGCTGCCGCTGACCGCCCGAGAACTGGTGCGGGTACCGGTTGATGTGCTCCGGGTTCAACCCCACCACGTCCAGCAGCTCCCGCACCCGCCCCGCCCACGACCCCTTCGGCGCGACCTCCGGGTGGATCTCGAACGGCTCACCGACGATGTCCCCCACGGTCATGCGGGGGTTCAGCGAGGTGTACGGGTCCTGCAACACGATCTGCATGTCCCGCCGCAGCCGCTTCAACTCCGCGCCCCGCAACGAGAACATCGGCCGCCCCTCGAAAAACGCCTCCCCCGACGTGGGCGGCTCCAGCAGCATCAGCACCTGGGCCAGCGTCGACTTGCCGCACCCGGATTCGCCGACCACCCCCAACGTCTCGCCCGCTCCCAGCGTGAACGAGACCCCGTCCACCGCCCGAACCCAGCCGATGGTCTGCTTGAACAGCACACCGCGCTTCACCGGGAAGTGCTTGACCAGGTCCCGGACCTCCAGCAGGTCAGCCACGGACGACCTCCTCCGCGAAGTGGCACGCGCTGGTCCGCCCCAACCCCAACCTGACCTGGTCCGGAACAAGGTCCGCGCACACGTCCTCCGCCCGCGGACACCGCGGGTGGAACGGACACCCCGCCGGAATCCGCAACAAGCTCGGCGGCAACCCCTTGATCGTCTCCAACGCCGTACCCTTCGAATCGATCCGGGGCAACGACCGCATCAACGCCGCCGTGTACGGGTGCCCGGGCGAGCGGAACAACGACAGCGCGTCGGCGTGCTCCACGATCCGCCCCGCGTACATGACGACGATCCGGTCCGCGACCTCCGCCACCACGCCCAGGTCGTGCGTGATCAGGATCAGCCCCATGTGCCGCTCGCGCTGGATCTCCGCCAACAGGTCCATGATCTGGGCCTGCACAGTGACGTCCAAAGCAGTAGTGGGTTCGTCCGCGATCAGCACTTCCGGGTCCAGCGCCAACGACATCGCGATCATCGCGCGCTGCCGCATCCCGCCGGAGAACTGGTGCGGGTACTCGCGAACCCGTTGCTTCGCATGGGGAATCCGCACCAGATCAAGCAATTCGATCGCCCGCGCCCGCGCGTCGGCCCGGCTCATCCCGCGCCGCAACCTCAGCTGCTCCTCGATCTGGAACCCGACCGTGAACACCGGGTTCAGCGCGGACAGGGCGTCCTGGAAGATCATCGCGATGCCCTCGGCCCGCACCTCCCGCCGCCGCTCCTCCGACGCCGTCAGCAAGTCTTCCCCGTGGAACCGCACCGCCCCCTTGGTCACGAAGGCCGGCGGTGAGTCGAGGATGCCCATCACCGCCTGCGCGGTCACCGACTTGCCCGACCCCGATTCCCCCAGCACGGCAAGGGTTTCCCCGGCGTCGACGTGGTAGCCGACCCCGTTGAGGACCCGGGCCACGCCGTCCCGCGTGCGGAACTCGACGTGCAGGTCCTCGACCTCCAGCAAAGCCGTCACGAGCGCCTCCTAGCGCAGCTTCGGGTCGAGGGCTTCGCGCACGGCGTCGCCCAGCATCACGAACGCGAGCACGGTCGCGGTCAGGAACCCCGCCGGGAACAGCAGGGCGTGCGGCGCGACGCGCAGGTAGTCCTTGGCGCTGTTGATCATCACGCCCCACGACACCACCGGCTGCCGCAACCCGATGCCCAGGTACGACAGGGTCGCCTCGGCGCCGATGAACGCGCCCAGCGCGATCGTCGAGTACACCAGCACCGGCGCGACGCAGTTGGGCAGCATGTGCTTGCCGATGATCCGCCGCGGCTGCGCGCCCAGCGCCCGCGCCGCCTTCACGTAGTCCTGCTGCTTGGCCGCGATCGCCGTGGACCGCATGATCCGCATCGCCACCGGCCACGACAGCACCGCGATGGACAGCACCACCTGCGCCACGATCCGCACCGGACCGGCGTCCCCGCCCGCGTTGAGCGTGGTCAGGATGACGATCGCGCCGAGCACGAACGGCACGCCCACGAAGATGTCCGCGACCCGCGACACCACCGCGTCCAGCCACCCGCCGTAGAACCCGGCCAGGATGCCGATCGTCGCACCGGTCAGCACCACACCGATCGTCGACAGCACCCCGACCACGATCGACGCCCGCGCGCCGTGGATGACCCGCGTGTAGATGTCGTAGCCCTGGTTGTCGTACCCGAACCAGGCCTCGGCCGACGGTGGCTGGCGACTGCGCGAGAGCTGCGCCAGCCCGGGGTCGCCGGAGGTGAACAGCGTCGGCACCGCCGCCATCAGCACCACCAGCAGGATCATCGACACCGACACCCAGAACAGCGGCCTGCGCCGCAACTCGTGCCAGGCGTCGCCGAACAGCCCGCGCGGCCGGTCCGCCGCGAGCACCGCCATCTGGTCAGTCATAACGGATCCTCGGGTCCAGCACCGCGTACAGGAGGTCGACCAGCAGGGTCATCAGCAGGTACACCAGCACCAGGACGGTGACGACGCCGGTCACCATCGCGCCGTCCTTGGTCAGGATCGAGCGGAACACCAGCCCGCCCACGCCGGGCACGTTGAAGATGCCCTCGGTGACGATCGCACCGCCCAGGAACACGCCCAGGTCGGTGCCGAGGAACGTGATCACCGGGATCAGCGAGTTGCGCAGCATGTGCACACCCACCACCCGCTTCTGCGGCAACCCCTTGGCCAGCGCGGTCCGCACGTAGTCCGCGCGCTTGTTCTCCGCGATGCCGGTCCGGGAAAGCCTTGCCACGTAAGCCATCGACAGCGACGCGAGGACGAAGCCGGGCACGATCAGGTTGCCGATCGTGGGCGAGGTGACGGTGGGCGAGATCAGCCCGAGCTGGAGCCCGAACACCAGCTGCACCACGTACCCGGTGACGAACACCGGGATGGAGATCAGGAACAGCGTGGACACCAGGACCAGGCTGTCCAGGAACCCCCGGTTCCGCAGGCCGCTCACCACGCCCGCGGTGATCCCGATGACGGCCTCGATCAGCAGCGCGACCAGCGCGAGCTTCAACGTGACCGGGAACGTGGCGGCGATCCGCTCCCCGACGCTCAGGCCCGCCGAGGTGAGGCCGAAATCGCCTTGGAGCAGGTTGCCCAGGTACTTGCCGTACTGGACGACCAGCGGGTCGTCGAGGTTGAACTTGTCGCGCATGGCGGAGACGTAGGACTCCGGGCAGTCCCGCTCACCGCACTTGCCCTCGAACGGGTCACCCGGAACGGCCCACACCAGCGCGTAGATCAGGAAGGTGGTCCCGATGAACACCGGGACCATTTGAAGAAGTCGACGCAAGACATAGCGGCCCATGTCACGAGCCCCTTCGGGTTCCGACCCGCCCGGCGGGGGCGGGTCTTCGCGGCGGAAGGGCCGGCCCGCTCTGGCGGGCCGGCCCCGCTCAGGGAGGCGTCAGCCGACGACTTCCACGCTGTCCAGGTCGAGCTTGCGGAACGGGTGCAGGTTGGCCACCTTGAGCCGGTTGGACTTGCCCGCGATGGTGTTCTGCGTCCACAGCGGGATGACCGGCATGTCCGGGGCCATGATCCGCTCGGCCTCCAGGTACAGCTTGATCGCCTGGTCCTCGCTGGGCGCCTTGTCCGCCTCGGCCAGCTTCGCGTCGAACGCCGGGTTGCTGTACAGGCCGTCGTTGGACGAGGAACCGGTGCGGTACAACGGGGTCAGCCAGTTCTCGATGGACGGGTAGTCCGCGATCCAGCCGGCCCGGTACATGCCCGTCATCTCGTGCGCGTTCACCTTCTGCCGGAACTCGCCGAAGCTGGTCGACGGCACGAACCGCGCCTCGACGCCGAGCGTGTTCTTGATGCTGTTCGCGACCGCCTCGGCCCACTCCTGGTGCCCGCCGTCGGTGTTGGACAGCAGCACGATCTCGCCGGTGTAGCCGGACTTGGCGAAGGACTCCTTGGCCTTCTGCGGGTTGAACGTGCAGTACTCGCCGCACTGGCCCTTCTGGTAGCCCTTCATCAGCGGGTGCACCCAGCCGTCGGCCGGTTTCCGGGTGCCCTCGAAGATCCGCTGGGTGATCTCCTCGCGGTTGATGGCCATGGAGATCGCGCGGCGCAGGTCCACGTTGTCGTAGGGCTTGAGGTAGAACGGGAACGCGATGGCCTGCATGTTCAGCGTCTCGCGCTGCACCACCCGGTCACCGAGGTCCGTCTCGTACTTCTGGCCCGCGAGCGCGTTGGGCGGCAGTTCCTCCATGAAGTCCAGGTTGTTCGCGACGAGGTCCGCGTAGGCCGACTCGCGGCTCTGGTAGACCTTCAGCGTCAGGTCCTTGAACTTGGGCTTGTCGCCCTTGAAGTCGTCGAAGCGGGTCAGCTTGATGTCCGTGCCGACGTTGCGGGAGACGAACTTGAACGGGCCGTTGCCGATCGGCTTGGCCTCGAAAGCCTTCTGGTCCTTGAAGAACGCCTCCGGCAGCGGCGCGAAGACCTCGTAGCCGATGGTCACCGGGAACACGGAGAACGCCTCGGACAGCGTGATGGTGAACGTGTGGTCGTCGACGACCTTGAGGCCGGACATCTTGTCGGTGGCGGGTTTCGGCGCTTCCTGCGGGCCGTCCGGGCCGTCCGGGTCCTTCGGGTGGACCTCGGCGTAGCCCTCGATCTGGGAGAAGAAGCTGGCGCCCTGGGTGGCGTTGGGGCCGTAGGCGGTCCAGTTCCAGGCGTCCACGTAGCTCTTGGCGGTGACCGGGCTGCCGTCGTGGAACGTCCAGCCCTTCTTGATGGTGACGGTGAACAGCTTGGAGTCTTCGGTCTCGATCTTCTCGGCCATCGCGTTGACCGGCTGCGCGTCCTCGGCGCGGTACTCCACCAGCCCGGTGAACAGGGCGTCGATCACCCGACTGCCGCCGGCCTCGGTGGTGTTCCCGGGCACCAGCGGGTTCTCGGGGTCGGTGTTGAAGATCGTGATGCCGGCGTCGGTGTTCGTGCCTGTCTGGGTCTGCGCGGCCCCGCAGCCCGCCGCAGCCAGCACAGCCGCGAGGGCTAAGGGGACCAAACGTGCACTAGACATGCGTCCTCCCACCTGTTCGGGGGTAACCGAGCAGAGTCGACCGCTTCCACAGCGTGTGGGAGGACGCTATTAGGACTGTGTGTCAGGCCACATGGGTGAAGTGATCACAACCTCGTCACGAACAATCCCATTTGACGGAGGAATGGGGTATGAAGATCGGTTCGCCCGGACAGGCCACGCCGTCCGGACTGGACCATTCGAGTTGCGATCGCCGATCGGGTGTACCCGACCGCACGGCATGCTCCACGCATGGCGGAGGACGACGCGGCGGACGAGTTGCTCGCGCGGGAGGCCGAAGCGGTCCTGGCCGGAGGCGGCCCGACCGCGACCATGGCCGAGTTGCTCGCCGATCTGTTCGCCGAACGCGCCGAGTGAGCCGCACTTCCCGGTCATCGCCGCGAAGGCCGGATCAGGTGAGCGAGAACGCGATCCCGTCGAGGATGTCGTGCTCGCTCGCCACCAGCTCCGTGATCCCTTGCGCCGCAAGGTGATCAGCGATCGTCCGCACCACCAGCGCGCCGCCGACGATCACGTCGACCCGACCCGGGTGCATGGGACCAAGAGCCGCGCGCTCGTCGTGGGTCATGGTCAGCAGCCGGGCCGTCACCTCGCGGACCTGGTCGATCGACAGCCGGGACAGGTGGATCTGCTCGGAGTCGTAGACCGGCAGGTTCTTGGCCAGCGCCACCAGGGTCGTCACCGTCCCCGCGACACCGATCCACGTGTTCGCCTTCGCCGTCGGCACCGCGGCGAACGCCTCGCCCAGCACGTCCGACGCCACCGCCACCGCCTGCTCGACCTGAGCCGCCGTGGGCGGGTCGTCGTGGAGGCAGCGCTCGGTCAAGCGGACGCACCCGATGTCGACCGAGCGGGCGGCCTCCACGTCGCCCTTCACGCCGTCCCAGGAGCCCAGGACCAGTTCCGTGGACCCACCGCCGACGTCGGCCACCAGGAACGGCCCGTCCGCGGGCTCCAGGTCCGCCACGGCCCCGGTGAACGACAGCCGCGCCTCCTCGTCGCCGGAGATCACCTCGGCCTCGACGCCGAGCACCTCGCGGGTCATGCCGAAGAACTCGTCGCGGTTCGCGGCGTCGCGGGTGGCCGACGTGGCCACCATCCGGACCCGCTCGGTGCCCTTGCGGCGCAGGATGTTGGTGTAGTCGACCAGGGCGGCGCGGGTGCGGGCCAGGGCTTCGGCGTTGAGCACGCCGGTCGCGTCCACGCCGGCGCCGAGGCGCACCACGCGCATCTCGCGGTGCACGTCCCGCAGCCACCGCGAACCGTCGTCCGCCGCGGTCACGTCCGCCACCAGCAGGCGGATCGAGTTCGTCCCGCAGTCGATCGCGGCCACCCGCGCCATGCCGTCGCCTCCCCGAAGTCCACCGACCACTCCGGGACCCAAGCTACAGCGGCCGCGCCGGCTTACGCGGACGGCATGCTCGAGGACGTCGACATCGGCGTCGACTCCTCCGACGACCGGACCGAGCTGGACGAGGACTCGGCCGAGCTGGGGCTGGTCTGCTCCACCGACGAGCTGGACCGCGGCGTCGACGAATCGGAGGTCGCCTGCGGCGAGCTGGACTGGGCCGAACTGGTCTGCGCCGAACTGGTCTGGGACGAGCTGGACTGGGCCGAGCTGGTCTGCGGCGAACTGGTCTGCGGCGAACTGGTCTGCGGCGAACTGGTCTGGGACGAACTGGTCTGGGACGAACTGGTCTGGGACGAACTGGTCTGGGACGAACTGGTCTGGGACGAACTGGTCTGGGGCGCCGAGGACTCCGACGTCGTCGACTGGGTCGTGGAC
>NZ_JAPSLK010000039.1:69696-73278 GCF_031180885.1 Saccharothrix sp.
CGAACTGGTCTGGGACGAACTGGTCTGGGACGAACTGGTCTGGGACGAACTGGTCTGGGACGAACTGGTCTGGGACGAACTGGTCTGGGGCGCCGAGGACTCCGACGTCGTCGACTGGGTCGTGGACGGCGTGGTGGACGGCGTCGTGGTCGTGGTGCAGCCCGGCGCGGACGGCGTGGTGGACGTCGGCGTCGTCGGGCTGGTGCTGGTCGGCGTGGTCGTCGTCGGGCACGACGGGGTCGGCACGAGCGTGATCGTCGTCGGCGACGTGCTCGGCGTGGTGGTCGACGGGTTGCTCGACGACGGCGGGTTGGTCGTCCCCGGCTGACCGGGCTGGCTCGGCTGGCTGGGCTGACCCGGCTGGCCGGGGTTGCCCGGGAGCTGGCTGCCGGGGCTGGTGACCGGCGCGTAGTCGTCGTCCGACCCGATCAGGCCGGGCAGCGGGGTCACGCCGTCGGCGTACGCGTCGGCCCAGTACAGGACCGTCCGCACGTACTCCTCGGAGTGGTTGTACCGGAACACCGCGCGCGCCCGCTGCTGCGGGTCGTTCAGGTTCGCCCCGCCCGCGCACAGGTAGTTGCCCGCGCCGACGGTGGCGTCGAAGACGTTGTTCGGGTTGGTCTCGCCGTCGCCGTTGCCGTCCGCGGCGTACGCGGCCCACGTGGACGGGATGAACTGCATCGGGCCCACCGCCCGGTCCCACGTGGTGTCCTGGTCGTACCGGCCGCCGTCGGTGTCGCGGATGGCCGCCATGCCCGGACCGCCGTTGAGCACCGGCCCGAGGATCGGGTGCACGGTGGTGCCGGCGGCGTCCACGCGCCCGCCGCGGGCGTGGCCGGACTCGATGCGCCCGATGCCCGCCAGCAGCGACCAGTGCAGGTTGCAGCCGGGCGTGGTGGCGGCCAGGCGGTTCGCGGCCTTCATGTACGCGTCGAGCATGACGCCGGGGATGCCGAGCTTGCCCGCCACGGTCTCGCCGTCGAGCCCGTCGAACGGGCCGAGGTCGTCGAGGAAGTCCGACGGGTCGGCGGCCTCGGCGAGCAGCGCGGCGCTCAGCTCGTCGGCCTCGGGCAGCCGGCCGTTCACGCCCAGCGCGCTCGAGTCGCTCATGCTGCCCAGCACGTCGCCCAGACCGGGCGGCACGGCCTCGATGTCCGAGCTGCCGGAGACGTTGACCCAGTCGACGGCCGAGGTGGTGTGCAGCAGGACAGGCGCGAGCATCGCGCACGTCGCCGTCGCGGCCAACCCCCACTGCCGGGGCGTCAGCGTGGCCTGACGTAGTGCTTTGCGCTTGCGTCCCCGTCGTCGCTTCGGCACAGCCACGAACTCCACTCCTCGGCGATTCCCGCTTCGGCCCCGACGACCAGCGTGCCTGATCCAAACGGCCGTGTCACGGTCCCGGGTCCGTTCTCTGTCCGGAGAACTGCCCCTACGGTCAGTTTTTCACCTTTGACGCGCAATTTCCGCTCGGCCACTCGTCGGCGAGCAGCGCGAGGGCCTCGTCGCCGAAGGGGTTCACCCCCGGCCCGGCGGCCAACGCGTGCGCCACGTGGACGTGGAGGCACTTCACCCGGCCCGGCATGCCGCCCGCGGTGACGGTCGTGCCCAGCGGTTCGATCGCGTCCCGTTCAGCCAAGTACGACTCGTGGGCGCGCAGGTAGTGCTGCGCCAACTGTTCATCCGTCGCCAGCCGATCGGTCATCTCCTTCATCACGCCGGCGCTCTCCAGCCGGCTGACGAGGGAGTTGAGCCGCGGGCAGGTCAGGTAGTACAGGGTCGGGAACGGGGTGCCGTCCGGGAGGCGCGGGCTGGTCTGCACGACCGCCGGGTGCCCGCTGGGGCACCGCGCCGCCACCGCGCGCATGCCGCGCGGGGTGCGTCCCAGCTGTTCGGCGACGATCGCCTTGTCCTCGTCGCTCACCGTCATCGTGCCGCCACCGAATCCCACAACTGCTCGTACCACGCCTTGTCCGCCGCCGGCGCCGTCGCCGGGCGCTCGTCTTCCAGTTTCCGCTCCGCGTCGCCGGGGAGCTGCACGACGTAGGGCGTCTCCCCCGGTCGCACGTAGTGCAGCCGCCGACGCGCCTCGGCTTCGAGGTGCGCCGGGTCGGCGAGTTCGTGCTTGCGCTGCTCCAGGCGGTTCACCTCGGCGCGCAGGGTCTCCTGCGACGCGGTGACCTCCCGCAGTTCCTCGCGCTGGGCGAGGTAGGTCCGCAGCGGGACGGCGATGCTCAGCGCCAGCGCGCACACGACCATCGCCAGCAGTGCGGCCCGGCGGGTGCCGGTCATGCCGAACGCGCCACCGGTGCCTTCGCGGGTCCGCGCCTTCGACTGGGGGCGCGCCGCCCGTGCCGCCGCCCGAGCCGCCTGGGCCGCCGCCCGGGCCTGCGCGGCCTTGCTCGGCCGCCGCCCGCCCTCACCGGGCCTGCCGAACCCGCTCGCGCCCGCCCCGCTCGCGCCCGCCCGGCCGCCCCGAGCCCACCCGGAACCCGAGCCCCGCGACCCAGCGCCGCCGGAGCCGGACCCGCCACCCGAGGAGCCCCGCGAGCCCGCCGCGCCGCCCGAAGCCGAGCCGCTCGAAGCCGAGCCGCTCGAACCCGTTCGGCCGGAGCCGGACGCACCCCCGGAGCCGGTGCCGCGGCCCGTGCCGCCCGAGGCCCGCGTCGTGCGGCCCCGGGTCGTCCGGTCAGGCCGGGACCCCGGCGCGGCGCCTCGGCCGCGTCGGGAGCCCCGGTCCCCGTCCGCCATCAGCTCTCCGGCGTGTACCGCGGGAAGGCCAGGTCGCCGGCGTAGCGCGCGGCGTCGCCGAGGGCCTCCTCGATCCGCAGGAGCTGGTTGTACTTGGCCGTCCGCTCACCGCGGGCCGGCGCGCCGGTCTTGATCTGGCCGACGCCGGTGGCCACCGCCAGGTCGGCGATGGTGGTGTCCTCGGTCTCGCCGGACCGGTGGGACATCATCGACTTGTAGCCGTACGAGGTGGCCAGCGCGACCGCGTCCAGGGTCTCGGACAGCGTGCCGATCTGGTTGACCTTCACCAGCAGCGCGTTGGCGGCGCGGCGGGAGATGCCGTCCTCCAGGCGCTCCGGGTTGGTGACGAACAGGTCGTCGCCCACCAGCTGCACCTTCTCGCCCAGCTCGGCGGTCATCTGCACCCAGCCGTCCCAGTCGTCCTCGGACAGCGGGTCCTCGATGGACACCAGCGGGTAGGAGTTGACCAGCTCGGTGTAGTAGCCGGTCATCTGCTCGGCGCTGCGCTTGGTCTTCTCGAACGTGTAGGCGCCGTCGGCGAAGAACTCGGTCGCCGCCACGTCCAGGGCCAGCGCGACGTCGCGGCCCGGGGTGTAGCCGGCCTTCTCGATCGCCTGGAGGATCAGGTCCAGCGCGTCGCGGTTGCTGGACAGGTTCGGCGCGAAGCCGCCCTCGTCGCCCAGGCCGGTGGCCAGGCCCTTGCTCTTCAGCACGGACTTGAGCGCGTGGTAGACCTCGGTGCCCCAGCGCAGCGCCTCGCGGAAGGAGTCGGCGCCGATCGGCGCGATCATGAACTCCTGGATGTCCACGTCGGTGTCGGCGTGCGCGCCGCCG
>NZ_JAPSLK010000040.1 GCF_031180885.1 Saccharothrix sp.
TCGAGTCGCTCAACGCCCGCTACCGCCGGGCGGTCCGCGCCCGCGGGCATTTCCCGACCGAACAGTCGGCGATGAAGTGTCTGTACCTTGTCACCCGCAGCCTGGACCCGACCGGGACGGGCCGCGCTAGGTGGACGGTGCGGTGGAAGCCCGTGCTCAACGCCTTCGCCATCACGTTCGGTGACCGCTGGCCGAACGCCGAAACCTACTGATCAACAACGCCGAACACACCGATCCTGAGATAGACCCACGCTCAGGTCAGGTGGCGACGCAGGTGAGGGTCCGCTGGCGTGGCGGCGCGGCGTGGTGGTGTGGCGGCGTGGCATGGCGGCGGGGTGGCGGCGCCGCGATGCGGTGGCGCGGCGGGCCAGCCGTCCGGCGGCGTGGGCGTGCGGTGGGGTAGCGGACAGCCGTGCGGCGGTCTGGGTGTGCGGTGGCGTGGCGGGTTAGTGGCACTGCGGCGGGCGGGGGTGGACTGCGGCGCATGGTCAGGCGGCGGCGTTGCGACCTGCGGTGGAGCGGGCTCGCGAGGCGGAGGTGCGGTGGGCTGGCCGTGCGGCGGTGCGCCGGGTGGGCTGGCGGCGTTGGGCTTGCGGGGCGCGCTCGCGCGGGTGGCGGCGAGAGTGGGCCGGCGAGGGCGGGTCAGTGGGCGCCGTGGTGCGGGAGCGGGGCCGGGCCGGGCCTGGCTGGATGGGGGCCGTTGACCGCGCTCCTTGTTTACGGGACGCGCGAGACCGGGTTTGGTCGCAGATCCTGCATGTCACCCGATCGGGGGTTTCTGGGAGCCGCCTGCCGGCCAACCCGCCACAAGCCGCTGACCTGCACTACAGCTGAGAACACCGCTCCGAGCCAGGACAACTGCGAAGGATCTTCACCTTCGGCGCCGAAGAGATCACCGGAGGGGGAGTGGTCGCGCCGTCGGGCCACTGCAGGGAGATCGAGATGGACGAAGCGTTGTTGTCGTAGCTCTTCTCCACCAAGCTCCGATCGGCGTTCACCACGTTCACCACGTCATACACCCCCGACGGCACGTTGGTCACGTCCAACCACTGAAAGTCGACCTCGTAGTCGTAGTCGTCCCCCGACCCCACCGAGATCCCCTGCTTCACGTCCAACGCCCCCGGCTCCCGCCGCTTGCACATGTTCTCCCGCAGGAAAGTCGCCAACTGACCCTCCGGACTCGACAAGTCCTGCGGCCGCGCCGGCAGGTCGCGCGCGTCGCGGGTCGCGTAGCGGTCGCCCAGGCAGAAGCCGTTCTTGCGGTCGTTCGCCAGAGTCACCCCGTCCGGCGTCCGCAGCATGAAGTGCTCGAAATCCAACAGGTGCCAGTGCTCGTGCGTCGCCGCTGGCTCGTAGTACACCGTCGCGGGCAGGTCGTGCTGCGCCTCCGCGAACGAACCCGGGATCGAACGGTCCACAGCGGACTGGAACGCCTGGCGCGCCCGCATCGTCGACTCCTCGGCCGACCGCTGCGCGTAGATCACCAACGGCCCGTCACCGACGTTGTCCGCCGACGTCGTGAAGCGCAGCCGCACCGCCCCCGCCGGCCCCGCCGCCAGGCAGGTTCCGTTGGCCGCCAACGGGTCCTCCACCATGCACACGTCCCAGTCCCGGCACTGACCGGGATCGCGCGCCGTCCCGCCGGGGCACCCCACCGGCGCCTGTCTCAGGTCCGGCAGCAGGGGACCGGACTCGGCCGGCGCGCCGAGCGCGGCCACGGTCATCGCGGCCGTCGCGGCGGCCTGGAGTTTCCTGATCACCGGAACAACCTAGTGCCACCAACGGGAAACGACACCCACGTTCACTCGATCGACTGAGGTGCAAGGGAAAGCCTCCGAGCAAGAACTACCTTCCCCCGCATTCCAGCCACGGACTAAGGAGAACCCCACGGTGGACACCGTCACGCTGGTGTGCGGCACCCGCCCCGAGCTGATCAAGCTCGCGCCGCTGATCCGCCTGCTCGGCCCGCGCGCCACGCTCGTCTACACCGGACAGCACTACGACCCCGCCATGTACGACCTGATCCGCCGCGACCTCGCCGAACCCGGCGCGTTCCACGAGTTCGCCCTCGGCGGCGCCCGGCGCGGCGCGCAGCTCGGACTGGCCACCAAAGCCGTGGACGACGTCCTCAAAGCCCACCCGACCACGTCCGTCGTGGTGCAGGGCGACACGACCTCCGCCCTCGCCGGCGCCCTCGCGGCCAACGCCAACGACACCCCGCTGGTGCACGTCGAAGCGGGCCTGCGCAGCTTCGACCGGGCCATGCCGGAGGAGCACAACCGGGTCCTCATCGACCACCTCGCCGACCTCTGCTGCGCCCCGACCGCGCTCAACGAGCAGAACCTGCGCGCCGAACGCATCCCCGCGCACCGGATCGCCGTCACCGGCAACACCGTCGTCGAAGCCCTGGAAACCGCGCTGCCCGACCCGGACGCCGAAGAGAAGATCCTCAAGAACCACAACCTCCACCAGGACGGCTACGCCCTGGCCACCATCCACCGCCCGGAGAACGTCGACGACCCGGACAACCTCGAAACCATCCTCCGCCACCTGGCCGACCTGCCGCTCCCGGTCGTCCTCCCGCTGCACCCCCGCACTGCCAAGCGCGCGGACGAGCACGGCCTGACCGGGCTCCTCCACGCGCTCACCGTCATCGGACCGCAGGCCTACCCGGACTTCCTGGCCCTGGCCCGCTGCGCCGCCGTCCTCGTCTCGGACTCCGGCGGCATCCAGGAGGAGGTCAGCGTCCTCAAGCGGCCGGTCGTGGTGGTCCGGCGCAGCACCGAACGCCCCGAGATCGAGGGGACGTTCGGCACGCTCGTCCCGCCGGGTCCCCGCATCGGCCGCGAGGTGCGCCGCTGGCTCGACGACGTCCCCGGCCACCGCGCCCGGCTGGCCGGGATCCCGTCGCCCTACGGCACCGGCTCACCCTCGGTGCGGATCGCCGCCGCCCTGGAACAGCTGGTCGGCCAACCCCTCGGCCAACCCGCCCTGGTCTGACCGGGCACCGCGAGCCGCGTCGTCCACCAGCGCGACGACGCGGTTCGCCAGGCCCACGCTGGAGTTCCAGCTGGTCACCGACGGGTACACGTGCGCGGTGGTGGCCAGCAGCAGCGGGGTCCCCGCCACCTCCAGCGGCGGCCGGCGCTCCAGGTACCCCAACGGGTACACCGGTTCCACGAACGGCGCCTTGAACAGCCGCGCCTCGTCGACGTCCGCCGAGGTCAGGTCCGGGTACAGCCCGACGAGCTGCTTGGTCCACCGGGCCAGCACCCGCGCCTCGTCCGCGCGGTACAGCGCGGACTCCCGGTCGGTGTACTTCATGACGTACACCAGGTGCCGCCCGTCGAACGGCCCCGCCAGCGCGGACATCTCGACCACGCCGTCGAAGTCCGTCCCCGACCGCACGACCGGCGCCCAGTAGTGCCCGGACAGCGGTCGCCGCAGGAAGAACAGCGCGTTCACCACGCCCTGGTACGCCAGCCGAACGTCGGGCAGCAACGGGGCCAGCGCGGGGTCGGCGATCGACTGCAGCACCGGCAGCGGCAACGTCGAGATCACCCGATCGGCGTCCAGCACCTCACCGTTGAAGACCACCGACCCGTCACCACTCACCCGGGTGACCGGTGCGGACGTCCGCACCACCCCACCCGAGTCCACGATGGACTGCCGCAGCGCGTCGATGATCGTCCGGTAGCCGCCCGCCGGGTAGCCGCGCACGGACACGTTGCTCTCCCGCCCCAGCCGCTGCCACAGGTACAGCGCCGGCACGTCCCCGAAGGCCGGACCGAACTTGGACCCGAACATCGGCGCCAGCAGCGAGTCCCACACCCGGTCCCCGTACAGGCCGCGCAACCAGTCCTCGGTGCGCAGCCGGTCCAGGTCGCGCCCGCGCCCCAATCGCCGCAGCAGCAACGACACCGCGCCGAACCGGACCCGGTCGCGCAGCCGCAGCGGGGTGAACCGCAGCAGGTCCGCGGCCGAGTTGAACGGGTGGTGCCGCCCGGCCACGACCATGCCCATGCTGGTGCGCTTCCACGTCACCGACTCGCGCAGACCGACCTCGCCGAGCAGGTCGAGCAGGTCGTCGTCGGTGGGCATCACGCAGTGGTAGAACCGCTCGACCCACCCGTCCCGCCACGGGGTGAACGTCCCGAGCCCGCCGAGCTGGTCAGAGCCCTCCAGCAGGGTGACCTCGGCACCCGACCGGGCGAGCCGGTGCGCGGCGGCCAGTCCACAGATACCGCCGCCCAGGACGGTGACCCGCGTGCCCATCACAGGGGCCGGTAGGGTGCCGGCGCCAGACGATCACGCATGAGAAGCTTCAAATATTGCGCGATCGTCCGACGCAGCTTCAACTTGCTCGGACCCTGCTTGCGGTCGTACCGCAGCGTCAGCGGCACCTCGGCGATCACCGGCCGGCAGTGCCGCAGCTTGAGCAGCAACTCGACCATGCACGCGAACCCGCGCTCCTCCACCAGCCGCTCGCCCCAGTGCTCGGCGGCGCGCGCCAGGAGCGACACCCGGTAGGCGCGGAACCCGCTGGTGAAGTCGCGGACGCCGTCCACGTCGAGCACCCGCCGGAACAGCACCGCCGCGCCGCGGGAGAGCAGCCGGCGGAACGCGGGCGCGGTGGCGTCGTCGCCGCCGTCGACGAACCGGGAGCAGATCACCACGTCCGCGCCGGCCGCGATCTCCCCGCGCAGCGCGGTGATCAGCGCCGGGTCGTGGGTGTCGTCGGCGTCCATCACGACCACCAGGTCGTCCGCGTCGGCCACCTCCAGCACCGCGCGCAGGCCGGACTGGACGGCCTGGCCCAGGCCCAGGTTGACCGGGTGCCGGACGACCTTGACGTCCAACCCGGCCACGTCGTGCGCGCACTCGGCGGTGCCGTCGGAGGAGCCGTCGTCCACCACCCAGGCGGTGATCTCCTCGGTGCGCGCCACGTCGGCGAGCCGGCGCAGCAGCGGCGGCAGCGACTCCGCCTCGTTGTAGGCGGGCAACACGACGTGCGCACGGCCCCGTGTGCGAATCGTGGCGGGCGCGGTGCGCGCCTCGCGTTCGTCGACTGCCACTGTGCCGACCCCATTTCCGTTGTTCCGGGTAACCGGGCCAGAATTATTCGCCTGGGAACTCGAACCGGGTTCCACCCACCCCCGTCTTCCCGATGGCTCGGTCGGTGACGGGAACCCGTACGACACGACTGCTTTTGTCGCTGAACAGGAGGACGTGATCTCACCAAAGAGTGAACGGGAGGTCTTCAATTCCTTCTGGCAATCGGTAAGTAGTCGGAATTCTCTTTCGAGTGAACTCGGTCGGATTACGAAAGGACGTCGTCGGAATGTGCAGTCGCGTGGTGCAGGCGCGCTGGGGGCGGGCGCTCGTCACCCGGGAGGGTGGCCAGTGGTGAACCAGGTGGGCACGACGGCCCCGGCTCCCGCGCGGTCGGGCCGGGTCGAGCCGGAGGCGACCCGCGACCTGCTCGGTCGGGTGAACGCGGTCGCGGTGCTGCTGGTCGTGGTGGACGTGGCGGCCCTGGCCGTCGTCGTGCGGGGCCTGCCGTGGGCGTGGGCGTCGGTCGCCGCGGGCGCGCTGCTGGGCGTCCGGGCGTCCTGCCGGCTCTACCGGCGGCGGCTGTGGCTGTCCTGGCTGCACGACGTGCCGCGCTCGACCGTCGCCACCGCCACGGCGTTCGCGCTGGTCACCGGCGTGACCCTGGTCGCCGGGACGCAGCCGGGCACGACCGTCGAGGTCCAGTGGGCGATCGTGAACTTCACGCTGTTGAGTGAACCTGCTCGCCTGTTCGTGTTCACCTTCGGCCGGTGGGCCCGGCGCCGGTTCCACCGCTGCGACCGCACGATCGTGGTCGGCGCGGGCAAGGTCGGCGCGACCCTGGCCGTCGCGATGCTCCAGCACCCCGAGTACGGGCTGCGCCCGGTCGGGTTCGTCGACCCGTCGCCCGCGCTGGACGCGGACGAGCTGCCGCTGCCGCTGCTGGAGGAGAACCTGGCCGACGCCATCACCCGGTACCGGGCCGGCTCGGTCGTGCTCGCGTTCTCCCGCGCGACCGACTCTCCGCTGGTCAACGCGGCGATCACCGCGCACCGGCTGGGCTGCTCGATCTTCGTGGTCCCCCGGATGTACGAGCTGCACCAGGACGGTCCCGACGTCGAACGGCTGCGCAGCTTCCCGCTGGTCCGGCTGAGCACGGCGCCCACCACCCGGCCCAGCTGGTGGGTCAAGCGCGGCGTGGACGTGCTGCTCGCGGGCCTGTCGCTGGTCGTGCTGGCACCGGTGATCGCGGTGTGCGCGCTGGCCGTGCTGCTGGAGAGCGGGCGGCCGGTGATCTTCCGCCAGGTCCGGGTCGGCATGGACGACCGGACGTTCGTCCTCTACAAGCTGCGCAGCGTCCGGATGACCGGCGAGGACGATTCCCAGATCCGCTGGTCGGTGGTCGGGGACCGGCGCGTCGGCCCGGTCGGCCGATTCCTGCGGCGGACCTCGCTGGACGAGTTGCCGCAGTTGTGGAACATCCTGCGCGGCGACATGTCGATTGTCGGGCCACGACCCGAACGACCGGGTTTCGTGCGCGAATTCTCGGCCGTCCACGACCTATACTGGGCGCGGCACCGGGTGCCCACCGGATTGACCGGACTGGCACAGGTCCACGGGTTGAGAGGGGACACCTCCATTGTCGACCGGTCGCGCTACGACAACTACTACATCGCGAATTGGTCGTTGTGGCTGGACGTCCGAATTCTGCTGCTGACGGTGGGTGAGCTGCTGTGCCGAAACAACCGCTGATCCGTGGTCGCAGGTGGCGCGTCGCCGCGCGGGCGGGGCTCGCCGCGGTGGTGCTGGCGGGCTCGGCGTGGCTGCCGAGCTCGGCCGGGCCGTGGGTCGCCGAACCCGAGGGGGAGTCCACGCCGCTGCCCGCCGACCCGGCGCCGCTCGCGCCGCCGCCCAAGCCGCTCGCGCCGTGCGCCTGGTGGTACGGCATCGGCGAGCCGCCCACCTACGCGGACCTCAAGTTCGCCGCGCAGCACTACGACCTCGTGGTGCTCAACGCGACCGAGACGGCGGCCATGCGGCGGCTGCGCAAGCTCAACCCGAAGATCAAGATCCTGGTGTACAAGGACTTCTCCAGCACCCGCAACTACCCGGGCGCGGTCGACGGCGGCAAGGACGCGCCCTACCTGCCCAGCGGGGTGGGGTACATCGCGGCGCAGAAGAACCACCCGGAGTGGTTCGCGGTCGACACCGCCGACCGCCACATCGAGTGGAAGGGCTACCCGCTGCACTGGCAGATGACCGTGTGGACCGAGTCCTACCAGAAGGCGTGGGCGGACGCGGTGACCGCGGAGGTGGTGCGCGAGGGCTGGGACGGCGTGCTGGCGGACAACGACTTCAGCTCGTTGAGGTACTACTCGTCGGCGGTGCTCAAGGGCACGGCCGACGCCGCCGCCACCGACCGGCTGATCCGCGACGGGCTCGACCGGTTCCTCCAGGTCGCGGGCGACTCGTTGGCGCAGGCGGGGAAGATGCTGATCCCGAACGTGTCCGAGTCGCACCTGACGCCGGGGCGGTGGTCGGCGCACTCGCGGTACAGCGGGGCGATGGAGGAGAACTTCGGGCTGCGCGAGAACACCGGCGGCGGCGAGCTGCTGACGTTCCGGGGCAACGAGTTCAAGGAGCTGCGGGCGCAGGCGGCGCTGGGCGAGTCGTGGCTGCTGCTGGTGACCAAGACGCACAGCGTGCGGGAGGAGCGGGTCGGGTACGCGACGGCGGCGCTGCTGGCCGGGCCGTACACGTGCTGGCACGGGGCGTCCACCCAGGACTACCAGGACCCGGACTGGTCGGCGTACCAGGACTCGGGGCTGGGGGAGGCGGTGGAGTCGGCGAACCAGCTGGCCAACGGGGCGTGGACGCGGACGTTCACCAACGGGTGGGTGGCGGTGAACCCCACCGGCAAGTCGGTGAAGGTCACGCCGCCGCCGGGGTTGACCACGATCGAGGGGACGCCGGTGACCGGCGCGGTGGAGCTGCCCGGCGCGGACGCCGCCGTCCTGGTCAAACCCCCGGCCCCCGCCACCACTTCGCAGACCACCACGACGACGACCACCACGACCACTCCCACCACGACGACTACCGCGACCACCACGCCGAGCCCGAGAACCACCACGACCACTACGGCGACCATCACGACCAAGACCACCACGACGACGGTCACCACGACCCCGCCGCCGCCGACCCCGGCTCTGCCGCCGCCACCGGGAAGGCTGACACCCGGCAGGTGATGCCGGGCAGGTGATGCCGGGTTCCGGCCGGGGGGAAATCCGCCCCGGCCGGCGGTCAGGACGACAGCAGTTCGCGGTAGAGGTCGAGGTGGCGGGCGGCGCAGACGTCCGGCGCGAAGCGGGAGCGGGCGCGGTCGGCCAGGGCCGCGCCGCGCGCACCGGGGTCCGGGTCGGCGAACAACGCCCGCAGCCGGGCCGCCAACCCGTCCACGTCGCCCGGCGTGGCCAGGCTCGCGCGGTCGGACAGCATGTCGGCCACCCCGCCGGTGTCCGTGGCCACCACGGGTTTCCCGGCCGCCATCGCCTCGGCCACCACCAGCGGCTGCTGCTCCATCTTCGACGGCAGGACCAGGGCGTCGTGCCGCCGCAGCTGCTCGGGCACGTCCGCGCGGAAACCCAGGAACTCCACCCGGCCGGGCAGGTCGCGCCGCGCCCGTTCCTCGGCCTCCGCGCGCAGCGGCCCGTCCCCGACGACGGTCAGCGACGCGCCCTCCGGCATGGTCCCGGGTCGCGCCAACGCCGCCAGCAGGGTCAGCAAACCCTTGCGCTCCACCAAAAGTCCCACGAACACCAGCCGCCGCACCGGACCGGACGGCGGGCAGCACGGCGGCAGGTCCACGCAGTTGTCGATGTGCGTGACCCGCTGCGCCGGCACCCGCAGCCGCCGCACCAGGAACTCGCCCATGGAAGGCGCGGGCACGACCGTCCGGTGCACGAACCGCGCCACGCCCGCGTCCGCCGCCAGCACGGTCCGCGTGTACTTCGACGGCCCGGACGCCCCGGCCCAGCCCCGGAACCACGGTTCCGCCACGTCGTCGGGCACCCCGTGGTAGGTCTGCACCACCTTGTGCCGCAACCGCAACCCGGCGCTCACCAGCCCGGCCCGCCGGTCCTGCGCGTGCACGACGTCCGGCGCCCACGCCCGCAGCGCCTCCCGGGCCTGCCGACCGGCTTTCAGATCCCCTTTCGTGGCAATGGAGACCTCCGTGTGGTGGCCGGCGATCAGCTCCGCGCCGCGCGCCGGCACCGGTCCGAAGACCCGCACGTCGTGCCCGGCCGCGAGCAGCGTCGCGGCCAGCCGCACGGTCACGTCCACCGGACCGCCGCGGTCCTGCGTCAACAGGTAGGCGACCTTCACCGCGTCCCTCCCACGAGCTTGTCCACCAGGGTGGCGACCTGGTCGCACACCCTCGTCGAGTCGAACAGCACCTCGGCGCGCCGCCGCCCGGCGAGCCCTTCCCCGGCCGCCAGCACCGGGTCCGCCAGCCTCTTCGCCACCGCCGACGCCAGCGCGGGCACGTCCCCGGCGGGCACGACCGCGCCGGCGTCGCCCACGCTCTGCCGCACCCCGCCGACGTCGAACGCCACCACGGACCGGCCGCTGGCCATCGCCTCCAACGGCACCAGCGCCATCCCCTCCGCCCGCGACGGCAGCACCACCACGTCGGCGGCGGTGTAGAAGTCGGCGACCGCCGTGTCGTGGCCCCACCAGCGCACCGACCCGTGGTCGCCCTCGGCCCGCCACCGGTCCCGCATCGGCCCGTCGCCGACCAGCACCAGGTGCGCGTCGGGCACCGCGTCCAGCACCGCCGGCCACGCCCGCAGCAGTTGGTCCTGGCCCTTCAACGGCGCCAACCGCCCCACGCACACCGCCGTCGGCACGTCCGGCAGCCCCAACCGCTTGCGCGCCGCGACCCGGCTGCGCGGCCGCAACGTCCGCGTGTCGACGCCGTTGCACACCACCTCGGCCGGGGTGGAGACGCCGACCGCGCGCCCGGCGGCCAGTTCGTCGTCGCTCACGCACACGAGCTGGTCGGTCCACCGCGCCGCGAACCGCTCCCACGCCACCGACGCCTGCCGCAGCGCGCCAGTCGCGCTCTGGAACGACCACAGGTGCGGTTGGAAGATCGTCGGCCGCCGCCCGCGCACCGCCAGCCGTCCCGCCAAGCCCGCCTTGGAGCTGTGCAGGTGCACCACGTCCGGGTCGAGTTTGTCGAGGACGTCCTTGAGCCGCCGGGTTTCCGCCGCGACCGACGGGCCGGGACAACGCGTGGCCGACCACGGGTGCACCCGCACGCCGACGTCCCGCACGCGGTCCGCGAGCCACCCCGGCGGGCACGCGACGTCCACCCGCCAGCCCCGTTCCCGCTGTGCCGCGGCCAGTTCCAGCACCACGGCCGCCACCCCGGCCTCCACCGGCTGGGACACGTGCACGACCCTCATCGACGCACCTCACGCAGTTCACGCACCGTGCGGCGGTCCACCAGCAGGACCACCGCCGTGTAGCCGAGCACCAGGACCAGACCTTCACCGACCGCGCCGGTCAGCGACGGCCCGAACACCGCGCCCACCGGCCCTGCGGCCGCGAGACAACACAGGGCGGCCAGGGCGGTCGCGGCCACCGCCCGGCCGAGCTTCGGCGGCGCGAGCCCGTTGCGGTTTAATGCGAACCACGTGGCGGGCACGAGCACGCACACCACCGCGGCCTGCGTGAGCGCGACCACCACCACGCCGTGCCGGGTCACCACCGCGAGCGCCACCACCAGGGTCGCCAGGTGGGTCAGCTCCAGCGCGAGGTAGCGGCGAGCGTGCCCGGCGGCGCGCAGCACCTGGTACCACAGGTGCAGCAGGCCGAGGCCCAACCCGTAGAGGCACAACAGCCGCAACGGAACGGCCGCCGGCGACCAGCGCGCGCCGAACAGCTCAACCCGGTCCGCCATCGCCGCCGTCACCGCGTACAGCCCACCCGTGACCACCAGCACCGCCTGGGTGAACCTCCCCGCCGCCGCCGACACCCGATCGGCTTCGCCGGCCCGAATCAACTTGGCGCACAACGGAAAAAGCACTCCACCGAGAACCACCGCGACCACGATGTAAGGCACCCAGGCGATCCGGTACGCCAGCGAGTACACCCCCACCGCCTCCGGCCCCAGGACGTGCCCGATCACCAGGTAGTCGACGTTCACCAGCAACACCGCGACCAGCGCCCCCGGCCCGACCACCGCGATCCAGCGCACCGACTCGGCGGCGGCGTCCCGATCCCAGCACGGCCGAACCCGCACCCCCACCGCCACACCCAACGCCGGCAGCGCCACCGCCGTCACCAGCAGCCCCACCACCAGCGACACCGGTCCAGCCTGCTGACTGGCCAGCACGACGGTGACCGCCGCCCCGAGCAACGCACTACCTGCGTCGGGCACCAGCCTGCGACGAAAGTCCAGGTCCCGGTGCATCAGCCCGAGCTGCACCCCGCCGGCGGCCGTGAACGGCAGGCTCAAGGCAGCCAACCGAATCAGCGGCGCAGCCTGCGGCGCATCGAGGGCATGGGCCAAAGCATCCGCACAAACGGTGACCACCACCGCAAGGGCGATCCCAGTGCCGACGCTGAGCGTGAGCAAGGTCCCCGCAACCCGGCGCGGGTCGAGTGTCGTCCGGCTGATGACGTCGTAGACGCCCATCGACTGGACGACGTGGCCGATGTTGACCAGTGAGACCGTCAGCGCGACGAGTCCGAGCCCTTCTTCGGTGAGGAACGCGGCGAGGACCAGCGTGACCGCGACCTGGCCGGCCTTGCCGACCAGGTTCACCAGGAACAGCCACAGCGACCCGCGCACAGCTCCCGTCATGCCCGCAGCCGGCCGCGCGCGAACACAACCAGCGCCACCCAAGCGAGGACGATCGCCACCCCGTCCACGGTGACACTGGACCTAACCCCAACGAATTCCCGAATAACAGTGTCCACGAAGTACAGATGCGCGAACGGGACCAGCAACGCCGCGACAGCCAACCCCAGCCACCGCAACTCTTGCCGTCGCCGCCACCACACCGCCGCAGCCGCCGCCATGGCAGGCACCGCGATCAGCACATCTCCAGGCTGATGCACGACGGCCACCACAACGGCCACACAGGTCAACAGATCCGCCGCACCGGTATCGTCCTGAGCCCGGTCAAGCCGCCGAACCAACACCACGCTTACCGTCAGCACCACCACCAGCGTGAGCAGTTCAGCAGCAGGCGGCAGCCACCCCGTAACCCGGAACAACACCGCCGCCAGATCAACCCTTTGCGCGGTAACCGAATTTACAGCGCCGTACGCGGTCTGAGACGCATGCTCAAGGTTCCTCCCCACCACCTCAAGGAACCCGGACACACCATCCCGAACCACCAACGGCACCAAGGCCACCAAACTGGCACCCGCAGCGATCCCCGTACCCCCCAAGGCAACCCGCCAAGAGCCCCGCGCACACAGCAGAATCGCCAACGGCAACCCAAACTGCGGCTTCAACCAAGCCAACGCCACCGCGAGGGCGGCCCACCGCGGATGACTGTTCCGCGCCAACAACGCCCCCGCGACCCCCACCGCAAGCAGCGGATTGACTTGCCCCACGTACAACTGCGCCTTACCCACCTGACTGGTGACCAGCAACGCAGCCACCACAGCCGTACCCACCACCCACGGCACCCGCATCCGCGCCGCCGCCATCACCGCAAGCGCAACGAGCAGAACCAGGGAGGCCAACGCGAACGCCACCGCGCCTACCCGGTAACTGGGCAGGGCGAACGGCATGTGCAGCAAGAGGTGGTAGGGCTGGTAGAGGTTGAAGTTCTGCCGCACAGGCCAGTGCGCGAACATCACAGCGGGGTCGTACGGATTACCTGCCGCCAGAAACTCCCGAATCGGAAAGTACAGCGCATCCCGAAAATCCTGCATCCGCTCTTCAGCCAGATTCCCCGCGGACGGCAACCCCACCTCAACCGCCGGTCGCAACGCCCGCCAAGCCCCCACCACCCCCACAACCCCAGCCACCAACCCAACAACCAACTGCCCCCGCCGACCACCCGCAGAGGAGCCCCTCCCACCAGGCACCAACCGCGCCGACCGCGCCGAACCCGCCAGCCGCCTCGCCGGGCTCACCGCCCCCGCCTCCCCCGCCGGCACCGCCTCCCCCGCCGAATCCGCCAGTCCCGCCGAATCCGCCAGTCCCGCCGAATCCGCCAGTCCCGCCGAGTCCGCCAGCCCGGCCGAGTCCGCCGGCCCCGCCGGATCAGTCGAACCCTCCGCCACCGACCAGCGCACCGATCCGGGCAACTTTGTCGGTACCTCGTGGGACAATGGAGACGGGGGCCGGAGGCCGTGCCCTTCGTCGTTCACGCCAGCACCACCGCCACCACCGTCGTGTCCGCCGGCCGCACACCGACCACGCTCGCCAACTCCTCCCGCGCCCCACTCCGAGGCACCACCGCCACCAGCGCCACCCCGTCCGCCGGTTCGGCAGCCTTGTCCGGCAACGCCTCCGCCAACTCCTCCGCCCGCCCGGCCAACCCCGGCACCACCGGCACCACCCGCACCGGCCGCCGCGCCGCCGCGCACAACACCGTCAACCGCTCCACCAGCGCCGGATCGTCGTCGGGCACCACCGCCACCGGGTGCCGCACCCCTGCCGCCGCCAACGCCGCCCGCACCCCGTCAGCCGCCCGCGTCCCCCGCAAGTGCCGCACCACCGCGACCGCCACCCCCGCCACGACCGCCGCCACCAACGCCAACCCGATCGCCAACGGCCAGTCCGGCGCCACCCGCGCCACCGCCGGCGCGTCCAGCACTCGCAAGCTCCCCGCCGGCGCCAACAGGTCCGCCTCGACCACCGCCGCCGCCACCGCCGCCGCCTCGTTGCTCGCCTGCCCGGCAGCCGGCGCCCGGACCGACACCCGCGCCAACCCCGACGCCGGCACCAGCTCCACGGACACCCGCTCCGCCGACGTCCCCGCCTTGCCCACCACGGATGGGCTCCGCGCCACCTCCACCAACGCGGGCAAGGACAGCGCCACCACCTCCCCGTACTGCGGTCCTTGCGGTCCCGCGAGCAGGCTCACCCGGGCCTGGTACTCCTCCCCGGAGAACAGCGTCGCCACCACGACCACCGCACCCACCAGCAGCGACACGAGGGCGCTCTCACCGACCACCCGCAGCTTCACCGCCGACCTCCCCAGCTCCGCAACAACTCGTCGTAGGACCGCATCAGCACCCGCGGGTCGTGCGCCGCGGTCACCGCCGCCCGCCCGGCCGCACCCATCGCCACCCGCCGCGGCTCGTCGAACAGCAACGAGCCCAAGGCCTCCGCGGTCGCCGCCGGATCACGTGGCGGCACGACCACACCCCCGCCGCCGGCCAGCGCCTCGCCGACCCCGTCGACGTCCGTGGCCACCACCGGCCGCCCCGCCGCCAGCGACTCCAGCACCGCGACCGGCATCCCCTCCCAGTCACTGGTCAGCACGGTGACGTCACACGCCGCCAGCAGGTCGGCCACGTCCGGCCGGTTGCCCAGGAACCGCACCCCGCGCACACCCCGCCGCTCCAGCTCCGGCCGCAGCGACCCGTCGCCGGCCAGCCACAACTCCGCACCCTCGATCCGCGACCACGCGTCCAGCAGCACGTCGTGCCGCTTCTGCGGTTCCATCCGGGCCAGGCACAGCGCGACCGGCACGTCCTGGTCGGCACCGAGCGCCGCTCGCACGGTCGCCCGGTCCACGCGCGGCTCCTGCGGGAACACCGCGTTCGGGATGACCACCGACTCCACCCCGGCGGCCCGCAACCGCGCCGCCGTCGCCTCGGCCACCGTCACCACCGCACCGGACGTCCGCCGCAAAACCCTTGCCGCACCGGCATAATCCCGCTCGGCGACACCGTGGAACACGGTCACCAGCAGAACCTTCTTCGGTACCAACGCAAGCCGCGCCACCATGCTCGCGGACACGTTGTGCGCCAACACGACCTCCGGCTCGAACCCGCGCACCGCCGCACGCGTCGCCGCCGTGGCCCGCAGCACGCCCACGGGCCGTCGCCGCGCCACCGGCACCGAGAACGTCGGCACCCCGTGCCCGCGCAGGACGTCCGCGCGGTGTCCGCCGCCGCTGGCCACGGCGCTGTGCCAGCCGAACTCGGCCCCGGCCCGGGCCATGCCGGCGACCAGCGCCTCGGCCCCGCCCGTGCCCATCTCAGCGATCACGTGCAGCACGCGCATCGGCTCTCCTCACACGCAGATCGGCCGCGGCGACCACCGCGACCAGCGACCACAGCGGCAGGTAGTACTGCTGGGACAGGAACGTCGAGGCCACCACCACGGCGATCAGCGACGCCTGCACCGCCGCCATCTCCCGCCGCCACCCCACACGCAAAACGCGTTCGGACGACACCGCCGCCACCGCCAGCAGCCCGACGAACAACCCGAACCCCGCCACCCCCAGCTCGGCCGCGACCTCCAGGTACATGTTGTGCGCCACCGGGGTCTGCTCGTCGACCTCGGCGTTGCGCGAGAACGCGGGGTAGTTGTCCCGGAACCCGCCCGGCCCCACTCCGAGCGCCGGGTGCGCGGACACCATGCGCGCCGCGGCCTCCCACCGCAGCCCACGAGTGTCCACATTGGTCCCCGCGATGTAGGACTTCTCCTGCAACGCCCGGTCCAACGCCGGCCCGGCGAACACCAGCGCACCGCACGCCACCACGACCAGCGCGGCGACCCCGCCCAGCACGACCTTGACCGGCACGACCCGTCGCGCCACCAGCCACCCGCCCGCCGCGGCCAACGCCAACGCCCCACCCCGCGAGAACGTCGCCGCCGCCCCCGCCGCCAACACCAGCGCCACCACGCCAACGGCGACCCAACGCCACGTCGCTCTTGCGCTCTTTCCCGGCGCAAGTGCCGCAAGCAGCGGCAAGGCAGCGACCAGGAAATACGCCAAGTCGTTCGGATCTTCCAACGGCCCGCTAGCCCGAGCCTCCCCCTGTGCCAAGAGGCTGTACAGCGCCCCCACCGCCGCCACCGCAGCCCCCGCCACAGCCGCCCCCAGCAGCGCCCGCACCGGCACGTCCCGCGCGACCACATCCACCAGAATCACGGTCAACAGCAGGAACGGCAGCCATCGCTGCAAGTAGTCGACCACATATGGTCCACCAGCATGCATGGCAGTGGAAGCCAGCAACACAATCGCGAAAGCAGTCAACACCGCGTGCAAGGGGTGCGGCGTGACGAACCGCCGTTCCCGGACCCGCACCACGATCCACACCACGGCCAGCAACGCGGGCGCGACCTTAGCCAGGTGCCCGTGCACCTCCAGCAGGTACCCCTCCAGCGGGGCCAGCGCCACCGTCACGCATGCCAGAACCCGCAGCAGCACCGTCATCCCGACCGTTCCAGCCGTCCGACGTCCCGCACCGGCAACCCAGCACCCAGCGCGGCCACGTGCGCACCGGTCCCGACCACCTCAAAGTGCCGCCGCAGCACCCCCAGCACCCAGCCCAACAGCTCAACCTTGCGCGCCGACGGCACCGCCATCCCGGGAAAGAACTCCATCCCCGGCGCTTCCGCCGCACCCAGCACATCCGTCGGGTGCAACAACAACGACGGCGCGACCCCGGTCCACCGGCACAACCGCAACGCCATGCGGAAATACCCACGCGCCAACGCCGGCGACACTTCATGCAGTTGCAACAGGTACGACCCGTGGATCGGCACACGCAACAACGGCATCGTCGTCACCGGCAGTTCCACAACCCCGTTGTGCCACCGATAAGGCCGATTGGGCGCCCGAACCTTCCCAAACCCGCCGAACAGTTCACCGCTGTCCGATGTGGACGGTGCGGTCCGATTGTGGTAAAAGCGTGCCAATGGCCCGATCCACGTCGGCAACGTGCTCGCGTCGTAGCTGTACCCACGCTGGGCCAACACGTCCAGCAACTCAGGCGTCACGCTGTAACCGGGACCACGGAATCCGACCGGCCGCGGCGCACCGGCCGCGACGATCGCGTCTTCCGTCCGCGCGACCTCCGCCTCCAACTCGGCCCGCGAATACCGGTGCAGCCACGGTTCGTGCCCGAACGAGTGGTTGCCCACCTCGTGTCCCGCTTCGGCAATAGCGGCAACCGCCGCCGCCCCGTCATCGCGCACCGCGTCCGCGCCCACGACGAACACCGTCGTGGTCAGCCCGTGCTCGCCGAAAATCTCCAGCAAACGGGGCGTCGCGACGGACAGGAAGCTCGGCCTGCGTTCCCACGCCGGGTCGCCGTGGGTCTTCAGGTACGCCCAGAGGTTGTCGAGGTCGAGGGAGACGCTGGCGACGGTCACGCCGGTTCCTCCGCCGGGACGGGCGCGGGTACCGGCCGGGACGCGTAGCCCAGCGCCAGCACACCCGCGACGACGAGCGCGACACCCACCGCGACCCACCACTCGCGGCCGGGTGCGATCCGGTCACCCATCGCAGCGATGCCGACGATGGACGTGAGGACGACCGTGACCGAGTCCATGGTCGCGACCGTGGACGTGGCCGAACCCCGTTGCAGCGCGGCGGCCATGCACGCCTGGCCGACGAGCGCCGCCGCGATCATCAACCACACCAACGGGTAATAGGGGAGGGACAGCAGCGGTTCGTCGGCCAGGGAGCGGCTCGCGATGGCGACGATCGCGTACCCGACGCCCGCCGCGACCGCGATCGGCAGGACGCCCTGCGCGCGCCGGGACACCACGAAGATCGCCACCAAGGGGAGGCCGAGCAGCAGGAACCCGGTGTCAACCGGGATGTCGTCGGCGACCGAGGGTGCGGAGGCCCCGGCGAGCAGCACGAGTCCAACGGCCATCACCACCAACACAACGACCTCAACCGCCCGCACCCGCCACCCCAACGCGACCACCCCGAACACCGTCGCGACCCCTACGGCACACGACGACCCGGCCTGCACCAGGTACAGCGGCAGTTCGGCGCGAGCGAAGAAGGCGAGCACGAACCCGCCGACCTGGCCCGCGAAGCCCAGGAGGTAGAGGCGGTCGCCGGCGAGTCGGGCGAGGAGGCCGAAGCCGTGGCCCGGTCGGGTGCGCCGGGCGGCGACGGTCTGCGCCACGATGCCCAGCGCGTACATCGCCGTGGCCGCCGTGAGGGCGAGATATCCGGGCACGCAACAACTCCCTGCGAATGGATTTCAACCGGCGGCAGCGTACGGCGTCGAATTCCGTTGCCTGATCGGGCGATATTCGAACTACTCGTTCGAGTGAAGCGGTGTGATGGCTAATCAGCGGCGCGTGATCACTCGATACACTTTCGTTCAACCACCGTGCACTGCCGCCCAATCTGGGTGACAGCCATCGCGCTGGACTGGTTCGATGGTGACCTTCGTGGTGTTGGGCGGCACGGCGAGCAGCGTCCTCACGCTGCTTATCCTGCTATGCCGCAGCTGTCGCTGGCCTGCTGTCGCTGGGCTGCCGCCGCATAACTCCCACGGCGATCGGGTTCATTGTGACCGGGATAGCTGTGACTGGGGGACTGTCGGCCAGGAACCCGTCGACGTGACCCGGGACTTCGCTGGCCAGCGACCTCGGGACGCCGCGAGGGGCGGGCACGGTGGCTCGGCACGGTGTGCCCCGCGGCGGTGCCGCCGTAGAGGCGGCAGCGGGGACGGGAGGGCGGGACGCCGGTGGCGGGGCCGCGGCGGCGGGGCGGCGGCGGGGCCGCGGTGGCGGGGCGGCGGCGGGGCCGCGGTGGCGGGGCGGCCGGGGGTGGCAGCAGCGGGAGGGTGGGGCGGTAGCGGGGGCCGGAGCAGTAGCGACGGGAAGGTGAGGCGGCGGGGCGGCGACGGCGGCGGCAGTGGGGCGGCGGCAGCGGGGTGGCGGTGGGGTGGCGGTGGGGTGGTTTTGGCTTGGTTGCCGGCGGCATGTTGATCAAGTGGCCGCCGACCTGCTGATTTGGGGCTCACCTGGCGGTGGTCCGCCGACTTGTGGGTGCGGCTGGTGAGTGTGGCTGCCTGGTCGTCGGCAGGTGGCTGCGCTCCAGGGGGAGCGGCGAAGGGGGTCGTGCGGGTGCGGGTTGTGCCAGTGGCTGCCCTGTCCCGGCCGTCCGTTCCTCATTACACGGGACGCGGGAGGCGGCGGTTGGTCGCGGATCTCGTATGTCACTCGGATGGGTGGTCTGTGGAAGGAGGAGGAAAAGGGCTGGTCAGGAGGGTTGGAAGAGGTGTTCGTAGGACAGGGTGCCGGAGAAGTGGTGGGTGGAGTGTTCCTGCATTCGGGATGCGTAGGTGGGGTGGGTGGCTAGGGCTGTGTAGGTGGGGAACGAGAGGTCTAGGAGGTTGGCGGTGTGGGCGGCGTAGATGTCGAAGCCGGGGTACATCAGGCCGGCGAAGGGGAGGTCGTCCACGTCGATGGCGAGGATGGGGTATTCGCCCATGGAGTCGGGTTCGCCTACGGCCAGGACTCGGCGGGAGTCGGAGCCGCCCGGTAGGAGGAAGCACTCGGGGAAGCGGTCTGCGATGGGGGTGAAGCACTCGCCCCACCAGCCGAGTTCGTCGGTCACCAGCTCGTCCAAGGGCCGCGGGGTCAACGTGCCGTCGTCGGCGAACCAGCCGTGGCGGGTGAAGAGGCTCCGGTCGTACGCCAGCCAGGCTTGGAGGCTGGGTGACAGAGGCCTGCCCGACGGGAACTCGGGCATGGTCGGGAGGGGAGTGGGCTCGCCGGTCACCCAGGGGACGTTGCGGTGGTCGAACATCGACCGGCCGGGGTCTTGGCGCACCGACTCCAGGACCTGCTCTACCAGGGCGATTCCATGCATGATCGGAAGGTAGCAGCAGGCACCGACAATTCGGGGAGGGATGGAGGGCCGGACCGGCGAAGGGCGTCGGTTGGGGAGGACTTTATGGCGCGCCGGTGTTCATGGTTCGGAGGATGGTGTGTTGGTCGAAGTCGGTCAGTTCGGCGCACACCGTTCCCTTGTGGAACACCAGAACGCGGTCGCACGCGGCCACCAGTTCGTCGAGGTCGGTGGAGCACAGCACCACCACCTTTCCCTCGTCGGCCACCATCCGCAGCAAGGAGTGGATCTCCGCGCGTGCGCCCAGGTCTACGCCGCGGGTGGGGTCGTCGAGCAGCAGCACGGTAGGGGCGGCGGCTAGCCACTTCGCGAGCACTGCCTTTTGCTGGTTGCCACCGGACAACAAACCCGCACGCAGGTCGACGTTGAGCGGGCGTACTTGCACCTGTGCCGCCAAAGTGGAAGCGGAGGCGCGGAGGGTGCTTGGGCGGAGCAAGCCTCGGCTGGACAGAGCGACTGGTTGCACCTGAGCCACGTTTTCCCACACCGGCTTGTCCAGCATGAGTCCGACACGGCGTCGGTCGCCGGACACCAGGGCCACGCCTGAAGCGATAGCGGAACGGAAGGACGAAGGAAATTTACCACCGGGCAATGCGACCGAACCTGACGACGGGCGGCGGAGACCTGCGATCACCTCCAGCACTGCGGTGTGGCCGGAGCCGGCCAAGCCTGCCAGCCCTACGATCTCGCCACCTGAACATGTCAGGGACACATCGGAGAGTCGGTCGGGCACGCTCACCCCGCGCAACTCCAACCCAGGACCGATGCGCCGACTCGTACCCCGGGATACGGTAGGCAAGTCCTGTCCCAACATTGCGTGCACGATGCCACCAATGTCCAAAGAGGATCGAGGCGCGGCATCCAGTACCGTTCGGCCCTCGCGTAGGACGGTGATCTCGTCGCACAGGGTCATGACCTCCTCGAGGATGTGCGACACGAACACCACGGCCACCTGCCGGTCCCGCAACACGCGCAGGATGTCCAGCAGCCGCTCCGAACTGTCCGGGTCCAGCGCGGACGTCGGCTCGTCCAGGATCAGCACCCTCGGCTCCACGATCAGCGCCTTGGCGATCTCCACCAACTGCCGTTGCGCCAACGACAACGTCCCCAAACGCACCCTCGGATCGACGTCCAATCCAAGCTGGCGCAGCACGGGCACGGCCCGGTCCAGCATGGCACGGCGGTCCAGCAGTGGGCCGCGGGTGGGCTCGCGCATCGGGTACAGGTTGGCCAGGACGTCCAAGTCCGGGAACAGGTTCAGCTCCTGCGACACCACCGCCACCCCGTTGGCGGCGGCGTGCGCGGTGCTGGCGAACGACACCTCGGCGTCCGCCAGCCGCAGGCTGCCCGAATCGGGCGCGACCGCCCCCGTGATCACCTTGATCAGCGTGGACTTGCCCGCGCCGTTCTCGCCGAGCAACGCGTGCACCGAGCCGGGGCGCAACGTCAGGTCCGCACCGGCCAGCGCGGTGACGCCGCCGTAGGCCTTGGTGATCCCGCAAGCGGTCAGCGCGTGCATCAGTTGGCCTCCGACAACGGGCGCAGGTGGGCGTCCGGCGAAGCGAGCTGCTTCTCGGTCTCGGCCTTGAACGCGGCCTTGCGGCTGTCCTCGTCCTTCTGCCGCGCCATGATCTGGTCGATGTTGGCCGCGTTCACCACCAGCGACCCGGTGTTCCACCAACCCTTCGGCATCTGCTTGCCGCGCTTGTGGTCGATCAGCAGACGCAGGGCGACATAGCCCTTGAGCCAGTGCTCTGGTGATGCCAGGGCGAACACGTACCCGTCCTTCACCGCCTGCAGCGCGGCGGCGTCGGGGTCACAGGAACCCGCGAGGAAACGACGGCCCGTGTTCTTCTGGATCAGGGCCAGGGACACGGCGTCCTGCGCGCCGACGCCCAGGTACGCGATCGCGTTCGGGTTGGCCTTGACCAGGTCGTTCCACTTGGTGAAGTTCGACGTGGGCTCGGAACCCGAGTCGAACGGGCCGAGCACCTTCAGGCCCGGGCGCTTGGCCTGGATGACCGACTTCATGCCGTCCAAGCGCTGCTGGAGCAGGGTCAGGCCGGGGATCGCGTTGCCCAGCACGACCTCGCCGGTCGCGTTCTCCGGGACCCGCTTGACGAACTCCTCGCCCAGCGCCTTCCCCAGCTCGGTGTTGCTGTTGCCGATGTAGAGTTCGACCTTGGTGCCCGCGGGCGGCACGGTGTCCACCGCGACCACCGGCACGCCCAGGTCGGCCGCCTGGTTGAGCGGGCGCACGAACAGGTCGGGCGTCAACGTTTCCAAGGCGACGCCGTCCTTGGAGTTGCGGATCGCCGACTGGAACAGCGACACCTCCTGCGGACCGTCCACACCGGACGGCGCGCTCAGGGCCAGGTCGACGTTCCCGGCGTCGGACGCGGCGGCCTTCGCGCCGAACGCCATCTCCTGGAACGGGTTCTGCGTCGACGTGGCGTACACGAACGCCATCTTCAGCGGCGCGTTGGGGGACGACGCCGCGCCGCAGCCGGCCAGCAGACCGGCGGCGGCCAGCGCCGCGACGTACCGAGGGGCACGCATCAGGACCTCATCTCCTCACTACAGCCCGAGCATCGATTCGCGCGCCCGCTGCCTGCTGCGCAGCGCGCTGTCCACCCCGACCGCCAGCAGGACGACCAGTCCGGTGGCGAAGGAACTCCAGTTCGCGGGAATGCTGAAGTACACGAGCCCGCTGGACACCACGCCCAGCAGCACCGCGCCGAACACCGCTCCCACCACGGTGGCCACCCCGCCCCGCAACGGGGTGCCGCCGATCACCGCCGCCGCGATCGCCTGCAACTCGAAGCCGATGCCGATGTTCGGGTCGCCGGAGGTGAAGAACGCCAACCCCAGCACGCCCGCCAGCCCCGCCACCGCCCCGACCAGCACCAGCACGTACAGGCGGGTGCGCGGGATCGAGATGCCGGAGAACGCGGCCGCGTCCGGGTTCGACCCGATCGACCGGACCCGGTACCCGAACGGCGTCCACCGCAGCACCACGGTCAACCCCGCCGTCACCACGACCAGGATCCACACGCTGACCGGCAACCCCAGCAGGTCACCGCCCAGGACGGCGAAGAACGAGTGCTCCAGCGGCAACCCAGTCACCTGCTGCCCATCGCCCAAGGCGACCGCCAACCCCCGGTACAATTGCATGGTGGCCAGGGTGGCGACGAACGCCGGGATCGCGATGTGCTGCACCACCAACGCGTTCGCCAGCCCGAGGACCGCCCCGAGCGCGATGCCCGCGAGGCAAGCCAGCCACGGGTCGAAACCGTCCCGCATGAGCAGCGCCGAGGTGATCAGCGACAGCCCGAACATCGCCCCCACCGACAGGTCGATCTCCCGCATCGCCAGCAGGAACGCCATCCCGGCCGCGAGCAGCGCCACGTACACCGAGTTGTTCAGCACGTCCTTGAGCTGCCCGACGGTCAGGAACGCGGGCCGCAGCACACCGATCAGCAGCACCAGGACGATCGTCGCCACCAGCACGCTGCTCGACTCCGCCCGCAGCGCCCTGGCGCCCCTGGCCACCACCCGCCGGTCGACCTCGGTCATGCTCGCCTCCGTCCGCCGCACCCGCCGCACGGCCGGGTTCGGGTGACCAGGGTGCTTTCCGGGGCGGGGGAGTCGCTTGCCCCGAGGCGAACACCGGTTGACTGCCGGCGCACCGGCTGTGTCCGGGGCCACAGCACGGCGGCGCGGTCCGCCTACCGTCTGCGGACATGGGCAACATCGAGGGCATGGTGGCGCTGGTGACCGGCGCGGGTTCGGGCATCGGCGAGGCGGTCGCGCGCCGGCTCGACGCGGAGGGTGCGCGGGTCGCGGTGCTGGACGTCGACTCGACCGGCGCGGAGATCACCGCGGGCCTGCTGACGCAGGGGATGGCCGTGGTCGCGGACGTGTCCGATTCCGACCAGGTCGAGGGGGCGGTGAAGGCCGTCGTGGAGACCTACGGGCGGCTGGACATCCTGGTCAACAACGCGGGGATCCGGGGTGGGGCGGAGGCGGACGAGGCGTTCGCGCGCCTGGCCGGCCGGGTCGAGGAGTCGGTCGCGGGCGAGGCCACCACGGTGTTGGACGCCACGGTGAACATCAGCGACGAGGCGTGGCACCGGATGCTCGGCGTCCACCTGGACGGCACGTTCTACTGCACGCGCGCCGCGCTGCGACACATGCAGCGCGGCGCGTCCATCGTGAACATCTCTTCGGTGTGCGGGTTGGCCGGTTGTGCGCACCTGCCGCACTACTCGGCCGCCAAGGGCGGCATCGAGGGCCTGACCAAGGCCGTGGCCCGCGACGTCGCGCCGCTGGGGATCCGGGTCAACTGCGTGGCGCCGGGTTACGTCGAGACGCCTCTGGGGGACGTCATCGCACCGGTGCTGCGGCGGGACCTGGAGCGGCAGATCGCGTTGGGGCGCTTCGGGCTGCCGGCCGAGATCGCCGCGACGGTGGCGTTCCTGGTCGGGCCGGACGCGACGTACCTGACCGGGCAGACGCTGAGCCCCAACGGTGGTTCGCTGATCAGCTGACACGCCGTCCCAGCCGCCTGCTTCGGCCCTTCAAAAGTCAAGTCGCGTTGGGCGTTCCGCCGCCCACCCCTTCCCAGGCCCTCTCGCAAAAGCCACCAAAAGCACCCGCCTTCGGCGGCTTGCGCGCGAAGCGCGCTTGGCGCGCACCGCGCGCCTGGCTTGTGCGAGGCGGCCAGGGAGGGGGTGGGTGGGCGGAACGCCCAACGTGACGAAGCAGTTGAGCAGGGCTCCGCGCCACAACGGGCAGAGCCCTCACCAACTCAGGCGATTTCCATCGCGAACACGTGAATGCCGGGCGTGGCCAACGGACCACCGACGTCCGGCAGGGTCACCGACGCCACGGTCTTGGCCGGGTCGAGTGGCACGGATGTCGACCACAGGCGCACGTCCTGCTCATCCCGCCCAGTCGACGCGTTGTTGTAGGTCGTCGGCGGCTTGTTGTGGTAGGTCATGAACGCCGCCTGGGTATTCCCCGGGATGGCTGAAGCAGCCCAGAAGTCGCCGAACGCCAACGCAAATGCGGACGTCGTCCCGTCCGTGTACGTGACAGTCCCGGTACCGGTCTGGGTGCCGAACGTCGCCGCCCCCAGGAAGGCCAGCTTCGACCCCGACCCGGACATAGCGATCTTCTGCCCCGCTGCCTTCACGTTGTCCGGGAACCCGTAGTACCGCTGCGGCCAATCAAAGTTCACCCCGCCGACCACCGCACTCGGGTACTTGATCCCCTCCGCCTCCAGCGCCTGCCCCGAGAAGCTCCGGCCGCTCTTCGAAATCCCACCGGCCTTCGGGTTCAGGTCGTTGCTGATGCCGACGTCGTTGAACGCCTCCCGCAGCGACGAGTACGTCTTCGCCGCCACACCAACCGAGTTGTCCGCGCCGATGTTCACCTTGCCGTCCGCACGCGGCACAGCCGCCCCGAAGTAGTCCCGAGCACCCGCCTCGGCCGCCACCACCCCGGCACCCAACGCAGGCGACCCCGACGTCAGCTTGTACCCGGCCACACTGTTGAACCCGGAAGCACTCCCGCCCGCGTAGTTCAACTTCGGGTCGGCGGCCACCGCGCCCGGGTCACCGGAAGGCGCCGTGAACCCGCCCCAGTACAGGTTCGACCGGTAGCTCACGCCCGTCCCCACCGGCAGCGAGCCGTGCTGCGACACGAAGATGTTGTTGGCGAACAACGTAGTCGCGGCCACGCCCACCGGCACCTTCACGTCGAACGGCCGCGCCATGCAGTAGAACGTGTTGTTGTAGTACACCGAGTGCGAGTACTTGTCGCCGTCCGCCGCGATCCGGCAGTCGTCCTGCGACACGTTGTACCGGATGACCTGCTTGGCCTTGTAGTTCGGGTACTCCGTGCAGTGCTGGCACCCCAGGAAGAACCCGCCCGCGTTGTTGCTGGAGAAGTTGTACTGATAAGTGCAAGTCCCCACGATCGCGCCGTCGCAGTCCCACGCCGTCGAGTCGTAGATCGACGGGTAGCTCCGCGTCACCTCGTTGAACTGGAAGACCGGGTCCTTCGAGTTGATCGGCCACATGCCCGCGAAGTTCCCGCCCAGGAACGGGTACGCGCCGCCACCCAGGTTGTCCGCCCGGTTGTGCTCGATCAACGGCGAGTCGGACCCGTGCACCACGATCCCGTCGCCACCCACGCTGATGATCTGATTGCGCGCGATGTAGACATCGGTGTGGTACTGCGCCGGCTTGATGGTGATCTTGATCCCGCCACCGCCGGTGTCATGCACGTAGTTGTCGGTTATGTGAAGTCCCGCGATCGCCCCAGCGGTAGCGTCGCTGAGCACCGAGATACCGGCGGAACCCTTGAACCACCCCGAGTTCGTGCCGATCTTGTTGCTCCACCCGGCGACGTTGTCGACCTCCAACCCGGTCAACGTGATGCCCGCCTTGGCCGCCGCACTGACGCTGCGCACCCGGACGCCCGCGCGTTCCGCGGTAGTACCGGGGTTGGTGACCCGGACATCCCGCACGGTCCAGTGGCTGACGTCCCGCAACAGCACGGTCTCCCCATAGGCCCCGCCCCCGTTGAGGACCGGACGGGAACCGGTCCCGTAAGCGCCCAGCGTGATCGGTGAACCCGCCGCACCCGACCCCGAGGCCACGAACTGCCCAGTGCACGTGGTGCCGCGCTTGAACAACACCGACTCCCCCGCACCGAACGTCTTCGCGTTCACCTGGGACAGCGCGTTGAACGGCGCGGCCTGGGTGCCCAGGGGCGACCCGGTGAACGAGCAGTCGACGTAGTACGCGGTGGCGGCCGACGCGGCGGGGGCGACGGCGACCGCCGTTCCCGCCGCGACTATCGAGGTCAGACCGGCTTGCAGGGCGCGGCGCAGACGAGAACTCACGTTGGTCTCCTGTCATGCGTTACGGCGTTCAACCAGGAAGGGGTCACGCGGAGCGGTCGAGCACCTCCGGGAGGACCCGGTGGGACAGGGGGAGGCCGTGGCCGAGCCGGTCCAGCTCGTCCAGGGCCTGGTTGGTCATGCGGGCCAGCTCGTTGCCGAGCGAGCCCGCGATGTGCGGGGTCAGCACCAGGTTCGGCGCGGTGAACAGGGGCGAGTCGGCGGGCAGCACGTCCGGGTCGGTCACGTCCAGCACGGCGTGCAGGCGCTCGGAGAACAACTCCCGCAACAACGCGGCAGTGTCCACAAGGGACCCGCGCGAGGTGTTGATCAGCGTTGACCCGGTCGGCATCATCGCCAACCGCCGCGCGTCCATCAGGTGCCGGGTCTCGGGCAGTTCGGGCGCGTGCAGGCTGACCACGTGCGAGGTGCGGACCAGGTCGTCCAGGCCGGTCAGCGCCACTCCCAGGGACGCCGCCTCGGCCGTCGTCAGGTACGGGTCGGTCACGACGATGTCGAGGTCGAACGGCCGGAGCAGCTCGATCACCCGCCGGCCGATCTTGGACGCGCCGACCACGCCCACCCGCCGCCGGTAGTTGCCCAGCCACGGGAACTGCGCCTGCCAGTCCTGCGGCTCCCGGACCTCCCGGTAGCGCGCGGCGATCGCCGGCACCCGCTTGTTGCTCATCAGGATCGCTGCCACCGTGTACTCGGCCACGGGCAGCGCGTTGGCCGCCGCCGCCGAGGACACCGCGATACCGCGCCGCCAGCACGCGTCGGTGATGTGGTGCTTGACCGAACCGGCCGCGTGCACGACGGCCTTCAAGCGAGGCGCGTCGCGCAGCACCTGCTCGTCGACCTGCGGGCAGCCCCAGCCGGTGAACAGCACCTCGGTCTCGGCCAGGGCGGCGCGGGCCTCGGGGGTGGTGAAGTCGTCGATGACCAGGTCGGGGTCGGTGTCGGCGAGGGAGGCCAGGCGCGCGCGGGCGTCCTCGTCCAGCAGCCACCGCGCCACGTGGCGGTGCATGGCCACCAGCGTCCGGGGACGTGCGTGTGTCACGTGCTCTCCTACTTCACTGCGCCGGAGGTCATGCCGGCTTTCCAGTGGCGTTGCAGGGACAGGAAGGCGATCACCACGGGCACGACCGCCAGCAGCGCGCCGGTGATGGTCAGCGGGTAGTACTCGGGTTCGGCGGTCACCACGGTGTGCCACGAGTAGAGGCCGAGGCTGAGCGGGTACAGCTCGCGGTCGGACAGCATGACCAGGGGGAGGAAGAAGTTGTTCCAGATGCCGGTGAACTGGAACAGGAAGATCGTCACGAACCCGGGCATCAGCGTCTTCAGCGAGATCGACCAGAACGTGGTCAGCTCGCCCGCGCCGTCGACCCGCGCGGCTTCCAGCACTTCGCCGGGCACGTAGCCGGCGCTGAAGATCCGGGCCAGGTACACGCCGAACGGGTTGACCAGCACCGGCACGAACACCGCCCAGAACGTGTTGACCACGCCGAGCTCGGAGGCCAGCAGGTACAGCGGCAGGGCGAGCGCGGTCGTGGGGACCAGCACGCCCAGCAGGACCACGCCGAACAGCTTCTCCTTGCCGCGGAACGAGAACTTGTCGAACGCGTACCCGCACGCCACCGAGCAGAACGCGCCCAGGCCCGCGCCGCCCACCGCGTACAGAATGCTGTTGACGTACCAGCGCAGGTACACCCCGCCGTCGGCCGACGCCAACTCGCCCAGGTTCTCGAAGAAGTGGAACTCGGTGAGGGTGAAGGCGTTGCCGGACAGGTCGCCCAGGCTCTTGGTCGAGGCGACCAGCAGCCAGGTCAGGGGCAGCACGGTGTAGGCGGTGGCCAGCACCAGCGCGGTGTTGACCGCGATCTTGGACGCCCACAGGGGCTTGCGGCGCCGCGCACGAGACGGAACCGGCGCCGGTGTCGACACAGATGGCTTGGTCATGGTGGTGGTCACGCCGCCCCCTTGCGGTTGCCGATGCGTGTGACGACGAAGGACAGCAGTGCCGCCACGAAGGCCAAGAGGATGGAGGCGGCGGCGGCCACTCCGTAGTCGCCGCGGCGGAAGGCGGCGTCGTAGGCGTACATGTTCGGGGTCCAGGTGGTGTTGACCGCGGGGTTGGCCCCGTTGAGGATCATGGGCTCGGTGAACAGTTGGAGCGCGCCGATGACGGTGAACAGCACGGTCATGACGACTGCGGCCCGGATCATCGGCAGTTTGATGCTCAGCGCCGTGCGCAGCTCACCCGCACCGTCGACGGAGGCGGCCTCGACGACCTCGCGCGGGACGGCTTGCAGGGCGGCGTAGAAGATGACCACGTTGTAGCCGACCCATTCCCACAGCGAGATGTTGATGACCGAGCTGAGTGCGTGGTCGCTGGACAGGAAGTTCCACGTCAGGCCGCCCTCGCGCATCGCGGCGACGACCGGGGACAGGCCGGGCGTGTAGAGGTAGAGCCAGATGATGGCGGCGATGATCCCCGGCACCGCGTGCGGCAGGTACAGCGTGAGTTGGAAGAACCGCTTGGCGCGGGCCAACGTGGAGTCCAGCAGGAGAGCCAGCAGCAGCGCGCCGCCGACCATGACCGGGATGTAGCCCAGCACGTAGCCGGCGATGACGCCGAAGCCGTCGCGGAAGGCGGGGTCGGCCAGGGCGTGCAGGTAGTTGCCGAGCCCGGTGAACAGGGTCTCGGTGCCGCCGAACCCGAGGCCGGAGGAGCGTTCGGTGAACAGGCTGAGGTAGGCCGCGTACCCGATCGGCACCACCAGGGTGCCCAGGAACAGGGCGAAGAACGGGGCCATCAGCAGCGTCGCCGCGCCGCGTTGGGACTTCTTGGCTGACATCGCCTACTCGCTCGTGGGAGGGGTGCGCCCCGGCCGTCGCCGACCGGGGCGCCGCGGTGGTCAGGAGACGTTGAGGCCGCGCTTCTTCAGCTCGTCCACAGTGGACTGCTGCGCCTTGCGCAGTGCGTCGGTCAACGCGCCGCCGCTGGTGACGGTGCCGAAGTTGTCCTTGAGCGTGGAGTTCGTGGCGAACATGCTCGGACCCCACGTCCAGCCGTTCTTGATCGTGGCCGCCGCGTCCTTGTAGACGCTGTAGGCGTCCTGGCCACCGAAGAAGCTGTTGTCGAAGCTCTTGGCCGCCACCGGCACCATGTCCGCCGCCGCCGGGTACATCGTCGACTTGGCGATGCCGAGGCGGGTGGTGATGGCCTGCGCGTCGGTGGTCATCCAGCCGATGAACTTCACCGCGGCGTCGACCTTCTTGCTGTCCTTGGCCACCGCGAACGTGCTGCCGCCGTACATGCCGCTGGCCGGGGTGCCCCAGTGCGGGATGGGCGCGACGGCCCACTTGCCGGCCTGGTCGGGCTGGTTGGCGCGCAGCGCGCTGCCCGCGCCCCACGATGCGCCCACGTAAGAGACGGTCTCACCGGCCTTCACGCCGGCGTTCCACTCCTGGGAGAACGCGGACTGCACGCGCACCAGGTCCTCGGAGATCAGGCCCTGCCAGTAGTCGGCGACCTGCTTCGACTTGGGGTCGTCGATGGAGACGTGCCACGAGTCGCCGCTGGTGCCGAACCACTTGCCGCCCGCCTGCCAGGCCAGCGACGCGAAGTGGCCGGGGTCGTCGGGGAAGAACGTGCCGATGCGCGCCTTCGGGTCGGCCTGCTTGACCTTCGCCGCCGCGGCCTTGTACTCGTCCCACGTCTTCGGCGCGGCGATGCCGTTGGCGTCGAAGAAGTCCTTGCGGTAGTAGAGGACCATGGGGGAGGCGTCCAGCGGCACGGCCCACGTCTTGCCGCCCAGCTCGGTCAGCGCCCGGATCTGGTCGGGGAACTTGGCCTTCAGGTCACCGACCTTGGCGCTGAGGTCGGCCAGGCTGCCCTGGCTGACGTAGTCCGGCAGCACCGGGTACTCGATGTTCATCACGTCCGGCGCGTTGCCCGCCTTGATCGCGTTGGTCATCTTGGTGTAGCCGCCCGCCGCGCCCGACGGGATCTGCTCGAACTTCACCTTGACGTCGGTGTGCAGCGCGTTGAACGCGTCGACCACCTCGGCCGAACCCTTGGTCCACGACCAGAAGGTGATCTCGGTCGGTCCGCTCTGGGCGGCGCCCCCCGACGCGCCACCACCCCCGCACGCCGCCACCAGACCCAGGGCGGCCAGTGCCCCGATCGCGCCCAGTCTGGTCCGAATCTTGTGCCGCATCTCACGCTCCAGGGGGTCGTCTCGCAGTGGCGGCAAGTTTTCGTGCCGTTCACACGGCAAGTCAAGGTGAGACCGATCAAGCGAACACAACCGATCGTCACTCACCGTTTGCGCACGTCATGCTGTTGTGAGTGATCACCATGCGGAAGTGGCGGGCGTGTCGTGTTCGCATTTGACCGAGTTGGCCGTTCGGGCTTGTCCCGCGGTGTGACGCCGCCTACGTTCCCGCGAATGCACCCAGCACCGTCGCTGCCGGCGCCCGACCCTTCCAGCACGTGGGGTCGGGCGCAGTGGGAAGCGGTCGCCGACCACCTCGTGGACGGCATCCTGGCCCACCGGTCGCCGGGCGGCGCGTTCCTGCGGCCGCCGGGGCGGACCAGCTGGTCCGGGCCGGTCAGCGACGGGCTGGAGGGGTTCGCGCGGAGCTTCCTGCTGGCGGCCTTCCGGCTGGCCGGGGCCGGTGGCGCGGACCCGCGCGGGTGGCTGTCGGCCTACGCGGAGGGGTTCGACGCGGGCACCTCGACCGAGCCCTGGCCCGCCATCGTCGACCGCGGTCAGCCGCTGGTGGAGGCCGCGTCGCTGGTCATCGGCCTGCGGCTGACCCGCGCGTGGCTGTGGGACGAACTGCCGGACCCGGTGCGGCAACGGGTCGCGGACTGGCTGTCGGCCGGGGTGCGGGTCGAGCCGGTGGACAACAACTGGTGGCTGTTCTCCGTGCTGGTCGCGGACTTCCTGGAGCCCATCGGGATCGACGACGGCGCGGCGGTCCGGGAGCGCGGGCTGGCCCGCGTCGAGTCCTTCCACGTGGGGCGCGGCTGGTACTCCGACGGCCCGAACCGGTCGTTCGACTACTACAACGGCTGGGCCATGCACTTCTACCCCGGCCTGCGGTCCTACCTGTTCGGCCACGCCTTCGACCCGGCCCGGCTGGTGTCGTTCCTGGGCGATCACGTGCACTTCTTCGACCACGACGGCGGAATGATCCACTTCGGACGGTCGTTGACCTACCGCGTGGCGTCGGTGGCCCCGCTGTGGCTCGGGGCGCTGCTGGACGTCTCGCCGGTGCCGGCGGGGGAGACCCGGCGCATCGCGAGCGCGACCCTGAAGCACTTCGTGGCGCGCGGCGCGATCCGGGACGGGGTGTGGACGGCGGGCTGGTACGGACCGCACGAACCCAGCTTGCAGGCATACTCCGGGTCGGCCTCGCCGTACTGGGCGGCCAAGGGGTTCCTCGGGCTGGTGCTGCCGCCCACGCACCCGGTGTGGACCGAGCCGGAGACGTCGACCAGGCACGACGATCCGGTGTCGCTGCCCGAGCCCGGCTTCCTGCTGCACCGCGCGCCCGGCGACGGCACCGCGCGGCTGGTCAACCACGGCAGCACCGACCACCCCGGCGACCCCCTCTACGACCGGATCGCGTACTCGTCGCGCACCGGGCCGACCGTCGACCCGGCGGACAACACGTTCGCCGTGCTGGTGGACGGGGTGTGGTGCGGGCGGCCGGCGCTGGAACCGACCGGGATCGGGCCGGACTGGGCGGCGTCCCGGCACGTCGCCGCGCCCGGCGTGGTGGTCGACGCGGTGAGCGTGGTGCGCGGGGCGAGCGAGGTGCGCGTGCACCGGACGCCGCCCGGGTCGGTCGTGCGGCACACCGGCTGGCCGCTGGCCGGTGCTGCCGCCACCACCGACGACCTCGTGGTGCGCACGACGGTGGGCGCCATGTCCAGCGAACTCGTCGGACTGCTCGGCTACGAGTCCGCCGAAGCCCTCGACGCCCCCGAGGGCACCGCTTTCGGCCGCCCCGCCGTGGTCCCCGCCCTGCACGGGACCGGTGACCTGTTCGTGTGCCGGGTCGCCCTGGGCGAAACCGAATCGCCGACCGCCACCGCCGAGCGCACCGACCGGGGCGTGCGGATCACCTGGTCGGACGGCACCACCCACAACGTCGACCTCGACGACCTCTCCGTGGTGAGGAGTGACGCATGACCCTGTCCCGCAGGCACTTCCTGCTCGCGAGCACCGTCACGGCCCTGAGCCTCTCCGGCACCCCCGCACCCGCACTCGCACTCGCCGAAGACGCCTACTCGACCCTGCGCGCCCGGTGGCGCGACCTGCTGACCGGCGTCGGCTACGACCCCACGATCGAGCCCTTCGCCTCCGCCCTGCAACGCACCGGGCAGCAGGCGGGGGCGAACCTGGCGGCCATGAGCCCCGGCACGTCCTCGCTGTGGCCGGACCTGCCCATCGGATCGGTCTCGGGCAACGTGACCGCCTCGCACTCCCGGCTGCGCACGATGGCCCTGGCATACGTCCAGCCCGGGACCGCCCACACCGGGTCGTCCACCATGCTCACCGGGATCACGACGGGTCTGAAGTGGTTGCGTGACAACGCCTACACCGCCGGCCGCGCCACCTACGGCAACTGGTGGGACTGGCAGATCGGCACCCCGCAGCTGCTTCTGGACCTCTGCGTGCTCGTCGACGCGCCCCTGCTCGCCGACCACCTGGCCGCCGTGGACCACTACGTGCCCAGCTCGCGGGTCGCCCAGTACAGCGGCACCAGCACCGGCGCGAACCGGGTCGACCTGTGCCAGGTCCTCGCGCTGCGCGGCGTCCTCGGCGCGTCCGACGCCAAGCTGACCACCGCGCGCGACGCGCTGTCCCCGGTGTTCCCGCACGTCCTGACCGGGGACGGCATGTACGCGGACGGCTCGTTCGTGCAGCACACCTATGTGCCGTACGCGGGCAGCTACGGCGCGGTTCTGCTCGGCGGGCTCGGAGGGTTGCTGACCCTGCTGTCCGGCTCGACGTGGCAGGTGACCGACCCGAACCGGCAACTGGTGCTCGACGCGGTGACCACCACCTTCGCCCCGTGGATCATGAACGGCCTGGTCGTGGACGGCGTGTCCGGCCGCGCGATCAGCCGGGGCAACCAGACCGACCACACCCGCGGGCACGCGATCATGGGGAGCATCCTCGTCATGGCGTCCTCGGGGCTGGGCACGGCGGCCGAGGTCGCGCAGTGGCGCGGGCTGGTCAAGGGGTGGATCGAGCGCGGCAAGTACAGCCCGTACTTCGCCGACACGACCATCGCGGTGCCGGAGTTGGCGCTGGCCAAGGCGGTCGTGGACTCGTCCGTCGCGGCGCTGGCGCACCCCGTGGGGCACAAGCTGTTCGCGGCGATGGACCGGGCGGTGCACCGGCGTCCACAGTGGACGTTCTCGGTGAGCATGTCGTCCGCGCGCACCACGTTCTACGAGGTCGGCAACGGCGAGAACCCGCGCGGCTGGCACACCGGCAGCGGCATGACGTACTGGTGGGGCGAGACCTACGGCAACGGGCAGTACTCCGACGCGTTCTGGCCGACCGTCGACCCGTACCGGCTGCCCGGCACCACGGTGTCCCGCAAGGCGTTGGCGGACGGCGCGGGTGGTGACTGGAACGCCACCCGGCCGACCAACACGTGGGCGGGCGGCGCGAGCGACGGCACGTACGCCGCGCTGGGGCAGGACGTGCGGGGGTTGCAGAGCACGCTGACCGGGCGCAAGTCGTGGTTCTGCCTGGACGACCAGGTGGTGTGCCTGGGCGCGGGCATCACGTCGACCGACGGCGTGGCCGTGGATTCGGTGGTGGACAACCGGAACCTCGGCGCGTCCGGCACCCATCCGCTGGTGGTGGACGGCACCGCGCAGTCCTCTTCGCTGGGTTGGTCGCAGCGGTTCACCGGGGCGAGTTGGATGGCCATCGGCGGGTTCGGCGGGTATGTGTTCCCAGGTGGGGCGACCGTGGATGCGGCGCGGACCGCTCGGACCGGGGCGTGGCGGGACATCAACCGGGGTGGGAGTGCGGACGCCATCACCCGCCGCTACCTGACCTTGTGGTTCGACCACGGCACGAACCCGACCGGCGCGAGCTACGGCTACATCCTCCTGCCCGGCGCGACCGCCACCGCCACGGCGGCGCGTGCTGCCTCGCCCACCGCGTCGATCCTCGCGAACACGGCCAACGTGCAGGGAATCGCTGCGCCGAGCACTCACGCGGCCAACTTCTTCGCGGCCGGGACGTGCGGCCCCATCACCGTCGACGCCCCGTGCTCGGTGCTGGTCCGGCGCAACGGCAGCCAGGTGACGGTCACTGTCGCCGACCCGACCCGCAAGGCCACCACCGTGCTGGTCACGTTGACGGACAACGGTTTCACCACTGCTCAAGGCGACCCGACGGTGAACGTCCTGGGCACCTCCGGCACCACTCGGCTGTTGGTCGAGGTCGGCGGATCGTTGGGCCGCAGTCACACCGTCACCCTCGGTACTGGCACTGCTTTGAGCCCTCGCACCGCGCGCACGGTCGCGCCCGCCGCCGACGCGTACGTACGGGACGGTTCGTACTCGGGGACGAGTTATGGGACCGACCCCACGCTGGTGGTGAAGTCGGCGACCGGCGCCGGGTACACGCGCAACTCGTACCTGAAGTTCGACCTGTCCGCGTTGGCGTCCGCGCCGACGCGTGCGGTGCTGTGGGTGCACGGGAAGGTGTCCGACTCGGGTGGCACGCACACCACGTTGTCCGCCAACGAAGTTGCCGCTTCGTGGTCGGAGTCGGTCACCTGGGACACCCGGCCGGCCCTGGGTTCGGTCGTCGTGACCGGGCGGGTGAGCAACGTGGCCGACTGGATCCCGCTGGACGTGACGGCGTTCGTGCGGTCCCAGTTCGCCGTGGACCGGACGGTGTCGTTGGGGCTCAGTGGTTCCGCGCTCGCGGTCGAGCTGAACAGCCGGGAGAACTCCGTGAACAAACCGTTCCTCGAAGTACTCACGGACTGAACGTTTCAACGGATATGATCCTGGGACGATCGTTTGGTCGTTCGATCATCGGAGGTGCGCATGGACGCGAGCCGCAGGCACCACGCGATCCTCATGGCCGTGCGCAGGGACGGCAGCGTCCGCGCCGCCGAACTGGCCGCCCAACTGGGTGTCTCCGCCATCACCGTCCGCCGCGACCTGGCGGAACTGGAGGCGCGCGGGGACGTCAGCCGGGTGCACGGCGGCGCGGTGCTGCCCAGCGCGATCCGCGACACCCTCGTCACCCCGTCCGCCCCGAGGGTCGCCGGCCGCAAGCCGACGATCGGCATGGTGATACCGGCCGCGAGCCAGTACTTCCGGGAGATCGTCGAGGGTGCCCGGCGGGCGGCGCAGGCCCGGGACATCAAGCTGGTCCTGGCCGTGTCGGACTACAACCTCGACGACGACCGGTCCCACGTGCAGCGGTTGCTGGAGGCGAAGGTCGACGGGCTCCTGCTGACCCCGAGTGAACCGTTCTCGCGGTTGGCACCGGCGTTGGACTGGATCGCGGAACTCCCGATCCCGGTGTTGTTCGTGGAGCGTTCGCACGAGCCGACCGCCCACCTGCACCCGGTGGAGTACGTGTCGTCGGACCACCAGCACGGGGCGATCCAGGCCGTGCGGCACCTGGTGGAGCTGGGGCACCGGAACATTGCGCTGGTGACGTGCCAGTCACCGACGAGTGGGTGGATCACTCGTGGCTATGACGCGGCCGTGGAGGCGATGGGATTGCCGACGTCGATGCCCAGGCACGAGAACCGCACGCACGAGGAGATCGCGCAGGAGTTGGACGCGATCCTGGACGGGTTCGAGGGTGCCGGGGTCACGGCGGTGCTGGCGCACCCGGACAACATCGCGATCCAGGTGTTGCAGCGGGCGCGGCAGCGGGGCCTGGTGGTGCCGGACGACCTGTCGGTGATCGCTTATGACGACGAGTTCGCCGGCTTGGCGGACATCCCGCTGACGGCGGTCGCGCCGCCCCGGGAGAACGTGGGCCGGTTGGCGGTGGAGTTCCTGCTGCGGAAGTTGCACAGCGGGCGGTCGGACCGGGCTGAGCTGCACATCCACCTGCTGCCACACGTGGTGGTCCGGGCTTCGACCGCCGCTCCCCGCAAGGTACCCGCCGAAACCTGACCCCCGCTCGACCCGCTTTTGCGCCGCAGGCGCTGCCTTTCGCGCCGCAGGCGCCGCTTTTGGTCGGGCTTGCCAAGCCACAGGGAAGGGCCTCGGTTCGTCCCCCGTACGGCCTGGGCGCAGCCCAACCACGCTTCGGTCCTTTCCGCAACCACGCTTTACCGGTTGCGGAAAGGGTCGAAGTGCGGTTGCCTCCAGCAGGTCTTGCGGGGGACGAACCGACGCCCTTCCTCCCCCCTCGGGGCCTCCAGGCCCGCTTTTGGCTTTTGATCTTGAGAGCAGCGCGTCAGCGCTGTTCAAGAGCGCGAGGCGCGTTCCTCCTCCAGCAGCGCGGAGCGCGTTGGGTGACCACGCGCGAAGCGTGGAGTTGAGCGGGGAAGCGCAATTCTAAAGCTTAAAAGAGCCTCGCCGGCGGGCGAGCCGCCAAGGATGACACAACTACAACTGCGGGGGCTTCTAGCTTGTGCCATCCCCGCATGACCCGGCAAAGCCGACCGCATTTTTGGCCGGGCGCCGCTAAAAATTTTGCTCGTTCCTCACAACATTTTCGGCTGCACCCGACCAAAAATGTGGTAGCCCTTCGGGCCATACGGGGATGACACAAGCAAGAAGCCCGGGTCGAGTTGTGTGCCCCTCGGCGGCACGCCCGACGGCGCTGCGCGCCGGAAGAGCGGACTGCCCGCCGTGCCTGCGATCCGGGCTGGTGGGGCCGCGAACGGGTGATGTGGGGGACGACGCATCACGTAACGGCTACGGCTGCTTGCCTCGCGCTTAGGCTAGCTTTACCTTTGCTGCGCCTTGACCGCCTGGGGGTGAGTCCGAGGAGGACGCGCAGTGATCCGTCGCGCACGCAACGCCGCCGTGGTGCTGGCGCTGCTGGTGGCCGCCCCCGTTGCCGGCTGTGGGTCCGACACCCAGAGCAGTGACGCGCTCGTGATCTACTCCGGGCGCAACAAGGAGTTGGTGGGCGGGGTGCTCGATCAGCTCCAGCAGGCCACCGGGGTCAAGGTCGAGGTCCGGTACGGCAGTAGTGGTGAGATGGCCGCCCAGCTGTTGGAAGAGGGCGAGCGGTCCCAGGCGGACGTGTTCTTCTCGCAGGACGCGGGTGCGCTCGGGGCCGTGGCTGAGCAGGGGCGGTTGGCTGAGTTGCCTGCCGACGTGCTCGACCTGGTTCCGGCGGGGTACCGGGCCGACGACAAGCGGTGGGTGGGGACGTCCGCGCGTGTTCGGGTGGTGGCCTTCGACCCGCGCGTGGTCACGGAGGCGGACGTCCCGGACAGCCTCGAACAGGTCGTGGACCCGAAGTGGAAGGGCAAGGTCGGGTACGCGCCGACCAACGCGTCCTGGCAGGCGTTCGTCACCTCGGTCCGGGTGGTCAAGGGCGAGGACTACGCCAAGGACTGGCTGAAGAAGTTCGCCGCCAACGAGCCCAAGCGCTACGACAACAACATCGCGATCATGAACGCGATCAACGACGGCCGGCTCCCGGTGGGTCTGATCAACCACTACTACTGGTACGCCAAGGTCGCCGAGCACGGCGCGGACGCGGTGAAGGTCAAGCTGCACTACGTGTCCAGCGGTGACCCGTTGGGGCTGGTGAACGTCGCGGGCGCGGGTGTGGTCGCCGGGTCGGACAAGGCGGAGGCGGCGCAGAAGGCGGTTCGGTTCCTGTTGTCCGAGCAGGCGCAGCGGTACTTCGCGGACGAGACCGCCGAGTACCCGGCCAACCCGACCGTGAAGTCGACCAAGCACCAGTTGCCGGCGCTGACCGACCTGCACGGCCCGGACATCGACCTGTCGAAGCTGTCCTCCCTCCAGCAGACCCTGGCGCTGTTGCAGGAAGCGGGGCTGTCCTGAACGGCCCCCTGCGGGCCGCACCGACGAACACCGCACTCGCCCTGGTCGTCGCCGGGGCCGCCCTGACCCCCCTCGCCTACCTCGCCGTCCGCTCGTTCGACCACGGCGCGGGGGTCGTCTGGCGCGTGCTGTGGCGGGCCCGCACGCTGGACCTCGCGGTGCGCAGCCTCGCCCTCGCGGGCGCGGTGACGGCGGCGTGCCTGGTGCTGGGTGTGCTGGGCGCGTGGCTGGTGGTGCGGTCGGACCTGCCGTGGCGGCGGGTGTTCGGCGTGCTGCTGGTGCTGCCGCTGGCCGTTCCGTCCTACGTCGCGGGGTTCACCTGGATCGCGTTTCTGCCGGGGCTTGGTGGGTTCTGGGGCGCGTTTCTGGTGTTGACGCTGGTGTCGTATCCGTACGTGTTCCTGCCGGTGGCGGCGGCGTTGCGGACGGCCGACCCGGGGGTGGAGGAGGTCGCGCGGTCGTTGGGGCGGGGGCGGGGGCGGACGTTTGTGTCCGTGACGCTGCGCCAGGTTCGGCCCGCGGCTACGGCCGGCGGGTTGTTGGTGGCGTTGTACGTGCTCAGCGACTTCGGGGCGGTGTCGTTGATGCGGTACGAGGCGTTCACGCTGGGCATCTACACCAGCTACCGGGCGACGTTCGACCGCACGCCGGCCGCCGTGCTGGGGTGCGTGCTGGTGGCGTTGGCGATCGCGTTGACGATCGGGGAACGTCGGGCGCGGGGTGCGGTGGCGACGCGGGAGCACCGCGGGGCGATCACGGTTCCGTTGGGGCGTATGAAGGTTCCGGCGTTGGTGGGTGTGCTGGGGCTGGTGGCGGTGTCGTTGGGGACGCCGGTGTTCAGCTTGGGGTGGTGGTTGGCGGCGGGGCGGTCGGCGTTCAGTGGTGACCTGGCCACAACGACGCTGAACACGATCTCGGTGTCCGCGCTGGGTGCGGTGGTGACGATGCTCATGGCGCTGCCGGTGGGGGTGCTGGCGGCGCGGCACCGGGGGGCGTTGGTGCGCGGGGTGGAGTTGGCGAGCTTCGCCGGGCACGCGTTGCCGGGCATCACGGTCGGGTTGGCGCTGGTGTTCTTCGGCATCCGGTTCGCGCCCGGCCTGTACCAGACGACGCCGATGCTCGCGTTCGCCTACGCCGTGCTGTTCCTGCCGCTGGCGGTGGGCGCGGTGCGCACGGCCGTCGCGCACGCGCCGCCGGTGCTGGAGGACGTGGCGCGCTCGCTGGGCAAGGGCCGTGCGGAGACCCGGTTGCGGGTGACCGTGCCGCTGGCCGCGCCGGGCATCCTCGCCGGCGCCGCGCTCGTGTTCCTGACCTGTGCCAAGGAGTTGCCCGCCACGCTGCTGCTGCGGCCGACCGGCGTGGACACCCTGGCCACCGAGCTGTGGACCAAGACCGAGGTCGCCGCCTACGCCGCCGCCGCGCCCTACGCGGCGGTCCTGCTCGTGGTGGCGGCGATCCCGGCCGTGGTGCTGGACCGGTTCCTGCGCGGAGGTGACCGATGAGCGGGTTGCGGATCAGCGGGCTGGTCGCCGGGTACGGCCCGGAACCGGTGCTGCGCGGCATCGACCTCGACGTGCCCGACGGCGGCCTGCTCGCCGTGCTGGGGCCGTCGGGCTGCGGCAAGACCACGTTGCTGCGCGTGCTGGCCGGGTTCCACCCGGTGCGCTCGGGCACGATCTCGTTGGGGGACAAGGTTCTCGCGGACGGGTCGGTGGACGTGCCGCCGGAGCGCCGCGGCATCGGGATCGTGCCGCAGGAGGGCGCGTTGTTCCCGCACCTGACCGTCGCGGGCAACGTCGGCTTCGGCCTCGCGCGTGGGCAGCGTCGGGAACGGGTGGCCGAACTGCTGGAACTGGTGGGGCTGTCCGGGTTCGAAGCGCGGATGCCGGCGCAGCTCTCCGGCGGGCAGCGGCAGCGGGTGGCGCTGGCGCGCGCACTGGCGCCCCGGCCCGGGGTGGTGCTGATGGACGAGCCGTTCTCGTCGCTGGACGCGGCGCTGCGCGACGAGCTGCGGGCCGACGTGCGGGCGGCGCTGCGGGCGTTCGGCGCGACGGCGCTGCTGGTGACGCACGACCAGGAGGAGGCGCTGGGCGTCGCGGACCGGGTGGCCGTGCTGCGGGGCGGTGTGGTGGCGCAACTCGGTGCGCCGCACCAGGTCTACACCTCGCCGGCCGACCTCGGGGTGGCGTTGTTCGTGGGCGAGGCGGTGACGTTCGCGGGTGAGGCGCGGGACGGGGTGGCCGAGACGCCGCTGGGTCGGCTGGCGGTGAAGGGCGAAGGGCCGGGGACCGTGTTGGTGCGGCCGGAACAGCTGCACTTGGGCGGCGAGGGTGTGCCGGCGACCGTGGCCGATGTGTTGTTCCACGGGCATGACGCGACTGTGTTGCTGCGCTTGGGGGACGGTTCGGTGGTGCGGTCGCGTGTGCAGGGGCCGCTGCCGGTGCGGCCGGGGGACGACACGTCCGTCGTGGTCTCGGGGCCTGCGCTGTTCTTCGCGGGCGGTTCCGCATGACCGCCACCGCTGACCTCGGGTTCGCCGCCAACCTCGCCGCCCACGGCTCCAGAGTGGCTGTGATCAGCCAGAACGTGACGACTACATATGTAGATTTGGACCGGCGGGTGGCCGCGACGGCCGGTCGACTCGGGGTCACGCGGCGGCTGGTGCTGTTGGCCACCCGCAACGACCTGGACTCGCTCGTGACCTACCTGGCGGCGTTGCGCGGCGGCCACCCGGTGCTGCTGTGCGCGCCCGGCCAGGTCGAGGCGTTGACCGGGGCCTACGACCCGGATGTCGTGGCCGACGGTGACCTTGTCGAACGACGGGCGGGCACCGCGCACGACCTGCACCCGGAGCTGGCACTGCTGCTGTCCACCTCCGGCACCACCGGCTCCCCGAAACTGGTGCGGCTGTCGGCGGAAGGCTTGCGCGCCAACGCGGAGGCGATCGCCGAGTACCTGGACATCCGACCCACGGACCGGGCGATCACCTCGTTGCCGATGCACTACTGCTACGGGCTCTCCGTGGTCAACAGCAACCTCCTGCGCGGCGCGGGACTCGTGCTCACCGGCCGATCCGTTGTGGACAGTGAGTTCTGGGATCTCATGTCACACAACGAAGTCACCAGCCTGCACGGGGTGCCGCACACGTTCGACCTGTTGGACCAAATCCGTTTCGCGGACCGCGACCTGCCGTCGCTGCGGTACGTCACCCAGGCCGGCGGGCGGCTCGCGCCGGAGCGGGTGGCGGCGTACGCGGCGCTGGGCGAGGCGCGTGGCTGGCGGTTCTTCGTGATGTACGGGCAGACCGAGGCGACCGCGCGGATGGCCTACCTGCCACCGGAGTTGGCGCGCACGCACCCGTCGTCGATCGGCGTGCCGGTGCCCGGCGGGTCGTTCGACGTGGTGGACGGCGAGCTGGTCTACCGCGGGCCCAACGTGATGCTCGGGTACGCGTGCGGACCGGAGGACCTGGCGCTCGGCCGGACCACGTGGGAGTTGCGCACGGGTGACCTGGGCCGGCGCACCGAGGACGGCCTGTACGAGGTCGTCGGCCGGCGGAGTCGGTTTTTGAAGCTGTTCGGGTTGCGGGTGGACCTCGACCAGGTGGAGCGAGTCCTCGCCGAGTCCGGGGTGCCGGCGGTGTGCACGGGTGACGACGACACGCTGGTGGTCGCCGTGCGGGGGCACGTGCGGCGGGCCGGGGCGTTGGTGCGGTCGCGGTTCGGGTTGCCCGCGGCGAGCGTCCGGGTGGTCCGGGTGGCCGAGTTCCCCTTGCTGGACAACGGGAAGGTCGACTACCGGGCGGTCGCGCGACTGGGCGCGGGTGTCTCGGGGGCGGGGTCGGTGCGGGAGTTGTTCGCGTCGGCGCTCGGCGAGGACGTCCGGGACGACTCGACGTTCGTGTCGCTGGGCGGTGATTCGCTGACCTACGTGCGGGTGTCGGTGGAGCTGGAACGGCTGCTGGGCCGGTTGCCCTCGGACTGGCAGACCCGCACCGTGGCCTCGCTGGAGCGGTCCCGGGTGGCGCCGCGGCGGGTGCCGCGGGTCGAGACGGACATCGTGTTGCGGGCGCTGGCGATCGTGCTGGTGGTCGGGTCGCACGTGAAGGTGTTCGACGTGACCGGCGGCGCGCACCTGCTGCTGGCGCTAGCCGGGTGGAACTTCGCCCGCTTCCTGCTGCCCGCCGCGCCCCGCCGGATCCTGCGCAGCGCGGCGCTGGTGGCGGTGCCGACGTCGTTGTGGCTGGTCTACCGGGTGTTCACCACCGACGACGTGACGTGGGTGAACGTCTTGCTGGTGAACAACTTCGTGCGCACCGGGGCGGTCGGGTACTGGTTCGTCGAGGTGCTGGTGCACGTGCTGCTCGTGCTGGCGCTGGTGTTCGCGGTGCCCCGCGTGCGCGAGTGGGAACGCACGCGGGGCTTCGTGTTCGCCTTCGTCGCGCTGGCGGTGTTGTCGTTGCCGCGCTTGGTGTTCGACGCGGACGCGTCCTTCGCCGACCGGAACATGACGACGTTCGGCGCGGTGTGGTTCTTCGCCTTGGGCTGGCTGGCGTTCCGGGCCGACACCGTCCTGCGGCGGTGCGTGGTGCTGGTGGTGGCGATGGTCCTGGTGCCGGGGTCGTTCGACGACCCGGCGCGGGAGGGCGTCGTGCTCGCCGGCCTGGCCCTGCTGCTGGCCCTGACCCGGGTGCCGCTACCCCGGCCGCTGGTCGGGGTGGTGAGCCTGGTGGCGAGCGCGTCGCTGTACATCTACCTCACGCACTACGCGTTGTTCCCGCCGCTGCTGGAGTTCTTCCCGCCCGCCGTGGTGGTCGTGCTCAGCCTGGCGGGCGGGATCGCCGCGTGGAAGGTCACCCGGTTCGTGTCGCGGTGGTCTCGGTCAGCGTCCGCTGCCCGGTGACGTACTCGCTGTAGACGCCGAACTTCACGGTTCCGCCCACGGGGGTCGTGGTTTCCACGAAGCTGCGACCCCCGTGCGTGCCGCCGAACGTGATCGCGAACCCCTGCGTGACCGGCCGGTCCTGCGGCGGGACGGTGCTGGGCGGGAAGATCTCGTCGGAGGCCTGGGTGTAGCGGTCGCGGTAGGGCCGGGAGACCTTCTCGAACGTGTTCTCCAGGACGGTGCCCACGGCGGGGATGGTGATCAACATGCCGCGCGTCCCGTCCGCGTACTTGGTGTTGTAGACGACGACTTCCGCACTGCCGGACGGGTAGAACTCCGCCCGACCGCCGCCGACCCGTGAGCCCTCCGGGCAGGCCTGCCGGTCGAGTTGGGTCCGGTCGCAGGTGGGGAAGGTGGCGGCGTTGAAGCGCACGGACGAGTCGAACAGGAACACGAACCGGCGCGGCGCGGCCGGTTTCTCGCCGGACTCGGTCCACCGCTTCGCGTCCAGACCCAGCACCACCCCCTGCCCGCCGTCGGAGACGACGCTCGCCGTGCCTGCTTCGAGGTTGACCGGACCGGCGACGTCCGGCTCGTAGGGCACCTGCCGACCCTCGGGCGCGGGGTCCGGTATCGGGCAGGCCAGGGCCGTGACCAGCAGCGATGTGACTGCGAAGTGCATGGGGAGCCTCCTTGAGTTCTTTTCGAGAGGTCTCGAATAAACGCGGGGAGGAGTACAGTTTTCGTGAGGTGTCGAATAGACCTGAGAGGCTTCTCAGCATGCTGGGCCGTTGGACTCCGCTGTCCCACCCCGAGATCGCCGACGTGACGGTGGACGACGTCCTGCGCGCCCTGGCCGACCCGACCCGGCGGAAGATCGTGCGACTGCTCATCGCCGAGGGAGACCGGCCGTGCGGCACGTTCGGCCTGCCGGTGGCGGCGTCGACCCTCAGCCACCACTTCCGGTCCCTGCGCGAGGCGGGCCTGATCCGGCAGTGGGACGAGGGCCGCAAGCGCATGAACACGTTGCGCCTGGACGAACTCGACACCCGCTTCCCGGGCCTCGTCGACACGATCCTCGCCGCCGACTAGCCCCTGGGCGGGTTCGCGACCCGCTTCCAGCAGGGCGGGGCCGTCGACCGCCGCCGCCCGCGATCCACAGTCCGTACCGGGCGGCCCGGTGCAGTTGTCACGGGGTCCGGAGATCACTCGAAAGAGGACGCCCCTACCCGCGCCGACCGCGCGCCTTGGCCCGGTCGTACCCCCAGCCCGCGAGTGCCACGCCCGCCACCAACGGGCTTTCGCCGACCCGACGATGGCCCGCGTGCTCGCCCCCGGCGACGACGCCCTGATCACGCTCACCGCAGACCTGATCGCCGCCGCACGGGGCAGCGCCCGGGCGACCGACCGGCTCGACGCCGACATCTGCTGGTCGCCGGCGACGAGCCTGGGCGTCGACATCGCCCTTGGGCACCGCACCCCGGCGGCGGCGCGAGCGGTCTTGGACCACCAGGTCGACCGGGTCCTGAACGGCTAGGGGATGAACACCTGGCCGGTCAGCGGACCCTCGACCGCGCGGACGTAGGACTGGGCGACGTCGGCCAAGGCGACCGGGGGCATGCCGGGGAAGAAGTCGCCGTAGGCGTCCAGCGCCTCGGTGACCACGGTCGGGCTCACCGCGTTGATCCGAAGCGGCGCGATCTCGATGGCCGCCGCCCGGACGAACGACTCGATCGCGCCGTTCGCCAGCGACGCCACCGAACCCGAAACGATCGGCTCGCGCGCCAGCACGCCCGTGATCAGCGTGAACGAACCTCGCACGTGCGCCAACCCCTGCCGCACCAGCTCGACCTGGCTGAGCACCTTGCCCGCGAACCCGGCGCGGAAGTCGTCTGCGGTCAGGTCGGGCAGGGGCTTGAACGGGACGTCGCCCGCCGCGCTGACCACCGCGTCCACCGGGCCGGCCGTCGCGTACAGCGCGCCGACCCGCTCCGGGTCGGTCAGGTCGAAGCGCAGTTCGCCCGACGAGCGGCCGACGGTCAGCACCTCGTGGCCGCGGTCGACGAAGGTCTTGTGGACGGCCGTGCCGATCAGGCCGGAGGCGCCGATGAGGAGGATCTTCACACCTCGAACCGTATGCGCGGCAAGGCATCGCCGTGAAATGCTTCTCCTCGGGCATTTATGCTCCACGGTTATGAATGTCGAGCTGAGGCACCTGCGGGCGCTGGCCGCCATCGGCGACGAGGGCACCATCACCGACGCCGCCGCCACGCTGCACGTCAGCCAGCCCGCGCTGTCCCGCACCCTGGAACAGCTCGAACATCGCCTCGGCACCCGCCTCGTCGAGCGCACCACCCGCAGTCTCGCCCTGACCGACGCCGGACGCCGGCTGTGGGAGCACGCCCACCGCATCCTCGCCCAGCTCGACGACGCCCTCGCCGAGGCCGCCGCCGGACCGCGCCCGCTGCGCGTCGGTTTCGGGTGGGCGGCGCTGGGCCGGCACACCCTGCCGCTGCTGCGCGGGTGGCGCGAGGCGCGTCCCGGCACGCCCGTCCGGGTGCGGCGGTGCGACGACCCGGAGGTGGCGTTGCGCAAGGGCGAGGTCGACATCGCGTTCATGCGCACCCAGCCGTCCGACACCGCCCTGGCCTCCCGGGTGCTCTACCAGGAGCACCGGATCGCCGCCGTGCCGCAGGGGAACCCGTTGGCGGACAAGGAAGTCCTGCACCTGGCCGACCTCGCCGGCGAGCCGGTGGCGCTGTGCTCGACGGCCGCGACCACGAGCGCGGACCTGTGGCCGGAGGGGATGCGGCCGGACACGTTCGAGGTGCCCGGCGTGGACGAGTGGCTGACCACCATCGCGCTCGGCGAGGCGGTCGGCGTGACCACGGAGGCGACCGTGCACAGCCACCCGCACCCCGACATCCGCTACCTGCCGCTGGCCGACGCCGCCACGGTGACCGTCCGCCTGGTGTGGCCGCGCCGGCCGACGCACGCCGCGACGGGGGCGTTCCGGGAGCACGCCGTTAGCGCGTTGAGGTGACGTCCGTTGCGCTGATCGCGACCCGCCGGGTACTGCTCAGGCGTGAACCCCGACCTGCTGCGCAACCACCTGGCCCGCCGCGACCTGCTCAAGCTCGCGGGTGCGGGCCTCGCCGCCACCGCCGTCCCGGCCGCCACCGCCACCCCAGCCACTGCCGCGCCTGAAGAGTCCGCGCCTGACGCGTCCGCGCCTGACGCGGCCGGCAGGTTCGACGACACGCCGTTCGACTACGCCGACCCGGCCAACCTCGCCGACTGGGCGCCCAGCCGGTACGGACCGGACGACCAGCGGGGCGCGCTCAACGAGGTGACGCCCGCCAAGACCGCCGCCGCCCTGGCCCTGCTCAACCCCCGCCGCGAGGTCAAGACCTACAACCTCGGCGAGCTGATGTGGAACGGCTTCCCCGCCTTCCGCACCGACCCGCGCCGCACCTACGAGCAGCGGCTCACCATCTGGGGCTACCCGCCACCGCCCGGGTTCCTGGAGCAGGGCGGCATCCTGGTCGCGCTGGAACCGCTGGGCGCCAACAAGATCAGCGTGCACGAGGAGCGGTTCGAGGCCGAGTTCTCGCCCAAGCACGCCAAGCCGCTGGCCGCGACCTACCAGATCGGCACCCAGACCGACAACCTCAACCACGTCGGCGCGGCCGAGTTCTTCTACAACGGCCGGCGCGGCCCCGACATCGCCCGCCCGCACGGCACCATCGCGTTGGGCGCGGAGCACATGGGCCCGGTCGTGACCCGGGGCATCCTGCTGGACGTGCTCGGCGTGAAGCTCGCGCGCGACCGGGTCGAGGACCTGGCGGAGCCGGCGAGCAACGGGAAGCCGTTGCTGCGCGAGAACTACCGGATCACCGTGGAGGACATCAAGGACGCCATGGAGTTCGGCGGGATCAAGCGCATCGAACCCGGTGACGTCGTCCTGTTCCACACCGGCTGGAACCAGCTGCTGGCGCGGCGCGACCCGGCCGACATCGCGCGCTGGGAGGCCAGTCGGGGGCTGCCGGGGATCTACGTGCGCGAGGCGCGGTGGCTGTCCCGGTTCCGGCCCGCGATCGTCGGCGGCGACACGTGGGGGCTGGAGGTGCTGGGCAACCCGGTCAACGGCGACGGGACGGCGTTCCCGGTGCACCAGGAGCTGCTGATGCGGCACGGCATCCGCATCGGCGAGTCGTACGTGGTGGACGAGTTGGCGGCGGACCGGGTGCACGAGTTCGTGTTCATCGTGACGCCGCAGTACGCGGAGGGCGCGACGGCCGGCAACACGCCCCCGGCAGCCCTGGGCCAGCCCCGGCGGCACTGATCACTCGTCGTCGTCGTCCTTCTTGCCGCCGATCCGCTCGGTGGACAGCACCTGGATGTCGGTGACCCGCCCGTCGACGACGGTGACGCGGTGGGTGTCCCGGTGCTTGCCCCGGCGCTCGTACTGGATGCCGATGACGACGGTGGTGGGGCTGTCGGCCTTGGGCGGGGTGGTGATCTCGACCTTGTCGGCGTCGCGCCAGGACCTGTTGTTCTTCGACAGGTCCTTGTAGTACTCGGCGACGGTGCGTTCGAGGGCCCGGGTGTCGACCTTGGGTGTGGTGGTGGTCGTGGTCGTCTTGGTGGTGGTGGTGCTCGCGGTGGTGGGGGTGGCGGCGGGGGTGTCCTCGCCCCGGCTCGCCAGCACGGCCACCACGACGACGACCGCGACCGCCAGTGCCGCACCCGCCAGCAGCCACGTGCGGTTGGGGCGCGATGGTGGGGTGGCGGGGACGGGGTGCGGGTCGAGCCGCGTGCCGGGTGGGGGCGCGCCGAAGTCGAGCCGGGTCGGCGGGGGAGCGACGGGTTGGAGGTGCGGGGGCGCGGCGGGCGTCGGGCCGGTGGGCGATGCGCCCGCTGCCGCTGGCGGCAGCCCGGCCGACGCCTGGCCGGCCGACGCCTGGCCGGCCGACGCCTGGCCGGCTGCCGAATGCGCGCCGGGCGAGGCGTCGGCTGCCGCGCGGAGGCGGTGGGCGGCTTCTGCCATCGTCGGGCGGGTGGCGGGGTCGGTGCGGAGGAGGTCCAGCAAGATCGCGGTCAGCTCGCCTGCCCGGGTGGGCGGTGGGAAGTGGCCCGCTGCCACGGCGTGCAGCAGGGCGATGGCGTTGTCCCCGTCCCCGAACGGCGGTCGTCCTTCCACCAGCGCGTACAGCGTGGCACCCAGGGCGAACACGTCCGACGCCGGTCCCGGCACCCCGCCGCGCGCCACCTCCGGCGCCAGGAACGCGGGCGTCCCGGCCAGCACGCCGGTCCGGGTCACGGTCACGTCCCCGAACGCCCGCGCGATGCCGAAGTCGGTGATCTTCGCGGTGCCGTCGTCGGTGCGCAGGATGTTGCCGGGCTTGACGTCCCGGTGCACGATCCCCGCCGCGTGCGCGGCGGCCAGCGCGGACGCGACCTGGGCACCGACCCGGGCGGCCTCCGCGACCGGCAGGACGACACCGGACAGCGACCGCCCCGCCACGTACTCCATCACCAGCACGGGCACATCGCCGTCGGTCACCACGTCGTGCACGGTCACCGCGTTGGGGTGGTGCAGCCGGGCCGCGATGCGGGCTTCGCGCGCCGCCCGTGCCGCCGCCTCCCCGGGGTCGGCACCGGGCGGCACCACCAGCAGCTTCACCGCCACCTCGCGGTGCAGCCGCTCGTCGAAAGCCCGCCACACGACGCCCATCGCGCCCGCGCCGAGCCGTTCCACGAGCCGGTAGCGCCCGGCGACGACCTCGGTCACGCCTTGCGACCCACTCCGGCGAACGTGGACGTCGTGCTGGCGTCCGCGACCTCCTCACCGGGCTCGGGCCGCCACTCCGGCAGGTACACCACGCCAGGCTCGACCAGTTCCAGGTCGCCGAACAGCTCGGTGACCTCGCGGCGGGTGCGCATGGTGAAGTCGCCGACCCGGCGGCGGAACTGCCGGGTGCCCTCCTCGGCCCGGTCGGCGTCGCCCTCGAGGCTGGCGTGCGACAGGGCCAGGTAGCTGCCCGGCACGGCGGGTTCGAGGTAGCGGCGGATCAGGCCGGCCGGGTCGTCGGCGTCGTCCACGAAGTGCAGCACGGCGAACATCAGCACCGCCACCGGCCGCGAGAAGTCCAGCAGCTTCCGCGTCTCCTCGGCCTCCAGCACGTCCTGCGGGCGGCGCAGGTCGGCCAGCACCGCGTCCGCGTTGGGCTCGTCGCGCAGGATCGCGCGGCTGTGCGCGACCGCCACCGCGTCGCAGTCCACGTAGACGATCCGGGCGGTCGGGTCGTGCCGCCACGCGACCTCGTGGACGTTGCCCACGGTCGGGATGCCCGACCCGAGGTCGAGGAACTGGGTGACCCCCTGACCGACCAGGTAGGACACCGCGCGGCGCAGGTAGGCCCGGTTCGCCCGCAGGATCGCGGGCAGGCCCGGCATGGCGTTCGTGATCGCCGCGGCGGCGTCCCGGTCGACCTGGAAGTTGTGCGAGCCGCCCAGGTGCACGTCGTACACCCGGGCCGGGCTCGGCTTCTGCAGGTCGATCTCCGGGCCCACCCAAGCCGGTCGTTGCATCCCCAGTCCCTCCGTCGGCGAAACCGGCGACACGCTATCGCGGCGCGGTGTCCGCCGGCACCGGGTCCTCCGGTCCGCGCAGCACCCACGCCCCGCGCCGCCGCACGACCAGCGCGTAGTACAGCGCCGCCGCCACGCCGATGCCCGCGGTGATCGCCAGGCTGGGCCGCCCGACGACCGGGTCGAGGAAGTTCGTCCACACCACGTACGCCAGCGCGCCCAGCGCCAGCACCGGGGCGACCGGGAACCACGGCATCCGGTACGCGGCGTGCGCGGTGGTGCCGTTGCGCCGCCCGGCCAGGACCGCCAGGCACAGCGCCGCGTACACCGCGACGATCGAGGTGGCCGTGACGACGAGCAGGAAGTCCTTGTCCGCGAAGCACAACGCGGTCGCGAACGCCCCCGTCACCACGGTCGCGACCCACGGCGTCCCGGTGCCGGGGTGGATCGCCGCCAGCGCCCGGCTCACCGTGCCCGGCCACGCGGTGTCCCGGCCGGTGCTGAACACCATCCGCGAGGTGATGAGGATGATCGCCAGCACCGCGTTGAGGATCGCCAGCGCCACGGCCAGGCTGATCACGGTGTTCACCGCGGACCCGGCCTGCCCGGCGACGAAGTGGGACATCATGTTGTCGGCGGCGAACAGGTCGGGCAGCGACGGCGCGCCCAGCAGGACCGCCGTCACCGGGATCAACTCCGCGCAGACCGTGATCGCCAGCGCCCACAGGATCGCCCGCGCGATGCCGCGGTGCGCGTCGTCGGTCTCCTCGCCGAAGTACACCGCCGAGCCGTAGCCGTTGTAGGAGAAGATCGCGACCGCCGCCGCGGCCGTGATCACGCCGAAGGACACAGGACCGGCCGCGTTGACCGGTTCCGTGAGCAGGTCGCCCAGCGGCCGGGCCGGGTCGAACAGGCCCAGCGCGCTGACCACCGCCAGCGCGGCCAGTTCGATCACCAGGAAGATCCCGGTGATCCACGCGTTGAGCTTGACGTCGAACACCGCCAGCGCGGTCGCGCCCGCCGTCGCCACGGCCGCGACGACCGGCCCGTTCAGGCCCGGGAACAGCACTTCGAGGTAGGTGCCGACGCCGAGCGCGATGACCGCGATGATCAGCAACTGGGTCACCAGCAGCAGGCCGAGGGTGACGAACCCGGGCAGCCGGCCCAGCGTGCGCGCGACGATGGCGTACTCGCCGCCGCTGAGCGGGTAGGCCGAGGCCAGTTCGGCGTAGACGAACGCCATGAAGACGCCGACGACGGCGGCGACCACGAAGCTCCAGAACGCTCCGCTGCCCGCCTGGCCCACCACCCCCGGCGCGATGATGAACACCGAGGACGCGGGCGAGATCGCGGACAGCGTGATGAGCAGCGTGCCGAGCACTTTGAGCCCGCGCCGAAGGGCGGGTGACGACGACCGGTCCGGCATGGCGGTCTCCTTCGCCGAGTTCTTTGACTGGCCATCAAAGAACTCGGGGTGGAGTTCGTCAATAGCGGAGAGCTGTCGACTTGCGTTCTCTGAAGATCACTTGAAGAATCGCCGGTATGCCGAGACCGAGCCGCGCCCACGAGAAGCGCGAGGAGCTGGTGGCCGCCGCGCGCCGGGCCGTGCTGGAGCGGGGCGTGCTGGACCTGCGCCTGCGCGACGTCGCCGACCGGGCCGAGATGTCCACCGGGTCGGTCCTGTACTACTTCCCGAACCTCGGCGACCTGCTGTTCGAGGTGCAGCGGGAGGCGATCGAGCGGTTCTGCGTCGACCGCGAGGCCGCCGCCCGCCGCGAACCCGACCCGCGCCGCCGGCTGGTCACCACCATCCGCGCGGGCCTGCCGACCGGTCGCGACGACGAGCTGTGCGTGCTGATCTACGAGCTGGGCGCGTACGCCCGCCGCGACCCCGCCTACGCCGCCCAGCACATCCGCCTGTGCGAGCGCCAGGTCGCGCTGTACGCGGCGATCCTCGAAGCGGGCGCGGCGACCGGCGTGTTCGACCTGACCCGGGACGCCACCACCATCGCCCGCGGCCTGGTCGCCCTGGAGGACGGCCTCGGGCTGCACCTCACGCACGCCGTGCCGACGTTCACCGTCCCGGAGGCCGAGGCGGTTCTCGTCGCCTTCGCCGCCGACGCCACCCGCTGCGACCTGGAGGCCTGATGCGCGCCCGCGACCTCGGACTGCGACTGCCCGGCGACCCGGGGCCGCACAACGCGATCACCGACGTGCCGGGGGTGCTCGTCGGCTACACGACGTTGGCGGAGGGCGATGTCCGGACGGGCGTGACGGCGATCCTGCCGCGCGGGCACGAGGGTGTGAACGTGCCGTGCGCGGCGGGGTGGTTCTCGCTCAACGGCAACGGGGAGATGACCGGCACCGCGTTGCTGTCGGAGTCCGGTGCCCTGCGGTGGCCGGTGCTGATCACGAACACCCACGCGGTCGGCACGTGCCACCGCGGGGTGATCGACTGGATGACGCGCACCCACCCCAGTGCCGCCGACCAGTGGCTGCTGCCCGTGGTCGCGGAGACCTGGGACGGGTACCTCAACGACATCAACGGTCCGCACGTGCGGGCGGAGCACGCGGTGGCCGCCATCGAGGTCGCGTCGACCGGTCCGGTGGCGGAGGGCAACGTCGGTGGCGGCACCGGCATGAACTGCTACGCCTTCAAGGGCGGCAGCGGGACGTCCTCGCGGGTGGTGTCGTACGGGTCGGAGACGTACACGGTGGGCGTGTTCGCGCAGGCCAACTTCGGGTCGCGGCGCGAGCTGACGGTGTCCGGGGTGCCGGTGGGGGAGTGGCTGACCGACGACAACCCCATCGAGGACTCGGACTGGAAGTTCCCGCCCGGCGCGGGGTCGGTCATCGTCGTGGTCGCCACTGACGCGCCGCTGTTGCCGGGGCAGTGCTCGGCGTTGGCTCGCCGGGTGCCGTTGGGGTTGGCGCGGACCGGGACCACGGGCTCGCACTTCTCGGGGGACATCTTCCTCGCTTTCTCGACCGGCAACGCGGGGTCCATGACGCCGTCCGCCTTCCCGGTGGGCGCGCCGGGGTACGACACGGTGGAGTGCGTGCCGTGGAACCGGATGGACGACTTCTTCGCGGCGGTGGTGTACGGGGTGGAGGAGGCGGTGCTGAACGCCTTGGTGGCCGCCGAGACGGTGGTGGGGCGCAAAGGAAGGCGATCGCCCGCGTTGCCGGTGGACCGGTTGGTCGAGCTGCTGGCGCGTTAGGCGAAGGCGGCCAGTGGTTCGTCGACGGGTGCGTCGATGAGTCGGTTGGCCAGGGTGGACATGGTGTAGACGCCGATGCCCATCACGACTTCGAGGGCGTTCTGGGCGGTGAAGCCCTGTGCCGTGAAGTTGGTGAGGGCTTCGTCCGAGACCTGGCCCGCGGTGTCCAGGACCTCGATGGTGAAGGTGCGGACGGCTTCCAGTCGGTCGTCGTCGAGGGGTTTGCCCTGGCGCAGTGCGGTGATGACGGGCTGGTCGGCCTGGAGGGCGGTCAGCTTGGCGGTGTGCATGGCGACGCACAGGTGGCAGCCGTTGCGGGTCGCCACGGTCATGATCAGGACCTCGCGGGCGAGCGGGTCGAGGGTGGTCTGCTCGAACATGGCGCTGGTCTTGAGGAAGGCGTCCAGCAGGTGCGGGGACTCGGCCATGCGCGCCACCGCCGACGGCAGGTAGCCGAGCTTGGCGGTGGTGGCCTCCATGAGGCGGCGGGACGCGGTGGGAGCGGTGGCGGGGGTGTGGTCGGCGAACAAGAGGAGTCCTTCGGTGGGTAAACTCGACAACGTGGTTGACCAAAACGTAAACCTGGTTGTCGAGTTTGGCAAGGGCTTCCGGCATGGGTGAGGACGGGTACGGCTTCGAGCTGCCGTTGCTGCTGTTCGCGGGCTTCCGGACGATCGTGGACCGGCTGCACGCCGAGCTGGCCGCTCAGGGGCACCCGGACGCACGGCCGGCGCACGGGTTCGCGTTGCAGGCCATCGGGGTGCGGGGGGCGACGGCGAGCGAGGTCGGGCGGCGGTTGGGGGTGTCCAAGCAGGCGGCCGGGAAGACGGTGGACCGGCTGGAGGCGCTGGGGTACGTCCGGCGTGAGGACGATCCGGCGGACGCGCGGCGCAAGCTCGTGCTGTTGACGCCGCGAGGGCTGGACGTGCTGGAGCGGTCGGCGGTGATCTTCGAGCAGATCCGGGCGGAGTGGGCGGAGGCGTTGGGGGTGAAGCGGGTTCGGGAGATGGAGGCGGACCTGCGGACGATGGTGCCGGCCGCGTTCTTCCGGCTTGATGTGGCGGGGTGGTTCGGGGCGTGACCGGGTCGGTGGGTTGCCGACCCGGTCGTCTCCGGTCTGGGGCGGAGGGTGACGCCTTGCCGGTCACAGGTGGACGGTGATGCCTTCCGCCGAGGACTTCAGGGCGGCTTCGGCGACCGCGACACCGCGCGCGCCGGAGTGGAGGTCGTGCGGGAACGGCTCGTCGTCGACGACGTGGCGCACGAAACGCTCCCACTGCACCTTGAAACCGTTGTCCCACTGTCCATGACGATGCCGCCGCCGTCCTCGGACCGGTAGTTCCACGACGGCCGCTGCGCCTCCTGCCAGTCGCCCTCGAACACCCAGTAGCCGAACTCGCCCCGCACGCTGAGGACGCGGCCGAAGAACCCGCTGTCCAGCAGGCGCTTGAGCTTGAGCAGACCGGGCAGCAACAGCTTGTCCTGCACCACGCCGTGCTTCACGCCCGCCTTGTCGGCCAGTTGCGCCAGTTCGACGGCGTCGGCGAGGGTTTCGGCGGTGGGCTTCTCGGTGTAGACGTGCTTGCCGGCCTCGATCGCGCGCTTGATGGCGCGGCGCGGGCGGTGGTGACCTGGGCGTCGAAGTAGACGCCGGCGTCGGACAGCGCGGTGTCCAGGTTGGTGGTCCAGTGCGCGATGTCGTGGCGGGCGGCCAGTTCGGCGAGCTTGGCGGGGTTGCGGCCGACCAGGATCGGCTCGACCTCGACGCGTTCGCCGCTGGCCCGGGGGACGCCGCCCTGGTCGCGGATCGCGAGGATCGACCGGGTGAGGTGCTGGCGGTAGCCCATGCGTCCGGTCACGCCGTTCATCGCTACGCGCAACGTCATCGTGGATCTCCTTCGAGGATGGGGTGGGGGCTGACGGTGACCGATCGCGGGCTCGCGGCGGCGTGCGGTTCGTCGGGGTGCAGTTCGAGGACGACTATTTGGTTGTCGCCTCTGCGCAGAACAGGTTCGGGGACGTAGAGGGTCCTTTGCGGACCGATGTGCCAGTAACGGCCGAGGCAGAACCCGTTGACCCACACGACACCCTTGGTGAACCCGGCCATGTCGAGGTAGGCGTCCCGTGGGGTGTCGGTGGTGAGGGTGCCGCCGAGGAACAGCGGTCCGTAGGCGGTTCCTCCGGTGCCCCAGGCCAGGTTTGGGAGGGTGTCGAGCGGGATGGGGGTGGTTTCCCAGCCGTGCAGGTACTGGCGTTCGTGCAGGACGCCGCCGACGATCCCCTTGTGCTCGCCCAGCAAGGGGCCGTAGTTGATCCGGCCCATGGCTTCGACGAGCAGTTCGATGGTGACTCCGCCGGGGACGTCTGTGGTGTCGACGGCTTGGGGGTCTGCGGCTCGGGAGTAGGTCGCCTGGTGGGTGCCGTCGACGTAGAGCTGGGCGCGGTCGCGCAGGTCGCGCAGGCGGAGGGGGAGGGGTGGACGGGGGCCGGGGATGGTGGTGCGGTGGAGCAGGAAGCCTTGGTGCTGGCCCACTTGTTCGAATGTCGGCACGTGCGGCGATTGGATCGTGGGGTTGTCGACCACATCGAACAGGCGAATGGAGCGGGTGAGCGGCACGGTCTGGGCGGGCAGAGTGGCTGGTGAGGTGGTCGGCGCCGGCGGAAGCGGGGTGTAGTGGCCGATCACCTTGCGGAAGGCCCAGTACTTCGGGGTTGGGTTGCCGGCCTCGTCCATGGGGGCGTCGTAGTCGTATGAGGTGACCGTTGGGCGGTACGCGCCGTCGTGGACGTCGCCGGCCGCGTTCGCGCCCGCCCAGAAGCCGAAGTTGGTGCCGCCGTGCGCCATGTAGAGGTTCACCGACGCACCGGCCGCCAGCACCTCGTCCAGCGCGGCGGCGGCGTCCTCCGGGGAGCGGACCACGTGGTGGTCGCCCCAGTGGTCGAACCAGCCGTCCCAGAACTCCATGCAGAACAACGGGTCGTGCGGCCGGTGCCGGCGCAGCTCGGCGAACTGGCCCGCCGCGTCGCTGCCGAAGTTCGCCGTCGCCAGCGCGCCCTCGACCATCCCGCCGGTGAGGAACAGCGCCTCGCCGCCGTCGGAGGTGAACAGCGGCACGTCGATCCCGCGTCGCAGCAGGCCGTCGCGCAGGTGGGCGAGGTAGGTGTGGTCCGAGCCGTAGGAGCCGTACTCGTTCTCGACCTGCACCATCACGACGTTGCCGCCGTGCGTGACCTGGCGGGCCGTCACGATGGGGATGAGGACGTCGAACCATCTGTCCACGGCATGTAGGAAGTCCGGGTGTGCGCATCGGAGCGGGCCGGACAGCCACCACGGCAGGCCGCCGTTCTCCCACTCGCCGCAGATGTACGGGCCGGGGCGCACGATCGCGTCCAAGCCCTCCTTCGCCGCCAGCTCCAGGAAAGCGTCTACCGCCTCAAGGTCGTGGTACTGGCCGGGTCGGGGCTCGTGGAGGTTCCACGGCACGTACGTCTCGACGGTGTTCAGCCCCATGCCGCGCAACACCGACAGCCGTCGCGCCCACTGCGCCGGGTGGCCGCGGAAGTAGTGCAGCGCACCGGACAGCACGCGGTGCGGCCGTCCGTCGCGCAGGAACTGGCCGTCCTCGACGGTGAACGTGGTCATGACCCCTGCCCTTGACAATTTTGGAAAGCGCTTTCACGATGCGGAGCGTGGAACCCGGGCGCATGGCTCTGAGCACGCTGGGAACGCCGGAACGGTCGCTCGCGGAGGCGGCCCGCCTCGCCGCCGACGCGGGCTGCGACGGCCTGGAGATCCGCGTCCACGGCGAGGTGCGCCCCGACATGGACCACCGGGCGGCCCGCGCGGCCCTGGCGGGGGCCGGTGTGGAGGCCGCGTGCCTCGCCGGCTACGCCAAGGTGTGCGCGCCCGGTCCCGATGAGCCGGTGGTCGAGGAGTTGCGCGCGCTGATCGGGCTCGCGTCCCGGTTGGGCGCGCCCAACGTCCGGGTGTTCCCCGGCGGTGACGCGCCGGCCGGCCCGCGCATCGCCGCCGTCCTGCCGGACCTGCGTGCCGCCGGCGTGCGCCTGCTGGTCGAGACCCACGACACCCACCCGACCGGGGCCGCCGCCGCACGCCTGGTGGAGCCGTTCGCGGAGCCCGACCGGGTGGCGGTCCTGTGGGACGCCCTGCACCCGTGGCGGCACGGCGAAACCCCGGCCGACACCCGCGCCGCTCTGGGTCCCCACCTGGCGTACTTCCAAGTCAAGGACGCCGTGAGCGCCCAGGACACCACGCCCGTGCCGCCCGGCGAGGGCGCCGTTCCGCTCGACGAGTGCGCGGCGGCGCTGGCCGACTGGTCGGGCTGGGTGTCCCTGGAGTGGGAGCGGCCCTGGTACCCCGGCCTGGGTCCGGTGGACGCACCGCTGCGCGCGGCCGTCGGGTGGTTCGAGCAGTACGCGCAACGGTCCTCCGCCTGACGTCGACTGCGAGGATCGTTCGGTCGGCGGGAGATCAAGTCAATCAGGAACCGATCATTCGATCAGAACCGAACAGCTCACGCCGCGCGGTCGCGGCCGACCGGGCGCAAGCGGGGACGTCGGGACGGGGCCGAGTCGGGTCGACGGTCCGGGAAGTCCGTCGAGTCCGGCAGGTCGGGGCGGTCGAGTGGCCTGGCGGTGTGCCCGTCGTCGGGATCGCGCCGGCCCCGGTGGACGAGCACCAGCAGCACCAGCCCGAGCAGCAGGATCGCGTGGGACGTCACCCGTTCCACCGACACGACCCCGACCGCCAGGTCCTGGAACGAGTACACCCCGACCACCACGACGAACCCGGCCACCACCGGCACCATCCCGGACGTCGCCCGGGGCCGCAGCGCCGTCCACAGCAACCCCAGGCCCAGCGCCAGGTTCCACGCCGTGCTCTCGTTGAACAGGTGTCCCGCCCCGTGCGAGGCGGCCGGGTTCGGGCCGAGCAGTTGCGACAGGCCGAGCGTCACCTGCGCGACCGCCACCCCGGCCAGTCCCAGCCGCGGGTACCAGCCCGTCGTCGGCGGTGGTGCTGCGGCCAGCACGGCTTCGGTCAGGTCCGGCACGGCCACCGCCGGGCGCAGCCGCAGCACACGCGTCAGCGCGGACGCTTCGTCGGACCACGCCCGGCACGCGGGGCAGCCCGACAGGTGCGCGTCGACGTCGGCGGCCGGCACCGGCTCCTCCTCGCCGTCCAGCCGCGCCGACAACGCCTCCCGGCAGGTCTCGCAGTCCACAACCACCTTTGTCGTTCCCGGGGACGCGGAAGTTCCCGGGAATCGCGGTGGTCTAGCCTCGACCCCGTGTCGATCAAACGCGACGACGACGCGGTGACGGCCCTGGCGATGGCGGCGGGCGGCGGTGACCGGGCCGCGTTGGAGCGGTTCGTCCGGGCCACCCAGCGGGACGTGTGGCGGCTGGTCGCCCACCTGACCGACCCGGGCCGAGCCGACGACCTCACCCAGGAGGTCTACTTGCGGGCTCTGCGCACCCTGCCTGGTTTTGAAGGCCGCTCCTCCGCTCGCACGTGGCTGCTGTCCATCGCCCGCCGCACGGTCGTCGACCACTTGCGCGCGGCCGGGGCTCGGCCTGCGATCGCTTGGGCGGTCGACGTGCACGACGCTTCGGATGCCCGACGTGCGACGACTGGGTTTGAGGACGTGGTGGAGCTGAACGTGCTGCTCGCGGGGTTGGCTCCGGAGCGCCGGGAGGCTTTGTTGCTGACCCAGGTGTTGGGGCTGTCGTACGCGGAGGTGGCTGAGATTTGCGGCTGTCCGGTCGGCACGGTCCGGTCTCGGGTCGCCCGCGCCCGTGAGGACTTGATGCGCGCGGAGCACGCCGAACGCACCGGCTGAGCTGCGGGGTGGGGTGGGTGCGCGGGCTGAGTCGCGGAGGGTGCGCGGGTCGAGCTGCGGCTGGCGCGGGCTGAGCTGTGGGCGGGTGCGCGGGCTGAGCTGCGGTGGGTGGGCGGGTTGAGTCGCGGCTGGCGCGGGCTGAGCTGTGGGCGGGTGCGGGGGCTGAGCTGCGGTGGGTGCGGCGGGTACGCGGGCTGAGTTGTGCCGATCGCGTGTGGTGGCCGGCCTCCGGCCCCGGTTTCCATTATCCCATGGGGTACCGACAAAATCGGCCGGGTCTAGCGGCCGGGTCTAGCGGCCGGGTCTAACGGCCGGGTCTAACGGCCAGGTCTAACGGCCAGGTCTAACGGCCAGGTCTAACGGCCGGGACTAGCGGCAGGGGCAAGGGGCCGGGGCAATCGGTCGGGTCAGCGCACGCGCCACAGCACGGCGCGGGTTCCGTCGCGGCCGACCACGACGCCCGAGTTGTTGAGCCCCACGGGTCGGCCCTCGCCGAGCCAGATCACCCGGCCGGCGCGGTCAGGGTCGCGGCCAGCAGCAGGGGGACCAGCATGTGCCCGACGCTAGCGGCGGGCGCGGCCCGGCTGCGTCGGCCGGACAGCGCAACCCGATCGCGCTCTGCGGTGTCTTAACCACCGAGGGGAGTGGCGGCCGATCAGGTGCCGCCACGGGATCAGGGGAGTTGACCCTATGACCCGCAGGAGAACACCGCTGCTGCTCGCGGGGGTGGTGGCGGCGTCGGTCCTGACGACCGCACAGGCACAAGCGGAAACACCGGCCGTGACCGGCGTCGACGGCACGGTCACGTTGATCACGGGGGACCAGGTCGACGTGCGCGGCGGACGTGCGCACGTGCGGCCGGGGCAGGGCCGTAAAGACATCACGTTCCGCCAGTTGCGCGACGAACGCGGCCATCTGCACGTGCTGCCGTCCGACGCCGTCGCCGACGTGCGCGGCGGGCGGTTGGACGGGCGGCTGTTCGACGTCACCGGGCTCATCCGGGCCGGGTACGACGACCGGTCCAGCGCGGTGACCCCGTTGATCGTCACGGGCGGGCTGACGGCGGGCGAACCGTTGACCAGCATTGGCGGGCACGCACTCGAAGTGGCCAAGGACTCCGCTTTCTGGTCCGGTGCCCGTGCGGCGGGCGTGGACAGGGTGTGGCTGGACGGGCCGGTCACCGCGACGCTGGACCGCAGCGTCCCGCAGATCGGCGCGCCCGAGGCGTGGCAGGGCGGGCACACCGGCTCAGGGACAACCGTTGCCGTGCTGGACACCGGTGTCGACGCGACCCACCCGGACCTCGCGGGCGCGGTCGTGGAGGCGAAGAACTTCAGCGGCAGCGACACCACCGACGACAACTTCGGCCACGGCACGCACGTCGCCGCCACCATCACCGGGGCGGGCAGGTACCAGGGCGTCGCGCCGGACACCAAGCTGTTGTCCGGCAAGGTCCTCGACGACTCCGGCGGCGGCCGGGAGTCCGACATCATCGCGGGCATGGAGTGGGCGGCCGCGGCGGGCGCCGACGTGGTCAACATGAGCCTGGGCAGCCCGTGGCCGACCGACGGCACCGACGTGATGTCGTTGGCGCTCAACAAGATCACCGCCGACACGGGCGCGTTGTTCGTGGTCTCGGCGGGCAACAGCGGGCCAGGTGACGAGTCCATCGGCAGCCCGGCGGCGGCCGACGCGGCGCTCACCGTGGGCGCGGTGGACCGGGCGGACGGGCTCGCCGAGTTCTCCTCGCGCGGGCCGCGCTGGGAGGACGGCGCGATCAAGCCGGACATCACCGCGCCGGGTGTGGGCATCGTGGCCGCCAAGGCGCGCAACGCGAAGATCGGCGACCCGGTCGGCGACGCGCACATCGCCCTGTCCGGCACGTCCATGGCCGCTCCGCACGTCGCGAGCGCGGCGGCGATCCTGGCCGCGCAGCACCCGGACTGGACCGCCCCGCGGCTCAAGTCGGCGTTGATGGCCAGTGCGCGGCCCAACCCGGCGTTGACGATCTTCGAGCAGGGTGCGGGCCGGGTGGACGTGGCACGGGCGGTGCGGCAGACCGCGCACGCCGAGCCGCCGTCGCTGAGCCTGGGCACCGCCCGGTGGCCGCACCACGACGACCCGCCGATCGAGCGGAAACTGGCCTACCGCAACGACGGCACGACCCCGTTGACGCTGAGCCTCGCCGCTGAGGTGAAGGACGCCACCGGGGTAGCTTCGAGCGTGATCACGGTGTCCCCGGCGTCGGTCGCCGTTCCGGCCGGTGGGCAGGCGGAGGTGACCGTGACCGCGACGACCTCCGCGGACAGCCCGGACGGTCGGCACAGCGGCGCGATCGTGGCCACGGGCGGGGATGTGTCCCTGCGGACGCCGGTCACCGTGGTCAAGGAGGTCGAGAGCTACGACGTCACACTGTCCTTTGTGGACCACGAGGGCAAGCCGACTCCGGAGTACTGGTACCGGTTCGTGGACGTCGAGCACCGGCAGGCGTACGTGGACCACGACCCGTCCGGCACGATCGTGGCCCGGCTGCCCAAGGGCACGTACTACTTCGACGGGTGGGTCGACACGATCCCGTTGCTCAAGAACACCAACTTCACCGAGCCCGCGATCGTCGTGTCCGGTGACATGGCGCTGAAGTTCGACGCCCGCGACGGTGTGACGCCGTCGTTCGCGGTGGACCGGCCGACCGCCAAGGCCGGGTACAGCACGATCTTCTTCGAGCGCAAGACCGCGTGGGGCGACACGGGGTACGGCTTCATCGGCGGGTCGCCCGACCGGCTGCTGTTCACCCCGTCGAAGACCTCCGCGCCGGGGCGGGCCACGTTCACCGCGTCCGCCACGCTGGCCGAGCCGGACGGGGCGGGCGCGTTCGTCGGCAGCCCGTACCAGTACCACGTGTCGTGGACGCACGACGGCGCGGTGCCCGCGTCCCTGGCGCGCCGGTTCGCCGACCGCGACCTGGCCCGGGTGCAGGCGGTGGTCCACGCGTCGGCGGCCGGCCAGGCCGGGTACCTGAACCAGGTGGTGGGCGGGCCGCTGCCGTTGCGGGTCACGGAGTACTACTCGCCGGGCGTCGAGTGGCGGGGCAGCTTCATGCAGCTGTCGGCGCCCAACGCGTTCCCGCCGGAGACCTCGCAGGGCGCAGGGGGCCGGACCTTCACCGCCGGTCGGCAGGTGACCGAGCGGTGGAACGCCGCCGTGTTCGGCCCGGCGTTCCCGGTGATGCCGCGCGTCCACCAATGGGCGGGGCGGTCCGGGGACAAGATCGACATCTCCGTGCCGATGTTCACCGACCAGGACCCGACCCACTACGGGTTCTCGCGGGTGGACAAGGCGCAGACCACCATCCACCGCAACGGTGTGCTCGTGGGCGACCTGCCCTATCCCGGGTCGGTGAGCGCGGTCGTGGCCGGGGGTCGGGCGCAGTACGTCGTGCACACGCAGGCGCACCGGTCCGGGGTGTCCGAGCTGTCCACCAGCGTGACGGCGGACTGGACGTTCACCTCGGACACGGTGGCCGGCGACCCGGTCGCGTTGCCGTTGCCGGCGGTCCGGTTCGCGCCGGCGCTGGACGACCGGAACCGGGCGCGGGCCGGGCGGCCGTTCGCGTTCCCGGTGTACGTGCAGCGCAACGGTGGTGGGCCGGTGGGCGACGTGCGGACGTCCGTGCAGGTGTCCTACGACGACGGCGCGTCGTGGCGGCCGGTGCCGCTGGTGAAGTTCGGTGAGCGGTGGCTGGCGGCGGTGTCGCACCCGGCGGACGCGAAGTTCGTGTCCCTGAAGGCGTCCGCGCGCGACGGGGCGGGCAACGCGGTCGACCAGACGATCATCCGCGCCTACGCCCTCGGGTGATGCGGGCCGACCCGCTGGGCCTGGCCCAGCGGGTCGGTCACCCCAGGTCGAGGGCGTTGCTCCGGATGCGCTCGAGCCACCCGCCGCGCATCAGCTCGGCGGCGGCGCACTCCGGCTTGCGCACGGCCTGGTCCTCCGCTCGTTCGAGGAACTTCTCCGCGAACCCGAGCCGGGGGTAACGCCCCAGCAGTTCTCCGGTGAACTCGGGCGTGAACAGCTCCAGCCGCCGCCCCGACACGTCCGCGCTGACCGCGATCTGCAACAGGTGGCTCTCGGCGTCCTGCGCGGCCGGCACGTCGTCCCGCATGTGCAGCACGATCACCTCGTTCAACCGCTCCCGCCGAGCCGCGTCCCACCCGGCCCCGGCCGCGAACACCTTGGCCAACCGCCCACCGGCCTCCTCGAACGGCATCCGGTGGCTGTCGAAGAACGGTGTCAGGGCGAGGTCGTGCAGGAGCGCGGCGACGTAGAGCAGTTCGTCGTCGTAGTCGGTGATCCCGGCGGAGGTCCCGTACGCGACGGCCCACGAGTAGGCGCGCAACGAGTGGTTGCGCAGCCACGGCTCAGCGAACTCGGTGCACACCTCGACCGCCGCCTGAGCCGCCCTGGTGTCGGGCCCGGTGAAGAAGTCCACGCGCCGAAGCCTAGGCGCCGACCACCCGCCCCACCCACGCAAAAGACGTCACGTCAGCCACAAGATCGCGCCGGCCACCAGCAGGAACCACAGGCCCACCGGGAGGGCGCCGCCCGGCCGGGAGGTGACCTCGCCGCCGTGCGGGGACAGGTCGTGCAGGCGGCGGGCGATGGCGCCCAGTTCGGTCACGTCCCGGCGGCTGGGGGCCAGGGTGAAGCGGGTGCCCGACTCCAGTTCCAGGACCAGGCGGTCGCCCGTCCGGCGGATCGAGGTGATCTCCGACCAGGGCACGTGGTAGGTCCGCAGCCACGACCGGATCGACACGTGGTCGTGGTGGAAGTGCGCCGCCGGCCGACCGCGGAGCCAGCCGACCACCGCGCACGTCCCGCCGGTCCACAGGACGGTGAGCACGGCCGGGCCGTCCAGGAACGCCGCGCCCACCGTGAACACGACTGCGGCGAGGAACAGCCACCGGCCGGCGCGGACGTCGCGTTCGGCGGGCTCCACCGGCATCGGCAGCGGCGGCACCTCCAGCGCCACGCCCAGCAGTTCCTCACCCGGGTCGTCGAAGTTCGGCAGCACGCGGCGGTGCGGGCGCAACGGACGGGTCGGCAAAAGCGCCCCATCGGGCGTCACCAGCACCACCCACCCGCCATAGCTCAGGTCCCCGACCGCGAGCATCCGGTCGTCCTCGAAGCGCGCGGACACCGGCATCGACCCGAACGGCTTCCCGTCCACCGTGTGCAGCACGGCACGTCCCCGCAGGTCGGCCCGCACCAGCACCTCCACGGCCTGCGTGGGCCCGAACAACACCCGCTGCGCCGCCCGCCGCGCCGCCACGTCCCGCATCCGCAGGAAGACCGCCATGCCCAGCGACACGGCCATCACGGTCAGCGGGAACGTCACGTCCTCCGGCTCGGACACCAGCTCGGCCCACTCGCCGTCCGTGCGCACCGGCACCGACTTGCCCACCCCGTACGCGTCGGGCGACAGCACGGAGAACGTCCGCTCACCCGTGGGCAGCGCCACCTTCACCGCGTACTCGTCGACCGACAGCACCCGCGCGTGCACCTCGACCGCTTCGGCCTCGTGGTCGGCCAGCGACGACGCCACCACCCCGTACCGGACGAACGCGAGCACCCCGACCACGAGCATCACCCCGGCCACCAGCGACCGCCCGGTGAACCGCGGCGGCAGCGGACGCGGCACCGTCACCACCGCGCTGACCTCGCCGAACACCCGGTGCTGCGCCCGCCGCGCCTCGACCAGCCACAAGGCGACCACCGCGCACGCCAGCCCGTGCACCAGGAACGCCAGCCGGATGCCGTCGTGCTCCTCGAACACCACTTCCAGCAGCCCGAACAGCGCCCCGGCGCAACAGCCGAGCACGGGTTCGCGCCACAGCAGGACGGGCGTGGCCAGCACCAGCGCCATGGCCACCGAGAACCCCGGGTCGGGCAGGCACGGCGACGCGGGCGTGCAGGTCACCGGGATGGACACGGCGTAGCCGAACGCCACGCACCACCCGACGACCAGCACGCCCCGGTACACCCAGGCGGGCACGACGGGCGCCTCCCACCGTCGCAGGTGCTCCGCGGTGAAGGGTCGGCTCATGCCCCAGATCCTGCGTTACGACACGACCCCGTCCGCCACCAGCCCCGCGTAGATGGCCTCGCCGACCGTCGTCAGCGCCGACAGCGGGCGGATCATCACGGTGAACGTGCCGATCCGGCCGTCGGCGTCGAGCTGGATGAGGTCGATCCCGTCGACCTGCTTGCCGTTGACCACGGTCCGGAACCGCAGCACGTGCCCGTCCGGTCCGCCGTCGTACTGGCCGACGTACTCGAAGTCCTGGAAGGTCCGCTGGAGCACGCCGAACAACGCGCGCACCACCTCGACGCCCTCGAACGGCCGGAACTTCACCGGGCTGTGGAACGTGATGTCGTCGGCGAACAACGCGGTGGCACCCGCGAAGTCCCCGGCCTCGATCGCCTTGCGGAACCGCTCTGCCGCGTTCATGTGTTCTCCCTGGTCAGATCGTCGCCGCGAGGCGGGTGCCCTGGTCGATGGCGCGCTTGGCGTCCAACTCGGCGGCGACGTCCGCGCCGCCGATCACGTGCGTCACCACGCCGCGCTCGGTGAGCCCGTCGACCAGGTCGCGCACGGACTCCTGCCCCGCGCACACCACGACGGTGTCCACCTCCAGCACGCGCGGCCGTTCCCGCTTCGGCCCGAACGAGATGTGCAGCGCGCCGGGTTCGATGCGCTCGTAGTTCACCCCGGTCAACTGCTCCACCCGCTTGGCCCGGAGTGCGGCCCGGTGCACCCACCCGGTCGTCTTGCCCAGCCCCTTGCCGATGCCGGACTCCTTGCGCTGCAACAGGAACACCTGCCGCGCCGGTTCGGCGGGCGTCGGCTTCACGACACCCCCACGGGTCTCCGCCGGGTCGCCCACACCCCACTCGGCCTGCCACTCGGCCAGGTCCAGCGCGGGGGAGGTGGCGTGGGTGAGGAACTCGCTGACGTCCACCCCGATCCCACCCGCACCGATCACGGCCACCTTCGCACCGACCGGCGCACCACCCTTTACGACGTCCACGTACGACAGCGCGTGCTCGACACCCGGGATCGCCGGCACCCGCGGCGCGACCCCCGTCGCCACCACGACCTCGTCGAACCCGGTCAGGTCCTCGACGGTCGCCCGCCGCCCCAGGTGCAGCTTCACCCCGGTCAGCTCGATGCGCCGGCGGTAGTAGCGGATCGTCTCGGCGAACTCCTCCTTGCCCGGTATGCGCCGCGCTATCGCGAACTGGCCGCCGATGTCGTCCTCGGCCTCGAACAGCTCCACGTCGTGCCCCCGCTCGGCCAGCGCGACGGAGGTGGCGAGCCCCGCCGGCCCCGCGCCGACCACCGCGACCCGCTTGCCGCGGCGGGCGGGCAGGAGGGTGAGGGTGGTCTCGCGGCCGGCGCGCGGGTTGACCATGCAGGAGGCCTTCTTGAGGGAGAAGGTGTGGTCCAGGCAGGCCTGGTTGCACGCGATGCACGTGTTGATTTCGTCGACGCGGCCGGACTCGGCCTTGCGCACCCACTGCGGGTCGGCCAGGAAGGGGCGCGCCATGGACACCATGTCCGCGTCGCCGCGCTCCAGGATCTCTTCGGCGACCTGCGGCATGTTGATCCGGTTGGAGGTGACGACCGGGATCGACACGTGCGGCTTGAGCCGTGCGGTGATGCCCGCGAAGGCCGCGCGGGGCACGGAGGTGACGATCGTGGGGACACGGGCCTCATGCCACCCGATGCCCGTGTTGATGATCGTCGCGCCGGCCTTCTCGACCTCTTGTCCCAGCGCGACGACCTCGTCCCAGGTCTGCCCGTCCTCGACCAGGTCGAGCATGGAGAGCCGGTAGATGATGACGAAGTCGTCGCCGGCGGCTTCCCGGCAACGGCGGACGATCTCGACCGCGATGCGGCGGCGGTTCTCCGGGGTGCCGCCCCAGCGGTCGGTGCGCTTGTTGGTGCGCGGGGCGAGGAACTGGTTGATGAAGTAGCCCTCGGAGCCCATGATCTCGATGCCGTCGTAGCCGGCTTCGCGGGCCAGTGCGGTGCTGCGGGCGAAGGCGTTGATCTGGCTCTGGATGCCTTTGTCGGAGAGCTTGCGGGGCCGGAACTTGGAGATCGGCGCTTTGATCGCCGAGGCGGAGACGGACAGCGGGTGGTAGGCGTAGCGGCCCGCGTGCAGGAGCTGGACGGCGATCTTGCCGCCGGCGTCGTGGACCTTCTCGGTGATGATCCGGTGGCTTTGCGCTTCTCTTGTCGTGGAGAGCTTGGAGGAGAACGGGTAGAACCAGCCGGCGCGGTTGGGGGAGAAGCCGCCGGTGACCATGAGGGCGACGCCGCCGCGGGCGCGTTCGGCGAAGTACTCGGCCAGGGCGGGGAAGTCCTTGGCGCGGTCCTCCATGCCGGTGTGCATGGACCCCATGAGGACCCGGTTGGGCAGGGTCGTGAAGCCCAGGTCCAGGGGGCGGAGGAGGTTGGGGTAGTCCGTCATCGCCGGTCGTCCTCTCGCATGGCCACCAGCACCTCGTCACACCATTCGAGCAGCGCTTCCTCGGCTTTGATGCCGCCGCGCAGGACGAGGTACTGGTGCAGCCGTCGTCCGTGCAGGGCGGACGGGTCGGGGAAGTCCTTCTTCTCGATGGCGCGGTACACGTCGAGCCGTTCGGCGTGCCGGCCCCGGTGCCGGGCCACTTCGTCGGCGACTTTGCCGGGGTCGCCGAGCGAGGCCCCGCGGATCTTGACCGACAGGTCGTGCCGGATGGTCGCCGGCTCACCGGCTTCTTCGAGCCACCGCTGGAGTTCTTGGCGGCCTTGCGGGCTGACCCGGTAGACCTTCTTGTCGGGTCGGCCGTCCTGCGCGACCTCTTCGGCGGTGACCCAGCCGAGGTCGTCCATGCGCTTGAGGGTCCGGTAGATCTGCTGGTGGGTGGCGGCCCAGAAGAACCCGATCGACTTGTCGAACCGTCGGGCCAGCTCGTAGCCGGTGCCTGGTCGCTCGTCCAGGGACACGAGGATCGCGTGCTCCAACGCCATGCTACCGCACGGTAATATGCAACGGGCTGCTGTGCAACTAGTTGCATACTCCGAAAGTGTGCGGGGTGCCAGCGCGCGGCGGGGGTGTGAGTGTGTGGCGGGTGTGGTGGCGGGGAGAGGGTTAGTGCTGGCTGGGAGTCTGGCGGTCGTTAATCAGGGATTCCAGGCCGTCGAGGATTCGGGTGAGGCCGAAGGTCCAGCCGTTGTCGTTGGGCGCGTTGTCGTCCGTCGACATCGCCGCCTCGAACAACGCCGGGAAGCGGTCGCGGTGGCGGTGTAGGACCTCGAGCAACGACTTGTCCGTCGTCCACGGTTGAGTCCCGGCCGTGGATGACGACTGGGCGTTGCGGATGTGGCCGCTGAGCAGGAACACGGCGTCCATGCGTTCGCCACCCGTCAAACCCGTGTCCGACAACGCCGCCACGGCCGACTCGGTCCAGCCGACCTCGCGAGGGCCGGTGGGGCGGTCGCCGGTGGTCGCTGCTGGAAGCCAGGGGTGGCGGTGCCAAGCGGCGCGCATCAGTTCGGCCCAGTGGGTCAGGCGTGGGCGCCAGCCGCCGGGGACGGTCATCAAGTTCGGGGGTTCGCCCACGGCCGACTCGATCATGACAGCGACCAACTCCGCCTTGCTGGACACGTGGCGGTAGAGGGCCATCTTCGTGACGTCCAGGCGCGCCGCGACGTGTTGCATCGAGACCGCCGACATGCCCTCGCTGTCCGCCACCTCGATCGCGGCGTCGGCGATGCGGTCCACCGTGAGCGCCAGGCGTTGTGGCCGGGCACCCCTCCCGCGCGGCTCCCACAGCAGGTCCACGTTCTCCCCCAAGTCCGTCACCAATCTCCAGAATCCGGTCTTGCGTCGGTTGTCGATCTGTGTCTACCGTACACCCCGTGTCCGCTGGACACACAAGTTTCCCGAGGACACAACGGTGTCCCGTGGTACCGATGGGGGTAAGACCGGATGTCCGTCAAGATCTTCGTGAACCTGCCGATCGCCGACCAGGCCAAGTCCATCGCGTTCTTCGAGGCCCTGGGCTTCAAGCACAACCCGAAGTTCACCAGCGAGGACTCCACCTGCATCGTCTTCGGCGACGACGTCTACGCGATGCTGATCAGCCACGACTTCTTCAAGACCACCAGCAAGCGCGAGGTCGCCGACACCGCGACCACCGCCGAAGCCGTCCTCGCACTCGGCGTCGACAGCCGCGACGAGGTCGACTCGCTGGTGGACAAGGCGGTCGCGGCCGGCGGTCGGGAGGGCGAGACCCAGGACCACGGCTTCATGTACGGCCGCGGCTTCACCGACCTCGACGGCCACCAGTGGGAGGTCTTCTGGATGGACCCGGCAGCCGCAGCCTGATCAAACCAGAAGGCGGGTGGTCCACCGAGGACCACCCGCCGTCCGAAAAACCTCACGCGTCTTCGCGGTTGGGGTTCTCCAGCTGGAAGAAGTTGCTCTGCGTCCCGTCGGACGTCTCCTCCTGGTAGACGAAGTTCAACCCCCGTTGGTCGAACGTGTCGAACCACTCGTCCCAGCTCACCCGCTTCAACCGGTCACCGCCGTAGCCGGGGAAGTCCAGCCGCAGCACGCCCAGGTGGTCGCCGTGCTCGGTCCCCTCCACGGTGGCGGGCTTGGCGTCGCGCCGCTCGGCCCACTGCTTGATCACCTCGTGGCTGGTCGTCGCGAGCGACCGACCGGGCCGCTCGGGGCGATCCGACGTCGACTTCACCTCCTGCGCGTACTTCAAGCTCTTCGACGACTCCTTGCCGGTCCGGATGCCGCCGTCGTCCTTCTTGGTCATGGGAAAGCTCCCAACGTCGGAAATGGTTCACCGGCCGAAGAGACCGACCAGGGTGCCCTTGGCGAGCACGTGGCCGCGCACCGCCGCGTGGACGTCCTGCGCCGACGCGTCCGGACCGAGGTCCAGGCGCCGGTCCACGGCGAACAGGCGGAAGAAGTACCGGTGCGGCTCGTCGCCGACCGGGGGACGCGGACCGCCCCACCCGGACTCGCCGAAGTCGTTGCGGCCCTCCGTGACACCAGCGGGCAGGGACCCCTCGGCGATGGAGTTCACGTCGGCGGGGATCCCGGTCACCACCCAGTGCGTGAACGTGCCGCCGGGTGCGTCCGGGTCCTCGCACACGAGGGCCACCTCCGCGGTGCCCGGCGGGACCTCGTCCCACTGGATCGGCGGGGACGTGTTGCCGCCGTCCAGGGAGAAGCGCGCGGGCATCAGCGTGTGACCGCTGAACGCGGTGCTGCGGGCGTGCAGCCCGCCGTCGTCCTCGACACCCCCTCCGCCGCCGCGCGGCCCGGCCGCCCGCTCACCCACCGCGTTGGGCGGGTACGCGCGCTGGAGTTCCTCGTTCGCCGCCTGGTCGGCGTCGGCCACCCCCTGGTCCTCGTACTCGGCCCGCAACCGGGTCCGCTTGACGTCGTACGAGTGGCTGCCTGGGTTGGGCATGGGTCGTCACCTCCCATTGGTCCACCCCCGAGGCCTACCCACCGCGCCAGGCCCTACACCCCCTGCTGCTCACGGCCGGGGTACAGCCCGCGCCTGCGCTCGAACGCCGTCGTCACCACCCCGAGCAGGACCATGCCCGCACCCAGCGCGAAGTGCAGCCAGTTGTCCGCCGGGTTGACCGGCAGCGGACCGCCCTCGTGCACGACCGACCCCCACACCCACAGCAGCAGGTACACGAACCCGCCCGCGACCAGGAACGTCCGCGCCGCGCCCGCCCACCGCGCCGCCACCACGCCCAGCACGCCGAACAGCAGGTGCACCGCGTTGTGCAGCACGGACACCGCGAACACCCCGAACAGCAGCGCCCCGGTGTGCGGGCCCGCGACCGGCAGGTCCCCCTCCGTCACCCCGGGCACGAACCCCAGCACGCCCACCACCAGGAACACCGCGCCCACCACCAGCGCCGCCGCCCGCACCGGACGCCGGACACCCCGAGTCGCCGTCGTCATCGCCCCTCCTCCGCCAGGCCCGAAGAGCGGGTAGCCGGCGCGGGCCGGCCGAAACGCGGATGAGCGCATCAGGGGACGGCGAACTGCCGGAAGTCGCCCCAGCGCGAAGCCGACCGTCACACGATCGGGTGAATCAGGCCGGTTGGTGGCGCGTGGCGAGTCGGGTCGCGGCCTCCTCCAGCGTCTCCCGGCGCTTGCACACCGCGAACCGCACCATCCGGTCCACCTCCGGCACCGGCGCCGAATAGAACACCGACAACGGCAAAGCCGCCACCCCGCCGTCGACCACCACCCGGTCGCACCACTCCGACGCCGGCTCACCCACGTCCGCCACCAGGTAGAACGGCGACGCCGCCGGTTTCGCCGCGATCCCGATGCCGTTCAACGCGTCCGCGAACCACCCGGCCCGCTCGTGCAACCCCGCCGCGACCGCCCCGGTCACGCTGTCCACAGTGGACGAGCCGAGCACCGAAGCCGCCGCCACCTGCAACGGCACCGCCGGGCAGAACGTCACGAACTGGTGCACCGCCCGGATCCGCCGCGTCAACCCCGGCCCCGCGATCGCCCACCCGATGCGCCACCCGGTCGCCGCCAACGACTTCGACACCGACGAGATCTTCACCCGCAACTCCGGATCGGACACCACATCCAGCACACCGCGCGGCCGCGAGGTCAGCAAGCCCTCGTAAGTCTCGTCGGACACGACGATGATCCCGTGCGACGAAGCCAAACCGGCCAGCGCGTCCCACTCGTCGTCGGTCAACACCCGCCCCAACGGGTTCCACGGGCTGTTCACCACCACAACCCGCGTCCGCGAAGTGACCGCCCCTTCCAACAACGAAGCGAAAGAACCACCCAAAGCCGTCAACCGCACCGGCACCGGAACCCCACCGGCCGCCACGATCGCCGGCGCGTACTGCTCGTAAGCGGGCTCCACCACCAGCGCCTCGTCACCCGGCGACAACAACGCCGCCATGGTGCAGTGCAACGCCTCCGTCGCCCCCGCCGTGATCGTCACCTCGGTCTCCGGCGAGAACCCCGACGCCACCGCCTCCCGCAACGCGAGCACCCCCGCGCTCGGCATGTACTGGTGCACGCCGGGATCCGCCGAAACCGCGGCCAGCGCCGCCAACAGCTCAGCAGGCGGGCCGTGGTCGAAGACGCCCTGCGCCAGGTTGATCGCGCCGTGCCGGGCGGCCAACGCCGGGATGCGCACGAACATCGACTCCACGGCCGTACACCTACCTCTCCGTCTGGGAACCCCTTCGGGCCCGCACCACCTGCACGGTCAGCGCGACCGCGAGCACCACCACCGCGTACACCGACCACCAGCCCGACTGCACCAGGCTCGCGGCCAGCACCAGCAGCAGCGCCAGGTTCAGCACCGACCGCACGGTCAACCCGC
>NZ_JAPSLK010000100.1 GCF_031180885.1 Saccharothrix sp.
CGCGCCGAGGTACAGGAACGACGCGGGCACGTCGAACAGCGTCTGGCCCTTGGTCAGCGCCTCCTGCAGCCCGCGCAGCATGGTCAGCATCCCGAGGGTGACCATGAACCCGGACAGGCCGAGCTTGTGGATGAAAAACCCGTTGAGCCCAGCGCACCATTGCCGATCGGCAGCGCCCTACTCTCCCAGTCGGAGGCGGGCTCGTCGTACACAGCGTGTTGCCGTCCGGCGCCTGCTGGGCGTGCGCATCGGGCACCCGATCGGACAGCACCACCAGGCCGGCCGAGAGCAGGGCAAGTGCCGCGAACGCCGCCGTCGACGACTTCGATGGCGATCTACGCATGGACACCCTCCGTTGGGTGTGGTGAACAGATCGAAGTACCAGGTCCGGCCAGACCCGGGCAGCATAGATCCGATGTATGAGCGACCGATAGTCCCAATTGGCGCGCTCGAACCCACCGCCAGGACACTCGCAGACCACCAACAGCCCAGCTAAAGGCAGATTCAGTCAGCCGCCGGCACCAGGCGCATGTCAACAATCCGCCACCTGTTCACAGCCAAAGGTTGCACAAACATCGGATGCATACGAGACTGCCCACGACGCCGCATCCCCCGGCCCCTCCTTCGCGGGGCAGTCGATGTGCCGGGCCCGGGACCATCCCACCGCCGGCGCACCACCCGATGCCCGCCCGGCCATGCGCCGGCATGAACCCGCATGGCCGGGCGTCCCCGACTGCGCCATGACCGAACCGCCGGCACCGCCCGACCGGGTCCCGACCTGCGGTGGGACGCGCCGGCGGGCGCGGCCCCGACCGGGTCGGTCCAACCCTCGACGTGTCGTCGGGCGGGCTCACCGGGCGGGTGCGGCGGGTGCGGCGCGAGGGGAACCACACAAGGGGGTGCCGTGGCGTCGATCGCAGGGCACCGCCCTGTCCAGCCGGTCGGCCATCCCGTGACGAGCGGGGCCCTGCGCCTCAGAACACCAATCGGGGCCGACCTGGTCCCAGCGGATGGCGAAGCGGTCGACCACGAGGTACTAGGCCGGACTTCTTCACCAGCCGCAGGGTGTGGTTGCCGTCGGGCAGGTCGGCGGTGAAGACCGACTGCCGTGCCGAACCCTGAAGTGATCACACATCGAGGCGGCGTCGCCAACCGACCGCGAGCCATCACGCCGTTCATGCGCCAGAACGACCCTTGACGTTGCTCCTACCGGGTGCAACGATCCCACCTCGACGGAGATATTAAACTCATCTTAGTAATTAATCTTGACCGTACGCCCCGCGCGTGGAACGCGGCACCCGCCGGCGGCCCGGTACGTGCCGCCGCTCGAACCTTGGCACGGGCGTTGTTCGCCCATTTCCGGCCAAGCGCCGGCTGACACGATCTCCGCTGTGCGAGCCGGCGGCCCGTCGTCACCATCAAGGAGGATGGAATGCACCCTCGGAGCCCATCGCGGCTGAGGCTCATACCTGTGCGCGCCGGCGGCAGCAGGGCTGGGACATCGACCCAGTCCCGTCCGCGCGGCTCGGGGCTGCGGACGGCGGTCATCGGCATGGCCTCAGCCGTCGTGCTCGGTGCGTCGTTGGCCGAGGCGGCGATGCCGGCACCGGTCGCACGAATCACGCCCGCGGCGGCGGCAGCGGACCTCGACGACGACTGGAACACCCTCCAGGGCTTGCTGCCGGGCTACGCGGGCACGTGGAGTTCGCCTCCCACCGGCACCGTCACCGACGTCATGACCGACGGCGCCCTCCTGGGCAACGGCGACCTGGGCGTGACGGTCGGGGGCGACCGGAACACGTTGCGGCTCTACCTGAGCAAGAACGACTTCTGGACCAGCCCCGGCCCGGACGGGGCGCACCCGATCACCCTGGGCGGACTCACCTTGCGCAGAGCCGCCGGAACCGACACCGGCACGGCGTACTCGATGACCCAGGACATCCTCAACGCCGAGGTCCGCACGGACCTGACCGTCAACAACGTCCCGGTCCGGACCAGGTCCTACGTCGCGGATTCGGCCGACGTCGTCGTCACCGAGATCAGCTCGACCGGCACCGCGCCGGTGACGCTGGCCCTGGACGCCTGGACGAAGTCGGGCAACTCCGCCTACCCGTCGACCTCCGGGGTGAGCGGCTCGACGCTGTGGGCGGCCCGCAGCACGCAGAACGTGGCCTCCAGCGAGTGGGTGTCCCGGATGGCCGTCGCCACCAGGGTCCTGGGCGCCCCGGTCACGACGTCCACGAACTCGACCGGCACCTCCACCGCCCAGTTCACCGTCAACCCCGGAGCCACGGTCACGGTCGTGGCGGCGGTGGAGGGCGGCCGCGGCGTCACCGACCACGTCACCCGCGCCGAGGGCACCGCCAACGCGCTCACCGCCGCGTCCGTGACCAACCTCGGCACCGAGCACCGCGCGTGGTGGAAGGACTACTGGCTCAAGTCCTACGTCCGCGTGTTCGACCCGACGCTGGAGAAGTACTACTACGGCTCCCAGTACGTGCTGGGCAGCGCGTCCCGGTCGGGGTCGACGGCGCCGAACCTGTGGGGAGCGTGGATCACCACGGACACCCCGCTGTGGGGCGACTACCACCTCAACTACAACGCCCAATCCCCCTACTACGGCACGTTCTCCAGCAACCGGGTGGACGTCGCCGATCCGCTGAACCAGGTCGTGCTCGACTACCGCGCCACGGGCGCGGCCAACATCGCCCGACTCCAGACGACGCCGGCGGGTTTCGGGGTGAGCCAGCACTTCAAGGACGCGGTCCCGGCCTCGACCCGCGGCTACCTCTACCCCGTGGGCATCGGTCCGCAGGGGTCCACGAACGAGCGGTACTACTGGAACCAGCCGACCAACGCCACCTACGCCGCGGTGACCCTGGTCTACCGGTACGAGTACCAGCCCGACACCCGGTTCCTCGGCGGCACGCTGTACCCGTACCTGCTGCAACTGGCGAACTTCTGGGAGGACTACGTCGGGCCGAAGGAGGCGGACGGCAAGTACCACTTCATGGGCGCCGCCTACGAGGACGAGTGGGCCAAGGACGACTCGCTGTCGCTGGCCGCGATCCGGTACGTGTTGACCCGCACGGTGAAGTACAGCGAACTGCTCGGAGTGGACGCCGGGCGCCGGGCGCTGTGGAACGACATCCTGGCCAACCTGCCGGACTTCCCGACCGCGGTCCACAACGGCAAGACCGTCTACAACCGGGACCACAGCCAGGGGTTCGCGGAACTCGTGGGCCGCACCATCTGCAACCTGGAGTTCACCCACCCGTTCGACCTGCTGGACCTGGACTCGCCCCAGTCGCAGCGGCAGACGGCGATCGACACGCTGGACGCGATGGACTCGTGGAACCAGGGCAACAACCTCGCCAAGAGCTACGGCGTGGCCGCGCACATCGGCTACCCGGCGGCGGCACTCCAGTCCCGCCTCAAGTCGATCACCTCCGGCATGCGCGCCAACCACACCATCTACCAGGGAGGCGGTGGTCTGGAGTCGGTGTCCGCGACCGACGCCATCAACGCGATGCTGGTGCAGTCCGTGAACGGCACCATCCGGCTGTTCCCGAACTACCCGGCGGGCCAGCGGGCGCACTTCTCCAGGCTGCGCACCAAGGGCGGTTTCCTGGTCACCGCCGACTACGACGGCGGCACGGCGAGCAACGTGTCGTTGACCGCCGACAACGGCGGGACTCCGGCGACCGTGCTCAACCCGTGGCCGGGACGGGCGATGCGGGTGACCGATGCCGGGGGCAACCCGGTGCCGACGACGGTGGCCGGTGACCGGTACACCTTCCCGACCACCGCCGGTGCCACCTACACGATCGCTCCGCAGACGACGACCGGCGGCGCCGTCACCGGTTCGGTGGCCGGGCAGCCCGCGGGCACCGTCGACCTCACCGCCCAGGGCAGCACCGACTGGGCGCACTGGGGGCTGACCAGCGCCACGAGCTACGACCACAAGAGCGGCGTCACCCCGGCCATCTCCGACCTCACGCAGGTCGGCGGCAACCCGGTGCTCCGCCTCGACGACAGCCAAGTCGCCTACTCCTGGACCGGTGGCACGCCCACCGCCGCCGCCACCGCCACCCGCACCGCCGTCTTCACCCGCGGCACCGGCAACGGGTTCCGGTTCACCGTCCCCGCTTCGTCCACGACACAGAGACTCCGCGTCCACCTGGGCGGCTGGTCGGCCAAGGGACGGTTCACCGCGACGTTGAGCGACGGCAGCGCGCCGAGCTACAGCTCGGACTTCGACAGCCCGTCCGGCAACGGCTACGGGACCGCCGACATCACCTTCCGCGCCGCCACCCCGGGCCAGACCCTCACGGTGACCTACACGGCGGCGACCTCGTACAGCGGCAACGACGGCAACGTCACCCTCCACGCGGCGACACTCGCGCCGGTCCCGGGCGAACTCGTCGGCATCGCCGGCCTCTGCGCGGACGTCCGGTCCGCCTCCACGGCCAACGGCACCCCGATCCAGACCTACGGGTGCAACAACACCGCGGCACAGCGGTGGACGGCAACGGCGGACAACCGGCTCATCGCCTTGGGCAAGTGCATGGACGTCACCGGTGGCGGCACGGCGAACAACACGAAGGTCCAGCTCTACGACTGCAACAACACCGACGCGCAGGTCTGGGTGCCCCAGGCCGGTGGAGGGCTGCTGAACCCGAAGTCCGGCCGATGCCTGGACGTCCCCGGCGCCGCCACCACGTGGTCCACCCAGTTGCAGATCCACGACTGCAACCAGACCAACGCGCAGAAGTGGCGGCTGCCCTGAGCCGTCGGCCGCCCGCTTCGAATTGAGGGTCGGCGCGACAACCACCCTCGCGGCGAACCGCTCCCTGGCCACCCCGCCAGGGAGCGGTTCGTCGCGCCGCCGCACGAGGAGTTCCGCGCCACGATGCCGAACTGCTCGTGATCGGAACCCCCTCGCCCGTCGGCTCCCGCATTCTTGCGGGCGCGGATGACGCACGCTCCGCTGCGTGACCACCCAGCGGGAACAAGGTCTCCGAAATGGAGCAGTGATCAAGCGCCATCAATGCCGATAAGCTCCAGCGGGTACGACATCGCGAAGCAGCGATACCCAGCCCTTCCTTGACAAATGCATGGCTGAGCACCCCGTCGATATGCCGACCGGCCATTCCGACGGGGTGCTCGGTCACGCCTGCCCAGGACGTGGACTGGTTTCCGTCAGCCCTTGCTCGCCCCGGCTGTCAGGCCCTTCACGAAGTGCTTCTGGAATGCCAGGTAGAAGATGAGGACAGGAAGGCTGGCGAGGAACATGAGGGCGAACACGGACCCGTAATCGGCCTGGTGTTCCCCAATGGCGCGGTAGATCCCGACGGTGACCGTGGTGCCCTCGGCCGGGCCGAGGATGATGAGCGGGTTGAGGAAATCGTTCCAGATCCAGACACCGAGGAAGATCAGCACGCTCGCGGAGGCGGGCCGCAGCAGCGGGAACACGATCTGCCAGAAGACCCGCAACCGCCCGGCGCCGTCGATGGCGGCGGCCTGCTCGATCTCGACCGGGATGGTCTTGACGAAGCCGGCGAACACGAACACCCCGAACGGGAGGTAGTAACCGACGTTGACCACGACCAGCCCGACGACGGAGGTCATCAGTCCGGCCGAGCGCAGCACCTCCGTGATCGGTTGGATGATCACGGCGGGCGGGATCATCAGCCCGGCAAGCATGACGACCAGCATGACGCGGGCGCCGAGCCCGTTGTTGCGGGCCAGGTAGTAGCCGCACATCGCCGACAGGGCGGTCAGCACGACGATGGAGATCGCGGTGACCTGGATGCTGTTGACCAGCCCGTACCAGAACAGGTGGTCCGGGCGGGAGAGCACTTCCTCGATGTTGTGCAGCGTGGGCGGCATCGGGAGCGCCGCGGGCGAGCCGATGATGTCCTTGCCGGGCTTGAAGACGTTGGCCAGGACGAGGTAGAGCGGGAGGAAGAACGACGCGCCGACGAAGGTGGCGACCAGCGGGCGCAGCCAACCGTGATTGCTGTGGTTCATGAGGTGACCTCGCGGCGCTGGAGCAGGCGGAGGACGATCGTGGCCACGACGGCGACGAAGACGAGCATGACCACCGCGACCGCGGAGGCGTGTCCGACGCGGTTGCCGATCAGTCCGGTTTGGATGACGTCGAAGGCGATGGTGCTGGTGGTGCCGTCGCCGGGACCGCCGTTGGTGATGACCTGGACGTGGTCGTAGACCTTGAAGGTGCTGATGAGCAGCATGACCGTGTTGATGGTCAGCGCGGGAGCCAGCAGGGGCCAGGTGATGTGCCGGAACTTCTCGACGGGTCCGGCGCCGTCGACGGCGGCGGCCTCGTACAGGTCGGCCGGGACGCCCTGCAGTGCGGCGAGGTAGACCACGACGCAGAAGCCGATCATCTGCCAGGTCATGATCCAGCACAGGGTGTAGAGGGCGAGGTCCGGGTCGGACAGCCAGCCCGGCGGTCGCTCGACGCCGAGGCCGCGCAGGGTCGAGTTGAGCAGGCCGTCGTCGGTGAGCACGGCCTGCCAGATGACGCTGACCACCACGCCGCTGAGCACGACCGGGGTGAAGAACACCCCGCGCAGCAGGTTGTAGAGCCAGCCGCGGCGGTCCAGCAGGAGGGCGACCGCCAGGCCGATCGCGTTGGCGGCGATCGTCACGACCACGGTGATGACGATCGTGTTGGTCAGGACCTTCCAGAACCCGGGATCGACGAGGAGCTTCTGGTAGTTGTCCAAGCCGACCCAGCGGGTGGGCGGCCTGAACGGATTGCGGTTGGTCAGGCTGTGGTACACCGAGATCCCGATGGGGACCAGGACCACGTAGCCGTAGAGCACCAGCGACGGCAGGCCGAACAGCGTGAAGGTGCCGACGCCGCCGACCCTTCGGCCGGCGCGGCGGTGCGGGGGCCGGGCGGCGGGCGGTTCGAGCGGTGGCGCTGTGGCCGCCGGCGGGTGGGTTCGTGTCGCCGTCACCGCGGCGCTCCTTTCCGGGAGTGCCGCCCGCCGTCCACGAAGGACGGCGGGCGGCACGTCTGGTGCTACTTGGTCTTGGCCCACTCGGCGTCGAGGAACTCGGCGAACTCGACCGCGGTCTTCTTGCCGGTGATGAGGTCCTGCACGCCGAGAGCGGCCTTGTCGGCCAGGCCCGGCGGCAGGGACGCGTCGCCGTTCTCCTGGGAGAACGCGGTGGTGACGGCGTTCTGGCGGACGGCCTCGTCGTAGATCGCGAGGGTGGCCTTGTACACCGGGCCCATCTCGGTGGGCGGCTGGTAGTTCTTGAGGGCGATGATCGCGCCGTCGCCCTTGACGATCGCGTCCAGGTTGGACTTGTCGGTCTGGAACGCCAGCGCCCACTTCTTGGCCAGCTCGACGTCGGGCGCCTTGGCGCTGACGCTGAGCCCGCCGCCGGTGTAGGCCGGCACCACCAGGGAGCCGTCGTCGGTGGGCCACGCGAACACGCCGATCTCGAAGCCGGGCTTGTCGCTGTCGGCCGAGGCCGGGAACCACGAACCCATCGGGTACATGGCGCCCTTGCCCTCGCGGAACGCCTTCTCGGTGTCGGCGTAGGAGCGGCTCAACCCCACCGGGTCGATGTAGCCCTTCTTCGCCAGGTCGACGACCTTCTGCACCGCCTTGACGAAGCCAGGGTCGCCGGCGAACGTCTTCCGGCCCGCCACGCGGTCGGCCAGCCACTCCGGGTTGCCCTTGTAGACCTCGGTGGCGACCGTGGCGGTGAGCGGGTACATGTCCGCCCACGTGTCCTTGCCGCCGCCGCCCAGCACGATCGGGTTGGTGCCGGCTGCCTTGAGCTTCTCGCAGACGTCGAGGAACTCGGCGTAGGTCTTGGGCGGCGCGGTGATCCCCGCCTTGGCGAACTGGTCCTTGTTGTAGTAGACCATCGGGATGGTCTGGGTGTTGTACGGCAACTGGTAGATCTCGCCACCGATGGTGTTGACGTAGGGCCAGACGAACTCGTTGAGTTCCGTGGGCGTGAAGGTGGCGAGCTTGTCGCTCTGGGCGAACCCGCTCACGCTGATCGCGGCCATGATGTCGGGCATCTGCCCCGAGGTGTCCAACTGCTTGACGTAGGACGTGCGGTCGGCGCTGGGCGCGACGAGCTTCTTGATCTTCACGCCGGGCACCTTGGCGGAGGCCCGGGCGATGGCGGCGTCCCAATAGGCCGCGTTCAGGTTGGGGGTTTCGAAGGTGAGGAACGACAGCTCCACCTCCCCGTTGCCGCCCTTGGCACCGTTGTCGCCGCCCGCCGTGCACGCGCCGAGGAGCGCCAGGGCGGTGACGACTCCGCCCGCGGCGAGGAGTCTGCGACGATCCATCATGATGTTTCTCCAGTCGAGGATGGGGTGGTGGGGGAAACCCGGTCCTCCGGACCGAGGCTGAAGATCCCGTAGGAGAAGCCGGTCGCCCGGATCTCCCCGTCGACCACGTCAACCCCGCTCGTGAGCACCGGAACGGCGCCCTCGACACCGGTCACCGTCACGACGACGGGGTCGCGACGGCCGTTGATCACGACCAGGTGGCTGTCGCCGCGGGTGTAGACGAACGGGTAGTCGCGGTGGAGCACCCGGACCGGGGCGGTGGTGCCCAGGTCGGGAACCTTCTTGCGCAGCTCGACGAGTCTGCGGACCTGCTGCAGCAGCGACTGCTCGTCGGCCCGGCCGGCCTCGACCGTGGGCCGGTCGGGGTCCGGGTCGATCGGCAGGTACAGGGATTCGGCGGCGGCGGTGGAGAACCCGGCGTTCGGGCCGTCGTCCCACTGCATGGGGGTGCGCGAGCCCTGACGCGCCTGGGTGTCCAGTTGACTGCCTTCCTTGTCCGGCAGGTCGGGCACGTACCGCATGCCGATCTCGTCGCCGTAGTAGATGACCGGCAGCGACGGCCAGGTCAGCTGGAAGGCGAACGCCGGCGCGACCATGTCGCGGGTGCGGGGCCCGCAGGCCAGTCGCGAGAAGTCGTGGTTGGACGTGGGCAGCGCGATCAACCCGCGACCGTCGGCAGCCTCGTCGGCCGCGTTCCACTCGGCCAGGAAGGCGGCCGTCGACCCCTTGCCGTCGGGGTCGAAGTAGCACGGCCGGCCGTCCGTCCAGGGCCCTTTGCTGCCCGTGCCGTTGTCCCACAACGACCGCAGCGCGGGACCGTCGAAGTGCAGGAAGAAGTCCGAGTGGAAACCCGCCGGGATGGAGACCTTCGGGTCCCCCCACTCGGCCAGCAGCGCCCTGTCCGGGTAGACCCGGTCGACCCACTCCCGGACCCGGCCCCACAGCTTGGCCGTCTCGACCTGCCCGGGATCGTCCTTGACCAACGAGAAGGCCATGTCCACCCGGAAGCCGGACACGCCGAGGTCGAACCAGAAGCCCATGATCTCCTGGAGTGCGGCCAGGTTCGCGCGAGGCCCTTCGGCGTCGACGGGCTGGCGCCACGGCTCGGCGTCGTCGGGGCGCGCGTAGCCGAAGTTCAGCGCCGGCTGGATCGCGTAGAAGTTGGCCCGGTAGAAGCCACCTCGCGCCCCGAGGTTCGGGACCCACTCGCGCATCGGCGACGGGATGTGGTCAGACCAGATGTACCGGTGATCTCCGGGCGTGTTCGCCGACTCCCGGAACCACGGGTGCCGGTGGGACGTGTGCCCGGGAACCAGGTCGAGCATCACCCGGATACCGCGAACTCGCGCGGCTTCCACCAGTAAGACCGCGTCTTCGTTCGTTCCGTAGCGCGGCGCGACGCTCAGGTAGTCCGTCACGTCGTAGCCGGCGTCGCCGAACTCCGAGTCGAAGCACGGACTCAGCCACACGGCGTCCACACCCAGCCACTCCAGGTAGTCCAACCGCTCGGTGATGCCCGCGAGGTCGCCGATGCCGTCACCGTCCGAGTCGGCGAACGACTGCGGATAGATCTGGTACAGGACCGAGTCGGCGAGCCAGGACAGCGCCGTGCGGGACTGGGGCATGGGGTTCGAGCCTCCATCGAAGCGTCGAGTTCAGCGGTCGCCTACCAGCCCGGAACTGGAGGTTTTCGACCACACGAGGGGTGAGTTAATTACGCAGTTGAACTTAATATTTAGCGGCGGTAGCATGGTTGCACCCGAGTGGCACGGGGTCAAGAGGGCGGGAGAGTCGATGAACGCGGAGTCGTCCCCACACTGGTTCGGAGCCCCGCTGAGCCGTGCCACGACCACGGCGGCCCTGCGCGTGATCCACGCCGACGGCGCTCCGACCGGCCTCACCCTCAGCGAGATCGCCCAGCGGGCCTCGATCTCGCGCCCCTCGGCCGAGGAAGCCGTCAACGAGCTGGTCGACCGTGAACTGCTCGCGGAAGTCCTGCCCGACCCGGACGCGCCACGCCCGGTCGGCAGGCCCGCCAAGCGCTTCCGGTTCCGCGCCGAGTACGGCTACGTGCTCGGCGTGGACATCGGCATCCACAAAGTCCTGGCACTGTGCGCCGACCTGGGCGGCACCGTGCTCGGCAGCCACCGGATCGAGGTGTCCGCCGAGCACAGCAACGCCGACCGCGTCGACGTTGCCCGCACCGCCCTCAAGCGCGCGGCACGGGCGTCCAACGTCCGGCTCGCCGACGTCCTCGCCGTGGGCGCGGGCACCACCGGGCCGATCGATCCGAGCACCGGAACGGTCGCACGGTCCCCCGCGTTGCTCCAATGGAGCGGTGTGGACGTCCGACAAGCACTGTCCGGGATCGGCACCGGACCCGTCATGGTCGGCAACGACGCCAACCTCGGCGCGCTCGCCGAACACTGGCAGGGCGCCGCCGCGGACGCCTCCGACGTCGTCTACATCCTCGCCGGACACCAGGTCTCGGTCGGCATCCTTCTGGGCGGTGCCCTGCGCGTAGGCCGCCACGGTGCCGCCGGCGAGATCGGCGTGCTCCCCGCGGCCCGCTGGTACGAAGCCCGCGACGCCCTGGCCGCCGGCAAACCGGTCGACGACCCCACCTTCATCGACGACCTCGCCACCGGCATCGCCGCCTCGGCTCTCCTCATCGACCCGGACAAGATCGTCATCGGCGGCGGGCTCTCGCACGCCGGAGACACCCTCCTCAAACCCCTCAAGCAGCGTCTCGACGAACTCTGCCTGTTCCCCATCCCGGTCCAGGCCTCACGTCTCGGCGAGCAGAACGTCGCGCTCGGCGCGGTCCGCCTGGCCCTCGACCACCTCGAGAGCAGCCTCTTCGCCACGGCGTGAACCGAGGGTCGCGGCAGACGACCACGCGCCGCCCGGGACGACGACCGCCGGGCATCCGGCCGCGGCGCGAACGGCTCGCGCCGCAAGCCATCGGATGCCGCCGACTTCCGCCTCGCCGCGGAGCCGGCGCACAGCAGGTCTCCCGCTCCGTCCCCGGCGGTCCTCTTGACGGCCCGGGACCGCCGGGTGCGGCGATTGTCCGCACTACCCGCTGCCGCGCACTCGAATGTCGACGGCAGCGACTTGCCCGTCAGTAGTCGATGGTGAGGGCCGCGACGATGCCGCCGCCGGGCTTGGCGACGATCGCCGCGCCGGCGTTGCGCGAACTGCCGTAGGTCAGCGCCCGCTTGTGGCCCGGGCTGTTGAACCACGCCTCCATGATCTGCTCGGGCGACGGCCCTCCGGACGACCAGAACAGCACTTCGTGGCCGCAGTGGGTGAGGCCGGAGCCGTTCTTGACGTTGGTCTCGGCGCACGCGACCGAGGCTTCGACCTCGCGGGCGTTCTCCCGGACCTCGGGCAGGCCGAGGGCGCGGCGGCGGTCGTTGAGGAGCGTGATCAACCGACTGGGCGCGGGCTGGACCGTGGGCGCTGCCGGGGACGTCGGCGCGGGCGGCGCGGCCGTTGTCGTGGTCGTGACCGGTGGAGGTGTGGTTGTCGGGGCGGCCCGTGTGGATGGCGGCGGTGGCGCCGTTGTCGGCAGCACGGTGGAGGTGGCCGACGACGGGGACGCGCGGACAGTGCGCGCACCACCATGCGCGCCCCCTCCAACCGCCCCTTCAACCTGCTCACCCGGACCGTCGCGTGGTGGGGATCGAGGTTCAGTGCACGCGCGATGTCCGCCCGGGTGAGATGCCCACTGCTCTCCAGAATCCACAACGACAACAGGTCACGGTCACCCGGTTGCAGCCAGCGGGCCGCGCGTTCGACCTCCTGCTGCTGGCGGGCCACGTCGAGCCGCAGCAGCGCGTAGTCGGCGAACTCGGCGTTGGGATCGGGGTGCTCGCCGTACTGCTCCCACTGGCCCTCGACCACGTTCCGGCGCTTGCGGTGCTCCCGGATCTGGTTGACCGTCACCGCCACCAGCCACGAGCGGAAGCTGTCCGGCTGCTGGAGACCACCGATCCCCCGCACCACCCGCACCATCGTGTCCTGAACCACGTCGTCGACATCGCTGGACAGGGTCCGGCCGACGATGCTGTAGACCAGCGGCAGGTGCGCGGCCACCAACTCCTCCAACGCCCTGCGGTCCCCCGCCCGGGC
>NZ_JAPSLK010000101.1 GCF_031180885.1 Saccharothrix sp.
GCTCGTTCCTCACAAAATTTTCGGCTGCACCCGACCAAAAATGTGGTAGCCCTTCGGGCGGGCCATACGGGGATGACACAAGCAAGAAGCCCAAGTTGAGGTGTGTCCGCTCGGGCGGACTGCCCGCTCGCCACGGCGGACTGGCCGGTGGGTGAGGGGGACTGGCCGGTGGCTGCCGAGGTTGGTGACTTGTGGCTAGCGGAGGTCGGCGAAGAACGCGCGGATGTCCTCGGCGAGCAGGTTCGGCACTTCGATGGCGGGGAAGTGGCCGCCTCGGTCGAACTCGGTCCAGCGGCGGACGTCCTGTTGGCGTTCGATGACTCCGCGCACGGCCAGGATGATGTCCTCGGGGAACACCGCCACGCCGAGCGGTGCCGGGCAGCGCGGGACGCCGGGGGGCGTCTCCTTCGCGATGCGCAGCGCGGAGCCGGTGGTGCCGGTGAGCCAGTAGAGGGTCACCACCTCCAGCAGGCGGTCGTCGGACACGTTCGAGCGCGGGTCCAGCCACTCGTCGAACTTGTCCGCGACCCATCCGAGCAGGCCCACCGGGGAGTCGGTGATGCCGTAGGCCACGACCTGGGGCTTGGTCATGTGCATGACCTGGTAGCCGGGGCGTTGGGCGAGGAACCGCTTGATCGCCTCCACGCGTTCGAGGTCGGTCGCGGACAGGCCCTCGGTGTCCGCGGGCGGGGGTGTGGGCAGGTAGTTGACGTGCACGCCGACGACCTTGTCCGGCGCGGCGACCGCGACCGCCTGGGAGATGCCCGAGCCGAAGTCGCCGCCCTGCGTGCCGTAGCGGTCGTAGCCGAGCCGGTCCATCAGTTCCGCCCAGGCGCGGCCGACGCGTTGCATGCTCCAGCCGCGCTCGCGGGTCGGTCCGGATGGGCCGAAGCCCGGGATGGACGGGATGACCAGGTGGAAGTCGCGACGTAGCGGCTCGATGACGTCGAGGAAGTCCAGGACCGAGCTGGGCCACCCGTGGGTGATCAGCAGCGGGAGGGCGTCGTCGCGGTCGGAGCGGATGTGCAGGAAGTGCACGTTCTGGCCGTCGATGGTGGTGGTGAACTGGGGGTGCGCGTTGAGCTTGGCCTCGACGGCCCGCCAGTCGAAGGACTTCCAGCGCTCGACCAGCGCCTGGACGCGGGCGAGGGGGATGCCGAAGTCGGTGCCGGCGTCGGGCAGCTCGTCGGGCCAGCGGGTGCGGGCGAGGCGGTCCATGAGGTCGTCGAGGTCGGCTTGCGGGACGTCCAGCTTGAAGGGCTCGATCACCGGGTGCTCCGTTGGTCTGTCCAATGTTGGTGAAGCCAACGATAGCGGATGGTCGTTGGTCTTGCCAACGATCATTTTTCGGGGCGGGGTTAGGGTGCGCGCATGGCCACTTGGGAGGACGTGCGCCGGATCGCCCTGGCGCTGCCGGAGACGACCGAACGCCCCTCGTACGACGGTCTGCCCGCGTGGCGGGTGAAGGACAAGCTGTTCGTCTGGGACCGTCCACTCCGCAAACGCGACCACGAGGGCCTGGGCGCGTCCGCTCCGGACGGGCCGATCCTGGGCGTGAGCGTGCCCGACTTGGGTGTGAAGGAGGCCTTGGTCGCGGACGACCCGGACGTCTACTTCACGATCCCGCACCTGGACGGGTATCCGGCGGTCCTGGTGCGGTTGGAGCGCATCCCGGTGGATGAGTTGGCCGAGTTGATCACCGAGGCTTGGCTGTGCAAGGCGCCCAAGCGCTTGGCCAAGGAGTTCCGCGCCCAGTAACGGTCAGCGCAACCAGCGGGGCACGGGGGCGACGGCATCCGCCGGGTTCTCGGCGGTCAGCGGCGGAGCCTCACCGCGGATGGCCGCGAGTTGGGCGGGGGAGAGGCAGAAGACGCGGTTGCCGGGGGCCTCGCCCCACGCGGTGAGGGCCTGGTGCGGCAGTTCGCGGTCGGACGCGGCCAGGACGACGTTGCCGCCGCGCTCACCCAGCAGCAGGCCGGCTTCGGCCAGGAGCAGGACGTTCGGGAAGACCTCGGTGAGCGACGCCACGGCCCGCAGTGCCAGGTGCATGTCCGCGGCCGACCACATGTTGGCCAGGTAGAGGCCGTCGGGGCGCAGGACCCGGGCGATCTCGCGCAGGAACTCGACGCCGGCGAGGTGGATGACCGGGGTGCCCCCGTGGAAGACGTCCACGACGACCAGGTCCGCAGCGGAGTCCGGGGTGCCTTCGACGCCCTGCTGCCCGTCCTGGACGTGGACGACCAGGTCGTTGATCGCGTCGAGGTCCAGGTGCGAGCGGACGAGGTCGACCAGCGGGCCGTCCAGGTCGTAGACGGTCTGTGGTGACCCCGGGCGGGTCGCGGCCAGGTAGCGGGCGACCGTGAAGCCGCCGCCGCCGACCTGGACGGCCGACACCGGCTCCCCGGCCGGCCAGTGCCGGTCGAGCACCCCGGCGAACCACTTGGAGTACGCCATGTACAGGTAGGTCGGGTCGGCCAGGTCGACGTAGGACTGGAGGGCGCCGTCGACCGTCAGCATCCAGGCGGTCGGGCGGTAGGGGGCCGGTGTCAGTCGCGCCGTGCCGAACCTGACCTGCCGCTCCACGGGTTCCACTCCGCAACTCTAGCCGGCCCTCCCCAAGGCGATGCCTGCTTTTGCGGAGTCCGCGGCGCGCTCCCGTGGTGGAACGCGCCGCGGACGAAGGTCACCAGGTGCTGTTCTGCCAGCCGGTGCCCAGGTAGACCTGGTCGAAGCCGTTGCCGTCGTTGTCGTCGGTGTAGGCGATGGTGATCAGGCCCCACGCGTCGACGCCCAGGGAGGGTTCGTCCTGGCGGCCGGTCACGGTCTGGTTGGTGGACTGGCGGGGGAGGCGGCCGTCGGTGGTGCCGTCGGGGTTGAGGCCCTGGGTCCACACGTCGGAGGCCACCACGGACGTGACCACGACGCCGCGCTGGTCGTCGATGCCCACCTGCGGATCGGCGCCCGCCAGCAACGTGTCCACAGTGGACGAAGCGGTGCCCGAGGTCAGGAACGAACGGGTCGCGACCTGGGCCGTGCCGGTGTGGTCGGTTTCCCAGGCCACCGCGAAGTCGCCGTTGAAGTTGGCCGCCACCACCGGCTTGCGCTGCTGACCCCCGCCGGACGCGTTCGCCACGCCCTGGGCCAGCTTCACGCCACCGGTCGGGGTCAGGATCTTGCGGCCCACGTTGAAGAAACCGTTGCCGTCGCCGTCCTCCTCCCACACGACGACGGCGTTGCCCGCCGCGCCCATCGCCACGTCGGGCCGCTGGTGGGTGCCGCCGGCGTTGTGCACCTGCGCCTCGAACGTCTTGGACGTCACCGACGCGAAGCCCGACACGCGCACGGTCGGGTTTGCGGTGGACTGCTTGTCCTCCCACACCACGGCGAACCCGGCGGTGTCCGGGTCGGCGGCCACGGCCGGGTTGAGCTGCTGGCCGTCCGACGACGCGTTGGCTGTGGCCGAACCGGCGATGGTGCCGTCAACCCGCACCACCCGCACGGCGATGTTGTAGAACCCGTTGCCGTCCGGGTCCTCCGCCCACACCACGACCGCGCTGCCGTCGTCGTGCAGCGCCACGTCCGGCTGCACGTGCCGCCAGTTCCCGGTGCCGCCGGCGGACAGCTTCTTCTCGTAGCGGGACACGCCATCCTTGAAGAGCCTGATCCACACATCGCTGTGGACCGGGTCGGTGGGCGTGGTGGAGTCGCGGTCGTCCTCCCACACCACGGCGGTCCAGCCGTTGCGCACGGCCGAGACGGCGGCGTTGTCCTGGTCGCCGGTGGCGGTGCTGTTCGCGGTCGACCACGTGACGGCGGCGGACGCGGTGCCGGTCACCGTCAGCATCAGGGCAGCGGTCAGAGCGAGGATCTTCTTCATGGCGCCTGCAATCCGGGGTTGCCCGCTTGGACGACGTAGCTCTTGACGGTCTTGACCGGGTAGTCGCGCGCGGTCACCCGGTCCACGCAGCGGAAGTCCACTGCCATCTGCGTGGACGTGGTGACGGTGCGGACGTACCCGCGCAGGTTCTTGTAGAACTTCACGTGCGGGTTGAGGCTGGACAGGGCGTTGTCCGCCGCGTTGCCGTCACCGCCCGACGTGACGGACGTGGTCACCAGCTCGGTGCCGATGATCTTGTCCTGGGTGTTGTAGTTCGACATCAGGTTGCTCGCCCACGACCGGTGCACGTCTCCGGTCAGCACCACCGTGTTGCGCAGCCCGGCGGAGTCCCACCCGCGCTGCAACCGGTCCCGGTTGGCGGTGTAGCCGTCCCACGAGTCCATGGACTTCGCGCCGTCGGCGGAGGCGAGCTTCTGCGCGAAGAACACCTGCTGGCCCAGGAAGTCCCAGGTGCCCAGCTTCTGCCGCATCCCGTCGAGCAGCCACGTCTCCTGCGCGGCGCCGGTCAGCGTGCGGGTCGGGTCGTCGGCGTCCGGGCACACCTTCGTGCCGTCGCCGCACGCCTGGTCGTCGCGGTACTGGCGGGTGTCGAGCATGTGGAACGTGGCCAGGCTGCCCCACCGGACCCGCCGGTACAACTGCATGTTCTCCGCCACCGGCGCCTGTGCGGCGCGCAGCGGCATGTGCTCGTAGTACGCCTTGTACGCCGCCGCCCGCCGCGCCCGGAAGTCACCGGCCGGCGAGGAGTCGTTGCGGATCAGGTTGGCGTAGTTGTTCTCTACTTCGTGGTCGTCCCACACGACCAGCCAGGGCGCGGCGGCGTGCGCGGCTTGGAGGTCGACGTCGCCCTTGTACTGCGCGTGCCGCACGCGGTAGTCGGCGAGGTCGTCGATCTCCACGGTGGGCGCGTGCTTGCGGACGTTCGTGGTGGACGCCGCGCCCTCGTAGATGTAGTCGCCCAGGTGCAGGATGAGGTGCGGGTTCTCCTCGGCCATCCGGCGGTAGGCGGTGAAGTAGCCCGCCTCGTAGTGCGAGCACGAGGTGAACAGCATGGTCAGCGCGGGCGAGGTGCCGACGGCGGGCGCGGTGACGGCGCGGCCCACCGGCGAGATGTAGCCCAGCGCGCGGAACCGGTAGAAGTACTCGCGACCGGCTGCCAGCCCGGTCACCTCGACGTGCACGCTGTGCGCCCACGCCTGGGTGGCGGTGAACGTGCCGGAGCGGACCACCTGGGTGAACCGCTGGTCGGTGGCGACCTGCCAGTCCACGGCCGCGTTCGCGCTCGACATGCCGCCGAGGCCGTCGACGTTGAGCGGGCTGGGGGCGAGCCGGGTCCAGATCACGAAGCCGTCCGGCGCGGGCTCACCGGACGCGACACCGAGGGTGAACGGGTAGGCGATGGCGTTGGCGGAGGAGGGGGCGAGGACCGTGACGCCGGCACTGGCGATGCCGCCGGCGATCAGGGTTCGCCGTGTCAGTGGGGACATACCCAAGTGCGTACACCCGGAAAGCCCGCGATGACACTCCTTGACAACTACGGGGAGATGTCTGTGAGATGTCCACGAAGGGAACGACGTCAGCGTTCCCTTCGGGCTCCCGCAGCGGCGGTCGCGGTGAAGCACTCGGGCGCGGTGAAACCGTTGCGCGCGAACGCTTCCCGCACGGCGGCCATGCACCCGTCGACTCGCGCCGTGTCGACGAGCGCGATCACGCAGCCGCCGAAGCCGCCGCCGGTCATGCGCGCGCCGTGCGCACCCGACGCCACCAGCGCCTCCACGGCCACGTCCAGCTCGGGCACGGTCACCTCGTAGTCGTCCCGCAGCGACTCGTGGGACGCGGTCAGCAGCGGCCCGATGGCGCGGAAGTCCCCGGCGCGCAGCAGGTCGACGACGTCGAGGACCCTTCGGTTCTCCGTGACGACGTGCCGCACCCGGCGCAGCAGCTCGTCCGGCAGGTCGGTGGGGACCTCGGTCAGGTCGCGCAGCGCGGGCACGCCCAGGACCTCGGCGGCCTTGTGGCAGGCGGCGCGGCGGGCCGCGTACTCGCCGTCCACCAGGCGGTGCGCGGCGCGGGTGTCCACGACCAGCAGGGTCAGACCGGCGGCGGCCACGTGGAACGGGATGTGCGCGGTGTCCAGGGTGCGGGTGTCCAGGAGCAGGGCGTGGCCCTCGCGGGCCAGCAGGGACGCCGACTGGTCCATGATCCCGCAGGGCATGCCCACGAAGTCGTTCTCGGCGCGCTGCGCCAAGTGGGCCAGCCGGAACCGGTCGATGTCCAAAGTGGACAGATCGGCGACGGCCAGCGCGGTGGCGCTCTCCAGGGCCGCCGACGACGACAGTCCCGCGCCCAGCGGCACGTCACCGTCCACCACCAGGTCGAAACCGCCGACGTCGTACCCGGCCTCGCGCAGCACCCACACCACGCCCGCCACGTACGCCGCCCACCCGGTCACCACACCCGGCGCGAGGTCGGCCACCGCCACCTCGGTGACCCCGTCCTGCTGGCGCGACCGCACCCGCAACACGCCGTCGTCCCGCCGGACCGCCGTGACGCGCACCGCGTGCGGCAGGGCGATCGGCAGCACGAAGCCGTCGTTGTAGTCGGTGTGCTCGCCGATCAGGTTGATCCGGCCCGGCGCGACCCACACATCAGCCAACGGTGCTCTCCCTGATCCGAAGTCGGAACGGCGTCCGCACCCGGCGGGGCGGCAGGTCACGGCCGTCGACCCGCTCGCGCAGCAGGTCCACGGCGGCGCGGGCGATGCCGGCCTTGTCCGGTGCGATCGTGGTGAGCGACGGCGAGCCGTACGCGCCCGCCTCGTCGTCGTCGAACCCGACCACGGCCACGTCCCCGGGCACCCGCACGCCCCGGTCGGCCGCCGCCCGCAGCGCACCCGCCGCGAGCAGGTCGTTGAAGCAGAACACCGCGTCCGGCGGCTCGGGGGAGTCCAGCAGGGCCGCCATGGCCGCCGCGCCGTCACGGCGGTGGTAGTGCTCCACGGACGCCACCGGACCGGTCAGACCGGCATCCGCCAGTGCCTCCCGGTGGCCGCGCAGGCGTTGGGCAGCGGTGGCGCGGTCGGGGTGTGCGCCGATGGCGGCGATGCGGCGGCGGCCCAGGTCCAGCAGGTGTCGCACGGCGGTGCGCGCGGCCTCGACGTTGTCGATGCCCACGTGGTCCAGCGGCAGGTCCAAGGGGTGTTCGCCGAGCAGCACCAGCGGCCCGGAAACGCCGGCGAAGTCGGTTCCGCGCAGCGCTTCCGGGCTGATCACCGCGCCGTCCACGACGTGCGGGCCGAGGGCGGCCAGGGCCTCGCGCTCGCCTTCGCGGGTGCCGAGGGTCTGCTGGATCAGGACGTTCCAGTCGTGCGCGCGGGCGGCCCGCAGCACCAGGCCCGCCAGTTCCGCGAAGTACGGGATGCCCAGTTCGGGCACGACCAGGGCGAGGGACCCGGTGCGGCCCCGGCGCAGGTTGCGGGCGCCCAGGTTGGGGCGGTAGCCGGTGGCAACCAGCGCCTCCTCGACCCGGCGGCGGTTGTCCGGCTTCACGAACGCGTACCCGTTGACCACGTTCGACACCGTCTTCACCGACACGCCCGCGAGCGCGGCGACGTCCTTCAACGTGGCCACGCGCACCTCCTCCTGCGGTCGGGAACTCGGAGAGCGTAGATGGCCGGCGGACGATTTACAACGTTGCATTCCCGGTAAGAACCGGTCGCCCGGCTCTTCGGGGCAACGCTAGCGTCCGCCGACATGGCCAGCGGGCGGGGGATCTTCCGCATCGACGCCGTCAAGGCGGGCGAGTTGAAGGTGTTCTACGGCCACTTCCACGTGTTCTGCCGCCGGACCGACCGCTGGCGGATCGTCGTGGACTACGGGCCCGCCGACACCGCGACCGAGGAGGAGTTCGCCGCCGCCGTCGCCGAGGACGACGTGGCCGCGTTCGGGTAGACCGACACCGCCAGCCACACCAGCGCGCCGCCGACCAGCACGTGCAACCCGCTGGTCAGCGGCGTGTCCGGCAGGCGCGCGGCGAGCGTGAACACCGGCAGCGCGATCAGGTAGATCCACACCGGCACCCTCGGGTGGACACGGGCGCGCACCATGCCGACCCCGAACCACACGCATCCCACGGCGAACACGGCCGCACTGGCCAGCAGCACGACCCGCGTCGGCGCGGCGGGGGTCACGCCGAGCGGGAACAACACGACGTTCAACGCGAACGCCGCCGCGCCGAACAGGCCGAGCCCGACGATGTTCGCCGCGTACCCGGAGACGGCCAGGCCGCCCGCGGCGTGCCGCTGCTTGAGGTGCAGCGCGGTGAGCAGGGGCGCGGCCATCGCGGGGGAGACGCCGAGCACCAGGCTGGTCGCGAGGGTTTCGCCGGTGAACGCCTCCAGCGCACCGGGGACGGCGATCAGCAGACCGGACAGCGCGCCGCAGACGGCGCCGAAACGCAGTAGGAAGTCCATGGCCGGCGACGCTAGGAGCGCGCGCGGCACGGTCGTGAGTGCCGACCGGACGCGGCGAGGGGTGGCGACCGGGCGTGGGGAGAGGTGCCGATCGGCACTATCGGCGGGGCGGTGGAACGGAAGTAGCCTGCGCGAGTGCGTCCGGTCGTGTGGTTGTCGCCCCTGCTCTACGGCGCGGTGCTGCTCGCGGGCGGGTACGCGGGGTTGACCGGGCTGGGCCAGACCCGGTTCGGCTGGTTCGTCGGCGGTCTGCTGGCGCTGGTCGTGCTGGACCTGGCCGAGCCGCGGTTCGCGAAACCGGTGCCGTTCCTGGTGGCGCGGGCGGCGCTGGTGGTGCTCGTGGCGGCGGCGGACGGGTCGGGCATGGCGCGGGTGTTGTTGTTGCTGCTGCCGTTCGGGGCGTACTTCGCGTTCGGGCGGGTGGTGGCGGTCGTGCTCGGGCTGGGGTGCGTCGGCCTGGTCGTGGTGTCGTTCAGCGTGACCGCGCCGGGCTGGACCCATGACGTCGAGCGGGTGTCGGACCTGCTGATGTTCGCCGTGGGGCTGGTGCTGACGCTGGCCATGGCGGCGGTGGCGGTGGAGGAGCAGCGCGGGCGGGCGCGGCTGGCCGAGTTGTCCGCCGCCGCCGAGCGCAACCGGTTGGCGCGCGATGTCCACGACGGCTTGGGGCACCACTTGACCGCGGTGTCCGTGCTGCTGGAGAAGGCGTCGGCGTTCCGGGACCGCGATCCCGAGGCCGCCGACAAGGCGTTGGACGACGCCCGTGGGTCGGCGCGGCGGGCGTTGGAGGACGTGCGGCGGTCGGTGCGGGCGCTGCGCGAACCGTTCCGGCTGTCGTCGGCGCTGGCGGAGCTGGCCAAGGGGCTCAAGGTCGACGTGGAGTGCGCGGGCGACGAGAGCGGCTACGACCCGGCCGTGCTGCTCGCGGTGTACCGGGCGGCGCAGGAGGGCATCACCAACGCCCTGCGCCACGCCGACGCCCGCTCGGTGTCCGTGAAGGTCCACTGTGGACAGACTGGGGCGGAGTTGGTGGTGGCCGACGACGGGCGGGGGTTCTCCGTGGCGGACGAGGGTTTCGGGCTGTCCGGTATGCGGGAACGGGTCGCGGCCGTCGGCGGCGCGGTCGACGTGCGCAGCGCGCCCGGCGCGGGGACCCGGCTGACCGTGCGGATTCCGCGGTGACCGACGTGCGCGTGCTGGTGGTGGACGACCAGCGGCTGATCCGGGAGAGCATCGCGTCTTTGCTGGACATCCAGGACGGCATCACGGTTGTCGGCACCGCCGGTGACGGGCAAGAGGCAGTGGACTTGGCGGTGTCCCTGGCGCCGGATGTGGTGCTGATGGACGTCCGGATGCCCGTGATGGACGGCATCGAAGCCTTGGCCGTGCTGCGCGAACGTGTCCCGTGCCGGGTGGTGATGCTGACGACGTTCGACGACGAGGACTACGTGGTGCGGGCACTGCGCGGCGGCGCGAGCGGGTACCTGCTCAAGGACCGGCCCGCGCGCGAACTCGCGGCGGCGGTGCGGCTCGCGCACGACGGCATCGCCCAGTTCGACCCGGCGGCGGCGACCCGGCTCGCGAACGCGTTGCAGCCACCCCGGACTCCCCGTGAGCATTCGCTTACAGAGCGCGAAATCGAGGTGCTGCGACTGGTCGCCGCCGGCCGCACGAACCGCGAGATCGGCCGCCGCCTGCACCTGGCCGAGGGCACCGTGAAGAACCACATCTCCCGTGTGCTGGGCCGTTTGGGCCTGCGCGACCGCACCCAGGCGGCGCTGTACGCGCGTGATCACGGACTCCTTTAGCCTGCTTGGGATCTCGCGCCACCGCCTGTTCGTCCAACGGTCATGTTCGGGCGGCAGTGTGGTGGGCGAAGGCGTTCGGCGGCGCGCGCTGGGCTGAACGGGTGAACGCGCCGTCCGGCGGCTAACAAGCGGTAGGAGCACGTCGACAGCAAGGCCACCGACGTGCGCACACAGGGGGTCGCGCTCATGGTCAAGAAGAAGAACGACGCGCTGATGGCGGCGCTGCGGCAGTTCGTGCGCACCAAGGGCGCCGACTACCTGCGCGACGGCAACGTGTCCTCGATCGGCATCGGCTACAAGGTCGAGGACGGCAAGCCGACCGACGAGGTCGCCATCCAGTTCACCGTCAAGGAGAAGGCCGAGGAGTCGGCGCTGGAGTCCATGGGCACCCAGATGCTGCCCAAGTGCATCGTCGTGGACGGCGTCGAGGTGCCCACGGACGTCGTGCAGCGCGACTACAAGGCCAACTTCCAGGTCGTCGCGGAACGGGCGTCGGGGGAGCGCAAGTCCCGCATCGACCCGGTGGTGCCCGGCGTCAGCGTCGCGCACCCGTCGGTGCCCGCCGGGACCGTCGGCTGCATCGTCTACGACCGCGTCGACGGCACGCCCTACGTGCTGTCGAACTGGCACGTGCTGCACGGCCCGAGCGGCGCGTTGGGGGACGCGATCGTCCAGCCCGGCCCGCACGACGACAACCGCACCGACCTCAACCGCCTCGGCCGGCTCGTCCGGTCGCACCTGGGCGCGGCCGGCGACTGCGCCATCGCCTCCATCGAGGACCGCGGGTTCGGCACCGACATCGTCGACCTCGGCGTCACCGTCGAGAAGATCGGCGAGCCGGAACTGGGCGACAAGGTCGTCAAGAGCGGCCGGACCACCGGCGTCACGCACGGCATCGTGCGCCGCGTGGACGCCCTCGTGAAGATCAACTACGGCGGGGACGTCGGCGAGAAGGAGATCGGCTGCTTCGAGATCGGCCCCGACCCGGCCAAACCCGCGCCCGGCGGCGAGATCAGCATGCAGGGCGACTCCGGCGCGGTGTGGTTGTTCAAGGCCGCCAACGGCAAGGTCACCCGCACCATGGCGGGCCTGCACTTCGGCGGCGAGACCCAGGGCAGCACCGACGAGCACGCGCTGGCGTGCCTGCCCCAGTCGGTGTTCGAGAAGCTCGGCGTCACCATCAAGCCGCCGAAGAAGCCGGCCCGCGCGGTCAAGGGCTTCGCCCCGGACTTCCTCGGCGTCACGGTCGGCGTGCCGGTGCTGGGCGCGGCGGCCAAGGCGGACGCGGTCGTGCTCAACGGCAGCGAGGTCGTGGACTACACGCACTTCTCGCTGGCGCAGAGCAAGTCGCGGCGGTTCGCGTTCTGGGTGGCGTGGAACATCGACGGCAAGACGCTGAAGACGCTGAACCGCAGCGGGATCCCGTTCATCCTCGACTCCCGAATCCCGCCCGAGTTCCAGGTCGGCGACGACCTCTACAAGGGCAACCGCCTCGACCGCGGCCACATCGCGCGGCGCGCGGACCTGCTGTGGGGTCCGATGGCGGAGGCGGAGCAGGCCAACGTCGACTCGTTCTTCTTCACCAACATCACGCCCCAGATCGACGACTTCAACCAGAGCGCCAAGCGCGGCCTGTGGGGCCGGCTGGAGGACGCGGTGCTGGCCGACGTGGACGTGGACAACCTCCGCGTCAGCGTCTACGGCGGCCCGGTGTTCCAGCCCGACGACCGGGTGTTCCGCGGCGTGCGGCTGCCGCGTGAGTACTGGAAGGTCATCGCGTTCGTGGAGCAGGGCGTGCTCAAGGCGCGGGCGTTCATCCTGACCCAGAACCTGAACCAGCTGGAGGCCCTGGAACTCGACGAGTTCCGCGTCTTCCAGGTCCGTCTCGGGGACATCGAGACCCGGTGCGGGTTCACCTTCCCGGAGGCGCTCCAGGCGGCCGACACGCTGGCGATGCCCGAGTCCCTGGACGACCGGCCGCCGCTGGACTCGCTGGAGTCCATCCAGTGGTAGGCGGCGGGCTCCCCCGGTTTTCGGGGCCGGGGGAGCCCGCTCTTGTTCAGCCGTGCGCCGTTTCGAGACGTGCGCGTGTCTGGACGTGCGCCGTTTCTAGTGTCCTGCGCCGGGAATTCGATCAAGATATGAGGCGAGGCGGTCGAGGATCTCGTCCGCGTCCTTGGTCCAGACGAAGGGCTTGGGGTCCTCGTTCCAGGCCTTGATCCAGTCGCGGATGTCG
>NZ_JAPSLK010000041.1 GCF_031180885.1 Saccharothrix sp.
GAACCCGGTAGTTAAGCCTTCCAGCGCCGATGGTACTGCACTCGTGAGGGTGTGGGAGAGTAGGACGCCGCCGAACTTTCTTTCCCTCAGGGGCACCCGACTGGTCGGGTGCCCCTGAGGGCTTTTTTGCGTTCAGGACTTGAGGATCGCCTCGGCCAGTGTGGTGCCGGACAGCCAGGCGGTTTCCACTTTCGGGGTGCCCCACGCATCGCCGGCGAGGCCCACGCGTTCCGGACCGAAGTGGAACGGGCGGTCGCCGGGAGTGGCGGGGCGGGCGAAGTCCCAGCGCCAGGCGTCGGAGGACTCAGGTCCCTCGGGCAGGTTGAGCAGCTCGCGTACGGCGGTTTCCAGCTCCCTGCTCGCGGCCACGGCGTTCGTCGTGAACCGGTCGGCTGCCTCCGCGGTGGAGTGGGCGACCAGGACGGGTGCGCCGTCGCCCCGCCGGCTTCCGTCGTCGAACAGGGTCGTCAGCACCGGGTGGTCGTTGACGAAGGCACCGCCCTGGAAGTCCCAGTTCCGCTCGGCGAACTCGTACGTCGCCACGACGGACGGCAGCCACTCCTGGCTCCGTGCCACCGCCAGGGTCTCGACCAGCTTCGGCGAGAGGACTCGCACCGCCTCCGGGCCTGGCATGGCCAGTACGACGGCGTCGGCGGGCTCGCCGTCCACGAGAGGACCTGGTTCGACCCGTGACACCTCGTGCCACGAGAGCACGTCCAGACCGTTCGCCAGGTCCACCACGAGCGAAGTCAGGCCACCCGGAGCGGCCCACCGCATCGGACCCGTGGTCGTGCTCCAGCCCGCGGGGGAGTGGATGGCGAACGTGTCGGTCCACTCCCGGGCCAACCCGGCGGCCCGCCAACGCTCGACCACGGCCGCGAACCGGTCGTCGGAGACGGTGAAGTACCCGGCGCCCATGTCCACCGGTCGCCCGCCGTGCGGTTCAGCCCACATCCGCCCGCCGGGCGTGGCCCGTTCCAGGACACGGACGGTCACACCGGCTGAGACGAGCGCCCGCGCGCACGCCACCCCGGCGATACCGGCTCCCACCACGGTCACGTTCACGTCGTCGTCCTCCCCCCTGTGGTCGGTCACGGTGCCGACCGGCTTGACCGCTGTCCGGGCGATCCCGTCCGCGCGACCGGGTGATGTGAGGTCTGCTCCCCTGTCGCATCCCTACCGTTGTTGCCCATGACCGGCAAATACGCGATCGGGCAGTGGGCGGGGGAGGCTTCGGTGCCGTGGCGAAGACGCAGGAGACGGGGCAGGCACGCGCGAAAGAGACCTTCGTCGGAGACCTCGCCCACGTGGGTGTCCGCCGTCCTCGGCGTGATCGTGCTGATCGTCCTGGTGCTCCTGCTGCTCACCTACGTCTAGCGGGACCGCCGTTCCAGCGGCACTGCGGTCGAGTGGGACTGCGGTCGAGTGGGACTGCCGGCTAGCGGGACTGGAGGGCGTCCAGCGCGATCGCCTGCGCGATCACCAGGCGGCGGTCCACGTGTGGGTCTGGCACCCGGATCAGGTACTGGTCGCGCAGCCACGTCTTCTTGTCCACGCTGAACACCGGCGGACCGCCCTCGCGGCCGAAGTCGAAGTGGTAGCGCATCGGGAACGGCAGGTCGCCCACGAACGGCAGGAAGGACCAGATCCGGCGCAGCACGGCGATGCCGTGGTTGCGCTCGCGCCCGGTGGCCACCGGCGTCCCGGCCTGCTCCAGGTGCCAGGTCGAGTTGAACAACGACTTGCCGAAGTCCTTGCGGAACAGGCCGATCGGCCGGCCGTCGCCGTCGGTGACGTCGTAGCCGCTGCCGAGGTCGACGACCTTGCGCGCCTTGAACCGGGCCAGCACGTGTTGTTTCGAGGAGTCGGTGTAGACGACGACCTCCTCCTTGAGCTTCATCCGCTTCTGTTCGGCGAACGCGACGACCTGGCCGGTGTTGCCGTGGCCGTCGTCGGCGAACGCCTCGTAGCGGTTCACCATCATGGTGATCTTCTGGTGCAGGTGCAGGGTGTCGATGGACTGCATGGCCCCCTCATTCGACTGGCCGGAGGTCTCCGGTCGGGAAGCGCCGTTCGTTGCGCTCGATCTTGGCGAAGGCGGCCTCGACCAGGTCCACGTCGAGCTTGTCCGCCAAGCGCACCAGGTAGTGGACCACGTCGGCCAGCTCGTCGCGGACGTGCCACGCGAGTTCGGGGTCCTCCATGGCCTTCGCGGCCTCTTCCGGGGTGAGCCACTGGAACAGGTCGGTCAGCTCGCCCACCTCCGCGGACAACGCCATGACGAGGTTCTTGGGCGTGTGGTAGGTGTCCCAGTCGCGCGCGGCGGCGAAGCGGCGCAGGGCGTCGCGGAGGTCGTCCAGGTTGCTCATGCCCGCAGAGCTACCACACGGTGGTCGCTGGGCCGGACACCGCGTACCCGTTTGAAGGCCGTGCTGAAGGCGAAGCCGTCGGTGTAGCCGACCGCGCGGGCCACCGATCCGACGGTCGCGCCGGGCTCGGCCAGCAGGTCGGCGGCGACCGCCATGCGCCACTCGGTCAGGTAGGTCAACGGCGGCGCGCCGACCGCCGCGGTGAACCGCCTCGCCAGGGCCGCGCGGGACACGTTCGCCTTGGCGGCCAGCTCGCCGACCGTCCACGCGCGGGCCGGGTCGTCGTGGATCGCCCGGAGCGCCGGCCCGACGACGGGGTCGCCCAGCGCGGCGTACCAGGCGGGCGGGTTGGCCTCGGGGCGCGCGAACCACTCGCGCAGGGCGGCGACGAGCATGAGGTCGAGGGCCCGGTCGAGGAGGGTGTCCTGGCCCGGCCGGTCGCGGCCCACCTCGGCCTTGAGCAGGTCCAGCACGGGGCACGGCTCGTCCGGGTTGGGCACCACGAACACCTGCGGCAGCGCGTTGAGCAGGCGGTCGCAGACGCTGCCGACGACGTCGTAGCGGCCGGTGATCACCACGGATTCGCCGTCGTGCGCCGACCCGTAGGTGCGGGTGCCGAGCCGCCACCGGTCGCAGTCGGCGTCGGAGGTGTCCACCTGGGGCGGGGTGGCCGGGTCGTCGGCGAGGACGAACGCGTTCGGGCCGCGCACCAGTCCGACGTCGCCCTCGCGCAGCCACATCGGCTCGTGGCCGTCGACGACCAGCCAGCCGCCGCGGCCGGCGATCATCACCAGGATCAGCGGCGTGTCGCCGGCGTAGCGCTGGCCCCACGGCGGGGTCGCGAAGGACCGGCACAGCTGGGCGCCTTGCGCGCGGACCCCGCGGAGGAGGTCGGTGAGAGCGTCCACGTAGACGATTGAACATGCGATCGGGCGTCTCGGCCATGTTCCGTCCAGCACGATCTTGGCAGGCTTGGGGTCATGACAACGACCTTGGTCCTCGGCGCCACCGGCAAGACCGGCCGCCGCGTCACCGCCGCTCTTGGCCCCGCCGCCCGCCCCGCGTCCCGCTCGTCCGCGCTGCGGTTCGACTGGTCCGACTCCTCCACGTGGGCCCCGGCCCTGGACGGCGTGTCGGCGGTCTACCTGGTGCCGCCCGCGAACAACCTGGAGTCCGCGGAGGTCGAGGCCTTCGTGCCCGCCGCCGTCGCGGCCGGTGTCCGCCGGATCGTGCTGCTGTCGGCGCGCGGCATCGACCCGGCGGACGGCCGCGAGGCCGCCGTCCGGGAGTCCACTGTGGACTGGACGATCCTGCGGCCGACGTGGTTCCAGCAGAACTTCAGCGAGGACTTCCTGCTCCCGATGGTGCTGGGCGGAGAGGTGGCGCTGCCGATGGGCGCGGGCGGCAACCCGTTCATCGACGCGCAGGACATCGCGGACGTCGCCGTGGCCGCCTTGACCTCCGACGCCCACGCCGGCCGCGTGTACGAGCTGTCCGGCCCGGAGGCGATCTCGTTCCCGGACGCGGTGGCCCTGGTGGCGGAGGTGTCGGGGCGCGAGGTGAAGGCGGTGGACGTGCCGGAGGAGCCGTTCACGGCGGCGTTGGCGGAGGCCGGCTTCTCGCCGGAGTACGCGGCCGTCCTGACGGCCTCGCTGGCGGCGATCCGCGACGGCCACGACGCCCACCTGTCGACGGGCGTGCAGGAAGCGCTGGGCCGCGAACCCCGCCGGTTCGAGGACTACGTCAAGGCCGCGGCCGCGGCGGGTGCCTGGTCGTAGGGGTCGGGTGCGGGCCGTGGGGTGCGCACGGCCGCTCGGCACGGAAGCTCACCCCACCGGGACTCGAACCCGGCCCTCCCGAGTAGCAGTCGGGTGTGCAGCCAGTTGCACCTTGGGGACGTGCCGATCGGTGGTGGAGGCCGGAGTCGAACCGGCAATGCCCAGGGGGCGCCCGGTTTACAGCCGGGTCGGGCTCCGCAGCCCGTCTCCACCGGAATTGTGGAAATGTGCGGTGACGAATTGACGTGAAATGCAGAGGAGCCGCCCGGATCGGTTTCCCGATGGGCGGCTCCCCGGCGGCGGCGCGCCGCGCGCCTACGTCAGGGAAACCGCGCCCACCAGGGCATACGTGGCCGGGAGACCTCGGTCGGCGGCGCGGACGGCTCCGTGCTGCCAACCGGAGGGGAACTCCGCGTTGCGCTTGTCCGTCATCACATCCGCTCCCGGTCTCGTCGTTGTGCCTTCGAGTATGCCGGATCTGCTCCGGGGTGCACAATGATTTTCGTTGAATTCGCCGTTCACCAGAGGCGTACTGCGGGTCGGAACAACGCTCTCGCGGTGAAGAATGCGATGCCCGAGAGGACCGCCGGCAGGGCGAGGGCGGCGAGGTACGCCCACGCCCAGCCGGCGAACGCGATGCCCTTGGTCGCGCTGCGCCCACTGGTCACCAGCAGCACGAACAACAGGCACGTGAACGCCGAGACGACCGTGGTGCACGTCCACACCGCGCCGAGCACGCGCCGCGTGACCCGTGCCCCGTTCAGGTCCAGGTGGTCGTTGACGACGTAGGGCCGGGCCCCGGCCAGGCCGAGGGTGGCGAGGAAACCGCAGAGCGCGGCAGCGGCGCCGACCGCCCAGACGAGGGAGTTGAACGGGTCCCGGGCGGTCGGCAGGCGCAGGCCCGCGACGATGATCACGACGACCAGCGCCCCCGCCGCGACCGACAGCGGCACGCCGACCGCCGCGCACCGGGAGCGGATGTGCCGGGCGCGGTCCGGGTGCAGGCGCACGTACCGGGGCGGTGGCTGGGTGAGCGGGAAGCTCATGACCCGGGACGCCAATCCGATCCGTCGCCGTCGGTCACGCTCGCGTCGGCCATGTCCGCGGTGTTCGGCGCGGACCACGTCGAGCCGAGGTCGTGGACCTTCTGCCTGATCGCCGCCTGCTCGGTCTCGATCGTGTTGAAGTGCGACTCCAGCGCGAGGACCGTCGCGCCGACGACCGCCAACGAGGTCGCGACCGCGGTGGCCAGCGCGGCGATCGCCGCCGGGATGCCCACCACGGTGCAGGCGGCGGCGATGGCGACCACCGCGCCGACGACGAAACCCGCCAGCGCGAAGCTGATCGACAGCCAGAACACGTCGAGGGAGTTGGCGAGGCTGTTGAGGGACGCGCGGAGCTGGTTCGCGATGTCCTTGACCGCGTTGAGCCCGGCGGCCTGCGGCGGCACGGCGAGCTGGTAGGCGCGTGCGGCGCGGCCCTCCCACTCGACGGCCGTGCGCAGCTTGTCGGGGGCGATGCCGGCGGCGATGTCCCCCAGCACGTCGCCGACCTCGGCCACCCACCGCTCGCCGACCTGCCGGAGCCGGTCGGCGTCGCCCCGCTGCTCCCACAGCCCCGCGATGCGCTCCTGGAAGTCGCGGATCTTCTCCTCCAGCGCCACCAGGCCGAGCCGGATGGCCTCGATCAGGTGGCGCAGCGGCTCCGGCACGAAGCCGAGCACCTGCTCGACCCGCTCGAAGAACTGGTCGACCTTGCTGTCGGCGGCACGGGACTCGTCGGCGGCCCGTTGCACGAGGGGGTTCATCGCACGACCTACCGGACGATCTTGTTCAGGGCGTGGAGGTTGGCCTCTTCCTCGCGCTCGTAGGTGTCCGCGGCGGCGCGGAGGGTGGTGCTCAGGTCGTGGAACGCACGACCGGCCTGCGCGACCACGTCCTCAAGCGCGGTCCGCGCCTGTTCATAGGTGCGGTCCAACCCGCTGTCGACGGCCCACCGGGACAGGTCGGCGCCGGTGAGCGTGAGGCCGGTGATCGCGGCGGACGGGGCGTCCAGGCGGTCGGCCGCGGTCGCCCACGTGTTCGCGTCGGACCGCATCGCTTCGAGTGCGACGGAAAGGTCGGTCATCGGGTGAGCCCCAATCGGCGTAGCAAGGTCTGCGGATCGCTCAGGAGGGCGGTGAGTTCGCTGATGGCGGCGCTGTGCGGGCCGGACGCCAACTCGCCGGGGGTGCTCCGGGCGTGCAGCGCGGCCAGGACGTCGAGCAGTTCCGACCCGATCTCGGAGTCCCGGGCCCGGCGCGCCCAGTGCGGGTCGACGGACAGGTCCAGGACTCGGCCCGTTCGCGCGGTCCCGTGCACGTGTCCGCCTCGGCTCGTCACGGCGACGTCCCGGTCGACGACCCCCGCCAACCGCCGGGTGAACGCGTCGAGGTCGGCGTGGACGGCGTCGAGCAACTGCTGCGCCGCGGCCGGTGTGATGGGTTCGTCGGTGGGAGGAGTCGGTGGGGTGGTTGTGGTTGGTGGTCGCTCGGCCTGGTTGACCAGCGCTCGGAGGGTGGCGTCGTTCGCCGCCTCGACCACGGCCGCGCCGAGCCGGCGCGGGTCCAGCGCTTCGCGCCAACCCCGGTCGAGCGTCACCTGCCGCACCCGGGCCGTCTCGTCGACGGCGACGGTCACGACGCCGGCCGCGTCCCGCCCTACGAAGGTGTCCTCCTTGAGGCTCGGCCGCCGGCGTGGCAGGTCTTCGGGATCCGCTTCCTCGAACCCGAACTTGAACGTCTCGCTCATCGCGCCTCCTGTGCCGACGACAACAACTCCGACACCGCGTGGACCAGTCGTTGGTGGTCGGCCGGGCTCAACGTCGACCACTCCCGGCCGTCGCCGGACGGGCGGCGCGTGAACTGCCAGCGGCCTTCGGCGGTGTCGTAGAAGGACACGGCGTACGGGCCGCGCGTCCGGGGTCCGGGCACGCCGTGCCGGACCGGGCGCACGGCCGCGCCGAACTGCCCCATGCGCACGACACCGCCGAGCACCGAGCTGATCTTCTGCGCGTCCGGACGCGGGATCCCGTTGTCCCGCAAGGCCGCTTCCATCCGGGACGCGGACTCGCCGGCCGTGGCGGCGGCCTTCTCCAGGTCGGCCGCGGGCAGGCTCACCGACCGCGAGCGGGGCATCGCGTGCGGCGGCAGCAGCCCCACCACCGACGAGGCCAACGCGCTCTCGTCGATCTCCTGGAGGGACAGGGTTTCGGCCGTCAGCACGGCGAGCACGGCGTGCCCGCGCCGAGCCGCCGCGACGGCGCGGATGCGAGGCCCGTCGTCGAGCCTCAGCCGCGCGTCGACCTCCTGTTCGGGACGGGCGAGCAGCTCCAGCCACCCCGCCAGGCGCGGGTCCGGGTCACGCCGTGCGGCCAGACCCCGGGTTTCGAGGGAGTCCCAGGCGCCGTCGAACAACTTCCGGCGCTCGTCCAGGGTGGCGCCGTGCGCGGGGATCGAGAGGATCGCGGGGTACTCGCCCAGGCGGAGGTGGTCCCAGCACAGGTCGAACTCCAGCCGGGACAGCGTGAGTCTTCGCACTAGTCGTCGTCCCCGATCACCGGCGGCGACACGCGCGGGATGTCGTCCTCACCCCACAGGTCCGCCAACTCCTCCAGGTAGGGCGCGGACTTGTGCTCCACGTCGTCGTCACCCGGACCTCGCTGCGGTCCGCCGACCACCCCGCCCGGCACCGGTGCGCTCGCCGCGCCCCGCGATAACCGGGAGTTGTCGGAACCGGCCGGCGCGGCACCCTGACCGGTGCCGGTGCCAGTGCCGCCGGCACCCGTGGCCGGTTGGCCAGGGCCTAGCGGACCAGGTGTAAGTGGCCCGGGAGCGATGGGGCCGGGGCGGGGCGAGCCGGTGGACGGGACGCCGCCGAAGCCTTTCCCGGTCCCGGTCCCGGTCCCGGTCCCGGTCCCGGTCCCGGTCCCGGTCCCGGTCCCGGTCCCGGTCCCGGTCCCGGTCCCGGTCCCGGTCCCGGTCCCGGTCCCGGTGCCGGTGCTGCGACGGGTGGATGTGGGAGGCCTCCGGAAGGTCTCGGGAGGCGGGCGGTGGGTCGCCTTCAGCACCGGCGGGAGGATCGTGTTCGGTGGGGGCGGAGTGGGCTGCGGTGTCGGAACCGGCGGAGGTGCCGGTCTCGGTGTCACGTCGGCGGGTGGCTGTGCGGCGGAGGTGTTCGTGTCGCCGTCCGGCTGCGGCACGGCGGCCGGCGGTGCGACCACCGAGGGAAGGCTCTGGGCCCGGTCGGCGGTCGTGGTGCTGGTCGAGTCGCTTTCGTACTGCCGCGCGCGGGTCTCCTGCTGCGTGCTCTGGTCGAACGCGGGCTCGGCGACCTCCGTGACGACCTGCGGTGGCGGGGTGAACGCGCCGAGCAGGTCGACGGCCGCCGCAGCCCCGTCCCGGTAACCCTGCATGACCCGGACCGCTTCCTGCTTGGCCTCGAGGGCCGCCCGTTCCTGGACGTCCTGGTCGGTCTGGCCGCCCACCAGGTGCTGGAAGCCCGCCGGGATGCCCCAGAAGTCGTCGTTGGCCGTCGACGTGACCTCGACCGGCTCGGGCATCCGGTCCTTCGCGCTGCCGTAGAAGGAAGTCTGGGCGGCGAAGGCCTTGTGCGTCTCGACACCGGCGACACGGGCGTCCTCGGCCCACTGGACCAGCGGCGCGGAACCGGCCGCGAACCGCTCACCGGCCGGGCCGATCCACACGGCCTGCGAGTCGCGGATGGCCGATTCGAGTTCGCTCCTGGCGTTGCCCATGACCGCGCGGAAGGCGTTCCACGCGTCGTCGACGGCCTGGGCCGCGCGGTGCCCCGGACCACCGTGGATGTTGTCGTAGAGCTGGCGGTGTGACTGCGCGTCGAAGTTGTAGTCGCCGATCCCGGTCATCCCGCCCCCTCACTTCAGCAGGTTCTGCATGGCCGCTTCCGCCAGTTGCCGTGCCCCGTCACAGGGTTTCGGCACCCGGCTGGGGTCCGGCGCGGTCACGGAGAACCCGGCGGCGAGGTACTGCCCGGCACCCGTGTCGACCATGACGTCACAGCGGTGGGCGGTCGACGCAACCGTGACAGTGATCGCCCGGAACCCCGAGATCGGGTCGATCTCCTCGGATTGACCGAGGCGCTTGCCGTCGGTCCACACCTCGATCCCCTCGGCCGTGACGGGCACGAGGGTCGTCGACGCCCGCGTGGTGATCCAGTGGCAGCCGGTCGACCGCAGGGCGGTGACCTCCAGCGGCTTGCCCGGCCGATCGATGTCGAGCCGAGTGAGCTGGTCGGCGGTGAGCAGGTCGCAGGGTGCCCGGCCGTCGAGCTTCAGCTCACGCGGTCGGGAGGACGCGGGCCGGGGGTTGTCCTCGGTGGTGGTCGACGTGGTCGGCGCGGTGGCCGTCGAGCCGGTGGACGACCCGGACCCCGAGGAGCAGCCCGCAACACCCGCCACGGCCAGGAGTCCGATGACCGCTGCGGTCGAACGTCGTGACATGGTGGTCACTTGCCTCCGTCCACTTGCCCGACCGTGGCCGTGTTCGCGTCTTCGACCAGGTTGTAGGTCTTGGCGGTGCTTTCGAGTTGTTCGATGTTGCGATTCAGCTCGGCGATGAACGCCAGCGTGACCGTGATAGCGGTGCTCGCGTTCTCGCTGAACAAGTTCGCCGCGTCTTTCGATACGTCATCCTGAGCAACCGGGTGCGCCGGGAGGTTGCGTTCCTCTTGCTCCAAGAATTGCTGGACCATGTCCCGCACGGCCTCGAACTTGGCTTTGAGGGCCAGGATGCGGTCCGGCTCGATCTGCATGGTGACCGGCGCGGTGGCTGGACCAGCGGTTTCGCCACCGGCTTTCAGGAACGGCACAGTGCCCCCTCGTCGCTGCCCGACTCGCGGCAAGCTTCCCTCCGGGGAAGGAGTATCACGGCCTCGGGTGGATGTAGGGCGCATTTCGAGGGTTAGGAGGGCATTGCCACCCTATTGGGGTACGGGTAATGCCGAGTGGAATCCGGGTTGGTGCCTGAGCCGCGCCGAATCCGTGAGGTTCCGTCGCAGGTGGAATACGGCTCGTCAAGGGCCCCAGACTTCGATCGCGCGGACCACGAACGGGGCGTCCGGGACGTAGGTGCCCTTGCCCGGGTAGGTCGTGAACTCGGCTTCCGTCGAGCAGGTCGCACCCTGGAAGACCGTGGTGTCGCGGGTCAGGTTGTTGATGAAGGAGCGGGCGACCAGGCCGTCCGGCAGGGGGATGCACTCGCCGGGGTTGGCGGTCTCCAGGTCGAGGCGGGCCGGGCGGCCGGTGTAGTTGGTGCCCGGCCAGGCGCAGAACTCGCCGCGGTCGCAGGTGGATGTCTCCGGTTGCCGCGCCGACGCCGTGCCGCCGGACACCAAGGCGGCGGTGAGCACGAGGGTGGTCAGCAGGCTTCGGGTCGACATCGCGGGCACCTCCACCGGTTCAGCGTCCGGGGTCCGGGTGGGTCGTGCGGTGTCGGGGACGCTGGGTTCACTCGATTGTGTGGGCGTGTCCCGGGGGTGGCCAGTCGAGGTCGAGGCGCTCGGCGAGGGCGATCGCGTCGCGCGGGGCCATCACCTTGGCGTCGTTGTCGAAGTACACGTAAACGTCGCGGGTGGTCGCCCAGGCGCGGATCTTCGCCGCCCAGCGGTCCAGCGACTCGTCGGTGTAGCCGCTGACGTACAGCTCCTCCTCGCCGTGCAGGCGGATGTAGACGAAGTCCGCGGTCACGTCCTCCAGGTACGGGAACTTGTTGGCGGTGTCGGCGATGACGAGCGCGATGTCGTGCTCCCGCAGCAGATCCGGGAAGGCGTCGGTGCGGAAGGACTCGTGCCGGGCCTCCAGGGCGTGCCGCAGCGGGCGGCCGTCGTGGCTGCGGGGGAGGTGGGCGAAGAAGTCGGCCAGCAGCGGCGGGTCGAAGCGCAGGGTCGGAGGGAGTTGCCAGAGGAACGGGCCGAGCTTGTCGCCGAGGAGGAAGACACCGGACTGGAAGAACTTGGCGAGGGCCTGGTCCGGGTCGCGCAGCCGCTTCATGTGCGTGATGAACCGGCCGCCCTTGACCGCGAACAGGAAGTCGTCGGGGGTCTGCGCGTGCCAGGCGCGGAAGCTGGACTCGCGTTGCAGCGAGTAGAAGGTCCCGTTCAGCTCGACCGAGTTCACCCGGTGCGACAGGTGCTCCAGCTCGCGGCGGTGCGGCAGGCCCTTGGGGTAGAACACGCCCCGCCACGGCGGGTACAGCCAGCCCGACGTGCCGACGCGGATCACGCTCATATTGACCTCCACCGAGGTCGAGGGTGCAAGTTGTGCCTCATGGACGACCAGACGCTCGACGCCTACCTCGACCGGATCGGCGCCACCCGCACGAGCACCCTCGCCGAGCTGCACGAACTGCACTACCGCGCGGTGCCTTTCGAGAACCTGAGCATCCACCTCGGCGAGCCGATCGAGCTGACTGAGGACCGGCTGGTGGACAAGGTCGTGCGCCGCCGGCGGGGCGGGTTCTGCTACGAGTTGAACGGTGCGTTCGCGGCCCTGCTGACCGCGCTCGGGTACGAGGTGGAGATGTTGTCCGCCAAGGTGTTCAACGACGGCGTGTTCGGTCCGCCGTTCGACCACATGGCGTTGCGGGTCGGCGATCTGCTGGTGGACGTGGGTTTCGGCCGGTTCACGTTGCGGCCGCTGGACCTGACGAGCCGGGACGACCAGCACGACCCGATGGGTGTGTTCCGGCTGGTGGACGCGCCGCAGGGCGATGTGGACGTGTTGTTCGACGGGGTGGTGCAGTACCGGCTGGAGCTGCGGGCGCGCGGGCTGGAGGAGTTCCGGGCCACGTGCTGGTACCAGGAGACGTGGCCGGGGTCGCCGTTCCGGCGCGGGGCGACGTGCTCACTGCCCACCGACGACGGGCGGGTGACGGTGGCGGGGGACAAGCTGATCATCACCTCGGGCGGGGAAAGGCGGGAGGAGGTGCTGGACGACGCCGGGATCATCGAGGCGCACCGGAAGTACTTCGGCATCGAGCTGGACCGGGTGCCGCGGCTCTAGGTCGACAGGCGGGCGGCCAGGGCGCGGGCGTCGTGCGGGGCGGCGCCCTTCATGGTGTTGTCGAAGTAGACGTAGACGTCTTTCTTCCTCGCCCACCAACGGATCTTGGTCGCCCACCGGTCCAGGGCCTCGTCGGAGTACTGGCTCACGTACAGCTCCTTGTCGCCGTGCAGGCGGACGTAGACGAAGTCGGCGGTGATCTCCTCCGGTTCCGGGAAGCGGCCCGCCGACTCGGCGACGACGAGGGCGATCCCCTTGTCCCGCAACAGGTTCGTCACCTCGGGGGTGAGGTAGCTGCGGTGGCGGATCTCCAGTGCGTGCCTGGTGTCGGTGGGGAGGAGGTCGAGGAAGGTCTTGAGGCGGTCGGGTTTGCAGGGCAGCGTCGGGGGGAGTTGCCAGAGGATCGGGCCGAGCTTGTGCCCCAGGTCCCGCACGCCCGAGTCGAAGAACTCGGCGACCGCCTCGTCGACCTCGCGTAATCGGCGGTGATGGGTGATCTCGCGGTGGGCTTTGACGGCGAAGAGGAAGTCCTCCGGGGTGCGGGTGCGCCAGGAGGCGTAGTCGTTGGGGGTGCGCAGGCCGTAGAACGGGCCGTTGAGTTCGACCGTGTCGAGGATGCGGGACAGGAAGTCCAGCTCCAGGCGCTGCTGGAGGCCGCGTGGGTAGAAGTCGCCGCGCCACTGCGGGTAGCGCCAGCCGGACGTCCCGACTCGTATGTCACCCATGGTAATCGGTTGTGCCCGGAGCGCTGGCGATCGAAACGTGTAGCACGGCTGTAGCACTTTCACTATGATTGTGGCATGAGTGTCGCAACGATCGGGCAGCGCGAACTCCGCAACGACAACGCCGAGATCATGCGGCGGGTCGAGGCGGGGGAGAGCTTCGTGGTGACCCGCAACGGGCGTCCGGTGGCGGACCTGGTTCCGCACGTCGCGGAGGGTGTTCGGCCGCGCCGGACGCTGGCGGAGGCGCAGGCGGAGTTCCGCGGGCTGCCGCCGGTGGACCTGGACCGGTGGAACGCCGACCGCCGGGCCGACGACGAGGTGTTCGGCGCGGACGACCCGCTGGAAGACCCGTGGCGGCGGTGAGCCGCGTCCTGCTGGACACCTGCGTGGTGATCCGGTTGGAGGACATCGACTTCGGGGAGTTGGCGCGGGCGGAACCGGTGATCAGCGCGGTGACGGCGGCGGAGTTGGCATACGGCCTGGACGTGGACGACCCGGTCGAGCGCTTCGCCCGCACGGAGCGGTACTACGCGGCGCTGGACCAGTTCGAGGTGCTGCCATTCGACTTGGCCGCGGCGAAGGTCTACGGCACCCTGGCCGCCCTGGTCCGCCGCTCCGGCCGCCGCCCCCGGCCGCGCCGGATGGACCTCCAGATCGCCGCGACCGCGGCCGTGCACGGGATGCCGGTGCTGACCAGCAACGTCAAGGACTTCACCGGCCTGGACCGGGTCGTCGAGGTGATCGCCGTCCACCCGGCCTAGAACCCCGCCCCGTCGAGGGCGCCGGTGACCACGCGGTCGACCTGGTCCTGCTGGGGGTCGCGGGCGAGGGCGACCGTGCAGGGGCACTGGGACAGGTCGTTGCCGCACAGGTAGACGCCCAGGACGCGGAGGCTGCGCGCGGTCTGGCGCAGTCGGGCCGCGCCGCGGAGGCGGACCTGGCCGTAGACGGCTTTGGCGAGTTGGTACGGCGCGCTCGGTCCGAGGTCCACGCAGGCCTGGCTGTCCAGTTCCTCGGCCACGTGCGCGATGGGGCGGCACCCGAAGGCGCGGGCGGAGCGGAGGAGGCGCTGGTCGAGGCGCGAGACCAGGCGGCGGGCCACCTCGTCGCGCCAACGGCGGTCGCTGCGCAGAAATGCCACCAGCTCCTCGACGCGCAGGGGATCGGGTCGGGGGCGGCGGGCTCGGGTTCTTCGTCGGTGCGGAGTCATGCCCACCAAGATCGGCCAACCGAAACGTCTGTGAGCGATCCTCACCCGGCTGCGCGGCCCCAAGCACTCGCAAGAGGGAACTGCTCATAACGCACCGCGCCCGGCCGTCCCACGATGGGGGACGACCGGGCGCGGTGGGTGAAGCTGGTCAGGCCGGAACCGAAGCCACGCCGGGGGCGAGGAAGCGCTTGCCGGTGACCTTCTCCGAGATGCCGGAGCGGTCCAGGTACGGGGTGATGCCGCCCAGCCAGAACGGCCAGCCCGCGCCCAGGATCATGCACAGGTCGATGTCCTGCGCCTCGGCGACCACGCCCTCGTCCAGCATCAGGCGGATCTCCTCGGCCAGGGCCTCCAGCGCGCGCGCCTTGACCTCTTCGCCGGTCAGCGGCTTGTCGCCGAACCGCCACAGCGCCTGCACCTCGGGGTCGACGGTCTGCTTGCCCGTCGCGTCCCACTGCCACACCGCGTTCTTGCCAGCCGCCACGAACGCCTTCATGTTCTCCGACACGCCGAAGCGGTCCGGGAACGCCCGGTTCATGGTCTCGGCCACGTGCAGCGCCACCGGGGCGCCGACGAGCTGGAGCAGGATCAGCGGGGACATCGGCAGGCCCAGCGACTCGGTCGCCTTGTCCGCCACCTCGAACGGCGTGCCCTCGTCGATGGACTTCACGACCTCGCCCATGAACCGGGTGAGCAGCCGGTTCACCACGAACGCGGGCGCGTCCTTGACCAGCACGGACGACTTCTTCAGCTGCTTGCCCACGGCGAACGCGGTGGCCAGCGTCGCGTCGTCGGTCTGCGCCGCGCGCACGATCTCCAGCAGCGGCATGACCGCGACCGGGTTGAAGAAGTGGAAGCCCACGACCCGCTCGGGGTGCTTGAGGCCCGCCGCCATGTCCGTGATGGACAGCGACGACGTGTTGGTGGCCAGCACCGCCTCCGCCGACACGTGCTCCTCGACCTCGGCGAACACCTTCTGCTTGACGCCCAGGTCCTCGAACACGGCCTCGATCACGAAGTCCGCGTCGGCGAACGCGGCCTTGTCCAGCGAACCGGACACCAGCGCCTTGAGGCGGTTGGCCTTGTCCTGCGACACGCGGCCCTTGCCGAGCAGCTTGTCGATCTCGCCGTGGACGTAGCCGACGCCCTTGTCCACGCGCGCCTGGTCGATGTCGGTCAGCACGACCGGCACCTCCAGCCGCCGCGCGAACAGCAGCGCCATCTGCGAGGCCATCAGGCCCGCGCCCACGATGCCGACCTTGGTGACCTTGCGGGCCAGCGACTTGTCCGGCGCGCCGGCCGGCTTCTTGGCCCGCTTCTGCACCAGGTTGAACGAGTACAGGCCCGCGCGCAGCTCGTCGCTCATCACGACGTCGGCCAGCGCCTCGGTCTCGGCCGCGTAGCCGCGGTCAAGGTCGTTCTCCCGCGCCAGCTCCAGCAGCTCCAGGGCCTTCAGGGCACCGGGGGCGGCGCCCTTGGTCTTGCCCTCGACGATCGCGCGGGCGCGGGCCACGGCCGCGTCCCACGCCTCGCCGCGGTCGATCTCGCGGCGCGCGGGCACGATCTCCCCGCGCACGACCTGAGCCAGCCACAGCAGCGACTGCTCGATGTAGTCGGCCGACTCGAACAGCACGTCCGCGATGCCCAGGTCCAGCGCCTGCTTGGGGTTGAGCATCTTGTTCTGGTTCAGCGCGTTCTCGAAGATCACGGTGACCGCGTCGTTCGCGCCGATCAGGTTGGGCAGCAGTTGCGTGCCGCCCCAGCCCGGGAACAGGCCGAGGAACACCTCGGGCAGCGCGATGGCCGCCGCGTTGGCCGCCAGCGTCCGGTAGTGGCACGACAGGGCCAGTTCCAGGCCGCCGCCCATGACCGCGCCGTTGACGAAGGCGAAGGTCGGGACGGTCGACTCGGTGAACTTGCGGAACACGTCGTGGCCGAGCTTGCCGATGGTCAGCGCCTGCTCGCGGGCCGACGCGCCCTCGACGGCGGTCAGGTCCGCGCCCACGGCGAAGATGAACGGCTTGCCGGTCACCGCGATGGCCACCGGCGACGCGGCCACGGCCTCGTCGAACGCCGCGTTCAGGCTCACCAGCGACTGCGGGCCGAACGTGGACGGCCGGGTGTGGTCGTGGCCGTTGTCCAGCGTGATCAGCGCGACCGGGCCGGCCAGGCCGGGCACGGACACGAGCCGGGTCTTGGCGTGGGTGACGACCTCGTCGGGGAAGAGGGCCTTGGCCTCGTCAGCGGTCAACGTGGTCACTTGGCTGCTCCGTTCCAGTGCGGGTTCTCCCAGATCACGGTCCCGCCCATGCCGATGCCGATGCACATGGTGGTGATGCCGTAGCGCACGTCCGGCCGCTCCGCGAACTGCCGGGACAGCTGGGTCATCAGGCGCACGCCCGAGGACGCCAGCGGGTGGCCGGTGGCGATCGCGCCGCCCCACGGGTTGACCCGCGGGTCGTCGTCGGCGATGCCGAAGTGGTCGAGGAAGGCGAGCACCTGCACGGCGAACGCCTCGTTGATCTCGAACAGGCCGATGTCGTCGATGGTCAGGCCGGCGCGCTTGAGGGCCTTCTCCGTCGCGGGCACCGGGCCGACGCCCATGACCTCGGGCTCGACGCCCATGAACGAGTAGCCGACCAGGCGCATGCCGATCGGCAGGCCCAGTTCCTGCGCGGTCTCCTCGTCGGCCAGGATGCAGCCGGTCGCGCCGTCGTTTAGACCGGCCGCGTTGCCCGCGGTGACCCGGCCGTGCGGGCGGAACGGCGTCTTGAGCTTCGCCAGGTCCTCGACCGTGGTGCCCGGGCGCGGCGGCTCGTCGGCGGTGGCCAGGCCCCAGCCGTGCTCGGCGGAGCGCGTGGCGACCGGCACCAGCTCGGGGCCGATCTTGCCGTTCTTCAGCGCGTCGGCGTACTTGGCCTGGGAGGCCGCGGCGTACGCGTCGGTGCGCTCCTTGGTGATCGCCGGGAACCGGTCGTGCAGGTTCTCCGCCGTGTTGCCCATGACCAGCGCGGACGGGTCGACCAGCTTGTCGGCCAGGAACCGCGGGTTGGGGTCGACGCCCTCGCCCATCGGGTGCCTGCCCATGTGCTCGACACCGCCCGCGATCACCACGTCGTACGCGCCGAACGCGATGCCGCTCGCGGCGGTCGTCACGGCCGTCATCGCGCCCGCGCACATGCGGTCGATGGCGTAGCCGGGCACCGACTTGGGCAGGCCCGCGAGCAGCGCCGCGGTCCGGCCGATGGTCAGGCCCTGGTCGCCGATCTGGGTCGTGGCCGCGATGGCGACCTCGTCCACCCGCTCCGGCGGCAGCTCGGGGTGGCGGCGCAGCAGCTCGCGGATCACCTTGACCACCAGGTCGTCGGCACGGGTCTCCGCGAAGATTCCCTTGGGGCCGGCCTTGCCGAACGGCGTCCGCACGCCGTCCACGAAGACCACGTTTCGAACGCGTGCCGGCGCTACTGGTGCGGCCACGGCGTCTCCTCCACTTGTGGTGACGTTTCTTCCCGCCGATCGGGCGGGGCGCGACTCCTACCGATCGGTAACCCCAACTCTAGACCCTGTTACTCGCCGGTAACCACAGTGGTCGCCCTGTCGGGTGTGTCACAGAACGCCCGGATGATCAGGAAGAGGGCGAACCCGAACGGCGACAGGATGATCGTGAACACCAGCAGGGGCCCCATGAGCAGCGGGTGCACGTCCAGCCGGCGGCCCTCCCGGTACATCCACGCGCCGATCAGCAGGTCCCAGGCGAGCACCTGGGCCCACACCGCGGACGTGCCCCAGTCGGTGCTCAGGAACGCTTTGAGGCCCTCCAGGCTCGGGCTGCTCATCGTCGTCCACAGCTCGGGCAGGTGCCCGGCGACCAGGACCGTGTAGACGACCAGGAGCGGTAAGGCGATCAACGGCGAGGAGGCGATCCGGTGCGTCCACCGCCACTTGGGGACGAAGACCATCAGCGCCCAGAACGGGACGGTGAGCGGGAAGGCGACGTCGAACAGGAACTGGCTCATGCGGCCACGGGCTCCTTGGGCTCGGCGGGCGTGGTGTCCTTGGTGCGCAGTGCCCAGGCTCCCGCCAGGACCGTGGCGGTGACCAGGAGCAGGAATGCGGTCCACGTGGTGCTGTCCGGCTGGAACAGCGGCTGGCCGCGCAGCGCCTGCCAGGTCGTCAGGGCGGTCAGCCCGAGGTAGCTCGCGCCGGCCACCCAGACGACGCGCGTGTTGGCGCGGCGGCCGAGCAGGACCACCAGCAGCGGCAGCACCTGGAGGGCGTGGATGCCGACGAAGTGGGGGACGCGCAGGTCCCCGCCCGCTGTGCTCCACCCGGTCGCCGGCATGTGGGGGCCGCCGTCGGGCGCGCCCACGGTGTGCGCGCCGGCGACGCCCGCGATGCCGGACTCCTGCCGGGCCATCAACTGGCCCAGGGCCAGGCCGATGAGCGAGATGCCCAGGCCGAGCCGGACCGCCAGACCCGCCGCGCGGTCGCGGAAGCGCGAGAACGTGAGGACGAGGGCGATGATCGCGTGCATCACCCAGACGACGAGGATGGTGCCCGCCATGGTCAGCCAGAGAGCGGCGTCGAAGTCGGTGGCGACGTTGAAGTGGCTGCGCCGGCCGCGCAGGACCTGCCCGACGATGATGACCATCTCGAGCGTCCCGCCGACGGCCACCGCGGTGCCCGCCCACCACCCGAGCTTCTTCAGGCGGGTGGCGAGGGTGAGCATCCAGGCCAGCGCGACCCCGTACATGCCCAGGGAGATCCCGAACTTGAACGGCTTGAACCAGATCGGGGAACCTGCCAGGACCCGGTCGTCCACGACCAGACCGATCGCGCTCACCACCGCCAGGGCGGCCATGAGCAGGGAGAACAGCATCAGCGGCGGGTGCCACCGGAGGAAGCGGGTCATGACGGGCTCCTGAGAACGGATAGCAGTGCTTTCTACTATCGGATAGTTACACTGTCCATTCTGAGAGTCGTCTCAGCTTCGACCGGATTCGAGGACGCATGCGCATCGCCGAACTGAGCCGCCGGACCGGCGTGCCCGTGCCGACGATCAAGTACTACCTGCGGGAGGGCCTGCTCCCGGCGGGCGAGCTGACCAGCCCCAACCAGGCCCGCTACGGCGAGGTCCACCTGCACCGGCTGCGGCTGGTGCGGGCCCTGGTGGAGGTGGGCGGGCTGTCGATCGCGGCCGTGCGGGACGTCCTGGGCGCGCTGGACGACCCGGAGAAGTCCCTGCACAAGGCGATGGGGACGGTCGAACGGGCCGTGGTCGGCACCGGCGAGTCGCCGACGGACGAGGTGGCGCACGCGGAGGCGCGGGCGTTCGTCGAGCGGCAGGGCTGGACCTACCGCCCGCACTCCGACGCGTTCCAGTCCCTGGTGAACGTGATCGTGACGGCCCGGGAGCTGGGGCACGAGTCGTTCATCGCCCAGCTGGACGGCTACGCCAGGGCCGCTCGACCACTGGCCGAGCAGGACCTGGACTACGCGTTGAGCGCGCCGACGAAGGACGCCGCCATGGAGATCGTCGTCCTGGGCACGGTGCTCGGCGACGCCGCTTTCGCGGTGGTCCGCCGCCTCGCCCGCCGCGAAGCCTCAGGCCTCCGCCAGGACCGCGCCCAGGCCGAACAGGACTGTGACCAGGCCGAACAGGACTGCGACCGGGACGAACAGGACCGCTGACCATGCCCTCGTTACCGGTGGAACCGGCTCCGGTCGATCGCCGACCAGGTCACCGCGGCCGGGCGGGTGGACGTGGCGGAGCTGAAGGCCTCGCTCGATCCCGACTCGGCGCCGTGGGCGGTCTGGCGGTTCTTCGACGGGTTGTCGGACGAGGAGCAGCGCCTGCGATGGGACCGGTTGGTCGCATTCCACCTGGTGGTGATGCTCTTCCTGAGGGCGTACGGCTACCCGATGCAGCGGCCGTCGCCGAAGCAGGTCCGCGCGGTGGTGCGGGAGGTGCGCAACCCCGAGGTCGTGGCCAACCTGCGCACCTGGCTCCGACGACACGGCGTCCGCCGCTCCGCCACCCGGCTCCTGCGCCGCCCCGCGCGCCTGACCGAACGTGGCCGACTCGCGAACCGGGCTTACCCGGGGCCGGGTTCGGCCGACTCGCGAACCGGGCCGACCCGCCGGCCGGGCTCGGCGGGTCGAGATTCACATCCCATCACTGAAATATTTAGTCCACTGAACTAAAAATTTCTGCCGTTTGGAACAACTGCTCGGAACCACCGTCCGGACCGACGACCGACCGGCCCGACTCGGGAACGGGGCCGACTCGGGAACGGGGCCGACTCGGGAACCGGGCCGACCCGGGCCGGCTCGGCGGACTCGCGGAATTGTCGGTGGGGCGTGGGATGATCGACTCGGGGGCCGGAGGCCACCGCCAGCGAGCCCCACGTCCGGGGGGCTCGCGAGCCGCACGGCTCAGGCGGGCTTGGCGTTGAGCGCCCTCGACAAGGCCTCCGCCGTCAGCTCGATCTGCCAGCGACGCGCTCCGCCTTCCCGCAACACCGCCGCCACGCCCTCCACCGAGGTGTCCGCCGGGGGCTGCCAGCAGGTCCGCCGCACCAGGTCCGGCAGCAGCAGGTTCTCCACCGGCAGCGTGTTGGCGTCCGCCACGGCCGTCAGCGCCACCCGGGCCGCCGCCAGCCGAGCCGCCGCGGCCGGGTCCTTGTCCGCCCACCGGTTCGCCGGCGGCGGGCCGTCGTTCTGCTGGGCGGGGTCGGGGAGCTCCGCGCGGGGAAGGGCGGCGGCGCGTTGGAGGGCGCCCAGCCAGACCGCGACCATGCGGCGTTGCGCGCGCCCGCGGAAGACCGGCAGAGCCAGCAGCGCGGCCTCGTCGGCGGGGTTGCGGACGGCGGCTTCGATCAGGGCGCTGTCGGGGAGGACTCGGCCCGGGGCGATGTCGCGTTCACGGGCCAGCGAGTCGCGTGTCTCCCACAGCGACCGCACGGCGGCCAGCTGGCGGGGACTGCGCACCCGGTGGATGCCCGACGTCCGGCGCCACGGCTCGGACCTCGGCAAGGGCCGCGGAGCGGTGCGGGCGGCTTCGAACTCCTCCAGCGCCCACTCCAGCTTGCCCTGGCGCTTCAGCTCCTGTTCGAGCACGTCGCGCAGCTCCACGAGCAGCTCGACGTCCAGCGCCGCGTAGTTCAACCAGTCGGCCGGCAGGGGACGGCGCGACCAGTCGGCCGCGCCGTGCCCCTTTTCCAGCCTGTAGCCGAGCAGTCGCTCGACGAGCGTGCCCAACGCCACCCGTTCGAAACCGGCCAGCCTGCCCGCCAGCTCGGTGTCGAACAGCGCGCTCGGACGCAGGCCGAGTTCGGCGAGGCACGGCAGGTCTTGCGACGCCGCGTGCAACACCCACTCGGTCCCGTCCAGCACCTCGACCAGCGGATCGAGCCGACCGCCCAGGGCGATCGGGTCGACCAGCACGGTCCCGGCGCCCTCCCGGCGCAGTTGCACCAGGTAGGCACGTTGCGAGTAGCGGTAGCCCGAGGCTCGCTCGGTGTCCACAGCGACCGGACCCGATGCTCCGGCGAGCGCGTCAGCGGCACGCCGGAGCGCCTGGGCGTCGGCCACCACCGGCGGAACCCCATCAGCGGGTTCCGTCAGCGGGACCGGCTCAGCCCCGGTTGGGTCGGTCGGCTCGTCGGAGGGTACGTCCACGGCGGAAGACCCTACGACGAACGCACCACTCGCGGGTGTGTTCGGCCCGTTCAGCGTGGCGACCCGGTCAGCGGATCACGCCGGCACGCATGGCCAGCGCGACCATCTGTGCCCGGTCCCCGGTGCCCAGCTTGCGCCCGATCCGCGACAGGTGGCTCTTCACCGTCAGCGCGGAAAGGCTGAGCGCTTCGCCGATCTCCTTGTTGCTCTGGCCATCGGCGACCAGCTGGAGGACCTCGACCTCACGCGCGGACAGCTCCCGCGGCGTGTTGTCGGTGCCCGGCACCCGGGTGCCCGCCGCGAGGACGGGCGCGACGCTCGGATCCGCGTAGACGCCGCCGTCGAGGACCCTGCGCACCCCGTCGGTGACCACCATCGGCGAGGCGGACTTCAGGAGGTACGCCTGGGCGCCCGCCTGGAAGGCCGACCTGACCGCGTAGGGGTCGTCGGAGGACGCGAGGACCACGATGCGGGGCCAGCCCTGGGCACGGAGTTCCGTGACCAGGTCGATGCCGGTGCCATCCGGCAGACCCAGATCGAGGATCGCGAGGTCGCACGGTCCGGTGGCGAGAGCCCGCGCCCGAGCTTCCGCGACCGAAGCCGCCTCATGCACTGTCCCGGCTCCCATCTGGGTGAGCCGAGCCGTTATCGCCTCCCTCAGCAGCGGGTGGTCGTCGACCACCAACACCGAAAAAAGCTCCTCCCGCGGGTGCGGGACCATGTTCGCCGGCAACGAGCCGGCTGGCGTGGTACGAACGGCCTGACCTAAGCCGACGGCAGCCACGTCACTACCTCCCTGGAGTCGGTCGTGCCCCCCGACCGGCACCGGGACTTTCGTCCAATCAGCCGCGCCACTGATCGACCGAAAGTGGTGTCGTCTGGGGCAGCGTAGCCGCCCAAGCGGGTCTACGGGACGATCAATCGGGTATCTATCCCGAACGAGTTGTCACTGATGGCCCCTGTTGTCACACGATCGGCTGACATCTGGATAGGGCGTGTAACGCGAGTCCGTCTCACGACGACAGACAGGAGTTGCCGGTGTCGAGCACCACAGGTCGAGGCCGAGCCGAGGAACTGCTGGCCCGGGTGCCGCTGGTGGACGGGCACAACGACCTGCCGTGGGCGCTGCGCGAGGTGTACGCCGGGGGGCAATTCGGTGAAAAGTCAACGCCGCCGAACGTGCGCGACTGGGCCTCCGCCACCGACCTCCGACTGCTCCAACCAGCACTCCAGACCGACTTTTTGCGGACTCGGCGGGGCCGGCTGGGTGTCCAGTTCTGGTCCGTGTGGGTCCCGTGCCGCCTCGCGGGCGACGCAGCCGTGACCGCCGTCCTGGAGCAGGTGGAGTTGGTCCACGAGCTGTGCGACCGCTACCCGGACCTCCTCGGGCTCGCCACGACCGCCGACGAGGCCGAGGCCGTGTTCGCCTCCGGCCGGCTGGCGTCCCTGATCGGGGCCGAGGGCGGGCACAGCATCAACTCGTCACTGGGCGTGCTGAGGGCACTGCGCCGGCTGGGCGTCCGGTACATGACCCTCACGCACAACGAGAACACCCCGTGGGCGGATGCGGCCACCGACGAACCCGCGCACGGCGGGCTGACCGAGTTCGGTGTCGAAGTCGTGCGCGAGATGAACCGCATCGGGATGATCGTGGACCTGTCGCACGTGGCCCCGTCGACCATGAAGGCGGCACTGGACGCCTCCAGCAGGCCGGTCCTGTTCACCCACTCCTCCTGCCGCGCGGTCGCCGACCACCCCCGCAACGTGCCCGATGACGTGCTCGAACGCCTCAGGGACAACGGCGGCGTGTGCATGGTGACCTTCGTGCCGCACTTCGTGTCCCAGCGCTTCGCCGAGTGGGACGCGCGCCTGAAGGAAGCGATGACCGAGGCCGGCGAGAACCACAACGACCTCGACACCCGCCACCGCTTCGCGGCCACCTGGACCGAGGGCGGCCCAACCCCGCACGTGACCATCGACGACGTCGTGGCGCACGTGGAGCACGCGCGCGAGGTCGCCGGCATCGACCACATCGGCCTCGGCGGCGACTACGACGGTGTGAAGCTGCTGCCGGAGGGCCTGGAGGACGTCTCCACCTACCCGGACCTGATCGGCGCCCTGCTGGACCGGGGCTGGAGCGAGGACGACTGCACCAAGCTGGCCGGCGCCAACGCGCTGCGCGTGCTCAGGGACAACGACTAGCGCGCCCGCCGCGACGACGAGGTCGCAGGCGGGCGCGAAGCCGTCACAGCAGGAAGCTCAGCCGCTCGTCCGCCATGCCCGGCGCGATCTCGAGGACCTCCGCGCTGACCACGTTCTCCGCCACGAACGGGTCCGCGGCCACGCGCTCGTCCAATTCCGCGCGCGTCACGCCGTGCGCCAGGATCGCACCGCCGAGGCCCGGCTGGATGCTGCCGGCCAGCAGGAAGACCCCGTCCTCCCGACCGCGTCGGAGCCACTCCGCGTGGCCGTCCATGTGCCGGCCCGCGGCGTCCTTGTTGTCGGAGAAGCGGAGGAGGACGACGAACATCGGTTCTCTCATCTCTTGTAGGTGCTCATCTCGAGTAGGTGCTCAGCCAGTCGCGCATGCGGTCGACTTCCCGCCGGACGAACTCCTCGTCGCGGTAGGCGTTGGACAGCACCGCGACGCCCTGGCTGAAGGTGAGCACGTGCATCGCCAGGTCATCGGCCTGGTCGGCGTGGCCCAGCAGCGCGAACTGGTCGCGCAACCAGGTGCGGAACACGGTGAACAGCTCGCGGGCCCGGCCGCGCAGGGCGTGGTCGAGCTTGGCCAGTTCGGTGTTCAGGGTGCCCACCGGGCAGCCGTGCGCCCGGATGTCCGGGCCGTTGGTCACGACGATCTCGACGAACCGCATGATGCGGTCGGCCGGGTCGTCGTGCTCGGTTTCCCACTCCGCCAGCATCCGGCGGGTCGAGGCCACCCTGGACTCGATCACCGCGTCGAGGATCGAGTCCTTGGACTTGAAGTGGTAGTAGAAGTTGCCGCGCGACAGGCCGACGGCCGCGCCGATGTCCGCGAACGACGTGTGCTGGTAGCCGCGCTCGTAGAACAGCCGGTCCGCGATCTCGACGATCCGGGCCCGGGTGACTGCCGAACTCACCGCATCCCCTTCCGGTCGACCCGTCTCTAGGACGCTTGTCCTAGGCAGACCGTAGGACAAGCGTCCTAGAAGATCAAGCGAGTTGGTCCCGGCGAAGACGGCCGGCTAGCGCGGGGTGGGTACTAACCGGGGTGCGTCAGCGGATCGTGGTCACGCCGACCGGAGGGAGGCCGACCGCAGTCGCCATCACGTCGTAGAAAGCGCTGCCGTGGGCAGCCAACTCGGCGTCACGGGCCGTCCAAGACGCCCGCAGTTCCAGGTCGTCGGTGCGCGCCGGCCCGGCGATGTCCCCGAAGCGCGCCGAAGAGGTCTGGGTCACCGTGCCGCCCAGCGCCAAAAAGTGCGCACCGGCCGTTTCCAGCGCCTCCACCAGCCACGACCACCCCACCTCGGGCAGCAACGGGTCGGTGGCCAGCTCCGGGTCCAGCTCCACCCGCACGTACGCGACGAGCCGGAACACCCCCGACCACGCCTCCACGCCGTCCGGGTCGTGCAGCAGCACCAACCGGCCGGTGGACAGCTCGTCCGCAGGACCGGTCGCCTCCGCGGTCAACGCGAACGCCCAGGGTGCGAGGCGCTGCGGCGGGCGCACCTCGGTCAGCTCCAGCTCGGGTCGGGTTCGCACCGACTTGAGCGTCGCCACCGCCCGCCGGAACAGTTCGGGCTCCGCCGCCAGTCCGGTCACATCTGGGGACTGTATGCCTCCGCGGGGCCGCACGGGAGCGCGGCACGCCGGGACCGGACGGCCTCGCGGCAGCGCGGCACGCCGGGACCGGGCAGCGTCCGGCGAGCCGCCCGTGGGAGCATGGGGATCGAGATGAGTGACAACACCACCGCACCGCTGCTCGTCGCCGCCCGCGGCGGCACACCGTCGCGGACCCCGGTCTGGTTCATGCGCCAAGCGGGGCGCTCGCTGCCCGAGTACCGCGAGGTGCGCGCCGGCACGGCGATGCTCGACGCGTGCATGGACCCCGAGCTGGTCTGCGAGATCACCCTCCAGCCGGTCCGCCGGCACGACGTGGACGGCGCGATCCTGTTCTCCGACATCGTGGTGCCGCTCAAGGCCGCCGGTGTCGACCTGGACATCGTGCCCGGCACCGGTCCGGTGGTCGCCAAGCCCGTCCGCACCCGCGACGACGTCGACCGCATCCCGGTGCTGGAAGCCCACCAGGTGCAGCCGGTCGCGGACGCGGTCGAGCTGCTCAACGCCAAACTCGGCGACGTGCCGCTGATCGGGTTCGCGGGCGCGCCCTTCACGCTCGCCTCCTACCTGGTCGAGGGCGGGCCGTCCAGGCACCACGAGCGCACCAAGGCGCTCATGCACGCCGACCCGGAGCTGTGGCACGCGCTGCTGGCCCGGATCGCCGACATCACCGCCGAGTTCCTGCGCGTGCAGGTCGAGGCGGGCGTCAAGGCCGTGCAGCTGTTCGACTCGTGGGCGGGCGCGCTGTCCGAGCGGGACTACCGGGCGTTCGTGCTGCCGCACTCCAAGCGGGTGCTGGAGAGCGTGACGACCGTGCCGCGCATCCACTTCGGCGTCGGGACGTCCGAACTGCTGCCCGCCATGCGCGAGGCCGGCGCGGACGTCGTCGGCGTCGACTGGCGCACCCCGCTGGACGTGGCCGTGCGCCGCCTCCAGGAGGCCGCGCCGCACCTGCCCAAGCCCGTCGTGCAGGGCAACCTCGACCCGGCGGTGCTGTTCGCCGGCGAGGACGTCGTGCGCCGCGAGGTCGACCGGATCGTCGAGGAGGGGCGCGCCGCGGCCGGCCACATCTTCAACCTCGGTCACGGCGTGCTGCCCGACACCGACCCGGACGCGATCACCAAGGCCGTCGAGTGGGTGCACCGGGCGAGATGAGAACGCTCCACGTGGCGGTGGTCGGGGGCGGGATCTCCGGCCTGGCCGCCGCGCACCGGCTGCGCTGCCTGCTCGGACCGCAGGCCCGCGTCACGGTGCTGGAGCAGGCCGACCGGCTGGGCGGGAAGCTGCGCACCGCCGAGGTGGGCGGCCGGCTCTTCGACGTGGGCGCGGAGGCGTTCCTGCACCGCCGGCCCGAGGCGCGCGAACTCGTCGCCGAGCTGGGCCTGGGTGAGCAGGTCGTGCACCCGACGCGGTCGCCGTCCGCGATCCGGGCGGCGGGGGAGCTGCGGTCGATCCCGGCGCACACGCTGATGGGCGTGCCGGCGTCGGTCGAGGCGGTGCGGCAGGTGCTCAGCCCGGCCGGGCTGCGGCGGGTCGAGGCCGAGCCGGCGCTGCCGCCGATCCGGTTGGACGGCGCGGACGTGTCCGTGGGGGCGCTGCTGCGCGCCCGGTTCGGTCCCGAGGTGCCGGACCGGCTCGTCGGTCCGCTGCTGGGCGGGGTCTACGCCGGGCGGGCGGACGGCCTGGGCCTGCGGGCCACGATGCCGCAGCTGGCCACCGCGCTGGACTCCGGAGTCGGCTCGCTGCTGGCCGCCGCCGCGACGACGATGCCCGCTCCGCCGCAGCCGCACGGCAAGAGCACGCCCGTGTTCGGCACCCTGGTCGGCGGGCTGTCCACTGTGGTCGAACGGCTCGTGGCGCGGGCGGCGGCCGAGGTCCGGTTGGGACTGCCGGTGCGCGCGCTGGTCCGGCGCGAGCACGACTGGCGTTTGGAGATCGGAGCCCCGACCGCACCCGACGTGCTGGACGTGGACGGCGTGGTGCTGGCCGTGCCCGCGCCCGCGGCCCGCAAGCTGCTGGCCGACGTCGTCCCGGCCGCGTCGAAGGAGTACGCGAAGGTCGAGCTGGCGTCCATGGCCGTGGTCGCCCTGGCGCTGCCGCCGGGCACCGAGCTGCCCGACCGGTCCGGCACGCTGCTGGCCGAGGGGGAGCGGCGCGCCGACGGGACGCCGTTCAGCGCCAAGGCGTTCACCTACTCCAGTCGCAAGTGGGCGCACCTGGCCGGCGAGCCGGTGCTGGTGCGCGGCAGCGTGGGGCGGCACGGTGACGTGGGCGTGTTGCAGCGCGACGACGAGGACCTGGTCGCGGCCGTGCGCGACGACCTCCGCGAGCTGACCGGGATCACGGCCGCCCCGATCGACACCCTGGTCACCCGGTGGGGCGGCGGTCTGCCCCAGTACGGCGTCGGGCACCTGGACGTGGTGCGCGGCATCGAGGACGCCGTCGCCGAGGTGCCCGGACTCGCCGTGGCCGGCGCCACGCTGCACGGTGTGGGCATCCCCGCGTGCATCGCCACCGGCGACGCGGCGGCGGCACGTGTCGCGGCGCACGTCCTCGGCCGCGTCCGCTGAGTGAGAGGATTGGGGACATGGCCCGCCTGAACTACAACGAGCTGAACGACACCATCCGCTACACCATGTGGTCGGTCTTCCGCGTCGAGCCCGGCCGCCTCCCCGAGGACCGCGGCCCGGCCGCGACCGAGGCGCAGGACTACCTCGACGGCCTGGAGTCCAAGGGCGTGGTGGTGCGCGGGGTGTACGACGTGGCGGGTCTGCGCGCCGACGCCGACTTCATGATCTGGTGGCACGCCGAGGAGATCGAACAGGTCCAGGCCGCGTACACCGGCTTCCGCCGCACCGCGCTGGGCCGCGCGTCCACGCCGGTCTGGAGCCAGGTCGCGCTGCACCGGCCGGCGGAGTTCAACCGGAGCCACATCCCGGCGTTCCTGGCCGGCGAGGACCCGCGCAAGTACGTGTGCGTGTACCCGTTCGTGCGGTCCTACGAGTGGTACCTGCTGCCGGACGAGGACCGGCGGCGCATGTTGGCCGACCACGGCAAGGAAGCCCGGGACTACCCGGACGTGCGGGCGAACACCGTGGCGTCGTTCGCTCTCGGGGACTACGAGTGGATCCTGGCCTTCGAGGCGGACGAGCTGCACCGGATCGTGGACCTGATGCGGCACCTGCGGGGGACCGAGGCGCGGCGGCACGTGCGGGAGGAGATCCCGTTCTACACGGGCACGCGCATTCCTGCCGCCGAGCTGGTCACCAACCTGCCCTGACATTGTGCGAAAGGGGCGCTCCCGTCGTGGGAGCGCCCCTTCCTCCATGTCAGGCCGTTACTTCTTGATCTTGTAGGCCCGGATCAGCGTGTGCTCGAACGTGTTGCCCTTGCTGTCCGCGCCCTTCACGCGCAGCGAGGCGAACCCTTCGGCGTCCCCGTTCTTCACGAGTGCCGACCGGCCGACGACCGGGGCCTTCGACCACGTCTTCCCGTCGTCGAACGAGACCTCGACCTCCAGCCGCGTCACGCGGCCGTTGTCCGCCCCGCCCTGCTGCTGGACCACCAGCGGCACGCGCAGGACGCGACCCGCCGGAGCCGAGCCCGACGCGTCCAGCTTCGGGGTGAAGCGGACCACGGTCAGCGGCAGGGGCTTGAAGTCCTCGCCGGCCACCGTGTCGGACTTGAAGGTCCAGGCGCCGCTCACCGCCGTGCTGAACTCCGAGATGCCCGGGGCCCGTTCGGCTTCCGTCTCCACCTTGTACGTGGCCTTGCCCGCCGGCAGGCCCTCGAACAAGCCGTTGGCCGGGTACTCCGTCTCGCCGACCTTCACGCCCTCCCGGTAGAGGGTGGTGCGGGCCTTGGCGATGTCGGAGTCGCCGGTGTTGCCGTGGCCGTCGCCCCAGAACGGCAGGCCGAAGCCGAGGTCGTTGCCCTTGCGGGCCAGGTGCAGGGCGTCCGGGGCGACGATCGAAGGGCCGTAGACCGGGGCCAGGAAGTGCTGGTCGTACTCCTTGCCCTGCCGGTAGTCCCGGGCCTGGGTGCTCAGGATGGCCTCGAAGCGGTTGTCCGGGCTGAACTGGACGAACGCCCAGCTCCAGCCGACGCCCTCGGTGCTGACGTAGTCGACCGCCTCGCCCGGCGCGGTCACGTCGGACAGGACCGCCCAGCCGCCGCCACCGCCGGGGACGACGGCGTTGCCCGCGTAGCCGAACGTCCGGTCGGCGGGGCCGGCGCCGAAGTGGCCCTTGACCTTGGCCAGCTCCTTCAGCTGCGGCGCGCGGACGAAGCCGGTCGGGACCTTGCCCGCCTCCGCCCACGCGAGGCGGTAGGTGACGGCCGCCTTGTCCTGCGGGGCGCCCTTGGCCTGGCTGCCGATGGACACGCTCAGCTCATCGGCGGGGAGTTCCGGGCCGAGGTGGGCCACCGACACCGTGTCGCCGAATCCGCCGAGGAACACGAAGCCGAAGCCCATCCGGCGCCCGTCGAAGGTCCGGGTGATGCCGATGTCGCCGATCAGCTCCTCGGCCGCCGGGTCCGGCACGGTGATCTTCACCGGCTTGGTGGTGCGGGCGTCCACGACGATCTCGCCCGGGCCGGAGACGGTGAGCTTGGACTGCGGCAGGAGCGCGGTCTTCTCCTTGTCCGTCAGCACGTCGTTGAACGCGAAGTACTCGCCCTTGGGCAGCCGCACCTTCGCCACGCCGTCCACGACCCGGGGGATCGCGAACGCGTTGTTGCTCAGGCCCACCATCAGCGAGCCGGCGTCGACGGCGGGCTTGCCGTTGGCGTCGGTGTACTTGACCGCCAGGTCGTAGCTCTCGACCTCGCGGTTCACGCCCAGCGGGGTGCGCTGGCCGTTGGAGGCCACGACCGCGCCGGAGTACGAGCCGTCGACGGTGCCGATGCGCGTGTCGGAGGTGACCGACACGGTGGCGGTGCCGCCGCCCGGGACGGTGACCTTGTTGGCGCTCAACGTGAACAGGCCGGCGGGCGCGGGCTTGCCGTCCGGACCCCTGGCGTCGAGCGTGAGGTCGAGGGTGACCGGCTGGGTGCCGGCGTTGCGGTAGGTCAGCTCCTTGGTGACCGGCTTGTCGTCGTCGTGCGGCCACTGCTGGAGGCCGAAGCCCAGGCTCACCGGGTCCGTGGTCACGGTGTTGGTGATCGCCTTGGCCAGGTCCACCCGGCCCGAGCCCTGGTCGAACGCGGTCAGGTCCGGGTTGTGCTTGGCCGACGCGGTGAGCGCCGCCTTGAGCTGCGCACCGGTCCAGTCCGGGTGCTGCTGGGCGAGCAGCGCCGCCGCGCCCGCGACGTGCGGGGTGGCCATGGACGTGCCGGACAGGGCCACGTGCGTCGGGTCGACCGGGGTGCCGATCTGGCCCGCCGACGACTTGGCGGCCACGATGTCCACGCCCGGCGCGGTGATGTCGGGCTTGACCGCGCCGTCGCCGACGCGGGGGCCGCGGCTGGAGAACGGGGCGATCTTGTCGTCGCGGTCGACCGCGCCGACGGTGAGGGCGGCGTCCGCGCTGCCCGGCGAGCCGACGGTCTCGGGACCGCCGGAGTTGCCCGCGGCGATCACGAACAGGGTGCCCTTCTCGGCGGACAGCCGGTTGACGGCCTCCTCCAGCGGGTCGATCTCGGGCGTGTCACCGCCGCCCAGGCTCAGGTTGACCACGTCCGCGCCCTGGTCGGCGGCCCACTGCATGCCGTCGAGGATCCAGGACTCGGCGCAGCCGTTCATCACGCACACCTTGCCGTCGAGCAGTTGCGCGTCCGGCGCGACGCCGCGGTACTTGGCGTCCTTGCTCGCGATGGTGGCGGCGACGTGCGTGCCGTGGCCGACGGTGTCGGTGGCGTCGGGGTCCTCGGTGAAGTTGCGCTCGGCGACCTCCTGGCCGGCGAGGTCGGCGTGCTTCTCGTCCACGCCGGTGTCCAGCACGGCGACCTTGACGCCCTTGCCGGTGAACCCGGCCTGCCACGCGGCGGGCGCGCCGATCTGGGCGGTGCTGCGGTCCAGCACCGGCTGGCGCAGGCCGTCGAGCCAGACCTTGCCGACGTTCGGGTCGTCGACCAGCGCCCGGTACGCGGTCGTGGCCTCGGCCTTGGCGGCCCGTGCGGCGACCGCGCCCACGGCCGGCAGGTCACGGGTCACCCGCACGCCCGAGGCGGCGCGCACGGTGCCCGGGTTGCCGGTGACGATCAGCGGGACGTGGTCGCGGTTCGCGTCGTCGTAGCCGGCCTCGACCAGGCCGGTGACGTCGAACAGCCGCAGGTCGAGCTTGCCCTCGGCGATCGGGCGCAGCGCGTCGCGCGGCACGACGTGCAGCCGGCCGTCCTTCTCGAACGTCTGGAACGCGATGTTCTCCCGGCCCGGCCCCTTCGCCAGCGCGCCGACGCGGTCGCCGTTGAGCACGACGCGGTCGCCGGTGACGAGGGTGACGGACTTGGGCTCCCCGTGAACGGTGTCGCGGCCCGCCGGGGCGGGTGCGGCGCTCGCCACTCCCGTGCCCCCGGCCATGAGGCCGATCGACAGCGCGGCGGCTCCCCACGAAACGCCACGCTTTCCGGATCTCAACACAGATACCTCCCGAATCTGGTTGCGGCGCGCCTGTGGACGCGCGTCGGGAGGCACACCTGACCAGCGGTGGCGGCGGTGACCGAATGGTGATGAGACCCCCCAACGTCATCGACGCTATCCACCCTTGCGGGTGAGATCAGCGTCTCATTGAGCGACATGCCGTCACTCGATCGGACCACTAGTCGATCACGAACTGTGGCGTTATTCCTCGCGCACCGAACCGTCGGGCGCGACCACGACACCCGCCTGGGGGCCGCCCGTTCCGCAGCCCGGACCGTTGGGCTCGACCATCTTCGGCGTGACGGTGATCTGCTGGTCAACCACCGTCTTGCCCGCCTTGTCGGCCAGCTTGAGGGTGACCGTGACGGGCTTGGCGGGCAGGTCGGGCACCGGCACGTAGGCGTGCTTGCCACCAGTTGGGACGGCGCTCGCGCCGCACACGCTGTCCGGCGAGTCGCCCGTGCAGGTCTCGCCGACGGTCTTGGACGACGGCGACAGGTGCAGTTCGGGCGTGACGCACTTGCCGTCCCAGCACACCTCGATGGCGCCGGTCTCCACCGTGGTCAGCTCGACGTCCACGCCGAGTCCCACGAGCGCGCCGATCGCGGTGCACGGGCGGCCCGCGCCGACGTCCCCGCAGGCGGCGGTGAGCAACAGGGCGCCGAGCACGACGAGTTTCCGCATGGTCCCGGGACGGAACGAGACCGTGATCAGGTTGCCCGCCGCCACCAACGCCTTTTCCGCGGCGGGGCCAGTTCCCCTTGTGCCACCGCCCATTCGGCGAACGCGGCGGCGTCCTCGCGGTACCGGCTGCCGGCCTGGCGTGGGTGGGCGCGGGCGTAGGTGTCGAACAGCGGCCGGAACTTCTCGCCCAGCGCGTCGGCCACGTCGGGGCGCAGCATCGCCACGATCCCGCGCCGCTTGTTCAGCAGCACCCGTGCCTCGACGCGCAGCCGTTCCGGGTCGAACCCGGGTGGCGGCGCGCCGTCGCCCAGCAGCGCCCGCAACAGCTCGGCTTGTCGCGCCGCAAGCCTTTCGCGCTGCGGCCGGGTCACGCCAGCACCGCCCGGATCGCGGCCAGCTCACCCGCCAGCTCGGCGTCCGACGGGTAGTCGTCGTCGCGCTCCAGCAGCACACCCGGTGGGTCGACCCGTTCTTTGAGCTGCCGCAGCACGTCCAGCACCTCCGGGAGCACGGCGTGGGCGTGCGTGTCGTGGTAGACGCCTTGGTGTTCCCGGCCGCCCGCCACGTGCACGTATGCCAAGCGCTCCAAGGGGATCTCGTCGAGGAAGCGGCCGACGTCGGTGCCCAGGTTGCGGGCGTTGGCGTAGAGGTTGGCCACGTCGACCAGCAGCAGGCAGTCCGTGCGCTCGACGAGTTCGGCCAGGAACCGGCCCTCGGACAACTCGGCGTCGGGCCACTCCAGCAGGGCGGCCACGTTCTCCAGCGCCAGCGGCACCGGCAGGTCGGCTCGCGCGGCCTTCACGTTGGCCACCAACACGTCCAGCGCCTCACGTGTGCGCGGCACCGGCATGAGGTGCCCGGAGTCCAACCCGCCCGCGCGCACGAAGCACACGTGGTCGCTGACGAACGGGGCGTCCAGCGCCTCTGCCAGCGCGCCCAGGTGCGCCACGCGGTGCGCGTCCACGGGGTCCGCGCCGCCCAGGCTCAGCGAGACGGCGTGCGGCAGCACCGGCACGCCGCGCCCGCGCAGCACCCGCACCGACTCGGGCAGCCGGTCCGCGTGCAGGTTCTCCGCTACCACCTCGACGAAGTCGACGTCGAGCCGTTCGACGGTCAGGTCGATCTCGGGTCGCCACCCGATGCCGACACCCAGCCCTTCCACCACCCACCCACTCTCCCCCGCGGCGGCGGGGCCAGCGAGGCGAGGGCGGCCTCCGGCACGCCCACCGCCGTTCCGAACCGGCTTGCGGTCCTCCGTCACCGCCGCACCGCCCCGGAGACCGCCCCGGCCACTGCGATGCCGCGTCCTCCGGCGTCAACACGCGTCCCCCCGATCAGTCCCCACCCCCACCGCCGCAACCCCCGCCACCGCACGACGAACCGCTGTCGGAGGACGACGACGACCCGCTGTCCGAAGAAGAACCGCCGCAGCTGCTGCTCGAACAGCTCCCGCACCCACTGCCGCACGAAGCGCTGCCGCTGGACCCGTCACCCTTGCGCCGCCGCCGCAGCCCGGCCGCCGCGACCGGGTCGATGCCCAGGACCTGCCACACGAACTGCTTGCCCACCTTGCCCAGCAGCCCGTAGTACGCCACCAGCGGCACCGGCTGCGAGGTCACCACCCCGGCCCCCAGCCGCCGCACCGTCGACCGCCCGGCCCGGGTCAGCGGGCGCACGTACGGCGAAGTCACCCCCGTGGCCACCATCAGGCCGACGAACGCCGAGAGCACCGTCCCGAACGTCAGGTCGCCGAAGAGCGACCACAGCACCAGGCCGATCCAGCTCAGGAAGAACACCCGGCGCACCCACCGCACCGCGCGCACCGACCCGGCCGAGCGCACGTACCCGCTCTCGACCAGGTTCTGCCGCAACGACTGCGCCTCGACGCTGCGCGCCCCGGCCACGACCAGGTCGCCCAGCGGGCGCGGCACGGACCGCAGCACGAAGGTCTGCAGCGGCGTCCACGACCGCGGCAGCCCCTGGACGGCGCTCACCAGGCCGTTGCGGGCGATGCGCAGGGCGCCGGCCTCCACCAGGGACACCACGGCCACCTCGGTGGCGCGCCCCGGCCCACCGGCCAGGAAACCCTGCTGCTCGGGCCACAGCTCAGCCGAAACTCCCGAAGTCGACGTCCACGAAGTCGCCACCGTCATCCTCCAACCACTGCGAGGCCAACCAGCCACCCGCCAGCCAGCCGCCCGCGACCAGCCAGCCGTTGCGCTGACGCCAGCGCCTCGGCTCGACGACCACGACCCGCTGCCCCCGTCGGGGGATCGGTGCATCCGACGTCTCGGCGGACCTGATCGGTTCCGCCTGCTCGCCGTCGAAAACCGCTGTTTGCGCCCGTGCCGACCCCTTGGGCGGCACGGGCACAACAGCTGTGCGGACCAGGCCGTAGCGGGCGGTCACCTCGGCCGGGTCGACCGGCGCGAGACCCGCGGTGGCCTCCTCGAACGCCCGCGCGCCCGACCTGGTCAGGACGGGCGGCGGACCCAGCGACAACACCACGGCGGCCAACGCGGTGACCGACAGCGCGGTCGCGGTCACCCAGCCGCCCGGCGTCGTCAAGGCGCCGACGACACCCAGCACCACCAGTGGCAGCACCGCGAGCACGGCCCGCCACAGCCGCCGTCGCGGCGCCACCAGCAGTCCGGCCGCGACCAGGCCGTGGCCCAGCTTGCGCGCCGGTCCGCTGGTGGCCGCGGCGACGACCAGTTCGTCCAGGTCCCGCGGCTCGTCCAACCGGGCCAGCAGAACCGCTTGCAACTCCGAGACCGGGCCGGGTTCCTGTCCCGGCACGGCGGTGACGGCGTACCCGGCGGCCTTCGCCCGGTTGTCCGCCACCAGCCCGGCCACCGCCACCTCGACCGCCCGCACCGGGCCGCCGCCGAGGTAGCCGATCTCCTCGAAGGTCAGCGGCCGGGTCGGCGGCGACCCGGTGACCCGCTTGAGCAGGAGGCCGAACAGGAACGCCGCCACGAGCGCCGGGCCGTACCACCACAGGAACCCCATGCCGCCCAGCCTAGGAGCCGCCACCGCCACCGCCGCAGCCGCCGCCTCCGCCGCAACTGCTCCCGCCGCCGTCGTAGCCCCCTGACCCTCCGTCGTGGACGCCCGCCGCGCCGGTCTGGAAGCTCGCGGCCCGGCCCACGCCGAACAGCGCGCCACCGCGCGTGCCGTGCAGCCAGCGGCTGGACTGGCGCTTGGGCTTGCCCGTGGTCAGCGCGGCGTAGCGCTGACCGGCGGCGGCGAGCGGCGAGTCCGGGTGGTGGGCGAACCCGTCGAGGGCGACCAGCCCGGCGGCGCCCGCCGAGCTGATCACCCCCGAACCCCCGGTGCCCTCGCCTGCGCGAGCCCTGGCCACCGCGCGGGAACCCCGGGCGGTGCGCTTGAAGCCGTCGACCCGCAGCAGCAGGCCGACGAGGATGCCGCTGAGCACGAGCTGGAGCGTCAGCCAGCCCACCGGCGCGCCGATCAGCAGCCCGTTCGCCCACCGCACCGCGCCCACGGCCATGAGCAGCAGCAACGGGACCACGCCGATGCGGTAGTGGCGCTTGAGCACTTCCGGCGCGAGCAGGTAACCCTGGGCGGCGAGCGCGCGCCCGAACCCCCTCGGCGCGTCCTGCTCGGACACGGCCGTGAACAGCAGTGACAACGTCCGGTGCCGGTAGCGCGCGGCGTCGGTGAGCACCGCCTGGTCAACGGTGTCGTCCGCGACCGGGTCGCCCACGACCCGCACCGCGCCGTCCCGCGCCGGGCGCAGCTTGCCGGACTCGATCAACGCGGCGACCGACGTCTCGACCACGCGCCGCGGTCCGCCGGTCAGGTAGGCGATGTCGTAGAGGCCGAGCGAACCTGCGGGGGCGCTGTGGCGCTTCCCCCGCAGGCGCACTCGGACGACGATCGCGAAGGCCAGCGACGCGGCCAACGCGATCCAGTACAACTCAAGGAATTCCGGGCCTGACAGTCCCCACGGTCGCGCCACGGTCCACCCCCTGTGGGCCTCGGCGGACTTGTGGTCCGCCGACACTGGAGACGCAATCGTGTGCTTCAGGCCACACCCCGGCAAGGGTGCTTGAGCAAGCCTTAGGGTTGCTCTTCTCGCACGTCAGGACGAGGAAGCGCCGTCCACGCCGCCCGAGCCCTCACCGTCGGTGCCCTTGAGAACGCGCATGTTTCCTCCCAGGTTGGAAATCGACATCTTTCGGAGCAACGCCATCAGTCTGCTCGACCGCCGGGCGCTTCGACCAGACGCAAGCTGATCGAGTTGATGCAGTAGCGCTGGTCGGTCGGGGTCGGATAGCCCTCACCCTCGAAAACGTGCCCGAGGTGGCTGTGGCATGTGGCGCAGAGCACTTCCGTGCGGACCATCCCGTACGCCCGGTCCTCGCGCAGGATCACCGAGTCCGCCGCGAGCGGCGAGAAGAACGAGGGCCAGCCGCAGTGCGAGTCGAACTTCGTGTCGCTGCGGAACAACTCGGCGCCGCACGCGCGGCAGGAGTAGACGCCCTCGGTCTTGGTGTCGGTGTACTCCCCGGTCCAGGCGGGCTCGGTCCCCGCCTCGCGCAGCACCGCGTACTCCTTGGGGGTCAGGATCTCCCGCCACTCCAGTTCGGAGTGGACCACCTTCGGGGTGGCGCCGACGACAGGTTCCATACCTCCACGTTAATCGAAGAACGTGGACACGATCTCGCCCAAGCCGAACCACACGCTGACCGCCACGCCGAGCAGGATCAGCAGGACCACGACCACCGCCGACAACCTGCGCAAACCCCCGGCCCGGTTGGCCGAGTCGGCGAAGTTCTCCACGCCCGCGAGGTACCCCTCGACGGTGAAGGCGGGCTGCTCGCGGCGCATGTTCTTCAGGTGCTCGGCGAACGCCTTGGTCTCGGGGTCGTCGGGGTCGAGGCCGATCAGCTCGTCGTCGAGGGGACGTAGCCCGTCATCGAGCCCGTTCGGCCGTTCGTCCGGGAAGTCGGCGGCGCGGGAACTGCCCATGGCCCCAGCGTAATCGCCCCTTCAACCACACCCCACCCCACAAACCCGCACCTCCTCCGACGCCCGGCCACACGCCACCACCCACGCCCGCCTGCCGCTGCGCCCGCCCGCCTGCCGCTGCGCCCGCCTGCGCCCACGCCCGCCTGCCGCTGCGCCCGCCAGCGCCCGCTTGCCTGGCTGCCTGCGCCTACTTGCCCGCGTCTGGCTGGCTGCCCGCGCCGGGTGGGCTGTGCGGGGCTGGCTGTGCGGGGCGTGGCCTCCGGCCCCCGGTTCCATTGTCCCACGGGGTACCGACAAAACCGCTGGTCGCGGTGGTCAGACCAGGGCGGGGGAGGGGCGGACCGCGCCCACCGTGCGGCCGTGGCCGAGGACCGGGACCGTGGCCAGGTCGTCGGGGGCCTCGACGCCGAGCTTCCGCAACGCCGCGACCATGACCACCGCCCGCGCCCGGCTCGACCCGTCGGCGATCTTGCACGCCACCGCCTCACCCGTCGGCAGCGCGATCGCGTACACCCCCTCCGCCCCGTCCTTCGCCACCGCACCCGGCAGGGCCCGCATCAGCCGAGTCACGTCCCGGTCCGTCCCGCCGACCCACTCCGGGTGCCCGCTCATGGCCGCGGCGATCCGGCGTTCCAGCGGGTCCGTCGACGTCGTGATGCGGGCAAAAGCCCTGGCCAGACCGGTCAGGCTGATGCCGAACAGGGGCGCACCGCAGCCGTCGACGCCCTCCGCCCCGATCCGCTCGCCGGCCAACTCCTCCAACGTCTCCCGGATGGCCACCTGCAACGGGTGCCCGAAATCGAGGTAGGTCTGCGTCGGCCAGTCGTTGTGCACGCAGGTGGCGAGCATGGCGGCGTGCTTGCCCGAGCAGTTCATGTACTTCGGCTCCTTGCCGCGCCCGGCCCGCAGGTGGGCGCGCAGCGCGGCCTCGCCGATGGGCAGGTCGGGGGTGCACTGGAGGTCCGCCTCGGTCAGACCGGCGCCCGCCAGGATCCGGTGCACGCCCTCGACGTGGAAGTCCTCGCCGGAGTGGCTCGCGCACGCCAGGGCGAGCAGCTCACCGTCCAGGTCCAGCCCCTGCCGCAGCATCGCCAGCGCCTGGATCGGCTTGTTCGACGACCGCGGGTAGGTGACGTCGTCCGGCCGCCCGACCCGCAGGGCCGCGTCCCCCGAACGGTCCAACGCGACGACCGAGCCGTGGTGCACGGACTCCACGAAGTCGCCCCGCCACACCTCGGCCACCAACTCGTGCGCCATCAACGCCGCCTCCCAGACCAACTGCCAACTGTCGACAGTTAACACCTTCGGCCCGATCTGTGCTAGGGAGACGTTCGTGACACTTCCCGTGCACCACAGCCTCGCCGGACAGGCCGTGGACGCGCTGCGCGAACTGGTGCTGACCGGCGAGATCCCGCCCGGCGCCCGGGTCAACGAAGTGGAGATCGCCGCCCGCCTGGGCATCAGCCGCGGCCCGCTGCGCGAGGCGATCCGCCAACTGGCCTCGGAGAACCTGCTGGTCCTGGTCGCCCACCGGGGCGCGCACGTCCCGACCGCGACCCGCGAGGACGTCCGAGCCCTGTTCGAACTGCGCACGGCCCTCGAATGCGCCGCCGCCGAACTGGCCGCGTCCCGCCGCACCGACGCCGACGTCACCCGCCTGCGCGAGGTCTGCGCCGAGTCCCGCCGCACGTACCAGGCCGGTGAACGCTTCCCCTACCGCCTGGACCTGGCCTTCCACCAGGCCCTCCTGGGCGCCGCCCGCTCACCGCACATCGCCGAGCAGGTCAGGCTGGTCCAGCAACGGGTCGTCCTGCTCCGCAGCGGCCTCAAGGACGACCCGCCCCACCAGCACGCCTCCCTGGACGACCACGACGCCCTGGTCGACGCCGTGGCCGCCGGCGACCCGTACCGGGCGAGCCTCACCATGCGCAAGCACCTCGCCCGCGTCTGCGCGCAAATGCTCGCCGAGAACTGATCACCCTGACCGCCCATTTGCGGTTTACCGGACGTATGCCGTTCTTTCGGTGGGTGACAATAAATCGGGTGAATTCCCGGCACGTGCCTTTCGCGCCGCCGCCCGGACGACTCCACTGGTCGACGCAGAACCCCGCTCGACCCCGAGAGGACCCGACATGCGCATCTTCCGCAAGATCGTCACCGGCACGGCGACCGTCGCCGCCGCGCTGCTCGCACTGGCCGGCACCAGCGCCGCGACACCCGCCCCGAGCGACGACCGGGCCGTCAAGTGCGAGGCCACCAACCACCCGGCGAAACGCATCGACAAGAACGTCTGGAAACCCGACGCGCCGACGAAACGCCTCCCCGCGGGCACCAAGGCCGGAAAGATGAACGCGGGGAAGAACTATTTCTACTGTCAGCGCGACTGGGGTGAGAAGCACCGGGTGACCGTGGGCGGGTGGACCAACACCTGGTGGGCGCTCACCGACGACGACAGCGGGTTCAAGAACGTGTGGCTCAACGTCGTCTACATATCCGGCGGCAACAACAACAAGCCGGTGCCCGGTCTGCCGCAGCACGGGTGACCCGGCGATCCGGGCGGGTCTTCCGCGCGAAGACCCGTCCGGCGCGGCGACTAGCCCAACGTCCCGGTGACCTTCGCGTGCCCCTTCAACAGGTTGCGGGCGATGGTCCGGCGCTGGATCTCGTCCGTGCCCTCGTAGATGCGCAGCAGCCGCAGCTCCCGGTACCACCGCTCGATCGGCAGCTCCCGCGTGTAGCCCATGCCGCCGTGGATCTGGAGCACCCGGTCCACGATCTCGTTCGCCTTGATCCCGCCGTACAGCTTCGCGATCGACTGTGCCTGCCGCGAGTCCGCGCCCTGGTCCACCAGCCAGGCCGCGTGCAGCACCAGCCAGCGCAGCGCCTCGATCTCCACCGCCGAGTCGGCGAGCATCCACTGGATCGCCTGGTACTCCGCGATCGGCTGCCCGAACGTCACCCGGTTCTTGGCCTGCTCGACCGCCATCTCCACCAGCCGCTCGCACGACCCCAGCGCCCGCGCCGGCAGCAGGTACCGGCCCTGGCCGATCCACTGCATCGCCAGCCGGAAGCCGCCGCCGACCTCACCGAGCACGTTCTCCTCGGGCACCCGGACGTCGTCGAACACCAGCGCCGCCGGACCCCACTGGCCCATGGTCGGGATGGGCTCGGACTTCCACCCCATGTCCCGGTCCACCAGGAAGCACGTGACGCCGCCGTCCGCGCCCTTGTCCTTGTCCGTCACCGCGAACACCATCACGAAGTCGGCTTCGTTGCCCTGCGTGATGAACGTCTTCTCGCCGTTGATCACCCACTCCGACCCCTCCTTGCGGGCCGAGGTGCGGATGGCCTTCGCGTCCGAGCCCGCGCCCGGCTCGGTGATCGCGAAGCACGAGATGCGCTCGCCGGAGATGGTCGGCAGCAGGTAGCGCTGCTTCTGCTCGTCGTTGCCGTGGAACAGGATGTTGTCCGCGTACCCGCCGAACCGGAACGGCACGAAGCTGCGCCCCAGCTCCTGCTCGACCAGCGCGGTCATCAGCGCGCCCAGGCCCATGCCGCCGTACTCCTGCGGCGTGAGGACGCCGAAGAACCCGGCCGCCTTCGCCTTGTCCTGCAACTCCTTCAGCTCGTCGCGGCGCAGACCCGGCTCACCCGCCCGCTCCCGTCGCAGCACCTCCGGTTCGAGGGGCACGACCTCCTTGCGCACGAAGGTCCGGACCCAGTCCCGGATCTCCTTCTGCTCGTCGCTGAGCGTGAAGTCCATGCCCTGCCCCTCTCGAAGTCAGACGAACGCGTTGATGCCGGTCAGCGCCCGGCCGATGAGCAACTTCTGGATCTGGGTGGTGCCCTCGTAGAGGGTGGTGACCCGGGTGTCGCGCAGGTACTTGCCGACCGGGTACTCGTCGACGTAGCCGTACCCGCCGAAGACCTGGATGGCGTTGTCGGCCACCCGCACGGCCGCCTCGCTGGCGTACAGCTTCGCCATCGACGCCTCCGTGGAGAACGGTTCGCCCCGGTCGGCGAGGTCCGCGCAGCGCCACGTGAGCAGCCGCGCCGCGTCGGTCTCCACCGCCATGTCCGCGAGCAGTTCCTGCACGAGCTGGAACCCGGCGATGGGCTTGCCGAACTGCTGCTCGCGCTCCTTGGCGTACTTCAGCGCCGCCTCCAACGCGCCCCGCGCCGCGCCGACGCACCCCGCCGCGACCGACATCCGGCCCCGGTCGAGCGTCGACATCGCGATGCGGAACCCGGTGCCCTCCTCGCCGAGGCGGTGCTCGTCCGGGACGCGGACGCCGTCCAGGGTCAGCTCGGCGGTGGCCTGGCCGCGCATCCCGAGCTTGCCCTTGATCTCGCGGGCGGTGAAGCCGGGGGAGTCGGTGGGCACGAGGAACGCGGTGATGCCCTTCGGACCGGGTCCGCCGGTGCGGGCGAACACCAGGGCGACGTCCGCCCACGTCCCGTTGGTGATGAAGACCTTCGTGCCGGTGATGACCCAGTCGTCGCCGTCGCGGACCGCTTTCGTCGCCAGCGAGGCGGCGTCGGAACCGGTTCCGGGCTCGGTGAGGCCGAAGCAGCCGACCAGTTCTCCCGCGCACAGGCCGGGCAACCAACGGCGCTTCTGCTTTTCCGTGCCGTGCTTGAAGATGGTTTTCCCGACCAGGCCGAGGGAGACCGAGACGATGCCGCGCACCGCCGAGTCGCCGCGCGCGACCTCCTCCAGGACCAGGCAGTACGCGAGGTGGTCGCCGCCGGAGCCGCCGTACTCCTCGTCGATCCCCAGGCCCAGGAAGCCGACCTCGCCCAGCGCGGGGACCAGGTCGCGGTCGATCGCCTCGTCCCGGTCCCAGCGCGCGGCGTGCGGGACGATGCGCTCCTCGGTGAACCGGTGGGCCAGCTCGCGCAGCTGCCGGTGCTCGTCGGAAATGGCCAAGTCCACCCCGGTGACCTCCTGACCGAACAGTGTTAGGTTATCTAACGTAGGGGCGGACCCGAACCGAAGGCAAGAGGAGAACGATGCCGAGGAACCCGATCCTGAGTGCCTCGCGCATCCGGGCCGCCGCTCTCCACATCATCGACCGGGACGGGCTGGACGGCCTGTCGATGCGCAAGCTGGCCGCCGAGCTGGGCGTGCAGGCGGCGTCGCTGTACGGGCACGTGAGCACCAAGGACGACCTGCTGCACGAGGTGGCCAGCGAGATCCTGGAGAAGGTCGACGTCTCGGGCTTCTCCGGCGGCGACTGGCAGCACGGCCTCACCATGTGCGCCCGTTCCTACCGCGAGGCGCTGGCCCGGCACCCCAACATCGTCCCGTTCCTCGCCTACGGGCCCGCGCACCGCGAGGCGTCCCTGCGGCGCTTGGACGTCGTGCACGGCGCTCTGGTCGCGGCCGGGTGGACGCGGCGGGAGGCGACCATGATCGCGGCGTCGCTGATGTACCTGGTGTTCGGCGCGGCCCTCAGCTCGTTCTCCAGCGGTTTCTCCGAGGACCAGACCCTCTACCAGGACCGCTACCCGAACCTCGACAAGGCCCACCTGCTGCCCGCCGTCGCCGCCGAACTGGACCGGGACAGCTTCGAGTTGGCCCTGAGCGCTTTCGTCACCGGCCTCGCGGCGCAACGAGTGGCCGCGTCCGACTGAGACCGCTTAGGGTCGGGGCGTGGCCAAGTCCAAGCCCCTCGAACTGACCGTCGGCGAGCGCGTGGTGCGGGTGTCGAACCCGGACAAGGTGTACTTCCCGGCGCGGGGGGTCACCAAGCGGCAGGTCGTGGAGTACTACCTGGCCGTCGCCGAGCCGCTGTTGCGCGTGCTGCGCGACCGGCCCACGACGTTGAAGCGGTACGTCGACGGGGTCGAGGGGGAGGCGTTCTACCAGAAGCGGCTGCCCAAGGGCGCTCCCGAGTGGGTGGAGACGGCGCGGATCAAGTTCCCCTCCGGGCGGCCGGCGGACGAGGTCTGTCCCACCGAGCCCGCGGTGCTGGCGTGGGCGGCGAACCTGGGGACCTTCGACTTCCACCCGTGGCCCGTCCGCCGCACCGACACCGACCACCCCGACGAGCTGCGCGTCGACCTCGACCCGCAGCCCGGCACCGACTTCGCCGACGCGGTCCGGGTCGCGGGCGTGCTGCGCGAGGTCCTGGACGAGCTGGGGATGACCGGCTACCCCAAAACCTCCGGCGGCCGCGGCATCCACGTCGCAGTCCGCATCCGGCCCGAGTGGGACTTCGTGGACGTCCGGCACGCCGTGATCGCCCTGGCCCGTGAGGTGGAGCGGCGGGCGCCGGACCTGGCGACCACGTCGTGGTGGAAGGAGGAACGCGGCGAACGAGTCTTCCTCGACTTCAACCAGGCCGCCCGCGACCGCACCATCGCGTCCGCGTGGTCGGTCCGGGGTACGCCGCGCGCGACCGTCTCGACCCCGGTGACGTGGGCCGATCTGTCCACTGTGGACCCGGACGACTTCGACGTCTTCACCGTGCCGAAGTACTTGGCGGACAAGGGCGATCCCCACGCCGGCCTGGACGACGAGGCGTTCGGCCTGGAAACCCTGCTGGAGTGGTACGCCGCCGACCCGCGCGAACTCCCCTACCCGCCGGACTACCCGAAGATGCCCGGCGAACCACCCCGCGTGCAGCCGTCCAAGGCGCGCAAGAACGATTAGGCGCGGCTCGTGGAACGGTTGCAGGGTGAGGTCGTCAAGGACGTGTGGCCGGGGCTGGATCAAGCCCAACGGAAAAGCCTCGCCCGGCAGGTCGGGGAAGCGCGCTTTCCGCGCGGCACGAGATTGAACCGCCGGTAACCGAACCGGCCGACTGGGACGCCTTCGCCCGGGACCAGACCAAGGGCTGCGTGGACCGCCAGGTCGGCCGCAAGCTGGACCCCGCCTGGCTGGAGCAAGTCCCCGACTTCCTGGACAGCGTCGACCTGCAGGACGCCGAACCTGTCCTCGCCCACACCGAGGTCATGAGCGCCCACCTGCTCACCGAGAACGGCCGGATCACCGGCCTGTTCGACCTCGAACGGCCATGCGCGCCGCCCGCGAGTACGAGTTCGTCGCCACCGGCGTCTTCCCGACCCGGGGCGAGACCGGTCCCAAGCGCGCCCTCCTCGACGGCTACGGAGACGAGTCGACCCCCGGAAGGTCATGGCCTGCACGCTCATGCACGTCTACTCGAACCTCGCCTGGTACCTCCGCGAGGTGCCCACCCGGGCGACCGCGTTCGACGGCCTCGTGGAGCACTGGTTTGCTCCGACCGGCTAATTGTCGCCGCAGTTCAGCCGTGCCGGCACTGCACCTCTCGTACGATGGGCGAGGACGCCGAAGAGAGGGAGGCCGGGCATGGCGAACACGTACGTGGTGCGGTTCGTGGGCGGCCCCCTCGACGGGCGCGTCGACTCGGTGAGCATGCCCGCGGACGCGCCCAAGCCGACCGTCACCCACGTCCACCTGCACAGCGGGCCCAAGATCGTCCACCACTACGACCTGCGGTACGCGGTCGAGTACGGCTGCGAGTACCACCTCCGGGTGGAAGAGGCGTAAACAGAACTCCACCGTAGACAGCCGGCAACACGGGGTTTACCGTACGCAACAGCGTGAGAGCGCTCTCACCGCTGCCCGGGAGGTTCCCTGTGCGTACCCTTCGCCTCGCCGTGCCCGCTCTGCTCGTCGCAACCCTGGTCCCGTTCGCCCTGTCCGGACCGGCCGACGCCGTACCCGTGGGCGCGGGCAGTTACGCCGCGTCCAGGCCGGCCGGCGCCCAAGGCCCCGTCGACTCGTCCGGCCAGGCGGTGACCCCGAAGGTCACCGCGCGGATGGCCGGGAAACCGGTGCCCACCAACGACTGGTGGTCCTCACTGGTCTTCCGCCGCTACCCGGGCAACCCGTACTCCGAGAACATGTACGCCCACCCGCTGACCTTCCACGCGGCGGCCCAGGGCCTCGGCGTCGGCTACCCGACGAGCCCGAACATCACCCCGGACGGCCGGTTCTACGAGTTCATGCACCGCGACGACCTGTTCGTCGGCGTCGCCGGCCTCAACGCGCCGCGCACCCAGGTCGACGGCTGGTCCGACTGGACGGTAAGTCCACTGTGGACGGACGGGACCCGGGCCCTGCGCACCACCATCGGCCACGGTTCCCCGTACGTCTACGCCGAAGCCACCGGCGGCCTCGCGCGCGTCGGCTTCAACGGCGCGACAACGGTCTGGAGCAACACCGGCACCACCCTCGGCGTCACGGTCAACGGCCACGACTACGCCCTGTTCGCCCCCAGCGCCTGGACCCTCACCGGCACCGCCGAGGCCACCGCGAGCGCCGCGTTCTTCTCCGTCGCCGTCCTGCCCTCCCGCGACGCCCTGCCCCTGTTCCAGCGCTACGCCTTCTCCTTCGTCACCGACACCAAGGTCTCCTGGACCTACGACACCGCGTCCGCCCAGCTCACCGCCACCTACACGGCGACGACCACGGCCCGCCAGGGCACCCAGACCGGCACCCTGCAAGCGCTCTACCGGCACCAGTGGCTCAACTCCACCGACGCCGTCACCCCGCACCGCTACACGTCCCCGCGCGGCGAGATGCGCCTGCGCGAAGGCGCGTCCTTCACCACCCGCACCGCGTTCAACGGCGTCCTGCCGGCCCTGCCGCTGTCCGCGCAGGCCGACCAGAACCGGTTGCGCGCCGAGATCGACCAGGAGTTGAACGCCGCCGACCCGTGGAAGGGCGCCGTCGACACGTACTGGACCGGCAAGGCGCTGTGGCGGCTGGCCGCACTGGCCCGCGTGGCCAACCAGATCGGTTACACCACCGGCCGCGACCGCCTGCTGACCCTCGTCCGCGACCGCCTCACCGACTGGCTCACCGCCGGCTCCGGCGAGACCGAGCGCCACTTCGCCTACGACGCCACGTGGGGCACCCTCATCGGCTACCGCGCGTCCTACGGCTCCGACCAGGAACTCAACGACCACCACTTCCACTACGGCTACTACGTCCTGGCCGCCGCCGTCGTCGCGCAGCACGACCCGGCGTGGGCGTCGGACTCCCGCTACGGCGGGATGGTCAAGCTGCTGGTCAAGGACGCCAACAACTACGACCGGGCCGAGACCAGGTTCCCGTTCCTGCGCCACTTCGACGCCTACGCGGGTCACGGCTGGGCGTCCGGGCACGCGGGTTTCGCCCACGGCAACAACGAGGAGTCGTCGTCCGAGGCGATGATGTTCGCCACCGCCGCCGTGCTGTTCGGCCAGGCCACCGGCGACACCGCGCTGCGCGACGCGGGCATCTACCTGCACACCACGCAGGAGGCCGCGATCGGGCAGTACTGGTTCGACAAGGACAACGCCGTCTTCCCGGCGTCCTACGGCCACGACACGCTCGGCATCGTGTGGGGCGCGGGCGGCACCTACGGCACGTGGTGGACCGCGAACCCCGAGGAGATCCACGGCATCAACATGCTGCCGATCACCGGCGGGTCGCTCTACCACGCGGCGTGGAAGGCGGACATCAGCCAGAACATCGCCGAGCTGCGCGCCAACAACGGCGGCCCGGAGGTGGAGTGGAAGGACGTCATCCTCCAGTTCTGGGCGCTGGCCGAGCCGGCGCAAGCGCTTTCCGCCTACGGCTCCGGCCTGGACCCCGAACCCGGCGACTCCCGCGCCCACGCCCACCACTGGCTGACGTCGTTGAACACCTATGGCACCCCCGACACGACCGTCACCGCCAACACCCCCACCCACGCGGTCCTGTCGAAGAACGGCGCCCGAACCTACGTCGCCTACAACCCCACGGCGTCTCCCGTCACCGTGACCTTCTCCGACGGCCAAACGCTTTCCGTGCCCGCGGGCGCAACAGCCTGGCGCGGCCCATCAGGCCCCGGCACCGACCCCGGCTCCGGCACCACCCCCACCACCACGACAACCACCACGACCACGACGACCACCACCGCCCCACCCGCTTCCCGGGACGCGTTCTCGACCATCGAGGCCGAGTCCCACGACCAGCACAACGGCCTGGCCTCCGAGACCACCTCCGACACCGGCGGCGGCTCCAACATCAGCCACATCGCCAACGGCGACTGGGCCCTGTACCGGGGCGTGGACTTCGGCACCCGCACCGCGCGCCAGTTCTCCGCCCGGGTCGCCAGCGGGGCGGCCGGCGGCGTCAGCGGCCTGGTGGAGGTCCGCCTGGGCAGTCCCACGGGCACCGTGCTGGGCAGCTTCGCCATCGCCAACACCGGCGGGTGGCAGAGCTGGCGGACGGTCCCGGCGAACATCACCGGCGTCACCGGCCGCCACGACGTGTACCTCACGTTCACCAGCGGCCAGCCCGCCGACTTCGTGAACGTCAACTGGCTGGTCTTCGGCCAGTAGCGACTCCGCCGCCGCATCCCGCTGTTGTCCGGAAGGGAGAGGCACATGCACGTCCGAACACGCGGCTCGATCGGGGCGGCGGCGGTCGCCGTCGCGGTCGTCCTGATCGGGGCCGTGGCCGGTCTCCAGCCGGCCGGCGCGAACCACGTCGACCACAACGGCCACCCCGGTGCGCCCGACGCGGCCCAGTCCGCGGCGATCCAGGCGCAACCGGGGGCGTTGGCGGCCTCGGAGTTCCGCGCCAACTGCCGCGCGAGCCACCGGGCCGGGCACGACCCGATCATCTACCCCGGCCGGCCCGGGGTGTCGCACGTCCACGAGTTCTTCGGCAACCGGTCGACGAACGCGAGTTCCACCTACACCTCGCTGCGCGCGGCGGGCACCACGTGCGACCCGGTGGTGGACCTGTCGGCGTACTGGGTGCCGACGCTGTACAAGAACGGGGTGCCGGTCGCGCCGGAGAGCGTGACGGTGTACTACCAGGGCATCCACGACATGCAGCGGGCGGTCACACCCCCGGCGAACCTCCGGTACGTCGTGGGCAACGCGCGGGCGACCAGTCCCGACCAGAACCCGTCGGCGCGCTGGTCGTGCACCACCCAGTCGCCGTCCAGCCGGGACTTCATGAACTGCCCGGCGGGCACGAAGCTGGAGACGTACCTGGACTTCCCGACCTGCTGGAACGGCCGGGACCTGGACAGCGCGAACCACAAGGACCACATCGTGTTCTGGAACGGGTCCTGCCCGGCCACGCACAACGTGGTCCTGCCGAGGTTGGAGTTCCTGATCACGTACCCGGTCAACGGCGGCGGGTTGTCGCTGGGCGGGACGGTGAACGGCGTGAACGTCACAACGGCGCCGGGCTACACGTTCCACGGGGACTTCATCAACGCGTGGGACCAGGGGGAGCTGGAGCGGCGGGTGCGCAACTGCGTCAACGCGGGCCGCGTCTGCGGCACGAACGGCACCCCGATCTGACCCACCCACCGCACGGCCCGGGCGCACACCCCGGGCCGTGCGGTCCAGGCCGCACTTTCCGCCGAGGCTGGGCCGGGACCTTTCGCCGCAGGCGGGCTCGGCTTTCCGCCGGAGGGGTCCGCCGCAGGCGGGGGCATTTGGGGCTTGTGCGAGGTGGCCTGGGTGGGGGTGGGCGGGCGGAACGCCCGAAGCGACACAGCCCACCCACCTGCCAACCACCCCCCAACCTCCCCGAACCACCCAACCCACCCCCACCCCACCGCGCCACCGATCCCGTCGCCGCTTCTCGCTCCACCGCCCGAAGCACTCCACCGCCGCTGCTGCACCGCCGCTGCTGCACCGCCGCTGCTGCACCGCCGCTGCTGCACCGCTGCCGCTGCACCGCTGCCGCCGCGCCGCCGCCGTTGCCCGCCGCGCCACCGACCCCACACCGCGCCCACCTCCAGTCCACTGTGGACCGAAGTCGTCCCCTTGCGCTCGTCATCGCGACGGTCGCACAGTTAAGGGCACGAGCCCGCGGAATTGTCGGTGCCGTAGGGCAAGCTGCACGCTGACCGATCTTGCCCGCAGCGGAGGTGCCCCATGGTGAAGGCGAAGCAGAAGTCACTCTCCCCGGAGGACCTCGACCACCTGCGCGCGGAACTCGCCGAGGGACGTCCCCCGATGGTCTGGTTCACCGCCGCCGCCGTCGGGGTGGAGGCCGGGCGGTCGGCGAAGGTGCTGGCGTTCACCGAGCCCGAGGAAGGCGACTTCATCCAGGTGCGGCCCACCGGGGCCAAGGACGAGTTGTCGTTCTCGCCCGGAGAGCTGACCCTGGAGAAGCCCGCCCCGCGCAAGAAGGCCCCCGCCAAACCCGCGGCCACCCCCACGACCGAGCCCACCCCGACACCCGAGCCCGCCCCGATCGAGTACCCCTACGAACCGGAGCCGAGAACCGTGCCCGCCAGGACCACGCCCAAACCCACCACAGAGGCCAAACCGGAGGCCAAGCCGGCCGCCAAGCCCACCGCCGAAGCCAAGCCCCGGCCGGCCGCGCGCAAGCAGGCCAAGCCGGCCGAGGTGACCGTCACCCTCACCTCCACCGCCGAAGGGGAGTGGACGGTCGACGTCCAAACCGGCACCAAACGGGTCCTCAAGGGCGCACCGGTCGCCGCCTCCGCCGTGGCGCAGGCCGCGAAGCTCCTCCCGCCCGAGGTGGACGAAGCGGTCGAAGGGGTTTTGAGCGCTGCTCGGGAACGGCACGCCGCCCGCGTGGAACAACTCCGCGCGGAGTTGGAAGCCGCCCAACGGGCATTGGACGAGCTGTCCGGCTGAATATGCCGACACGCAGTGCGACATTCTGATGATAAATGCCGAGCGATCGGGTGACGGTACTTCCCCTGCCCGGCGGTAGGGCGCACCGTGGGGGCCGTCATACCTTGCCAGTGCTGGATGTCCGCGCGATCACGGGGAGGCCATGATGGCGGTAGAGATCACGACGGCGGAGCAGGCCCAGATGAGCGGTTGCGGCTGCTGCGGCGGCTGCACCGGGCCCGGCTGCGGGTGCTGCTCCAGCTGTTGACCCCGACCAGGCGAAAGGGCCCCGCACCGACGAGTGCGGGGCCCTTTTCACGTGAATTCGCATTGATACCCGAAAAATGGATCAGGGCGGGCACACCGTGCCACCGGACGGCACCTTCGCATTCGCCAGGAAATCGTGCGCCACGGTCGTCGCGCAGGCCGACTGCCCGAGCGCCCCGTGCCCGCTGCCCTGCCAGCCCACCAGCACCCCGGCGGGCAGCGCCTGCGCCGCCCGTTCGGTGCCACCCTGCGGAGTGACGGGGTCGTTGGCCGTGCTGATCACCAGGATCGGCGGCGCACTGCTCAGCTTCGGCACCTTCACCGCCTGCGGCACCGGGAACGGCCCGCACTGCAGCATCCGGCGGGCGAACCACGACCCGAACAGCGGGTGCTTGGACCGCCAGTCCTCGGTCATCACCTTCACCCGTTCCGGCGGGATGCGGGTGGTCGTGTCGTTGCAAGCGGTCACCATGGCCGCGTCCAGCAGCGGCGGGTTGTCGTCCCGGTCCACCACGTGCCGCCGAACGAAGTCCGTCAACGGCGCGGCGTTGCCGCCCTCGGCCGCCACGATCGCGTCCGCCAGCGCGGGCCAGCGCGGCCGGTCGGCCAGGCCCGCGAGGACCGCCGACACCGCCGTGCCCGCCGTCAGGTCCAGGTCGTTGCCGCGCACCGGCTTGTCCCGCAGCTTGCCCACCAGCGCGGTGAACCGCTTGGTGGCGTCCGCCCCCAACGGGCACCCGCGCGCCACGCAGTCCTTCTCGAACGCGCTGAACGCCGCCTCCGCCGCGACCGCCCGCGCCTCGGCCACGCCCGGCACGTCCAGCGTCGGGTCCGGCGCCCCGTCGAGCACGATCCGCCCGATCCGGTCCGGGTAGCGGCTCGCGTACATCGTCAGCACCCGCGACCCGTCGCCCACGCCGATCGCGTTGAGCAGCCCCACACCCAGCGCCTCGCGCAGCTGCTCCAGGTCCGCCGACGTCCGCCACGAGTCCACGGCGGTCAGCTTGTTCTCCAGGTCCAGCACGCACTCGTGGCTGGCCCGGCCGACCCACTCCAGCATGTCGTCCTGGTCGGCGGAGTCCGGATCGGACTCGACGATCCCCACCCGCGCCACCTCGGGCACGCACTGCACCGGGTCGGACTTACCGGTGCCCCGCCGGTCCACCCCGATCAGGGTGAACGTGCTCAGCAGCTGCGGCGGCAGCGACGCGGCCAGCCGCGCGGCCTTCAACGTGCCCGGCTCGCCGTCCGCGTCACCGACGACGACCAGCGGGCTGCCGCCGGTGCCGACCCGCAGCAGCGCCATGCCCAGGCTGCCCCGGCCGGGCCGCCCGGTGGCGTCCAGCTTCACGGTCAGCCGCGCGCACTCGTAGTTCTGGTCGCCCGCCGGCGCCGTGCCGCCCATCCGCAGCTTGGTGGACTCGGTGCACTGCGACCAGGACAGCTGGGAGCCGTAGTTCTCCAGCGGCGGGACGTCGCGCGGTCCGCTCGGTTGAGAGGTCTCGGTGGCCTCGGTGTCCCCGCGCACGGCGATGACCGGGCGCGTCGAGGGCCCCGCGCTGCACGCGGTCAGCGCGCTCAGGGCCACCAGCAACATGGCGGCGTGACGCCGACGCGGCACTTGTCGTCCCTGCCTCTCTCCCGGTCCCGGTGCGGATCTCCCGGTCTCCGGTGCAGAGCCTCACACAAAACCCGTGAGACTTCGGTGAGCGGGCCGGGTGAGAATGGCCGACGTGGTCATGGCGCACATCGAAGGCATGCCCGAGCGGCGGCTCCCCTCCACCGGCCCGTTCACGGCGGTGGCCCGGGCGTACGGGGCGATCCCGCCGCCCGCGCTGGTCCTGCTGGGCGTGATCAGCGTCCAGGTGGGCGCGGCGGTGGCCAAGCAGCTGTTCACGATGGCCGGCGCGGCGGGCACGGTGACGCTGCGGCTCGCGCTCGCGGCGGTGATCCTGCTGCTGGTGTGGCGGCCGTCGCTGCGGCTGGACCGGCACACGCTGCTGGTCGTCGCGGGCCTGGGCTCGGTGCTCGGCGTGATGAACCTGACCTTCTACCAGGCCATCGAACGCATCCCGCTGGGCGCAGCGGTGACCATCGAGTTCCTCGGGCCGCTCGCGGTGGCCGTGATCGGGTCCCGCCGGTGGGTGGACGGGCTGTGGGCGCTGCTCGCCGCGGTCGGTGTCGTGCTCCTGACCAGGGCGGACGGTGGCCTGGAGCTGGTGGGCGTGCTGTTCGCGCTGGCCGCGGGCGCGTGCTGGGCGGCCTACATCCTGCTCACCGCCGCGCTGGGCAGCCGCACGTCCGACGGCAAGGGCCTGGCGCTGGCGATGGTGTTCGGCGCGCTGGTCGCGCTGCCGTTCGGCGTGGCCGAGGCGGGCGCCATGCTGCTGGACCCGGTCGTGCTGATCGCGGGCACGGCGGTGGCGCTGATGTCGTCGGTCGTGCCGTACTCGCTGGAACTGGAGGCGCTGCGGCGCATCCCGCCGCGGGTGTTCGGCATCCTGATGAGCCTGGAGCCCGCGGTGGCGGCGGTCGCCGGGTTGATCCTGCTGCACGAGGCGCTGCGGCCTGCACAATGGGTCGCGGTGTGCTGCGTGGTGCTCGCGTCGGTGGGCGCGACGCGGAGTGCGCGGCCGGAGGCTTAGCGGAGGTCAGCGGTGGTGCGCAGCGAGGCGTCGACGGTCGAGGACTACCTGGACGAGCTGCCCGCCGACCGCCGGGAGGCGCTGGCCGCGGTGCGGGCGGTGATCCTGGCGAACCTGCCCGAGGGCTACGACGAGGGCATGGCGTGGGGCATGATCACCTACTCCGTGCCGCTGAGCCGCTCCGGCAAGACCTACAACGGCCGCCCGCTGGGGTACGTGGCCCTCGCCGCGCAGAAGAACCACCTCTCGCTGTACCTGATGGGCGTGTACGGCGAGCGCGAGCAGGAGTTCCGCGAGGCGTTCGAGGCGACCGGGCGGAAGCTGGACATGGGCCGCAGCTGCGTGCGCTTCCGGACCGCGGACGACCTGCCGCTGGACCTGATCGGGCGCGAGGTCGCGAGCCAGTCGGTGGACGACTTCCTGGCGAAGGTGCGGGCCGCGCGCGGCGAGTGAGTCGTGCGGCGAGTGGGTCGTGCGGCGAGTGGGTCGCACTGGGCGCGGCCTCCGGCCCCCAAGACCCGCGGCCTCCGGCCCCCAAGACCCGCGGCCTCCGGCCCCCAAGACCCGCGGCCTCCGGCCCCCGGAACCATTGTCCCACGCACCACCGACAATTCCGGACCACCGACGTCCCGGACCACCGACGTCCCGGACCACCGACGTCCCAGACCATCGGCCACTGCGGTCACTGGCGGCCGGTCTCCTCCTTGGTGATCTCCTCCTTGCCGAGGTGGCCGTCCACCAGTTCGCGGCCCCGGGCCTCGAACATCTCCGCGTACAGGGCCGAGTACTTCTCGTAGGTCGCCACCGGGTCCTGGCTGCGGGCGGCTTCGGCGCGGAACTGGTCGCGCAGGCGGCGCATGTTGTTGACGTCCGCCCGGCGCTTCTGGCTGTGCAGGTAGGGCTTGAAGGTCACGTTGAGACCGCCCACCACGGCCGCGATGAGCAGCAGGGTCTTGCCCACGACGGTTTCCGAGGACGTGAAGCCCACCGCCAGCACGGCCGGCACGAGCACGAGGATGATCGTGTAGACCACGCCCACCGTCCGGTGCACCAGCCGCCACCTGGTCAGGGTGCGGCAGTCCTTGGCCATCCGGTCGTCGAGTTCCTGGATCAGCGCATCGACTGTGGTCGCCACGGCGGACAACGGTAGCGGTGCGGCGTCGGCGCCGGAGGGGTTTTCAGGCCGGCTTCACCTCGCCGCGCAGCACGGACTCCACGTCGTACCGGGCGGGCTGGTCCAGTTGGTCGTAGCGGCACGACTCCGGGGTGCGGTCCGGTCGCCAGCGGCGGAACTGGCCGTTGTGGCGCAGGCGGACCGGTTCGGCGCCCTCGGTCTGGGAGTAGGCGATCTCCAGCACGCGCTCGGGGCGCAGCGGGACCCAGTCTGCTTGCTTGCTGCGCCAGCGGTTGATCTCACCGGGCAGCCGCCGGCCGTCCGGGTCGACCAGCCACGGGTGGTCCTCGGTGGTGATCAACGGCGAGAGTTCTTGCGCCAACGCCCGGCGCTCGGCGGCCTTGAACGAACCGACCACGCCGACGTGGTTGAGGACGCCGTCGTCGTCGTGCAGGCCCAGCAGGAGCGAGCCGACGGCCGTGCCGGGCTCGGTGTCCTTGTGCCAGCGCAGCCCGGCGACCACGCACTCGGCGGTGCGGGCGTGCTTGACCTTCACCAGGGTGCGCTTGCCCGGCGTGTACGGGCTGCCGGCCGGCTTGCCGATGACCCCGTCCAGGCCCGCGCCCTCGAACAGCTCGAACCACTGCCGGGCCAGGTCCGCGTCACCGGTGGCCGGCGTGAGGTAGAGGGAGTCGCCCGGGGTGACCAGCTCTTCCAGGCGCGCGCGGCGCTTGCTGGTGGGCTGGTCGAGCAGGAGGTCGTCGCCGACCGCGAGCAGGTCGAACGCCACGAAGACGGCCGGGGTCTGGGCGGAGAGCAGCTTGATGCGGCTCTCGGCCGGGTGGATGCGCTCGGACAGGGCGTCGAAGTCGAGCTTGTCGTCCTTGGCGACGACCAGTTCGCCGTCCACCACGACCCGTTCGGGCAGGGTGCGCAGCAGTGCGGCCACCACCTCGGGGAAGTAGCGGTTGAGCGGTTTGCCGCTGCGCGACTGGAGGACGACCTCGTCGCCGTCGCGGAACACCAGGCAGCGGTAACCGTCCCACTTGGGCTCGAACACCCAGCCGTCGCCGGTCGGGATCTCGTCCACCGCGTTGGCCAGCATGGGCTGCACGGGCGGGTTCAGCGGAAGCACCACGCGCGCCATCCTGCCTGGTGGAGCCGGTCGGCGCACCCGGTCTCAGCGGACCCGCCGGTGGGCGCGCGCGGTTCCGCGGACCCGCCGGTGGGGCGCACCGGGCCTCAGCGGACCCGCCGGTGGGCCGCGCGGGGTTTCAGCGGACGCGCCGGTGGGCGCGGTCTCAGCGGACCCGCCGCTTGGTGCGCGCGGCCAGGTCCAGGCGGACGGCGGCGGGCAGGGTGGGCACGTCCAGCGCGTCGCGGGCCCGGGTGAGCACGCCTTCGAGGTCCTGCCACACGCGGCGGACGTCCGCGCCCTGGCGAAGCGTCAGGGTCACCCGCAGCGCGGGCGCGCCGACCACCTTGACCCGCGCGGCGGCCACCCCGGCGACCCGCGCGGCGTCGGTCTGGACGGCCTGGGCCAGGGCGTCGGACGTGACGGTCAGGCCGTCCTCCAGTCGCAGGTCGGGGTGGCTCTCCGGCGTCACCGCCCGCCACGCCCAGCGCAACCCGACCACGACGGCCCCGACCCCGACGACCAGCGCGCCGATCCGCACCCACAGCAGGTGCGGGCCCAGCGGGTCGAGGTCCAGGACCGGCTGGTCGACCCGGAGCAGGTTCAGGGTGAGCGCGCCCGCGCCGGCCAGCAGGGCGAGCGTGCCCAGGAGGGCCGCGCAGAGGCGTTCGGTGCGGTAGGAGCGGGCGATCACGGCTGGTCCTCCGCGGCGCGTTCCTTGAGGGGGCGGTCCTGGAAGGGGCGGTCCTTGGGGGAGTGCACGACGACCGTCACCCTCGGGTGGCGGGGCATGGGCAGGTTCGCCACGGCCTCCCGCGCGACCTCCAGCAGCCGGGGCCGCAGCGTGGCCTCGTCGTGCAGACCGCTGGTGGCGCGGACGTGCACGCGGCGCTTGGACGCGGTCACCGTCGCGCCGGTCACGCCGTCCTCCTCACGCACCCGGTTGCCGACGACCCGCGCCAGCGCGGTGGGCGTGGTGGCGACGACGATGCCCTCGGCGGGGGAGTGCAGGCGCAGGAACGTCCTCCGCGACAACGCCGCCAGCACCAGCAGCACCAGGCCCGCCGCGATGGTGAGCAGCGCGACCGCCCGGACCAGGTCGTCGGTCCACCGCAGCCCGGCCAACCGCGACCACGGCACCAGGTGACCGCGCCCGGACCAGTGCCAGGCGACCTCCGCGACCAGCACCAGCCCGGCGGCGGCCACCGCCAGGCCCAGGAACGGGGACAGCACCCGCAGCAGCACGCGCACGGCTCACTCCACTCGCGATCGGGACTCGGACACCAGCGCGGTCACCGTGACGTCGACCCAGCGCACCCGGTAGCCGGTGATCCGCTGGACCTCCGCGGTCACCGCCCGCCGCACCTCGGCCGCCGCCGCCCGCACCCGCACCGGGTAGGGCAGGGTGACCCGCACGGCCACGTCGACGTGGTTGCCCTCCCCGCTCACCTTCACCACCGCGCCGCGCCCGGCCGCCCGCGCCGCCACCTTGCGCACCACGGACGGGTGAACTTCGAGGGTGCCGCGGTCGTTCACCGGTCGCGGCCCCGGCCCCGGCCGAAGAGGTCGCTGAGGTCGAGTTGCCCGTCCAGCACGCGGCCGGCGACCAGCCCGATCACGCCCACCGCGAGCGTCACCAGGAACGCGGTGAAGCCGGTCGTGGCGGCGAGACCGAGGACCAGGCCCGCGAGCAGTCCGGTCTGGGTTGCGTTCATGCCAGTGCTCCCTGCTTGTGCTGGTTCAGGACGCGCCGGGGCCGGCGCGTGAACAGCCGGTGCCACCACGCCCGCCGCACCACCACGACCGGCGCGTCGAACCGGCTGCCGGTGCCGTCCCGGCGCGCGGCACGCAGCTCGGCGAGCCCGCGGGCGAAGAACTCGGGGTCCCCGCCGACGTCGGGGTGGTGCTGCCGGATGAAGGCGCGGATGTCCGCCCGGGTCGTCACAGGACCTCCAGGTCAGCCACGGTGACGTCCACTGGCGCAGGCCCCGTGACCGCCCTGACCGCCGCGCGCAACTCGGCGACCACCTCCGGTATCGGCCGCGCGGACTTCAAGACCCCGAACTTCAGCACCACGGACACGGACGTCCGCTCGGCCAGGCGCACCCCGTCCACCCGGCGACCGGGCAGGTAGGAGGCGAACCCGCCGTCCAGCCGCGCGACGGCCGGGTGGGCGAGCACCGCGGCCTCGACGCGTTCAGCCGGGTCCACCGGGCGAGCCGGTTCGGCGGCGCCCATCACTCGACCCGCGACTGCGCCTGGTCGCCGTCACCGTTCTCCTCGGGCAGGTGGATGTCGTTGACCGCGATGTTGACCTCGATGACCTCCAACCCGGTGATCCGCTCGACGTTGGTGATCACGTTGCGCCGCACCGCCCGCGCCAGGTCGACGATCCCCGCGCCGTACTCGACCACGATGTCCAGGTCGATCGCGGCCTGCTTCTCCCCGACCTCCACGGTGACCCCGGCCGTGGTGGACGTCCCCGCACCCGGGATGCGCTCGATCAGCGCCCCGAACGCCCGCTGCACCCCGCCGCCCAGCGCGTACACGCCCGCGATCTCACGCGCGGCGAGACCCGCCACCTTCTGCACCACCGTGGAGGCGATGGTGGTCCTGCCCTGCGCCGTGTCGTCGGCGAGGCGGGCGGGCGGGCCGCCCTCCGGTTGCGCGGCCGTGTTGTGGGCTGCCATGGGTGGGTCCTTTCCGAAGCCGATGTGCTCAGGTTCGGATGCGGACCGCGGCCAAGTCCTCACGGCGATGTGACGCGCGTCACTCCGTTCGGGTGCGTCGGTAGCGCACGAGCAGGGCGCTCTCGTAGCGCAGGATCGACGCCAGCTCCACGTCGCGCGGCGCGTCGAGCAGGGGACCGGTCGCGATGCGGCCCGAGTCGCCGGCGGCGAGCAGCGGCGCGTACGTGATGCACAGCGTGTCCACCAGGTCCGCCGCGATCAGCGCGCCGAACAGCGTCGGCCCGCCCTCGCAGTCCACCCGCCGCAGCCCGCGGTCGTCCAACGCCTTGAGCGCTCGCGTCATATCCACCGCGTCCTCGCCCGCGACCACGACGTCCGCGCCCGCCTCGGCCAGCGCCCGACGCCGCTCGACCGGAGCCGCCGACGTGGTGATCACGATCGGCGGCACCGAGGTGTTCACCACCAGCGGCGACGTCGGCTCGATCGAGCAGTTCGCGGTCACCACCGCGATCGGCGGCAGCTCGGCCAGCCCCAGCCGCGCGCGGCGCTCCCGGCGCACCTCGCCCGCCTTGATCCCCTGGTAGCCCTCGACCAGGGCGGTGCCCGCGCCCACCAAGACGACGTCGGCCAGGTCGCGGCCCAGGGCGAAGACCTTCTTGTCCCCCGGGTTGCCCAGGCCCCCGGACCTGCCCGACACCGACACCGCCCCGTCGAGGCTGGCCACGAAGTTCACCTGCACCCACGGCCGGTCCAGGTCGGGCGGGTAGTCGTACAACCGTTCCAGCTCCGTGTCGGTGATCTCAGCGACGGGTGGCGGCCACAACATCTGCACGACCCCATCCCAGCACGCCGTTACGCTGCGGGCATGTCTGCCCCGCGCCTGTCCGACCGCGATCCCCACGTCGACGCGGGCGAACTGGTCGGCGCGATGGTCCCGCCACCGCGCTTCGACGGGGTCCGCTTCGCCACCTACCTGCCCAACCCGGACGAGCTCAGCCAGGCCGCCGCGGTCGAGGCGTGCCGCGCGTTCGCCGAACGGGTCTCCGCGGCCGGCGCCGGCAAGGGCTTCTTCGGCTCGCTGTTCCGCCGCTCCGCCGAGGAGGGCAAGCCCGGCCTGTACCTCGACGGCGGGTTCGGCGTCGGCAAGACCCACCTGCTGGCTTCGCTGTGGCACGCCGTGCCCGGCCCGAAGGCCTACGGGACGTTCGTCGAGGTGACCAACCTGGTCGGCGCACTCGGTTTCACCGAGACCGTGGCGCGCCTGTCCGGCCACAAACTCCTCGCCATCGACGAGTTCGAGCTGGACGACCCGGGCGACACCATGCTGGTCACCCGCCTGATCAAGGAGCTGACGGCGGCCGGCGTCGCGGTCGCGGCGACCTCCAACACGCTGCCGGACAAGCTGGGCGAGGGCCGGTTCGCCGCCGCGGACTTCCTGCGCGAGATCCAGTCCATGTCCGCCAAGTTCACCGTCGTGCGCGTGGACGGCCCCGACTACCGCCACCGCGGCCTGCCCGACGCGCCCGACCCGATGTCCGACCAGGAGCTGCTGGCCAAGGCCGAGAGCACTCCCGGCGCCACCCTCGACGACTTCGGCGCGCTGTGCGCCCGGCTCGCCCAGATCCACCCCTCCCGCTACGGCCGGCTGCTCGACGGCGTGTCCGCGGTGTTCCTGCGCGGCGTGACGCCCGCGCCGGACCAGGCCGTGGCGCTGCGCCTGGTCGCCTTCGGGGACCGGCTCTACGACCGGGACATCCCCGTGGCGGTGTCCGGCGAGGCGCTGTCCGAGCTGTTCACCGCGGAGATGCTGCGCGGCGGGTACCGCAAGAAGTACCTCCGCGCGGTGTCCCGGCTGGTAGCCCTTTCGCGCTAGTTTTGCCCGGTAGGCGCCGGGTATCCCACGGCCGTGATGAGCGATGCGGAACGCCGGACTCTGCGCGAGATAGAGCACAGGCTGTCCGCGGACGCCCCCGACCTGGCCGGCGTGCTGGCGTCGGGTCGCCCGCGACGTGTGACCTGTGCGCACGTGCTGGCCGCGGTCTTCGCGGCCCTGGGTGTGTTGCTGATGGTGCTGTCGGCGCTGGGCCCCGCGCTCGCGTCGTTCGGCTGCGCGTCACTGGCCTTGCTGATGCGCGGCTACAGCTGGCGGTAGAAAACCCGTTCGCCTCGGGGCGGGGTTCCGGGCGACCATGCCCGGCGTGGGATTCCTCGACGCGAACGGGCTCGCCTACCGACTGCCGGACGGCCGCGAGCTGTTCCGCGACGTGTCGTTCAAGGTCGGCGCGAACGCGGTGGTGGCGCTGGTCGGCGCCAACGGCGTGGGCAAGACGACCCTGCTCCGCATCCTCTCCGGCGAACTGGCCCCTGCCGAGGGTTCCGTCCGCGTGCAGGGCGGCTTGGGCGTGATGCCCCAGTTCGTGGGCTCCGTCCGCGACGCCTCGACAGTCCGGGACCTGCTGCTGGCCGCCTCGCCGGTGGCTGTGCGGGACGCGGCCCTGGAACTGGACGCCGTCGAACTCGCCCTGATGGAGACCGACGACGAACCCACCCAACTCCGCTACGCGGCGGCTCTGGCCAACTGGGGCGAGGCCGGCGGCTACGACGCCGAGGTCCTGTGGGACACCGTCACCGTCGCCGCCCTCGGTGTCCCCTTCGAGCGCGCCCGCTTCCGCGAGGTCCGCACCCTGTCCGGCGGCGAGCAGAAACGCCTGGTGCTGGAGGCTCTGCTGAGGGGCCCCGAACAGGTGCTTTTGCTGGACGAGCCGGACAACTACCTCGACGTCCCCGGCAAGCGCTGGCTGGAACAGCAACTGGTGGACACCCCCAAGGCCGTCCTCCTGGTCAGCCACGACCGCGAACTCCTCAACGTCGCCGCCACCCACGTGGTGACCGTCGAAGCCCACTCGGCTTGGACCCACGTCGGCTCGTTCGGCACCTGGCACGAGGCTCGCGCCGCCCGAATCGACCGCCTGCGAGAACTCCACCGCCGCTGGGACGAGGAACACGCCCGCCTCAAGGAGCTGGTGCGGACCCTCCAGATCCAGGCCAAGATCAGCGAAGCCATGGCCGCGAAGTACCGCGCCATGAAGACGAGGCTCGCGAAGTTCGAGGAAGCCGGCCCGCCGCCGGAGCTGCCGTCGAGCGAGAAGGTCGCGCCCAGGCTGCGCGGTGGTAGGACCGGGGTGCGGGCCATCACGTGCACGGGCTTGGAGCTGTCGGGGTTGATGAAGCCGTTCGACACCGAGGTGTTCTTCGGCGACCGGGTGGCGGTGCTGGGGTCGAACGGTTCGGGCAAGAGCCACTTCCTGCGTTTGCTGGGCGGTTCGTCGGACGTGGCCTTCAGCGGTGCGTGGAAGTTGGGTGCCCGGGTGGTGCCCGGCTTGTTCGCCCAGACCCACCAGCACCCCGAGTGGCTCGGCCGGACTTTGGTCGACATCCTCTGGCACGGCTCAGAGGGCCGGCCGGGTCGGGACCGTGGTGCCGCGATGGCGGTTTTGGACCGTTACGGCCTGGCGCGGTGCGGGGACCAGCGGTTCGAGACGTTGTCCGGTGGGCAGCAGGCGCGGTTCCAGGTGTTGTTGTTGGAGCTGTCGGGGGCGACTTTGCTGCTGCTGGACGAGCCGACGGACAACCTGGACCTGAACTCGGCGGAGGCGTTGCAGTCGGCGTTGGCGGAGTTCACCGGCACCGTGGTGGCTGTCACCCACGACCGCTGGTTCGCCCGCTCGTTCGACCGGTTCTTGCTGTTCCGCTCGGACGGCGAGGTCGTGGAGGTCCCCGAACCGGTGTGGGACGAGGAACGCGTCCGCCGCGCCCGGTAGGGCTCTTTCCCCAGGGACGTATCTGTTGTGCTGGACGCTCGCGCTGTTTTCCGGGTGGGAACGACGCGAGCGTCCAACTTCGCGGGCCTGTACCCCCTGAGCCCTCCTCGTGCCCCCTCCGCCTTGCCCCGTGCTTCCGCCGGCCTTGGGGAACTTTCCCTCGATCGAGTGACATGCAGGATCGGGAACCAAACGCCACTTCCCGCGTCCCGTGATTGAGGGAGGTCGCGGGCCACGGGCGATCCGTTGGGTCGGGCAGGCCGGTCGGCTGGAGCGTGGCCGGGGCGGCCGGCTGGGTCGGGTCGGGCGGGCCTGCTGGAGCCGGGTGGGGCGGCTGGGGCGGGCCGGTTGCGGGTCGGCTTGACGAGCCGCTGTGCGGGGTTTGGCCCAGCGGTACCACTACGGGTGGCTCGTGTTGAACGCGGTCGTGCTCTACCTCGTTGCGGTGGGTGCAATCCGGCAGGTGGCCCGGGTGCCGGAGGGGCGGTGGTCCGGCGGGAGGGTGTGGCCAGGTAACGGGTGGTCCGTGCGCCCGGTCGTACTCGACCAGCCGTGCGCCTGGTCCTACTCGACCAGCGCGGGCAGGCGGCCGGACTTCACCGCCTTCGCCAGGTCCTCGTGGTCGGCGGTGGTCTGGTCGGCGTAGTCGAAGGCGTAGCGGGCGAACGCGTCGTCGAGCGCATCGCCGTTCGTGCAGTAGCCGGCCAGCAGGCGCGGGTCCACCGAGCGGGAGTGGGCGCGGGCGAGCAACGCCCCGGCGAAGCGGCCGTAGTCGTCCAGGTCGTCGCGCTTCAACGTGGTCGCGTCGATCTCGCCCTTGCGGTTGCGGAACTGGCGGACGATGAACGGGCGGCCGTCGATGGTGGTCCAGCCGAGCAGGATGTCGGTCTCCGCCTGCACCAACCGCGCCCCGTGCACGATCCGCTTGCCCTCGTGCTTGGCCTCGGGCACGGCCAGGAACGGCGCCAACGCGGACCGCCGGGCCTCCTTCGCCTGCAACACCAGGGCCTCGTTCCCGTTGCCGTGCAACAGGATCAGGTAGTTCCGCAAGCCGGCGCTACCGGTGCCGACCACGCGGAACGCCACGTCCGACACGCCGTAGCGCATGATCAGGTTGTACCGGGACTCACGCAAAGTGTCCACATAGGACGGCAGGGCGGAGACCACGGACGCCGCCTCGGCATCGGGAATCCGGCTCAGCACGGGCGGGTCCGCGATGAACCGCCAGTGCTCACCCTCCCGCCGGGTCCACTTGGCGGCGACCTTCGCACTCGTGTTCTTGCGCGCCTTGGACGCGGCCTTGGTGAACTCGTCCAGCAGGTCGTCCGCCTTCGTCTTGGACAGCACCGACTCGTCACCCAGCGCCGACCACGACTCCAGGAACGGCATCTCCGCCAAGTGCCGCACCGCGCCCCGGTACGCGCGCACGGCGTCCGTGGCGGCGTCCAGGCACCCCTTCTCCGACACCCCGCCCTCACGGCCGGCCAGCACCAGCGACGTCACCAACCGCTTGAGGTCCCACTCCCACGGACCGGGCAGGGTCTCGTCGAAGTCGTTGATGTCCATGACGATCCGCCCCTCGGGCGTCCCGTACAGGCCGAAGTTGGCGGCGTGCGCGTCCCCGCACAACTGGGCGTCCAGCCCGCTGCGCGCACAGGCGGCGAGGTCCCCGGCCATCAGGCCCGCGCTGCCCCGGAAGAACGCGAACGGCGACGCCAGCATCCGCCCGACGCGCAACGGCACCAGACCGGGCAGTCGCCCCTCGTTGGACGCCTCGATGAACTCGACCACGGACGGCCGGGCGGCGGCGAGCTTCATCGTCCGGTGCGCCTCGTGCGGCACGACCGACCGCAGCGCGCGCCCTTCCGCCAGGACCTCTTCCGGCTCCGTCCAACGCCCCAACGCGACGGCCGCCGCGGCTCGCCTGTGCTCACCCATAACCGCAATATCGCACGGGAAACCGCATTGATACGGTCTGTTTCCGCCCGTGGTCGAGCGGAAACAGACCGTGACTCCGAGGCCGGCTACATCAAGAACTCAACACCGACGCGATCGCGTCGACACCCTGGTCGAGTTCAGAGCGCGTGATCACCAGCGGGGGAGCGACGCGCAGGGTGGTGTCCTGGGTCTCCTTGCACAGCACGCCCAACCCGGCCAGCGCCTCGGACGCCTCGCGCCCGCGCGGACCGCCCGGAGCGATCTCCACGCCCGCCCACAGCCCGCGCCCGCGCACCTCGGCCACCCCGCGCCCGACCAGCTCGCCGAGCCGCGCGTGCAGGTGCTCGCCCAGTTCGCGGGACCGCTCCTGGAACTCCCCGGTCGACAGCAGCCGCACCACGGCCCGCCCGACCGCGCACGCCAGCGGGTTGCCGCCGAACGTCGACCCGTGCTCACCCGGCCGCAGCACGCCCAGCACGGCCCGGCTGCCGACCACCGCCGACACCGGCATGATCCCGCCGCCCAGCGCCTTGCCCAGCGTGTACAGGTCGGCCCGCACGCCCTCGTGGTCCAGCGCGAACAGCTCGCCGGTGCGGCCGAGCCCGGACTGGATCTCGTCGGCGATCAGCAGCACGTCGTGCTCGTCGCACAGCGCCCGGATGCCCGGCAGGTACCCGGCGGGCGGCACGACGACGCCCGCCTCGCCCTGGATGGGCTCGATCAGCACGGCGGCGGTCCGGTCGGTGATCGCGTCCCGCACCGCGTCCAGGTCGCCGTACTTCACGATCTTGAACCCGGGGGTGAACGGGCCGAAGTCGGCGCGCGCGGTCTCGTCGGTGGAGAAGGACACGATGGTGGTGGTGCGGCCGTGGAAGTTCGACCCGGCCACGACGATCTCCGCCGTCCCCTCGGGCACGCCCTTCACCCGGTACGCCCACTTGCGGGCCACCTTGATCGCGGACTCGACGGCCTCCGCGCCGGAGTTCATCGCCAGCACCATCTCGGTGCCGGTGAGCTCGGCCAGCTCGCGGCAGAACGGGCCGAACTGGTCGTGGTGGAACGCCCGGCTGGTCAGCGTGACCCGGCCCAGCTGCTCGACCGCCGCCGCCACCAGGTCCGGGTGGCGGTGCCCGAAGTTGAGGGACGAGTACCCGGACAGGAAGTCCAGGTAGCGGCGTCCCTCGACGTCGGTCACCCACGCGCCCTCGCCGTGGGAGATCACGACCGGCAGCGGGTGGTAGTTGTGCGTGCTCCACTGCTCGTCGAGCGCGATGAACTGCCCAGTGGTGGGAACGGCGATGGCGGTCATGTCACCAGGCTAAGGGGCCTGCGCCAGCGATTTCATCCGGGGAGTGTTGCGTCTTCGCTAACTTCGTTGCGCAGTTCGCTCCGATTGCGGTGAATCGTTGCGCAGCGGGCGGCGGGAAGATCGCCCGGCTAGAGTCCGACGATGGCCAAGAAGTCGACGCAGGTCCAGTCGATTGGGGACGCCTTCCGGGTGGTGCCGGGGGAGTTCGACGTGGCGAAGGTCGACCCGGCCGGCACCCCGGTCGGTCCCAAGGACAAGGTCGCCGCCGCCGCGGACATGTCCGACGTGGGCCGGCAGCTCGACGAACTCCAGGAAGCCCTGTACGCCGAGGGCTCGGCCGGCGGCCGGCGGCGCGTGCTGCTGGTGCTGCAGGGCATGGACACCTCGGGCAAGGGCGGCACGATCCGGCACGTCGCGGGCCTGGTGAACCCGCAGGGCCTGCACATCGCGTCGTTCAAGAAGCCGACGCCGGCCGAGCTGAGGCACGACTTCCTGTGGCGGATCCGGCGGCAGGTCCCCGGACCGGGGCGCATCGGCGTGTTCGACCGCTCGCACTACGAGGACGTGCTGGTCGCCCGGGTGGACAAGCTCGTGCCCGCCGCCGAGTGGCGCAAGCGCTACCAGCTCATCAACGACTTCGAGGCGGAACTGGCCGAGGGCGGCGTGACGGTCGTGAAGTGCTTCCTGCACATCTCGCCCGAGCGGCAGAAGGAACGGCTGATCGCGCGGCTGGAGGACCCGACCAAGCGGTGGAAGTACAACCCGCACGACATCTCGGTGCGGGCGAAGTTCTCCCAGTACCAGGTGGCCTACCAGGACGCGCTGACCAAGTGCTCGACGCCGGCGGGGCCGTGGTTCGCCATCCCGTCCGACCGCAAGTGGTACCGGAACTGGGCGGTCGCCCGGATCCTGCTGGAGACGCTGCGGGAGGTCGCCCCGGTGTTCCCGGAGCCCTCGTACGATCCGCTCGTCGAGTTGGCACGCCTCCGGGACGCCGATCCGTTGCGCTAGACGCAATCTTCGTTGCGTGTATTGCCCTTCTGGACCGGTCTAGTCCAGGGTGGGACTCGCCGCGGGCTCGGTGAGCGGAGGTCTGGCGTGGCAGTGGACAGGCGGCGGTTCCTGGGGGCCGTGGGCGTGGGAGCGGGGTTGCTGATGACCGAGGGTGTCGCCGAGGCGCGCGGGGAAGTCCGGGTCTACCTGGGCACCTACACCACCTGGCCGGGCGGCGGCGCGGGTCTCGGGCTCGCCGCGTACGACCCGCGCACCGGGCGCCTGCGGTCGGTGGGGGTGGTCGAGGGCGTGCCCAACCCGTCCTTCGCGATCACCGCGGGCCGGCGGGTGTACGCGGTCAACGAGCAGTCCGGCGGCGCGGTCACCGCGTTCGAGGTGCGCGACGGCGTCCCGCGCGTGCTGAACACGCAGAGCACCGGGGGCGCGGACCCGTGCCACCTGGTGCTGCACCGCGGGCACGTGCTGTCGGCCAACTACTCCTCCGGCAGCGTGTCGGTGCACCCGGTCCGGCCCGACGGCGGTCTGGGCGCGCGCACGGACCTGGTGCGGCACAAGGGTTCCGGCCCCGACCCGGACCGCCAGGAGGGGCCGCACGCGCACCAGGTGCTGCCCGACCCGACCGGCGAGTTCGTGTTCGCGGTGGACCTCGGGGCGGACGCGGTGTTCGGCTACCGGCTGGAGAACGGCCGGCTGACCCCGGTTTCCACCGCCCGACTGCACCCCGGCGCCGGCCCGCGCCACCTCGCGTTTCACCCGAACGGGCGGTTCGCGTACGTGGCGAACGAGCTGGATTCCACGATCGTGGTGGCCTCGTACGCGCGCGGCGAGCTGACGTTCGGGCAGAAGCTGAGCACGTTGCCCGCGGGCGCGCCCACGACGCCGCGCAACTACCCGGCCGAGGTGCTGGTGTCGGCGGACGGCCGGTTCGTCTACCTGTCCAACCGGGGCCACGACAGCGTGGCGGTGTTCGCGGTCGGCCGGGACGGCGCTGAACTGCGGCTGGTCGAGGCGGTGCCGGTGGGCGGCGAGTTCCCGCGGCACCTGGCGCTGGACCCGGCGGGGCGGTTCCTGCTGGCGGCCAACCAGAACTCCAGCGCGGTGACGACGTTCGCGGTGGACCGTGAGACCGGTCGGCTGCGGCTGGTGCACACGTTCGCGGCACCCGTTCCGGTGTGTGTCGCCTTCTAGGGTCTGGTTCGACCCGTTCGACCGTCCACAGTGGTACGCCGGGTGCATGAACCTCGTGGCAGCACTGCTGTTGGCGGCCCTCGTCCCCGCGCCCGCCGCGCCGGAGTACGTCGCCCTGGGCGACTCCTTCGCGGCGGGCGTCGGCACGGACCGCGAGTCGTGCGGGCGCTCGGACAAGGCCTACCCGGAGCTGTTCGCTCGGGACCGCTACGACCTGGACTTCAAGGCGTGTGCCGGCGCGACCACGGCCGACGTCGAGCGGCAGGCCGCGGCCCTGTCCCCGTCGACCGCGCTGGTGACCGTGACGGTCGGCGGCAACGACGCGGAGTTCACCGAGGTCATGACCACGTGCGTGCTCAGCGACGAGCGGCGTTGCGAGGAGCGCGTGGCCGAGGCGGAGCGGTTCATCGGCGCCGAGTTGCCCGACCGGTTGGGGCGCTTGTTCGGGTCGATGCGCTCGCAGACCAACGCTCCGGTGGTCGTCCTGGGCTACCCGCGGCTGTTCGAGCAGTCCGACCCGTGCTCGTTGAGCGGGCCGAAGCGGGCGGCGGTCAACCGGGCCGCCGACCGGTTGGCGGAGGTGCTGGCGGCGCAGGCCGCCGCGTTCAGCTTCACCTTCGTGGACGTGCGGGGGCGGTTCGACGGGCACGGGGCGTGCGGGGACGAGCCGTGGGTCAACGACCTGACCCTCCCGATCACCTCGTCGTACCACGCCAACGCCGCCGGCCACCGCGACGGCTACCTCCCGGCCCTGGCGGACGTCGCCACGTAACCCTTGACCCGGTGTCTCCGCAAGTGCAGAGCCCTTGACCCAGCGACTTCGTAAGTGCAGACTTACCGTTCGTGGGGACTTACGGAGCACTGGCGGCGCTGGGCGACCCGACCCGGCGGCTGATCTTCGAGCGCCTCACCGCCGGGCCGCTGGCCGTCGGGGAGCTGGCGGCCGGGTTGCCGGTGAGCAGACCGGCCGTGTCGCAGCACCTCAAGGTGCTCAAGGAGGCGCGGCTGGTGCGGGACGAGGCCGTGGGCACGCGGCGCGTCTACCGGGTCGACCCGGTGGGCGTGCGGGAGCTGCGGGACTACTTCGACGACATCTGGGCACAGGCGCTCGCCGCGTTCGCGCGCGCCGTGGAGGAGGAGACATGACCGAGGTACGCCGTTCCGTCACGGTCCGGGCCACCCCGGACCGCGCGTTCGAGGTGTTCGTGACCAAGTTCGCCGACTGGTGGCCGCTGTCCAGCCACCACATCGGGGAGTCCGACGCGGCCACGGCCACGATCGAGCCGTTCGAAGGTGGGCGGTGGTTCGAGCGCGGTGTGGACGGCTCGGAGTGCGACTGGGGCGCGGTCCTGGCCTACGAGCCGCCCACCCGGCTGCTGCTGTCCTGGCACCTGGACGGCCGCTGGTCCTACGACCCAGACCCGGCGCGCGCGAGCGAGGTGGAGCTGACCTTCGAACCCGAGGGCGCGACCACCGTGGTCACCCTCGTCCACCGCCACTTCGAGCGCCACGCCGTCGACCCGGGGCGCATCGCCAAGCAGGTCGCCGGCGGGGGCGGCTGGGGCGGGCTGCTGGAGATGTACGCGGCCGTCGTGTAGGTCCGGCATAACCCGTTGGCGGCGGCCCGGCCGGGACGACGATGATGCCACGCGTGAACTCCACCAACGGGCTGCGGAAAGTCGCGGCCACGCGTTATGTCACGCCCTTCCGGGAAGGCGGGTCGCTGCCCGGCCTGGTCGAGGCCGACGACCTCGGCATGTACGTCCTGAAGTTCCGGGGCGCCGGGCAGGGCGTCAAGGCGCTGATCGCCGAGATCGTCGTCGGTGAGCTGGCCCGGCGGCTGGGGTTCCGGGTGCCCGAGATCGTGCTGGTGGAGCTGGACCCCGAGCTGGGCCGGGCGGAGCCGGACCAGGAGGTGCAGGAACTGCTCAAGGCCAGCGGCGGGCTGAACCTGGGGCTGGACTACCTGCCCGGGTCGTTCGACTACAACCCCGTGGTGCGCGAGCCGTCCACCGACACCGCGACCCGCCTGCTGTGGCTGGACGCGTTGACCCTCAACGTCGACCGGAGCTGGCGCAACCCGAACACCCTGCTCTGGCACCGCGAACTGTGGCTGATCGACCACGGCGCCTCGCTGTACTTCCACCACTCGTGGCACCCGGACCGCTTCCCGGCCAAGTCCTACCGCTTCGACGCGGCCGACCACCTGATGCTGCCCTTCGCCGGCCCGCTGGCCGACGTGGACGCGGAACTGGGTGCGAAGATCACCCCGGACCTGCTCGCGGAGGTCCTGGCCCTGGTCCCGGACGAGTGGCTGGCCCAGGACGAGGTCTTCGGCGCGGCCGGCCGCGCGGCCTACGCCCGGTTCTTCGCCGCACGCCTGACCCAGCGCGACTGGGTCGCCGACCTGGAGGCCGCCCGTGCCGCACGTGTTTGAGTACGCGCTGCTCCGCGCGGTGCCGAGGCAGGAACGGGGCGAGTTCGTCAACGTGGGCGTCCTGGTTTATTGCGCCGCGCTCGACTTCCTGGGCGCGCGCGTGCACGTGGACGAGGAACGCCTCCGTGCCATCGACCCGTTCCTGGACGTGGAGCTGCTCAAGGCGAACCTGGACCACTTGGGCATCTCGTGCGACGGCAACCCGTTGGCGGGCCCGGTGGCGAAGACCACACCCGGGCAGCGCTTCCGGTGGCTGATCGCACCGAGGAGCACGATCATCCAGACCTCGCCCGCGCACACGGGGCTGACGGAAGATCCGGAAGCAGAATTGGACCACCTGCTGAGGGCACTCGTACTACCTCCGACCCGGTAAAGCCACCCGCTGTTCCGCGCCGCAGGCGCCGTTTTGCGCGGCGCAGCGGCTGCTTTTGCGCCGCAGGCGCTGCTTTGCTCGGGCTTGCGAAGCCACAGCGGGGCCTCGGTTCGTCCCCCGTACGGCCTGGGCGCAGCCCAACCACGCTTCGGTCCTTTCCTCAACCACGCTTTACCGGTTGCGGAAAGGGCTGAAGCGTGGTTGCCTCCGGCAGGCCGTACGGGGGACGAACCGACGCCCTTCCACCCCTGGGGGCCTGCCGCGCGGCGAGCGCCGCTTTTGATCTTTCAGCTTTTGACTTGAGAGCGCGTCAGCGCGTCCGCTTGAGAGCGCGTCAGCGCGTTCAAGAGCGCGAAGCGCGTTCGCGCTTGCGGAAGCGAAGCGCGTTGCGTCTACACGCGCGAAGCGTGGGCTTGAGAGCGACAGCGTGACTCTTAAAGATTAAAAGAGCCTCGCCGGCGGGCGAGCCGCCAAGGATGACACAACTACAACGGCGGGGGCTTCTTGCTTGTGTCATCCCCGCATGACCCGGCAAAGCCGACCACATTTTTGGCCGGGTGCCGCTAAAAATTTTGCTCGTTCCTCACAAAATTTTCGGCTGCACCCGGCCAAAAATGTGGTAGCCCTTCGGGCGGGCCATACGGGGATGACACAAGCAAGAAGC
>NZ_JAPSLK010000102.1 GCF_031180885.1 Saccharothrix sp.
GGCAGCGCGCAGGCAGGCAGCGCGCAGGCAGGCAGCGCGCAGGCAGGCAGCGCGCAGGCAGGCAGCGCGCAGGCAGGCAGCGCGCAGGCAGGCAGCGCGCAGGCAGGCAGCGCGCAGGCAGGCAGCGCGCAGGCAGGCAGCGGCCGGGCTGGCGGCGGGCGGGCGGGTGGCGAGAGGGCCAGCGCCGAGTGGCCCGGCAGGGAACAGGCCCGGCAGCGAGAAGGCCGGTGCGGGGGGTGGGTGGCCTCCGGCCCCCGGTTCCATTGTCCCACGGGGGTACGACGATTTCGGTCGCCGGGACTTTCGGCCGTAGCGCGACCGACATTGGCGGTGGATCGTCGGAAGCGTTCGTAGAGCAGAACTGTCGGTACCCCGTGGGACAATGGAAGTGGGGGCCGGAGGCACGTGCGCAGGTGGGCAGTCGCCGCCGCGGTCGCGGTTGTCGCGGCCGGGATCGCTGCCGCCGTCGTGTTCCTGCCCGAACGTGACACCCCTGCCCCACCACCGCCCACGACGAGCCGGCCGACGCTGCCCGGCGTCTACGTCGTCAAGATCGACAACGCGCCCGCGGCCCGCCCTCACACCGGATTGGGGTCCGCCGACGTGGTGTTCGTGGAACCGGTCGAGGGCGGTCTGACCCGGTTCGCCGCCGTCTACTCCGCCCCGCCGGACGTGGTCGGCCCGGTGCGCAGCGTGCGGGAGACCGACCTGGAACTGCTTGCCCGCTACGGCTCCCCGGTCCTCGCCTACTCCGGCTCGGCACCCGTCCTCAACCCGCTGCTGGAGCGGTCGGCTCTGGTCCGGGCGGCACCGGAGGACGCGCCCGCCGCCTACTTCCGCGACAACGACCGCGTCGCCCCGCACAACCTCTACGTGCGACCGCGCAACCTGCCGAACCCGGGCGCAGGTCCAGAAGCAGCACCCCAACCCGGCCCCGCCCCGCCGGGCGGTCGACCGGTGACCACCTGGGAAGTCACGTACCCGGGCGCGAGGTTCGACCTGAGGTGGAACGGCGGCTGGGCGGTCACCGCCGACGGCGAGCCGTTGCGGTCGACCGAGAAAGGTCAGGTCAGCCCGGCGAACGTGGTCGTGCAGCAGGTGACCGCCCGGGCCGGTGTCGCCGTCGAGGACGCGAGCGGCAGCCCGTCCCCCGTCATCGTGACCATCGGCTCCGGCCCGGCGGTCCTCCTGCGCGACGGCCTCGCGTTCGACGTCACCTGGAACCGCCCCACCCCGGCCGAACCGACCCGCTTCACCGCCGGCGGCGCCGAAGTGCCCCTCGCGCCCGGCCCGACCTGGGTGTTCCTGGTGGCGCCCTGACCTCAGCGGTTGGTGCGCGGCGGTGTGCCCGCGAACCGGTCGGCCAGGTACGACACCACGTCACCGGCCGCCGACACCAGCGTCGTCACGTGCTCACCCAGGTACACGCCCCAGGTCACCGCCACCCCGGCCGCGCAGTACTCCCGCCGCGGGGTCTGCGCCCGCGCGCCAACGGGATGATCTCGTCGACCAGCCCGTGGTACGGGTAGATCGGCGCGGTCGGCGGGCTCGCGCCCAGTCGGTTCTCGGCCAGCCGGGCCTGCCGGTCCGACCGCGTCAGCGGGTTGCTCGTGGTGTAGTCGGCGATGCGGCCGAACGCGTGCCCGAACACCGCATCGCCCGCCGCACGGGGCTGGGCCGGGCCACCGTCTACCGGCACTTCCCGGACCGCACGTCCCTCGCCCTGGCCGTCGCCGCCCGCTACCTGGCCGCGCTGAAACAGGGTTCCGCGCATGAAGCCGCCCCGGGCGGGTAGCCGACGCCCGTGCAGACCTTCCTGCCCTACGCCGACTTCGCCGCCACCGCGCGCGTGCTGGACAAGCGGCGGCTGGGCAAGCAGCGCGTCGAGGCCATCCAGGTGCTGCGCGGGCTGGTCGTCCCCGGCTACGGCTGGCGGCACCACCCGGCGGTCAAGATGTGGACCGGGTACGAGGAGGCGCTGGTCCGCTACGGCCTGGAGATCTGCGCGGCGTGGTGCGCGATCGGCCACGCCGACACCTGCGCGGCCACCCTGCGCACGGGCCTGAGGGACGTGCGCGGCCACACCGAGGTCCGCACCCAGGCCGACCTGGCCGCGTCCGGTGACCTGCCGCCGTGGCTGGGTGACGAGGACCTGCACCACAGCCACCGTTCCGCCTTGGTCCGCAAGGACCCCGGGCACTACGGCCCGCTGTTCCCGGACGTGCCGCCGGACCTGCCCTACGTGTGGCCCGCCTCAGACCGCGCCGCCTGAACGCCTCCGCTCGCGGTGGCTGGTGTCGCACCACGGCTGCCGCTTGCTGCGCCGGCACGTGCACAAGGCCACCAGGAACCGGTCGGACCGCGCCACCACGCCGTCCTCGCCCACGACCTCGACCGGCCCCTCCACCAGCACCGGACCGCCGGGCACGACGGTGACCCGGCGGTCGTCCCGCGATGTCGCCATGCGTCAGAGGTGCCCCGAGGGGCGACCGCCAAACCGGGCGTCGGTCTCGTCCTCGAAGTCGCCGATCAGCTCCTCCAGCAGGTCCTCCAGCGCCGCGATGCCCACGACCGACCCGCCGTGGTCCACCAGGGCCGGTTGAGCCCGGTTGGCGCGCATCGCGGTCACCGCACGCGCAACCGGCAGCGCGGCCGGCAGGGTCAACGGCGTGGTCATCAGGTCCCGCGCCTTCTTCGGCGCACCGGCCGCGACCGCGCGCACGGCGTCCCGGATGTGGACCAGGCCGACGTACTCGCCGTGCCGGTCCAGCACCGGGAACCGCGAGCGCCCCGGCTCCCGGCTGCGCCGCTCCACCGCGAGCGCGCCGGTGTGCTCGGTGACGCTGACCGCTTGGTCGATCGGTACCATCACCTGCGCCACCGTGGTCTGCTGCACCTGCAACATCCGGGTGAGCAGCTTGCGCTGACCCTCCGGGATCAGGCCGTGCTCGGCGGACTGGCGGACCAGCGTCCGCAGGTCCTCCGGGCGGTGCGCCTGCGCCAACTCGTCCTGCGGCTGCACCTTCAGCAGGCGCAGCAACGCGTTCGTCAGGCCGTTCAGTCCACTGAAGACCCACCGAACCGAGTGCGGGAAGCCGCGGAACGGCAGCGCCAGCAGCACCGCGGACAGCTCGGGGTGCGCGATGGCCCACGACTTGGGCGCCATCTCGCCCACCACCATGTGCAGGAACACCACCAGCGCCAGGCTGATCGCGAACGCGACCCCGTACGCCACCCCGTCCGGCAGGCCGGTCGCCCGCAGCACGGGATCGAGCAGATCGGCCACGGCGGGCTTGGCCAACGCGCCCAACCCCAAGGTGCACAACGTGATGCCCAGCTGCGCGCCCGCCGGCATCAGCGACAGCTCGCGCACGCCGGCGACCGCCGCCCGCGCCGCCCGACCCGTGCCGGCCTCCAGCCGGTGCCGCTTGGCCGCGACCAGCGCGTTCGTTACCGACGGTTGCAGTAACCGGCCGGGTGACGCCCGGCTGACCCCCATGGCGAGCCCACGGTGCTGAACTCCTCTGGGTTGATCGCCTCCGGCTTGCTATCGGTTCCACCAGGCACGCTTCAGACCAGCACGTGGCACTGTACGGTTCACGCTGAGTGGTCGGTGAGAGGAGCCAGGGTGACCGATGCCCTGCTCAAGATCGGCGAACTCGCGGCCCGCGCCCAGGTCAGCCCGCGCACGGTGGACTACTGCACGACCCTCGGCCTGCTCACCCCCGCCAAGCGCACCGCGGGCAACTACCGGCTGTACCACCCCGCCGACGTCGAGCGGATCCACCTCGTGCAGCGGCTGGAGGTGCAGGGCGTGCCGCTGGAGGAGATCGCGTCCGCGCTCACCGCGGGCCAGGCGGACGTGATGGAGATCCTCGGGCGCATCGACGAGGACCTGCGCACGCTGCACGCCAGTGCCGAGGCCGCGTCGCCGGAGATGCAGGGCGTGCTGGCCGCGATCGCGACCCGCGTCCACTCGCTCATCACCGTCGCGCTCCAACTCCCACCCCTGCCCTGACCGCGAGTCGATCACCTCTTTAACGGGTATGCACCGGGCGGAGGTGGCTGCATGTGGCGGATCGTCGTGCTCGCGGCGGTGCTCCTGGCCGGGTGCGGCATCCCGCGTGACACGGAAGGGACCCTGGACCGGGTCCGCGGCGGGGTGCTGAGGGTGGGTGTGGCGGAGAACCCGCCGTGGACCGTGGTGGCGGGCGAGGTCTCCGGGGCGGAGCCGGGGCTGGTGCGGCGGCTGGCGGGCAAGCTGGGGGCACGCGTCGAGTGGCACCCCGGTCCGGAGTCCACGCTCATGGCCGCGCTGGAGGAACGCCAACTCGACCTCGTGGTGGGTGGGCTGACCGATGACGTGCCGTGGACCGACCACGCCGCCCTGACCCGCCCGTACGCCACGACCCGCGTGGTGGTGGCGGCGGTCGACGGCGTCGAGGTCCCGCCCGACCTGTCCGGCCGGCGGGTCGCGGCCCGGTCCGGCACCGCCGAGGCCGCCGCGCTGGCCGACGAGGGGGCCGAGGTGGTGCCGGTCGGGGACGCCGCCGAGGCGCGGGCGTTGCCGGTGGCGGTCGAGCACTGGCGGTTGGGCGCGTTGGGGCTGCGGGCGGGCGGGCACGTGCTGCTGGAACGCCGGCACGTGTGGGCGTTGCCGCTGGGTGAGAACGCCTGGCTGGTCGAGGTGGAGCGGTTCCTGGTGGAGGTGCCCGACGGCGAGGTGGAGCGGCTGCTCGCGGACGTCGGGAGGTCCGGCCCGTGAGCGTGTACGACCGGTTCGAACTGCCGCCCGAGAAGGCCGAGCTGCACCGGAAGGCCGTGCGGCTGGAGTGGTGGACGATCGCGTTCTTCATCGGGGCGGTGGCGTTGCTGGCGGTGACGTTGGGCCAGTCCCAGGCCATGAAGGCCGCGTGGATCGAGGACATGCTCGGGTTGGTGCCGCCGCTGGCGTTCCTGATCGCGGCCCGGTACCGCAACCGGTCCCCCGACCACCGATTTCCGTACGGCTACCACCGCTCGGTGAGCGTCGCGTTCCTGGCGGGTTCGGTCGCGCTGTTCGGTTTGGGCGCTTATGTCTGCTACGACTCGATCGTCCGGCTGGTGACCGGTGAACGGATCCCGATCGGCCTGGTGGAGCTGTTCGGCGTCCAGGTCTGGCTGGGCTGGCTGATGATCGCCGTCCTGGTGTCCACGATGGTCCCGGCGATCCTGTTGGGCCGAGCCAAGCTGCGCATCGCCCGCCAACTGCACGACAAGGTCCTCTTCGCCGACGCGGAGATGAACCGGGCGGACTGGCTGACCGCGGGCGCGGCCGCCCTGGGCGTGCTCGGCATTGGTGTGGGTTGGTGGTGGGCGGACCCGCTGGCGGCCGTGGTGATCGGCGCGGACATCGTCCGGGACGGCGTGCGCACGACCCGGGGAGCGGTGGCCAATCTGATGGACAACCGACCGCGCCTGGTCGACGAGAGCGGCCCGCACCCGTTGCCGGACGCGCTGCTGGCCGGCGTGCTGGACCACGACTGGGTGGCCGACGCCTGGCTGCGGCTGCGGGAGGAGGGGCACGTGTTCGTCGGCGAACTGCTGGTGGTGCCGACCGACGACCACGACCTGGTGGACCGCTGCGCCCGCCTCCAGCGCTGGACCCGCGACTTCGACTGGCGGGTGCACGACATCGTGGTGGCCCCGGTGCACCGGATCGACCCGCCGCCGGCCGACCGCTGGGCCAGGGCCGGCCGGGCCGGTTCGTGACGGCGGCGGACGCCGAGCCGGGGGTGGACCCCCGAGGCACCCGCCGCCTGAGCGGAGAGCGCGGCGGGCCGATACGGTGGGTTCGTCGTCCACATCGGAACGGGGAGCAGTCCGTGGCCGAGCAGTCCCGCAACGCCGTCATCGCCGTCACCGGGGCCACCGGGCGGCTCGGTGGTCGGGTCGCGCGGCGGCTGGCGGAGCGGGGTGTGACGCAGCGGCTGGTGGTGCGCGACCCCGCGCGGGCGCCCGAACTGCCCGGCGCGTCCGTCGTCACGGCCAGCTTCGAGGACTGGGCCGCCGTCCGGGAAGCGCTGCGGGGCGCTGAGACCGTGCTCATGGTCTCCGCCGCCGAGTCCCCCGAACGGGTGGAGCACCACCGGTCCTTCGTGGACGCCGCCGTCGACGCCGAGGTCCGGCACCTGGTCTACATCTCGTTCTACGGCGCGGCCGCCGACGCCACCTTCACCCTGGCCCGCGACCACTACGCCACCGAGTCCTACATCAGGACCTCGGGGTTGGCGCACACCTTCCTCCGCGACAACCTCTACGCCGACTTCGCCCCGTTCTTCCGCGGCCAGGACGGCGTCATCCGGGGTCCGGCGGGCAACGGCAAGGTGTCGCTGGTCGCCCTGGACGACATCGCCGACGCCGCCACCGCCGTGCTGCTCGACCCGCACGCCCACGGCGGCGAGACCTACGACATGACCGGACCCGAGGCGCTCACCCTGGCCGAGGTCGCCGAGACCATCCAGCGGGTCACCGGGCAGCCCACGACCTACCACGCCGAGACGGTCGAGGAGGCCTACCGGTCCCGCGAGGTCTACCGGGCGCCGGACTGGCAGGTCGACGCCTGGGTCTCGACCTACACCGCGATCGCCGCCAGCGAGATGGCCGGGGTCACCGACCACGTCGAGCGCCTCGCCGGCCACCCCGCCACGCCGCTCGCGACCGTGCTCGCCGGGTGATCAGTCTCACGGCCGGGGCGCATCCACCAGCCACTTTGTAGGGTTCCTACAAGTTTGGGGCGGCAACACGCATAGCTGCCACCGTTGGCATCCCGCGCATCTGCATAAAGGCTGGTCCCCGACGGTCGCCACCGACCGCACGTCCGACGAGGAGCTTTTTTGTTCTCCCGAATCGCCATCGTCAACCGGGGCGAAGCCGCCATGCGGCTCATCCACGCCGTGCGCGACCTGGCCGCGCAGACCGGGTCGCGGATCGACACCGTGGCCCTGCACACCGACGTCGACAGCACGGCCACCTTCGTCCGGGAGGCCGACTTCGCCCACGACCTGGGTCCCGCCGCGAACCGGCCGTACCTGGACCTGGCGGTGCTCGAACGGGCCCTGCGCCAGACCGGGGCCGACGCGGCCTGGGTCGGCTGGGGCTTCGTCGCCGAGGACCCGGCGTTCGCCGAGCTGTGCGCCCGCACCGGCGTGACCTTCATCGGGCCCGACCCGGAGGCCATGCGCAAGCTGGGCGACAAGATCGGCGCGAAGCTGATCGCCGAGGAGGTCGGCGTCCCCGTCGCGCCCTGGTCGCGCGGCGCGGTCGAGGACCTGGACGCCGCGCTGAAGGCGGCCCGCGAGGTCGGCTACCCGCTGATGCTCAAGGCCACCGCCGGCGGTGGCGGCCGGGGCATCCGGGTCATCACCTCCGAGGAGGAGCTGGTCGACGCGTTCGACCGGACCAGCCAGGAGGCGCTGCGCGCGTTCGGCAGCGGCGTGATGTTCCTGGAGCGCCTGGTCACCGGCGCCCGGCACGTCGAGGTGCAGGTCATCGCGGACGGCCAGGGCACGGCGTGGGCGCTGGGCGTGCGCGACTGCTCGGTGCAGCGGCGCAACCAGAAGATCATCGAGGAGTCCGCCTCCCCGGTGCTGGAGCCCGACCAGGTCCAGGACCTGAAGGCCTCCGCCGAACGGCTCGCGCTGGCCGTGGGCTACCGGGGCGCGTGCACGGTCGAGTTCCTCTACCACCCCGGTGACCGGCAGTTCGCGTTCCTGGAGGTCAACACCCGCCTGCAGGTCGAGCACCCGATCACCGAGATCACCACCGGGTTCGACCTGGTCCGCGCCCAGATCCACGTGGCGGCGGGCGGCAAGCTCGAAGGGGAGAAGCCGGTCGAGTGGGGTCACGCGATCGAGGCGCGGCTGAACGCCGAGGACCCCGACCGCGACTTCGCGCCCTGCCCCGGCCGCATCGAGCGGCTCGAACTGCCCGCCGGCCCCGGCATCCGGGTGGACACCGGCGTCAGCGAGGGCGACTCCATCCCGCCGGACTTCGACTCGATGATCGCCAAGATCATCGCCCACGGCCGCGACCGCGACGAGGCGCTGGCCCGCCTGCGCCGCGCGCTGGCCGAGACCACCGTGATCATCGAGGGCGGCGCGACCAACAAGAGCTTCGTGCTCGACCTGCTCGACGAGCCCGCCGTGCTGGACGCGACCGCGGACACCGGCTGGATCGACCGGGTCCGCGCCCAGGGCGGGCTGGTCAGCCACCGGCACTCGGCGGTCGCGCTGGCCGCCGCGGCGATCGAGGTCTACGAGGACGAGGAGCAGCTGGCCCGCCGGCAGCTGTTCACCTCCGCGCGCGGCGGGCGCCCGCACACCCGGCACGAGGCCGGTCGGGTGCTGGAGTTCACGCTGCGCGGCCAGAGCTACCGCGTGCACGTGGCCCGCGTCGGCGGGCACCGGTTCCGGGTGGGCGTCTCCGCCGCCTCCGGCCCCGTGCACACCGCGGACGTGGACGTCGAGCGGTTCGACGAGAACACCGGCCGCCTCCTGGTCAACGGCGTGCGCTACCGCGTCGTCACCGGCGTGCACGGCCCGGTCCACCACGTCGAGGTCGACGGCGTCACCCACCGGGTCAGCCGGGACGAGGGCGGCGTGCTGCGCTCCCCCATGCCCGCGCTGGTGGTGGCCACCCCGCTGGAGGTCGGAGACGAGGTCGAGGCCGGCGCGCCGGTCCTGGTCCTGGAAGCCATGAAGATGGAGACGGTGCTGCGCGCGCCGTTCCGCGCCCGGCTGCGCGAGTCCGCGGTGTCGGTCGGCAGCCAGGTCCCCGCGGGCGCCCCGCTGCTGCGGCTGGAGCCGGTGGGCGACGGCGAGGACGCCGCGCCCGCCTCCGCCGGTCCGGCCGTCGAGCTGGACCTGCCCGCCGCGTCCGCCGAGACCACCGCCGACGACCTGCGCCAGGAGCTGCGCGACCTGCTGCTGGGCTTCGACACCGAGCCCGGCGGCGCGGACCAGCTCGCCGCCGCCTACCTGGACAAGCGCGCCGAGCTGGCCGAACGCCCGCTGGCCGCGGAAGCCGGGCTGCTGCGGCTGTTCGCCGACCTGTCCGAGCTGAGCCGCAACAAGCCGGTCGGCGAGGAGCAGCCGGACAACCGGGTGCACAGCCCGCGCGAGTACTTCCACACCTACCTGCGCAGCCTCGAACCGGACCGGGCCGGCGTGTCGGCCACGTTCCGCCGGAAGCTGTCCACCGCGCTGGCCAACTACGGCGTCACGGACCTGGAGCGCACGCCCGCGCTGGAGGAGGCGGTCTTCCGCATCTTCCTGGCCCAGCAGCGCGCCACCGCCGACGCGAACGTCGTGGCCGCCGTGCTGCGGCAGTGGCTGACCGAGGCCCCGCCGGCCGAGGACGACCGGGTGACCGTGGGCCTGGCCCTGGAGCACCTGGTGGCCGCCACGCAGGTGCGGTTCCCGGCCGTGTCGGACCTGGCGCGCGGTGTGGTGTTCCGCTGGTTCGCCCAGCCGATGCTGCGCCGCTCCCGGGCCCGCGTGCACTCGGAGGTGCGCAAGCACCTGATCCACCTCGACCGGCACCCGGACGCGCCGGACCGCGCCGAGCGGATCGCGGTCATGGTCGCGAGCCCCGAGCCGCTGGTGCGGCTGCTGGGCCAGCGCATCGGCCGCCCCGGCGCCGACCACGCCCCGCTGCTGGAGGTGCTGGCCCGCCGGTACTACGGCAACGACGCGCTCACCGCGATCCGCCCCGAGCGGGTCGGCGACTGCGTGTTCGTCGCCGCCGAGAACCGGGGCACCCGCATGGTGAGCACCGCCGTGGACTTCGCCGCGCTGCCCGGGGCCGTGCGCGCGCTGGCCGAGTTGGCCGGTGACCAGCCCCTGGTCGCGGACGTCTACGTGACCTGGCCGGACGGCCCGGCCGACCACGAGGAGATGGCGGCCAAGCTGCGCGAGGCGCTGACCGCCCAGCCGCTGCCGACCGCGTTGGACCGCATCACCACCACGGTGGCGGGCCGGCGCGACGAGGCCATGCACCACCACTTCACCTTCCGCCCGTCGCTACACGGCCTGGCCGAGGAGCGCCTGGTCCGGGGCCTGCACCCGCGCATCGCCGAGCGGATGCAGCTGGACCGGCTGCGCGACTTCGACCTCACCCGCCTGCCGTCGCTGGACGAGGAGGTCTACCTCTACCGGTGCGTGGCGAAGGAGAACCCGTCCGACGAGCGCCTGGTGGCGTTGGCCCAGGTCCGCGACCTGACCCCGTTGCGCGACGACGAAGGCCGGATCGCCGCCCTGCCCGCCGCCGAGGACGTCCTGGCCGCGTGCCTGGACGCCATCCGCCGCGCCCGCAGCCGCCACGGCGGCGGCCACCGCCCCGCGACCAACCGGATCGTGCTCTACGCGTGGCCGCCCACCGACCTCGGCTCGGCCGACCTGGACGCGGTGGCGCAGCGCGTCCTGCCCACGACCAGCGGGTTGGGTCTGGAAGAGGTGCTGTTCCTGGCCCGCCGCCGGGACGAGGCCGGGAAGCTGGTCGACATCGCCGTGCGCATCGGCGACGACGCGGGCGCGGGCGTGCGGCTGTCGTTCGTCAAGCCGCCGACCGACCCGGTCCGGCCGCTGGACGACTACCGGCAGAACGTCCTGCGCGCCCGCAGCCGGGGCACCGTCTACCCGTACGAGCTGATCGACGTGCTCACCGGCCCCAACGGGTCGTTCACCGAGTACGACCTGGTCGACGGTCACCTGGCCGCCGTGGACCGGCCGCGCGGGCGCAACACCGCCGCGATCGTCCTGGGCACGGTCACCACGCCCACCGCCAAGCACCCCGAGGGCATGACCCGCGTGGTGCTGCTGGGCGACCCGACCAAGGCGCTGGGCGCGCTGTCCGAGCCGGAGTGCGCCCGGGTCATCGAGGCCCTGGACCTGGCCGAGCGGCTGAAGGTGCCGGTCGAGTGGTTCGCGCTGTCCGCCGGCGCCCGGATCTCCATGACCTCCGGCACGGAGAACATGGACTGGGTCGCCGCGGCGCTCAAGCGGATCGTCGAGTTCACCCAGGCGGGCGGCGAGATCAACGTCGTGGTCGCGGGCATCAACGTCGGCGCCCAGCCGTACTGGAACGCCGAGGCCACGATGCTCATGCACACCAAGGGCATCCTGGTCATGACGCCGGACTCGGCCATGGTGCTCACCGGCAAGCAGTCGCTGGACTTCTCCGGCGGCGTGTCGGCCGAGGACAACTTCGGCATCGGCGGCTACGACCGGGTCATGGGCCCCAACGGCCAGGCGCAGTACTGGGCGCCGGACCTGCGCGCCGCGCGGGACGTGCTCATGGCGCACTACGAGCACAGCTTCATCGCGCCGGGCGAGGCCGGCCCGCGCCGCGCGCCGACCACCGACCCGGTGGACCGGGACGTGTGCGCGTACCCGCACACCTCGCCGGACAGCCCGTTCACCACGGTGGGCGAGATCTTCTCGGTCGAGGCCAACCCGGACCGCAAGAAGCCGTTCGACATCCGCACGGTCATGCGGGCGTTGTCCGACCAGGACCACCCGGTGCTGGAGCGGTGGCGCGGGATGGCCGAAGCGGACACCGCGGTCGTGCAGGACGTCCACCTGGGCGGCATCCCGGTGTGCCTGCTGGGCATCGAGTCGCGGGCGGTGCCGCGGCACGGGTTCCCGCCCACCGACGGCCCCGACTCGTACACGGCCGGCACGCTGTTCCCCAAGTCGTCGAAGAAGGCGGCGCGGGCGATCAACGCGGCCAGCGGCAACCGGCCGCTGGTGGTGCTGGCGAACCTGTCGGGCTTCGACGGCTCGCCGGAGTCGATGCGGGAACTCCAGTTGGAGTACGGCGCCGAGATCGGCCGGGCGATCGTGAACTTCCGCGGCCCGATCGTGTTCTGCGTGATCTCCCGCTACCACGGCGGCGCGTTCGTGGTGTTCTCCAAGGCGCTCAACCCGAACATGACGGTCCTGGCCGTCGAGGGCTCGTTCGCGTCGGTCATCGGCGGCGCGCCGGCCGCGGCCGTGGTCTT
>NZ_JAPSLK010000103.1 GCF_031180885.1 Saccharothrix sp.
CTCTCCGTGAGCGAGGGGAAGCGTGTCCCCGTGCTCTGTCACGCAGGCCAGTATCCGCCAAATCCGTCCGCGACGCGACAGCCGTCCGCGCATAACGCACAGTCACCGCGCGCGACGGATAGCTGAGGCCCCGATCACAGACCTACCGTCCCACACCAACCCGAGACACCGGGAGGTGCGATGCAGGGAAAGACCGCAGTCGTGACCGGCGGCGCGACGATCATCGGCCAGGCCGTGGTCCGCGCGCTGCACGCGGCCGGGGCCAACGTGGTCATCGCCGACATCGACGACGTCGGTGCGAAGACGGTGGCCGCAGAGCTCGGCCCGAGCGTGCTGGCTGAGCACACCGACATCACCGACGACGAGGCGATCGCGCGGTGCGTCGCCACTGCGGCAGGCCGGTTCGGCGGGATCGACATCCTGGTCAACCTGGCCTGCGCCTATGTGGACGACGGCGCGGAGTCCACTCGCGACCAGTGGACGCGGGCGCTCGACGTCAACCTGGTGAGTGCGGCGATGTTCACCAAGGCCGTGCGCCCGCACCTGGCCGCCCGCGGCGGTGGCGCGATCGTGAACTTCACGTCCATCTCGGCGAAGGTCGCGCAGACCGGCCGCTGGGTCTACCCGGTGAGCAAGGCCGCACTGGTGCAGCTGACCCGCAACATGGCACTCGACCTGGCCCCCGACGGCATCCGCGTCAACTCGGTCAGCCCGGGGTGGACGTGGTCGAAGGTGATGGACGAGCTCAGTGGTTCCGACCGGGCGCGCACCGACCGGGTCGCCGCGCCGTTCCACCTGCTCGGCCGGGTCGGCGACGCCGAGGAGGTCGCCGCCGTCGTGGCGTTCCTCTGCTCGGACGCCGCCTCCTTCGTGACCGGGGCCGACTGGGCCGTCGACGGCGGCTACTCCGCCATGGGCCCCGAACAGGCAGTCCCCGCCATCCCGCAGCTCAGCGACCCCCGGAGGTAACCCCATGCGCTCCATCACCATCGTCGGCGCGGGCCAGGCGGGCCTGCAGCTCGGCATCGGCCTGCTCGACCACGGCTACGACGTCACGATCGTCTCCAACCGCACGCCGGACGAGATCCGGACCGGCAAGGTCATGTCCAGCCAGTGCATGTTCGGTGGTGCGCTGGCCCGCGAGCGCACGCTGGGCTTGAACCTGTGGGACGACGCGTGTCCGCCCGTCGAGGGCATCTCGGTCACCGTGCCCGACGGCGCGGGAGGGAAGGCCATCTCCTGGGCGTCGCGGCTGGACGTGGCCGCGCGGTCGGTGGACCAGCGGGTGAAGATGCCCGCCTGGATGAACGAGTTCGAGCTGCGCGGCGGCAAGCTGGACTACACGGACGCGGGCGTCGAGGACCTGGAGTCGTATGCGCGGTCGTCGGACCTGGTGATCGTGGCCGCCGGCAAGGGTGAGATCGCCCGGCTCTTCGAACGCGACGCCGAACGCAGCACCTACGACGCGCCGCAGCGGGCGCTCGCGCTGACCTACGTCGCCGGCATGCGGCCGCGCGAAGAGCACTCGGCGGTGTCGTTCAACCTCATTCCCGGTGTGGGGGAGTACTTCGCGTTCCCCGCCCTCACCACGACCGGCCCGTGCGAGATCATGGTCTTCGAAGGTGTGCCGGGTGGTCCGCTGGACTGCTGGGGTGAGGTCCGCTCGCCGCAGGAGCACCTGGAGAACTCGTTGCGCATTCTCCGGCAGTTCCTGCCGTGGGAGGCCGAGCGCTGCGGTGACATCGCGCTGACCGACGACAACGGTGTGCTCGCCGGCCGGTTCCCGCCGACCGTGCGCAAGCCCGTCGGAGTGCTGCCGTCCGGCGCCACCGTGCTGGGCCTCGCGGACGTGGTGCTGCTCAACGACCCGATCACCGGGCAGGGCTCCAACAACGCCAGCAAGTGCGCGGCGTCCTACCTGTCCAGCATCCTCGAGCACGGCGAGCGGCCGTTCGACCGGGCGTTCATGCAGGAGACCTTCGAGCGGTACTGGGACTACGCGCAGTACGTGGCCGCGTGGACCAACGCGCTGCTGGCCCCGCCTCCTCCGCACGTGCTCGACCTGATCGGTGCCGCCGGCACGCATCCGCGCGTCGCCCGCCGGTTCGTCAACGGCTTCGACGACCCGCGCGACTTCTTCCACTGGTTCATGGATCCCGCTTCCGCGCAGCACTACCTCTCCACCGTTGGAGGACAGTCATGACCACACTCACGGAGCAGCCGTTGCGAGCTTTTGGTCCTCGTGACTTCCGGGCCGCGCTGGGACGTTACGCCACCGGCGTCACGGTGATCACGACCCGCACCCCCGACGGGCGGCTCATCGGCGTCACCGCCAACTCGTTCACCTCGGTGTCCCTGGAGCCGCCGCTGGTGTCGTGGTGCCCGGCCAAGCGCGCGCCCAGCCTGCCCGACCTGCAGCGCGCCACGCACTTCGCCGTCAACGTGCTCGCCGCGGACCAGCACCACCTGTCCGGGCAGTTCGCCACGCCCGCTCCGGACAAGTTCGCGGGCGTGCCGATCACCGACGGCCTGCGCGGTGTGCCCCTGCTCGACGGCGCGCTCGCCCGCTTCGAGTGCCGGACCGTGCGGTGGGTGGACGCGGGCGACCACCTGATCTGCCTCGGCGAGGTCGAGCGCTTCGACACCGCCGACGGCGAACCGCTGGTGTTCCACGCCGGCGCGTACCACGTGGCGGCACGTCACCCCGAGTACTGAGGCGGTCCGCCGTGATCCTGCCTCCGATCCAGTACCTGCGTCCCGCCACGCCGGCCGACGCCGTCGCCACCTTGTCCGAAGTGGACGGAAGCGTCGTCCTGGCAGGCGGCCAGACACTGCTCAACGTGCTCAAGCTCGACCTCGCCCATCCCGCGGCGCTGGTCGACGTGCACCGCATCGACGCCTTGCGCGGTGTCCGGCACACCGAGGACAGCGCACTCGTCATCGGTGCCGCCACGACCTACGCCGAGCTGGCCTCGTCGCCGGATGTGCGGCGGACCCACCCCGAGGTGGCCGACATGGCGGCGGGCCTGGTCGACCGCCAGGTCCGCAACCGCGGCACCATCGGCGGCAACTGCTGCCTCAACGACCCGACGAACAACTTTCCGCCGCTGCTGGCGGCCCTCGACGCCCGCTTCCGGATCCTCGGCGTCGCGGGAGAACGGGTGCTGCGTGCCGACGAGTTCTTCCTCGGCACTCTGACCACGGCAGTGGGCAGGGCGGAGTTGCTCACCGCGATCGAGATCCCGGCGCTGCCGACGGGCTCCGTGGTGGCGCACGAGCACCTGCAGGTGGGTGCGGACTCGTGGGCACTGGCCCGTGCCGTCGTGCGGCTCGACGTGACCGATCATGTGGTCACCGACGCCCGTGTCGTGCTCGGGGCTGTTTACGGATCGCCACTGAGACTGTCCGACGTGGAGCGGATGCTCGTCGGTTCGGCGCCGGCCGCCCTCCCCGAGGTGGAGCTCGACTTGGACACGGCAGACGACGTGCACGGTTCGGCGGCCTATCGCCGTGAGATGGCGGAAGTCCAGCTGCGGCGCGCCGTGCGTGCCGCGGTGGAGAGGAGCGGGCGATGACCGAGATCAACGTGATTGTCGACGGCAAGCAGGAGACCGGGGCGGTGCAGGACCGGACGCTGCTCGTGCACTGGCTGCGCGACTCGCTCGACAAGCGCGGCCCGAAGATCGGGTGTGACACCGGCAACTGCGGCGCGTGCACTGTGCGGTGGGACGGTCAGCTGGTCAAGTCCTGCATGGTGCTGGCAGTGCAGGCCGACGGCGGCACCGTCGAGACGGCCGCCTCACTGTCCGAAGAGGACGGATCGCTCAATCGCCTCCAGCAGTGCTTCAAGGACCACCACGCGCTGCAGTGCGGTTACTGCACCTCCGGGATGCTCATGACCGCGACCGACTTCCTGTGCTCCGGTGAGCCGGTGACCGAGGAGGCCACGCGGCGGGCGCTCAAGGGCAACGTCTGCCGTTGCACCGGCTACCACAACATCGTGCGGGCCATCCGCGCCGCAGCCGAGGAGACGCCGTGACCTCAGACCAGCTCACGCGCCCGGCGGTGCGGTTCACCGGAAAACCGATGCCCCGCAAGGAGGACGACCGGCTGCTCAAGGCGCAGGGGGAGTTCGGTGACGACACTCCTGTCGCCCATCTCGCCTACGTCGTCTTCGTGCGATCCCCATACGCACACGCCCGCATCACCTCGATCGACGTGTCCGCCGCTGAGCGGGTGGACGGCTACCTCGGCTGCCTGCTGCCCGACGAGGTCGAGCAGCTGACCGAGCCCTACGTGGAGCTGCAGGGACCGCCCGCCGACGTGGAGGTCGACCGCTGCCTCGCCTCCGGTGGTGTCGTGCGCTTCTCCGGCGAGCCGGTGGTCGCGGTGGCGGCCTCGTCACGGGAGGCGGCGCGGGACGCGGCGGCAGCTGTCGTCGTCGACTACACGCCTCTGCCGCACGTGGTCGACGCCAGGAGCGCTGTGCTCCCCGACGCGCCACAGGTGCACGAGCAGATCGGTTCGAACGTGGCGTTCGACGCGCTCTACGACTGGGGCGACATCGATTTCGCCCTGGAGAACGCCGACCACGTGATCGAGGTCGACGAGCTGCACTTCCACCGGTTCTCCTCGACTCCGCTGGAGTGCGGCGTGGTCACCGTCGAGTACGACGCCGGCGTCGACACGTTCACCTTCACCGGCGGGTTCGCCACGCCACAGCTCGCGACGTTCAACCTGGCGGTGGCGCTGCGGCACCCGGCGAACCGGCTGCGCGTGCTGAGCAAGGACTTCGGCGGCTCGTTCGGCGTCAAGCTCAACACCCACATCCCCGCGACCGCGGCGGCACTCCTGGCCCGCAAGCTCGGCCGGCCGATGCGCTGGACCGAGACCCGCAGCGAACACCACCTCATGGGCGGGCACGGCAACGAGAGGTGGTTCCGCGACGTCAAGATGGCCGTGCAGTCCGACGGCACCGTGCTCGGCCTGTCCTACGACGCGCTGGACGACGTCGGCGCCTACACCCGGTACGAGCCGCTCGGCGGCGTGATCTGGACCCAGGTCGCCAACGCCTGCTACCAGCTCAAGCACCTCAAGGTGCGCTACCGGTCCATCTACACCAACAAGGGCCCGGTGCACCCCAACCGCGGGTACTCCCGGATGCAGCACATGTGGCTCGTCGAGCGGATGATGGACATCGCCGCGCACAAGCTCGGGTTCGACCCGGTCGAGTTCCGCCTGCGCAACTACGTCCAGCCCGACCAGTACCCCTACACGACGGTCAACGGCTGCGTCTACGACTCGGGTGACCTGCCGCTGTCGTTGCGCAAGGCCCTCGACCTCATCGACTACCCCGGCGCCCGGCGGCTGCAACGCGAGCTGGCGGGCACCGGCAAGCGGATCGGCATCGGCATCGGGTCCACTTTGGACTCGGGGACGAACAACTTCGCCCAGGCCCGGCTGCTCAACGCCCACCTGCCCTTCGGCGGCAACACCGAGGGCGCGCTGGTCCGGCTGGGTGCGGACGGCTCGGTCTACGCGACCACCGGCGGCGTGGCGTTCGGACAGGGACACGAGACCACGGTCGCCCAGGTCGTCGCGGACATGCTCGGCGTGGCCTACGACCACGTGCACGTGCAGCGCGGCAGCGACTCGTCGTTGTCCGCGCAGACCGGCTTCTCCGGCTCCTACGCGTCCCAGTTCGCAGTCACCGGCATCGCCGCGATGATCAACGCCACCAAGCGGCTGATCCGGGAGATCTCGCTCGTCGCCTCGTCGGTGCTGAAGTGCGAGCCCGAGGAGATCGAGCTCGCCGACGGCGCCGCGCGGGTGCGGACCGACCCGGAGCGCGCGCTGCCGCTGGCCGCGGTCGCGGGCATCGTGCACTTCTCGCCGGTCGACCTGCCCCCCGAGGTGGCCGAGGAGGTCGGACTCGTGGCCAGGTCGGTGTACCGGGCCCCGTTCGAGCTGCCCGACCTGGACCGCAAGTACGGCAACCTCACCCTCACCTACGCGACCCAGATCCACGCCTGCGTGGTGGAGATCGACGAGGAGACCGGGCACACGAAGCTGCTGCGCTACGCGATGGTCGACGACTGCGGCACACCGATCAACCCCATGGTGATCGAGGGCCAGGTGCACGGCGCGACCGTGCACGGCATCTCCGCGGCCCTGTTCGAGCACTTCGCCTACGACGAGCACGGACAGCTGGCGGCCGGCAACTTCTACGACTACCACGCCGCCACGGCGCTGGACCTGCCGAGCTTCGGCTACGACAGCGTCGTGAGCCCCTCCCCGTTCACCCCGATCGGCGCCAAGGGCATGGGGGAGGGCGGTGGTGCTCCGTTGCACGCGCTCAGCGCCGCGATCCAGGACGCCATCGGCACCCAAGGCATGGTGCTCGCGTCCTTCAACCCGCCGGAGCGGGTGCTTCAGCTGCTGCGCGGCCTCGACGCCGAGAAGGTGCAGGTGCTCCGATGAACCTGAGCGGTCGCTTCGAGACGTCGGCCGCCGCGACGGCGCTGCTCGCGTTGCACGGAGGCGTGGACGCACTCGCCGCGGTGCCCACGCTGAGGGACGTCCGGCTCGACGGCTCAGGCAACGTGCGCGCGGTTTTCACACCGCGCAGCACCTTCGTGCCCATGCCGTTCTCCATCACCGTGGCAGTCCAGCAGGCAGGCGCCGAGGGTGTGGTCCTGTCGGTGCACGGCACACGGGGTCCCACGGCGGTCGACGTCATGCTCGTACTCGGATTCACGCCGGGTCCACAAGGGACGTACGTCTCCTGGGCAGCGGACGTCGCCATCCGCGGGCCTGCGGCCACAGTCGGACAACGCGTGGTCCGCGACCTCGTGTCGTCCGCGCTCGAAGAAATCCTCCACGACACCGCCGCCGTTGCCTGAAGGAGATCCGGTGCCCTCGATCGACCTGCACGTACATCTCGCTCCCGCGCTGGACGGCGTCGCCGAGACAGGACCACCCGCCCTGCACCGGCCGGACGAGGCCGATGCGTACCTCGATCGGGCCGGCCTCGACCTCGCTGTCGTGTCCGTCCCACCGCCGTTCTTCCGCCAACCCGCTCCCGAGGACTGGGTGCGCGCACTGAACGACGGCCTCCTGCGCGCGGTGGAAGGACGTCCCCGCCTGCGTCCGCTGGCCTATCTGCCGCTCGAGGACCCGGGCCTCGCCAGGCGGGAGTTCGACCGCGTCGCGGCCGACCCGCGGTTCGCGGGTGTCTGCGGGGCCGCGGGCGGGGCATCGGTGAGCCTGGCCGACCCGCGGTTCGAGCCGTTGTGGGGTGCGCTGTCCGGCCGCCTGCTGCTCCTGCATCCCGGTGCCTCGCCCGACGATCGGCTCGACGACTTCTACCTGCACAACCTGCTCGGCAACCCGGTTGAGACCGCGGTCGCGGCGGCGCAACTGGTCTTCGGTGACGTCCTGGCCCGGCACCCGGAGCTGCGTGTGCTGCTCGTGCACTGCGGCGGATGTGTGCCCGCGGTGGCCGGCCGCTGGCAACGCGGGCTCGTCACCTCCCGCCCCGGTGTGCCGAGGACCGTCGAAGCGCCGCTGAGGGCGCTGCGGCGGATGTACGTCGACTGCCTCGCGCACGACCCGGGACTCGTGGACCAGGCCGTGGAGGTGTTCGGCGAGGACCGCCTCGTCCTCGGCAGCGACTGGCCGTTCGCGATGGGTACCGACGATCCTCGCCTGCAGATCGCCCACCGCGGACCCGCTTTCGTCGAGCGGGTGTCGACGACGAACGCCGTGCGGGCGCTGGGCTCGCACATCGGACAGACGCCGCGTTTGCCGCATGTCGCCTGTGACGGCTGACACGTAGCGTCGTCGTCACCAGCACTTCCACCTCCGATCAGGCGGTGATCCTCATGTTCGAGACGACGACGGGCCTCAGCTGCCGGGCAGTGGCAGTCCTCCGGGCGATCCGATGCGGACGCGTCCAGGTGAGCCTGAGCAGCGAGCCGGATTTCCTGGTCGACGGGCTGGCGTTCTGCGACCAGCCCTCGGCACGCGCCTTGATCCACGCCGGTCTGGTGCGTCCGGCGCGTCCCGGCCGGATCGGCGACTTCGTGGCGGCGACGCTGACCGACACCGGTCACGTCGTGCTCGCGGACGCGGACCAGAGCCTGCGCGGCTCCGTCGCGTGAGTACGGGTCGGTCGGAATCGGGTGTAGTGCCTCCGTGGCAGGCTGTTGATGGTGGCGTGGCGTGGCCTGAATCGCGAAGACCACGACAAACCACCACTTCGGCGAGGTAGGCGTCAGTCGTGTCGGGCCACGCCTGGAGCATGGTGCCGATGGGGTGGTCGTCGGGCGGCGCTCGGGCTCGTACTCCAGGCTGAACATCAACCGGTAGCGGCGGGGCATGTCGATGGCGAACCTGCGGTAGGCGGTGACGATGGCCCGCACGCGCCCCCAGGGGTCCGCGCCTGCCGTGGCGGAGTGGAGTCGCACGACACGCCGACTTCGGTTGCGCACTCCGCCGCCGTGTTCGCTGCGGCGATACGGAGTGTCGCGGCACCCGCCTTACTTGCGGTGTCATCGCCGCGGCCGTCCCGTTCCGGTCCGCGTGGTCGTGCCCGCCCGTGCGCTTCGACCACGCGGACCACGACGTGGACTCAGAATCCGGAGAGCCGCTTCATCACTGCCCGGTGCACGCGACTCGGAGTGCGGTTGAGCACGCCGATGACGATGTGGTTCTTGCGGGTGTCGACCTTCCAGTGGACGCGCGTCCGGTCGTGCACGGCGCGCAGGATGGTCCCGGCCACGTCGGACGCCGTGAGGTTGATGCCGATCGAGTCGACGATGTCGCCTCCCGCGGCCGCCATCATCGGGGTGTCGACGAAGTTGGGCATGATGTCGCAGACGTGGATGCCGTGGCGCTCCCACTCGATGTTCATCGCCTCGGTGAAGCCGCGGACGAAGAACTTGCTCGCCGAGTACGTCGCTTCGCTCGGCACGCCGTACTCCGCCGAGCGCGAGCACATGTTCACGACCTTCGCCGCGCGACCTGCGGCCAGATACGGGAAGGCTGCGTAGGTGCAGTTGAGGACGCCGTGAACGTTGACCCGCAGCACCAGCTCGTGCTGCTCGAGCGTCAAGTCCTCGAACCTGTCGATGAAGGCGACACCGGCGTTGTTGAGCAGGACGTCGAACGCGCCGCCGTGGGCGCGGGCGAAGGCGGCGAGCACGTGGTTCACTTCGTCCTTGTCGGTGACGTCCATCCGCTCATAGGCGTGCCTGTCGCCGAGTTCACCTTGCAGCGCCTTCAGGGCGGTTTCGTCGACATCCGTGGCGCACACGATCCAGCCTTGGCGGGCGAAGCACCGGGCGGCTTCCGCTCCGATTCCGGCGCCGGCGCCGGTGATGACGATGGTGCGGGACATGGTGCGTCCTCCGTGGCGGGTGGGTGGGGTGTCGGGCGATCAGGCGAAAACGCCGTCGAGGAAAGCGGCTTGCTCGCCGACGAAGGTCTCGAACAGTTCCCCGGTGTAGGGCTCGAAGTGCCCGGTTTCGTGGATGGCCAGCGTGACGTTCGGGTTGCGGCGGGCAGCCTTGATCGCCGCGAGTGGCGGGGTGGTGCGGTCGCTGGAGCCGACCTGGACCAAGGCGGGAATCTCCAGCCGGCGCAACGCCTTCCTGGGCGAGTACAGACCGACCCGCAGCGCGAAACGGGCGGCGACGCGCTGGTCGAACGACAGGCCCGGTGGCACCAGCGCCAGGTACCCCTGGGCCTCGGGCGCGGTCATGAGGGCGAGCGAACCAGGCGGTCCGGACGCAGGCACGTAGTGCGGAGACCTGTGCAGTAGCGCGCGGCCGGCGTCGAGCACGCCGTGCCCGGCCAGGCGGAGCGACTGCCGCGGTCCCAACGCGAGTGTGGAGGCGAGCCCGTCGACGTGGGGAACCTGCGCTATGACGGCCGCCGACCGCAGCTTCGCCGCCACGGCGAGGACGTGGCCGCCGGACAGCGACGACCCCCACAACGCGACCCGTCCGGAGTCGACCTCCGGCAGGCTCCGGGCGAAGCGAACCGCCGCCGCCCAGTCCTCGTGCTGGCGTCGGATGTCCAGCAGTTGCCGCGGCGTGCCTGCACTGGCACCGAAGTGGCGGTAGTCGAACACGACCACGTGGTAGCCGGCCATGGCGAAGCGCTCGGCGTAGGCGTCCAGGCGCATCTCCTTGACCCCGGCCAGACCGTGGGCCATGACGACGCACGGCGCGGGCTCGTCTCGGTCGGTGCGGTAGAGCCAGCCCGCGCAGCGCTCACCTCCTGATGTGAAGGTGATGTCCCGGCGCGCGGGTTTGCGGGCGTCGCTGGAGGTCATCGATTCGCTCCTCGGCACTGAGGCGGTACGCCGAAAACGGTGCCGGGAGCAGGCCGCCCGTGTCTCGACTTCCTACGACAAAAACTTGACTTCAGACGACAGCGGTCGGTCTTGCCCGCGGGTGCGGACCGCCCGCGCGCTCTCTCCGAACCAGCGGCGGCACGAGCGGCTCAGGCAGCTCTGCTCGGAGTAACCGAGCAGAGCGGCGATGTGGCCGAGCGGAAGGTCCGACTCCAGCAGGTACCGCTCCGCGCGTTCGCGACGCACCTCGTCCACCAGCTGTTCGAAGGTCATCCGGTGGTCGCCCAGTCGGCGTTGCAGCGTCCGCGGGTGGAGTCCCAGGTGGGCGGCGATCGTTTCGATTCCCGTGCCGCCGGTGGGCAGGCTGCGCGACACGAGGTGCCGCACCTGGGTCAGCAGGCGGCCGGCGCGATCGGTTGGCGCGGCGTCGAGGTAGTGCTGGACCAGAACAGCGAGCTGCGCATCGTCGGCGAGGCGCCGGGCGAGCTCGGACGCGTGGAAGTCGAAGCCGCAGAAGTCCTGGTTGGCCTTCGGGCGACAACCGAAGAACTCGATGTAGCGGCGCGCCGGGGAGATGGCGGTGTGGGGGAGCGACACCGCGACCGGCCGGAACTGATCGCCGATGAGCATCCGGAGCACGCGGAGGGTGACACCGAGGGCGAGCTCGTTCGTCTGCGCCCGCCGTACGGGCGAGGACGCCAGGATGGTGAAGCGGAACCGCACCGTCCTGGCGTCCAGCTCGTCGAAGTCGATCCGCAGAGCGGGGCTGTACACCGCGAGATACCGGGCGAATCCCCGCAGTGCCTCCCCGACCGTGGCGGCATGACGCGCGATCAGAGCGACCGGCCCCAGGATCTCGACACCTTGTCGTTCCGACAGCCGCAGCCCGAAATCCGGGCACGCCAGTTCAGCCGCCGCCGTCTCGATGGCTCGCACCACTGATGGGAACGGAAGGAACGCCTCCGAATCGCCGATCAGCGCCGGATCCAGGCGCAATCGCCGCAGCGCCGCCGAGCTGTCACCCCCGAGCTCGTCAACGAGCTCGGGGAAGCCCTGTAGCGCGCCGGCCCGGATGAGGTCCATGACTCGCAGTATCGCTGGTCACAGCTTCAGCGGAGCGGTAGCGGCGCGAAGACGTGGTCCTGCCGGAGCCGGCGCGACCGCTCCTGCGGGCAGGCTCTGACCGCCGACTCGCCGGCGAACACCTTGGTCAGGCGCTGCTCGGTGGCATAGCCGGACCAGCCGGGCTCGCCAGTGTGGGGGAACGCGGTCCAGGCCCCGCGCGACTTCGCCGACACACCGGGCGGCGGGCCGCGGGATCGTGGTCAGGCGTCCACACGTCGACCGTCAGCCAGTCATCCCCGGCAGTGATGTCACCTGCCGGCCTTCAGGATCGATCCGACGACGTATTTCGTCAGGTTGCAGAACGCGAGGACGGGTCCGCGGAGGTGTTCGAGGTGTCTGTTGATCGCCCCGGTCGGTCCGGTGGAGGTGCCGGGCGGTCGGCGTGGTGCCGGTGCGCAGGCGGGTGATGTCCTGGACCGGGGGAGTCCGTAGAAGGCGCGGTACTCGCGGCTGAACTGGGTCGCGCTGGTGTATCCCACGGTGTGGGCGACCTGGGCGGCGGTGGCGTCGCCGGCCAGCAGTTGACGCCTGGCCGACAGCAGCCG
>NZ_JAPSLK010000104.1 GCF_031180885.1 Saccharothrix sp.
CCGGGTGCCGCTAAAAATTTTGCTCGTTCCTCACAAAATTTTCGGCTGCACCCGACCAAAAATGTGGTAGCCCTTCGGGCGGGCCATACGGGGATGACACAAGCAAGAAGCCCGGGTTGAGGTGTGTGCCCCGGCGGCACTGCCCGACGGCGCTGCGCGCCGAAGAACAGGCGCTGCGCGCCGGAAAGCAGGCGCTGCGCGCTCGGCCAAGCGTGGGCTGGCCCCACACTTGGCTAGCTCGGTGGGGCGGGGATCGGGTTCTTGGACAGGGCCTCGGCTGCCGCGTGCAGGTTCGACGCCATCGCCTTCCCCGTCGACACGGACCACTCATGCCCGTGGTCGGTCTGGGTGAAGTCCGGACCCGGCCCGGGCCCCATGTTCCAGTACGTCCACGCCTGACCCGGCACCGTGTAGCCGATGTCCACCAGCGCCCCCGACACCTCGCTGATCACGTGGTGCGCGCCGTCCTCGTTCCCCGTCACCACCACGCCCGCCACCCGGTTGTACGCCACCGGCCGGCCCTCGTCGTCCTTCTCCGAGATCATGGCGTCCATCCGCTCCAACACGCGCTGCGCCACCGACGACGGCCGGCCCAGCCACGTCGGGGTGGCCACGATCAGGATCTCCGACCGCAGCAGCTCCTCGTGGATCGCCGGCCACTCGTCGCCGTCACCCATATCGGTGACAACCCCCGGTGGCACGTTCCGGTCCACCACCCGGATCGGGTGAACGTCCACGCCGCGCTCGCGGAGGTCGTTCTCCACCACCGCGGACAGCAGTTCGGTGTTCGACCGCTCGGGCGACTTCTTCAACGTGCAGTGCAGGACGACCGCCCGCATCACTTCCTCCCCAGGGCCGCGCGGATCAGGTCACGCGCCCGGTCCATCAGGGCCACTGGCGGCCCGAGCAGCATGTTCGCCGCGGGGGATTCGACGCCGGGGTGCGGTCGGGTCGGTGCGATCACCTCCGCGGCCCGGACGGCCTTCGCCAGCGCGCGCAGCCGGTCGCCGTCGTACTCGGCGCGCAGCCGGGGGAACTCCTCCTGCTCCTCGTGCCGGGCGTGCGCCAGGACGTCGTCGCGCAGCTCGAACAGCAGGGTGTCGAAGCCCTCGGCGTCCGGGCCGATGTCGTCGAGGGTGGACAGCAGTTCCTTGGCCCGCCGCTCCTCCGCGACCCGGGCGTCCACGACGGCGTCACCGCCCTCGCCGTGCCGGGCGGCCGGGTGCACGATCTCCTCCTCGGCCGTCTCGTGCACCGCGAGCAGCCGGACCAGGCGGCGGAACGCGTCCTTGCGCGCGTCCCCGTGCGCGGCCTCGACCTCGGCGAACAGGTCGCGGATCTCGCCGTGCTGGCGGACCAGCAGTGCGATCACGTCTTCTTCGTCGTTCATGCACGGTGGGTTACCCACCCGCACACCGCCGAACCGGGCGTGGCCGGCGCCCCCCGAGAAGCGCCGGCCACGCACCGTCACCGCGACACGGTCAGCTCCCGCGCCGCCGCGTACTGCTCGCGCACCCACGGCGTCGGGTCGGCCTCGAACAGCTCCGAGGTCAGCTCCGACCAGTGCGGCGGCTCCTCCGCGCCGCTCACCGCCCACGCCGCCTGCCGAGCCGCCCCGTCCGCGACGTACTCGCTGGTAGCAGGCAGGAGGACCGGGCACCCGAACACCGCGGGCGCGATCGACCGCACGGCCGCCGACTGCGCCCCGCCGCCGATCAGCAGCACCCGTTCCACCGGCGTCCCCAACGCGCGCAACGCGTCGATCGCGTCGGCCAGGCTGCACAGCAGCCCCTCCACCGCCGCCCGCGCCAGGTGGGCGGGGGTGGCGGTGTCCAGGCGCAACCCGTGCACCGCGCCGGTCGAGTCGGGCTTGTTCGGCGTCCGCTCGCCCTCCAGGTAGGGCACCAGCACGAGCCCGTCCGCCCCGGCCGGCGCACTCAACGCCAGCCGGGACAGTTCGTCCAGGGACACCCCGAGCAGAGCCGCCGTGGCATCCAGCACGCGGGACGCGTTCAACGTGCACACCAAAGGCAGGAACCCGCCCTCGGCGTCGGCGAACCCGTTCACCGTCCCGCTGCCGTCGGCCACCGGAGCCACCGCGCGGGCGAACGCCGTCCCGGACGTGCCGACCGACACCACCACGTCACCGGGCCGGGCCTGCACGCCCAGCGCGGCGGACGCGTTGTCCCCCGCGCCCACGCCGAACCGGCCCGCGACCAGCTCCGCCGGACCCAGCACCGAAGGCAGCACCGGCACCTTGCCGAACGCCAGCTCCAGCAGCTCCGGCCGGTAGTCCTCTGTGGACGGTGACCAGTACCCGGTGCCGCTGACGTCACTGCGGTCCGTGGTCAAGGCCTCCAACGAAGAACTACCGGCCAACCGCCAGGTCAGCCAGTCGTGCGGCAGGCACACCGCCTCCGTCCGAGCCGCGTTGGCGGGCTCGTTGCGCGCCAACCACCGCAGCTTGGTGACGGTGAGCGAGGCGACGGGCACGTTGCCCACCGCCTGCGCCCACTTCTCCCGGCCGCCCAACTCCTCGACCAGGTCCGCCGCCGCGCCCGCCGACCGCGTGTCGTTCCACAGCAACGCGGGCCGCACGACCTCGCCGGAAGCGTCCAGGCACACCATCCCGTGCTGTTGCGCCGCAACGGAAACCGCCGCCACGTCGTCGACCCCGCCGGCCGCCCGGAACGCCTCCTGCAACGCGTCCCACCACGCCGCCGGGTCGACCTCCGTGCCGGCCGGGTGGGCCGCCCGGCCCTCCCGCACCAGCGCACCGGTCTCGGCGTCGCGCACGACCACCTTGCAGGACTGGGTGGACGAGTCGACGCCCGCGACGAGCGTCATCCGCGCGCGCCCAACACGTGCTCCAGCGCCAGCTGGCCGAGGTGCACGAACCCGTACCCCCGCTCGACCGCCGGCGTGATGTCCTCGTCCGCCTTGATGAAGTCCACAATGGACTCACCGGGGTTCAGCGTGGACTCGGACAGTTCGATGACCCCGCTGGCCCGCAACGCCTCCTGCACCTCCGGGTCCGCCCGGAACGCCGCCACCCGCTCGCGCAGCAGCTTGTAGGTGCGCATGTTGGCCGCCGCGCTGGTCCACACGCCGTCGAGGTCCTCGGTCCGCAGCGGCTTGTAGTCGAAGTGCCGCGGGCCGTCGTAGCCGCCGTTCTCCAGCAGGTCGACCAGGAAGAACGCGGACAGCAGGTCGCCGTGCCCGAACACGAAGTCCTGGTCGTAGCGCGGGCCCTTCTGGCCGTTGAGGTCGATGTGGAACAGCTTGCCCTGCCACAGCGCCTGCGCGATGCCGTGCACGAAGTTCAGGCCCGCCATCTGCTCGTGCCCGACCTCGGGGTTCACGCCGAACAGGGGCTCGTGCTCCAGCGTGGAGATCAACGCCAGCGCGTGCCCGATGGTCGGCAGCAGGATGTCGCCGCGCGGCTCGTTGGGCTTGGGCTCCAGGGCGAAGCGGAAGCCGTAGCCCTGGCTCTCCGAGTACGCGGCGATGGTGTCCAGGGCCTCCCGGTACCGGTCGAGGGCGGCGCGGACGTCCTTGCCCGCGTCGACCTCGGAGCCTTCCCGGCCGCCCCACAGCACGATGGTCTGCGCACCCAGTTCGGCCGCCAGCTCCAGGTTGCGCAGCACCTTGCGCAGCGCGAACCGCCGCACGGTGCGGTCGTTGCTGGTGAACCCGCCGTCCTTGAAGACCGGGTGGGTGAACAGGTTCGTGGTCACCATCGGCACGACGAGGCCGGTCTCGTCCAGGGCCGCGCGGAAGTCGGCGACGCGCCGGTCGCGCTCCACCGCGTCCGCGCCGAACGGGACCAGGTCGTCGTCGTGGAACGTGATGCCCCACGCTCCCAACTCCGCCAGCTTGCGCACCGCGAGCGGGGCGTCCAGCACGGGGCGGGTCGCATCGCCGAACGGGTCGCGCCCCTGCCACCCGACGGTCCACAGGCCGAAGCTGAACTTGTCCACGAGGGCACCTCCAATAAGTTTGATGCCTGAACTTATCGCACGATGCCGCTATCCTCCAGTGGTGTCCCGACCGCAACCCGCGAGCCAGCACACCGTGCGACGGCACAACTCCGCCCTGGTGCTCGACGCCATCACCACCCACCCGGGCTCGTCCCGCGCGGCCGTGTCCACCCGGACGGGGCTGACCAAGGCGACCGTGTCGAGCCTGGTGGACCGCATGATCGCGGCTGGCCTGGTGGTCGAGGGCGAGGCGCAGGCCCGCCCGGGCCCGGGCCGCCGGGGCACCGCCCTGCACCCGTCCCCGGACGGCCCGCACGGCCTGGGCGTGGAGATCGGCGTCGACTACGTGGCCACCTGCCTGGTCGACCTGACCGGCCGGGTCCGGCACCGGGCGCTGCGCGCGAGCGACAACCGCACGTCCTCCCCGGCCCGGGTGCTGACCAAGGCCGCGACCGCGATCAAGAACGTGCTCAAGCGCAACGTGCCCATCGGCGGGGTGGGCGTGGCCGTGCCCGGCCTGGTGGAGACCGCGACCGGCATCCTGCGGGTGGCCCCGAACCTGGGCTGGGAGGAGGTCGACGTGCGCGGCGAACTGCGCTCCAGGGTCGCCCTCGACGTGCCCGTGCAGGTCGGCAACGAGGCGAACCTGGCCGCCCTCGCCGAGCTGTGGCACGGCCACGGCGACCAGGACTTCGTGCACGTCTCCGGCGAGATCGGCATCGGCGCGGGCATCGTCGTGGCGGGCGCCCTGTTCGACGGGGTCCGGGGCTTCGGCGGCGAGATCGGCCACCTCCAGGTCGACCCCAACGGCCCGCCGTGCCCGTGCGGCTCACGGGGCTGCCTGGAACGCCTGGCCGGCCAGGACGAGATCCTCAAGGCCGCCGGCTGCCCCACCTTCGAAGACCTGGTCCACGCCCTGCGCTCGGGCGACCCGTCCGCCGCCACCGCCGTGTCCGACGCGGCGAAGTGGCTGGCCACCGCCCTGTCCGGCGCGGTGAACCTGCTGGACCTGCCCACGGTGGTGCTCGGCGGCACCTACGCCCGCCTGGCCCCCTGGCTCACCGAACCACTGCAAACCACCCTCCGCACCCGCGTCCTGGGCGCCCGCTGGTCCCCCACCACCGTCCTGACCTCCACCCTGGGGCCTGAAGCGGCCGTGCGCGGCGCGGCGAGCACCGCCGTCCGGGCGATCCTGGCCGACCCGGACCCGTACATCACAGCGGCGCAAAGCTGAGCACGTCTCGCGCACAGGCACACTGGAACGTGGCCTGGACCGGTTCACCCGGATGCGCGCACCGGAAGCGGACCCGTCCAGAGCGTCGATCTGAAAGCCTGGACGGCGCCCCGGAACTCGGGGACCTTGGTCAGGGGGTGAACCGGTGCCGCGTGGAGAACGCCCGTTGGACGCGGGTGACAGCCCGCTGCTCAAGTTCGCGGCGGACCTGAGGTCGCTGCGGGACAAGGCGGGCGGGTACAGCTACCGCCAGTTGGGCGCGCGCGCCCACTACTCGGCCACCACGCTGTCCGACGCGGCCGGCGGCCGGAAGCTGCCCACGCTCGCGGTGACCCTCGCCTACGTCCGGGCCTGCGAGGGCGACGTGGCCGAGTGGGAGGACCGCTGGCACCGGGTGGCCGCCGAGGTCCTGCCCACGCCCCAGCCCGCCGCCGGCGAGGGCCACCCGCCCTACGCCGGCCTGGCCGCCTACGGCACCGAGGACGCCGAGTGGTTCTTCGGTCGCGAGCACGTCCTGGAAGACCTGGAGAGCCGGATCGCGACCAGGCGGTTCGTGGCGGTCTTCGGTGCTTCGGGCGCGGGCAAGTCGTCGCTCCTGCGCGCCGGGCTGGTCCCCCGCCGCACCGACCGGACCACCGTCACCACCCCGTCGCAGTGCGACTTCACCGCCGGCGACCTCGACCACGACCTCTTGATCGTCGACCAGTTCGAGGAGATCTTCACCCTCTGCCCGGACCCCGACCAGCGCGAGAGCTTCATCGACGCGCTGCTCACCGCCGAATGCCAGGTGGTCGTGGGCGTCCGCGCCGACTTCTACGGCCACTGCGCCCAGTACCCGGACCTGGTCAAGGCCATCACCGACGGCCAACTCCTGCTGGGCCCGATGGGTCCGGAGGAACTGCGCCAGGTCATCATGCAACCGGCGATCAAGGCGAACTGCACGGTGGAGACCGCCCTGGTCTCCCGCCTGATCGCGGACGCCACCGGCCAGGCCGGCGTGCTCCCGCTGCTGTCCCACGCCCTGCTGGAGACCTGGCGCCGCCGCCGGGGCACCACCCTCACCCTGGCCGGCTACGAGGCGGCGGGCGGCATCCAGCACGCCATCGCCCAGACCGCGGAACGCACGTTCACCTCCCTGGAGCGGCAGCAACGCGTCCTGGCCCGCCAGGTCTTCCTGCGCCTGACCGCCCTCGGCGACGGCACCGAGGACACCAAGCGGCGCCTCCCGCGGGCCGAACTCGACCACGACGTGGACGTGGACGTCGTCCTCGACCGGCTGGCCCACGCCCGCCTGCTCACCCTCGACCGGGACACCGTCGAGATCTCCCACGAGGCCCTGATCCGCTCGTGGCCGCGCCTGCGGAACTGGCTCAGCACCGACCGGGACGGCCTGCGCACCATGCGCCGGCTCACCGAGGCGGCGGCCACCTGGGACGCCCTGGACCGCGACCCGGACGCCCTCTACCGCGGCTCCCGCCTGGACACCGCGCTGGAGTGGACCTCCCGCGACGGCGTCCGCACCAGCGTCACCGAACGCGACTTCCTCAAGGCCAGCCAGGACGCCCGCGACGAGGAGCGCAAGCGCGACCACCGGCAGACCCGCCGGCTGCGCCAACTGGTCGCGCTGCTGCTGGTCCTGCTGCTGTTCGCGGGCAGCGCCGTGGTCCTGGCCATCCGGGCCCAGAAGCAGGCGGCCCAGGAGCGCAACCTGTCGGTGGCCCGCCTGGTCGCCAACGAGGCGCAGAGCAAGCGCGCCACCGACCGCCGCCTGGCCAACCACCTCATCATCGCGGCCTACCAGCTCAGCCGCACCGACGACCTGCGCGACCAGGTCCTCAGCTTCCACGCCGCGACCAGCCGCGACATGGTCAGCCGCTCGGTCTACCCGACCGGCACCACCGGCCCCGACGGCACGGCGCTGCCCAACGCCCGCGTGCCCTTCCCCGCCGACGACCACGTGTACAAGCGCCTGGGCGGCTACCTGACCCCGCGCAACACCGTCACCAGCGTGGCCGTCACCCCCGGCCAACAGGCCTTCGCCACCACCGCCGAGTCCCCGGACGCCCGGATCTGGGACATCACCGACGCCCGCAACCCGGTCCTGGCGCACACGTTCACAGAGCCCCTGATCCACGCCGTGCTCTCCCCCAACGGCCAGACGCTGGTGACCGTGGAGAGCCCCGCCCTGATCCGCATCTGGGACGCCTCCAACCCCTACGAGCCGGTGCTGCGCAGCACCATCACCAGGCACGACAGGGCCGTCAACGCCATCGCCTTCTCCCCGGACAAGGGCGACACCCTGATCACGATCGACAACCAGAGCACGGTCCGCCTCTTCGACATCGCCGACCCCTCGGCCCCGCACCAGATCGGCAAACTGGACGACGGCCAGGACGTCACCACGGCGGCCATCACCCAGGACGGCAGCACCCTCGCGGTGGCCGGCCGCTCGGGCACCATCCGCCTGTGGGACCTGCGCGCGAACCCGTGGGACCCGACCCGGCTCAGCACCTTAGACGCCCACCAGGACCGCGTCACCACCCTCGGCTTCCGCCGCGACGGCACCGCCCTGGCCAGCGTCGGCAAGGACAGCACGGTCCGGATGTGGGACCTGGCCTCGAAGCAGTCCCCCACCCAGCGCGGCCGGATCAGCGGCAACACCGACAACATCTACGCGGTCAGCTTCGGCGACGCCCCGGACTGGGTGACCACCGCGAACTCCGACGGCACCACCCGCTCGTGGGAGTTCAACCTGGACCTGGCCATCGCCAACATGTGCGAGACCGCCGGCCAACCCCTCACCCCCGAGGAATGGCGCCGCAACTTCAACGGGATCGCCTACCACCCGCCGTGCTCGTAGCCGGGCCTCACCCGCACGCCTGACTGGCGGCCGTCACGCACCGGTCCGATACTTAGCGGTGTGACCACTCCCCGTGACGAGGACCGCACCGACGCGCTCCCCACCTCCCCGATCCCGGGCGGGCCGCCCCCGGTCGGTCCGACGTCCGTGGACCGCCCGGAGAGCCGCCTGGACCCCGACATCCGGCGCACCGGCGCACCCGAGCCCGCCGGCACGACGAAGCTCAAGCCGACGAGGATCAGCGGCACGTGGGTCGCCGTCCTGGCCTCGATCGTCGTGCTGGTCTTCCTGCTGATCTTCATCCTGCAGAACCTGACCAGCACCACCATCCACTTCCTGGGCATCGCCGCCACCCTGCCGCTGGGCGTGGCGCTGCTGTTCGCCGCCATCGGCGGTGCGGTGATGGTGGCCCTGGTCGGCGCAGCCAGAATCCTCCAGCTGCGCCGCCAGGCCAAACGAGGGCTACGCGCTCCGAGTCGCTAAGCCGAACAGGATGCACCGTTCAGCGTGAAGCCGGTGGGTGTGACGTTGCTGCCCTGCCAGCTCGCCTGGAATCCGAACTCCACCGAGCCACCCGCCGCGATGGTCCCGTTCCAACCCTCGTTGGTCACCGTGGCAACCGCGCCGCTCTGCGACGCCTTGCCGTTCCAGGCGTTGGTGATCACCTGCCCGCTGGGGAAGGTGAACCGCAACGCCCAGCCCTGAACCGCGCTCACCCCCCGGTTGGTGATCTTCACCGAGGCCGTGAACCCGCCAGCCCACTGGCTGGACACCTTGTAGTCGACGTGACACGACACCGGCACACCGGTGGTCGTCGTAGTCGTGGTCGTCGTCGTAGTAGTAGACGTCGTGGTCGTCGTAGAGGTCGTAGGCGGTGCCCCAACCGGATCCGCGTACAGGATCCCCCGCCCGTTGGTCCCCAGGTAAACCCGCCCGTACACCCGGGGATCACCGGTGATCGCCTCACCCATGTTCCCGTACTGGTGCCGGTCGTCGTTGATCCGAACCCAGTTCGCCCCGACGTCGTCCGACCGGTAGACCCCGGTCGCACCACCCAGGCTCAACACCGCGTACAAAGCGGGGTAATCACGCCCAGCCGCCGCCTTGCCGAACCCGATGTTCACCGCCGATGCGACCCCGCTCACCTTCGACACGGTCGCCCCACCATCGACCGACCGGAACAACCCACCTTCACCGGCCAGCCACAGTTCCCCTTCCTTCCCCGGCACCGCGTGCAGCTTGGAGGCGGTCACCGAAGCCCTTGCCGTGAAGGAAACCCCACCGTCCACACTGGAGTAAACCCGCCCACCGGCCAACGCGTAGAACCGCCGCGGGTTCACCCGATCCGACTCCACCACAGCCCCCGCCGGCACCCCGGCCGACGGAGCCCACGAGTTCCCGAACCCAACGGCGTAGTGCACCGCCTCGCCACCGGGACTCCACACGAACCGCGAACCGTCCGCCGCCGCAGCAACAGTCCCGCCCCCGGTCACCCCACCCGGCTCGGACCCAGCGAACCAGTTGGCCCCACCGTCCGTCGAAAACGCCACGTGCGCCGCGCCATCGACGTTCCCCGACCGCACCATCACCGCCGGCGAGGCCTCGGCGTAGTCCAACGAGGTCGTCGAGGTGAAGTTCGGCTGCAAGAACATCATCGACGGCACCTTGGTCAAATCAACGTGCCGGAACCCACCGATGTCCCCCAACCCGCTCACCAGTGGCGCCCCGCTCGGCGGACTGATCAGGTCCAGAACGGCCGTCTCCTCCAGACCACCCACCACCGGCTTGATCGTGATCTGCCCGCCGGTGTCCCACTTGGTCAGGTCGGTCGTGCCGTAGATGGTCGCGCCGGTGCCGTAGAGCATCCGGTTGGAGTCGAACGGGTCGATCTCCATGGACTCGACCATCCACCCCAGCTTGGGCGTGACCTCCGGCGGCTGCGGGTTGGCGCCCCAGGTCAGCCAGGGCGCGGCGGAAACGTCCATCTTGTACCGGAAACTCCGGTTCGGGTACGAGGTGAAGTCCCAGGCCCGGGTCCAGGTGGCGCCGCCGTCCACCGACCGGAAGAGGATCACGTCCGGCCACCACGAGATCTGCGTGGAGACCATCAGGACATTGGGATTCTGCCGATCCACCGTGAGCCCGGAGTACCCGTAGTACGCGTCCGAGCTGGTCGACGGCACAGGGCTGATCCGCGTCCAGACCCCACCCACGGTGTCGAACTTCCACACATCACCCTTGCCACCGTCATACGGCCCACCGGTGTCACTGGTGGCGATAAACAAATTGGAACCGGCGAGCACTCCCTTGTGCGCGATGAACCCGGTCGGCTGCCCCGGAACCCGACTCCACGAGGCACCACCATCCACACTCCGGTAGACGGTGTTCTCCTTGTCCGCCACACCCACGTAGATCGTCCGACTGGGCGAACCCTCCGACGACCGCGGGTCGAACGTCACCCACACAACACCTTGGATGTCGTTGAGGTACCCGTTCGCGTCATTCGGGTCGGCAACGTAGTTGCCCGGGTTCGGAAAGGACGAGACCTGCCCCCAAGTCGCACCCCCATCGGTGCTGCGCCACAACCCCTTCCCGCTGGGCGCACCGAAATAGATCACCCGCCCGTCGTTGGGATCGACCGCGAGCCGCTCCCCCATCCCCCGCCCCGGCATGTTCCCGCCCACCTTGAACGGCAACTCCGCAACCTGCCAGGTGGCACCGCGGTCGCTGGACCGCAGGATGGCCCCGTTCCGGGGGTCCCAACTGTTGGTGTACATGCCCACCGCCGCGTACACCTTGGACGCGTTACTCGGGTCCGGGGCGATCGAGGCAACGCCGTTCCAGCCCCACCGGTCCCAGCCAACCCAGTCCAGCAGGGGAATCCACCGCCCGGACGTCTTGTCCCACCGGTACGCCCCACCGATGTCCGTCCGGGCGTAGATCAGGTCCTTCTCCGCCGGCGAGAACACGATCCCGGGCACGAACCCACCGCCCGCGATCTCGACGTTCTTCCAGTCGTACTGCTGCTCGGCCGCGGCAGCGGCACCGGCGGCGGGCTTGGTCTGGGTCGACACCAGCACCAGCCCCACCGCCGCGCACACCGCGGTCGCCACGGCCACCAGCCGCTTCACCACGAGTCGGGGTGCCATCGGTCAGCGCTCCTTTGCGCAGGGAAGGCGGACCACTGATGGCGGTCAGGTCCACACGGGTCGGTGCGCGAGCCGGCGTTCTGGGAGCGCTCCCAGAACCACACCGCTCGAACGTTAACGCCAGACGCCCACCCCGTCAACAGCCGCACCGCACCTACACTCTTCGGCACGCAACACCCTGCCCTTCGACACGCAACACCTGCCCTTCGGCACGCAGCGCCCTGCTCTTTGGCGCGCAGCGCCCGCTTTCGGCGCGCAGCGCCGTCGGGCAGTGCCGCCGGGGCACACACCCCAACCCGGGCTTCTTGCTTGTGTCATCCTTGGCGGCTCGCCCGCCGGCGAGGCTCTTTTAATCTTTAGAATTGCGCTTCCCCGCTCAACTCCACGCTTCGCGCGTGGTCACGCAACGCGCTCCGCTTCCGCAAGCTCCAACGCGCTTCGCGCTCTTGAACGCGCCGGCGCGCTCTCAGGACGAACGCGCTTCGCGCTCTTGAACGCGCCGGCGCGCCCTCAAACCCAACGCGCTGCGCGCTCTCAAGATCAAAAGCGGCGCTCGCCGCGCGGCAGGCCCCCGGGGGTGGAAGAGCGTCGGTTCGTCCCCCGCACGGCCTGCCGGAGGCAACCACGCTTCGGTCCTTTCCGCAACCGGTGAAGCGTGGTTGCGGAAAGGACCGAAGCGTGGTTGGGCTGCGCCCAGGCCGTACGGGGGAC
>NZ_JAPSLK010000042.1 GCF_031180885.1 Saccharothrix sp.
GGCCGGCGTAGATGCCGTACTCGTGCTGCACCACGACCACGTCGCAGTCGTTGAGCGCCTCGGCCGCCGCCTCGACACCGCCGGCGGCCATCTCGCACACCACGGGCGGCGTCGCGCCCTGCGGCCGATCGGTGTCGGCGAGCACGCGGACGACCCGCCCCTGCCCGCCCGGGGTCGCCGCGATCAGATGGTGCAGGAGCGCGGCGGTGAACGTGGCCAGACCGCACTGTGTAGGGGGGAACGTGCTGAGGAACCCGTAGGTTCGAGCCATGCCAATGCCTTTCGGGGATAGAGGGCGGCGACGGCCATCACCCGGGCACCGGTTCGGTCCGATGTAGACGCTCGGAGAAACCAGCCGAACTGCCCACGGCAGCCGGGGCAGTTCGGTGGACAGGTCCTCCGGCCGGGCTCGCCCGCCTCGCCGACATGCCCCCTGGGTGAGCACCTCGTCCGACTTCGGTCGAGGCTGCTCGGCGGCCATCGTGGGCCGGTGGGGTGGCGGCGGGCGGCCCCGGTCTCACACGGGGTGTGCCGTCCCCGGCCGGGTGGTCCGACCGGTCTGGCTCCTTGTCGAGCACGACACGCGGACTGCTCGACCAGACCCACACTACGCCACGGCGACGGAATTCCCGCTGAGATTCTGCTGAGAATCAGCAAAATCGAGCAGGGCACCGGCACGCCCCGAAAAATTTCGACGAGGAGTAGACTGGGCGAATCCGGTGCCCGTGGAATTCACTCTCCGTCACCACCAGAACGATCGGACAAGCAGGTCCACAATGGCGACCAGCAGCAGCTACGTCTCCCCGTACGGCCTCACCCCGGGCTCCGCCGGTCCCTGCCGACGCCGACCACGGTCGAGCGCTTCGCGGAGCCGATCAGGACTTCTGCCGGGACGACGCGCGACAAGGCCATCGGACACCGCGAACCACCAACGCAGAGGAACAGGCCGATGTCGACGACCGACGGGGTGACCGACCACGCCATCCCGGACGCGACGGGCGAGCCTGAGCCGCCCTGTCCCGTGTGCCCCCATCCTGTGGACGCGCACGACCCCATCTCCCGGCGGTTCTGCGCCGCGACCGAGGCGGGCGGCATGTCCCGGGGCTGCCTGTGTTCGGGGCAGTCGAGTGGCGCGACCTACGGCAGGTCGGGCTACGGCAGCGTCAGCGACCGCACCGGTCGCTGACGCCTGACACATGCGACGAGGGAGAACCGCGCCCCGGACGCGTTCGCCGCGCCCAGAGGCCCACCAGGACGGTGAGACCCGCCACGCCGAGGAAGCCGACACCGGTGAGGTCGGCGATGGGCGCGGCCATCCGCAGGGTCCGGGCGGAGGAAACCGCTGCCGAACAACAGATCACCGGGAGCGGTCGCCGGACAAGGCCATTTCCAACCTCCCGAGAGTGAAACTTGCCCAATTTCGGCGGATCCCGGCCGGACAGCCGACCGAGGTTTTTCGCCGGAACCGATTTTCTGGGGTTCTTCGGCGTAGTGTGGGTGTACCGGGGCACATCGCGCGCCGACGTCCGAGCCGGCGCCGCCTTCGGGCGCACCACGACGTCCGGCCGGTCCGGCCGGAGGCGGGACCGTCGAGATGAACCATTCCGATCCCACCACCCACCCGAGCCCCGAGCCCGAATGCCGGTGGGCGCTGACCCCGCGCACCGGGGCGGAGGGTTGGGTCGACGGCGGCTGGTGGCCGCGGTCCACCGACCCCGGGACCGAGTTCCCGCCGCTGATCGCCGCCATGACCGCACTGGGCCTGCCGGTGCTGCGGGTGTCGTTCCACCTCGGCGCGTGGGACGCCGGCGCGCGCCGGCTCACCGTCCATGACACGGTGGTGGAACTGGAGGGCTTCCGCTCCGCCCAACCCCACATCGTCACGATGATCGGGCCGCACCGCCGCCGCACCCGACTGCTGGTGATCCCCCCGGCCACTCCGGGCGGCGCCGCACGAGCCGCGCTGCGCGCCGCCGCCGACATCGACACCGACACGACCGCCGATGACATCCTGCGGTGGAACAACGTCCCCGGCGCTCCGGCGGCATCGCGCGGGCCACGGCGTCGCGCGGGCTCCACGGGGGACAGCGCCGCGTCGTGACCGCCCCGGCCGGGAACGCGGGCGTTCGGGCGACGACACCGCCGGTCGCCATGTGCCGGACGTGCTTCGGGCCGGGGTGCGCACGGTCCGGTGGTCGCCATCGCACGCTCCGGGGCGGACCCGGGCCGTGCCGCGCGCTGAACACTCCAGTGGAGGTGGCGATGGACGGTGAGCGTCTCGTCGAAACGTTCGTCGAGTTGGCCGACACGCTGGTCGACGACTTCGACGTCATCGACTTCCTGCACCTGCTCGCGGACCGGTGCGTCGAACTGCTCGACGTCGACGCGGCCGGGCTGCTCGGCACACCCACCACAGCCGAACCACCGCGACCCTGACCCCTCCGGTCGCCGGAAAACCGCCGAGGTTGGTCGCCGCGCGAAGCGGGCCGCTCTCCTGCCCGACGGCGGGAGGCAAGGCGGCACCACCGGGGTCAAGCGTGCCTTCCTCGGCCGATGAGCCGAACAGGTGATGACCGGCGACCTCCCCAACAGCCGATGACCCACCACCCGCCACACGCTACGAATGGGAGGTGGAACCCATCGGAACTGCCGACCGGGGCACCAACACCCGGACCGGAATGACACTGCGAGCGGTGGAACACGGGACGGTCGTGGTGCTCACGCCCGCGGGCCGGCTCGACCTGTCCACCTACGGGGAGTTCCGCGACGGCATCCTCAGGCAGATCGCCGAACAGCCCTCCGCCGTCGTGATCGTGCTGGGTCAGGGCTTCGAGTTGGGCAGCGATCCGCTGACCCGCGTGTTCGCCACCGTGTGGCTGCGCACCCGCCGCTGGTCCGGCACACCGCTGATCCTCGTGGCCGCGACCGGACCGCACCGGCTCATGATCGTGCGCACCGGGCTGAGCCGCTTCCTGCCCTGCTTCGACCGGCTCGAAGCCGCCCTCGCCACCACCGCCACCCCGCCCGGACACCGCCGCGAGGAGGCGCAACTGCCGCCCGGCGTCGACGCGCCACACCTCGCCCGCGACTTCATCCGCCACACCTGCACGGCCTGGGACCTCCGCCCGCAGACCCCGCGCGCCGTCGTGGTCGGCAACCACCTGGTGGAGAACGTCCTGGGAACCACCGACGCCTCGCTGACCGTGCGCCTGGACCTGGTCCCCGACCGGCTCACCATCGCCGTCCGCCACCGCGGCCCACCACTCGGCCCCGGCGCCCCGCCCGACCTCACCGGGGTGCTCCGGCTGGCCACGGGGTGCGGGCACATACCGACCGTCGACGGCGGCATCGTCCTGTGGGCGTTGATCGCCCTCTCACCGACCTGACCCTTCGACCCCGCGCCGGTGCGACGGACACATCGCCACCACGAGCAGGCGGGGTCGATCGGCAGGCCGCCAACGGTGGCACGCGCCGGAGGTGGGTGACGGCGAGGCCGAAGGGTCCCAGGCGGGTCGGGATCACTTCTCGGCCGTTTGACCAACAGTGTCCGGCCGGCGGCCGTCCGGGTGGTCCTTGGTCACGGCGCGGAGCAGGTCGGCAGCGGCTCGCCGCGCCCGCCCCTCGGGCACGACCTCCAGCGGCGCGACCAGTTCCAGCAGCCGGTACCGGTCGAACGCCGCGAAGAACGCCGCCAGGTTCGGGTTCCACTGGCTGTTCAACCGCAACAGCACTTCGTCACCCTCGACGTCGACCAGTACGGGCGCGTGTCTCCCCCTGCGCGAGCCGAGGTGGTCCGGCATCGCGGAAGCCCTGGACCGGCCCAACGTCGAAGTGCGGGTCGTCCCCCGTCTTCCCCGCGCGAGCGGGGGTAGTCCCGGGTGCAGACCACCAGTTGAAGCAGGTCGGCGGGGACCCGCGGTCCCGTTCACGCAGGTGCTCGAGTACCTGCGCCGCAGCGGCGTTCGCCACGCCAGCGTCAACGGCATCGGGCAGGCGTTGCCGGTGGACTCTCGGTCCACGGCGTGATGTGCCGACCACGCCGCGGACCGCGGACTGCGTCGAGCAACGGGAGGTCGCCGGGTAGCCGAGGAGGACTTCCTGCCCCCGGGCGGCCGGCCGCAGGAAGTCCTCGTCCCCGAGGGTCGCGGTCACGGGCTCATGTGCCACGGCCCTCCGTCAGCGGAAGTCGGCCACGTGGTCGCGGGCCCACTCGGCGAAGGTCCGTGGTGGCCGGCCGGTGACCCGCTCCACGTCCGGCCAGGTCTTCATCAGCGCCGACCAGTCCTGATCGGACTGACCGCCGGCGGCGGCCTCGCCGCCGTAGTCGACGAAGCCCAGCATGAGGTCGGCCGCCTCGGCCGCGAAGCCGCCCTGCGCCAACATCAGCTCCCGGGCCCGCTCGCGGGTCACCTCCTCGTAGCGGACCGGTTCGCCGAGCGCCGCGCCGATGGCCGCGACCTGCTCGCGCACGGTGATCGGCCCCGGCCCGGTCAGCGTGTACGCCTGGCCGTGGTGCCCGTCCTCAAGCAGCGCGGCGACGGCCACCGCGGCGATGTCCGCCTCGTGGATCGAGTAGTCCGGCCGGTCCCCGAACGGGTAGCGCACAACACGCTCCGCCCGGACCGACGGCGCCCAGATCTGCAGCATGTTCGCCATGAACCCGCCCGGCCGCACGTGCGTCCACGCCAACCCGGACGCCTCGACCGCGCGCTCCACCGGGTTGTCGTGCAGCCCGACCGTCACCGAGGCGGCGGACAGGTCCACGATCCGGCGCACCCCGGCCGCCCGGGCCCGGGCGACGACCTCGGTGGCGGTCTCGTCCACCGGGAACAGGTACATCCGCTCGACACCCTCAAGCGCGGCGGCGAGCGAAGCGGGCGAGAGCAGGTCCCCGCGCACCACTTCGACGCCCGCCGGGAAGCGCGCCCTCCCGGGGTCGCGGGTCAGCGCCCGCACGCGCACCCCGGCGCGCGCCAGTTGGGCAACGACATCGCGGCCGACGAACCCCGTCGCGCCGGTCACCAGAATCCTCATGCCGCCGACGCTAGGGACGATTCCGGTCAGTTCTCGGCCGGAATAGTGGACAATCTGAACCCGTGAGCACGAGCGCGCGGATGCTGCGGCTGCTGTCCCTGCTGCAGGCGCGGCGGCACTGGCCGGGTGCCGAGCTGGCGGAGCGGCTCTCGGTGAGCGAGCGGACCCTGCGCCGCGACGTCGACCGGCTGCGCGACCTCGGCTACCCGGTCGAGGCGCGGCGCGGCGTCGCGGGCGGCTACGGGCTCCGCTCCGGCGCCGCCATGCCCCCGCTGCTGCTCGACGACGAGGAGGCCGTCGCCATCGCGGTCGGGCTGCGGGCCGCGGCGGGCGGGGCGGTGGCGGGCATCGAGGAGACATCGGTGCGGGCGCTGGCCAAGATCGTCGCCGTGATGCCACCCCGGTTGCGCCGGCGGGCCGACGCGCTGCGGGCGTACACCGTGCCCGCGCTCGCGGGTGGCCGGCCGGTCGACGTGGAAGCGCTGCTGGTGCTCGCCCAGGCGTGCCGGGACGGCGAGCGGGTGCGGTTCGACTACGCCGCCCGTGACGGCACCCGGACCACCCGGCTGGCCGAGCCGCACCGCCTGGTCGGCCACGGCCGCCGCTGGTACCTGGTGGCCTGGGACACCGAGCGCCACGGCTGGCGCACGTTCCGCCTGGACCGGCTCGCCGACCCGCGCGCCACCGGGGCCCGGTTCCGGCAGCGCGAGCTGCCGGGCGGGGACGCCGCGGCGTTCGTCCGGGACAGCTTCGCCGCCGTGCCGACGCGGCACCGGGTGGTGGTGACGGTGCACGCACCGGCCGGCGACGTGGAACGGATCGTCGTGCACACCGGAGGGACGGTCGAGCCGGTCGACGAGCGCACCTGCCGGCTGCTCATGTCCGTCGACGACTTCGACTGGCCCGCGTTCGTCCTCGGCGCCCTGTCCGCCGACTTCGACGTCGTCCACCCGCCCGAGCTGCGCGACCACCTCCGCGCCGTGGGTGAGCGCTTCCTGGCGTCGTGATCGACGCGCTGCCCCACGCGATCCCGCTGACCACCCGGTTCCGCCGGATAACCGTGCGGGAGGGGTGCCGCTGCGCGGTCCGGCCGGGTGGGAGGGTCTGGCCGTTCCCCGAGTACGGCGACCGCGAGTCGGTGTCCCGGCTGGACAGCGCCGCCGAGGCGGCCACGGCGGGCGCGTCCGGCCGCTCGTCGTCGAGGGGGTGCGGGCGTTCCTCCGGGCTTACCGGGCCGGGTGACGGTCCTGGAGAACGCTGGTCCTGGAGAAGCGCTGGTTCAGGACCAGCGCTGGTTCAGGAGAAGCGCTGGTCCAGGAAGGCAACGGCGCCGGCGATGCCGTGTGCCTGCTCGCTGCCGTGGTCCTGGCCCTCGTGCTCGACCAGCACGACCTCGGCGCCGCGGGCGCGGTACTGCGCCGCGAGCTGCCGGGCGCCCTCGATCGGGAGGAGTTCGTCGGCCGTGCCGTGGTACATGTGCACGGGCGCGGTCGGTGTGCCGCCCAAGCCGATCGGGCTGATGTCGTGGGCGAAGCGGTGGAACGCGCCCGAGGTGAGCGAGCCCGGCCACGCTTCGAACTGTTCCAGTTCCGCGTAGTGGGGACCGGCGACGATCGCCTCACCGGCGCAACCGTGCGCGACCGCGTCGGCGTACGCCCGTGCGGAAGCGTTCAGGTAGCGGTACACGTCGACGTGCGGGTACGCGTTGCGCAGCGCGGCGAAGCCGAACGGGATCCAGCCGGAGTACACCTGGCCGCTGAAGGCCCGCAGGCTCGCGTTCAGGTCGGCCGGAACGCCGCCCTGGACGATGCCGCTGATCCTGAGTTCCGGTGCGTAGTCCGCTTGTTCCTGCGCGGCCGCGGCCGTGGCGAAACCGCCGCCGGAGTAGCCCCACATGCCGATGGGCGCGTCGCGGTCCACCCTCGCGGCATAGAAGGACCGCGCCGCGCGGATGCCGTCGAGGACCCCGTGCGCGGACGCGGACGCGCCGAAGAACTCCGACCTCGGCCCTTCGTAGTCCGGGACCATGACCGTCCAGCCGCGCCGCACCGCCGCCGCGACCTGTTCCCCGTCGAACCGGACCTGGCCGGCGGACGGACCGGAGACCACCGCGCCCGCGCGCAGCACGTAGGAAGGCGCGCAGAAGGTCGCCAAGCCGTCCTCGGGCGTCTGGTACGACAGCAACGGCCGCGGTCCCCTGCCGGTCCAGCGGGCCGTCGGCACCAGCAACGTGCCGACCGTGGCGGTTGCCCGTCCGGCGTTGTCACGGGTCTTGTAGAGCAGCTGCCACACCTGCGCGGGCGCGGGGACCGCCATCGAGCCGGGCGGGAGGCGCCGCCAACGCAGCACCGCGCCGTCGCGCTGCCACTCCAGACGGGGTGGCACGTCGTAGAACGGATCGTCATCCGGACGCAGGACGTCTGTTGTGGGCGGGGTCGACCACGCGGATGCGGTTGATGCGGCGGATGCGGTTGGTACGGCGGATGCGGTGGGGGTGGTGGGCACGGTGGCGAGCGCTGCGGCTGCCACCGCTACGGCTGCCAGTCCGCGAAGGTTCCAATCGGTCATCGGGTCGCTCCGGGGGTAGTGGTCGCGTTCGACGACGAACCTAGGGACACCCGGCCGCACTTCCGTCGTACTCGCCTGCCTGGGAATGCCAGACCTACCTTCAGGGCTGATCACGCGGGCACACTGGTCGGCATGGGCACCGAGCACCCGTACGCGCGTGAGCTGGGAGGCTTCCTGCGTGCCCGGCGAAGCCGGCTGCGTCCGCAGGACGTCGGGTTGGCGCCGGGAGGCAGGCGCAAGGTCCCCGGCCTGCGCCGTGAGGAGCTTGCCCTGTTGGCCGGGGTGAGCACGGACTACTACCAGCGCATGGAGCAAGGCCGTGAGGTGCGGCCTTCGGATGATCTCCTCGACGCCCTCGCCACCGCGCTGAAACTGGACGGTGAGGAACGCCGGCACCTGTTCACCCTTGCCCTCGCGATACGGCGGTCGGCGCCGGTCCACCCGCACCGCGGCCCGGAACACGTCCCGGACAGCACCCGGCACCTCCTGCACGTCATGAACACGCCCGGGTTGGTGCTCAGCCGGCACCTCGACGTGCTCGCCTGGAACCCGCTCGCCGAGGCGTTGCTCGGCGACCCGGCCGGCCTGCCACCCGAGCGGCGCAACCTGCTCATCGGGCTGTTCCTGGACCCGGAGGCCAAGGCGCGCTGCGCCCACTGGGAAGGCTTCGCCGAGCAGTACATCGGGATGCTGCGGGCGACCGTCGCCGCGGATCCCACGCATCCGCGCGCCACGGCGATCGTCGGTGAACTGAGCATCCGCAGCGCGGAGTTCCGGCGGCTCTGGGACCGGTACGAGGTTCGCGAGTCGGTCCACGGGACCAAGGTGTTCCACCACCCGCGGATCGGCCGGATCACCCTCACCTGGGACACCTATCCCCTGCCCGGGCGTCCCGGACCCATGCTCCTCGTCTACACCGCCGAACCCGGCACGGCGGACGCCGAACGCCTCCAACTCCTCGCATCCCTGCACGCGACCCGCACGCCGACCACGCACGGCGCACACCGGTCATCTGCGAGCAGCGGACGCTGAGCGCGTGCACCGGTCAGTCGTGCTTGAGACGAGTCGCCTGCTGCTCAGACCATGACGGGTGATCATCTGTCTCCTGGCGCCACACGCCGGCGCACAAGAAGACGCCGTCGTTCTAGCGTCCACATTGGACCTACCGGCATCGACCAGGGCCTTCACGCCCACGACACGATCCGCCGCCCCCGCACGAAACGAATGGCCCGCTTCTCCGGCCAACCGGCCACCATCCGCCACACCCGGAACCGCGCCGCCACCCACCTGCGCAACACGATCACCCCCACCACCCTGCTCCCCCGCACCGCCGGCACCGCGTTCGCTTGGACTCCCCCGGACACCCGAACCTCGACGCGGAAGTCGCGCTCATCGCGTGGAACGTCGTCCTAGCGTCGCTAAACGATGTCGCGAAGGTCAGGCGGTTCCCCGCAGCGGCGGGGGTGGTCCGGTGATGCACACGCGGCGGTGGTAGCGGCCGGGTCTTCCCCGCAGCAGCGGGGGGTGGTCCGTGCAGCCGCGCCGGCGGGGTGGTCCATTGTCTCGCAACTTTGCGCCTCGGCCCTGCCCTCGTCCCCGCGCTCGCGAGCTGTCTTGGCGGGCACCATCGGGTGACGTGCGTGCGGGAGGCAACCCCCATCCCAGGCGCAGGTGCACGGCACCGCCCCCGCCTTCGTACCCAGCCCCAGCCAGTCACCTCCGCGCTCCGTCGACACGGCCCGCCGGCCGCCGTCGAGGCGATGTCGAGGCGATGCGGCGTTGACAGCCCTCCCAAAATGGTCGACAATCGACAAACGACGGTCGAACACAGGAGGAACAAGTGGAGTTCGAGAGCAAGCCGAAGTTCGTCACGTTCGACATGAACGGGACATTGATCCACTACCGCATCAACGAGGTGATCCGCCGGGTCCTGGGTGACCGGCTCCCCGCCGAGATCGCCGACGGCTTCCTGCGGGTGGGCAACGAGTTCCGGTACGACGAGACCCTGGGCGACTACAAGCCGTTCCACCAGATCGTCGCTCACTCGCTGGAGCGCACGATGCGCCACTTCGGCCTGGAGTACCGCGCCGGTGACGCCGAGGCGGTGTACGAACAGATCCCCACGTTCACCCCCTACCCCGGTGTCACCGAGGCCCTGAACCGCCTGGCCGAGGAGGTTCCGCTGGTCATCGTGACGAACACCGACGACGTCCACGCGCCGAGCCTCGTGGAGAACCTCAAGGCCCCGTTCGAGGTCGTCATCACCGCCGAGCAGATGGGCTGCTACAAGCCGCGGCTGCACGCGTGGCAGTACACGCTGGACAAGCTCGGCGCGACGCCCGACGAGATCGTGTGGGTCTCGGCGAGCCCGAAGTACGACCTCCGCTCCGCGACCGTCATGGGCTTCGAGAACAAGGTGTACATGGACCGCGGCTTCGAGCCGGACCACCCGTGGCTGGGCTGCAAGCGGATCACCGACATCGCCGACCTGCCCGTCCTCTTCGGTCTGCCCCGCCCCTGAAGAGCAGGAGAACGGCGATGAAGTTCACCCCTTACTGGCTCGACACCGCGCCACAGGGCCCCTCCCGGTCGCGGACCGGGATCGGTGGGCGTGTCGACGTCGCGATCGTCGGTGCAGGGCTGACCGGCCTCTCCGCGGCCCTGCACCTGGCGCGGAAGGGCGCCGACGTCCAGGTCTTCGAGAGGGAGACGGTCGGCTGGGGTGCGTCCGGCCGCAACGGCGGCATGGCCACCACCGGACTGTCGATCGGCTTCCGCGACGCGGTCGGCCGCTACGGCCTGGAGACCGCGAAGGCGTACCTGCTGACCTACCACGACGCGGTCGACACCGTCGAGAAGCTCATCGGCGACGAGGGCATCGACTGCGACTTCGCCCGCACCGGCAAGCTGAACCTCGCGTCCAAGCCGGCCCACGTCGACGGCCTGCGCAAGACGGCCGAGGTGCTGTCCGGGATCGGCGTCGAGACGCGCGTGGTGAGCAGGAGTGAACTCGGTGCGGAAATCGGCTCCGACCGCTTCCACGGCGCGATGGTCGATTCCAAGAGCGCGGGTCTGCACGTCGGCAAGTTCGCCAGGGGACTCGCCGAGGCAGCGGTGCGGGCAGGCGCCACCATCCACGAGAAGGCACCGGTCGAGCGGGTCCGGCGGCTGAACGGAACGCGGCACGAACTGGTCACACCGCGGGGAACCGTGCAGGCGGACCAGGTGCTCGTGGCGACCAGCGGCTACACCGGCCGGCCGTTCCGCCGGCTGCAGGTCAGGATCGCGCCGGTCGGCAGCTTCATCATCGTGACCGAACCGCTGGGCGAGGACGTCTGCGACGAGCTGCTGCCGACCAGACGGATGGCGTCGACGTCGAAGAACCTGTTGAACTACTTCAGGATCACCCCGGACCACCGGCTGCTGTTCGGCGGCCGAGCCCGGTTCACCATGTCCAACCCGCAGTCGGACGAGAAGTGCGGGCGCATCCTGCAGAAGGCGATGACCGAGGTCTTCCCGCAGCTCGCGAACGCAAGGGTCGACTACTGCTGGGGCGGTCTGGTCGACATGAGCATGGACCGCATGGTGCACGCGGGTGAGCGCGACGGGTTGTTCTACTCGCTCGGCTACTCCGGTCACGGCGTGCAGATGGCCACGCACATGGGCAAGCAGATGGCCGAGTACCTGAACGGCACGACGAGCGCGAACCCTTGGCGCGACTTGAAGTTCACCCGCATCCCCGGGCACTTCGGACCGCCGTGGTTCCTGCCTTTCGCAGGCGCCTACTACAAGTTCAAGGACCTCATGAAGTGAGCGGGCCGCCTCGTCCCGCACCACGTTCCCAGTCTGAAGAAGGACGGCCACCATGCGAGTCACCACACCACTGCGTGCCGCGTTCGCCGCGACGTCCCTGACACTCGCGCTGGTCGCGTGCGGGTCGGTCGACGCCACCCAGCCCAAGGAGTCCGATCAGGTCGAGCACACCGACGACATCTCGGCGGGCGTGCAACCGGACCCCGCGGCGGTGAAGCTGCTGCCAGAGTCCGTGAAGACCAAGGGCAGGATCTCGGTGGCGATGGACCTGTCGAGTCCACCGACCACGTTCATGGCGGCCGACAACAAGACGCCGATCGGGTTCAACCCGGACATGGCGCGGCTCATCGCGGCCAAGCTCGGGGTGAAGCTGCAGATCGACAACGTCAAGTTCGACACCATCATCCCCGGCCTGCAGGGCGGCCGGTTCGACTTCACCGCGACCACCATGGGCGCCACCGAGGAACGGCTCAAGGTCCTCGACATGATCAACTACTTCCAGAACGGCACCGGCGTCGCCGTCCCCCGCGGCAACCCGCAGAAGCTCGCCGTCCACGACCTGTGCGGGCGCCGCGTCGGCGTGCAGTCCGGCACCACGGCGGAGATCAAGTGGCTGCCGCAGCTGAACGAGAAGGACTGCGTGAGCCAGGGCAAGCCCGCCATCACCGGAGTGACCCTGCCCAGCGTCAACGACTCGCTGACCCAGCTCGCCTCCAAGCGCCTCGACGCGGTGATGTACGACTTCACCTCGCTGACGTGGACGGCCAAGCGGCAGCCGAACGTGCTGGAAGTCCTGCCCGAGCGAGTCGTCTCCGCGAAGGTCAACGTGGCGCTGCCCAAGGGGTCCCCGCTCACTCCGGCGATCCAGGCGGCGATCCAGTCCATCATCGACAGTCCCAAGTACGCCGAAGCGCTCGACCGCTGGGGCTTCCAGGGCCTGGGCATCGAGACCGCGGCGATGGCCGTCCCGCTGGGGCAGTGATGTCGACGACCACGACCGGTTCGACGACCGGGAGTCAACCGGTGCGAGAACTCCCGGCCGAACACAAGAAGCGGATCACGCCGAAACGTCCGCGCGACTACGTCTGCTGGGCCGTCGCGCTCGCGATCGTCGCCGGCCTGGTCCACACCGCGGTGACCAACGAGAACTACCAGTGGCCGGTGGTGTTCAGCTACTTCACCACCGACGCCATCATCGAGGGCCTGGTCCTCACCCTGATCCTGACCGTGGTCAGCATGGCGCTGGGCACGCTGCTCGGGTTGCTGCTCGCGGTCATGCGCATGTCGCACCAGACACCGATCTCCGGGTTGGCCCGGCTCTACATCACGTTCTTCCGCGGCACGCCGGTGCTGGTGCAGCTCATCTTCTGGTTCAACATCGCCGCGCTGTACCCGAACATCTCCATCGGCATCCCGTTCACCGACATCTCCACCCCGGTGGACGTCAACGCAGTCATGACCCCGCTGACCGCGGCCATCGTCGGCCTGACCCTGAACGAGGCCGCCTACATGGCGGAGATCATCCGCGGCGGCTTCGCATCAGTGGGCCGCGGCCAGTACGAGGCCGCGGACTCGCTCGGCATGCGCGGCTTCACCAGGCTCCGCCACGTGATCATCCCGCAGACCATGCCCGCGATCATCCCGGCCACCGGCAACCAGGTCATCGGCATGCTCAAAGGCACCTCACTGGTCAGCGTGCTCGGCGTCGCCGAACTCCTCAACAGCGCGCAGTCGATCTACGCCCGCACCTACCAGACCATTCCGCTGCTGATCGTGGCGAGCCTCTGGTACCTGATCATGACGATGGCGCTCAGCGTGCCGCAGTCCATGATCGAGCGCCGCTTCTCCCGCTCGACCAGGAGGCCGGCGGCAGTCGCCACCGCGACGAAGGAGTCGTTGCTGTGAAGCCCGACGGAACGATCGTCGCACGCAAGCTCTGCAAGAGCTTCGGCAGCCACCAGGTGCTGCGGGGGATCGACCTGACCGTCGCGGCCGGTGAGATCTCGTGCATCATCGGGCCGAGCGGGTCCGGCAAGTCGACGCTGCTGCGCTGCATCAACGGATTGGAGACCGTCGACCGCGGCGTCCTGCGGGTCAACGGCGAGGACTTCGGCTACGTCGAGAAGGACAACGCCTACCACGCCCTCTCCCCGCAACGGCTGGCCGAGCAGCGTTCCCGCATCGGCATGGTCTTCCAGCAGTTCAACCTGTTCCCCAACATGACCGCCGAGGGCAACGTCATGTCCGGGCCGGTGCTGGTCAAGAAGACCGACCGCAGAACCGCCCGGGAACGGGCCCGGGAACTGCTGGCCCAGGTCGGACTCGCCGACTGCGGCCACAAATACCCCGCCCAGCTCTCCGGCGGCCAACAGCAACGCGTCGCCATCGCCCGCGCCCTCGCCATGAACCCCAGCATCATGCTGTTCGACGAACCCACCAGCGCGCTCGACCCCGAACTCGTCGGCGAAGTCCTCGCCGTCATGCGCGACCTCGCCCACAACGGCATGACCATGCTGCTGGTCACCCACGAGATGGGCTTCGCCCGCGACGTCGCCGACGAAGTCCTCTTCATGGACAACGGAATCGCCGTCGAACGCGGCGACGCCCGCGAAGTACTCGCCAACCCCCGCGAAAAACGAACCCAAGAGTTCCTGGAAAGGGTGCTGTGACTGTGATCGAAAGTGCCGTGACGGCAACGGAGCGGCTCCGGGCTCTCGGTCTGGAGCTGCCCGCCCTCGGTTTCGGTGCGAGCCCGCACTTCGTGAACCACCGGACGGTGGACTCGAGCATCTACATCTCGGGCCAGTTGCCGTACCGGGACGGCGTGCTGCTGGGCCAGGGCATCGTCGGCCGGGACGTCGACGTGCCGACGGCGCGCGACTTCGCCCGGCAGACCGCGCTCAACGCACTCGCCATCGCCGCGGACGCGGTGGGAGACCTGGATCGGGTCAGGATTGTGCAGATGCTGGTTTTCGTGGCCAGCACACCGGATCTGGGCGAGCAGTCACGGGTCGCCGACGCGGCCAGTGACCTTCTCGTCGACGTGCTCGGTGAGAACGGGCGGCACGCGCGCACCGCGATCGGCGTCGCGGGGCTGCCGCGCAACAGTCCGGTCGAGATCCAGATGGTCTGCACCGCGGTGTAGGAGAGGAGTGCGAGGTGAGCCGGCTCCAGCGAGCGCTCGCCGCCTTGGCGGGGCGGGTCGACACCCCGGCGCCGATCGTGCTGGTCGACGTCATGCAGGACAACATCGACCGCATGCAGGCTTTCGCCGACCAGCACGGTCTCCACGTCCGGCCGCACGTCAAGACGCACAAGTGCGTCGAGATCGGCAGGCGCCAGCTCGCGGCGGGAGCGGTCGGCATCACCGCGGGCAACGTCGGTGAAGCCGAGGTCTTCGCCGCGGCCGGGTTCGACGACATCTTCCTCGCCTACCCGGTCTGGCCCTCGGGAACCAAGGGCGCGCGGCTGCGCAGGTTGACCGAGTCCGTCCGGCTGCGGGTCGGCGTGGACAACGTCGCGGCGATCGACGCGCTCGCCGACGCGATGGCGGGCGAACCGGAGCGGCTGGAGGTCGTGATCGAGGTGGACTGCGGCGCCCGTCGCTCCGGGGCACCGCCCGAGCTCGCGGGCGACCTCGCGCTGGCCGCCCGCCGGCGCGGCCTGGTGCCGGTGGGCGTCTTCACCTATCCGGGTCACGGCAGCGCCGGTCCGGGCGCCCGCCTGCGCGCCGCGCGGGACCAGGACGCCGCGCTCGTCACCGCGGTGCGCAGCCTCACCGGTGCCGGGATCACCGCGCGGGTGGTGAGTGCCGGCTCCACCCCGACCGTCGAGTTCACCAGCGGCAGCGTGATCACCGAGATCCGCCCCGGCGAGTACGTCTTCGGCGACCTGGACAACACCCGGCTCGGCGCCTGCACGGACGACCAGGTCGCGCTGTTCGTCGCCACCACCGTGGTCAGCGACTGGGTCCCCGACCAGGTCATCGTCGACGCGGGCACCAAAGCCCTCAGCCGGGAAGGCAGCGCCGAACGCGGCTACGGCGGCATCGCCGGCACGAAGGCCGTCCTGACCAAGCTCAACGAGTACCACGGATTCCTCGGGCTGCCCGCCGGTGAGTTCCGCCCCGGCATCGGCACCGTGCTCCCGGTGGTGCCGAACCACGTCTGCCCGGTCGTGATCAACTTCGAGGAGCTGATCGTCACCGACAGCACGGGCACCTCGCCGCGCCGGTGGCCGATCGACGCCCGCGGATTCCTCAGCTGACCCACAGGAGTTGCCCGACATGAGACTCGACCACGTGACGGCGCTGGTGACCGGTGCCGGCAGCGGCATCGGCGAGGCGGTGAGCTCCCACTTCCGCCGCGAGGGTGCGCGACTGCTGCTCACCGGCCGGAGGGAGCGACTCGACACGGCCCAGCCCGACGACCTGTACGTCCCCGGCGATCTCAACGACGAGGCGTTCGTCGAAGCCCTGGCCCGCCAGGCCGCCGAGTCGTTCGGCACCGTCGACGTCGTCGTCCTCAACCACGGCCTGCAGGCGAGCAGCCCGCTCACCGAGATGACCCGCGAGGCCGCGAAGGACGTGCTCGACAGCAACCTGCTCAGCGCGTTCCTGGTGATGAAGCACTTCGCGCCGCTGATGCCCGCCGCGGGGGGCGCGTTCGTCTGCGTCGGCTCACGGCTCGGCATGGTCGGCAAGGCGGGCGAAGTCCTGTACTCCGCGGCCAAGGGCGGCCTCATCATGCTCGCCAAGGGCGCGGCGATCGAGTGGGCCGCGCGCAACATCCGCGTCAACGTCGTCGCCCCCGGCCTCACCGCCACGCCGACCATCGAGGCGTCGTTCCAGCGCAGCGCCGACCCCGAGGCCCACCGTCGCGAGCGCGAGACCCAGATCCCGCTCCAGCGCCTCGCCACCCCGGACGAGGTCGCCGACGCGGTGCTCTTCCTGGCGTCGTCGGAGTCGACCTACATCACCGGCGCGGTCCTACCGGTCGACGGCGGCTACACCGCCTTCTGAACGCCACAGCTCCACCCCCTCCGGGGCCAGGCTCACGCCTGGCCCCGGAGCGCCGTCTGGAAGTGGGCGGCCAGTTCGCGCCGGAACTCGTCGATGTCGCCCTCCAGGGCGACCGCGGCCAGCCTCTCGTGCTCGACGGCCAGTTCCCGCGGGTCGCTGTAGGTGCGGTGATCGAGGCTGAGGTACAGGCGCAGCTTGGTCTCCCAGCCGTTCCACAGGTTCTCCAGGGCGCCGCTGCCCGAGAGGTGGTAGAAGAGCCGGTGGAAGCCGAGGTGCGCGTCGATGCTCGCCGGGATGTCGTTGTTCGCCATGGCCTGGTGGAGGTCCTTGACGGTCTGCAGCAACGTCGACCGCTCGGGACCGCGCAGCGCGTCGAACGCGAGCTCAGCGGCGTACGGCTCGACGAGCAGGCGGATCTCGGCGATCTCGGCGACGTCCTGAGCGCTCACCTCCGCCACGAACGCCCCGCGGTAGGGGATCTTCACGATGAGCCCCTCCTCCTCGAGCTTGGTCAGGGCCTCGCGCAGCGGGGACCGGCTGATGCCGAGGTCCGCGGCGATGTGCGCCTCCCGCAACTGCTCACCAGGGGGGACGGTCCCGTCGAGAATGGCAGCGCGCAGCACGCGGTAGACGCCATCCGGCGTCGTCGTCCGGTCTTCGATCCACTTGAACTTGCGGTCCATTCCCCCGCCGCCTCCCCTTGTCTTTTGTCGACTATACCGGCCTGGGGGCGGCCGGGGGACCTCGACGGCCACCCGCGCCTCGCACTCGGCCACCACGCCGAGGCCGTCGCGGCGTGGCGCGCGGCCCTCGCGCAGTTCGAGGAACAGGGCCGCGTCGAGGAAGCCGAACAGGTGCGCGAACAACTGGGCATTGCGGGGATCTGATCTCCGGCGTGAACATCCGCGCGATCAGTTGGTCACGTGGGACGGGCGGGACGCACCGCTCCCGCGGCCGCGATCACGACCAGCGCGACGGCGGCCACGTCCAGCAGACCCAGGCGCTGGCCCAGGACCACGCACCCGGCGAGGGCGGCGACCGCGGGCGCCAGGCTCATCAGCACCGAGAACGCCGTCGGGGGCAGCCGGCGCAGGGACAGCAGCTCCAGGCTGTAGGGCAGCACGGACGACAGCAGGGCGACTCCGGCGCCGAGGGCCAGCGTCGCCGGTTCCAGCAGGGCTCCGCCGGCCTCCGCGATGCCGAGGGGCAAGCTGAGCAGGGCGCCCACCGCCATGGCCAGAGCCAGCCCGTCGAGTCGGGCGAACCTGCTGCCCGTGCGGGCGGCGAGCAGGATGTACGCCGCCCACATCGCGGCCGCGCCCAGAGCGAACGCGATCCCCGCGGGGTTGAGCGCGCCGAAGCCGCCGCGTCCCAGCAGCGCCACGCCCGACAACGCCAGCCCTGCCCACAGCCAGCTGCTCGCCCGGCGGCCCGTGACGACCGACAGCACCAACGGGCCCAGCACCTCCAGCGTGACGGCGGCACCGAGTGGTATCCGCGCGATCGCCTGGTAGATCAGCACGTTCATGGCCGTCAGCGCCACCGCGAAGCCGGCGACGACGGTCCAGTCCCCGCGACTGCGGCCGCGCAGGCGTGGCCGGCACACGGCCAGCAGCACCACGGCGGAGATCGCCATCCGAAGTGACGTCGTCCCCAGGACGCCCGCTCGCGGGAAGAGCATCGCCGCCACGGCAGCCCCGAACTGCAGGGAGACCATGCCGCAGACGACGAGACCGCCCCCGGCGAGCCGGCCTGCCGCCGGACCCCCGTGGGATCCGGCGGCAGCGGACGCGGGACGTACCGCGGTGTCAGTCACACTGATCCTTCTTGTGTCACGTCAGTTGCCTGTGGGGATGGCGATGTACTTGTACTCCAGGAAGCCGTCCATGCCGGCCCGTCCGCCCTCCCTGCCGAGGCCGGACTGCTTCACGCCGCCGAACGGCGCGGCGGGGTTGGAGACGAGACCGGTGTTGAGGCCGACCATGCCGCTCTCCAGCCGCTCGCTCACGCGCAGCGCGCGGTCGAGATCGCGCGTGAACACGTAGCTGACGAGACCCCAGTCGGTGGCGTTGGCGGCGGCGACGACCTCGTCCTCGTCGCCGAAGGTGCGCAGCGCCGCTACCGGACCGAAGATCTCCGTCTGCGCGATGGCGGACTCGGCGGTGATTCCGGTCAGCACGGTCGGTGGGTAGAAGCAGCCGGGGCCGTCCGGCAGTTCGCCGCCCGTGACGAGCTTGGCGCCGTGCCGCACGGCGTCGAGCACCAGCTGGTGGACCTTGCCGCGGCCCGTGTCGTCGATGAGGGGGCCGACGTCGATGCCCGGTTCGGTGCCCACGCCGACGGTGAGGGCTTCCATGCGGTCAGCCAGGCGCGCTGCGAACTCCTCCGCGAGCGAGCTGTGCACGAAGATCCGGTTGGCGGCGGTGCACGCCTCGCCCATGTTGCGCATCTTCGCGTGCATCGTGCCCTCGACCGCGACGTCCAGGTCGGCGTCGTCGAAGATGATCACGGGTGCGTTGCCGCCGAGTTCCATGGAAGCGCGCACGACCTTGTCGGCGCACTGGGCCAGCAGGATCTTGCCGACCTGGGTGGAGCCGGTGAACGAGAGCTTGCGGATCTGCCCGCCGCGCAGCATGGGCTCGACGACGCCGGCCGCGTCCGAGGTGACGACCACGTTGAGCACGCCGTCGGGCAGCCCGGCCTCGGTGAGGATCGCGGCGAGGGCGAGGGTGGACAGCGGGGTCTGCGGAGCCGGCTTGAGGACCATGGTGCAGCCGGCGGCGACCGCGGGGCCGATCTTGCGGGTGCCCATGGCCAGCGGGAAGTTCCACGGGGTGATCAGCAGACAGGGACCGACGGGCTGACGCAGCACCATCAGGCGGTTCTTGCCGTCCGGGGCGGTCGTCATGCCTCCGTCGACGCGGACGGCCTCCTCGGAGAACCAGCGGAAGAACTCGGCGGCGTAGGCGACCTCACCGCGCGCCTGGTCGAGGGGTTTGCCCATCTCGAGGGTCATCAGCAGGGCGAGTTCCTCGGTGCGGGACACGATGATGTCGTAGGCACGGCGAAGGATCTCGCTGCGGACGCGGGGCGGGGTCGCGGCCCAGCTCGACTGGGCCGCGACCGCCGCTTCGACGGCGCGCCTGCCGTCGGCGGGAGAGGCGTCGGCGACCAGGCACAGCTCTTCGCCGGTGGCCGGGTCGTCGACGGCCAGGGTGCGGCCGGACTCCGCGTCCTGCCAGGCACCGGCGATGAACAGCTGCTTGGGGACGTCCTTGATCACAGTCGGGCTCATGTGCGGTTCCTCGGCGTTCGGCTTCAGCGGAGTTCGGCGACGACCTCGTCGAGGGGCACGGCGAGCGCCTGCTCGACGTTGCTCCAGTCGTCCTTGGCGTGGGCCAGGAGGTAGTCGCGCCGTTGTGGGACGCGCTGCGCGCGCCAATTCGTGATCAGCGCGCGCAGCGTGAGTCGGGCCAGCGCGGCGACGGGCAGGAGTGCGAGTTCCGAATCCTCGACCGGCCGGACGCGCTCGTAGCCCCTCAGGAAGGTGCAGGCGTCCTGCCAGGGGTTCTCCCGGCCGCGGCCGAGCAGGTTGGCCATGGGCACGGCGGGGTCGAAGATCAGGGCGCTGCGCACCGTGTCACCGAAGTCGATGACGCCGGTCACGAACGGCTCGCCGTGCGGGTCGACGACCACGTTGTACGGGCTGTAGTCACCGTGGATCACCTGTGTCTCCAGGCCGTCCAGGCGCGGTACGACGACCTCGCCGAACAGCCGGGAGACCTCCCCTGCCAGCCGGCGGTGCCCGGCGTCCGGCGTGTGCGCGACCAGCCCGGTCAGGTGGTGGAAGTGCTTGATGTCCCACGCCAGCCCCCGCCCGTCGGCGGGGTGTGCGAATCCCGCGAGTGCCACGTCGACGCGGCCCAGCATCTCGCCCACCCCGGCGAGCTGCCGCGCGTCCAGGTTCGCGCCGGCCCAGACCGGGCCGCTGACGAAGCCGAACACCCGCAGGATTCGCGTTCCGCGGTCGTCCCCGCCGACGACCACGCTGTCGTTCCCGTCGACGGTCAGCCGCACGCGCTGGACCGGCAACGCGGGAGCGGTGTCCTCCAGAAAGCGCATCGCGGCGGTCTGCAGGTCGACGACGCTTTCGTCCTCGCCCGGCGGCGACACCTTCACGAGATGGTCACCGGAGCCGGTGGTGAGCCGGAACGTGTCGTCCTTCTCCGTCGCGAGCCGCTCGAGCCGCCCGCGCAGCCGGTAGTGCTGCTCCAGGAGCGTCCCCACCAGTGTCACGTCGACGGGCTCGTGGGCCGCCGCCAGTCCACTTTCGACCATGAGGCGCCTGCCGGGATCCGCCGGTGGTGGGATGGTCACGGTGCGTCCCTTCGGTCAGCCACTACAGCCGGTCCTGCGCGACCCGGGCGAAGGTCTCCAGGAACCGGGTCACGTCAGCGGAGTCGAACGCCAGCGGAGGGCGGATCTTCAGCACGTTCGCCCCGGGCGCGGTGCCGCTGATGAGCACCCGCCGGTCACGCAGATCGTTGATGACGTCCTCGGCGAGCGCACGGTCGGGTTCGAGCGTCTCCCGGTCCTTCACGAGTTCGACGCCGACGTAGAGGCCGCTGCCGCGGACTTCGGCGACGTACGGCGACTCGCGCGTGATCTCCTCGAGCCCGGCGCGCAGAGCCCTGCCGTTGTCGAGGACGCGCTGCTGCACGTTCTCCTGCTCGAAGACGTCCAGCACCGCGGCCGCCGCCGCCACCGGGATCGAGCTGCCGCCGAAGGTGTTGAAGTAGCGGACGTTGCGCCCGAACTCGTCGCAGACCTCGGGGCGGAACACCACACCGGAGACCGGCAGCCCGTTGCCCATCGGCTTGCCCATGGTCACGATGTCCGGCACCACGCCGTGGCGCGCGAAGCCCCACATGGACTCCCCGAGCCTGGCGAACCCGGACTGCACCTCGTCGGCGATGTAGACACCACCGGCCGCGTGCACCTCCTCCACCATGGCCTTCAGGTAGCCGACCGGGTCGGTGAAGATCCCGTCACTGGTGTGGGCGCAGTCGGTGATCAGGGCGGCGAGCCGGTAGCCGTGACGCTCCAGGTCGTCGATCGCGCCACGCACCTGCGCACGCATGTGGTCGGCCAGCGTCGACCCCGGCGCGACGAGCCGCGGGTCGGGCGGGTCGATCAGCCTGACGTTCGGCCCCAGCGGCGATCCCGCGCCCAGGTGCGGCGAGAAGCTCGCGACCTCACGCGTGATGCCGTGGTAGGCCCAGCGGGTCACGATGACGCCCTCACCGCCGGTGTGGAACCTCGCCACGCGCATCGCGAGGTCGTTCGCCTCCGAGCCGCTGCACGCCACGCTCAGCTTCGACAACGCCGCGGGAAAGGTCGCGAGCAGTCGTTCCGCGTAGTCGACCAGCGAGTCCTGGACGTAGCGCGTGTTGATGTTGACCGCGGACATCTGCCGGGTGACGGCCTCCACCACGTGCGGGTGCGCGTGCCCGACGCACGGGACGTTGTTGTAGGCGTCGAGGTAGTCGTTGCCGTCGCGGTCGATCAGGTGCGCGCCGTGACCGGAGACGAACTCGACCGGCGTGCGGTAGATGAGGGTGTAGCCGGGTCCCAGCACCTCGGTCCGGCGCCGGATCGTGTCCTGGAGACGGTCGGGGAGCGCGTCCAGCACGGCCGGGTCGAAGCGGTTCGGGTAGTTGGCGATCGCCCGGCTCAGTGTCGAAGTCATCGGCCGTCACTTTCCATCTCGTTCCGCCGGAGTCTCCCCCGCTGGTGACCCACAGTACCATTTTTGGTTCCAGTTCCAAACTGAAACTTTTTACGGTGGGTTGTCCCCGGGGAGGGGCGAGGTCACGGCCGGCTCAGAACGCGGGCGCGGGCTGCTGCTCCGCACGCGGCGCTTGACGGCGTGCGTCGAGCAGGGCTGCCCGCAACCGGGCCTGAGCCAGCGTCAGGCACGAGTACACCGCGCCACGCGCGGTCGACAGCCCGAGCACCTGCGTGGCGACGGTGACGCGCGGAACGGCGGGAAGACGCTCCTCAAGGCGTTTGCGCACCTCGGGCAGGACTTCCTCGACCAGCGGGCGCAGCCTGCCCACGAAGAAGATCGACTCCGGGTCCAGGGTCACGACGACGGTGGTCACCGCCGTCACCAACGCCGTGGTGAACGCCTCCACCACCGCCGTGCGCGCCTCGTCGTGGTGCGTGTCGACCCAAAGGTCGTCGATGCGCCCCAACCCCAGCCCCTGCTCACGCGCGAACGCGAGCAGGCCTGCCGTGCTCAGCAGCCCTTCGAGGGGTTTGTCGTGCACTCCGGAGGAGAGCACGCCGACGTCACCGAACGAGGGAGTGCGCCCGCGGGCCAGCTCGTGATCGGTGCAGCAGGCGAAGTTGAGCATGCTGCTGACGCTGAAGAGCGCGGCGTTCCCGATCGTGACGTCGTCGGCGAGGATGCCCAGCAAAGACGCGTTCGCGTCGCTGTCGAGCAGCACCGGAGCGCCGACCAGGTCCGCCAGCGCGCGTTGCAGGCGAGACCCGGCGAGGTAGGTCATCGACTCCGCCGGCCCGAAGATCTCGCCACCGTCGCGGACCCGGCCGGGCACGGCCACGACGACCTGGCGCAGCGGCCCTTCCGCGGGTTGGCGGGCGCCGGCGATCAGGCCGGCCAGCCAGGCGGCGGCGTTGCCGACGTCGTCGTGGTTCGCGGTGGGCACGATCACGTGCTGGATCTCGCGCCCCCTCAGGTCGGTCGCGAGAACACCGGTGGTCTGCGCACCGAAGCTCACCCCGACGACGTGCCCGGTGGTGCCGGGGATGTCCAGGTAGGTGGACGGCCGACCACGACCGGCGATGGCGTCGACCCCGCGGTCCACCACGAAGCCGTCGGCCCGCAACTCCTCCACCGCCCTGGACACCGTGGCCTTGCTCAGACCGGTCAGCTCGATGAGCTTGTTGCGCGTCAAGGGCGCCTGGGCGAGAACGACGTCGAGGACCGATGCTTTGTTGTAGTCGCGCGTGGTCGGGTTGGTCGTCACACCACCACCCTATCAAGGTTTCAGTTTGGAACTGGAATAAATGGTGCCCGGGTCTGCCGTCCTCACCCCGTCCCCACCGATACGTGGCGCGGCCCCTCAACGCCGTGCTGGGCGAACCACTCGGCAAGCCCGCCGCCGAGCTACCGTTCTCCCACGGCTTCGAGCCGAGCAACTGCCGGTCTGAGACCGGCAGGACGTCAGGTGGTGGCCGGGCCGCAGCCCGCCACCACCTCGGGTCGCAACAGGTCGGCCAGGCTGTCCGCGGGTAGCAAGCCCTTCTCCAGGACGAGTTCCGCCACACCCCTTCCCGTGGCGAGGGCTTCCTTGGCGACGTCTGTGGCGGCGGTGTAGCCGATGTGAGGGTTGAGGGCGGTGATGAGGCCGATGGAGTTCTCCACGGCTGCGCGCAGTGCCTCGGTGTTGGCGGTGATGCCGGAGACGCAGCGGTCGGCCAGGGTCAGGCAGGCCGCCCGCAGGTGGGTGATCGACTCGGACAGCGCGTGCAGGATGATCGGCTCGAAGGCGTTGAGCTGGAGCTGGCCGGCTTCGGCCGCCATGGTGATGGTGACGTCGTTGCCGATCACCTCGAAGGCGACCTGGTTGACCACCTCCGGGATCACCGGGTTGACCTTGCCGGGCATGATCGACGAACCGGCCTGCACGGGCGGCAGGGTGATCTCGCCGAAGCCGGCGCGCGGGCCCGACGACAGCAGGCGCAGGTCGTTGCAGGTCTTCGACAGCTTGACCGCGATCCGCTTGAGCACGCCGGACATCTGCACGAACGCCCCGCAGTCCTGGGTGGCCTCGACCAGGTTCGCGGCGGTGACCAGGGGCAGCCCGGTGATCTCGGCGAGGTGGCGGCGGGCCGCCTCCGCGTAGCCGGGCGCGGCGTTGAGGCCGGTGCCGATCGCGGTCGCACCGAGGTTGATCTCGTGGATCAGGCCGACGGCCTCGGCGAGGCGGGCGCGGTCCTCGTCGAGCATGACGGCGTAGGTGGAGAACTCCTGGCCGAGCGTCATCGGCACCGCGTCCTGCAGTTGGGTGCGGCCCATCTTCAGCACGTCGCGGAACTCGACGGCCTTGCGGGCGAACGCGTCCTGGAGCACGGACATCGCCTCCAGCAGGCCGCGCACGGCGGAGATCGTCGCGATCCGCACGGCCGTCGGGTAGACGTCGTTCGTGGACTGGCCGAGGTTGACGTCCTCGTTGGGGTGCAGGTGGGAGTACCGGCCCTTCTCGTGGCCGAGCAGCTCCAGCGCGCGGTTCGCCACGACCTCGTTGGCGTTCATGTTCGTCGAGGTGCCGGCTCCGCCCTGGACGACGTCCACGACGAACTGGTCGAGCAGCTTGCCCGCCCGGATCTCCCGGCAGGCCTCGACGATCGCGGCGGCCTTCGCCGAGTCCAGCAGACCCAGTTCCGCGTTGGCGAGCGCGGCGGCTTCCTTGACCGCGGCGAGGGCCTCGACCAGGTGCGGGTAGGCGGAGATGGGCGTGCCGGTGATCGGGAAGTTCTCCTTGGCGCGCAGAGTGTGCACGCCCCAGTAGGCGTCGGCGGGCACGTCGCGGTCGCCCAGCAGGTCGTGCTCTCTCCGCGTGTCTGCGGCGGTCATGGCGGTCCGGCTTTCTCGGGAGGCTGGTCTTCCGCGAACGCGAAACGCGAACGCTGAACGCGCAACGCGCAACGCGCAACGCGAACGCGCAACGAGAGTGCGAACGCGAGTGCGGTCGCGGAAGACCAGGTGGCGTCAGCTCCAGCGGTCCTTGGCCTTGTAGTACGCCCCGCCGAACGGCAGGAACCACGCGGTGCCGTTGTAGAACGGCACGGGCACCTTCGGGAAACCCAAGCCGCGCAACGGGTTCGCCTCCGGCTTGCCGTCCATCATCTCGGCCACCGCCCGGCCCATGTAGGTGGCCATCTGGACACCGTGACCGCAGTAGCCCATGGAGTAGTACAGACCGTCGATCTCCCCCGCGTGCGGGATGCGGTCCCAGGAGAAGCCGACCATGCCGCCCCACACGTAGTCGATCCGCACGCCGGCCAGTTGCGGGAAGATCTCCGTCATCTCCCGCTTGAGGATGTCGCCGCTCTTGATGTCCGAAGCCGGGTTGGAGGGGGCGAAGCGGGCCCGGCCGCCGAAGGCGAGGCGGTTGTCCGGGGTGAGCCGGACGTAGTGGCCCACGTTCTTGTGGGCGACCAGCAGGCGGGCGTTCGGGATGAGTTCCTTGGCGCGCGCCTCCCCCAGCGGCTCGGTGACGATGACGAAGCTGCCGACGTTGATCAGCCGCTTGCGGAACCACGGCAGCGACTTGTCGGTGTAGGCGTCGGTGGCCGCCATGACCTGCTTGGCGCGGATGGCGCCGTGCAGGGTCTCCACCAGGAAGCCGCCGCCGGGCAGGCGGGTGAGGCCGGTGGCGGCGTTGCGCTCGTGGATCTCGGCGCCGGCCCGCTCGGCGGCGTCGGCCAGGCCGCCGACGAACTTGCCCACGTGCAGGCCCGCGCTGAGCGGGTCGAGCAGGGCGCCGTGGTAGTAGTCCGAGCCGATCTCGGCGCGCAGTTCGCTCTTGCCCAGCACGACCGTCTCGTGACCGAAGTGCTCGGCCAGTTCCCGTTGCTTGGCCCGCAGGCCCTCGACGTGACTGGCCTTGCAGGCCAGGCCCAGGCGCCCGGAGCGGGTGAAGTCGCAGTCGATCCGCTCCTTCAGCGTCAGCTCCTCCACGAGGTCCACGGCCTCGCGGAAGGCGTTGTACAGCTCGACCGCGCGCTCGTGGCCGTACCGCTTGCGCGCCTCGCCGGGCGGGATCGTGATGCCCTGGGTGCACATGCTGCCGTTGCGGCCGGACGCACCGGAGCCGACCTTGTCCTTCTCGACCAGCACCACGGACGCGCCCTTGCGCGCCGCGTGGTAGGCGGTCGACAGACCGGTGAGGCCGCCGCCGATGACGACCACGTCCGCGCTCTCGGGAAGTGGCTTGCCCGACCGGTCGGGCAGTTGCGGGGCGGTGTCGAGCCAGTAGGGGATCTGTTTCATGGCGGCGGTTCCTCCGGTGTCAGCAGCCGAGCAGGGCGGGCAGCCCGGACATGTCGGGCAGCTCGTCGTAGGGCTGGTAGTCGCTGCTGCCGCGACGGCCGTAGCGGTTGATCCACACGCGGCGCTTCAGGCCGAGGTCCCTGGTGGGGATGTGGTCGTACTCCCAGCCCTGCGCGACGTGGATCACCTGGCTCGGGTCGACGTCCATGGTCTGGAAGGCGTACTCGAACGTCTGCCGGTCCGGCTTGTACGCCTTGGCCTGCTGCGCGGTGATCACGTAGTCGAACTCGACGCCGATGTTCTCGACGTTGCGCGCGATGAGGTCGTCGTCGGTGTTGGAGATGATCGCGATCTCGTACTTCTCCTTCAGCGCCCGCAACGCGTCGGGCACCTCGGGCCAGGGGCCGAAGGTCGGGACGGCCTCGACGAGCGCGTCGCCGTCGGACTCGCGGTACTCCAGGCCGTGCAGCCGCATGGCGTTGCGCAGGCTGGAGTGCAGGACCTCGTGGTAGGGCCGGTAGGGCTCCAGGACCGCCTGGAACCGCATGACCCGGAAGTCGTCCAGGAACTCGTCGACGTCCAGCCCGTCGAGGTCCAGCCGGTCGGCCAGCACCTTCAGGGTGGTCGGGGCGAGTTCGAAGTTGATCAAGGTCGCGTAGGCGTCGAAGGTGACGATCTGACGCATGGTGTCCAATCCTCTTCCTCAGACCACCCGGTCGCCGGGGGTCACGATCTCGTCGAGTGCGGCCAGGTCGGCCTCGGTGGGGGTCCAGCCGGCCGCCGCCGCGTTGGCGGTGACCTGCGCCGGGGTCATGGCGCCGCTGATGACGGAGCCGACGGCGGGTTGCGCGGCCAGCCCGCCCACGGCGACCTGGAGGACGGTGAGCCCTCGCTGCGCGCCGTACGCCGTGAGTGCCTCGACGCGGTCCAGTGCCGCGTCGGTGAGCCAGCCCTGCCGCCAGGACAGGCGGCTGCCGGGCGGTGGCTGCTCTCCCCTGCGGTACTTGCCGGTGAGCAGTCCGTTGGCCAGCGGGTAGTACGGCAGCAGGCCGATGCCCAGGCTCAGGCACGTGGGCGTGAGTTCGGCTTCCACGCCGCGGTCGAGCAGGTGGTAGCGCGCCTGGGTGCTCACGAAACCGGTGCGGAGCCGGTCGGCGGGCAGGTTGGAGCAGCCGATGTGGCGCACCTTGCCTTCCCGCACCAGTTCCTCCAGCGCCGCCACGGTGTCCTCGATCGGGGTCACGCCGTCGGGCTCGTGGTACTGGTACAGGTCGATCCAGTCGGTGCCGAGCCGGTCCAGCGACGCCTCCACCGCGTGCCGGACGTACCGGCGGGAGCCGCGCGGGCCGTGGCGGTCGTCCTCCTCGCTCATCCGCATGCCGAACTTGGTCGCGAGGACGACCTCGTCGCGGCGTCCCTTGAGCGCGGCGCCGAGCAGCCGTTCGCTGGAGCCGCGCCCGTTCTCGCCGCCGTACACGTCCGCGGTGTCGAACAGCGTGATGCCCGCGTCCAGTGCGGCGTGGACGACCGCCGCGGTCGCGTCCCGGTCGAGGCGGGAGCCGAAGTTGTTGCCGCCCAACCCGACCACGGAGACGGTGGGACCGCGTTCGCCCAGCGTGCGGTACCTCATGCGCCGTTCCCGAACCCGATGCAGACGTTCTTGGTCTGGGTGTAGCTCGCCAGCGCCTCCAGGCCCTTCTCCCGGCCCCAGCCGCTGTGCTTGTAGCCGCCGAAGGGCAGCTCCACGCCGGTGCCGACGCCGATGGCGTTGACGTTGACCTGGCCGGCGCGGATGCCGTGCGCCATCCGCAGGGCCTTGTCGATGTCGCGCGTCCACACGTACGACGACAGGCCGTACGGGCTGTCGTTGGCGATCTCCAGCGCCTCCTCGACGTCGTCGAACCCGATGACGGTCACGACGGGGCCGAAGATCTCCTCGCGGGCGACGCGGTCCTGGTTCGTCAGTCCGGAAAGGACGGTCGGCGCGATGTAGTACCCGTTGCGCAGCGCCGGGTCCGCGGGTGCGCCGCCGCCCGCCCGGACTGTCGCGCCCTCCGCGCGGGCCAGGTCCAGGTACCCCTGGACGCGGTCGCGCTGGCGTGCCGAGACGAGCGGCCCGACGTCCGGGTCGGTGGATCCGGGACCCACCCGCAGGGCGGCCGCGTGGGCCGCCAGCCGGTCCAGGAACTCCTCCGCGCCGCGCTGCAGCAGCAGCCGCGTCCCGGCCGAGCAGGTCTGGCCCGCGTTGCCGAACGCCGAGGCGGCGACGGCGCCCAGCGCCAGGTCGAAGTCGGCGTCGGCGAACACGACGACCGGCGACTTGCCGCCCAGCTCCACGACGGAGGGCACGACGTTCGCCGCGGCGGCCTGGGCGACCTTGATCCCGGTGGCCACCGACCCGGTGAACGTCACCTGGTCGATGCCGGGGTGCCCGGCCAGCGCCGCGCCGGTCTCGCCGTCGCCGGGCACGACGTTGAGCACACCCGGCGGCAGGCCGCAGTCCAGCGCGATCCGGCCGATCTCCAACGGTGTCAGCGGGGCTTCCGGTGACGGCTTGAGCACCACCGTGCAGCCCGCCGCCAGCGCGGGAGCGCTGCCCCGCGCGGTGTTCTGCAGCGGGTAGTTGAACGGGATGATCTGCCCGGACACGCCGATCGGCTCCCGGACGGTGTAGTCGATCAGCCCCGGTCCCAGCGGGATGGTGGCGCCGCCCAGCTTGTCCGCGGTGCCCGCGTAGAACTCGAAGTACCGCGCGGCGGCTTCGACGTCGGCCCTGGCCTGCCGCAGCGGCTTGCCCACGTCGAGGCTCTCCAGCCGCGCCAGCCGCTCGCCCTCGCCCCGGATCGCCTCGGCGATGCGGTGCAGCAGCCGGCCGCGGTCCGCGGCACGCATGCCCGCCCACTCGGCAGCGGTGAACGCGGCGCGCGCGGCGGCGACCGCGGAGTCCACGTCCGCCTTGCCCGCCAGGGAGACTTCGGCGATCGGTTCGCCCAGCGCCGGGTCCACGACGGTGAAGGTGCGACCGTCGGCCGCGGGCACCCGCTTGCCGTCGATCAGCAGTTCGGTCTCCTTCATGGCTTGATCTCGCCTTCCACCGCGCCGAAGATCACGACCTCGTCGCCGGGGCGCACGGTGCGGATGCGGCGCACCCACAGCACGATGCCGTCCCAGTCGGCGCGGACCTCTTCGAGCGTGTTGCCGTAGTGGTCCACGACCTGCCCGATCAGGTCGCCTTCCTTGCAGGTCTCGCCCGGCTCGGCGTGGCTGACGAAGAAGCCGCCGGCGGCGGAGCGGGCGAACGTGCCCGAGACGGCCGTGTAGACCTCCCGCAGCTCCACCTCGCCGTCGATCATCTTGAGGCTGCGCAGGATGTTGCGGATCGAGTGCATGTGCCGCTCGACGTTGGCCTCGCGGTACGTCGCGCCGCCGCACTCGATGGTGATGGCGGGCTTGCCGGCCTCCAGGACCGGGTGGCGGACCGTGCCGCCCCACTTGCCGCCCTTCCAGACCAGTTCGTGTCCGGCCGCGAGGGCGATGTCCGTGGCCAGGTCCTCGTAACCGCCCTGGAGGATGACCAGCGGGGCGATCTCGCCGTAGGCGCCACCGGTGTGCAGGTCCACCACGGCGTCGACGGCGGGGACGACCCGCTCGACGAAGGTGGCGGCCAGGCGCTGCGAGTAGGAGCCCTCCGGGTCGCCGGGGAAGATCCGGTTGAGGTTCAGGTGGTCGATGCCGCTCGCGCGGGCCGCCGCCTCGAAGGCCGGGGTGTTCAGGCACGGGATGCCCACGACCGTGCCGCGCAGGGTGGCGGGGTCGATCTCGGCGAGCACGCGCCGGATGGCCTCCTGGCCGTCGTACTCGTCGCCGTGCACGCCCGCGTCCACGCACAGGACCCGCCCGTCCTGCGCGCCGTTGACGACGATCAGCGGAATGCCCAGCTCCACGCCGTAACTGCTGGTGCCGACCGGGATCAGGCCCTGGGCGCGCTCACCCGGAGGGACGGTCAGCGGACCGATGGAGTACATGCGCGTTCCTTTCGTGGGTGGCGTGGGGACATCAGCGGGTCAGTGCGCGCGAGGCCTCGTCGAGCGTGTCGGCGATGATCTCGACGATGCGGTCGAGCAGCGGCCGGTCGCTGATCAGCGGTGGCGCGATCTGCAGCAGCGGCGCCGCGCGGTTGTAGACCCTGGCGAGCAGCCCGGCGTCGCGCATCCGGCGTGGGATCAGGTCGACGACGAGCGCCTGGCGCGCCGCGTCGGAGAAGCCGCCGTCGGGCAGGTCGCCGGCCAACTGGACGGCGTGGAAGAACCCGGCGCCGCGGACGTCGGCCACGATCGGCAGCCCGGCCAGCGACTTCATGCCGTTCGCGAGCCCGCCTTCCAGTGCGCGGACGTTCGCCAAGACCTGGTCGCGTTCCATGATCTCGATGGTGCGCAACGAGATCGCGGCGCACAGCGGGTGCCCGCCGAAGGTGTAGCCGTGGTTGAGCACCGCGCCCGGCCGGTTGACCACCTCGGCGACCCGCTGCCCGACCAGCGTGGCGCCCATCGGGGCGCAGCCCGCGGTGATGCCCTTGGCGACCGTGATCAGGTCGGGCGCGGCGCCGTAGCGGTCGCCGCCGAACCACTCCCCGAGCCGCCCGAAGCCGGTGATCACCTCGTCGGCGACGAGCAGGAAGCCGTACCGGTCGGCGAGCGCCCGCAGGCCCGGCCAGTAGCCCTCCGGCGGCGTGATGCAGCCACCGCGGTTCTGCACCGGCTCCGCGATGAGCATCGCGATCGTCTCCGGCCCTTCGGCCAGCACGGTGTCCTCGATCTCGGCGAGCAGGTGCGCGGTGAACACGGCGTCGTCCGCCATCTCGGGCGCCAGGCCGTGGCGGTTGGTGTTGGACACGAACCTGGTGTCGATCGCGGGCGGGCCGTACGGCTCGGTGAGGCCGGGGTCGTCGGTGAACGACAGGGCGCCGACGGTCAGGCCGTGGTAGGCGCTGTGCCGGGCCAGGACCTTGGTGCGCCCCGGCTCACCGCGCAGCGCGTGGTACCGGCGGGTGATCTTCCACGCGGTCTCCACGGCTTCGGCGCCGCCGCTGGAGAAGAACGCGTGCTCGACGCCCGCGGGCGCCAGCCCGGCCAGCCGCTCGGCCAGCTCGATGGCCGCCGGGTGGGCCGAGGCCGACCACAGCGGGCTGTAGGACAGCTCGCGGAGCTGCTTGCCCGCCGCCTCGGCGATCTCGTCGGCGTAGGAGTGGCCGAGCTGGCAGCAGTACAGCCCGGACAGCCCGTCGATGTAGCGGGTGCCGTCGTCGTCGCGGACGTACGGCCCCTCCCCGCCGCGGACCACGAAGACGCCCTCACCCGAGCCGTTCGACGTCATGTTGAGCAGCAGGTGCTTGGCCGCGGTCGCCGCCAGTCCGGTGGTCATTTCGGCTCACCTCCCGCCGGGACACCGGTTTCCACCGGCAGCAGACCGCCCTGCTTGCCCGTGCCGAACCTGCGCAACAGGGCGACCAGCCCCAGCGCGACCAGCGCGACGGCGATGAGCAGCGCGGCCACGGCGGTGACCGACGGGTCGACGTCGAACTGCAGGACGTTGAACACCTGCACGGGCAGCGTGATCGTGTCCACAGAGGACAGGAACTGGGAGATGAAGAACTCGTCGAAGCTGGTGATGAAGGAGAAGATCGCCGCGGCGATCACACCGGGAGCGGCCAGCGGGAACGTGATCCGCCGCGCGATGGTGAGCCGGCCCGCGCCCATGCTGGCGGCGGCGTCCTCCAGCCGTTCGTCGATCCCCTTCAGCGTCGCCATCAGGATCATCACCGCGATCGGGGTGGCGAGCACGGTGTGGCCGAGCGCGATCGCGATCGGGCTGCCGAGCATCGCCGCCGGTTCGAACAGCAGGAACAACCCCAGCGCGACGACCACCTGCGGGATCACCAGCGGCGCCAGCACCAGGCCGTAGACCGCCGACCGCAGCGGGAGGTCGCTGCGGACCAGGGCGATCGCGGCCATCATGCCGAGCACCACCGAGAACACCGTGGTCAGCGCGGCGACCGTGGCGCTGAGCGCGAGCGCGGCGGGCCACTTGCTGCCGTCGGCGAACAACTGCTGGTACCAGGTCAGCGTCCACGACTCGGGCGGGAACGAGCCGAGGGCGTCACTGCCGAACGACGTCACCAGGATGAGCACGATCGGCAGTCCCAGGAACACCAGGACCAGCAACGAGATGACGCCGAGCACCAGGCGTCCCGCCACGCTGTCGCGCAACCCGATCATGCTCCACCCCGGTTCTTCGCGGCCTCGCTCACGCTCTTCACCAGCCGCAGCGACAACAGTCCGGCGAAGGTGAGGAGCAGCAGGATCACGCCGAGAGCGGAGGCGCCGTTCCACTGGTTGTTCTTCATGACCTGCTCGTCGATCAGCGAGGCGACCATCGTCTGCTTCGGACCACCCATCAGCGCGGGCGTCAGGTAGTAGCCCAGGCACAGGATGAAGCTCAGGATCCCGGCGTTGACCAGGCCGGGGGCCACCAGCGGCAGGTAGACGCGGAAGAACGTGACGAGCCGGCCCGCGCCCATGCTCGCCGCCGCCGCGATCAACCCGCGGTCGACGCCGCGCATCACCGCGTACAGCAGCAGCACGGTGTAGGGCAGCATCACCGACGTCGTGCCGATGACCACGCCGAGTTCGTTGTACAGCAACTGGAACGGGGCGCCGGGCACGTGCAGCGCCACCAGCGTCTCGTTCACCAGGCCGTGGTCGCCGAGCAGGATGATCCAGCCGTAGGTGCGGACCAGGGCGCTGATGAAGTGCGGCACGACGACCACCAGCATCACCAGACCGGCCCAGATCGGTCGCAGCCGGGTGATCCAGTAGGCCAGCAGGAACCCGACGACCAAACTGATCGCCGACGTCTCCGCGGAGATCCGCAGCGTGATGAGCAGGATGTCCAGGCTCGTGCCGCTGAGGGCGTCGGCGTACCAGTGCAGCGTGAACCCGCCGTCCTCGTCCTTCAGGCTGAGCAGGAGGGTGCTGAAGATGGGGTACACGAACAGCACCAGCAGGTACACGACGACCGGCGTGGCGTTGAGCAACCCGAAGCGGGTGCGGCGGCCGGACAGCCGGCGGCGCCACCCACCGGTGGCAGCGGCGGCGACCACCGGTTCCGGTGGAGGGGCGAGGACGGCCACGGCTCAGCCCGCCGTTCCGTCGAAGACGCTGACGTCGCGCGGATCGGCCGTCAGACCCACCCGGTCGCCCATCAGGGGCGCGCGGCCGGCCGGGATCTCCAGCCGGACGCAGGTGTCGGCGCCGTCGGGGCGGATGGTGACCCGCACCAGCGTGCCGACGTAGGTGACGGTCTCGACGATGCCGGTGCAGAAGCCGTCCTCCGGCGCGCACACCGCGAGCCTGCCGGGCTGGACCGCCGCCCGCGCCCGCACACCGCTCGCGAGGTCGTGCCGGCGGATGCGCAGGACGCCACCGGTGTCCAGGCGAACCGCGTCGTCGCTCTCGACCGTGCCGGGCAGGAAGTTCGCGGCGCCGAGGAAGTCGGCCACGAACGGCGTGCGCGGGCGTTCGAACAGCTCCTGCGGGGTGTCGAACTGGTCGATGCGGCCGTCGCGCATGACGGCGATCCGGTCGGAGAGCACGAGGGCCTCCTCCTGGTCGTGCGTCACGTAGATGACCGTCAGCCCCAGTTCCCGCTGGATGCGCTTGATCTCGGTCTGCAACTGGTCGCGCAGCTTCTTGTCCAGCGCGCCCAGCGGCTCGTCCATCAGGATCACCGGCGGCCGGTAGACCAGCGCGCGGCACAGCGCGACGCGCTGCTGCTGACCGCCGGACAGCTCGCGGGGGCGGCGCCGGGCGAAGCGGGACAGGCCCGCCATCTCCAGCGTCTCGCCGACCCGGGTGCGGATCTCCTGCTTGGACAGTCCGCGCAGCTGCAACGGGAAGGCGACGTTCTCGCTCACCGTCATGTGCGGGAAGAGCAGGTACTGCTGGAACACGAAGCCCAGGCCCCGCTTCTGCGGCGCGAGCCGGGTGACGTCCCGGCCGCCGACCACGATCGACCCGGATTCGGGCTCGACGAACCCGGCGATCATCATCAGGGTGGTGGTCTTGCCGGAGCCGGACGAGCCGAGGAAGGTCACGAACTCCCCGGCGCCGATCTCCATCGACACCTCGTCGACCGCGGTCATGGCGCCGTAGGTCTTGCGCACCTTGGTCACCGACAGCGGTTTGCCGGCACCGCTCACCGGCGACGCCACGGTCGGCGGGGACTGCTTCTCCGACATCACGTGCAGCTCAGACACGGGCCCACTCCTGCCAGCGCTTGGTCACGACCTCGTCGTTGCCGACCCACCACTCGACGTTCGCGTCGAACCCGGTCTCCAGGTTCTGCGGCGCGCCGAGCAGGGTGGCCGCGACCTCGTCCTTGATCGACTTGTAGGCGGCGGGCACGACCGGCGCGAACGGGTAGATCTCGGAGAAGTGGGCCTGCACCTCCGGCCGCAGCGAGTAGTCGATCAGCTGGTAGGCGGCGTCGACGTTGGCCGCGCCCCGGGGGATCGCCCAGCCGTTGCTCTGCCTGCGGGCGCCCTGGAACACGTAGGCCAGCGGCTGCCCCTGCTTGATCAGGTCGTTGAGCCTGCCGTACCAGACGGTCGAGGCGTCGACCTCGCGGCGGCCGAGCAGCACACCCGGCAGCGCGCCCGTGTCCCAGTACTTCTTGACCGAGCCCTTGATCTCGTCGAGCTTGCGGAAGGCGCGGTCGAGGTCGAGCGGGTACAGCTGGTCCATCGGCACGCCATCGGCCAGCAGCGCGAACTCGAGCTCGGGGATGTCCGCGTCGACGTGCTGCAGCCCGCGACTGCCCGGCAGTGCCGCGGTGTCCCAGAAGTCCGCCCAGGAGTTCGGCTTCTTTCCGCCGAAGGCGTCCGTGCGGTACCCGATCACGCTGCCCCAGTAGTTCTTGCCGACCGCGGTCGGCGTGAGCAGGTTCTTGGGGATGTCCGCGTTCTTGACGCTCTTGAGCCGGTCGTAGTCGATCTGCTGGGTAGCGTCCTCCTGGGCGAACTTCACGAAGTCGATCATCGAGTTGTCGATCAGGTCGAACTGCGGTCGGCCCTGCTTGATCTGGGCCAGCATCTGCGCGTAGTTCGGGTTGATGACCTTGATCTCGATGCCGGTCTCCTTCATGAAGGGCTCGAGGACCGCCTTCATGTTGGCGTCGCCGTAGGCGCCACCGCTGTTGCGGACCACGAGCGTCTTGCTGCCCGTGCCCGCGCCGCCGCCGGCCGAGCGGCTGGTGCCGGTGCCGCACGCGGCCAGTGCCGAGGTCGCGGCGACGGCGCCGAGACCGCGCAGGAACGATCGGCGGTCGATCCAAGTGTCTTTCACGAAGAACCTCCTGGGGGCGGGGAGGAAGCGGGGTGGTGGCGCTAGCGGGGCGCCGCGATCGCGGCGAGGTCGGTGCCGGGCACGACGGTGAGACCGCGCATGCCGTAGAAGACGCGGCCGGTGGCGGTGGCCCGGACCTCGTGCCCGCGGCCGTCGGCCGGGTCCACGACGTGTCCGATGACCTGCCCCTCGGTCACGTCGGTGCCCGGGACGAACTCCGGGTACCACAGGCCGAGGGCCGCGGAGGCCACGAAGCCCGCCCACACCCACTCGGTGACCGGCCGCGGCGCGACGTCGTCGCCGTTGACGAAGTCGATGACCCTCAGCAGCGCGGCGACGACGCGTTCGGCCGCCTCCGGGTCGCGGTCACCGAGGTGACCCGTCTCGACGAGGATGGCGGGGATGCCGAGGCGGGCGGCCGCGGCGTGGCTGTTGCCGCCGTCGGGGTTCAGGCCGAGGACGACGTCCTCGTGGCCGACGACGGAGGCCATGCCGGCGGTCGTCGCGTCGAGTTCCGGGTCGCCGGTCAGGCGGTAGCCGACGAAGTCGCGCAGGAACTCGTCGATGCGGCCGGCGTGCAGGTCGACGTACGCGTCGGCGCCCTGGATCAGGTTGTCGAACAGCCAGGCCGCCAGCCGCTCGGTGGGACTGCCCCCGGGATCGCCGGGGAAGACGCGGTTGATGTTGACCCCGTCGAGCGGGGAGGTGCCCAGCCGGCCGTCGTAGACGGCGGGCGGGTTGGCGACGAGGCAGAGCAGCACCTGCCCGCGCACCTGTTCCGGGTCGAGGCGGGTGGCGAGCCGGTGGGCCGCGTCGATGCCGGTGAACTCGCCGCCGTGCACGCCGGCGGTGATCACCACGCGCGGTCCGGGCCGGCTGCCGTTGATCAGGGCCACCGGGATGTCCGCGGTGAGCGTGCCGAGTTCGGCCCGGACGCTGCCGCGCACCTTGGTCCCCGGTGCGGCGCTCAGCGCGCCGACGCTGAGGGTGGTAGCGGTGTCGCTGGTCATGGCTGCGTCACGCCTCCGTGCGGTTCGTGGTGGAGATGAAGTCGATGGGCCGCGCCGACCCGCCGTCGAGGGCGAGGTCCGCGGCGATGTCGCCCATGGCGGGCGAGAGCTTGAAGCCGTGGCCGGAGAACCCGGCGAGCAGCACGACGTTCTCGTCGTCCGGCAGCGGGCCGACCAGGGGGCGGCTGCTCTCCGTGTAGCCCTCCATGAACACCGACAGCCGGACGGGGTCGGGGTGCAGGTCCGGCAGGTGGCGCCCGATGATCTCGTTGAAGGTGTCCAGTTCGGCCGGCTGGACCGTCCGCTCCAGGCGGTTGGGGTCGTCGACCAGCCGGTGCAGGGTCCGCGAGAGGCCCAGCTTGACCGAGACGCCGTCCGGCGAGGGCAGGCCGTAGCAGTGCGTGGGAGCGGTGCGGATGAACGCCGGGCGCTCCGGCCCGAACCACGCGTCGGGGGTGGTGGGCACGTACCAGGCGCTGACCAGGCGGCGGACCTCCACCTCCCAGGGCAGGTCGGGCAGCAGGTCGTTGACCCAGGGGCCCACCGTCACCACGACGGCGTCGAAGCGCTCGCTGCCCTCGTCGGTGCGGACCGCCACGCCGCCGCCGGTCTTGGTGATCTCGCGGACCGGCGTGTAGCGGTGGATCGTGGCGCCCAGTTCCTCGGCGCGGCGCGCGGCGGTCTGGACGGTCAGCTCGGGCCGGATGAACCCGGCGCGGCGGTCCAGCACGACGGCGTCGCCGTCCTCGACCCGGTACTGCGGGAAGCGCCGGGCGAGCCGGTCGGCGTCGAGGACCTCGTGGTCGAGGTCGTGCTCGGCGACCGACCGCAGGACGGTGGCCATCTGGTGGTGCGCGGTCGGCCCCATGAGCAGGCAGCCGGTGAGGCGGCGCAGTTCCCGCCCGGTCTCCCGCTGGAGTTCGTCCCACAGCACGTCGGCGTGCTTGAGCAGCGGCACGTAGCGGGAGTCCTCGAAGTGGGCGCTGCGGAAGATCCGGGTCTCGCCGCCCGCGGCACCGCGGTCGTGGCCGGGGGCGAACCGGTCGTACCCGACGACCTCGGCCCCGCGGGCGGCGAGGCGCCAGGCGACCTGGCTGCCCATCGTTCCGACGCCGACGACGGCGACACGCTTGCTGGCAGGCACGGGACATCCTTTCGACTCACCGGACGGTGATGCGGACCTGGCGAAGGGGGGAGAAGACGCTCACCGGATATTCTGTGCCACTATGTGGCACAGCGTGCTAGAATCTGGCACGAGAATGACACCCGGTCCAGGACCAGTCAAGAGGTGTCCCGTGGGAGAACCAAGCCTTAACTGGGGGTAACGCGTGGAGATGAAGAGCGTGACCAGGTCGCTGCGCATCCTGGAGGCGGTCGCGCAGCACCAACCGGTCACGGTGGGTGAACTGACCAAGATCTTCGGGCTGCCCAAGTCGACCGTGCAGCGCACGCTCGTCACGCTGCACGAGGCGGGGTGGTTGCGCGCCAACAGGAAGGACACGACGCGCTGGGAAATAGGCGCCCGCGTGCTCGCCGTGCGACCGGCCGCCCTGCGCGGCTCCAGCCTGTTCGCCGCCGCCCGCGAGCCCATGATCCGGTTGCGGGACAAGGTGAACGAGACGATCCACCTGTCCGTTCCGGACGCACTGGACCGCATGGTGGTGGTCGACCGCGTCGACTCCTCGCACGCGGTGCGCACGTTCCACGAGATCGGGGACATCTCGCCGCTGCACGCCACGGCGACCGGGCGGGCGATACTGGCCAACACGGACAGGTCCGATGTGGACGAGGTGCTCGCCCGGCCGCTGGACAGCTACAGCGACGCCACCGTCACCGATCCGCGGCAGCTCAAGGCGGAGCTGGCGCAGGTGCGGGAGAACGGCTACGCGCTCAACCGCAACCAGTTCCGGCCCGACGTGTGCGCCATCGCCTCGGCGATCCTGGACGAGGACGGCACACCGCTGGCCGCGGTGGCGATCTCCATGCCCGACACCCGCTTCGACCCGGACCGGCTGCCCGAACTCGGCCGGCTCGTCGCGGAGACCGCGCAGGAGATCTCCGCCCGCAGGCTGGGCTCCTAGGGGGTCGCGGGGTCCGCCGCCCCGCGGCGGCGGACCCCCTCACGACACCGGCACGGCGACGTACTTGTAGTCCAGGAACTCGTCGATGCCCACGCGGCCGCCTTCACGGCCCAGCCCGGACTGCTTCACGCCGCCGAACGGCGCGGCGGGGTTGGACACGAGGCCGGTGTTGAGCCCGACCATGCCCGCTTCCAGCCGTTCGCTGACCCGCAGCGCCCGGTCCAGCGACTCGGTGAACACGTAGCCCACGAGTCCCCATTCGGTGTCGTTGGCCCTGCGCACCACCTCGTCCTCGTCGTCGAAGGTCAGGATCGCCGCGACCGGGCCGAAGATCTCGGTGCCCATCAGGTCGCTGTCCGGGGACACCCGGCTCAGCACGGTCGGCGGGTAGAAGCTGCCCGGACCGGTCGGCGTCTCGCCGCCGGCCAGGACGCACGCGCCGCGCTGGACCGCGTCCTCGACCAGGCGCTCCACCTTGCGGCGACCGGACTCGTCGATCAGCGGACCCACGTCGACCCCCGGTTCGGTGCCGGGTCCGACCCGGAGGGCGCTCATCCGCGCGGCGAGCCGCGCGCCGAACTCCTCCGCCACGTCGCGGTGCACGAAGAACCTGTTGGCCGCGGTGCACGCCTCGCCCATGTTGCGCATCTTGGCCACCATCGCGCCGTCGACCGCCTTGTCCAGGTCCGCGTCGGCGAACACGATGAACGGCGCGTTGCCGCCCAGCTCCATCGACGTGCGCACGACCTGCTCGGCGGACTGCTCCAGCAGCAGCTTGCCCACCTGGGTCGACCCGGTGAAGGACAGCTTGCGGATGCGGCCACCGCGCAGCAGCGGCTCGACGACCTCCCCCGGCTTCGACGTCGTCACGACGTTCAGCACACCGTCGGGCAGCCCGGCCTCGCGCAGGATCTCCGCCAGCGCGAGGCTGGACAGCGGGGTCTGCGGCGCGGGCTTGAGCACCATCGTGCAGCCGGCCGCGATCGCCGGGCCGATCTTGCGGGTGCCCATGGCCAGCGGGAAGTTCCACGGCGTGACCAGCAGGCACGGGCCGACCGGGCGGCGCATGAGCAGCATCCGGTTGCGGCCGTCGGGCAGGGTGCCGAAGCCGCCCTCGACGCGCACCGCCTCCTCGGAGAACCAGCGGAAGAACTCCGCCGCGTAGGCGACCTCTCCCCTGGCCTCGGCCAGCGGCTTGCCCATCTCCGTGGTCATCAGCAACGCGAGTTCGTCGGTGCGGGCCACGATGATGTCGTAGGCGCGGCGGAGGATCTCGCTGCGCGCCCGCGGCGCGGTGGCGGCCCACTCGTCCTGGACCCGCACCGCGGCTTCCACGGCCAGTTGCGCGTCCTTGGTGCCGCCGTCGGCGACGTGGCAGACCACCTCGCCGGTCGCCGGGTCGTCCACCGGCATCGTGGCGCCGTCCACGGCGTCCACCCACGTGCCGCCGATGAACAACTGCTTGGGAACGTCGATCACGGGTTACCTCCTGGGTCGAGCAGCTCTGCCAGGTGCACGGCGCGCACGCCGCGGTCGCCCGCGAGGTGGCCGACCTGGGTGGCGCAGCTGAAGCCGTCCGCCACGACGACGGCGTCGGGGTTCTCATCCAGTCGCGGCCGCAGGGACAGCTCCGCGACGGCCATCGAGGTCTCGTAGTGCTCCGCCTCGAAACCGAAGTTGCCCGCGAGCCCGCAGCAGCCCTCGGCCTCGGTCACGGTCCGCACGCCGAGCCCGCGCAGCAGCTCGCGCGGACGCCGGTCACCGAACGCGGCGTACTCGTGGCAGTGCGTCTGGAGCACCACCGAGTCCGGCACGGCGGGCCGCCAGTCCGAGGTGGACAGGTCGGTCAACGCGGCGGTGAGGGTGTGCACCCGCGCCGCGACGCGCCGGGCGGCGTCGGTGCCCAGCAGCTCGGGCACGTCCCGCTTCAGCGCCGCCGCGCAGCTCGGCTCCGCCACGACGATCGGCAGGTCGCGGTGCGGACCGCGGTCCAGCCGCGCGACGGTGCGGGCCATCACGCGGCGGGCCACCGACAGCTGCCCGGTGCTGACCCACGTGAGGCCGCAGCACAGCCCGCTGCTCGGCGCGCAGGGCAGCCCGGCGGCGTCGAGCACGCGGGCCGCGGCGCCGGCGACGTGCGGGCGGAAGGCACGCGTGAAGCTGTCGACGAACAGCAGCGCGGCCGGTCTGTCGACCGCCGTGCGCAGCGCCTTCCGCAGCGCACGGCGGGACGCGAAGGCGGGCACGGCCCGGCGGGTGGTGACGCCGCCCAGCCGCGCGGCGGCCTTGCCGAGCGGTCCGCGCAGGACCGCGTTGAGCGGCCGGGCGACGAAGCCCGCGAGCACGGAGGTGGCGGGCAGCCAGCCCAGGGAGTAGTGCGAGCGGGGCCGCACCCGGCCGCGGTAGTGCTGGTGCAGGAACTCGGCCTTGTAGGTGGCCATGTCCACGCCGGTGGGGCAGTCGGTGGAGCACGCCTTGCACGACAGGCACAGGTCCAGCGCGTCCTTGACCTCCGTCGAACGCCAACCGCCCGGCACGAGGTCGCCGCGCAGCATCTCCTGGAGCACCCGGGCGCGACCGCGGGTGGAGTGCCGCTCCTCCCCCGTCGCGCGGTAGCTGGGGCACATCACGCCGCCGGAGCCGCCGCGGCAGCGGCCGACGCCGACGCACCGCCGCACCGCGCCCGCGAAGCCGTCCTCGTCGTGGGGGAACAGGAAGAGCGTCCGTCGTCCCGGCGGTCGCGGGGCGTCCAGCGCGAGGTCGGCGTCCACCGGGGACGGCGCCACGATCACGCCGGGGTTGAGCAGGCCGTCCGGGTCGAAGGTCCGCTTGAAGGCCGCGAACGCCTCGATGACCGCCGGGCTGTACATGACGTCCAGCAGTTCGCCGCGGGCCCGCCCGTCGCCGTGCTCACCGGAGAGCGTGCCACCGTGGCGGACCACGACCTCGGCCGCCTCGCGCAGGAACCGGCGGGTGGCCGCCCGGCCCTCCTCGCTGCCGAGGTCGAAGTCGATGCGCACGTGCACGCACCCGGCGCCGAAGTGCCCGTACAGGACGCCGGTGAGCCCGTGCGCGGCCAGCAGGGCGCGGAAGTCGCGCAGGTAGGCGGCCAGGGTCTCCGGCGCCACCGCGGCGTCCTCCCAGCCCGGCCACGACTCGCCGCCGTCGACCAGCCGGGCGGCCAGCCCCGCCCCGTCCTCGCGCACCCGCCACAGGGCACGCCGCTGGGCCTCGCTGTCCACGACCCGGCCGTCGACCATGCGGCCACGCGCCTTCAGCGCGTCGAGCAGGCTCGCGGCGCGGACGGCGAGGTCGGTCTCGTCGTCGCCGTCCAGCTCGACGTACAGCCAGGCCCGACCGTCCGGCAGACCGGTGACGGAGCCCGCGCCGCGCCGGGCGCGCATCGTCGCCACGATCGCCTCGTCCATGCCCTCGACCGCGGTGGGCGTCCAGCGCAGGATCTCCGGCACGTCCTCGGCGGCGTCCACGACGTCGTCGTAGCCGAGGGCGAGCAGCGTCGTCGCGGGCGCCGTGGCCACCAGCCGCACCGTCGCGGCCACGACGACCGCGCACGTGCCCTCGGTGCCGACCAGCGCACGGGCCAGGTCGAACCCGTTCTCCGGCAGGAGGTGGTGCAGCTGGTAGCCGGAGACCTGGCGCGGGATGCGGCCCAGCTCGACGCGGATCGGCGCCAGGTTCTCGCCGATCAGCCGGCGCAGCGCGGTCTCCAGCTCGGCGACCGCGTCCGCGTCGGCGGGGTCGACCGGGCGCAGGCCGGTGTGGTCGGCGATCGCGCGCAGGCCGTCGGCGGTGACGATCTCCAGCGACTCGACGTGGTCGCCGGTGCGCCCGTGCCGCACGGACCGGTTGCCGCAGGCGTCGTTGCCGATCATGCCGCCGAGCGTGCACCGGCTGTGCGAGGACGGGTCGGGCCCGAAGGTGAGGCCGTGCGGCGCGACCGCGTCACGCAGGTCGTCCAGCACGACCCCGGCCTCGACCCGGGCGGTGCGCGCCTCCGGGTCGACGGCGAGGACCCGGTTCAGGCCGCGGGAGAAGTCGAGCACGAGGCCCGGACCGACGGCGTTGCCCGCCATGCTCGTGCCGCCACCGCGCGCCGTGACCGGCACCCCGAGTTCCCGGCAGGCCCGCAGCGCCGCGGACACCTCCTCGGGAGAGCGGGGGAAGGCCACGGCGCGCGGCGCCACCCGGTAGTTGGAGGCGTCGTAGGCGTAGGGCGCCCTCGCCCCGGCCGCCGCCTCCACCCGCATCCCGGGGGCGGTCCCGGCGAGCCGTCGCACCAGCGGGTCCGCTCTCATCGAGCCGACACCCCGGCGTCCACGGCGGCGGACCACGCCCGCAGCCCTTCGTCGACGGCGTCCTCGTCGATCACCAGCGCGGGGATCATCCGCACGACCTGGTTCCACGCGCCGCACAGCAGCAGGAGCAGGCCCTGGTCCACGGCGGCGCGCTGGACCCGGCCGGCGGTCTCCGGGTCGGGGCGGCCGTCCTCGGTGACGAACTCGGTGGCGAGCATCAGCCCCAGGCCGCGCACGTCGCCGATGGCCGGTGTCCGGGCGGCGACCGCCTCCAGGCCGGCCCGCAGCCGGGCGCCCATCAGCTCGGCGTTCCGCACGAGCTTCTCCTCCTCGACCACCTCCAGCGTGGCGACGGCGGCGGCGCACGCCACGGCGTTCGCGCCGTACGTGCCGCCCTGCGAGCCCGGCCACGCCTTGCTCATCAGCTCCTCGCCCGCCGCGATGCCGGACAGGGTGAACCCGCTGGCCAGGCCCTTGGCGGTGACGAGGACGTCCGGCGTGACACCGGAGTGCTCGTGGCCCCAGAACCGGCCGGTGCGCCCGACACCGGTCTGCACCTCGTCGAGGATGAGCAGGAAGCCGTGCCGGTCGGCGCGCTCGCGCAGCCCCTCCAGGAAGGCGCGCGGAGCGGGCACGTAGCCGCCCTCGCCCAGCACCGGTTCCACGATGATCGCCGCCGTGTCGGCGGGCGCGGAGATCGTCTGCAGCACGTAGTCCAGTTCCCGCAGCGCGAACCGCGTCGCGGTGTCCTCGTCCCAGCCGTAGCGGTAGGCCGTCGGGAACGGCGTGACCACGACACCGCTCATCAGCGGCGAGAAGCCGGACCGGAACCGGGTGCCGGAGGTCGTCATGGACGCCGCCGCGACCGTGCGGCCGTGGAAGCCGCCGTGGCAGACCAGGATGTTGGGCCGGCCGGTGGCCTGCCGCGCCAGCCGCATCGCCGCCTCCACGGCCTCGCTGCCGGAGTTGACGAAGAACAGGCTGTCGAGCCCCTCGGGCAGCACCTCGCCGAGCTTGTCGACGAGCCGGCGCAGCGGCTGGTGCAGCACCGTCGTGTACTGGCCGTGGATCAGCGTCGCGACCTGCTCCTGGGCCGCGGCCACCACCCTGGGGTGGCAGTGGCCAGTGCTGGTGACGCCGATGCCCGCGGTGAAGTCCAGGTAGCGCCGGCCGTCCTCGCCGTACAGGTGGACGCCCTCACCGCGGACCGCGACGACGGGGGTGGCTTGGCGCAGGTGCGGCGACAGAGCGGTCATGGTCATCTCCCGGGCCGGTGGTCGTTGTTCTCGGTGCGGTCACCTGAGCGTCGCCGGACCGGCGAACCCCCACAACGCCTGTTCTGTCCGGCCGAACGGCCTTGTTTGGACGTTTTGTCAACCTCGATCCGCCGGGACCGCCCCCGTTGCCGCCGGTCGGTCGGCGCGATCCGCGCTTGCACAGGTGGGAGGCGCTTGTCAAAGTGGCGGCGTGCCCGAGAACCCGGTGGCCCTGACGGTGGCGGACGTGCTGGCGCTGCCCGTGCTGGCCGCGGGGCTGCCGGAGGTCGTCGTCGGCGAGCCGGGCCTGCGCCGGCCGGTCCGCTGGGTGCACATCACCGAGCTGACCGACCCCGCGTCGTTCCTCAAGGGCGGCGAACTGGTCCTCACCACCGGCGTGCCGCTGCCGGGCGACACCTCCGAGGTGCGCCGCTACGTCGACGAACTCGCCGACGCCGGCGCGGCGGCACTGGTCCTCGAACTCGTCCGCCGCTTCCACCGCGCGCCCGACGCGCTGGTCCGCGCCTGCCGCGCCCGCGACCTCCCGCTGGTGACCCTGGCGCGGGACGTCAACTTCCTGGAGGTCACGCAGGTCGTCCACGCGCTGATCCTGGGCAACCAGGCCGAGGTCCTGCGCCGCACGCAGCACATCCACGACACGTTCACCGCGTTGACGCTGCGCGGCGCCGGGCCGGAGGACGTGGTGCGGACCGCGGCCGAGATGGGCCGCCACACCGTCGTGCTGGAGAACCTGGCCCACCAGGCGGTGCTCTGCGAACCCGTCGGCGTGAGCGCGGAAGAGGCGCTCGCGCACTGGGAGCGGCGGTCGAGGTCCGCCGCCGTCGAGGACCGCACGACGCTGCACGAACCGGACGGCTGGCTGACCACGCCCGTGGAGTTCCAGGGCGAACGCTGGGGCCGGGTGGTCATGCTGCCCACGCCCGGCACCCCCGGCTTCAGCGCCGAGGACGTCACCGTGCTCGAACGGGCGGCGATGACGTTGACCATCGCCCGGCTCATCCACACCACGTCCTGGGAGCGCCGCGCGCACCGCCACGTCCTGCGCGACATCGCCGAACAACGCCACCGCTCCCCCGCCGAAGCCCGCGCCCGGGCCGGCGCGCTCGGGCTGCCGACGACCGACGCCACCTTCCTCGCCGTGCTGGTCGACACCCGGCACGACGCGACCGAGGTCGAGACCCTGATCGCACCGGCGTTCGAACGGACGGGCCTGGTCGGCGCGCTCGAAGACCGCCGCGTCGGGGTCCTGCTCGCCCTGCGCCGCGGACAGTCCTGGCAGCCCGCCGTGGAGCGGCTGAGCCGCACCGCGCGCGAGGCCGACCCCGACGCGGTGGTGAGCGTCGGGTGCGAGGTCGGCGACCTCTCGCACGTCGCCCGCTCCTTCCGGGAAGCCGGCCGGGTCGCCGAAGCCGTGCTCCCCGGCTCCGACCGGCTCTACCACCAGCTCGCCGACATCGGCCTGCGGCACCTGCTGCACACCCTGCGCACGGACGTCCGCGTCCAGGACTACGTCGAACGGCAGGTCGGCCGGCTGGTCGAGCACGACGCCAAGCACGGCACCGACCTGCTGCCCACGCTGCGCCACTACCTCGACGCCGCGGGCAACAAGACCGTCGCGGCGCGCCGCGCCGGCCTGTCCCGGCAGACCCTCTACGAACGCCTGCGCGCACTGGAACGCCTGCTCGACCGCGACCTCGAAGTGGGCGAGCAACGCACCGAACTGCACGTCGCCCTCATCGCGCTCGCCGTCCTGCGCATGACCGCACCGCCATCACCGACCTCGACCTGACCGGGGCACCCGGCCGGATCACCGTGATCGTCGGCGCGAACGCCTCCGGCAAGTCCACGCTGCCGCGCCCCTGGCCCGGCTTGGTCGACGGTTGGCGAGCAGTGCTTTGAGGGTGTGGTCATGGCGTTTGCGCGCGGTCACGCGCACGCCGCCTGACTTCGATCCGCGGGAAGCGCGGCGAGCCCGGACGGCCTCGAACGTGTCGCTGTCGACCAGACCGGGGAGGGACTGCGGCCCGACCCGGCACAAGAGCCGCGGCTGCTCGCCGTCATCGTCAACCTCGACGACAGGCTTCGCGAAGCGGTCTCGGTGTACGCGCCGTTGTCGGTGGCGAACGGCACGTCCGCGATCGGCAGCCCACGTCCGCCGGGGGTGTAGCCGGCGAGGGTTCACGCGGACACGCACAGCTGCCGGGTCGGGGCCTGGCCGGCGCGTTCGCCGGCATGGGCTCGGTCAGAGCGGGCTCCGCGAGCACGTGCCCGAGGGACCGCTTTCCCGCACAACCGCTGACTGTCCGCGCGCACTCCCGCACATCCGGGTGCCACGCGGCGCGGCCCGAAGACGGATCACCGTGCGACCCGGCGGCGCGCCGGAGCGCGTGTGTCGCGCTCGCGTTCCGGCGCGCCCTGGTGAGGGCTCGCTCCGCTACCGTTCCCCGGCGGTCAGGAGTGCCCGTTGGCCGTGTGCTGCTCCGGCACCGCGGCGGTCGGTGTGCGCGGCTCGTCCGCGGCCCGCGCCGGGGTGAAGGCCTGGGACAGCCCCTGGAGCGCGGCGGTGAGTTCGCCGGGGACCACCCAGACGGTGTTGCCGCTGCCCTGCGCGAGTTGCGGCAGGGTCTGCAGGTACTGGTAGGCCAGCAGCTTCGGGTCGGGGTTGTTGCGGTGCACGGCCTGGAACACCTCGTCGATCGCGCGGGCCTGTCCTTGCGCGCGCAGGACCTCCGCCTCCCGATCGCCCTGGGCGCGCAGGACGGCCGCGCGCTGGTCGCCTTCCGCGGTCAGGATCTGCGCCTGCCGCCGGCCTTCGGCGGTGAGGATGGCGGCGCGCTTGTCGCGTTCGGCGCGCATCTGCTTCTCCATCGCGTCCTTGATGGACTGCGGCGGGTCGATGGCCTTGATCTCCACCCGGCTCACGCGCAGGCCCCACTTGCCGGTCGCGTCGTCGAGGACCCCGCGCAGCCGACTGTTGATGGTGTCGCGGGAGGTCAGCGTTGCTTCCAGGTCCATCGAGCCGACGACGTTGCGCAGGGTCGTGACGGTCAACTGCTCCACGGCCTGCAGGTAGTCGGCGATCTCGTAGGCGGCGGCACGGGGTTCGGTGACCTGGAAGTACACGACCGTGTCGATCTCGACCACCAGGTTGTCCTCGGTGATCACCGGCTGCGGCCGGAAGGAGACCACCTGCTCGCGCAGGTCGAGGGTCTGCCGGACCCGGTCCACGAACGGGACGACCAGGTTGAGGCCGGGTCGCAGCGTGCGGTGGAACCGGCCCAGGCGCTCGATGTTGCTCGCCTTGCCCTGCGGGACGATCCGCACGGCGCGAGCGACGGTGAGCGCGGCGAGCAGCACGACGACCAGCGCCACGGCCAGGGCGACTTGGGACTCCACGATCAACTCCTCGGGTGGACGAAGGCCGTGGTGCCGCTGATGCGCAGGACCTCGACCGTGGTGCCGGCGGGGATCACGGTGGTGTCGTCGAAGGACCGGGCGGTCCACTCCTCGCCGCGCACTTTCACCAGCCCGGCGTCCGGCCGCACTTCGCACAGCACCTGCGCGTGCGCACCGATCAGCGCGTCGACCCCGAACCCGTCGTCCGCCGGCCGCGCGCGGTGGCGCAGCGCTATCGGCCGCAGCAGCACCAGTCCGACGCCGGCGGCGACGGTGAACACGACCAACTGCACCGGCAGCGGCGCGCCGAGCGCGGCGACCGGCGCGGTGAGCAGCGCCGCGCCGCCGAGGACGGACAACGCCGCGGTGAGCGTGAACACCTCCGCGACACCGAGGACACCTGCGAGGACCAGCCAGAGCACCCACATCACGCGTGTTCCTCCCCCTGGCCGGTCATCGCCGCCGACACCCCCGCATCGGCGTGGCGTCAATGCTGCCGCGCGGCCGACCGGCCGACAACGACCGCGATCGGCCAGGAAACCGGCCGCTGTTCGCCGACCTCCGGCAACCTCAGAGCAGCTTCGCCCCCAAGCACCGCGATGTGCAGGCCGAGCCCCTGGACCGGGTCGTCGGCGGAGTACCCGGTCAACTCCTCGACCCGTTTCAGCCGGTAGGTCACCGTCCGCGCGCCGATGTGCAACGCCCGCGCGCGGTCCGTCGCCACCCGACCCGCGGCGAAGTACGCCGCCAACGTCTCCACCAGCGCGTCCCCGCCGCCGCGGGCTGCTCCAGCGGCGAGAGCACCGCCGACACCAGGTCGGCCGGCATCGGCCCGCTCGCCCTGGCCTCCGCCCTCGCCCTGCGCGAACGGCAGCGCCGCTACGAACAACACGAGGAGAGGACCATCGTTGGCTAAGTCCGACCGCGAACAAGTGGTGGTCATCGGCATGGGCCGCTTCGGTTCCGCGCTCGCCCTCGAACTGGTCGACCAGGGCACCGACGTGCTCGCCGTCGACACCCGGCAGGACGTCGTCCGGCGCCTGTCGGGCAGTCTCGGGCACGTCGTCACCGCCGACTCCACCGACGTGGACACGCTGCGCGAACTCGGCGTCGCCGACTACGACCGCGCCGTCGTAGCCGTCGGCACCGACATCGAGGCCAGCATCCTCACCACCGCCAACCTCGTCGACCTGGGCGTCGAACGGATCTTGGCCAAGGCGATCACCCGCCAGCACGCCCGCATCCTCGAACGGGTCGGCGCGCACCACGTCGTGCTGCCCGAGCACGACATGGGCCAGCGGGTCGCGCACCTGGTGTCCGGTCGGATGCTGGACTACATCGAGATCGACGACGAGTACGCGATGGTCAAGACCCAGCCGCCCAAGGACCTCGTCGGCGTCCCCCCGGGGCAGTCCGACCTCCCGTCCCGGTACCGGGTGAACATCGTGTCGAGCCGCAGCCACGTCGACGACACCGGCTACCGCCCCGTCTCCCCCGACACGGTCCTGATGTACGGCGACCTCATCGTCGCCATCGGCCGCATCGCCGACGTCGAACGGTTCGCCGACTCGCTCTGACCGTCGCGGCTCGACGGACGGGTGGGTGTCGTGCTTCTCCTGATCGCCTCGTCCCGGCGCGCGCAGCGCCGGGCTCCGCGTGCGGTCGGTTTGACGATTCCTTTGCGCGCGCGGTCGGAATCGGGCAGGCTGTCCGCTCGGAGCGCCGGGAAGCCTGGTCGGCACATGCCTCCGCGACCGCGCGGGGGGTGTAGTCGACCGCGGAGTTCGCTCAATGGCGCTTGTCCTCGCCTTCGGTGTGGTGCTGCTGATCAGCGTGTCGCTGTCCGGCCTGGCCGCCCGCACCGTGCTGTCCACCGCACTGCTGTTCCTGCTCGCCGGCGCGCTGATCGGCCAAGGCGGGTTCGGCTGGGTCGACATCCCCTCCAACGGCGCGTTCGTCACCGGCCTGGCCGACCTCGCGCTGTTCACCGTCCTGTTCACCGACGGCCAACGCGCCGGCCTGCCCGCCCTGCGCGAAGGTTGGCGGCTCTCCGGTCGGGCGCTGGGCCTGGCCATGCCACTGACCATGATCGGCATCGCGATACCCGCGCACTTCCTCGCCGGCCTGGACTGGACGACCGCGCTGCTGGTCGGCGCGATCCTGTCCCCCACCGACCCGGTCTTCGCCTCGGCGATCGTCGGCCGCGCCGACGTCCCGCTGCGCCTGCGCCGCCTGCTCAACGTCGAGTCCGGGCTCAACGACGGCCTCGCCCTGCCGTTCGTGCTGATCTTCCTGGCCACCGCGACCAACAGCGACACCGACTTCGCCACCATCGGCATCGAACTCGTCGCCGGGCTGGCGCTGGGCATCGCGGTGGCGGCCGTGGTCGCGCTGGCCTGGCGGCTCAAGGCCCTCACCGCCGAACCACGCCTGCAAGCACTGGGACCGCTGGCCATCGGGGTCATCGTCTACGCCGGCTGCCACCTCACCCACGCCAACCCCTACCTCGCCGCCTTCGCCGCCGGCTCCGCCCTGGCCACCCTCGACCGCGTCACCGCCGAGCACTTCGAACACTTCGGCGACCTGCTCTCCGAAACCACGAAGTTCGCCGCCCTGCTCGTGTTCGGCGCGCTCATCACCCCCGAGCGGATCTCCCACCTCACCCTCGGCGACTGGGCGGTGGCGGTCATCGCGATCCTGCTCGTCCGGCCCGCCGCGATGATGCTGTCCCTGCTGCGCACCCCGCTGCCCGCCCGCGAACGTTCCGTGGCGGCGTGGTTCGGTCCCAAGGGTTTCGCGTCGGTCGTCTACGTCCTGCTCGCCCTGCAAGCCGGCATACCGGCCGGCGAGCACGTGTTCGACCTCGTCGCCGTCACCATCGCCCTGTCGATCGTGCTGCACTCCTCCACCGACGTCCCCGTCGCCAAGGCCCTCGCCGTCGAACCACCGGACAACCTGCCCACCGGCCTGCCCGAAACCACCAGGCGCGAGCCGTGAACGCCACGACGGCGGTGGCGGTCGGCCTGGCGACGCTGATCATGGTGTCCTTCGCCGCCATCCCGCGACACCGGCGGTACGTGCGGCTCGCCGCGGTGCTCGGCTGGGCCCTGGTGTGGCTCGACGGGAAGCTCACCGGTCACGTCGCCGATCTGCTCGGCCTGCTCGTCACCGCGACGAGCCTTGCGTGCCTGGCTAAGCCGTGGATCGACCGGAGGCGACACTCCGCCGCCGATCGGCCGACCGGACGGCACGGCAACCGTCGATCATGAGCGAACCCGAAGGCCCGAACCTCAAGCCTTCCCAAAGAAGTCTTGCCGCGAAGGGGTCGATGCGGTCCACTGCGCGCCCATGACCACGAGTCCACCACCAGAGCCCTCGACGACGGTGCTGGCCGCCGAGGGCGGCACGCTCTCCTCGATCGAGGAGGCGATCAACAGCACGTTCACGCCCGTGTCCGAGGCGCTGTCGTCGTTCATCTTCGCCCAGATCACAGTGTTCGGGGTGACCTTCCCCTGGATCGTGGGCTGGCTGGTCGTCGCCGCCGCGATCTTCACCGCCTACTTCGGGGTGATCCAGCTGCGCGGCTTCGGCACCGCGCTGCGGATCGTGCGCGGCAAGCACAGCAAGCCCGACGACCCGGGCGAGATCAGCCACTTCCAGGCGCTCAGCTCGGCGGTGTCCGGCACGGTCGGGTTGGGCAACATCGCGGGCGTCGGCGTCGCGGTGACCATCGGCGGCGCCGGCGCGACGTTCTGGATGATCCTGTGCGGCCTGCTGGGCATGTGCACGAAGTTCGTCGAGTGCACCCTCGGCGTGAAGTACCGGGACGTGCACCCCGACGGATCGGTGTCCGGCGGCCCGATGCACTACCTGCGCAAGGGGATCGCCGAACGGTTCCCCAACGCGGCGGGCAAGGCGGTCGGCCGCGTGCTGGCCACCGCCGCGGCCGTCATGATCCTGTTCTTCGGGATCGCGGGCGGCAACATGTTCCAGGCCAACCAGACCTTCGCGCAGCTGCGCACCGTGACCGGCGGCGACGAGGGCGTGCTGGGCAGCGACGGCGCGGCACTGGTCGTCGGCATCGTGCTGGCGGTGGTCGTCGGCCTGGTGATCCTGGGCGGCATCAAGTCGATCGGCAAGGTCACCGGGCGCCTCGTGCCCGCGATGGCGATCATCTACGTGTCGGCGTGCCTCGTCGTCATCCTGCTCAACATCACCACGATCCCCGCCGCCATCGGCGAGATCGTCACCGGCGCGTTCAGCGCCGACAGCGTCGCGGGAGGCGCTGTCGGCGCCCTGATCGTCGGGTTCCAGCGGGCGGCGTTCTCCAACGAGGCGGGCCTGGGGTCGGCGTCGATCGCGCACTCCGCGGTGAAGACCCGCCGGCCGGTCACCGAGGGGTACGTGGCGCTGCTGGAGCCGTTCATCGACACCGTCGTCATCTGCACCATGACGGCGTTGACGATCGTCATCGCCCAGACGCAGTTCTGGCGCGACGCCCAGGCCACGTTCGCCGCTGGCGGCCCGCGCCCGGACGGCGTCACGGTCACGTCCGAGTCCTTCGGCACGGTGCTGCCGTGGTTCCCCTACGTGCTGACCGTGGCCGTGGTGCTGTTCGCCGTCTCCACCATCATCACGTGGAGCTACTACGGCGAGAAGTCGTGGACCTACCTGTTCGGCAAGTCCAAGGGCAGTGAGATGACCTACCGGATCATCTTCTGCCTGTTCACGGTCGTGGGCTCGGTGCTCACGCTGGGCAGCGTGCTCGACTTCGCCGACGCCGTGCTGTTCGCACTGGCCCTGTTCAACATCATCGGCCTGTACCTGCTCGCTCCGGTCGTCAAGCGGGAGCTGGTCGAGTTCCGCGCATACCTCAAGAGCGGGCGCGTGGAAGACGAGACCGCCGTCGAGGCCAAGTGAACCGCGGGGGGTGGTCCAAGGGCGTGGATCACCCCCCGCACCGCCGCGGGCGGGATCGCCCGTTCGGGCAAGCTCGGACGGACTCCGTGATTCCCGGTCACCCCGCCGCTTCTTCGGCGGCGTCCGGTGTCCGCCCGGGCCGGGAGCCGGTCATCCGGCTCTCCAGCACGGTGTCGAGCCTGCCGAGCTGTTCCTCGGTCGCGAGCGCGGTGAGCCGGTCCTCGACGTGCCGTGGCAGGTCTTTCAGGCCGACGGTGACGCCGGCCTTGTGCGAGTGGTCGATGAAGGTCAGCAGCGCCTTCGCCCCGGACACGTCCATGTAGTCCACGTTCTCCAGGCTCAGCGACAGCTTCTGCCGCCCATTGCGCAGTTGGGTGAACACGCGGTCGACGGACAGGAACGACAGGGGGCCGTCGATGCGGTAGGTGTCCGCGCCGTCGTGGACCACCGACGCCTTGCGCCGGCGCGACTGCGTGGCGTGGACGACGAGCCCCAGGGCGACGCCGACCGCGACCGCCGCGGTCAAGTCGACGAGCACGGTGACGACCATCGTCGTGAACATCACGACCACGTCGCCGCGCGGGGAGACCCGCGCCTTGCGCAGGCTCTCCCAGTCGAACATGCCGATCGCGGTCAGGATCAGGATGCCCGACAGCACCGGCAGCGGGATGTACTGCACAACGCCGCCCAGCCCGGCCACCAGCGCGAGCAGGATGACGCTGTGCGTGGCGGCCGACAACCCGGTGCGACCGCCGCTCCTGACGTTGACCACCGACCTGACGGTCGCGCCGGCGCTCGCCATGCCGCCGAACAGCCCGCTGGCCATGTTGCCCAACCCCTGGCCGACCAGTTCCTTGTTGCTGCGGTGGCGGTTGCCGGTGATGTTGTCCATCACCACCGAGGTCAGCAGCGAGTCGATCGAGCCGAGCAGCGCGATGCTGATCGCGGGCAGCACCAGGGTGAGCAGCTGCGAGCCGGTGACGTCGGGGATGGCGATCGACGGGATGGCCTCCGGGATGCGGCCGATGTAGTCCACGGCGGAGTTGAGCGGGATCGGCCCCAGCCGCAGGTCGTGCAGCAGCGAGCCGACGACCTGCGACGCCGCGGTGATGGTCACCAGCGCCACCAGGCTGGCCGGGATCGACTTGACCACGCGGGCGGACAGCAGCATGACCACGATCGTGGCCGCCACGACCAGGAAGCTGCGCTGCGCCTGGTCGATCTCGCCGAGGATGATGATCAACGCGATCCCGCCCATGAACCCCGACACCACGGGGTGGGGGATGTAGCGGATGAGCGACCCGAGCCGGCAGACCCCGAACAGGATCTGGAACGCGCCCGCCATGACGAACGCGAGGAAAGCGCCTTGCAGGCCGTGCGCGGCGATCACCCCGGTGGCGACGACGGTGATCGGACCGGTCGGGCCGGTCACCTGGGCGGGCGTGCCACCGAACACCGCCGCGAAGAAACCCGCGAAGATCGCGCCGTACAGCCCGACGAGCGCACCCTCGGAGGTGCCGGTCGCGGTGACGCCGAAGGCGATGGCCAGCGGCAGCGCGACGACGGCCACCGTCAGACCGGAAAGCACCTCTCTGATGACGCGTTGGATCATGGGCTCCCCTCGCTCCCGACAGCCTCGTGCACGCACAGTGAGCGGCTGCCGATCGGACTCCCCTACCTCGTGATCTCCAACGTGTCGCAAAGTGTTAGTAAAGGCAAGGTCAAGGACCCTGATGGATGAGCCGGCCGGACACGGTTGCCGAGCGTCGCCGAGCAAGCGCCCACCGTGTCACAGCTTCCCGCGACCGCCTACTGAGCAGGCAAAACGCGGTATTCGACGTGGACCACGTGGCGTGCCGGCGAGGTGGCCGAGATCTTCGGGATCTCGTCGTCGCGAGCGCCCGAGGTGACCGGAGACACACGGTCTGTGTTCACTCGCAAGCACGATGTTACCTGTATCGGTGAAGCCGCGCCCGTCGGGGCGGACGAGTTGAGCACGAGACGTGAGCACAACGCGTGATCGCCGACCGGACTCCCCCTGCTCGGACGAGCCGGGCTGCGGGCATCGTCGCCAGGCGCTCGTCGGGCCAAGGGGGACGCCGGTCGTCCGCGGGAAGCCGGAGCAGGAGATCGTCGCCGACGCCGGCGGCCACCCGCCCCGGACCCGGCAGCCCGCCCGCTCTCGTGGGTGTCGCGATCAGTCGGTGCGCGAGGGGTCCCGGTCGTGGGCGGTCCACAGCAGCGCGAGGCCGACGAAGTGCACGAGCGCCCCGCCGACCACACCGCCCGCCACGGCGGACGACCAGTGCGGTCCGGCGACCACCGCCCGGGCGGCGGAGGAGTCGGCCGACCTGGCTGGTCGCGCCGTCGCCGCGTGGCCGAAGACCGCGCCCGGGTGGACGCCGGCCGCTGGCCGATCCGGCTTCCGGTGGGGCCATCGCCGGCGTGACGGCTGGTCAGGGCTGCCGGGTGCCGAGCTCGCCGGCGGAGGGGGACGGGGCTGTCGAAGCGGCCGCGTCCGTCGGACGACGCGGAGGCGGCACCGGCGCGACGTGAGCCGACTGGTTGCGATCCCCGGGACCGGACGGCGGCTGGGCCACCGCGGCCCGGTACAGGACCACCAGACCGAGGGCCGCGGCCGAACACAGCGCGGCGGCGACACAAGGCCAGACCAGGCGGTCGCGGGAAGCGATCGCCACGTTGGTCACCGCGACTCCGGCGAACGCCCCGATGAGGATCCTCAACACGGCGGGTGAAGCGACGTCGTCACGACCGCCGGGTCTGAGTGGACGATCGCCTTGGTCAGGTGTGCGGGTGCTCATGGCCGCCTCCACGTGGTCGCATCGACAACGAGCCGACCAGGCTTCCCGGCACACCATGACCACCCTGCTCTGGACCGGCGGTCAACGACCTCAGCCTAGCGTCTCCCCCTGATGTACCTCATCTCGTTCATCCATCGGTGCGGCAACACCGGCTGCGTAGCTACGCTCACGGACACCGTGCTGCCCCACGGGCGACCGTGCACGGCTCTCGCCCCAGGGACCGAGCGCGAGCGTGCCCTCGCACACCTCCACGAGGCAGGTGCCCACCAATCCGGCGAGGGCGCCGTTGTCGTGGCAGTGGTCGCGACGCGCGATCACCGCCGGCGCGGCCTGGATGGCCATTTTTAGGTCCGGGCACCCGCGGCCGTCCGGATCCGGTGAAGTCCGGTTCCGGCGCGGCGGTGCGGATGAAGGGGGTGCGGATGAAGGGGGCCAGGGCCCTCCACGACGGTGGGGTGGTCGCGCGGCGAGGCGTTCACGGGCGTCGGGCCAGGGCCGGGTTCGACCACTTCGGAGGAGTCCGGCCCCGGACGACCAGGCAGCGGCTCGCGCTCGGACTGCCGCGAAAGGCCCGCGGTCCCCGGCGGGGAGGTGCTCATGCAGCTGCTCCCAGGCGGTCAAACATCACCGCGAAACGGACGCCGCGATTACTCCGTTCGACCCCTGTGGTGTGTGTAAGGCGTTAGTTAGCGTCCCTGATGCGTGCGCTGGGTGGCTAGGTGATCACCGAGGGGGGTGATCGACACTCGGTGATCACGTTTAAGGGGGGCCGTGCGTGTGCCGCGTGCTGTGAGGCTGTTACGCAGATTGGTGGTCCGGGGTTCATCCACCAGGCGCTGTTCGGGCGTCCTCTCGCCCCCTGCGCTGGTCAAGGCGACCGTCTGACCACCTGATCTTCGCGCCATTTCGCCTGAGGGTCCACTCCCAGGCTGTTCCGTGTCGGCTCCCGCCGCGCTGTCGGTTTTCCTTGCACCGCGCGGTAGTGCCGACAACGGCCCCTGCCCTCGTCGTGTTCAGCCGACGAATCGCGTCATTCCTCGTGTCCGGGAGTTCGCATGAAACTGTCTGGTGTCAGGCGGGACAGACCCGCCCGGAGACCCGGTGGGAGATCGCCGGTCGCCGTGGTGACGGCCGCCGTGTTGGTCGCCTCCTTGATGGAGGCGGTGCCCGCCGTGGCCACCGCCCAACCGTCGCCGTCGCACGACCCCCGTCAACTGTCGTCGTGGCCGACTCCGGCCCAGCAGGGGCGTGAGCACGCCTCGCCGACGGCCGCGGGTGACTTCCGCCCGTTGATGGGCGCCGAGTCCGGTGGGGTCCGGGCGAGTTCGAAGTTCGACGCGAAGTCGTCGCGCGAGGTCGGGCGGGCCGAGAAGTCGGTCGACTACGTCAACTCCGACGGCACCCGCTCCACGGTGCTGTCGAAGGTCCCGCTCAGCTTCCGGGACGACACGGGCGCTTGGCGGCCGGTGCAGACCAAGCTGGCCGAGGACCGGGTGTCGAAGCGGGCCCGGGTCGAGGCGCACGGGCTGCGGCCGGAGTTCGCGCCGTCCGCCGACGACCCAGGCCTGGTGACGCTGGGCCCGGCCGGCTCGCGCGTCACGATCGCGATGGAAGGCGCAGGGCGCGCGTCGAGGCAGGTCAAGGACTCGAAGGCGACGTATGTGGACGTGCTGCCGGACACCGACTTGGAGTACGAGGTCGAGCCGGGCGGCGTGAAGGAGTCCATCATCGTCAAGAAGGCGTCGGCGGCCAGGGGCAGCTGGGTCTTCCGGATGGACACCGGCAAGCTCACCCCGGAGCTCAAGGACGACGGGGTCGTGCTCAAGGACCCGTCGGGCGCGGTCGTCGCGGCGCTGCCGCCGATCGTGGCGTGGGACTCGGCGGGCAGCGCGGAGCGCAACGAGCCACCGGCGCAGACCGGCGGCACCTACGGCTTGCGGCAGGACGGGAAGTCCTGGCTGCTGACGGTGTCGGTGGACAAGGCGTGGCTGGACGACAGGTCGCGGGTGTACCCGGTGGTGGTCGACCCGACCTACACCTACGGGTTCAACAACGACGACGAGTCCAGGGCCTACAAGTCCGACGGCTACCAGTGCACCAACTGCGGCATCGCGGTGGGCAACTCCCGTTCGGGCCCCGGCGGTGGCAACACGTTCTGGCGCACCGCGTTCCGGTACGACTTCAACCCGCTGTTCGGCAAGAACGTGGTCGGCGCGCGCCTGGACTTCTGGCGCAACGCCCAGACCGGCTCCATGCTGTCCTGGGACTCCCACCTGTTCCACGCGTCCGCGCTGAACTTCAACGGCATCGGCCAGCACCTGGCGTCCGCGCCGATCGGCGACCGCGGCTCCATGCAGTCCAAGGCGTTCACCGACTTCGTCGCCGGCCGCGTCGCGGCTCGGGACAACAGCGCCTGGTTCATGGTCACCGGTGGCGAGACCGACGCCTGGTCCTACAAGAACATGCAGATCAACCTGATCGTCGACCACGGCACCGCACCGCCCGCGACCACGCTGGTGAGCCCGGCCGAAGGCAGCGTGATCACCAACCTGACGCCGACGCTGTCGGTCAGCCCGGTGTCCAACCCGTCCGGTGACGGCACGTTGTACTGCTTCAAGGTCGCCACCGGCCCCGACGCGCAGTCCGGCATCGTGGTCGACTCCGGCTGCATCACGAGCAACACCTGGACCGTCCCGCCCGGTGTGCTCACCGACGGCGCCACCTACACCTGGACGGTGCTCACCGCGCTCAGCGGCGGCGTGACCACCACGAACCCCGGGTGGGTGGGCCGCTTCAAGGTCGACCAGCGCATCGGCGCCGCAGGCCCGTCCCCGGAGGACACCGTCGGGCCGGTGACGGTGAACCTGGCCAACGGCAACGTCCACACGGTGGTCAACGGGCCGAGCTACAACACGGTCGCGGGCTCGTCGGGGCTGACGTTCACCTACAACTCGCAGGCCAAGGAACCCTTCGGGCTCCGCGCGTCCTACTTCAACGACACCACCCGCTCCGGCACGCCCGACGCGAACCCGGTGCTGGTGCGCAACGAGGCCCAGGTCAACGCCGACTGGGGCACCGAGTCCGTCTTCGGCCCCGCACTGGGGCAGGACTGGTTCGTGGGTCGCTGGGAGGGCTTCTTCCAGGTCCCCGTGGCCGGCACCTACCACTTCGGTGGTGTGCACGCCAACGGCGCCAAGATCTGGGTCAACAACCAGTTGGTCTACAACAACCCCAACACCTCGGACGTCAACTTCGCCCTGACGGGCCAGAACGGCCCGGTCACCGAGATCGCCCTGACCGCGGGCCAGCGGGTGCCGATCAAGGCCGAGCTGTACCACTCCACCGGCCCGGCGCGGATGAAGCTGTTCGTGCAGACCAACGAGGCGGGCGCCAAGGCGGTGCCGCCGCAGGTCGTCCCGGCCTCGTGGCTGTACACCCAGGAGCTGCCCGTGCTGCCGACCGGCTGGCAGCTCAGCGCCAACACGACCGGCGGCGGCCTGGGCTACGCGAAGGCGCAGGTGCAGGACCAGTCGATCGTCCTGACCGACGCCTCCGGCACCAAGCACACCTGGACCAAGACCGGGACCGGCACCTACAAACCGCCCTCCGGCGACGACGGCGTCCTGGGCCTGGACACCAGCGGCAAGATCACGCTGCACGAGGGCGGCGAGGTCTACACGTTCAACGCCGACGGCACCCTGGCTGCCAAGTCCTCGGTCGTCGACAGCCGCAAGCCCGCGGCGAACGTGATGAGCTGGAACGGCCCGCCGTCCCGGCTGGCGCAGATCACCGACCCCGTCTCGCAGCGCTCGCACCGCCTGTTCTACAACCGCCCCGGTGACGACTGCTACGCGGGCCGCACACCGCCCCCTGGCTCGGACGCGCTGCCCCCGTCGCAGATGCTGTGCCGCATCCAGTACTGGGACGGCAAGCAAACGCTGCTCTGGTACCGCGGCGGCGCGATCTCGCGCATCGAGAACCCCGGCAACGACTTCACCGACTTCGGGTTCAACGCCGACGGCACCCTCGCCTCCATCCGCGACTCCCGCGCGGTCGACTGGGCGGCGCAGGACCCGGCCACCCGCAACACCGCCGAGACCTACACGGTGATCGACTACGGGACGGTCGGCGCGCGCCGTGGGGCGACCAGGGTGCAGGCCCCGGCGCCCAACGGCCAACCGGGTGCGCAGCGACCGGGCCGCACCTTCCGCTACGACCCGCCCAACCGGCAGACCTTCGTGGACGTCGCCGGGCTGAGCCCGACCGCCGGCTACGCCCTCAAGGTGACCTACGACGACGCCGACCGCCAGCTCAGCTCCACCGACGCCACCGGCAAGACCACGTGGACCACGTGGAACGCCAAGGACATGAAGCTGACCACCACCGACACCGCGGGACGGGTGTCCACGACGGTCTACGACCACAACGACCGACCCACGGACCGGTGGGGACCTGCGCCGGCGAACTGCTTCAACGGCCAGCAACCGACCGCGGCGTGCGCGGCCACGATGCCGCACACGCGCACCGGCTACGACGAGGGCCTGCAAGGACTCGCGGCGGCGATCTACGACAACCCGACGCTGTCCGGCGCGCCGAAGGTCCACCAGACCGGCCTGGGCTCGTCCGACGGCATCATCCGGTCGGACTGGACCGACACCTCCTCGCCCGCTCCCGGCGTTCCCGCCGGGCGCTTCTCGATCAGGCTGACCGGCCAGATCACCTTCCCCAACGCGGGCAACTACAACCTGGAAACCCACGTCGACGACGGCTCCCGGCTGTGGATCGACGACACCCTGGTCATCGACAACTGGTCGGACGGCGGTCCCCGACCGGCCAAGGGCGACTACAACAACACCGTAGCCGGCTCCACCCACCGCATCCGCATCGACTACTACAACGGTCAGGGCCCCGGCCAACTGCACCTGAACTGGCGGCGCGCCCCCGACGGCGTGTACGAGCCCATCCCCGGCCAGTACCTCAAGCCGAACTACGGCCTGACCACCTCCGAGGTCAAGGACGAGTCCGACGGCGTGCCCAACGCGGCGAGTTCGTCCAGCTTCACCGAGAACGGCCTGGACGCCGCTTACGGCCTCCAGACCAGCTCGGGGACCGACGGGCTGATCACGCGGACCGGCTACGAGGCGGTCGGCAGCGGTTACCTGCGCAAGACGGGCGAGACGATGCCCACCGGCTCGCAGGCCACCTACGTCTACTACGGGGACACCGAGACACGGGACAACCCGTGCACGGCGGAGGTCGAGTCGGTTAACCAGGCGGGCTTGGCCAAGCTGACCCGGCTGCCCGTGCCGGCCACCGGCGCGGCACGCCAGGACGAACAGGTCTACGACGCCTCGGGTCGGGTCGTCGCGAAGGGCACCAGCGGCTCCTGGACGTGCACGACCTACGACGAGCGCGACCGGGTGATCTCGGTGAAGTACCCCGGCACGCCCTCGGCGGCGGAGCGCACCGTCACGACCAACCACGCCGTGAACGGCGACCCGCTGGTCACCTCGGTGTCCGACCACAACGGCACGGTCACCACCAAGGTGGACCTGCTGGGTCGCGTGGTCGAGTACACCGACGCCAACGGCGTGCGCACCGAGACCGGCTACGACCTGGCCGGGCGGGTCCTGTCGGAGAAGGCGAACCTGCCCGCCGACGTCGCGCAGGTCATGACCTACACCTACGACGACGCCGGTCGCGTGCTGACCGTGTCCCTGGACAACGCCGTGCTGGCCACGGCGACCTACGACGCGGCGGGTGAGCCGGCGTCGGTCGCCTACGCCAACGGCAGCTCACTGGACTCGATCGGCAAGGACGCCGCCGGTCGGGTGCTGCTGCACCGCTGGAAGACCAGCGACGGCGTCGTCGTCGAGTCGACGGTGGGACGCACCCGGGCGGGCACGGTCGTCGACGAGACCCTGGGCGGTGTCGACGCGCGACCGGGCGCGCCGAACTACGTCTACGACGCGGCGGGCCGGTTGACCGAGGCGTGGGTCGTGGGACACCACTACACCTACGACTTCACCTCCACCGCGTCCGCCTCCTGCCCGACCGGCACCCAGGCCAACGCGGGGCTCAACACCAACCGGATGCGGCTGCTGGACGAAACCGCGTCGGGCGTCGCGCAGACGGCGTACTGCTACGACGCCGCGGACCGGTTGCTGGCCACCGTCGGCGCGAACGCCGTGACCGACGTGCGCTACGACGACAACGGCAACACCACCCAGTACACCGCGGGTGGCGCCACGACCCACCTGTCGTGGGACGGGGCGGACCGCAACATCGCCCTGCGCACCACCGGCGCTCACCCGGCCGACGTGTCCTACACCAGGGACGCCGCCGACCGGATCGTCCGCCGGAACGCCGCCGCGGGCGACGCCGTCACCGAGGTGCGCTACGGCTACACCGGCAGCGGCGACACCGCCGACTTCGCCCTGGGCGCGGACAACAAGGTGCTGACGCGCAGCATCAGCCTGCCCGGCGGTGCCCTCCACACCTGGCGGCCCACCGCCGCGGCGGCCACCCTGGACCACCCCACGGTCCGCGGCGACCTCGCCCTGACCACCGGGGCGGACGGCAAGCAGGTCGGTGCCCTGCGCATCTTCAGCCCGTTCGGCGAACCGCTGTCGGCGGCCGGCGCGGTCGACCCGGACAACGTCCCGGACAACCAGCCCGGCCAGATGGACCACGGCTGGCTCGGGCAGCACCAGCGCCCGTACGAGCACGCCGGGGCCCTGTCCATCGTCCAGATGGGCGCCCGCCCCTACAGCCCCCTGCTCGGCCGGTTCCTGTCCGTCGACCCCGTCGAGGGCGGCAGCGCCAACGACTACGACTACGTCAGCGGGGATCCGGTCAACAAGACCGACCTCGACGGCAGGTGGTGCGGTTGGTGCCGCAAGGCGTGGGGCGCGGTCAAGCGCGGTGCCACGGCCGTCGCCCGCAAGACCGTGCAGTTCGGCAAGTGGGCGTGGCGCAACAAGTGGGACATCGCCACCGTTGTCGTCGCGGGCGCGTGCGTGGCGGTGTCGGCGGGCACGTGCCTTCTCGCCGGCGCGGCACTGGTCGGTGCGCAGACCTACGCGGAGTACCGGAGGACCGGAACGGTGAACCGGGGCAACCTGGCGGCCAACGTCGCGGCCTTGGCCGTGGGTGGCGGGCTGGGCCGCCTCGCCGGCAAGTTCTGGTCGTCGCCCATTGTCCGGCAAACCGGTCGGCACTGGAAGAAACCGCCGGTCGCCTGGCGTCGGACATTGCAGAACTTCGGCTACAATGCGGCGGTCAACAATGTCGGGTTCAGCATCACGCTGAATTACTCGGCATGGAGCAGCAAGCCGCAATGAGGTAATGGGTGTACCGGGACGGGCAGGCTCGGGAGGAATACCGGATGAGCGGTTCCACCGTGATCCTTCGGCGGCGGGCGCACGTGGTCGCCGGCGTGGCGCTGACCTGCGTGAGCCTGCCCGTCCTGGTCACCCTGATCTGGACGGGGCGTGCGCGCTCCACCTTCGAGGACACCGCTTTGCTGGTGTTCGTGCAGGTCTCGGTGATCTGGCTGGTGTCGCTCGTGGCGAAGAGCAGGATCGTGCTCTCCGACACGGGCATGACGGTGGTCAACTGGTTTCGGAAGTACTCCGTCCCGTGGTCGGCCGTCCACTCCGTCGACGCCATTCCCCAGGTTTCGATCGTGCTCACCTCGGGCCGCCGAATCGATTGCGCCGTCGGCGGCGGTTCGGTCATCGACAACATGAGGGGCAACCGGCGGCAGCGGGACATGCGGTCCCGGATCGAGTCGTTCCGCGGCGCGCAGGCGGCCGGCGGCCCGGTCCGGGAGCAGTGGGACCTCCACCTCGTGAAGTTCTCCGCGCTGTTGGCCGTCATGCTGGCCTACGCGTGGCTGGTCTACCGCTGACCCGCTGTGCGAAGGGGTGCGCCCCGGTTCGACGGCGTGAAACGCCCGTTCCGCGCACTGTCGGGCGGGCATCGCGGTACGGTGGCCCTCGGTGTGCCGGGAAGTCTGGTCGGCGTCGTACCCAGCCGTCCCCGATGGAGCACACATGAGCGCTGCCGACGCGCGGACCGCGATCGGTCCCGCGGTGATCCCGGCGTGGTCGGGCACGTGGTGCCGCACCACCTCGGCCGACGACCGGGCACCGGCACGATGCCCCTGATCCCGCAGGCGGTTCCCGCGACCGCCGACGCGCGCGTCGACCGGGTGCTGCGACCCCGGTGGCACCTGGCGCGCACGCGGCTGCTCTGGTCGGCGGTGGTCTTCCCGTTCGCCGTCGTGGCGATCTGCCTGGTCTTCCTCGGCTTGGCGACCGGTGCCCGCGACTGGGCCGCGGTCCCCGCGCTCGGCGCCGCCGTCCCCGCGGCGGTCGGCGCGCTGCGGTTGCGCGGGCGCGGGATCACCGACCCGCCGTCCTGGCTGCCGACCGCCTTCCTCGTGGCGGGGTGCCAACTGCTGCTGGGCGTGATCCCCGGCTTCGGGATCGCGGTGAACGCGGCGACCGGTGCCGCGGCCGGGGTGGCGGGTGCGCTGTTCGCGTCGGCGTGGTTGTGCGCGGGCGGTTCGTGCCTTGCCGCGCACCGCGCCCACCGCGCCCTGCTCACACCGCTCGTGCCCGAGCTGGGCGCCACCGGTTTCCACCTCGCCGTACCCGCGCGGATCGCGATCACCGCGCCCGCGCCGGTCTCCGCGAGCATCGCGATCGGCACGGACGGCGTCCGCTGGTCGGCCAGGTTCCACAGAGGACGGAGTGCCGGCCCGCGCGTGGACTTCGCCGTGCCCTTCGCGCGCCTCCACGACGTCGCCGCCGTCACCCTCCCGCCGACACCGGCGTTGCGCCCCTGGGTCACCCTGCCCGACGGCACGGTGCTGTACGCGCAACCGGGTCCGGCGCTGCTGCTGCGCGCCGACTCCGCCGAGTGGATGATCCCCGTCCACGACGCGGTGCTCATCCGTGAACTGCTGCTGTCGCGCAAGGGGTGGTGGGTTCGCGCACGCTCGCGTCCATGAATCCCGGACTTTCCGTCCACCGGGGGAACGACGGCGAGGTCGTCGACGTCCCATCGGCGAAACACCCGGAGGAACACCTTGATCAACCCCGATCCCCTGAAGGCCGCCGACGAGCTGGAGAAGTGGGCGGCGGGCCTCGAACAGCGGGCCGTCCGCTACAACCAGTTGCAGCAGCAGCTCGACGCGACCAGCGCCACGGCGACCTCGCCCGACGGGTCCGTGCGCGTGACCGTGGACTCCAACGGCGTTCCGACCGACGTCGCGCTGTCCGAACGCACCCGCGGCGCGGACCCGGCGCACGTGTCGGCGCAGATCATGGCCGGCATGCGCAAGGCGCAGGCAGACCTGCGGCACCGGGTGCGGGCGCTGATCCAGGAGACCGTGCCGGCCGACGACGAGCCGGCGCGCAACCTCGCGGCGCAGTACGAGCAGCGGTTCCCGGACCTCCGGGACGACGGCGGCACCGGCTACGAGCCGGCGCAGGACCTGGCGATCGGCCGGCTCGACGAGGACGACCGCGGGACCGCCGCCCCGCCACCACCGCCACAACGGCCCGCCCGCCGCGACGACACCGACGGGGACTGGGACGACCGGACCTTCCTGCGCTGAGGATGGAGCACCACGCATGAGCGACGGGTTCACCGTCAACTCCGACCAACTGCTCACCCAGGCGTCCACTGTGGACGGCTTCGCGGGCCGGGCGGACACCGCCGCCGACGCGGGCCGCCACGTCGCCGCCCTTGACGACGCCTACGGCTTGCTCTGCCGCCCGTTCGCCACGCTGCTCAAGGAGCCCCAGCAGCGCGGTGTGGACACCCTCGCCGCCACCGCCGAGAACCTGCACCAGATGGTCGACGGGCTCAAGGACACGGCCAAGACCTACGAAGAGGCCGAAGAACGCGTCGGCGCGGTCGTCGAAGCCTTGGTCAAGGCACTCGAAGCGGCGGCCAAGGCCCCGAGGATCGGTGGAGGGAACTGATGGTCGACGTCGACGACAGCAGCACCAACCCGTTGGTGGACCAGCGGTCCGACCTGCGCAACAACTACCTCCAGGACCTCAACCCCCTGGAGAACATGGGTGCGCCGGACGCGGAGTCCGGCACCGGGTTCATGACCGGCATCACCGCGTTCGAGGCCGGGTGGACCATCGCCCAGGGCATCGACCAGAACGACCTCGGCCTGATCATCTCCGGCGTGGCGGCCGGCGCGCTCGACGTCGCGAGCGCCGCGGTCGACCCGATCGCCTACGTGGCCGGCCAGTTGTTCTCCTGGATGCTCGAACACGTCGAACCCGCCCGCGCCGCGTTGCACGCCGTCACCGGCAACCCGGACATGGTCAAGGGGTACGCCCAGACCTGGACCAACATCGAGAACGAGATGCTCAAGCTGGGCGAGGAGTTCGAGAAGGCCGCCAACAGCGGGGTCACCGACTGGACGGGCGCCGCGGCCGAGGGCTACCTGCGCAAGGCCGACGGCGTCGCCGGGATCGCCAAGGGCGCAGCGGGCGGTGCGCACGGCATCGCCGGGATCACCCTGGCGATGGCCGAGGTCGTCGGCGGCATCCGCGTCGCCATCCGCGACCTGCTGGCCACCCTCGCGGGCGCCCTGGTGAGCTGGGCCATCGAACTGGCCTGCACGCTCGGCGCCGCCGCGCCCCTGGTGGTCGCGCAGGCCACGGCGAAGATCGCCCAGGTGGTGCGGATCGTGGCGAGCATGCTCAAGGCGCTGGGCAAGGCGCTGTCGAGCGCGCTCACCTGGCTGGTGCAGTTGCGCGACCTGTTCGACGCGTTCTGGCGCGCGCTCAACGAGCTGAAGAAGAGCCAGGCGACCGCACCGGCCTGACGCAGGCCGTCACTCACCCAGCCGGGCCACCAACTCCCGTTCGACGAACGGCGTCATGGTGGTCACGTAGGTGGCGCTGAGGTGGTTGTCGTCCAGGTACACGTGCACGTTGCCGACCACGGGCGGGCACAGCTCGTAGTCGCAGATCCAGTCGCTGAAGTCGGCGAAGGACACGTTCGGCGGCAGGTCGGTCAGCCGCGTGTACGGCGCCTCGGTGGCCAGGAGTTCCGCACGGGGGACGCTGCACGGGCCGGGGTCCATGCCGTTGGCCACCAGGCAAGCCGACGGCGCGACGCTGAAGCGCGGGTTGTCGCGGACCGCCAGGACCGGGATGCCCGCGCGGTCGAGTTCGCGCCAGCGCGCGACGAACCCCTCGGGCGTCTGCTCGGTCAAGCCGACGCGCACGTCCCGCGTCCCGTTGGTGAAGACCAGGTCGGGGCGCATCGCCCGGATCTCCCGGGCCGCGTCGGCGTTCCACTTGACGCAGCCCGCCTCGCCGGGCACGACCTCGGAGTCCGCGGAGAACGGGCACGCGCCCCGGAGCACGTAGGTGAGCTGCCAGTTCCGGCGGTGGGCGATCGGCGCCAGCGCGGCGAGGAACTGCTGCATGTGGGAGTCGCCCACCACCACGATCCGCTTGCGCGGCGCGCCGGACCCGGGAGCGGTGCAGATCTCCAACTCCCGGTTCGCCGGCGAGAACACGCACCGGCTGCCGGTGATGCCCGCGAAATCCCTGGGCAGGGTGACCATCGGCGGCACGATCGAGGCGTCCTCGGCTCCCCAGTACTCGAAATCCGGGGCGAGCGCCGGGGCGCCCGGGTGGTCGGGGTCGTCGACGGCGGCCTGGTAGGAGGCGGCCTCGCGCTCGCTGACCCACTGCCAGCACCCCGCCGCGACCAGGACTGGCACCAGGAGCAGGACACCGAGCCGGTACGAGTCACGCGTCCGCGCCGACCCCGTGCGCCGGGTGGGCAACTCCACCAGGTGGTGGGTGGCCACGGCCAACGCGGCGGACACCGCGATGATGAACACGCCGCCGGCCAACCCCACCGCCTCCCGGTGGCGGATCACGAGGTAGAACACGAGCACGGGCCAGTGCCACAGGTACAGCGCATAGCTGAGGTCCCCGAGGTAGCGGGCCCACGGCGAGGCCAGGAACCGGTCGACGCCCACCGCGCTCCCGGTCGTCCCGGCCGCGATCACCGCGGCTCCGCAGGCCGTGGGCCACAGCGCCAACCAGCCCGGGAAGACGCTGCCAACGGTCAGGACGAGTCCACAGGCGACCAGGCCGACCAGTCCCGTCCACCCGAGCAGCACCCTCGCGCCCCGCGACAGCGCGACCCGGTCGACGACCAGGGCCAGCAAGCCGCCGAACGCGAACTCCCAGACCCGGGTCAGCGAGTGGAAGTACGCCAGCGGCTGGTCCGAGCCGGTCAACACGACCGAGTAGGCCAGCGAACCGGCGAACACGACCACGAGGAACCAGGCCACCGCGCGGCGCACCCCGACACCCAGCAGGCGCGCCACCACCGCCACGACCGCGATCGCGACCGGCCAGACCAGGTAGAACTGGCCCTGGATGGACAGCGACCAGAAGTGCTGCACGACGCTGGCTTCGTCGTGCTGGTGGAAGTAGTCGGCGGCGTCGGCGACCAGTTGCCAGTTCTCCAGGTACAGGGCCGCCGCGACGACCTCGCGGATGGTCTGGAACCAGCGGTTCTCCGGCAGCACGAGCACGCCGACCACGATGACCGCGGCCAACACGGTCAACGCGGCGGGGAACAGGCGGCGGACCATCCGGCCCCACAGCGCCGCGAAGTCGATCCCACCCCGGACGACAGCCCGGACCAGCTGCCCCGTCACGAGGAACCCGGAGATGAGGAAGAAGACGTCCACGCCACCGGAAACCCGCCCGAGCCACACGTGGTAGACCACGACGAGCAGGACCGCCACCGCGCGCAGGCCCTGCAACTCGGGCCGGTAACGGCGAGCCGCATCGGAGGGTGCCGCCGGCACCCCGAGCGAGGGGTCGACATGACGGTCCGCCGACGAGAGGTGCTGCAAGATCAACTCCTGGGAACGGTTCGGCCACCGCCGACCAGACTTCCCGGCACACCTCGCCACAGCCCGCCGTCGGCGGGTGTCAGTCACGAACCGTACCCGACACCGGCCGGCGGCCGTCAACGTGACGCAACTCCCCGTAACCCGCCCGACCTCACGCGAGCGCGAAGTAGCGCAGCCACAGGTACGGCGCGGCCAGCACGATCGACAGGGCCGCCACCACCAGGCCGTAGCGGGTGAAGGTCCAGAAGCTGATCGGTGTGCCGTTGCGCGCCGCCAACCCGAGGGCGACCACGTTCGCGCTGGCACCGACAGCGGTGGCGTTGCCGCCCAGGTCCGCGCCCAACGCCAGCGACCACCACAGCGACTCCGCCTGCGCCGTGCCGCCCTGCGCCGCCACCAGCTCGCCCACGATCGGGGACATCGTTGCCACATAAGGGATGTTGTCCACGATCGCGGACAACACCGCCGAGATCACCAGCAGCACCATCACCGCGAGCAGCGGCTGCC
>NZ_JAPSLK010000043.1 GCF_031180885.1 Saccharothrix sp.
AGAGGCAACCACAGATTTCCGGGGTGTGCAATAAAACTTTTGCTCGTACCTCGCAAAACTTTTATTGCACACCCCGGAAATCTGTGGTTGGGCTGCGCCCAGGCCGTACGGGGGGAACACGAGGCCCGACCTTTGGCTGATAGCCCAAGGCCAGCGCCTTCGGCGCCACGCACTGCACCGCTGGTCCTCCGCGCGTAGCGCGGCTTGCGGTTTTGGCCTGGGCTGCCAAGCCAGAGGAAGGGCTTCGGTCTGCCCCCGTACGGCCTGGGCGCAGCCCAACCGCGCTTCGCCTTTCTTGGCAACCAGCTTTTCCGGTTGCCAAGAAAGGCGAAGCGTGGTTGCCTCCGGCAGGCCGTGCGGGGGCAGACCGATGCTCTTCCTCCCCCGGGGGCCTCCAGGCCCGCTTTTGATCTTGAGAGCGCGCCAGCGCGTCCTGCTTGAGAGCGCGCAGCGCGTCCGTCCTGAGAGCGCGCAGCGCGTAAGAAGGAGCGAACGCGACCCCTCAGTAAGAAAGAGAAAGCTGGCTCTCGAAACGGTGTCGAAGGCCGGAGACAGGGTCGGTGAAAGCCAAGACCTTGGCCAAGAGCTGCAAAGGGTTGGTGAAGTCGTCCAAAGGCTTCTCCCGCAACACCGGGTAGAAGTCGTCGTTCCGGATCGGCACCCCCAGCGACGCCATGTGCAGCCGCAGCTGGTGCGTGCGCCCGGTGGCCGGCAGCAGCCGGTACCGGCCCCACTCGCCGCGCACGTCGACCAGTTCCACCCGCGTCTCCGCGTTCACCGGCCCGGGAACCTCCTGCGCGGTGATCACACCCTTCACCTTCACGATCCGGCTGCGCACCGTCGTCGGCAGCTCAAGATCCGCCCGGTGCGGCGCGATCGCCTCGTATTCCTTGTGCACCAAGCGATCCTTGAACAGACCCTGGTACCGCCCCCTCATCGCCGGGTCCACCACGAACAGCACCAACCCCGCCGTCACCCGGTCCAACCGGTGCGCGGGCGACAGGTGCGGCAACCCGAGTTCGGTCCGCAGTCGCACCAGGGCCGTCTGCACGATGTGCTTCCCACGCGGGATCGTCGCGAGGAAGTGGGGCTTGTCCACCACCAAGATCGAGTCGTCCTGGTACACCACACGGATGTCGAAGGGGACCGGCACCTCCTCCGGCAGATCCCGGTGGAACCACACCGACGTCCCCGGCGCGAACGCCGCATCGGGCGCGACCGGGCCGTTCAGGTCGTAGATGCGCCCTTCCGCCAGCATGAGGTCGATGCGCTCCGGCGCGACCCGGGGCAGCCGCTCGACCAGGTGGTCGCGGAGGGTCGTCCACGGCCCGTCTACGGGCAGTCGCAGACGGGCGGGGTCGAGGCCGTGGCGTTGGGGCAACGGCGGCCGGGTTTTGCGTCTCATCGGACGCCCAGGATAGACACTAGTCGGCGGGCCGGAAGGTGACGGAGTAGCCCAACGCCTGGAGCATCCCGGTGAGCATCTTGCGGGTGTTGTCCTCGGCACGGTCGGTCAACCCGGACTCCCGGGCCGCGTCGGCGATCTTCTGCTCGGCCGCCACGTAGAAGGGCTGCTGGTCGCGGGTTTCCACGAGCGCCGCCAGCCGGTCGACCAAGCCGCGCTCCTGGGCGAACACGTAACACCGCTCCTGGTGCAGGTTCGGCTTGTCCAGCACGGGCGCGGGCAGTGTCAGTTCGACCGACTTGTTCTCCGGGGACACCTTCATCGCGTCCTCGGCCAACGACCCGAACTCGACGTACGCGTTGACCGTGCCCGCCGCCACGAACAACGTCCGCTGCCCGGCCAGCACCGCCGGCACGTACCGCACGTCCTGCTCGATGTCGAGGACCACCTGGTACTCGCCCGTCGCCGCGTGGAACTGGCTCAGGTCCCGCAACGCCTGCAACACCGCGGGGCCGCTCCGGTCGACGGTGTCCGTGCCGAACTTCGGCACCACGACGAACACCCCGACCAGCGCCACGACCGCCACCACCACCGCACCGATCACCGCGCCGCGCCACTTCATGCCGGGGGACTACCCCGCCACGACCACGCCAGAACCCCGAACCCGCGAACCCCGAACCCGCGAACCCCGAACCCGCGAACCCCGAACCCGCGAACCCCGAACCCGCGAACCCCGAACCCGCGAACCCAGAACCCGCGAACCCCAAACCGGGAGCCCCGAACCCGCAGCGGCGTCCACCCGGCGGAATCCGTTACCAGGGAACCCGTTTGCCGTCCCGGAAGAACCCGCCGGCAGGCCCGTCGTCCGGCAAAGTCGCCCCCCACACCACGCTCGCCGCCCCGTCCGCGACCGGCCGCCCACCCGGCCCACCCATGTCCGTGGCCACCCACCCCGGGCAGATCGCGTTCACCAGCACCCCGTCCCGCCGCAACTCCGCCGCCAACATCACCGTCAACGCGTTCAAAGCCGCCTTGGACGTCCCGTACGCCGGCGTCCCCCCACCCATGCTCGCGAACGACGCCGCCTCGCTCGACACGTTGACGATCCGCCCGCCCCCGCGCCGCAGCAACGGCAACAACGCCAGCACCGTCCGCCAAGGCCCGTAGAAGTTGGTCTCCATCGCCTCCCGCACCACGGAAAGATCCGCACCGGACGCCCGCTGCCACGAGTCGTAGTGCACCGCCGCGTTGTTGACCAGCACGTCCAGCCGCCCGTACCGCTCCTCCAGGAACACGGCCAACTCACGCACCGACTCGTCCGAAGTCACGTCCAACCGGCAGTGATCCACACCAAGGCGATCCGCGGCTTCAGCCGCCTTCGCACCGTCCCGCGCCGTCAGCACGACGTCGTACCCCAGGTCGTGCAACTGCCGGCACACCTCCCGCCCGATCCCGCGGTTCCCACCCGTCACCACCGCGACCGCACCGGCCATGGACAACCACCTCCGGTGACCCATCTTCCCCCGAACCACCCCCACCGCCCCCGACCCGCCTGGTACTACGTGAACCGTGCTCCTCCTGCTGGACGTCGACGGCCCGCTCAACCCGTGGGCCGCCCGCACCCCGCCACCCGGCTACGTCCGGCACGAGTGGCGTCTGTCCAGATGGCGGCGAACCACCCGGCACGCCTGGCTCAACCCGGCCCACGGCCCCGCCCTCCTCGCCCTGGCCGAACGCACACAAGCGGAACTCGTCTGGGCCACCTCGTGGGAAGACCTGGCCAACCGCACCATCGGACCCGCCCTCGGCCTGCCCCAGCTCCGCGTGATCGGCCTGCGCGCCTACGAAGGATCACCGGAGTGGAAGTACGGCGCGGTCGGGAGGTTCGCCGCCGGCCAACCGCTGGCCTGGCTCGACGACGACTTCAGCCTGTTCGCCTCCGCCCGCGACGCCTTCCTCCACCGCCGCCGCGAAATTACGGCCCTCATCCCGGTCGACCCGGCCGCCGGCCTCACCGACGCCCACCTCGCCACCGCCGAACAAGCGTTGATATCACCGGCGTAAAGGTCCCCATCAGCGAATTTGCGCGCTGGTGACAAGAAATCCGCAGCTCCTTGACCCCCGCTTCGCGCGCGCGGAAAGGTTCGACGCGTTGTCGATTTCCCGCTCGACGAGGAGCACCCATGCGATTCCTCGCGCGCCGCTGGACCACCGCGGCGACGGCCGCCCTGCTGGCCACGGGGCTCGTGGCACCCGGTCCCGCCCACGCCCAGGCGTCCTTCTACGACGTCCCCGCCGAACTGCCGGAGCGCAACGGCGACGTCATCCGCAGCGAACCCGCCGACTTCTTCCTCGACCCCCTCAAACTGCTGCGCGCACCCGCCACCGTGCGCCGGATCCTCTACCGCAGCACGAACACCCACGGCACGCCCATCGCCGTCTCGGGCACCGTCCTGACCCCGCACGCCCCTTGGACCGGCCCCGGCCAGCGGCCGATCGTGGCCCACGCGCCGGGCACCCAGGGCGTGGGCGACGAGTGCGCGCCCTCCCGGCAGATGGCGATGGGCAGCGAGTACGAAGGCCCGTTCCTGTCCGGGCTGCTCCTGCGCGGCTACGGCGTGGTCGTCACCGACTACGAAGGCCTCGGCACGCCCGGGATGCACACCTACGTCAACCGCGCGGCCGAGGCGCACGCCGTCCTCGACTCGATCCGCGCCGCCCAGCGGCTGCCCGCGGCGGACCTGCCCGACGACGGTCCGGTGGCGATCTCGGGCTACTCGCAAGGTGGCGGGGCCAGCGCGGCGGCCGTCGAGCTGTACAAGACCTACGCGCCGGAACTGGACCTCAAGGGCGCGTACGCGGGCGCTCCGCCGGCCGACCTGGGCGCGGTGGCCAAGAACCTCGACGGCCACTACGCCGCCGGGTTCCTCGGGTACGCCCTGCTCAGCCTCAACGCGGCCTACCCCGAGCTGAACATCCCGGCCGTCCTCAACGACCGGGGCAAGCAGCTCATGGCGCAGGTCGAGCACCAGTGCACGATCGAGGCGGTGGCCGCCCACGCGTTCCGCCAGTCCAAGGACCTGACCAAGGACGGCCGGCCGCTGGAGGCCTTCCTCGGTGAGGAGCCCTACGCCTCGCGCGTGGAGGAGCAGCGGATCGGGGTGCGCAAGCCCGGTGCTCCGGTGCTGGTCGTGCACAGCGTGCTGGACGACATCGTCCCGTACGGGCAGGCCGCGGAGATGGTGCGGAAGTGGTGTGCGCAGGGGGCGAACGTGAAGCTGAGCCCGAACTTGGCGCCGACGCACGTGGGTGGCGCGATCGCGGCCTACCCGGAAGCGTTCGCCTGGCTGGAGAAGAGGTTCGCGGGCGTCCCGGCCCACGGCAACTGCTAGGGCATCGAAATCCAGAGGACTCGCGAAGGGCGCGGCGGGGCGGAGGCGCCGCGCCCGGAGCGGGAACGCCGTCAGGCGGGGCGTTTCGCCGGGGTGTTCGCCCTTGCGAGGAGGCGGCGGGCCCGGAGGGCGATCTCCAGGGTCAGCCGCTCGTCCGGGTCGGTGAGCCGGTCGCCGAGCAGTTCTTCGAGCTGGTGCATCCGGTAGCGGACGGTCTGCGGGTGCACGTCGAGCCGGTTGGCGATCTCGCCGATGCCGCCGCGGGTCTCCAGCCACGCCAGCAACGTCGTCTCCAGGCGCTCCCGCTGCTTCACGGTCAGCCCGTCGAAGGCCACCAGCGCCCGGGAGGTCAGCTGGCCCACCAGGAACTCGTCGGACAGCAGCGCCAGCGTGGCCAGGTGGTCGTCGCACCACGTGATCGGCGCGGCGGGCAGCAGGCCCCGGCGCACGAACGCCAGCGCGCGGCGGGCGCACGCGAGGGACTGCCGGGCCTCGGCCAGCGGGACGGTCGGCCCGACGGCCGCGCGCCGCCCGCGCAGGTCCAGGTGCGGCCGGCCCTTGGGGTTGGCCACCACCAGGCACGGCGTGGAACTCTCCAGGTCCACCAGGACGTCCCGGCCCAGCTGGACCGACGGCAGCTGGTGCTGGTCCTCCCGGTACTCCAGGGCCACCACGGCGACCCGCTCGGGCAACGTCCAGTCCGTTGTGCCGGCGAGGTCCGCGACGGACCGCGCCGACGCGGGCTGCTCGGCCAGCACCAGCTTGAGCAACTGCCGACGACGGCGCTCCAGCGCCCCGTTGGCGTTGCTCTGCGCCTCGGTGTAGCCCTCGACCGCCGCGCGGCACAGCTCGTCGACCCACGCGAAGATCGCGTCGGCCACCACGAACAGGGTGTCGTTGGAGACCCCCATCTCCTTGCCGTGCTGGCTCAGGTGCCGCCACACGACGCGCGCGCCGACCCGCACGGCGGTCTGCAGCGAGTCCATCGTCCGGCCCTCGAGGAATTCCATCCGCCCGCTGTAGCGCAGCACGGCCTGCCAATCGGCCTGCGGCGCGTCCGGGTCGCAGATGTTCTCGAAGCACTTGACGATGGCCATCTCGACCGCGCCGACGAGGACTTCGCGGAACTTGCCCTCCAACGGCTGCGCGTACGCGGGCACCGCGCGCCGGATCTCCCGGACCACGTCGCGGACCAGGACGCCGGCCAGGGGCCGCACCTTCTCCGCGAGTTCCACCGGGATGGTTCCCCAGAGCTGTCTCGCGGCGCTGTACTCCGCAGTGGTCGGGGGAACTGTCGTGGGTCGTGGGATCGTTCGCTGCCGCACCAACCCGCCGTTCAGTGAGATCGTCATTGGCCGCCTCCGCAGGCGAAGCACCGCCCTGGGGCTTCGCCCGGTTGACGATAAATTCACACCCAAGGTGTGTCAAACAGTCTTTCTGCAGCCTTGGCGGTTCACTCATTCGGGTGACAAGAGGTTCTTGTCCGGATCTCACAACTTCGGTTTTCGGAACCCGTGCGCGGGTGACAAGTCATTACCCCGTCCTGGACTGCGCGCGCGCCGGTAATGCAGTGTGCATTGTCCGATGCCCATTTCGGGAGGTACCGGTTTGCGAAAGATCTTCTCATTATCGCTCGCGGCGGCCGTCCTGGCCACCGCGGTGGCGGCCCAGGCCCCCGCCGCCGCGGAGTCGGTCGACGACGCCTTCTTCACCCCGCCGAACCCGCTGCCCGCGGGCGCGCCGGGGGACGTCGTGCGGGTCCGCACCTCGGAGGCGGGCGCCATCACCTCCACGGTGCGCGCCTGGCAGGTGATGTACCACTCGACCAACGTTCTCGGGCAGCCGAACGTGGTCACCGGGATGATTCTCGTCCCCCGTTCGGTCGATCCCTCCACTGCGCCGATCGTCTCCTTCGCCTCCGGAACGTACGGGCCCGCGTTCCGCTGCGCGCCCTCGGAGATGGAGCGCATCGGCGCTTCCTACGAACAACCCGCCATCAACGACATGCTGCGCGCGGGCTACGCCGTCGTCATGACCGACTACGAGGGCTACCACCCCGACCCGAAGACCACCTACATCACGGGCCGGTCCGAGGGTCACGCGGTCATCGACATCGTCCGGGCCGCTCAACGGATGCCCGAGACCGGCCTGTCCAAGAACGCCAAAGTGGTGTTCCGGGGCTATTCGCAGGGCGGCGGCGCCTCGCTGTGGGCCGCGCAGCTCCAGCCCGAGTACGCGCCGGAGCTGAACCTGGTCGGCGCGGTGGGCGGCGGCGTGCCCGCGGACCTGGTGCAGGTGTCGTTGCAGCTCGACGGCAAGCTCGGCTTCGGGTTCCTGGCCTACTCGCTGATCGGCCTGGACAACGCCTACGCCGAGCTGGACCTGGGGAAGTACCTCAACGACGCGGGCCGCACCGAGTTCGCCCGCATGCAGCGCGAGGCGTGCACCCTCGAACTGCTGCTGGACTACCGCGGCAAGCGGCTGTCCGAGTACACCACCTCCAGCCCCGTGCTCACGCCCCCGTGGCTGGCCCGGGTGCAGGAGAACAAGCTGGGCGGCACGGCCATCCGCGTGCCGGTGCACGAGTACCACGGGACCCGTGACGACATAGTGGACTTCGCGCAGCACAAGGCACTGCGTGACACCTACTGCAAGGCCGGTGTGACCGTGGACTGGAAGACCTACGACACCGACCACATCACGGGCGTCTACCTGGGCAACGCGGGCGCGGCGGCGTTCATCGCCGACCGGTTCGCGGGCCGCCCGGCCACCTCCAACTGCTGACCCGCCTTGGACGAAGCACTCACTGCGCCCAAGGCAGTACGGCACGCTCCGCGTGCTTCCCTGCCCGACGTGGCGGAGACAAAAGGAGACCGCCGCGGTCGGACGCGGCGGTCTCCAGTGCTGTCGGAGCGGTTTTTACGCGGTCTTGGCGGTCAGGTTCATGTCGATGGTGTTGCCGGTGCCGGCGGTGAAGGCGCTGATGAAGTCGTTGAACGCGCCACAGCCCTTCAGCGCGGAGATCGCGTACTCACCGGTCAGCTTGCCGCCCTTGAGCGGGTCGAAGCCGGGCGCGGAGGCCAGGTTGATGTCCGACGGGGTGACCGTCTGGCAGGTGGCCTCGGCGCTGATCGGGATGCCGTAGACGGTGATCTGCGGCAGCTTGATGGTGACCTTGGAATTGGACTCGATGGCACCGGACACCAGCGTGCCGGTGGTCTTGCCCTCGCTCACGAACTCGATCTTCGACTCCACCGGCACCATCCCGAAGAGGGTGAACTTGCCCGAGGTCGGGTTGAGCGCCAGGTCCGCGGTGAACTTGCCGGAGGCCAGCTCCAGGTCGGCGTTCAGGTTGCCGCCCAGCGCCACCGTGCCGCCCAGGTTCTTGATCGTGGACGAGCCGGCCAGCGCGTACGAGTACTTGATCCCGCCGGGCGGCGGGGTCGTCGTGGTCGTGGTCGGCTTGGTGGTGGTGGTCGTCGTCGTCGTGGTCGTGCTGGTCGTCGTGGTGGTGGTCGGGCCGCCGCCGCCCACGTCGAACCGCACCAGCTCGGCGTTCTGGCCCGGGTCCAGGGTGCAGTTCGAGGTGAACGTGCCCAGGCCGGTCTCGCTGCCGTCGGCCTTGCGCGGGGTCAGCGTGGTGGAGTAGTTCCCCACGGTCACCGTGGTCGTGCCCGCCTTCGGGATCACCGCGGTGGGCACCGGGCCGCTCGCGACCACGTCGAACGAGCCCTCGGCCGGGACGTTCGTCTTCGGCACGGTCAGGCCGGGGATCTTGATGTCGAGCTTGCTGCCGGCGTTGTCCAGCGTCACGCCCGCCTCGGCGGAGCCCTCCACCGTCGCCGCGCCGACCAGGGACAGGCCCTGGGTGGCGGTCGGCGGCACGGTCACCGTGGCGGAGAAGTCCGTGGTCTTCAGCTCGCCGCCGACGGTGGTCGGGGTGTCGATCGTGGCGCGGATGCGGGTCGACAGGACCTGGTTGCCGATCAGGGGGAACGGACACGTGAACGTCAGCGTCTTGTCCACCTGGACCGGTGCGGCGGAGCCCGTGCCGACGGTCGTCAGCAGGCCGGCCACGACGAGCCCCGTGGTCACGCCCGCCCCCAGCATTGTCTTCAACTTCACGGGTGTTCCTTCCTCGAAATCTGCCGGAAATGTGCCGACCAGGCGGAAGTTAACGAGCGGCGCAGATCACGTGCAAGGGGCCTTCGAAAATACCGCGAAATCCGCTAAACAAGCCGATCGGGATTGTGGTCGGGGCCGGCGCGGTACTCACATCGTGACAAGAATCGAGGGCGTGACACTCGTGTTCAGGTGAATTTTCCGGCCGACCTTGACCCCCTCGCGCGGGCGGCCATAACTTCGGCCCGGTCCGGGCGGGGAAACACCTGTGAGGCGGCATGGAAATCCGGGGCAAGGCCGTGGTCGTCACGGGTGCGGGGCGCGGCATCGGCGCGGCGATGGCGCTGCGGTTCGCGGCGGAGGGGCCGCGCGGGCTGCTGGTGGCCGACCTCGACGGGACCGCCGCCGGGCGGGTGGCCGCGCAGGTGCGGGCGCTGGGGGTGGACGCGGTGGACGTGTGCGCGGACGTGGGCGACAAGGAGCAGTCCCGGGCGCTGGTGGCGGTGGCCGAGCGGGAGTTCGGGCCGCTGGACGTGGTGTGCTCCAACGCCGGTGTCGCGACCGGGGCGGGGGTGCACGCGGGCGACCAGGACTGGGCGCGGTCGTGGGCGGTGAACGTGATGGCGCACGTGTACCTGGCCCAGGCGGTGCTGCCCGGGATGGCGCGGCGGCACAGCGGGCACCTGCTGATCACCGCGTCCGCGGTGGGGCTGTTGGGGTTGCCGGGGGACGCGCCGTACTCGGTGACCAAGCACGCGGCGGTCGGGTTGGCGGAGTGGCTGGCGTTCACGTACGGGCACCTGGGCGTGCGGGTGTCCGCCCTGTGCCCGCTCGGGGTGCGCACTGATCTGTTGATGCCGGGGGTCGCGGCCGGTCATCCGGCGGCGCGGGCGGTCTTGGACTACGCGCCGCTGCTGACCGCGGAGGAGGTCGCGGAGGCGGCGCTGGAAGGGCTGTCGGACGAGCGGTTCCTGATCCTGCCGCACCCGGAGGTGGGGGAACTGCACGCCCGCAAGGCCGCCGACCCGGACGCCTGGGTGTGGCGGCGCGCGAAGCGGGAGGCGTGATGCCGGTGTTCTCTGGTTGGGAGGCGTGATGGGCACGCGGGATGAACTGGTCATCGGCGTCACCACCGGGCCGGACGCCGGGTTGTGCGCGGCTGTCAGCGGTGCGGGCGGGCTTGGTGTGCTCGACCTCGGGCCGGGGGACCACCGCACGCGTGACGCCCTCGCCCAACTCCCGACCGGGGTCTCGTTCGGCGTGCGGGTGCCTGCGGGCTGCGCGCTGACCGTGGACGAGGTGCTGGACCTGCTCGGCGAGCGCGCCGCGCGGCTGGACGTCGTGCTGTTGGGGCCGGGCACGCCGTGGCAGGTCGCCGACATCCCCAACCGCCACTTCGTCCTCGCCGAGGTGACCTCCCTGGCCCAGGCGCTGGAGACCTGCGCCGACGGGGTGGTGGCGTGCGACGGGTCGTTGAGCACGTTCGTGCTGCTCCAGCAGTTGCTCGGCGCGCCGGACCTGGCTGTGCCGGTGTGGGCGCGGGGTGGGATCGGGCCGCGCACCGCCGCCGCGTCGGTCGTGGGTGGCGCGGCCGGGGTCGTGCTGGACGCGGAGTTGACCGGGCTGCCCGAGTGCTCGGCTCCGGTGTCGGGGTTCCTCGGACCCCGGTTGGCCGCCCGGTACGGGAGTGTGCGGCGGTTGATCAGGGCGGTGCGGTCGGCGGTGGAGGAGGCGGTGCGGACCGACCTGCGGCCGGTGCTGGGGCGTGGTTCGCTGCTGGCGACGGCGTTGGGGGTCGACCTGCCAGTCGCGCAGGGGCCGATGACGCGGGTCAGCGACCAGCCGGCGTTCGCGGACGCGGTGGCGCGCGAGGGCGGTCTGCCGTTCCTGGCGCTGGCGTTGGCGTCCGGCGAGACGACCCGGGAGATGATGACCCGGACCCGCGAGGTGTTGGGCGACCGGCCGTGGGGGGTCGGGGTGCTCGGGTTCGCGGACGAGGACGTGCGGGCCGCCCAGTTGGCCGTGATCCGGGAGTTGCGCCCGCCCGCCGCGATCATCTCCGGTGGGTTGCCGGATCAGGCGGCGGCTTTGGAGGCGTTGGGCGTTGCGGCGTTCCTGCACGTGCCTTCGCCGGATTTGCTGAGCGGGTTCCTGGCGGCGGGGGCGCGGCGGTTCGTGTTCGAGGGCGCGGAGTGCGGCGGGCACGTGGGGCCGCACGGCAGTTTCCCGTTGTGGGAGGCGCAGGTCGGCGTGCTGGAGGAGTTCCTGGACTCCGGGTCGGACGGCGTGCAGGTGCTGTTCGCGGGCGGGGTGCACGACGCCCGGTCGGCGGCGATGGTGGCTGCGCTGGCCGAGCCGCTGGCGCGACGCGGGGTCGGCGTCGGCGTGCTGATGGGCACGTCCTACCTGTTCACGGCCGAGGCGGTGTCGTGCGGCGCGGTGCTGCCCGGGTTCCAGCGGCAGGTGGTGGAGGCGTCGACGACCGAGTTGCTGGAGACCGCGCCCGGTCACGTCACGCGGTGCGTGCCAAGCCCGTACACGGCGGAGTTCCGGGCGGTGGCGGCCAGTCTGTCCGGGGACCGCGAGTCTTGGGCGGAGCTGGAGCGGCTGAACGCCGGGCGGTTGCGAGTGGCGAGCAAGGGGTTGCGGCGCAACGGTTCTGTGCTTTCGGCGGTGTCGGCCGAGGAGCAGGTGGCGTCCGGGTTGTTCATGGCGGGGCAGGTCGCGGTGCTGCGGTCCTCGGTGACCACGGTGGCCGCGTTGCACGCTTCGGTGACCGAGGAGGCGGAGGAGTTCCGGTCCGCACGGGCCGGGCGGCTGCGGCACGAGCTGGGGCTGGCCGACCGCCCGCAGCGGCGGAGTGAGCCGGTCGACGTGGCGATCGTGGGCATGGCGTGCGTGTTCCCCGGCGCGCCGGACCTGGAGACGTTCTGGGCCAACGTGGTCGGCGGCGTCGACTCGGTCGGCGAGGTGCCGGAGCGGCGCTGGGACCCCGCGACGTACTTCGGCGAGGGCGCGGACCGGACGCCGTCGAAGTGGGGCGGGTTCCTGCCCGAGGTGCCGTTCGACCCGCTGAAGTACGGGATCCCGCCGGCGTCGCTGGCGGCGATCGAGCCGGTGCAGCTGCTGGCGCTGGAGATCGCGCAGCGGGCGTTGACCGACGCGGGGTACGGCAGCGGCGGGTTCGACCGGTCGCGGGCGAGCGTGGTGTTCGGGGCGGAGGCGGGCAGCGACCTGTCCAACGCGACGACGTTGCGGATGGTACTGCCGTCCTATATGGACTCGCTGCCGGACGGGTTGGCGTCTCAACTGCCCGAGTTGACCGAGGATTCCTTCCCGGGGCGGCTGGCGAACGTGATCGCCGGGCGGATCGCCAACCGGCTCGACCTGGGCGGTGCGAACTTCACCGTGGACGCGGCGTGCGCGTCGTCGCTGGCGGCGGTGGACGTGGCGTGCAAGGAGCTGGTCAGCGGGTCGAGCGACCTGGTCCTGGCCGGCGGCGCGGACCTGCACAACGCGATCGACGACTACCTGCTGTTCGCGTCGGTCGGTGCGTTGTCCCCGACCGGGCGGTGTCGGACGTTCGATTCGTCGGCGGACGGAATCGCATTGGGTGAGGGCGTTGCCTGCGTGGTTTTGAAGCGGCTTGCCGACGCCGAGCGGGACGGCGACCGGGTGTACGCGGTGATCCGGGGCGTGGGCAGTGCGTCCGACGGCCGTGCTCTGGGGTTGACCGCGCCGCGTGCGGACGGGCAGCGGCGTGCGTTGGAGCGGGCTTACGCGGCCGCCGGGATCTCGCCTGCTTCCGTGGGCTTGGTGGAGGCGCACGGGACCGGCACCGTGGTGGGGGACCGGACCGAGCTGGCGACGTTGACCGAGGTGTTCACGGAGGCGGGCGCGGCGCCGGGGTCGTGCGCTCTGGGGTCGGTGAAGTCGCAGATCGGGCACACCAAGTGCGCGGCCGGGCTGGCGGGGTTGATCAAGTCCGCGCTGTCGGTGTGGGCCGGGGTCCGGCCGCCGACGTTGTTCGTGGAGTCCCCGAACGCGGCCTGGCTACCGGACCGCTCGCCGTTCGTGTTCCACCGGGCGGCGACGCCGTGGCTGACGCGGGCGGGGGAGCGGGTGGCGGGGGTGAGCGCGTTCGGGTTCGGGGGGACGAACTTCCACGTGGTGCTGGGTGGTCATCCGTCGTCGGCGGCTATCCGGCACGGGCTGTCGCGGTGGCCGGCGGAGTTGTTCTTGTTCGCGTCGGAGCGTGAGGTGGCGCGGGTACTGGCGTTGGCGGAGACCGGGGCTTGGTCGTTGCGGGACTTGGCCCGCAGCGCCCTGTCGTCGGGGCCGGTTGCGGTTGCCGTGGTGGCGGCTTCGGTGCCGGAGTTGATCGGCTTGTTGCGGACGGCGCTGGACGGCGGTGCGGCGGACGGCGTGTACCGGGGCGGGGTCGGCGGCAAGCTGGCGGTGCTGTTCCCAGGGCAGGGGAGTCAGCGGCCGGGGATGCTGTCGGAGCTGTTCTGCGCTTTCCCCGAACTGCAACGCTTCGCGCGCATGTCGCCGGCGTGCGTGTTCCCGCCGGCCTTGTTCACGCCCAGCGAGGTGCGGGAGGCGGCGGCGCGGGTGCGGGACACGCGGGTCGCGCAGCCCGCGTTGGGTGCCGTGGGGTTGGCGGTGCACGAGCTGTTGCGGCGGCTCGGGGTCGAGGCCGACATGTTCGGCGGGCACAGCTACGGCGAGCTGGTCGCGCTGGCGGCGGCGGGTGCTCTTGACGCGGCCGCGTTGCTGTCGTTGAGCGAGGCGCGGGCGGCGGCCGTGGTGGCGGCGGCGGGGTCGGATCCCGGTGGGATGGCGGCGGTGACCTGGTCGGCGGAGGCGGTGGCGGAGGCGGTCGCCGGGCTGGACGTCGTGGTGGCCAACCACAACGCGCCCCGGCAGGTGGTCATCTCCGGGCGGGACATCGACGGTGCCTTGGCGGCTCTGCGGGCGGTGGGGATTGCGGCAAAGCGCATCCCGGTGGCGTGTGCCTTCCACAGCCCGGTCGTTGCTTCGGCCGCTTCGACCTTCGCCTCTGCCCTCTCCGAACACCGAATCGGTGTGCCCGACCGTCCAGTGTGGACGAACCGGGGGGCAGTGCCTTATGGGTCGGACGTGCGGGGAGAGCTGGCGGCTCAGATCGGTGCGCCGGTGCGGTTCGTGGAGCAGGTGCTGGCGATGTACGAGGCCGGCGCGCGGGTGTTCCTGGAGGCCGGCCCGGGGACGGTGTTGAGCGGTCTCGTCCGGGAGATCCTGGGCGACCGGCCGTGCACGGTGGTGGCGGTGGAGGAGCGACCGGGGTTGGTGGGGTTGCTGCACGCGGTGGCGCGGTTGGCGGTGGCCGGGGTGCCGGTGCGGCCGGAGTGGCTGTTCGTGGGCCGGGGTGCGCGGGACGTGTCGGCGCTGCCCGTGCCCCGGACGCCCGGCTGGCTGGTCGACGGCCAGACCGTGCGAACGGCGGCCGGCGCGGTGGTGCCCGGTGGCCTGTCCCCGGCCCGCCGGGTACCCCTGACGACGACGCCGCAGGTACCCGACCGCGAGGCCCTGGTCGAGGACTTCCTCCGCACCAGCCGCGAGTTCGTGGCCGTGCAACGGGACGTCATGCTCTCTTACCTCGGCTCCCCCGCTGCCGCATCCGTCAGCACCGCTGCTCCTGTGCCGGCGGATGTGCCGGTCGCGGCCGAACCCGAACCGCAATCGTTTGCCCCCGCCCCGACCAACCTCCTGACCACGGTCGTCGAGGTGATCGCGCGACGCACCGGCTACCCGACCGACCTCATCGACCCCGGCCTGGACCTCGAAGCCGACCTGAGCATCGACTCCATCAAGCGCACCGAGATCGCGACCGAACTGACCGGCCACCTCGACGCCCGCGACCGCCTCACCGCCGTGGTGAAGTCCCGCACGGCCGCCGCGATGGCCGAGGCCCTGTCCCCCCAGCCGACCGGTCAACCACCCGCGGACCTCGAGTTGACCGGTCATCTACTTCACGGGGCCGAGGGCGACGATGGGAGGTTGACCGGTCGTCCACCTGCGCCGAAGGCGGAGGTGGTGGTGGCGGCACCTCGGCGGTACGAGTTCGAGGAGGTGTCGCTGCCGGCGCCGCCGGTCGTGATGACGGCGTTGGTCGGGGTGCACTTCGTGGTCGCGGGCGGGTCGGCGGAGTTGGCGGAGGAGGTCGCCGGGCAGTTGTCCGCGCGGGGTGCGGTGGCGGTGGTCGTGAGCGGTCGGCGGCGGCTCGACGACGTCGACCGGGTGGACGGGGTCATCTCCCTGCACGCCTTCGAGGACGAGCCGGTGTTGCCCACGACCTTCGACCTGTTCCGCTCCGCCCTGCCCCGAGCCGGCCGGATCCTCGCCCTGACCCCGGGTCGGTCCCACGACGGCCTGCGCGGCTTCTTCCGCTCCCTCCACCGCGAACACCCGGACACCACCTGCCGCCTGGTCGAACTCCCACCGACCGCCGACCCCGACATCATCGCCCGGACCGCCGCCGACGAAGCCGCCACCCCGCGCGACGAACCAGTCGTCATCACGGGCGACAACCGCAGGTTCACCCTCCGCCTGACCCAACGCGACCACGACACCACCGATGGGCCGGACGCCCTTGACCGCCACACCACCGCCGGCCCGCTCGCCCTCGACCGCGACTCCGTGGTCCTCCTGATCGGCGGAGCGCGTGGCATCACGGCGGAGGTGGCCAAGGCGTTCAAGTGCCGTCTCGTGCTCGCGGGCCGCACCGCACCCGCAACCGGCACCGAACCCGAAGGCGACCTCCCCACCCTCCGCACCCACTTCGCCCGCCAAGGCCGCCCACCCCAGGACATCGACCGCGAAGCCCGCCGCGTCCTCGCCGCCCGGGAAGTCGCGACCACCCTCGCCCAACTCGGCGACCGCGCCACCTACCACCGCCTGGACGTCCGCGACACCGCCGCCCTCCGCCGCCTCGTCAAGGAGGTCCACGCCGAGCACGGCCGCCTCGACGGCGTCGTCTACGCGGCCGGTGTGATCGAGGACCGGTTGGCCGTCGACAAGGACCCTGAGTCGTTCGCCCGCGTCCACGCCACCAAGGTCGAAGGCGCGAAAGCACTCCTCGACGAACTCCGCGACCTCCCCACCCGCCCCCGCTTCACCGTGCTCTTCGGCAGCATCTCCGCCGCAACCGGCAACCCGGGCCAGACCGACTACGCCGCCGCCAACGACGCCCTCGAAGCCCTGAGCGAAGACCAAGCCCTGACTGTCCACTGGGGACCCTGGGCGCCAGGAACCGGCATGGTCACCGAAGAACTCGCCCAGCACTACGCCGAACGCGGCATCGCGGTCATCGACCCGGCCGCCGGCGTCCGAGCACTGCTCACCGAACTCGACCACGGCACGACCGGTGCGGTCGTCCTCACCGCCTCGGAGTGGTCATGACCGGCGTCGTCCTGCGCGAGTACGGGGCCACCGGGCGCCTCGGCGTCGTCAACCCCACCCCGGAACGCCTCCAACGCGCCGAGAAGGTGGCCCGGAAGGGGCGGGCCTGGCGAGGCCGTGACGACATCTGGTTCAGCCCGGAACCGTTGCACGGCAAGATCGTCTTCCTCTTCCCCGGTCTGGAGGCGGAGTTCAAGCCGCGCGTCGAGGACCTCGTCGACCACCCGCTGGACCTCGGCACGGACACCGTCGGCCGGCACGCGGCAGCGGTGCTGGCTACCAACCGAATCGTGGACGAAGCGTTGCGGCGCATCGGGATCCGGCCGGACGCGGTCGCCGGGCACAGCGTGGGCGAGTGGAGCGCGATGGTGTCCGGCGGCCTGTTCGACACCGCCGAGCTGCAAGAACTCCTCTGGCGCACCGACCTCGACGCGCTGCGCGTGCCCGGCGTCGAGTTCGCCGTCCTCGGGTGCCCGCTGGACGAGGTCGACCTGCACTGGCCGAACGTCGTCGTCTCGCACGAGAACTCCGCCAACCAGACCGTGGTCTGCGGACCCGCCGACGAGATAGCCGAACTCGCCGAGCACTACCGCCGCAAGGCCGTCATCTGCCAGGTCCTGCCCTTCCGCTCCGGCTTCCACACCCCGGTGCTGGAGCCGTACCTGGAGCAGTTCCACATCCCCAAGCTCCCCCTGCACCCGGCGCACACCCCGGTCTGGTCGGCCACCACCGCGAGCCCGTTCCCCACCACCGAACCCGCCATCCGCGACCTGTGCCGCCGCCACCTGCTCGAACCGGTCCGCTTCGCCACCCTGCTGCGCGCCCTGCACGACGTCGGGTTCCGCGCGTTCGTCCAGGTCGGGTCGGGCACGCTGACCTCGCTCGTGTCCGACACCCTGCGCGACCGCGACCATCTGGCCGTCGCCGGGAACTCCCCGCACCGGTCCGGGATCGAGCAACTCCGCCGGGTTGCCACCGCCCTGTGGGTCGAGGGGCACAACCCGGACTTCAGCGCCCTCGACCCGGCCCCCGAACCACGTGGCGCGCTGGCGGAGTTCCAGGCCGTGCTGCGGGAAGCGGAGGCGGCCGTCGCGGCGGTGTTGGACGCCCAGCAGAAGATCGAGGTGTCCACCGCCGCCATGCCGCACCTGCTCGACCACTGCTTCGCCCACCAGCGCCCCGGCTGGCCGGACGAGTCTGACCTGCGGCCCGTCATGCCCGCGACGACCATGATCGCGCACTTGGTCGACGCGGCCGGACGCGCCGCGCACGGCCGAGTCGTCACCGACCTGCGGGACGTCCGCTTCCACCGCTGGCTGGTCGCCGCACCCGGCCACCGAGTAGCACTGTCCACAAAGGATGGCAGAGCGAAACTGGGCGACTACGCGGACGCCGCATTCACAACAGCCCAGCGCCACCAGCCCGCCCCACGCCCCTGGGGCATCCCGCACGACGAGCACGAACCCGTGCTGCCCGCGCACCGCCTCTACGACGAGCGCTGGCTGTTCCACGGACCCGGGTACCGCGGCCTGACCCGCACCGTGGCCATCGGCGAACGCTCCATCCGCGGCCGCATCACCGTACCCGGCGCACCGGGCGCGCTGCTGGACAACGTCGGCCAGCTCCTCGGCCACTGGCTGGTCGAACGCCACCCGGCGCGCTGGATCGCGTTCCCCAAGAGCATCGACCACATCCGATGGTACGCCGATGAACCGCCCATCGGATCCACTGTGGACTGCGCGATCCGGATCACGGAGCTGACCGAGGACACCGTGCGCGCCGACGCCCAGGTGATCCGGGACGGCGAAGTCGTCATCGCCGTCACCGGCTGGACCGACCACCGGTTCGACGGCGGCGCGGAAGGCGGCGCGGTGCACCGGTTCCCGGAGACCAGCACGCTGTCCCGGCCCGCCGCCGACGGCTGGTGGCAGGTGGTGGACCGGTGGAGCCTGGCCTCCCGCGAGTTCTACCTGCACAAGTACTGCGGCGCGGCGGAACGCGCGGAGCACGGGCAGTGCCCGCCCACCCACCGCCGCGACTGGCTGGCCGCCCGGATCGCGGTGAAGGACGCCGTGCGCGGCGCGCTGTGGCGGGACGGCGCGCCGCCGCTGTTCCCCGCCGAGATCCGGGTCCGGCAGCACGGCGACCGGTTCACCGCGCACGGCCTGCACGGGTTGGTGCTGCCGCCCGTGGAGGTCACCGTCCTGCGCTCGGCCGCCGGCGCGGTCGCGTGGAGCGCCTGCGCGAAGCTCGTTCAACAGCAGGGGAAGGACATCGCATGACCACGACCACCGTCCTGGACGAGCTGCGTTCGATGCTGGTCCGGGTGCTCGACCAGTACGGGCTCGACGACCTGGAGATCACCCGCGGCACCAGCTTCCACGACGACCTCGGTCTGGAGAGCATCGACCTGGTGACGCTGGGCTCGCTGCTGGTCGAGCACTACGGCGAGCACGTCAACCTGGCCGCCTACCTGGCCGAACTCGACCTCGACAGCGTGATCGCGCTGACCGTGGGCGACCTGGCCGACTTCGTGATCGCGCGGGTGGGCTAGGTGGCCGTCCTCGACGTCAACGGGCTGCGCACGCACTACCAGCGCATGGCCGCCAGGGACCCGGTCGGCGAGCCGCCGATCGCGGTGTTCGTGCACGGCCTGGGTTACGACAGCCTGGCGAGCTTCTACCTCACGCTCGCCGCGCCGGTGTCCGAGGCGGGCATCGACGTGCTCACCTACGACCTGCGCGCGCACGGCCGCACCGAGCGCCCCGCCACGGGCTACACGCTCAAGGACTTCGTCGGCGACCTGGGCGCGCTGCTCGACGGCCTGGGCGTGGACCGGCCGGTGCACCTGGTGGGCAACAGCTTCGGCGGCACGATCGCGTTCAGCTTCGCCGCCGCCCACCCGCACCGGGTGCGCAGCATCGTGTCCATCGAGGCGGAGCCAGCGACCGTGCCGTGGGCGGACAAGATGGGCCGCACGCTGGTCAACGTGGTCGACGAGATGGGCAAGGAGGAGAACCTGCGCTGGCTGGCCGAAACCTTCGGCAACCACCACGCCAAGCTCGCCCGCGCCGCGCACGGCATCATCCGGTCCACCAGCATCGTGGAGGAAGTGCCCACCGGGCCGTTGCTGTCTCCCGAAGAACTCATGGAGATCCGGTGTCCGGTGCTGTCCATTGTGGGCAGTGAGGGGTTCCAGCAGGACGACCTGACCGCGGTGCAGGACGCGCTGCCGAACTGCCGGACGGTCGTCATCGAGGGCCAGAACCACTCGGTGCTGGTGGAACGGCACCGCACGGTCCGGGAACTGGTGCTGGACTGGGTCGCCCAGCACGACGGGGAGCGCAGGGCGGCGTGAGCGGGTTCCTGTTCGTCGTGCCGCCGTTCGCCGGGCACGTGAACCCGGTGATCGGCGTGGCGGAGGAACTGCGCCGGCGCGGTCACCCGGTGGCGTGGACCGGCGACGAGGGGCTGCTGGCGCGGCTGCTGCCGTCCGACGCGGCGATCCACCCGTGCGAGCCCGCGCCGCTGCCGCCGCGGCCGGACTCGTTGCGCGGGTTCGCGGCGATGCGGTTCCTGTGGGAGCAGGTGCTGGTGCCGCTGGCGGTGTCGATGGCGCCGGGGGTGGCGCGGGCGGTGCGCAGCGCGCACCCGGACGTGCTGGTGGTGGACCAGCAGGCGTTCGCGGGGGCGTTCGTAGCCGAGCGGGAGGGGTTGCCGTGGGCGACTGCGGCGACCACGTCCGCGGAGTTCACCGACCCGTTGGCCGGGTTGCCCGCGGTGCGCGGGTGGCTGGCCGAGCAGGTGGCGCGGGTGCGCGGCGCGCTCGGGGTGCCCGGGGTGACCGACCCGCGGTTCTCGCCGCACCTGGTCATCGGGTTCACCAGCGGGTTGCTCGCCGGGGACGTGGGGGAGCCGGTGCACCTGGTGGGGCCGGTGCCGGGCGCGCGGTCGGGGCTGGTGCCGTTCCCGTGGGACTGGCTGGACCCGTTGTGCCCGTTGGTGTTCGTCAGTCTCGGCACGGTCAGCACGGGCGCGCGGTTCCTGCGCGGGTGCGTCGAGGCGATGCGGTCGCGGCCGTGGTTGCAGGCGGTCGTGGTGGACCGGGGTGGCGAGCTGCGCGGGGACGTGCCGGCGAACGTGTTGGTGCGCGAGGACGTTCCGCAATTGGCGTTGCTGGAGCGGGCGAGTCTGGTGGTGTGCCACGCCGGGCACAACACGGTGTGCGAGTCGTTGGCGCAGGGCGTTCCTCTTGTGGTCGCGCCGATCCGGGACGACCAGCCGATCGTGGCGGACCAGGTGGTGGCGGCCGGTGCGGGGATTCGGTTGCGGTTCAACAGGGCTACCGCCGCGCACATCGGGGATGCGGTGGACGCGGTGTTGCGGGAGCCTTCCTACTGGGCCGGTGCGGAGCGGGTGCGGGAGTCGTTCCAGCGAGCGGGCGGGGCGCGGGAAGCCGCTGATCGCTTGGAGTCACTGCTGTCCGCGTGACCTGCGGACGTTGCGCGCCGCCGCGTACCCGCCGAGTGCGGCCATCAGGGCGGCGGCGCCGAGTGCGGCGGCCACGGGTCCTGCGGCGGGTTGGCCGAGCGCGAGGGCGCGGGCCGCGTCGACCGCGTAGGTGACCGGGTTGATCGAGGAGAACACGCGCAGCCACGTGGGCATCGCCTCGACTGGCAGGTATGCGCTGGAGCCGAACATCAGCGGGAACATCACCAGGAACGACACCGCTTGCATGGTTTCCGGCTTGCCTTGCCAGGTGGCGAGGGCCAGGAACAGCCAGGATGCGGCCCAGCCCAGTGCCACCGTGACGGCGAGCGCTGTTATCAGGCCGGTCATGCCGATGGGGCGGAAACCCAGCAACGGCACCGCTGCTGCCGTTGCGACCAGTAGTTGGGTGGTCAGGCGGGCGGCGTCGGCGATCGTGCGGGCGACCAAGGGTGAGAGCGGGTGTACCGGCAGGGCGCGCAGGCGTGCGGCGAAGCCTGAGTAGATCTCGCCGAGTGCGCCGACTCCGGTGCCCACAGCGGTGGTGAGGGCGATGTTCACCAGGGTCGCGGGGAGCAGGAAGTTGATGTATCCGTTGTATTGGTGCAGGGCCGGCAGCGTGCTTACCGCGTCGAAGACCTGGCTGAACAGCAGGAGCATGACGACGGGTTGCAGGAGGCCGAAGAACACCAGTTTCGGGTCGGCGAAGGCGGTGCGCAGGGCGCGGCCGGTGAGCACCCGGATCTGGGTGCTCACGCTGGTCCCTCGCCGGCACAACCGGTGTCGGCCCATTCGTCGACTGTACTGAGTGGACGGCGGTGGGTTCTTCGTTGTTGTTGTCGATCTGGCGAAGGGTTTTCGTTCGGGGTGCACAAGAAAGCCGTCGTCAACGCGGGTGTCGGCAAGGGGCGGCCGGTGGGACCGGTGGGTTCTCCGCCAACCGGCGGACGGCGGAGACGAACTTCGTCGCGGCGTTGGCGCAGGCTGAGTCGGCGATGGAGATCTTCTACCGGCAGGGGCACGGGCACCTGGTGTTGGTGTCGTCGGTGAGTGCGCTGCCGGGGTTGCCTCGGTCGGCGACGGCGTATGCGGCGACCAAGGCGGGGGTGCCGGCGCTGGAGGAGGGTATTCGGGCGGACACGGTGGGGACGCCGATCAGGGTGAGTGTGATCTTGCCCGGTTACATCCGCACCGAGATGAATGCGCAGCTGCGTGCGCCGCTGATGGTGGACACGGTGGTGGGGGTGCGGGCGATGGTGCGGGCGATCGAGCGGGAGGTGCCGAGGGCGCTGGTGCCCTGGTGGCCGTGGCGGGTGTTGGCTCCGGTGATCCGGCATGCGCCGTTGCGGGTGCTTCGGCGGGTGCTCTGAGCTGCGGAAAGCAACAAAACGGGGGTGCGCGGGCTTCTAGTGGCGATCGGTGGTGGCCGGTTGGGTGCCGCCACGCTACTGGGGAGTGTGCATGAACCGCAGATCGAGGCGGTGGGCGGCGGTCCTGGCGGCCGGCGCCGTAGTGGTGGCCGGCGCGCCGGGCGCGTGGGCGGGGCCGGGTGCGATGGCCGGGCCGGGTGGGTTGGCCGGGCCGGGCGCGTTGGCTGCGGCGGGCATGTGGGCTGGGCCGGGCGCGTGGGCCGGGGCGGGGCGATCGGCTCCGCCGGGTGGGTTGGCTGGGCCGGGCGCGGGGGCTGAACCAGGGGCGTTGACTGGGCCGGATGCGGTGGTGGCGCCTGGGGTGTGGCCTCCGGCCCCCGGTTCCATTCTCTCACGGGGTACCGACAAAACCGGGCGGCCGGATGGCGAGGTCACGTTGGTGACCGGTGATCGGGTCAGCCTGCGGGAAGGGCGGGTGTCCGTGGTGCCGGGGCCCGGCCGGGCCGGGGTCGGGTTCGGGGTGCGGACCGATGTCGACGGCAGTGTGCACGTGACGCCGAACGACGTCGTGGCCGACATCGGCGCGGACCGGCTCGACGCCGGCCTCTTCAACGTCTCCGCGCTGATCCGGTACGGCTACGACGACGCCCGGACCGACAAGACACCGCTGATCATGACCTCCGCCGACACCGCCCGGATCGCCGGCGGCAAGGCGCTGGCCAGCGTGGACGGGGTGGCGTTCGAGGCGGACAAGAAGGTGCCGTTCTGGGGCAACCGGGCGGCCGGCGTGGGCAAGGTGTGGCTGGACGTGCCCGTCCACGCCGCGCTCGACCGCAGCGTCCCGCAGGTCGGCGCGCCGGAGGCGTGGCAGGCCGGCCACACCGGGGCCGGGGCGAAGGTCGCCGTGCTGGACACCGGCATCGACGTCACGCACCCCGACCTCGCGGACGCGGTCGTGGACGCCGCGGTCTTCGCGGACAGCGACAGCACCGACGACCGCAAGGGTCACGGCACGCACGTCGCCGCCACCATCACCGGTTCCGGCCCGTACCGGGGCGTCGCGCCGGACGCGAAGCTGCTCAACGCCAAGGTGCTCGACGACAACGGCCGCGGCAAGTCGTCCGACGCCATCGCGGGCATGGAGTGGGCCGTCGCGGCGGGCGCGGACGTGGTCAACATGAGCTTCGGGTCGTCGCAGGCGAGCGACGGCACGGACCCGTTGTCCCAGGCGGTCAACCGGCTCACCGCGGCGAGCGGCGCGCTGTTCGTCGTGTCGGCGGGCAACAGCGGTCCGGGGGAGCAGACCCTCAGCACGCCGGCGGTGGCGGACGCGGCGCTGACCGTCGGCGCGGTGAACCGTGACGACGCGCTGGCCGAGTTCTCCTCGCGAGGCCCGCGCGTGGGCGACAGCGCGATCAAGCCCGACATCACCGCGCCCGGCGTCGACATCGTCGCGGCCAAGGCCCGCAACGGCCACATCGGCACTCCGGTCGGCGAGAACCACGTCGCGCTCTCCGGCACCTCGATGGCCGCGCCGCACGTGGCCGGCGCGGCGGCGATCCTGGCCGCGCAGCACCCGGACTGGTCCGCCGACCGGATCAAGGCCGCGCTGACCGCGACCGCCACGCCCAACCCGGCGGTCGCCACGCACCACCAGGGCACCGGCCGGCTGGACGTGGCCCGCGCCAGCCGCCAGACCACCACGGTGAGCGCCGCGAACCTCAACTTCGGTGTCGCCCAGTGGCCGCACCACGACGACGCGCCGCTCACCCGGACCGTCACCTACGCCAACGACGGCGCCACCCCGGTGACCCTGCGCTTCACCGCCGACGTGGGCGGCCCGGACGGCGCTCCCGCCCCGGCGGGCCTGGTCACCACGTCCCCGGCGGAGGTCACGATCCCGGCCGGCGGCCGGAGCGACGTCGTCATCACGGCCACCACGTCCCTGAACGCGCCGGACGGCGGTTACAGCGGGATCGTGCTGGCCACCGGCGACGGCGTCGAGCTGCGCACCGCGCTGTCGTTCGTCAAGGAAGTCGAGAGCTACACCGTCAAGCTCACCACGACCGACCACAGTGGACAGCCGTCGCCCTACTTCTACCACCGCTTCGTCGACCTGGACCAGCCACGCCGGTTCAGCGACTTCGACGCGGACGAGGCCGCCGTGCGCCTGCCCCGGGGCCGCTACTTCTTCGACTCCTCGATCATCACCAACCTGGACGGCGTCTGGTGGAGCACGAGGTTCGCCGAGCCGGCCCTGATCGTCGACAAGGACCACCACCTGGACCTGGACGCGGCCCTGGGCCGCGAGAACTCCATCACCGTGGAACGCCCGAACGCCCACCCCGGCCGCACCGACATGCTGATGGAGATCAAGACCTCCTACGGCTACACCAACAGCGGTGACTTCGGCCAGGACTTCGAACGCCACCTGTGGGTACCTTCACGCACTTCCCTGCCCGGCTCCGCGCGGTACGCGGTCACGGCGACGCTAGCCCAGCCCGACGGCAAGGGCGGCTTCGAGGGAAGTCCGTACCAGTACAACGTCTTCTGGACCCATGACGGCCGCGTGCCGGAGGACCTGCACCGCGCGTTCGCCGACCGCGACCTGGCCCGCGTGGACACCGTGTCCGCCGCCCAGGCCCCGGACAAGAAGGGCTACCGCGAGTACCTGGCCGGCGGACCGCTGCCACTGCGGGTGGCCGAGTACTTCTCGCCGGAAGTCCCGTGGTTCAACCACTTCTCGCAGATGCGCATGGAGGAGGGCTACCGCGAGACCAGCCTGCTCGAAACCCGGAACCGCCGGTACACGGCCGGCACGACCAAGACGGAGCGCTGGAACGCGGCCGTGTTCGGGCCCGCCCTGCCCGCCACCGAGCGCCCCGACACGTGGGCCGGTCGCCAGGCCGACGTGATGGCGTTCGGCATCCCCATGTACACCGACCAGAGCGACACCCGCTACGGCCACTCCGAGGTGACCAAGGCCCGCACGGAGCTGTACAAGGACGGCGTGCGCATCGGCGGCATCGACACCGACGGCGCCGGCCTGGCCCGCGTGCCCGCCGACAAGGGGACGTACACGCTGACCGTCGACACGGCCCGGTCCGGGGTGTCGGACCTGTCCACGCAGATCAACGCCAAGTGGACGTTCATCTCCGAGCACGTCCCCGGCGACCCGGTCGCCCTACCCCTCCACGTGGTCCGCTTCGCCCCCCACCTCGACGACCAGAACCGGGCCCGGGCCGGCACGCCGTTCGCCATCCCGATCTACGCCCAACGCAACGGCGGCGCACCCACCGACGGCGTGGAGACCACGGAGGTCCACGTCTCCTACGACGACGGCAAGTCCTGGCAGCCCGCCCGCGTGGCCAAGATCGGCAAGCGCTGGCTGGCCTTCGTCAACCACCCGGCCGACGCCCGGTACGTGTCCCTCAAGGCGAAGTCGCACGACAACGCGGGCAACGCCTTCGAACAAACCGTCATCCGCGCCTACGGCCTGAAGTAGTGGTGGCTCGGGGCGAGGCTCACCCGATCTCGGGAACCTCGCCCCGATCCTCCTTGTCCTCACCCCGCCGCCGCAGGAACGTGAAGCCCGGGATGCCCAGGATCGCCTGCCGCACGTCGTTGGTCACCTCCAACAGTTGGTGGATGTCCGGCCCAACCCGATCCAAAGTGGACAGTATCGGCAGGATGTCGTTCATCAGGTGCTTGGTCAGCACGGGCAACTGGTCGACCAGCTCGATCGCCGCGTCCACCTCGTGCGGCGACAACTCGTCGACGAACCGCGACGCCAACGGGTGCGCGCGCTGCGCCAGGGGCGCGTAGTTGTCCATCAACTCACGAGACGTCCGGGCCGTCTGCCCCGCATCCTCCGTGACCCGCTCAGCCGCAGCAGTCACCGCCTCGGCCCGCACCATGAGCGCCTCGGTCCCCTGAACCGCCGCCCCGGCCCGATCCACCAGCGCCTCGGTCTCGTCCAGCACCCGCTCGGTCCGCGACACCAGCTCATCGGCCCGCCGCACCACCTGCTCGGCCGCCTCCAACAAACCCAACACCCGCCCCGGCACCGACACCGCCGTCTCCACGGCAGAACGCGCCAACCCGAACACCCCGCGCGGCGAAAGCTCCATACCCCCACTCTGCCGCACCGCCGAACCGGAGGCTCCCTGAAACGCCGCTCGAGTGCTTGAAGCAAATAGTCTGCTTCCTATACAGTCAGGCCCGCCACCGCCTTGGATCTCCCCTCCCTGCACCCAGGGGAGACGACCAGGAGGTAGACGCATGCCCAGGAAAACCCTGACAGTCCTCGCCGCCGTCGCCGCCCTCCTTGCCCTGGCACCCCCTGCTCAAGCCCAGGTCGAATCCGGCCCGTGGACGTCCTACTCCCCAACGTTCTCCGTCCAGGAACGCGGCTGCGGCGACGTGTCCGACCTGACCTTCCGCCTCACCTGCTCCACCGCCTCCGGCGACCAGCGCGCCGAACGCCGCTACGCCACCCACACCGGCGGGACCAGGCAGTTCGAGGGTTCCTTCCGCATCACCAGCATGGGCGGCACGCGGATCAGCCTCAAGCAGACCTTCCGCGACGGGTCCGACGCCGGCCCGTACTTCATGCTCGCCGTCGAACGAGGCGGACGGCTCTACGCGGTGCACGGCGGCACAACGATCGCCAGTGGCGCGATCGTCGGCACCACCGTGCGCGTGAACACCGTCCACGCGATCGGCAACGCCCACCGCACGTACATCAACGGATCGTTGCGGCACACGGTGTCCAGCACGAGCGGCAGCTACTACGACAAGTTCGGCGCCTACCGCACCGCGAGCGGCCAAGGCCCGGTCACCGTGGTCTGGAGCGGCATCCGGTTCTGGCGCAAGTGACGCAGTTGAAACGACTTTTGATCCCGCTGGTGCTCCTGACCTCATGCGCGACCCAGGAGCCCAGCGGCCTCACCGCCACCCTCACCTCGTCCACCGACGTCACCCTGTCCTGGCGTCCAACCCCCGACGCCGCAGGTCAAGCCGTCGAATACGCCCACGACCCCAACGGCGACTATACCGTCCTCCAGTTCGCCTCACCCGACACGAACACCTACACCCACCCCGACCTGATCCCGCAAACCCCGTTCTACTACCGCATCCGTCCCTACTACGGCCCAGCATCCGCCGAAGAGGACGTCACCCTCCCACCCGGCGACGAAGTGTCCACAGAGGATGGACACGAGTGGGCCGCACCCCAAAAAGGAAACACCGGCACCCACCCTGCCCGCTCACCCGCCGCCAAGCCCACCAACTTCACCGCGACCGTCAAACACGCCAACGGAATCCTGTTCACCTGGACCGACAACGCCCAAGGCGAACACGGCTACCTCCTGGAAGTCCGCCCCCACAACACCCACACCTTCCAAGTCGCCGCCGCACTGGACCCCGACACCCACTCGTTCGGCCTGATCACCCTCCCCACCGAGAAAACCGCCACCTACCGCGTCCGTCCCTACACCTACGGGGAACCCACCAACACCGCCCACCAACGAACCGGCGGCTAAGCCAACGCCAAATCCACCCCGGCCTCGACGTGACTCCGGGTCGAGTCGACCAACGGCACCGCGCAGTCGGACTGGTCCACCAGCAACGTGATCTCCGTGCACCCCAGGATCACCGCCTCCGCCCCGCGCTCCACCAGCCGCGCCATGACCTCGCGGTACCGCTCGCGCGACGCGGGCTCGATCCGGTTCCGGGTCAACTCCTGGTAGATCACGTCGTGGACCAGCGTCCGGTCCGGCTCGTCGGGCACGATCACCTCGATGCCGTGCTCGGCCATGCGGTCCCGGTAGAAGTCCTGCTCCATTGTGAACCGCGTGCCGAGCAATCCAACTCGCCGACTGCCCAGCCGCTGCGCCGTCGCGTCCACGATGTGCACGAACGGCACGCTCACCGCATCCGCGACAGCCCCCGCGACCTTGTGCATCGTGTTGGTGCACAACAGGATCAACTCCGCGCCGGCCTTCTCCAGCGTCCGCGCGGCGTCGGCGAGCAGCACACCGGCCCGCTCCCACTGCCCGGTCCGCTGCAACTGCTCGATCTCCGCGAAGTCCACGGTCAGCAGCAGGCTGGGCGCGCAGTGGTGCCCGCCCAGCCGGCGCCGGGTCTCCTCGTTGAGCAGCCGGTAGTACTCCGCCGACGACTCCCAGCTCATGCCGCCGATCAGCCCGATGGTCCGCATGCGGCCCACTCTGACCGGCCGGTCCACCCCGGGCAACCGGATTTGACCCTCTCCATCGGGAGGTACCGGACGGCTGAGACCCGCGTCACGGTCGTGCATCCGACCGACCCCGGGAGCGCCCATGAAACTGGCCAAGATCATCGCGGTGAGCAGTTCCGGCTCCGCCATCGAGTGGTACGACTTCTTCATCTACGGCACGGCGGCGGCGCTGATCTTCAACAAGCTGTTCTTCCCGACCGCCGACCCGCTCGCCGGCACGCTGCTGGCGTTCAGCACGTTCGCGGTCGGCTTCGCGGCCCGGCCGCTGGGCGGGGTGCTGTTCGGCCACCTCGGCGACAAGGTCGGCCGCAAGGCCGCGCTGGTCACGGCCCTGTTCCTGATGGGCGGCTCGACGACGGTCATCGGGCTGCTGCCGACCTACGAGAGCATCGGCGTGTCGGCCCCGATCGCACTGGTCGTGCTGCGGCTGGCACAGGGCGTGGCGGTCGGCGGGCAGTGGGGCGGGGCGGTGCTCATCGCGACCGAGAACGCCCCGCCGCACCGGCGCGGGCTGTACGGGAGCTTCGCGCAACTCGGGGTGCCGGTCGGGCTGGTGCTGTCGACGCTGGTGTTCCTGGGGACGTCGTCGTGGCTGACCGAGGCGCAGTTCGCGGCGTGGGGCTGGCGGCTGCCGTTCCTGTTCTCCATCGCGTTGATCCTGGTCGCCCTCTACGCGCAGTTCCGCCTGGAGGAGACGGTGGCGATGCGCGAGGTCAAAAAGGAAGGCACGGCGTCCTCGCCGGTGCTGGAGGTCCTGCGCAAGCACCCCGGCAACATCGCCCTCGCGGCCGGTGCGGTGATCGTCGTCGGGGCCGGGTTCTACCTGTTCGCGACCTACCTGCTCTCGTACGGGACGACCGTGCTGGGGATGCCCCGCTCGACCATGCTCAACGCCGTGATGTGGGGTGCGGTGGCGCAGGTGCCGGCGCTGCTGGTGTTCGCGCACCTGTCGGACCGGATCGGGCGGCGGCCGGTGTACCTGTTCGGGGCGGTGACCACGGGGCTGTGGGTGTTTCCGGCGTTCTTGCTGGTCAACACCCGTTCGCCGGGGTTGGTGGTGATCGCGGTGGTGGTCGCCCTGGTGCTGTTCGCGGCCATGTACGGGCCGCAGGCGGCGTTCTTCTCGGAGCTGTTCACGGCGAGGCTGCGGTACTCGGGGGCGTCGCTGGGCTACCAGGTGGGCGTGATGCTCGGCGGGGCGTTCACGCCGATCATCGCCACCTGGCTGTACTCGCAGTACCGCTCGTTCGTGCCGGTGGCGTTGTTTCTGCTGGTCACAGCCCTGGTGTCGTGCGCGTGCGTGGTCAAGCTGACCGCCGAGAAGGCCCGCGAACTCGTCCCGCAGCCCGCCTGAGCCCCACCGTTGACCGGTCGCGAGGCCGCCGTCGGCTTGTCGCGTCGCCTTTCCGACGGTCACGCTTTTCGATCGGCGGGAAAGGCGACGTGACGAGCCGACCCTCCGGGCGGCCTCGCCTCGACGCGGAGGCGGCGCAATTCAACACAGTTGACCGGTCAAGAACACTAGCGTGGCGCAGACCGGAGGCCGATGTGGACGACGACGACGTTTTCGAACTGCTCGCGGAGCTGGACGCGCTGGAGCGGGCCCGTGACGAGCGGGTGAGCCTGCTCGACACGCGGGCCGTCCTGCGTGGGCTCGCCGACCGGATCCGCGCGCAGTTCGGGTTCGACGTCAGCCTCATCGGCCTGGTGGAGGGCCGGGACCTGGTGCTGCGGCTGTGGTCGGGCACCCGCGACTCCCGCCTGCACGACCTGCCGGTGCCCATCGGGCTCGGGGTCGGCGGGCGGGTCGCGGCGGCCGGCAGCCCGATCGTGGTGCCGAACTACTACCGCTCGAACCGGATCACGCACGACTTCGACGCGCACGTCCGGGCCGAGGGGCTGGGCAGCATGGCCGCCGTGCCGGTGCGGACCGGGGAGGTCCGGGGCGTGCTGTACGGGGCCGTGCGGGGGGAGGCCGAGGTGGGGGACGACGCGGTCGACGGGTTGCGCAGGCTCGCGCGGCTCGCCGGGCTCGCGGTGGACGTGGCGGACGGCGCGGTGACGCTGGCCGACACGGCCGTGGTGGAGGAGCGGCGGCGGCTGGCCGCGTCGCTGCACGACAGCGTGGGGGCGATGCTGTTCGGCGTCGGCTCGTCGGTGCGGCGGCTGCGGGAGCAGGCCGTGCCGGGCGTGGACGACCAGTTGGAGCGCATCGAGCAGCAGCTGGCGGCTGCGGGCATGGCGTTGCGGGAGTCCATCTCGCGGCTGCGCGTGGGCTCCGACCGGGACCCGGTGCGGCTGACCGCCGACATCGCCGAGTCCGTGCACGCGTTCAGCCAGCGCTCCGGCGTGGCCGCGAGCTTCGTGCCGGTGGGCGGGAGCCCCCGGCTCGACCCCGCGCGGGCCGCGCTGGTCAAGCGGGTGGTGGACGAGGGCCTGCTCAACGTGGAGAAGCACGCCCGCGCCCGGTCGGTCGTGGTCACGCTGGCGGTGTCCGACCGGCTCACCGTCGCGGTCCTGGACGACGGCGTCGGCATCCAAGAGCAGGCCGCCGGCACGGGCGCGGGACTGCCCGCCCTGCGCCGCCAGGTCGAGCGCACGGGCGGCACGCTGAGCCTGCTCAACACCGACGAGGGCGGCGCGGTGCTGCGCTGCGAGCTGCCGGCACCCTCTCCATCCGGAGAGGTCGCGCTCGTGTGACCTGGGGTACGTTCCGGTGATGGCGCACCTGAGCTACTCGTCGGGCACCTCGGACGTGCCGCTGCTGGGCGACACCATCGCCGTCAACTTCGACCGCGCGGTGGCCGCGCACGGCGACCGGGAGGCGCTGGTCGACCGGACCACCGGCCGGCGGTGGACGTACCGGCAGCTGCGCGACGAGGTCGACGCCGTCGCCGCGGGCCTGCACCACAGCGGTGTCCGGGTCGGCGACCGGGTCGGCATCTGGTCGCCCAACCGCGCCGAGTGGGTGGTGGTCCAGTACGCGACGGCCCGCATCGGCGCGATCCTGGTCAACATCAACCCCGCCTACCGGGTGCACGAGCTGGAGTACGTGCTCAACCAGTCCGGCATCCGCACGCTCGTCGCCGCCCGGTCGTTCAAGACCTCCGACTACGCCGGGATGATCGAGCAGGTCCGCCCGAAGTGCCCGAACCTGGAGCAGGTCGTCCTGCTGGACACTCCACAGTGGACCGACCTGCACTCGGGCGACCACCCGGCGTGGCCGGAGCTGTCCGCCGACGACCCGATCAACATCCAGTACACGTCCGGCACGACCGGGTTCCCCAAGGGCGCCACCCTGTCCCACCACAACATCCTCAACAACGGCTTCTTCGTCGGGGAACTGTTGGGGTACACCGAAAACGACCGCATTTGCGTCCCCGTCCCGTTCTACCACTGCTTCGGGATGGTCATGGGCAACCTGGCCGCCACCTCGCACGGCGCCACGGTCGTCATTCCGGCACCCGCGTTCGACCCGGCCGCGACCCTGCGGGCGGTGGCCGAGGAGCGGTGCACGTCCCTCTACGGCGTGCCGACGATGTTCATCGCCGAACTGGCCGACCCGGACTTCGACTCCTACGACCTCTCCTCCCTGCGCACCGGCATCATGGCGGGCTCGCCGTGCCCGGTGGAGGTGATGAAGCAGGTGGTGGAGCGGATGGGGATGCGGGAGGTGTCCATCGCCTACGGCATGACCGAGACTTCACCGGTCTCCACCCAGACCCGCCACGACGACTCGCTGGACCGCCGGGTCTCGACCGTCGGCCGGGTCATGCCGCACCTGGAGGTCAAGGTCGTCGACCCGGAGACCGGCCGCACGGTGCCCCGCGGCACCCCGGGCGAACTGCGCACCCGCGGCTACTCGGTGATGCTGGGCTACTGGAACGAGCCCGACAAGACCGCCGAGGCCATCGACAGGGCCCGCTGGATGCACACCGGCGACCTGGCGGTCATGGACGACGAGGGCTACCTCAACATCACCGGCCGCATCAAGGACATGGTCATCCGCGGCGGCGAGAACCTGTACCCGCGCGAGATCGAGGAATTCCTGTACACGCACCCGGACATCCTTGACGCACAGGTGATCGGCGTGCCGGACGTCAAGTACGGCGAGGAACTCATGGCCTGGGTCCGCCTGCGCCCGGACGCCGAGCCGCTGACCGCCGAGGCGCTCAAGGAGTTCTGCGCGGGGAAGCTGGCCCACCACAAGGTCCCGCGGTACGTGCACGTGGTGGAGGAGTTCCCGATGACGGTCACCGGGAAGGTGCGCAAGGTGGAGATGCGCAAGCGGGCGGTGGAAATCCTCGGCCTGGCCGACGCGGACGCCGTGGAGCACGCTTGAGGATCCTGGTCGTGGACGACCACCCCGTCGTGTGCGACGGGGTGCGGTCGCTGGTGGCGTCGACACCGGACATCGAGGTGGTCGGCTCGGCGCGGTCCGCCCGCGACGCCATCACCCGAACCCGTGCGCTGCGACCGGATCTGGTCCTGCTGGACCTGCGCCTGCCCGACATGCTCGGCAGCGAGGCCCTGCCGCGCATCACCGCCGCCGCGCCCGCCGCGAAGGTCGTCATCTTCACCGCCTACGACGACCACGCCGCCCTGTCGGCCGCCCTGCACGCCGGCGCGCACGGGTGCCTGCTCAAGGACGTGACGGACACGGACCTGGTGGCGCAGCTGCGCCGGATCGGGGCCGGGGTGCGGGTGATCGACCCGCGGCTCCGGGAGTCGAGCGGGACGTTGTTGCAGGCCAGGCTGTTCCGGCTGTCGTTGAGCCGACGGGAGTACGAGGTCGTGCGGCTGGCGGCCACCGGGCGGACGAACCCGGAGATCGCCGAAGAACTCGGTCTGACCCGCAACACGGTCAAGACCTACCTCCAGACAGCGATGCAGAAGTTGGGCGCGCGCAACCGCGTCGAGGCCGTGCGGCGGGCGCAGGAGGAGCAGCTTCTCTGACGCGGTGGCCGGGTGGTGACGGTGGCACTGAATGGCCACCAGCGGGGATCTGCTCTGGTAGACCCGGACTCCCTGTTCTCCACCCTGCGCGAAAGGGATCTCATGATCCGCCAAGTGCTCCGCGGAGTCCTGCCGCCCACAGCCCTGCTCGCCGCCGTCCTCTCCGCCACCACCGCCGAAGCCGCTGCGCCCTGCACCCCGTTCGACGGCCCGGGGGAGTGGCGGAGCTGCCTCGACGTCTCCGTCCACCTGGCCGAAGCACCCGCGCTGGGCCGTGAAGCCCGGCTGGACATCGACCTCCGCACCACCCTGAACCAGTCAGACGTCCAGCTCGACGTCTCCCTCCCCGCCGGCCTCGAATGGGTGCAAACCCCCGCCGGTCTGACCTCCCACACCGTCGCCTCCGCCGCGCCAACTGACCGGGGCCGAGCGCACCACGCGACGGGCACCTCCCACGTCGTCGAAGACACTCCTCTGCGACTGACCGGCAGAGTCCGTGCGGTGGCTGAGGGTGCCGCCCAGATCCAAGTCGTGGCACGGGCGGGGGTCGAGTCGGACCGGGGGAGTGCGTTCCTCACCGTTGGCGCACAACGGTCCCAGCACGGCATCGCCGTGTCCGAAGGCACCACCCGCGCCGCAGCGACCCCCACCTCCGCCCACCCCCACCTGCGCCACAAGCCCGCCGGTGACGTGGCCGCCACGCTCGGAACCGCCTGCGCGACCGGCACCTGGGGCTACGTCGACCACGACGGGATCGCCCGGATCTCCCCGAACGCCAAGGTGTGGGCCTACGACGACGACACGAGCGGCCCGGACGACCTGCTCGCCACCGGGCTCACCGACGCCAACGGCCAGTTCCGCCTGTGCTACGAGAACACCGACGAGGACGGCAGCGGCCAGGACGTCTACGTCCGCGTCGCCACCGAGAACGCGCACTGGATCATCCGCAACGGCCGCAGCCGCAAGCCCTACTCGTTCTACACCGACGTCGTCCCCAACGCGGGCGCGGCGGTGGAGTTCGGGACGGTCCGGCCGGCCGACCCGGCGATGATGCGGGGCGTGGAAGCGTTCGACACGATGAACGCGGCCTGGAACTGGACGCCCGGCGCGTGCTGGGACGCCCGGGACACGACCTGCCGCCAAGGCAAGATCAACTGGGCGCCGGACTCGACGGACGGCACCTACTACTCGTTGCAGGAGAACGCCGTCCACCTCGCCGCCGAGGACCCGGACTCGAACATCCTGGTGCTGCACGAGTTCGGCCACGCCATCATGGACGACGTCTACGAGGACGACTTCCCGCCCGCGCCGAACTGCTCGCCGCACTACATCACCAAGACCAGCTCCACCGGCTGCGCGTGGACCGAGGGCTTCGCGACCTGGTACGGCGTCGCGGTGCTGGGCGACCCGACGTTCCGCTGGCCCGGCGGGCGCACGCTGGACCTGGAAGGCCCGACCTGGGGCACGCCGAACTGGGACAACGGGGACGCGGTCGAGGGCCGCGTGCTCGGCGCGATGATCGACCTCTACGACACCGCCAACGAACCGGGTGACACCTGCGCGGAGAACCCGGCCGGCCCGCTGTGGACGACCTTCCTGGGCCACGTCTCCGACACGTTCCGCCAGTTCTGGGCGCACCGCGCGGCCGACGGCTACGACGTGGGGCCGAACGCGTTGAGCTGCCTGTACCACAACACGATCGACTACTAGGACCAACGGGTGGACGGGCACATCGCGCGGGCGGTGTGCCCGCTGTTAGCTTCGCACGTCATGGCGAACGCGAAGGTCGGCGAGGCCTTGCGGCGGCTCGGGGTGAGCGCCGGCGCGGTCGCCGTGTACCTGGAACTGCTGGACAACGGCCCCCTGCCGCTGCACCGCCTGGACCGCGCGGCCTACGCCGAACTGGTCGACGCCGGACTGGCGTGCGCGGCCACCGACGCCGACGACACCGCCGCGCCGCTGCCGCCCGCGACCGGGCTGGAGATCCTGAGCCGGCACCGGGCCGCCGAGCTGGACGAGGCGCGGGTCGCGGTGGCCGGGGCGTTCGAGGCGTTCCGGCGGCTGCGGTTGGCGCAGTACAACGACGACCTGGTCGAGGTGGTGACCGGCGAGGCGATCGGGCCGCGGCTGCGGCAGGTGTGGGTCAGCGCGCGGGCGGAGATCCGGCAGTTCGACTCGCCGCCGTACTTCCCGATCGCCACCGCCACCGAGGACTCCCTGTCCACGCTCAAGCGCGGTGTCACGCAACGGGTCGTGTACTCGCGGGAGTCGTTGCGCCACCCCGGGTACCTCGCCGAGTGCATCGAACCGTGCGTGCGGGCGGGGGAGCAGGCCCGGGTGCTGCCGTCGGTGCCGGTGAAGCTGGTGGTGGTCGACGACGCGTGCGCGCTGGTGTCGTTGTCCATCAAGGAAGCCGACGTGCACAACACCATGCTCGTGGTGCGGCCGTGCGGGCTGTTCTCGGCGTTGGTGGCGTTGTTCGAGCAGGCGTGGCGGGAGGCGCTGCCGATCCTGTCCACCGACCCGCCGCCGCCGCGCCTGCTGCCCGCCGACCGCCGGCTGCTGGCCCTGCTCGCGGCCGGCGTGCCGGACGGGGACGTGGCGCGGGAACTCGGGATCAGCCGCCGCACCCTGTTCCGCCGCATCGAGGTGCTGATGACCCGGCTCGGCGCGGCCACCCGGTTCCAGCTCGCCCTGCACGCCCAGCGGCGCGGGTGGCTGTGACCCGGCACGATGGGGTCCGTGGACCTCGACGAGTTCCTTGCCCTGGCCGACGACCTCCTGCGCATCCCCTCGACCGCCGACCGGCCCGCGGACCTGCTGCGCGCCCTGGACTTCGTGCTCGACCTGCTCGGGGACCTGACGGTGGAGCGGTTCGAGTCGAACGGCAAACCCAGCGCGCTGGTGTACCGGGGGAGTGCGCGGCCCGACTTCCGGGTGCTGTTCAACGCCCACCTCGACGTCGTCCCGGCCGCGCCCGAGCAGTTCGCGCCGGTGCGCGTCGGGAACCGGCTGCACGCGCGGGGCGCGCAGGACATGAAGCTGTCCGCGCTGGTGCTGGCCCTGGTGTTCCGGGACGTGCCGACACCGTTCCCGGTCGGGCTCCAGCTGGTCACGGACGAGGAGGTCGGCGGTCGGGACGGCACGCTGCACCAGCTGGAGCAGGGTGTCACCGGACGGTTCGTGGTGATCGGCGAGCACAGCGCGTTGCGGCTGGTCACCGAGTCGAAAGGGCTGGTCGACGCGCGCGTGTCGGTCAAGGGCCGGGCCGCCCACAGCGCGTACCCGTGGCTGGGGGACAACGCCCTGGTCAAGCTCATGCGGTCGCTGGACGCCCTGCTGGCCGCCTACCCGCCCGCCACCGAGGAGGCCTGGCGGACGACGGTCAACATCGCCCGCGTCGAGACCACCAACACCGCGCTCAACCAGATCCCGGCCGACGCGTCCGCGTGGCTGGACATCCGGTTCCCGCCCGAGGACACCGACTTCCGCGACCCGGCCCAGGTCGCCGCCCACCTGGCCGCGCTGACCGGCGCGGAGGTCGAGGTGCCCCACGTCGAGCCGCCGCACCGGGCCGATCCGGACAGCCTCGACGTGCGGACCCTCCGGCGGGCCGCCCGTGACCAGGGGTTCAGCGGGGACCTGCTGCGCAAGCACGGCGCGGCGGACTCCCGGTTCTACCACCAGCGCGGCATCGACGCGGTGATCTTCGGCATCGGCGGTGACGGTCAGCACGGTCCGGACGAGTACGCCGACTTGACCACCGTCGTGCCCTACCACGCCGCGCTGACCGCATATCTGAAAGCTCTGCCGAACGGGTGACGCCCATGACTACGCTGGGATGTCAGGACGAGAGATGAGGACGGCATGACCCCGTTACCGAGCGCCACCCTGGTCCCCACGCCCACCGGCGCGGACCTGGTGCTGACCCGCACGTTCCGCGCGCACGTGGAGGACGTGTGGGCGAGCGTGACCGACCCCGAGCGCACCGCGGCCTGGTTCGGCCCCTGGGAGGGCGACGCCGCGCCGGGCCGCCGGATCAAGGTGCAGATGGCCTTCGAGGAGGGCCGGCCCTGGATGGAGACCCGGATCGACGCCTGCGCCGCGCCGCTGCGCCTGGCCGTGTCGACCATCGACTCCTACGGCGTGTGGAAGCTCGAACTCCTGCTGTCCGAAGTGGACGGTGAGACCCGGCTGAAGCTGGTGCACCACCTGAAGTCCACCGAGGGCATCGGCGAGATCGGCCCAGGCTGGGAGTACTACCTGGACCGCCTCGCCGCCGCCCGCGCCGGGCGACCGGCCCCCGACTTCGACGACTACTACCCCTCCCAGAAGGCCTACTTCGAGTCCTTGGCGCCACTGGCTCAGGACACGGAAGCCTCCTCGGCGAACTGAGTCCGGTACAGCTCCTCGTACCGGCCTCCCGCCGCCAGCAGGTCGGCGTGCGTGCCGCGCTCCACGATCCGGCCGCCCTCCACCACCAGGATCTGGTCGGCGGCGCGGATCGTGGACAGCCGGTGCGCGATGACCACGGCGGTGCGGCCGTCCAGCGCCTCGGCCAGTGCCGCCTGCACCGCCGCCTCGGACGTCGAGTCCAGGTGCGCGGTGGCCTCGTCCAGGATGACCACGCGCGGTCGGGCCAGCAGCAGTCGCGCGATGGTCAGCCGCTGCCGCTCACCACCCGACAGCCGGTAGCCGCGCTCGCCGACGACCGTGTCCAGGCCGTCGGGCAGCGACTCGACCAGGTCGGCCAGCCGCGCCCGGCGCAGCACGTCCCACACCTCCTCGTCGGTCGCCTCCGGCCGCGCCAGCAGCAGGTTCTCCCGGATCGACTCGTGGAACAGGTGCCCGTCCTGGGTGACCATGCCCAGGGTGTCGCGGATCGCCGACAGCGACAGGTCGCGAACGTCCACACCGGACAATCGAACCGCACCCTTGTCCACGTCATAAAGGCGCGGCAACAGGGAGGCGATGGTCGACTTGCCCGCGCCCGACGACCCGACCAGCGCCACCAGCTGCCCCGGTTCGGCGCGGAAGGACACGTCGTGCAGCACGTCCACCCCGCCCCGGGTGTCCAGCACGGCGACCTCCTCCAGCGACGCCAGCGACACCTTGTCCGCCGACGGGTAGGCGAACCCGACCCCGTCGAACTCCACCGACACCGGCCCGTCCGGCACGGTCCGCGCGTCCGGCTTCTCCTCGATCAGCGGCTTGAGGTCGAGCACCTCGAACACCCGCTCGAAGCTCACCAGCGCGCTCATCACCTCGACCCGCGCGCTGGCCAGGGCGGTCAGCGGCGCGTACAGGCGGGTCAGCAGCAGCGCCAGCGCCACCACCGAACCCGGGTCCAGCTCGCCGCGCAGGGCGTAGAAGCCGCCCAGGCCGTAGACCAGCGCCAACGCCAGCGCCGAGACCAGCGTCAACGCGGTGAGGAACACGGTCTGCACCATCGCCGAGCGCACGCCGATGTCCCGCACCCGCCGCGCCCGCACCGCGAACTCCGCCGACTCCCGGCTGGGCCGGCCGAACAGCTTCACCAGCGTCGCGCCCGGCGCGGAGAACCGCTCGGTCATCTGGGTGCTCATGGTGGCGTTGTGGTTCGCGGCCTCCCGCTCCAGCCGGGCCAGGCGCGTGCCCATCCGGCGGGCCGGCAGGACGAACACCGGGAGCAGGACCAGGGCCAGCAGCGTGATCTGCCACGACAGGCCCACCATCACGGCGAACGTCAGCGCCAGCGTGACCAGGTTGCCCACGACGCTGGACAGCGTGTCGCTGAACGCCCGCTGCGCGCCGATGACGTCGTTGTTGAGCCGGGACACCAGCGCGCCGGTCCGCGTCCGCGTGAAGAACGCGATCGGCATGCGTTGGACGTGGTCGAAGACGGTGGTGCGCAGGTCGAAGATGAGGTCTTCCCCGATGCTCGCCGACAGCCACCGGGCGAGCAGCCCCAGCGCCGCCTCCGCGACCGCGATGCCCGCGATGATCCCGGCCAGGCCCAGCACCACCTCGTAGGACGAGCCGTGCACGATGGCGTCCACGATCCGTCCGGCCAGCACGGGCGTCACGACCGCGAGCACCGCCACGACGACGCTGACCACCAGGTACTGCGTGAGCCGGGTCTTGTGGGGCCGGGCGAACGACCAGATGCGCTTCAAGGTCGCCTTGGAGAAGGGCTTCTTGTCGTTCTGCGCGTTGGTCATGTGGTACAGCGACATCCACGCGGTGACTTCCATGTCCATGGCCGAGAACGTAAGACCTGGAGTTGGGTGGAGGTCAAGGCGAATTGCGCACGGGGCGGTAGTCCGGGAAGGTCACGGTGTTGGCGATCTTCTGGAGGTCGCCGAAGATCTTGGTGCCGCCGGGGACGTGCGGGACGATCCGCAGCGTCAGGTCCCGCATCCTGATGAACATGCGGCTCTTGGGCGGCAGCCCGTCCATGCCGCCGAACGCGAACTTCTGGCACTTGTCGACGTACTCCCGCATCCGCTCCTCGTAGCGGCGGAACTCGATGACGTGGTCGGGTGCGGTGGCCAGTTCGCCGGCCAGCAGGTACGCGCCGGCCAGGGCCATGCTGGTGCCGTTGCCCGCCATGGGGGAGGCGCAGAACGCGGCGTCGCCGAGCAGGGCGATCCGGCCACGTGACCAGGAGCCCAGGCGGACCTGGCACAGGCGGTCGAAGTAAGAAGTCGTCGGCGGTGCGCAGGTCTTGGAGCAGTCGTGGCACCTCCCAGCCCTCGCCGACGCAAGTCCGCGCCATCAGGTCGCGCTGGAAGGCGTCGTCGCGGCGCCGCGCGGATCTCGTCCAGCACGCCCATGCGGTCCATGACCTCGCGGGCGGTGCCCTGGATGTCCACGGCCTGGCCGCCGGGGCGGGGCGCGGGGGCGCGTTCGACGACGGTGGTGGTGAGGCCGTGGTGGCGCAGCCAGTGGGCGAGGGCGTGGCCGGCGATGCTCGCGCCGGAGATCAGTACGGTGCTCATGTGTACGCCGTACATAGGTGTACTGGCTGGTCAATTGCTGCTTGGTGCACTAGTGCACTAGTGCGGGAGGTGGTCATGGTCTACGAACGGATCGCGGGCGAGATCCGGCAGCGCATCGCTCGGGGCGAGCTGCGCCCCGGTGACCGGGTGCCGTCCACGCGGGAGATCACCGCGCGGTGGGGGGTGGCGATGGCGACGGCCACCAAGGTGCTGGCCGCGCTGCGCGAGGAGGGCCTGGTGCACGCGGTGGCCGGTGTGGGCACCGTCGTGTCGCAGCCCGGTTTTACGACACCGCCCGTGGTGAAGGACGATCTGACCGCCGACGCGGTGGTGCGAACCGCTTTGGCCATCGCCGACTCCGAGGGCTTGGCCGCGCTGTCCATGCGCCGCATCGCCACGCGGTTGGGCGTGGCCGCGATGTCGCTGTACCGGCACGTCCCCGGCAAGGACGAACTGGTGGTGCGCATGATCGACACCGCGTTCGGCGCGGTGCCGCTGCCCCCGGCGTCGGGCGGGTGGCGTGACCGGCTGGAGGCGGTGGCACGGCTGGAGTGGGGCCTGTTCAGCCGGCACCCGTGGCTGGCCGGCGCGATCTCGATGACCCGCCCGACGCTGCTGCCGAACGCCGTCGCGCACACCGAGTGGATCATGCAGGCTCTCGACGGACAGGGCCTGACCGCCGAGGAGGCGTTGCACGCGGCGGTGACCCTGTTCGGTTTCGTGCGCGGTGTCGCGGTGAACCTGGAGCACGAGGCGGAGCAGCGGCAGCACACCGGCATCACCGAGGACGAGTGGAGGGCGCGGCAGGCCGGTGCCATGCGGTCGCTGGTGGCGTCCGGCCGGTTCCCGATGTTCTCCCGGGTGGTGGGTTCGGAGGTGGACATGGACCTGGGGACGCTGTTCGAGTTCGGCCTCGCGCGAATGCTCGACGGGTTCGGGGAATGGATCAGCGGGCGCGCGACGTTGGGTTGAGGAGTAGGACCCTGAGTGAGGGAGGCACGAGGTGGCGCAGGACCCGGAGGAGCTGTTCGAGGTCGACTCCGACGTCCCGGACCTGACCGGAGCGGTGCTGCTGCACCACTTCGAGGGCTTCATGGACGCCGGCGGCGCGGGCGCGGCCCTGGTCGACCACCTGCTGTCGGTGCACGAACACCGCGTGGTGGCCCGCTTCGACGTGGACGACCTCATCGACTACCGCGCCCGTCGTCCCCCGATGACCTTCGACACCGACCACTGGGAGACCTACGCCACGCCGGAGTTGGTCGTCTACCTGCTGCACGATGCGGTCGGGACCCCGTTCCTGCTGCTCACCGGTCCGGAGCCGGACCGCCGGTGGGAGGCTGTCGTCGCGGCGGTGCGCGCGTTGATCGACCGGTGGGGCGTGCGGTTGGCGGTGAGCTTCCACGGGATCCCGATGGGTGTGCCGCACACGCGGAAGCTGACGGTCATCGCTCATGGCACGCGGCCGGAGCTGGTGGTGGACAAGAGCCCGTTCAGCCGGGTGCAGGTGCCGGGGAACTTGGCGGCGTTGCTGGAGCTGCGGTTGGGCGAGTCCGGCCATGACGCCATGGGCTTTGCGGCCTATGTGCCGCACTACTTGGCGCAGGGGACGTACCCGACTGCGGCTTTGAACCTGCTGGAGGCCCTGACCAAGTCGACGGGCTTGGTGATCCAGGCGGCGCAGCTGCACGAGTCGGCCAGGCGGACGGATGCGGAGATCGCCCGGCAGGTGGCGGAGTCGGAGGAGGTCGCCCAGGTGGTGGCGGCTTTGGAGCGGCAGTACGACGCCTTCACGGAGGCTTCGGAGAACTTGCTGGTGGGGTCGGACGAGCCGCTGCCGAGTGCGGATGAGTTGGGGGCGGAGTTCGAGCGGTTCTTGGCGGAGCAGCAGCGGGATCACTGATATATGTGCTGGTAGGGTGGGGTGTGGCGGGGTTCGGGTGTGATCACCCGATCGTGTGACATGCGAGATCCGCGACTTTCGCCGCCTCGCGCGTCCCGTAGTAGGGAAGAGGTCGCGGCGGCACAACGGCCACCCCAGACCGACCCCACCGCCAGCCCCACCACCGAGCCACCGGGCCGGCCCACACCACTGGCCCACACCACCGGCCCGCACCACCGCACCGCGGGCCTGGGCCGCACCACCGGTCCCACCGCGGGCCGCGCCGCAGCCCGCAGCACCGCCAGCCTGGACCACCGGGCCGCGCCGCTTGGCCCGGAGGATCGGGCCGCACTGGCGCATCGCTGGCCCAGATCACCGCGCCCGCACCGCCGCACCGCCGCACCGCCGCACCGCCGCACCGCCGCGCTGCCGCGCCGCCGGGCCGCCGGGCCGCCGGGCCGCCGCACCGCCGGGCCGCCGCATCGGCGGGTCGGGCCGCCGCGCCGGCCGCCAGCATCACCGGGCCTCACCGCCGGGTCGCTGGGCGTCGTCGCCGGGCCATATCGCTGGCCCGGCACCGCTGGCCGCCTATCGCCAGCCCGGTGGCCTGCCAGCCCGGCCGGTGAAGAGGCACCCGCCGAAGTGCACGGCCGAGGGCTGCGAAACCGCGATCAGTCGCTAGCGAGCGCCGGTTGCCACGGGTCGCGGCCGGCACCGTGGCTGGCTGCCGCGGGTTGCGGCCGGCACCGTGGCTGGCTGCCGCGGGTTGCGGCCGGCACCGTGGCTGGCTGCCGCGGGTTGCGGCCGGCACCGTGGCTGGCTGCCGCGGGTTGCGGCCGGCACCGTGGCTGGCTGCCGCGGGTTGCGGCCGGCGGGTGGCTGGTTGCTGCGGGTTGCGGCTGGCGAAGGGCGGGGCGGTGCGGTGTGTGCGACTGGGGCGGCTGGTTGGCTGGCGTCAGGGGTCAGGGGTCAGGGGTCAGGGGGCGGGGGTGTGGGGCGTCAGGGGGCGCGGGTGTGGGTGTGGGGCGTCAAGGGGTGGGTGTGGGGGATTGGAGGGTGGCTAGGTGTTGGTATGACCTGAGTTGGGCGGTTCGGTCGTAGGTGCTGGTGGTCAGGAGGAATTCGTCGGCGGTGGTTCGGGCTGCCAGCTCGTCCAAGGACTTCGCGGCTTCCGTCAGGGTCCCGTAGATGTGACCCCGCAGGGACTCCTCGAAGTACTGGCGTTCCCGTGGCCTCATCGTCAAATCCAAGATCTCCTCCGGAGCGCGCAAAGGCGGGAACTCGCCGTGCGTCCGGGAGTACGCCATCGACCACGCCTCCGGAACCAGCAAGCGCCAAGCGTCTTCCGTCGTCTCGGCCACCGCCACCGTCGTCGACACCATGACGTACGGCTCCTCAGCCCACGGCGACGGCCGGAACGTCGACCGGTACCCGCTGATCGCCTCCAGCATCGCCTCCTCACCGCGAAACCCGCCGATCACCAACGGCAATCCGTACCGCGCCGCCACCGCCGCCCCAGCACCCGTGGCCAGCACGAACGCGGGCACCCGCCGGCCGGGCGCCGGATACGCGCGCACCGGGCCGGTGTCGGTGAAGTACCCCAGCAATTCAGTCAACTGGGCGTCGAAATCGCCGGACTCCACCTGCCCCAGCGCCCGCCGCACCGGCTCCGTGAAGCCCAGCGAACGCCCCAACCCCATGTCGATCCGCCCCGGGAACAACGAATCCAGCACCCCGAACTGCTCCGCCACCACCAAAGGCCGGTGGTTGGGCAGCATCACCCCGCCGGTCCCCACTCGAATCCGCGACGTCGCCCCGGCCGCCGCCGCCGCCAGCACGGTCGGCGCCGAACCGGCCACCCCGGGCACCCCGTGGTGCTCCGACACCCAGAACCGGTGGTACCCCAACGCCTCCACCGCCTGCGCGAACGCGACGGTGTCCCGCAACGCCTCGGCGTGACCCACACCCGTCCGGGTCCGTGACCTGTCCAGAACCGAAAGCTTCACACCAAGAACAACACCCGTGCCCCGCGAGGGATTTCACCACCGGGCCGTGTCCACCGCCACCCCGGCGACACTGCCGTGCGAAGCGGGCGTGTGCGCCCACCTCGCACGGCGCGGATCAGCCGGTCACGCCGTGACGGTCCACTTCTGGTTGGCGCCACCCGTGCACGTCCACAGCTGCAACCTGGTCCCGCTGGCCGACGAAGCGCCCTGCGCGTCCAAGCACTTGTTCGCCGGGATGTTCACGATGTCGTTCGCCCCGCTCACCGCCCACTGCTGCGCCCCGGTTCCATTGCAATCCCACAACTGCACCAACGTGCCGTCCGCCGTGCCACCCGAAGCCGCGTCCAAGCACTTGCCCAGTGCCCGGATCGTGCCGTCACCCGGACGCGTCCACTGCTGCGCCGCCGTCCCGTTGCAGTCCCACAACTGAACCGCGGTCCCGTTGGCCGTCCCCGCCCCCGCGACGTCCACGCACTTCCCGCCCACACCGGTGATCCGCCCGCCCGAAGAGTCCGGAGTGGACACTCGAACGTAGTCGATCACGAACTGCTGCGGGAACACCGTGGACGCGTCGGGGTACCCGGGCCACTCGCCGCCGACCGCCAGGTTGAGGATGATGAAGAACGGCTTGTTGAACACCCACTGCCGCCCACCGAGATCCGCGGGAGTGCGCCGCTGGTAGACGTGCCCGTCCACGGACCACGCGATGCCCTGCGGCGTCCAGTCGACGGCGAAGGTGTGGAAGCCGTCGGCGAAGTTCGGCCCGTTGTAGGCCATGCCGATGCCGCCCGCGCCGGAATACCCGGGACCGTGGATCGTCCCGTACACGGTGTTCTGCTGGTGCCCCAGGAACTCCATGATGTCGATCTCGCCGCTGTTCGGCCAGCCGACGCTCCCGATGTCCTGGCCGAGCATCCAGAACGCCGGCCAGATCCCCTTGCCGCGCGGCATCTTCATGCGCGCCTCGACGCGGCCGTAGGTGGTGGTGAACTTGCCGGAGGTGTTGATCCGGGCGGAGGTGTACTGGCAGCGGCCGTACCAGCAGTTGTAGTTCGCCGGGTTCTCCTTGCGGGCGGTGATCACCAGGTTGCCGGCGCCGTCGAGGGCCGCGTTGGACGCCGAGGTCGTGTAGTACTGGTGCTCCCGGTTGTTCCCGTTGTTGTCGCCGACCTCGGTGTTCCACTTGCCGCTGTCGACGCGCGTGCCCGCCGGGCCGTTGAACTCGTCCGCGAACGTGACGGCGGGCGGCGCGACCTCGGCCGGCGGCGCGACCTCGGGCGCGGGCGCGGCCTGCGCCAGGGGTACCGCCAGCCCGCCCACGGCCAGCGCGACCGCGCTGACCAGCACTCGTGTCCTCATCGACACCGATCCTTCCCGTGAACAAGGCGGCCTTTCGGTGCGGCGGCGTGGCCCGAAGTTACTGCATCACCTTTAATCAAGTCACGATGAAAGTACGGGCGCTTTACTGTCGCTAGGCCGGGACACCCACCGGCACCGACGAGGAGGTCGACACCCGATGGCCATGCTGCGCAGCTACGTGTCCGGTCGCTGGCACACGCCGTCCGCCGAGGGGGCGCCGCTGCTCGACGCCGTGACCGGCGAGGAGATCACCCGCATATCGTCGGCGGGCGTCGACATGGCGGCGGCCCTCGACCACGGCCGCCGGGTCGGCGGGCCGGCGCTGCGCGAACTGACCTTCCACCAGCGCGCCGCCCTGCTCAAGGCCCTCGCCTCGCACCTGCGCGAGCACCGCGACGAGCTGTACGCGCTGTCCGCCCGGTCCGGCGCGACCAAGACCGACTCGCTGATCGACGTCGACGGCGGCATCGGCGTGCTGTTCGGCTACGCCAGCAAGGCCAAGCGCGAGCTGCCCAACGACAAGGTCTTCGTGGACGGCAACGTCGAGCCGCTCAGCCGGGGCGGCACGTTCATGGGCCAGCACATCGCCACCCCGCTGCGGGGCGTGGCCGTGCAGATCAACGCCTTCAACTTCCCCATGTGGGGTCCGCTGGAGAAGTTCGCGCCCGCGTTCATCGCCGGCGTCCCGTCGCTGATCAAACCCGCCTCGCAGACCGCGTACATCACCGAGAAGCTGGTGTTGCTGATGCTGGACTCGGGTCTCCTCCCCGAGGGCGCGGTGCAACTGGTCTGCGGCAGCGCGGGCGACCTGCTCGACCACCTCACCGAGCAGGACCTGGTGGGCTTCACCGGCTCCGCGTCCACCGCCCAGCACCTGCGCACGCACCCGGCCGTGATCCGGTCGTCCGTGCGGTTCAACGCCGAGGCCGACTCGCTGAACTGCTCGATCCTCGGGCCGGACGCGGTGCCCGGGACGCCCGAGTTCGACCTGTTCGTCAAGCAGCTGGTCAGCGAGATGACGGTGAAGGCAGGCCAGAAGTGCACCGCGATCCGGCGCGCGATCGTGCCCGCCGGCCTGGTGGACGCGGTGGCCGAGGCCGCGCGCGAGCGGCTGGGGAAGGTCGTGATCGGCAACCCGGCCAACGAGTCGGTGCGGATGGGCGCGCTGGCGGGCCTGGAGCAGCGGGAAGAGGTGCGGCGGTCGCTCAAGGCGCTGCTGGAGGCCGGCGAGGTCGTGTACGGGTCGCTGGACCAGGTCGACGTGGTCGACGCCGACGCCGAGCGCGGCGCGTTCCTGTCCCCGGTGCTGCTCAAGGCCGACCCGGACCGCGCCCAGCCGCACGAGGTGGAGGCGTTCGGCCCGGTGTCGACGTTGCTGCCCTACGACGGGGTGGAGCACGCCGTGGAGCTGGCGGCGCGCGGTGCGGGCAGCCTGGTCGGGTCGGTGGTGACCTACGACGCCGACTTCGCGCGCGAGGTCGTGGTGGGCGTCGCGCCGTGGCACGGCCGGCTGCTGGTGCTCGACCGGGACGACGCCAAGGAGTCCACGGGCCACGGCTCGCCGCTGCCGGCTCTGGTGCACGGTGGTCCTGGACGAGCCGGTGGTGGTGAGGAGATGGGCGGCATCCGGGGCGTGCTGCACCACATGCAGCGGACGGCCGTGCAGGGCAGCCCGCGCGTGCTGACCGCCGTCACCGGCCGGTGGGTGGCCGGCGCGGAGCGGAACACGGAAGGCGAGCACCCGTTCCGCAAGTCGTTGGCGGAGCTGCGGATCGGTGACACGGTGGTCGCCGGGCCGCGCACGGTGACGCTGGAGGACATCGAGCACTTCGCGTCCTTCACCGGGGACACCTTCTACGCCCACATGGACGAGGAAGCGGCGGCGGCGAACCCGTTCTTCGGCGGGCGGGTCGCGCACGGGTACCTGGTCGTGTCGTTCGCGGCGGGGCTGTTCGTGTCGCCCGAGCCCGGGCCGGTGCTGGCCAACTACGGCCTGGAGAACCTGCGCTTCCTGACGCCGACGTTCCCGGGTGACGAGCTGACCGTCACCCTGACCGCGAAGCAGATCACGCCCCGCGAGGACCAGGACTACGGCGAGGTCCGGTGGGACGCCGACCTGGTCAACCAGAAGGGCGAGTCGGTCGCCAAGTACGACGTCCTGACCCTCGTCGCCAAGACCCGCTGACCCGGACTGTCGGATTGCCGGGTCGTTGAACGATCCGGCAATCCGACGACTGCTCAGACCGCGTAGCCCACGATCGCCGGGTCGAGCCAGTCGCTGGACACGATCGTCGCGCCCTTGCCCGCGAGCAGCCGCACGCGGGCCTGGGCGTCGGCCACGGACGGGTTCCGGGCGTCGATGGCCGGCGCAACCGAGTGGGCGTCGGTCATGACCACGAGGTAGTGGCCGCCCAGGTACGAGTCGCCGGGGTAGCTCGCGTAGGCGCTCGCGCTGCCGTCGAACGCCACGAACCACGGCGCTCGCGCACCACCCCGGTCGCCGACGCGTGGGTCCGCCTGCGACGCCCCGTTGATCGCCGGGAACGCCAACGCCGACGACAGCACACCGGCGTTGCGCGCCGCGATCAGCCGGTCCGCGTACTCCAGGTCGGTGTCGTAGTTGTCAAAGGGGTTCTGGGCCTCGAACGTCCCCACCTCGACCAGGATCACGAACTTGCCGGTCAACGCGGCCCGGCTCGGCCACGCCCCGGCCCGAGCCGCCGCGTCCAGGGTCGGGTGCGCGCCGATCAACCGCGCCGGGCCGAAGACGTTGCCGGCGCCCAGGTTGTCCGCGACCACCCGGTCGAACTCGTCGGGCCCGAACCCGCCCCGGTCGTCGAAGCCGTTCTTGAACTCGACCTTGAGCACGACCGGCGGGTGGTCGGGGTTGCGGTCGTGCCACAGGCGGACGTTGCGCAGGCAGCCCGCCAGGTTCTGGTTGCGGGCTCCGGTGCGCAGTTCGGCGTAGGTGGTCGCGCGGGCGCAGTTGTTGGCGTTGCCCGGGTCGTGGCCGACCTGGAAGTCACGGCTGAAGAAGAAGTTGGTCCAGACGTCGATCTCGACCATCCCCGGCCGCTTGTCGAGCACGTCGACCAGGTACGGGGCAGCCTGCTGGGTGTAGGCGTTGTGGACGCCGACGGCGGTCCCGCCGGTCGCGGTCCCGGCGTGCGCGGTTCCGGACAGCGCCGGCGCGGAGAGCACCGGCAGGAGCAGGGTCACTGCGGCAATCAGGCGCTTCATGGTCGTGCGCTCCTCGGTCACCTGTGATCGTTCCGACCGACGAGCCTAGGAACGTGAAGCATATTCGCGATGTCCGCCGGATGGGCGAAGCGTGATTTGTTCCGGCCATCTCTCTCGGCGGAATGGGGAACACGTCCGGACTCCGTCGGGTTGGCGAGGAGGAACGTCATCCGACAAGAGGAGTACCTGAGGTGTCCGAGACTTTCCCGCTCGGTGGGGACCTGACCGTCAACCGCCTGGGCTACGGGGCCATGCGGCTGACCGGTGAGGGCATCTGGGGTTACCCGGCCGACCGCGACAACGCGATCGCGGTGCTGCGCCGGGCCGTCGACCTGGGCATCGACTTCATCGACACGGCCGACTCCTACGGCCCGCACGTGAACGAGGAGTTGATCAAGGAGGCGCTGCACCCGTACGCCGACGGCCTGGTCGTCGCGACGAAGGCGGGTCTGCTGCGCACCGGTCCCGGCGAGTGGCCGGTCCTGGGCAAGCCCGCGTACCTGCGCGCGGCCGCCGAGGCGAGCCTGCGCCGGCTGGGTGTCGAGCGCATCGACCTGTTCCAGCTGCACCGGGTCGACCCCGACTACCCGATCGAGGACCAGGTCGGCGAGCTGCGCAAGCTCCTGGAGGAGGGCAAGATCCGGCACATCGGACTGTCCGAAGTGGACGTCGAGCAGGTGAAGGCGGCGCAGGCCGTCGCGCCGATCGCCAGCGTGCAGAACCTGTACAACCTGGCCAACCGGCAGCACGAGGCGGTGCTGGACTACACCACGGAGCAGGGCATCGCGTTCATCCCGTGGTTCCCGGTGGCCAGCGGCGAGATCGCGCGACCCGGCGGGGTCCTCGACACGGCCGCGCGCGAGCACGGCGCGACGCCCGCGCAGCTCGCGCTGGCCTGGCTGCTGCGGCGGGCGCCCAACGTGCTGCCGATCCCGGGCACGTCCTCGATCGAGCACCTGGAGGAGAACACCGCCGCCCGGTCGATCGAGCTGACCGACGAGGAGTTCGAGAAGCTCTCCGCGCTCGCATAGCTCGCACCAGCTCGCCTTTCGTCGCGCAGCGGCTGCTTTTAGGCCGCGCTCCGCGCGGCGGGCTGGCTATCAGCCACAGCGGGGCTTCGGTTCCCCGCCGTATGGCCTGCCCGAAGGGCTACCACGCTGCGGGTCGGTGGAGTCAAAAAGTTTTGCGAGGTACGAGCAAAAGTCTTTGCGGAACCCGGCCCGCAGCGTGGTTGGCTTTGCCAGGCCATGCGGTGGGGGAACCGACGCCCTTCCCTCCCCCATTGGCGGCCTGCCCGCCGCGAGGCGCTTGTGATCTTGAGAGCGCGCAGCGCGTTCGAGCTTGAGAGCGCGCAGCGCTGTTCAAGAGCGCGCAGCGCGTTCCTCCTCCAGTAGCGCGGAGCGCGTTGCGTCTACACGCGCGAAGCGTGGATTTGAGCGGGGAAGCGCGAGTCTAAAGATTGAAAGAGCCTCGCCGGCGGGCGAGCCGCCAAGGATGACACAACTGCAACTGCGGGGCTTCTTGCTTGTGTCATCCCCGCATGACCCGGCAAAGCCGACCACATTTTTGGCCGGGTGCCGCTAAAAATTTTGCTCGTTCCTCGCAAAATTTTCGGCTGCACCCGACCAAAAATGTGGTAGCCCTTCGGGCGGGCCATACGGGGATGACACAAGCAAGAAGCCCAAGTTGAGGTGTGTCCCTACCGGCGGACTGCCCGCATGGCACGGCGGCCTGTCGTGCCGGCAAGGCGCGGCCCGTCGTGCCGGCAAGGCGGCCTGTTCGCGCGGCTGGGGAGGCCGGTGGCTTGCGGAACAGGGAGGTGTCGTCAGGCCGGCTTGGAAGCGAGCCGGCGCTCGACCTTGCCGCGCAGGTTCTCCGGGAAGTGCTCGCCCGCGTCGAGCAGGCGCGGCAGGAGGTCGGGTTCCAGCGTGACCGCGCGGAACGCGAGACCGATCGTGACGTCGTGGTCGGGGCGGTCCACCAGGACCGCCTCGTCCCCGGCGGCGATCGCACCCGGCTCCAGGACGCGGAAGTACGCGCCGGGCGTGGCCTTCGCGGTGAACGCCTTGATCCAGCCCTGCTGCTCCATCACCCGGGCGAACGTCGAGCACGGGATGCGCGGCGTCGTGACCTGCAGCAACGCCGTGCCGATGCGCCAGCGCTCGCCGAGGACGGCGTTGGTCAGGTCCATGCCCCCGGTGGTCAGGTTCTCGCCGAACAGGCCCGGCGCGAGGTCGCGGCCCAGTTCGGCGGACCACTCGTCCAGGTCCTCGCGGGCGTAGGCGTAGACGGCCTTGAGGTCGCCGCCGTGGTTCTTGGTGTCGGCGACGAAGTCGCCCTCGACGCCGCTGCCCGATTGCGGGGCGTGGACGTGCACGGGTCCGGTGACGGGGCGCTTGGCGATGCCCGTGTGGTCGAGCGTCGCGGCGTCGAAGTCCATGCGGGTGCCGATGTTGACCGAGAGCACGTGGGGCATGAGCGGAACGGTAGCTCAAGTGCTTCGGCAGCCCGCAGTTCGGTGGAGTTTGCCGGTTCCCGCACGCCGCCGATCCCGGGTGCGCAAGGATGGAGGCGTTCGCCGTTCGCGTGGGGGAGTCATGCGCAGGTCCCTGGTCCCGTTGCTGTTGTGCCTGGGTCTGTTGACGGGCTGCACGACCAGGACGGCGCTGCCGGCACCGACCCTGGGCCCGGCCGCGACCGACGCGACGACGCTGGTGCGGTCGCTGGCCGACCGGTCGGCGGAGCAGTACTCCGTCCGGTTCGAGGCCGAGCAGACCATGTCCAGCCGCCGCATCCACCAGCAGGGCGACCTCGTCCGGTCCCAGGACACGCGGCTGCTGTCGCTGCGCGAGGACTCCGTGGACGTCGTGGTCGTGCCGGAAGCGGGCTATTCGCGGTCGTCAGGCGGCACGTGGACGCGCCTCGGCCGCGTCGACCGGACCCCGGTCAAGTCCGGCGCGTCGGTGGAGGCCCTGGCCGACGAGGTCGACCCGCGGTCGGTGGCCCAGTCGCTGCGCGGTTCCCTCCTGGTCGAGACCCGCGACGAGGACCTCGACGGCACGCCGACCCACCGCTACACCCTGCTCGTCGACCTGCGGGTGCAGGCCGAGCAAACCGCCGACCCGGCCCGCCGAAACCAACTGATGGCCGCTTACGAATCCGGCTTCACCGCGACGGCCACCGTGTGGGTCGGCCCGGGTGACCTGCCGGTGCGCGTGGAGCAGACCCTGAAGACGCTGGAAGACAAGATCTTCCAGCAGACCGTCCACACCTACACCGACTGGAACGCCAACCTGAAGATCACCGCCCCGACCGGCTAGCAGGTGCGCTTGGCGCGGCTGATGTCGACCGGGTCCGCGGGGCGGCCGTCCACCGGGGCGGGGTTCTCCGGGGTGGGCGCGATGCCTCGGGCCGCGATCTTGTCGAGGGTGGCCAGGCCGGCCTCGTCGACGTGGCCGAAGATCGTGTAATTGGGGCGCAGCACTGAATCCGTGGTGACCAGGAAGAACTGGCTGCCGTTGGTGTTCGGGCCGGCGTTGGCCATGGCCAACGTCCCGCGCGGGTAGATGCGGCGTTGGCCGGTCGGGTCGCCGGGGGCGGGCTGGAGGTTGGTCGGGAGTTCGTCCTTGTACTTGTAACCGGGGCCGCGCTCGCCCGTGCCCGAGGGATCGCCGCACTGCAGGACCTTCAGGGTCGGGTACGCGGTCAGGCGGTGGCACGTGGTGTCGTCGTAGAACTTGTTCCGCACCAGGTGCAGGAAGCTCTGGACGGTGCACGGGGCGGCGGCCCGGGTCAGGGTCAAGCCGATGGGACCCTGGGACGTGGACAGGACCACCGAAGCCGTGCCGTGGGACGGGGTGCGGCGCGGGTCCGGCGGGAGCTTCACGGGGCGGGCCGCCGGGTCGTCGGGGGTCGCCGTGTACGCGCACGGGCCGCGAGTGACGTCGTCGTCGGACGTGGGGGACGCCGAGGCGGTGCCCGGAGCCAGGAGGGTCGCGGTCAGCGCGGCCAGAGCCAGGAAAGTCCTCACGAACCCCAGGTCTAGCGAACCCCCGACCACCGCACTAGGGCCGGTCGGCGGGTGGCAGGTCGGCCGCCAGGGTGCTCAGCGACTCGCGGTCCGGCTGGCTGGTCTTGGTGATCAGGCTGGCCACGTGCTTCTCCACCGTCCGCGGCGAGATGTGCAGCCTGGTCGCGATCGCCTTGTTGCCCAACCGCCCCGCGAGCAGCCGGAACACCTCGAACTCCCGCACGGTCACCCCCAGCGCCCGCAACTCCCGCGGCACCTGCTCGGACCCCGTCCGCCGCTGCGGCACGGACGCCCCCACCTGCCGCAGCAAACCCCGGCACGCACTGGCCACCGCCATCGCGCCACTGCTGTGGAAGTACTCCTCCGCACTCCGCAGCCACGAGACCGGCTCGCCCCACCCGTCCCTCACGGCAGCCTCGGCCACCAGCCGCATCCCGAGGAACCGCGCCAACGGGTAGATCGCCGCCGCTTCCCGCGCCTCCCGCACGGCCACGGCGGCTTCTTCCTCCCGCCCTTCACGCCCGAGCAGCACCGCCAGCGCGAACCGCCCGAACACCCGGTTCCACCGCATCCCCGCCGCCGCCGACCGCGTGATCTCCTCAAACGCGGCCAAATCCAGCGAACCGGACAAAGCCCCGAGCAGCAGCCGCAGCCCGTGCGTCCCGGACAGGTGGAACGTCGTCGGCGTCTCCGCCTCGTACGCCATCGCCCGCGCCACGTCCTGCTCCGCCAGCTCCCGGTCCTCCTCCAGCAGCGCGCAGAACGCCCGCGCCAGGCCGAAGCACAACGGCCGTTCCTGCGACCCGATCCCGCCCAGCTCGTGGAACCGCGCCACCGCACTGTCCACTTCGGACCGCTTGCCCTGGTGCGCGGCGGCGGTCGCCTGGGCCATCAGCACGTACAGGCTCATCGGCTTCATCTGCAACCGCCGCGTGCCCTCGCCGCACGCGGCCAGCTTCTCCTCGGCCACCGCGTACTCGCCGCGCAGCACCGCGTCCAGCCCAAGGATCGCGTCCACGTTGTACGCCACGGTGATCGCGCCGACCCGCAACGCCTCCTCGCGCGCCTCCACCAGCTCCGCCACCGACCCGTCGGCCAGCCAGTCCAGACCCGCCAACCGCACGGTCGCGTACGTCCGGTGGATCGGCAGCCGGTTCTCCTCGGCCAACTGCCGCGCCCGCAGGAAGTGCCCGGTCGCCTCACCCAGGTCCCGGTCCCGAGCCAGGATTCCCAGCAACTGCAACGCTTCGCACGCCACCTCGGGCAACGACGCCCGCGACGCGGCCTCGGCCGCCCGTCGGGCCAGCGCCTCGGCGGAGGAGATCCGGTCCGGTCGCTGGGCCTCCAGGGTCAGGAACGCGGCCACCGCGTCCACCCGCGCCAGGTGCGCGTCGTCGGCGTCCGGACCGAGCAGGGCGCGGGCCGCGTCGACCTGCGCGCTGCCCTCCGCCGAACGCCCGGACAGCCACGCCACACGCGCCAGGATCGTGTGCAACTCGGCCCGCCGCACCGACGGCAGGCCTGCCGCGCTCAGCTCCGCCACGGTGTCGGCCAGCGCGAACGCCCGCTCGAACTGCCCCGCCTCGCCCAGCGCGGGCAGCAGCGAGCGCAGCACGTCCGCCCGGATCTCCACGTCCACCTCGCTGGCCAGCAGCCGGTGCGCGTGGTCGAGCAGCCGCACCGCCGACCCCGCCGCGCCGTCGGCCAACGCCCGCCGCCCCGCCTCCGCCAGCAACTGGCCGGCCTCCGCGGTCTGCCCCGCGTCCAGCCGCAGCGACGCCACCAGCGGGCACCACTCGCCGGGCAGTTCGGGGTGCAGCCGCAGCACGGCGTCCGCGGTGCGCCGCGACAGGTCCGCCCGGTGCGTCGGGGTGAGCTGCGCGAGCAGCGCCTCGGCGGTCAGCGGGTGCCGGAACGCGTACCAGTCCGGCACCGGCTCGTCCGGTGTCACCAGTTGCGCCGCGACCCCGGCGTGCAGGTGCGACAGCAGCGCCCGGTCGTCCATGCCGGTGACCTCGCGCAGCACCGACAGCGGGAACCGGTGCCCCAGCACGGCCGCCACGGACAGCAGTTCCCGGCCCTGCGGCCCCAACCGGTCGGTGCGGTGCGCGATCGCCCGCACCAGCGCGGTCGGCACGTCGATGCGCAGTTCGCCCAGCACCCGCCACCCACCCGGACCGCGCACCAGCAGCCCGCCGCTGACCAGTCCGTGCAGCATCTCCTCGACCACGAACGGGATGCCCGCGCTGTCCGCCCACAACCGGTCGGCGACCGCGTCGGGCACCTCCTCGGCGGTGACCTCCAGGCAGGACGCCACCATCCGGCGCACCATCGGCTCGGCCAACCGGCGCAGCTCCAGCAGGACGCCCGCATCCCGTTGCGCGGCAAGGCGGACCACGTCCAGCGCGGGACCGGCGTCGGCGCGCGTGGTCACCAGCAGCACCACCGGGACCTGGTCCAGGTTGTCCACGAGGTAGTCGATGACGGCCAGCGTCTCGGCGTCCGCGTCGTGCAGGTCCTCCAGCACCAGCAGGCACGGGCCTACCAGCGCCAGCAGCCGCAGCACCGCCTCGGCCAGCACGACCACGGACTGGTGCTCGCGCGGCTCGGCGCCCCACTCGGGCACCAGCCGGGCCAGCGCGGACCGGTAGGGGCCCAGTTGCCGCAGGTCCGGCGCGTCACCGCCGCGCACCAGCGACATCAGCGCCTCGGCCAGCGGCCGGAACGGCACCAGCGGGCCGATCGTGGCGCCCCGGCCGCGCAGCACCCGCATCCCGCGGTCGAACGCCGCCCCGGCGGTCACCCGGGCCAGCCGGGTCTTGCCGATGCCGGGTTCGCCGACGAGGAACACCGCCCGCCCGCGGCGCGCGGCGGCGTCGGCGAGGGCCTGGTCCAACACCCGGAGTTCGTCGTCGCGGCCGACCACGACCGGCGCGCGGGTCTGCATGTCCCGACCTTAGTCGGGCGCACGCCGAACTGCCCGCACCCCCAGTGTTCGCGCGGGCAGTCCGGCGCCTTCGTGCTAACCGGTGACCGGGGTCACCGGATGACGGGCGCGCTCACCGACGTGCTGTCGGCCAGGTTCGCGGCGACCACCGCGTACGCGCCCACGGCCAGGGTGAGGCCGGCCAGCGCGCGGGCCCGCGCGCCGGTCTTGTTCTTGCGGGACAGCGCCATCTCCCCGGCGGGGTGGTCGCCGTCCTGGTCGTCGCGCCAGGTGGTGACCTCGTCGTGGTTGGCGTCGCTCATCGATGATTCTCCTTGCGAGGGTAGGAACTTGCGGGTTCGAGCGTCAGCACGGACGGCGTCCGCTCGGGGAAACCCAGGCGCAGCAGGCCGAACCCGATCCCGGACAGCCCGGTCAGCAGGCCCGCCGACGGCACCCCGCCCGGGGTGCCGCACCGCGCCCCGTACTGGTCCAGCGCACCGAGGACCAGTCCGGCGCGCCGGGTGAGCATCGCCGCCGCGAGGTCGTGCCCGCGTTCGGCGAGGACGGCAAGGGGTTCCAGGACGCCCAGCTCACCATGGCACAAGCTCAGGTCGCGCAGGGGTTCGTGCACCGCCAGCGCGTTCAGGCAGCGGTCGAGGTGCAGGGTGTGGGCGTCGACCGGCTGATCGGGGTGCGCCGAATGCGCCAGCACCGCGCCCGCCAGGCCGGAGCACCAGCTGTGGTCCGCTTCGCCCACGTCCACGAGCCGTTGGCGCAGCGCGTGGTCCGCGCGCAGGTGGGCGCGGCCCGCGACGGCGTAGCGCTGGTCGCCGACGAGCCGGGAGAACCGCAACAGCGCCCAGCCGACACCGGCCCGGCCGCGGGCGAACCCGTCGCCGGTCGGGGTAGCGGCCAGCAGCCGGTCGGCGTAGGCGCGTGCGAGCCGTTCGGCCGCCGGGAGAGCACTTTCCGCGTGCACCGCGACCATCGCGGCCAGTCCGCCGGCGCAGCCCTCCACCATGTTCTCGGTGTCTTCACCGAGTGCTTCGACGGCCGCCGCGATGTCGACGGCTTCGGTCAACCAGCCGGAAATCTCCACGTCGTCGAGCAGGTTCGCCAGTCGTGCCAACGCGTAGCAGATGCCGCCCAACCCGTGGAACGCGCCACTGCCCACCGCCACCGCGAGTTCGGCGTCCGCCGCGAACGACCGCAGCAGCGCGGGGACGGGCGCGAGCGCGTCCCGGGCGTACTGGGTGTAGCGGGCGGCGCCGGTGAGCGCGCCGAGCTGCGCCAGGAACAGCGCCACGCCGGTGTAGCCGTTGGACAGCCCCGCACCCATCGCCGAGACCGCCCAGTGCCGGTCGTCGACGAGTTCCAGGCCGACCCAGTTGACCCGGCGGCCGTCCGCGGTGGCGTGCGCGAGGACCTCGTCGGCGATGCCGCACGCGGCGACCAGGAGTCGTTGCGGGTCCGGGACACCGGCGTCCGGGCGGGCCGGGACCGCCGCGCCGGAGCGGTGCTCGACCGCACGCGGCCGGCTGGCCAGCGCCGCGGTGATCAGCCACTGCTGGTCGTGCCGGTCCACCTCGTCCAGACCGGCGATCTTGCGCTCCACCGACTCGATCCCGGTGGTGGGCAACAGGTCCGCGATCCGCTCGCCGCACGCCGTCCACACGTCCCGGCTGCCCGGCCGGGTGGTGAACAGCGGCACGTCACCGGCCCACAGGTCGGTCAGCTCGTGCGGCACCAGGGTTTTCAGGACGTCCTCGGTGGAGTCGTCCCACAGCAGGTCCATCGCGGCTTCCCGGTCGCGGGCCGCGCGCAACGCGTCGGGGTGGGTGGACTCGTCGAGCAGGGTCGCGTAGAGCTGGGTCATCCGCGGCACGAACCGGATCGGCAGGTCCGCGAAGGCGCGCAGCAGGCCGCGGTCGCCGAGCAGTTCGTGGCGGTGGTCGTAGAGCGCGTCGTAGCCCCGGCGGAACCCGGCCAGCAGCGCGCTTTCGTAGTCGGCGGGCTCCGCCTCGACGTCGCCCACGCGCGGCCGGTTCAGGGCTGGAGGGAGCGGTGCGGGCCGGCGCACCAGGCGCATCCGGTCCGTTCCCGCGTGCTGCCAGGTGACCCCGGTGGCGGCCTGGTTCTCGTCCCCGCCGACCCCACCGATGTCCAGCGCGCCGTGTTCGCCGAGCAGAACCCGCGGCAGCACGGCGGTCCGGTGCACTGAGCGTGCCAACGCCCGCACGGCCGGGTCTGCGGGGATGCCGACGGTCGGGTGGAACAGGGTCTCGACGTCGATCAGCACCGGCTGGTCGCCGTGCGCGATCAGGTTCTCGTAGTGCATGTCCGTGCCGTCGACCGCGTAGAGCAGCGCGAGCAGCGCGCCGAGCCGGTGGTAGAACCGCCCCACGCCTTCGACGTCCGCACAGGCCTTGTGGTCGACGAACTCCAGCCACCCGTGGGTGTCCCGCGCGACCACCGCCGGCGTGCGCAGATCGAGCCCGGTGTGCCCGTCGAACCAGCCCAACAACCCGCCGAACGCCTGGTGCAACCCCACCGGCCGCGGCTTGTAGACCACCTTCCGCCCGTCCGCGAACTCCACCACCGCGACCGCCCGGCCCCTTTGGTGGACGTCCCCCTTGGCCTCGATGTCCTTGACCGGGCCGGGGTCCCGGTTGTCGAGGAGGGTGCGGACGATGTCCGTGCGGTCCTGGGAGAGGCGGTCCAGCAGTTCGCGGTGGGCGTGGGCGGCGTGCAGGCAGGCCTGCCCGAGGAGGCGGGCGAGGACGGGGTAGCGGCGGAGGACGTCGGCGAGGTCCACGTTCTCCACGAAGTGCACGAACCGGGCCTGCGACGTCTCGCCGCGCAGGTGTTTGTTCACGCGTTCGAGGTTGAGTTCGAGCACCAGCGTCCTCGCCGCGATCCGCGCGAGCCGATGCCCCAGGTCACGTGCGAACCCGCTGTCGGCTGCCAGGCGGGGATCAAGCGCCAGGGCCCCGCGCACCAACGGCCGGAGCACGAACGCGAAGGCGTCCAACCAGTCCCCGCCCGCGAAGTTGGCATGGGCCGCGGTCGCGGTGGCGCGTTCCACGAACGCGGCCCATGCCGGCCGCCCGATGGGGGCGACCAGCTCCGAAGCAGTCCCTCGCACACCCCCGCGCCACCAGGAGGCGGGCAGCGTGTCTAAGGCGGACGGGATCACAGTGCCAACCTGACACGCCCACCCCACCCCGCACATGGGGGCACACCCCCCAGATTCCTCCCGGCCCCGCATCCGTGCGGACATGCGCTCTTCCGGCGCGCAGGGCCGGCGGGCAGGGCCTCTGCCAGGTCACAGCTCAAGCCCCGCTGCTTCTTTTGCGTGTGTCCAGCCCGGAGTCCTCCCAAGCCGGCTTTTGATCTTGCGGACGCGTCGGCGCGTCTGCTTCCGAGCGCGCCGGCGCAGGCAGCGAAGCGAAGCGAGCCAAAGAGAAATGCCCGGTCCCGTGCAGGCGGGACCGGGCACTTACCCCTCGGACGTCTCAGAAGGTCAGGAACTGGGAAGGGGTGCGAGCTGAGCTGGGCTGTTGACACCATGTAGTGGCCTAGCTGCGGAAACATGCCTGACAGGGCTTCCCCGTCTGACACGCTTTACCGGCTCTGCCGTACCCGATCCGTACCGGGGCCGCGCCCGACAGCCGGGCGCGGCACCCCGGGTCGGCTAGGGCTTGGCGGCCAGGGCCGCCGCCGCGCGGGCCAGCAGAGCGCGGGCGGCGGCACCCTCGACGGCCACGTCCCAGAGGCGGTCGGTCAGCCGGCTGTAGACCGCGACGTGGTCCGGGTCGGTCACTCGGACCTCGGAGTGCACCAGCTCCACGACCACCTCGTCGTCGACGAGCCAGTAGCCGTGCGGCAGCAGGTTCGGGTACTGGACGCCCAGCGGCAGGATGCCGAACCGCACGGTCGGCAGATCGACCACCGAGTGAAGGCGGTCGATCTGCGTGCGCATCACCTCGGCCGGACACACCGCCATTCCCAGCGCGGACTCGGCGACGAGAATTTCGATCCGGCGCCCCGGCTCGTAGAGGATCCGGCCACGCTGCATTCGAGCGCTCACCGCAGCGTCAACGTCGCCAGCCGGAACGCCGAGCAGATCGGCTTGCGAAAGGATCACGTGGCGGGCGTAGTCGGCGGTCTGCACCGGGCCGGGCACGGCCATGATTTCCACGACGCGGATCAGCGTCGCGGCGCTCTCCTCTTTCGCGTCCCGTTCCTGACGACGGCGATGCCCCTTGCGCAGTTGCCGCTTCCACGCGGCCTCGGCGATCCGGAGATCACGAAGGCGGTTCCGCAATCCGCGACTGACCGCCGCCGACGCGCCAACCGCTTCAAGCCACGCGGTGAGTTCCGCGTCGTCCGGCAATCGTTTCGCGGTCTCGATCCGAGACACCTTCGAGGCGTGCCAGCCGATCCGCGCAGCGAATCGTTTCGCTTCCGGTTCGACCGCCATGCGCAGCCGCACCAGATGGTCAGCGAACTCCAACCGATCAGCCTCGAAGGTGCTCACGTTCTCCTCTACCCGGTCGGCGGTCGCGCGGCCCACGTCTCGTACGGGACCGCCACGGACAGTGCGCGGTGCTGGATGGCACGGTAGCGGGCCACCGCGGCCGGGTCGTCGATCAGCGCCGCACCGGCCACGCCCGAGTCGCCGAAGCGCAGCACCGCCACCAGCTCGTCGTCGAACAGCCAGAAGTCCTCGTCGCCCAGCTCGGTGCGCGCGGCGGCGTCCGCGGGCAGGATGCGGATGTCCTCCCCGGCCTGGACCGCCGGCGGGGTGATGGACAGCTCGAACCGGTTCGCCTGCCTCGACGCGGCAGGGCGGCCCCGCGAGGTGTCCGTGGGCATCGACGGCGGCGCGATCACGCTCGCCGCCCCGGCACCCGCGGCGTGGCTCGACCGGGACCAGGCCCGCAGCGTCCGCGCCGCCCTGGAGGCCGCCGAAGCGCTCACCGGCGACGCGCGATGAGGGACACGTTTCCCGAGACGCCCTCCGTCAAGATCGTCTCGTACGACTCCGCCCTCGGACCCCAGCCGCAGGCCGACCTCGTGTGGGACGTACGGCGCCTGCTCAACTGGGGGCACGACTCGACGTACCCCGTGGCGAGTGCCCCCGGTGTGCCGGGTGGCGTGGCCGCACTGGTCATGTTCGTGCGCGGTCAGCCGCTCGGCCGGAGGCAGTGCACCGTCGCGATCGGCGCGGGGAGCACGGCGCAAGCTCGTGCCATCGCACAGGCGCTCGCCGCCCGGCTCGCCGACGAGGGCTACGACGTGGAACTCCGCAGCGGCGCCGCTGCGGCGGCGTAACCGATCTGGCCCGTCAGCCTTGGTCGGCAGCGGGCCACGCGGCGCTCGGACGCGGAGGTCCGAGCGCACAGGCGCCCTTCCCGCCGCCGGCCGTGCGGGAAGGGCGCCCCTTTCCTCGACGGCGAAAGGCATGGCAAGTGCTCGGCGAGATCCGGGACCAGGTCAACCTGATGGTCAGCGACATCGACCAGCAGCTGGGCACGATCGTATGGCTGACGGACAGCGCGCAGCTGTACGAGATCCGGCTGCCGCCAATGCTGGCCGGGTCGAGCCAGCCCGAAGCCGAACGCCTCGCGGCACTGATCAGCGCGTACTACAACGCGCTCGGTAGCGCCTTACTGGAGGGCGGACGGCTGGTCGAGTCCGGGAAGCGGCTGCTCGCCGGTCTATGACCGGGCCGCGATGCTGGTCAACTCGGACAGTAACGGCCGTGTGCCCACTGCCGACTACCCGGATACAGCAACCAGAAGATGGAGCGTCGATGTCCCAGCCCCAGCCCCCCTACGGCCAGCAGCCCTCGCCTTACGGCCACCAGTACGCCCCGCCGCCCCCGCCGCCGGCGCCGAAGAAGAAGAGCCGTGGGCCGTTATGGGTCGGCATTGGTGTGGCGCTGCTCCTGCTGATCGTGCTCGGCTCGGTCCTCGCGCCGGACAAGCCCGCGACCACCACGGCCGGTGGCACGACGACCGCGCCGGCCGCCCAGGAGCAGCCCGCGCAGGAGAAGCCGGCACCTGCTGCGCGCGTGGTGCTCTACGAGGTGCTGGGGTCCGGGACCGCCAACAACATCACCTACACCACCGACGGCTTGACCTCGACCGAGCAGGTCGGGCAGGCCCCGCTGCCGTGGTCGAAGCAGATTGAGCTGCCGCCCGGCGAGGCGATGCAGTTCGTGTCCATCGTGGCGCAGGCCGGGAAGGGCACCACCGAGATCACCGCGCGGATCACCGTGGACGGCAAGGTCGTCAAGGAAGGCAAGAGCAGCGGCCAGTACGCGGTGGTGACGGTGAACGAGAACATCGGCACCCTCGGCAAGTAGCCCGACACGCAGAAAGGCCCCCGCGCCGCCGCCCAACAGGGCGGTGGCGACCCGGGTAACGCGGCAAGAGGCGTCGGCGACTGACCAGGCATGAGACGACTCGTCGCGGCCTTCGTCGCGGCCATGCTCGGCGCGTTAGCCGCGTGCGGCGGCAGCGGGACCGCGAGCACCCCACCCTCGACCAGCAGCTCCGCCACCCCTACTGGGGTCACGACGACGTCGGCCACGACGCCAGTCGACACCTTCGCCCGGGACTGGATCCGGCGGGTGGACGCCGTGAAGCCTCCGTCGACGTCGGTGTGCGACGAGGCGCAGGTCCGTCTGGCGACGTGCGGGTCGTACATCGCGGACGTCGCGACCGTCGTCGCGGACCTGGAGAAGGCGCTGCCCGCATCGTCGGGGTGGGACACCACGCGTGCCGCGATCGACACGCTCCTGACCTCGGCCAAGCAGTACGTGGACCTCGGCTGTATGCGCGGCGAGGGTACCGTCAGCGACTGCCGGCTTGCGGCGACGTTGGCCACCAACACGTGGCCGGTGGTCAGCGGCTTGATGAAGGACGGCGGCCTGTCCTAAGCGAAGGACCCCGTCAACGACGAAACGCCCCCGCCCCCTCCCGAAGGAGGAAGCGGGGGCGTCATCATGTCGTGCTACAGCGGCGCGGACCGGCCCCGCGCCACCAGCGGCCGGCCGGCGTCGTCGCGCGGGTCCGCGACCGGCGTCACCAGCGGCTCGCCCCGCCGGCGCACCGTGATCGCCGACCACAGCGGGCCGACGGTGGCCAGCAGCCCGAGCAGCGCGCCGAGCACGGCGTCCACGGCGGTGGGCACGTCCGCGCCGACGAGCACGACCACGGCCGGCACGGACAGCACCGCGGCGACCACGGCCCGGACCGTGCCGACCGTGCGGGCGATCCGCGCGAGCGGGTGCCGGTCCTCGGGCGGGGTGGTGGGGTTCGGGTTCGTCACTTCGGGTCCTCCTGCGTGTTGGTGGCGTCGCCGACGCCGTCTCGGATCACCTGGCGCAGCCCTGCCGCCAGCGCGGCCGGGAGCTTCGGCTCCAGCGCCGCGAGCAGTTGCTCGGCGTCCAGCTCGCCGCGCTCGATCGCGCGCACCGCCGTCAGGATCTTCACCTCGTCGTCGGACAGCTCCTGCCGGAGCGCGTCGAACTTCACTTCCAGGCGACCGACACCCTGGTCGGCCCACTTCGCGTGTGCGTGTGCGCCCACCAGCAGGTCGCTTCCGGACGTCCACCGCTCGCCGGTGGCGGCCGGCAGGCCGCCGGGCTCCTGGTCGTTGCCCTGCTTGGTGAGTCGGACGTAGATCTCGCGCACCGCCGACTCCAGGTACTTGAGCACCTGTTCCACGGTCATCGGCTCGCCGTTGTAGGTGACGAGCTGGTCCTTGAGGCTCATGAAGTCGTCTCCGTCCACTCCGGGCCAGTAGTCGGCCACGGCGTTCATGTCGTAGTGCTTGCCCAACAACTTGTCGTCGGCGTACTGCTTCGCGACCGTGCCGGCGGGGATCTCCGGGCGGCCGTCGTAGCGGGCCACCCAGTAGTGCGGCTGCGGCACGCCGGCCGCGTCGAACGCGGCGCGCAGCGCGCCGAGGTGCGAGAGGTTGCAGTAGACGGTCGGGTCAACACCGGCGCGTCGGCGCATCCGGACCCACCCGGGCGCGAGTTCCGGCGGCCAGGTGCACCCTGGTTCCACGTCCAGCACGACGCCGTCGTTGGTGCTGGAGAAGACAGCGATGCGGACGCGCACCGCGTTGGGGACTTGTCCCAGTCCTCTTTGGACCACGCGTAGCGCCCGTCCACGTAGCCCGCAAGGGGCCCGCTGGGAGGTCCGCTACCGCAACGAAGACGGCCGCCGCACCACCAAGCGGTTCGAGCGTCGGGCCTGGGCCGCCCAGTTCGACGCCGACCAGGCCGCCGCCTGGCGCGCCCCGCTGTACGTGCCGGAGATCCTCGACGCGCGGAGCGCGTGATGGCGCCCCAAGACCTCTGGCACCTCAAGAAGACGGTCAAGGGCCCGGACGGCAAGGAGCAGAGGGCCAGGTCCAAGCGCTACGGCAGGGGCAAGCGGTGGCGGGTCAGCTACGTCGACCCTCACACTGGCCGCACGAGGAACCCGTCCTTCCGCACGTTGGCCGAAGCCGAGCGGTTCGAGAACAACATGAAGGCCGACATCTCGCGGGGGAAGTACGTCGACCCCAAGGCCGGGCAGATCCTCGTCGAGGACTACGCCGACCAGTGGGTCAGCCGACTCCAGAAGCGCCCAGGCACCAACTACAAGTACAAGAGCGCGGTGGAGAACCACATCAAGCCCGTGCTCGGCCGCCTACCCATGGCACAAGTGAGGTCGGGCACGATCCAAGACTGGGTGACGGACCGCCGCACCGCCACCAACGACCGGGATGCGCTTGCGGCGAGCACGATCCGCACCATCTACAGCGGCGTGCTCTACCCGATGTTCAAGCGCGCGGTCACCGACCAACTGATCGCCGCCAACCCCTGCGTTGACATCGTTCTGCCGGAGCTGCCCGAGGGTGAGTACGACTTGCCGACCGCGGACCAGGTCAGCTTGCTCGCCGACAACATCGACAACGCTTACCGCGCCGCGATTCACCTCGCCGCCGGGTGTGGCACGCGAGCCGGTGAGCTGTTCGGCCTGGAACTCGACGCGGTGGACTTCCTGCGACGAGTGGTGCACATCCGCCAGCAGCTGGTGATGTCTCCGACGTCGGGGCGGCCTTACCTCGCTCCACTGAAGACGAGGACGAGCAAGCGAACGATCGAGCTACCCACGTTCGCCGGTGAGGCGCTGGCCTCGCATATCGCACTGCATCCACCGGAGCCGGTGTTGATCTGGGACCGCACCAACCCGGACAAGCCCAGGCAACGCAAGGCGAGGTTGCTGTTCCTGGACCTCAACGGAAAGCCGATGTGCGGAACTCGCTGGGCCAAGTTCTGGGCGGCGGGCGTGGAGCAGGCCGGGCTGCCCGTCGGCACCTACACGACGACGTCCTTGCGGCACTTCTTCGCCACGGCCTTGATCTACGCGGGCAAGAACGTGAAGACGGTCCAGATGGCCATGGGGCACGCGAAGCCGACCATCACCCTGGAGACCTACCTGGGGTACTGGCCCGACGACGAGCGGAACGGGACGCGCGCGGTGATCGACGCCGCCTTCACGGCGCTCTCCGGCGCGTCCCGTACCCAGTCCGTACCGAACGATCTTGGTCGGACTTAGGCCGCTGGTAGAGGCACACCAGCGGCCCGCTATTCCTAGAAGGTCAGGTTCCAGACGTCGATGTAACCGGTGTCGCCCGAGTACACGTCCTGCACGCGGAGCTTCCACGTGCCGTTCGCCGGCTCACTCGACGCGTTCACCGTGTAGGTGGCCACGACGTTGTCGACCCCGTCGCTGGACGACGAGTTCTTCAACCGGTACGCCGTGCCGTCCGGCGCGACCAGGTCCACCACCAGGTCGCCCCGGTAGGTGTGCTTGATGTCCACGCCGACCTTCAGGGTGGACGGCGCGTTGCCGGTGCGGCCGGTCACCGCGATCGACGAGGTCACGGTCGAACGGTCCGGGATGGCGACGTCCGTCGTGTTCTCGAAGAAACCGGCCGGGGGTGGGGTGGTGCCGCCGCCCGCCGCCGCCACGGTCTTCGCCGCGTCGGCCAGGCCGGCGCCGCAGCCGCCGGTGCAGGTGCCGGGGAGCGGGCGGGCGTTGTTCTTGATCAGGGTCTCGATCTGGGCCGGCGTCAGGGACGGGTTGGCCTGGACGAGCAGCGCGGCGAGGCCCGCGATGTGCGGGGCGGCCATGCTGGTGCCCTGGTACGGCTCGTAGTTCTCGCCGCTGGGCGTGGTGGCGCCGGTGTTCAGCGTGGACCAGATGCCGTTCTCCGGCGTGGTGATGGTGCCGGGGGTGTCGTTGGCGTTGCGGGTCTGGCCGCCGGGCGCGGTGATGTCGATCTTGGCGCCGTAGTTCGAGTAGAACGTCCGGTCGCCGGCGCGGCTGGACGCCGCGACCGCCACCACGTTGTCGCAGGACGCGGGGGTGAAGCCGGAGACGTCCTTGTTCGAGTTGCCCGCCGCGACGACGACCGTGGCGCCGCGGCCGACCGCGGAGTTGATCGCGTTCTGGTAGGTCGACGAGCACGCCGACTCGCCGCCCAGGCTCATGTTGATGACCTTGGCCGGGGTCGGGTTGGCCGGGACGCCCGCCACCGCGCCGCCGGACGCCCAGATGATCGCGTCGGCGATGTCGGACGTGCTGCCGCCGCACTGCGCGAGGACGCGGATCGGCTGGAGCTTCGCCTCGTACGCGATGCCCGCGACGCCCTTGGTGTTGTTGGTGACCGCGCCGATGGTGCCCGCGACGTGCGTGCCGTGCCAGGACGAGTCCTGGTCCTTGGCCGGGATCGGGTTGCCGAACAGGTCGGTACCGCAGTCGCCGGCCTTCACCCAGTCGCCGTTGTCGGCCGGGTCGGCGTCGCGCCCGTTGCCGTCCCGGGCGCGCGAGGCGTCGGAGACGAAGTCGTAGCCGGCGACGACGTTGGCGGCCAGGTCGGAGTGCGCGACGTACCCGGTGTCGATCACCGCGACCGTGACGCCCTTGCCGGTCGCCGTGTCCCACGCGCCGGGCACGTTCATGCCCGCGGTGGCCTCGAACAGGTCCCACTGCCGGCCGTACTCGGTGTCGTTCGGCGTGGCCAGGGGCTGCACCATCAGGTCGGGCTCGACGTAGGCCACGTCCGGGTCGGCGCGGAACTCGTCCAGGGCCTTCGCGGCGGTGGCGGCGTCGGCGCCACCCAGGTCCACGACGGCCGCGCCGGTGCCCAGGCGGCGCTCGAGGTTGAGGTCGCGCCCCACCTTGTCGCCCTTGGCGTCGGCGTCCGAGGCGGCGGCCTGGTCGGACCGGGCCTCGGCGGCGGTGGACTTGTAGCCGACGATCAGCCGTTCGTAGGGCGTGGTCGCCGGCGACGCCTGCGGTTCCGCGGGCGCGGCGGTCGCGGTCATCGTCACGGTGCCGGTGAGCAGCGTGGCGGAGACGGCGGCGGCGCAGAGCGCGGAGCGTCGCAATCCGTTCACAGGGATTTCCTTCCACCTACAGTGACTTCGCCTTGCCGTCGAGGGGTGTCAGGGGTCTGAACCGGCTGCGAAGTGCGTGAAAGGTAGGCAGGTCGACGGCTATTGGCACAGAGGCGGAACGCGGCAGTTTCGCGTCACTGTCGTGTTTACGTCAGCCGCTTGCGCTGAACGGAGCAGTGTTTTACGGCTGAACGTCGCATCGGGGACAATGTCGTCGTGTTCTCGCACCTGGGTGTCCCCGATGAGCAGGCTCGTGCCTACGAGCGATTGGTGCACATGGGTTCGTGCACCGTCGAAGAGGCGGAGACCCGGCCCGAGGTGCTGGAGGAACTGCACCGGCTGGGGGTCGTGCGGCGGGTCGCGGCGGACGTCTGGCAGGCCGTGCCCCCGGACCTGGCGGTCGAGATGCTCATCGCCGCCCGCGAGGACGGCCACCGCCGCGCCCGCGCCGAAGCTGCCCCGCTGATGGACGCCTACCTGCGCAACCGGGCCGAGCACCACCACGACACGGCCATGGTGGAGGTGGTGAACGGGGCGGACGCGGTCCGGGACCTGTGGCAGGCGCTGCTGGCGGGGGCGAGGTCCGAGGTGTGCGTGCTGGACCAGCCGCCGTACATCTCGCCGGTGGAGGAGCACGTGGCGTTGGAGGTGGACACGCGGCGCCGCCACGTCCAATGGCGGGTCATATACGACCGGTCGAGCGTGGAACTGCCGGGGCGGTTGGCGGAGATCGCGGAGCTGGTGGCGTCCGGTGAGCGGGCACGGGTGACGCCGACCTTGCCGTTCAAGCTGGCCGTGGTGGACGCGCGGGTGGCCGTGCTACCGGTGTCGGTGCGGTCGGTGGTGGACCAGGTGTTGCTGATCCGCCCGTCGCCGCTGCTGGACGTGCTGACGTCGATGTTCGACCTGTACTGGGACAACTCGATCCCGTTCAACCCGGGGGCGTCGGGGGCGGAGGTGGACACGCAGCTGCTGGCGCTGCTGGCGGCGGGGTTGACGGACGAGAGCATCGCCCGCCACTTGGGGCTGGGGCCGCGGACGGTGCAGCGCCGGGTGCGGCAACTGATGGACCGGTGCGGGGCGCAGACGCGGTTCCAGGCGGGCGTGCAGGCCATGCGCCGCGGCTGGCTCTGAGCTGGGTTGGCGGGTGCGGGCGAGCGTCGGCTGGAGTTGGCCGGCAGGCGGGGTGCCGGCGGCTGGAGTTCCGGCGGGTCGCGGCGCGGCTGTGGGTGGGGCGGCTGTGGGTGGGGCGGCTGTGGGTGGGGCGGCTGTGGGTGGGGCGGCTGTGGGTGGGGCGGCTGTGGGTGGGGCGGCTGTGGGTG
>NZ_JAPSLK010000004.1 GCF_031180885.1 Saccharothrix sp.
GTTCGTCCCCCGTACGGCCTGCCGGAGGCAACCACCCTTCGCTCCTCTTCGCAACCGGTGAAGCGTGGTTGCGAAGAGGAGCGAAGCGCGGTTGGGCTGCGCCCGGGCCGTACGGGGGACGAACCGAGGCCCTTCCTGTGGCTGATAGCCCGAGCGAAAGCAGCGCCTGCGGCGCAAAAGCACGCGGCCGGTGGTGGGTGTCCGGTTGGGTCGGCGGGTGCGGTTGTGGCGGGGGCTCCCGTATCTACTCCCGAGTAGGTTACTCTGAAGTAGATAGCCGTCGGGTGTGGAACAGGGGTGTCGCGGTGGCGAGTACCACGGGGCAGGGCAGGCGGGACCCGATGGGGATGGCGTTGGCCGTCCTCAACCGGGTCGCCGCGTCGGACGTGCTGGACCGGTTCGGGCTGCGCAAGCCGGTCGAGCGCGGGGTGTACGAGGCGACCAAGAGCGGGTTCCGGACCGTCGCCGCCGCTGGGCGCAGGTTCGGCGCGGTGCAGAAGCTCGGCAAGCCCGCGCGGTTGCCGAACCGCCCCGAGCAGGGGTTGTTCGACATCACGCCGACCGACGAGCAGCAGATGATCATCGAGATGCTGCGCGAGTTCGCCGCCGAACAGCTCCGGCCGGTCGCGGCGGACGCGGACACCGCCTGCGCCGCGCCGCCCGAGGTCCTCGCCGCGATGAACGAGTTGGGCGTCAGCCTGGTCGGCGTCCCCGAGGAACTGGGTGGCGCGGGTAGCGAGCGGTCCGCGGTCAGCGGTGTGCTCATCGCCGAAGCGCTGGCCCACGGGGACATGGGTCTCGCGGTGGCGTGTCTCGCGCCCGCCGCCGTGAGCACCGCGCTGACCCTGTGGGGCGACGCGGGGCAGCAGTCGACGTACCTGCCCGCGTTCACCGGCGACAACGTCCCCGCCGCCGCGTTGACCATCCAGGAGCCGCACCCGCTGTTCGACCCGTTCGCCTTGCGCACCAAGGCACACCGGTCCGGCGGCGGGTACGTCCTCAACGGCGTCAAGGCCATGGTGCCCGACGCCGCCAAGGCCGAGCTGTTCGTGGTGGCCGCCGACCTCGCCGGTCGTGGCCCGGCGCTGTTCCTGGTGGAGTCGAGCACGCCGGGCCTGACCGTCGAGGCCGACCCCGGCATGGGGTTGCGCGCCGCCGGCATGGGTCGGTTGCACCTGGACGACGTCACCCTGCCCGCGACCGCCCTGCTGGGCGACGAGAAGTCCTATGCGGACTGCGTGCGGCTGTCGCGGCTCGGGTGGTGCGCGCTGGCCGTGGGCACCGGGCAGGCCGTGCTGGACTACGTGATCCCCTACGTCAACGACCGGGTCGCGTTCGGCGAGCCGATCAGCCACCGGCAGGGCGTCGCGTTCTCCGTCGCCGACATCGCGATCGAGCTGGAGGGCATGCGCCTGGTCACCTACCGCGCGGCCGGCCGTGCCGAGCAGGGCAAACCGTTCGCCCGGGAGACCGCGCTGGCGCGGGCGCTGTGCGCGGACAAGGGCATGAAGATCGGCTTGGACGGGGTGCAACTGCTGGGCGGGCACGGGTTCGTCAAGGAACACCCGGTCGAGCGGTGGTACCGGGACCTGCGTGCGGTCGGGCTGGCCGAGGGCGTCGTCCTCGTCTGAGGGCGGAAAGGTAATCATGATCAACCTCGAAGTTCCCAAGAAGTTCGAGCAGCTCGTCGACCAGGCGCACCAGGCCGCCGCGGAGTTCCTGCGGCCCAACTCGCGCAAGTACGACGAGGCCGAGCACACCTACCCCAAGGAACTGGACATGCTCGCCGCGCTGCTGGACGGCCTGTCCGCGGCCGGCGGCGGCGCCGGCGCGGGCGGTGTGCGGCGCGCCTCGGACAAGTCCAAGGACGGCAACCGCAACGGCTCGAACCTCCAGTTGCTGCTGGGCACCATCGAGATGTGCTGGGGTGACGTCGGCCTGCTGCTGAGCATGCCGCGCCAGGGCCTGGGCAACGCGGCCATCGCGTCGGTCGCCAACGACGAGCAGCTCAAGCGGTACCACGGCAAGTGGGCCGCGATGGCGATCACCGAGCCGGACACCGGTTCCGACTCCGGCGCCATCCGCACCACCGCCGTGAAGGACGGCGACTACTACGTCCTCAACGGCGAGAAGATCTTCGTCACGGCGGGGGAGCGCGCCGACTGCGTGGTGGTGTGGGCGACCCTGGACCGGTCGCTGGGCAAGGCCGCGATCAAGTCCTTCGTCGTCGACCGCGACACGCCCGGCTTCGAACTGGTGCGGCTGGAGCACAAGCTCGGCATCCGCGCCTCCGACACCGCGCACTTCCGCCTGGACAACGTGCGCGTGCACAAGGACAACCTGCTGGGCAGCCCGGAGATCAACACCGAGCAGGGCTTCGCCGGCGTCATGCAGACCTTCGACAACACCCGCCCGCTGGTGGCCGCGATGGCCGTCGGCGTGGCGCGGGCGGCGTTGGAGGAGACCCGGCGGGTGTTGGCCGAGGCTGGGGTGGAGGTCGACTACGACCGCCCGGCGAACTCCCAGCACGCGGCGGCGGCCCGTTTCTTGAAGCTGGAGGCCGACTGGGAGGCCGCGTACCTGCTGGCGTTGCAGGCGGCGTGGATGGCCGACAACCGCAAGCCGAACTCGCTCCAGGCCTCCATGGCCAAGGCGAAGGCGGGCCGGACCGGTTCGGACGTCACCCTGGGCTGCGTGGAACTGGCCGGCAGCACCGGGTACAGCGAGACGTCCCTGCTGGAGAAGTGGGCGCGCGACTCGAAGATCCTGGACATCTTCGAGGGCACGCAACAGATCCAGCAGCTCATCGTGGCCCGGCGGCTGCTGGGCAAGTCGTCCGCCGAGCTGAAGTGATCACCGAAGGGCTTGGTCGACCATCCCGTTGAGCGGGCCGCGGGCCAGGCCGCCGTGGCCTGGGACCAGGGTGTCGGCCGGAAGGTCCCGCAGTGAGGCGATGGCGTCCGCGGCGCCCTGCTCGGAGGTGTTGAACACCTCGGGCAGGCGCTGCGGGCCCTCGCCGCGGCGGGACGTCGGGTGGCCGGTCACCAGCGCGTCGCCGCTGAACAGGACACCCGTCGACGGCATCAGGTAGGCGGTGTGCCCGCTGGTGTGCCCCGGTGTCGGCACCGCCACCAGGCCGCCCGGCACGTCCAGCGGCACGTTCGGCGGGACGACGGTGACCTCCGACAGCGACATCCTGATCCGCGGGAACACCGCCCGCACCGTGTCGAACACCCACCGCCGGCTCGCCCGGTGCCCGCACAGCCGCAGCATCTCCAGCGGTGTGATCTGCTCCAGGTACTCCCGGCGCGCGTGCCGGGCCTCCTCCGCACCGGTCATGACGGGAGTGCCGAAGCGGCCGGCCATGGTCGGGACACCGCCGATGTGGTCGAGGTGGGCGTGGGTCAGCAGGATCGCGGTGACGTCCTCGGGGCGGTGCCCGATGGACTCGATGGAGGCGAGCAGGGCGGCGGAGTCGTTGAGGTAGCCGGTGTCCACGAGGGTCAGCGCCGACCCGTCCGACACCAGCGCCCAGTTGACGTTCGTCCCGGTGACCATGTGGACCCGGTCGTTCACCCGCGTCACGTGCACCAGGTCACCCTAGCCGGCGGCGCGGCGCGAGCAGCGTGGTGGCGATCGCGACCTGCACCGGTTCCAGCGCGGGCTTGCCGTCCTCGACGTCCCACAGCGCGTTCTGGAGCACCCGGCCCAACGTCCACGCGGTCGCCCGGTCGCGGTCGAGGGACAGGGCGTCGGTGAGCAGGTCGAACCGGCGGCGGACGCCTCCGGGCACGTCGCCGGCCACGGCCTCCCAGCGGTTGTCCAACGCCGGCAGCAGGTCGAAGCCGGGGTCGCCGGCCAGGGACTCCGGGTCGATCGCCAGCCACGGTTCCCGCTCGCCCGCCAGGACGTTGTCGTAGTGCAGGTCCCAGTGCAGCAACCGGTCACCCGGCTCGGGCAGCACCTCCGCCACCGCCGCCGCGCACGTGCGGACCAGCGCCGCGTCCTCGGGTCCCAGGTGCCGCACCGCCCACGGGACCTGGTCGAGCATGGCGGCGGCGATGTCGGACAGCCGGCGCAGGCCCGGCGGCGCGGGGACGGCGGTCAGCCGGGCCAGCAGGCCCGCCAGGACGGTCAGCGCCTCCTCGTCGTCGGCGACCGACGACAGCGGGCGGGTGGCGTCCAGGCGTTCCAGCAGCATCACGCCACCGCCGGCGTCGTGGTCCAGCAGGCGCACCACACCGTCGCCGTCCCAGGCCCGCAGACCCGCCAACGCGCCCGCGGTCTCCTCGGTGGGCGGCTGGAGCCGCAGCACGGCCGGCGTTCCGTCGGCGCGCACGACGGGCAGCACGAGCGACGCCATCCCGTTGCGGACCGGGCCGTCCGGGCGCAACGACCACGTTTCCAGGTTCTCGGCGATGGACGCGGGCAGCGCGGCCAGCCACGCGCGGCCTTCGGGGGAGCGGTGCGACCGGACGAGCGCGTCGGGGATGTCGAAGGAGATCATCGTTGTCCCGACACTACCCGGCTGATGCGGATCGGTGATCGCGTTGTGGGTCTGCGCGGGGTCGGGGTCACCTAGGCTGCGCGCATGATCAGGGCGTTCCGGCGGGTTGCCGTCGCAGTGGGGTTGGCGGTCGCGGTGAGCGCGTGCACCACCCAAATCACCGGTTCGCCCGTGCCGGTGCCCAACCCCACGACGCGGGAGAAGGCGACGGCCACCGCGAAGAGCCTGCTGGGCGACCTGCCCGCGGTCGACCCGTGCGGCTACCTCGACACCCGGGACGTGGAGCGGTTCGGCCAGGTCACGGCCGAGCCGCCGGAGTCGCTGGACTCCTGCCGGTTCACCGTCAAGACCTCCGGCGGGACGAGCCTCGACCTCCAGTTCGGGTCGCTGGACCAGGTCGGCTCCGAGCGCGAGCTGGAAGGGAAGCCGGAGGACTACAAGGAGCTGCGGATCGTCGAGGAGCCCGAGGAGGCGATCCGGTGCGCCCGGCTGCTGGTGTTCGAGGACTTGGTGACGCTGTCGGTGAGCGTGGACAACTTCAGCTCGGACTCGGCGTCACCGGCCGAGATGTGCCGCATCGCCGACCACGCCGCGAAACTCGTCGCCGACCGGGTGTTGGACAAGAAGGTCGAGCACCGCGAGTTCGGGGCGAAGTCCGTGGGGCGGTTGGAGGCGTGCGGGGCGGTGCGGGCGAGCCTGGCGAAGGTGCCCGGCCTGACCAGCCCCAAGGCCCACGAGTACCCGGCCGCCCACCAGTGCCGGTGGAGCAACGACGGCCGCCTGTCCACGCCCCGCGCCCGCGTCACCTACGCGGTCGGCAAGCCGACCGAGCCCGGCGGCGAGAACACCGTGCGGGAGGACGTCGCCGGCCGCCCGACCGTGATCATCAGGTCCTCCGCCTCTTCGGTGGCGTTCTGCGCGGCGGAGACCACGCACATCCCGTTCGAGCGCGGGTTGCAGGAACTGGCGGTGGTCACGGTGACCCTGCCCTCGGGCACCCCGGCGGACCAGGCCTGTGCGGCGGTCAAGGAGATCGCCGCCGAAGCCTGGGCCAAGCTGCCCAAGTAGCTCACGGCAGGTAGGCGGCCGGCGCGGTTCAGGGCAGGTAGGCGGCCAGCGCGCCCCGCGACTGCTGGAGGTCCGCGATGCGCTCGTCCAGCGCGGCCAGCTCGCGGGTGAGGATCGCGCGCACCTCGGGGCACAGGCCCACCCGGGCCTCGTCGCCGTACGTGCACGGCAGCAGCGAGCGGATCACCTGCGTGGACAGCCCGGTGCCCAGCAGCGCGCGGATCTGGCGCACGGTGGTGACCGCCGTGTCGTCGTAGTGGCGGTAGCCGTTGGCCGCGCGGGAGGTCTCCAGCAGGCCCTGGGACTCGTAGTACCGCAGCAGCCGCGGACTCACCCCGGTCCGCGCGGACAGATCGCCGATCAGCATGTGACGCCCCCCGAGAGCGTGTTGACCTTGACACCGGTGTCAGTGCTTAACGTCGGAGCATGGTCGAACATTTCGCCTTGGAGGTCGTGCTGCCCGACGAGTCGCCGGACATGCCGCCGGAACGGCTCGCCGAGCTGGCGGCGCACGCGGAAACCCTGGGCTACCAACGGGTCTACCTGCCCGACCACGTCCTGCCGCCGGGCGCGTACGGGATGGACGCGTACGGCGGCGTGTACGAACCGCTGGTCGCCTTGTCCTACATCGCCGCCCGCACGCGCACGATCGAGTTGGGCACGTCCGTGCTCGTGGTGCCGTTGCGCGACCCGTTCGTGCTGGCCAAGCAGGTGGCGACGCTGGACCGGTTGTCCGGTGAGCGGTTCGCGCTGGGCATCGGGGTCGGGTGGGACCGGGTCGAGTTCGCGAGCGTCGGCTCGGACTTCACCGACCGGGGTGCGCGCACGGACGAGGCGATCCGGTTGCTGCGGCACCTGTTCGAGGGTGAAGGCCCGTTCGAGGGGCGTTATCACGGCTACGAGACCGGGGTGTTCGAGCCGCGGCCCCGGCGGCGCGTGCCGATCGTCGTGGGTGGGATGAGCGACGCCGCCGTGCGCCGGGCCGCCCGGTTCGGGGACGAGTGGCAGGCGGTGGGGGTCGACCCGGACGGGTTCGCCGCGCGGCTGGCGCGCCTGCGGTCGTGGTCGGACCGGCCGGTGAGGCCGACCGTGCGGATCGCTTATCCGAGCGGGGACGTGGCGAAGGTGGTCGAGGAGGCGCGGGCCTTCGGGGAGGCCGGGGCGGAAGCGGTCGCGGTGTGGTTCAGCCCGGTCGACGGGTTCGCCGACCGGATGGCCGAGTTCGCCGAAGCCGTGCGCTGAACCCCGCGGGGTGGCGGAGCCGCCCGCCACCCCGGGAACCGGTCAGCCCAGGACGCGGCCCAGGAAGCCGCGGGTGTAGCCGGCGACGGTGTCGAGCTGGTCCTCCAGCGCGAAGTGGCCGGCGTCGAGCAGGTGGATCTCCGCGTCCGGCAGGTCGCGGCGGTAGGCGGTGGCCCCGTCCGGCCCGAAGATCTCGTCGTTGCGGCCCCACACCGCCAGCAGCGGCACCTGGCTGTCGCGGAAGTACTGCTGGAAGGCCGGGTAGGCGTCGAGGTTGTTCTTGTAGTCCCGGAACAGCGCGAGCTGCACCTCGGCGTTGCCCGGCCGGTCGAGCAGGGGCTGGTCGTGGGACCAGGTGTCGGGGCTGATCCGGCTCACGTCCTTCACGCCGTGCGTGTACTGCCAGCGCGTGGCGTCGGCGGTGAGCAGTGCGCGCACGGCGGGCTCGGTGTCCGGGCCGGGGGCGGTGGCGTAGGCGAACAGGGGTTCCCAGAACGGCGTGAAGCCCTCCATGTAGGCGTTGCCGGACTGGGTGACGATCGCGCTGACCCGCTCGGGCTGCCGCGAGGCGATCTTGAGGCCGATCGGCGCGCCGTAGTCCTGGACGTAGAGCGCGTGCCGGTGCACACCGAGCCGGTCGAGCAGCGCGGTCGTCACCTCGGTGAGCCGGTCGAAGGTGTAGTCGAAGCTGTTGACAGAGGGCGCGGAACTCTGCCCGAACCCGATGTGGTCCGGCGCGATCACGCGGTAGCGGTCGGCCAGGGCCGGGATCAGGTGCCGGAACATGTGCGAACTCGTCGGGAACCCGTGCAGCAGCACGATGGCGGGCGCGTCCGGGTGCCCGGCCTCCCGGTGGAACACGCTCAGGCCGTCGATGTCGGTGTGGTGGTAGGTCGTCATGGCGTTTACCTAACTGTTCAAGTCGCTCAGAACGGTTAGATCAACCCAAGCACGGCCCGTGCTAACCTGTCAAGCGTCTGAAAAAGGTTAGGAGGACGGGTGCTGACCGACGCGCTGCGCGCCCACGACTGGCCCGAACGGCCGCTGGCCGACCAGCCCCTGGGCATCGACCTCCTCAACACCCGGTGGATCACCGGCACCACCTGGTACGACGTCCTCGACCACGACGACCTGACCCGCGCCTGGCTCGCCGACCACGGCCTGCCCACCGATCCCGTGCCCCGCGCCGAACTCCGGCAGACCCGCGAGGCCGTGGTCGCCGCCATCGCCGACGAGGCGAACCTGCCCGCCCTGGACACCTTGCTCGACCACGGCCGCCTGCGCCTCACCGTCGACGCCGAGCACCCGGACGTCGCCGACCCGGCGTGGCACGCGGCCTGGGTGTGCCTGCGCGACTACCTCCGCCTGCGCGCCGAGTCCCCCGACCGCATCCGCAAGTGCGCCAACCCGGACTGCGTCCTGCACTTCGTGGACACCTCGCGCACCGGCCGCCGCCAGTGGTGCTCCATGACCGCGTGCGGCAACCGCCTCAAGGCGCGCCGGCACCACGGGCGGCAGCGCGCACAAGCGTGAGCGTCCACAGGCACCCGAGCAGTGCGATCAGCCCCGCCCCGGCCAATGCCCAGGGGATACCGGCCGACCGGGCCACCAGCCCCAGCAGCATCGGCCCGCCACCCAGCCCGAGGTCGAGGAACGCGCTGGCCGTGCCCGACGCCGCGCCTCGCTCGTGCGGGCGCGCGGTGGCGAACACGGCCGAGAAGAACGCGGGCGTGCTGAACGTGACCCCCAACGCCAGCAGGACGGTCCCGGCGACCAGGCCGACCGGAGTGCCCCACACCGCCGCCAGCCCCAACCCGAGCCCGATCGACGCCAGCGCCCCGGCCGCCAGCGGCAGCGACGGCAGCCGGTCGGGCACCCGCGCGAACGCGATCCGGCTGATCACCACCACGATCCCGTAGACGAACAACGGCAGGCTGGTGTTCGTCAGCCCCACGTCCCGCGCGTGCAGCGCCGCGAACGCCAGGAACCCGCCGATCGCCGCCAACGACGCGCAGAACCCGATGCTCGGCGCCACCGCCGGCCGGTGCACCAACCGCAGCCCGGCGTGCCCGCGCTCCCCGCCCGTCCCCCTGATCAACGCCGCCAACACCGCCGCCACCACGCTGAGCCCGGCCGCGCCCACCCAGGCCGCCCCGAACCCGCCCCGCTCCACCAGCACCTCGCCCAGCGGCGGCCCGAACGCCAACCCCAGGTACAGGCCCAACGAGTTGTAGCTGAGCGCCTCGCCCATCCGCGCCGGCCCGGCCAGGTCCGCCAGCGCCGCGAAAGACGCCACGAAGAACGCCGCCTCCGCCACCCCCAACAGCAACCGCAACCCCACCACGACGGCCGTGGACCCGGCCAACGCCGTCAACCCCATCCCCACCGCGCACAGCAAGGCGCCACCGACCAGCAACGGCCGCCGACCCAGCCGGTCCGACAACACCCCCGCGAACGGCCGCAGGATCAACGCCGAGATCGCGAATGCCCCGAACGCCACCCCCGCCGCCGCCTCGTCCCCGCCCAACGGCCCGGTGACGTAGAGCGGCAACGTGTAGACGGCCACCCCGGTGGCCGTGAAGTACCCCAGATCCGCCACCGTGAGCAACACGAACCCACTGGTGAACAACCTGTCACCCACACGCCCATCGTGAGCCGGACCCCTCGGTCCCGCGACCCGGGCTAGCGGATGAGGGCGGCGAACCGCCGAACCTCTCGAACCCGCCCCACCCCGCGACGAACCGCTGCTTCAACCCCACCAGTTTCCGCCGCACGAGGTCACCACCCCACGGCGCACCCACCGTCGCCTGCGCCGCCGCCACCGTCGCCTGCGCCGCCGCCACCGTCGCCTGCGCCGCCGCCACCGCCGACTCGGGCTCCGCCGCACACGCGTACGCGTCCGCCAACCGCACGCTGAACAACGCCCGACTCGACCGCGAATTTACCGGCGTCCTCCGCAACGCCTCCGGCGCGCACTCCACCGCCCGCGCCGCCAACCCCGCCGCGTCACGCCCCGTCGCGTCACGCCGCACCGCCAGGTCCCGGAAGCACGCGGCCCGCCCGGCGTCGAGCAGCATCAACCCTTGGCGCGACGGCAACGTCCGCAGATCCGGCGACAACCGCTCAGCCCGCTCCAACGCGCGCAGGCACGACACCTCGTCCCCGCTCGCGCCGTGCACCCGCGCCTCCAGCAGCGAAGCCAGGAAGTCCACCGCCGCATCCCCGGGAGCCTCGAGCGTCCCGACCCTCCGCACGCCGCTCGTCCTCCACCGCCGACCACAGCGCCAACAACTCGCGGTCGTGCAGCAGATCAACGCACCGGGCGGCGAGATCGGGTGGCGGCCGACGGGTACCGGCTTCGACCTTGCTGATCAGCGAGTGGTGGTAGCCCAGGAGATTGCCGAGTCCCGCCTGGGTCAAACCGGCGGCCGTGCGCGAATCCCGCAGCCTACGGCGGACTCCACCCGCGCGCTGACATGTCGCGGGGCGCACTACCGGCGCCGTTGGACGCTCGCGTATTTCCCGGCCCCGAAACCGCGCGAGCGTCCAACAGCCGGGTACTGGTCCTGGTCCTCAGTCGATCGCCGCCGTCCTCGGGCGGCCCCCGCCGTCCTCGGGCGGCCGCCGCTGTCGTCGGGCGGTCGGCGCTGTCGTCGGGCGGTCGGCGCTAGACGGGGTCGGGCTCGTCGTCGAGGGGGACGACGCGCTGCTGGTCGGCGACGTCGGCCGGGTCGGCGTGCAGCCACGCCTCGCCCAGCGGTTCCAGGTCGTCGGGCTCGGCGTCCGGGTCGACCGGGGTGCGCTGGTCGACGGTGTCGCGCTCGGGGAGGTCCACCGCGTCGGCGTGCCGGAAGACCTCGTCCTCGACGCCCATGGTCGAGCCCCTTTCGTCGTGTCCGGTGCGGGTCCTTGCGTCCCTGTTCTACCCCGGTTGCCTGGCGGGCGCGAAAGAAAGTAGGCACGATCGACGGCGTGACCCTCCCGCTGTTCGGCGACCCGGCGCCCGGCCCGGACCTCGACCCGCACCCCGGCGTGCCCGGCGAGGCGTGGGCGGCCGACCAGTTCCGCGGGCGAGGGCTGCGGATCGGGCGGAACAGGACGGTGCACCGGGCGGGTTTCGTGCTGGACGAGCGCGGCGTGGAGATCCCCGCGCCGGACTGCCACGCCGGCTACTTCGCCGCCGGCCGTCCGTGGTGGCAGGTCTACTTCCCGACCACCGACCCGGTCGACTGCGGCCTGTGCCTGGACGCCCGCCGCCACTCCTCAGCCCCACAACGCCTACCCGGCCAACTGACCCTCGACCTGGGCGACCTCTCCGCCTGACCCGAACACCCTCGCCCACCCAGCTCCGCCCCGCCCACCACTGCCGCCCGCCCACCCCGCCGCCCTCACCACCCTCGCGGGCCCCGCCGACCCGGCCGCCCTCACCCACACCCACGCGCCTCGCCGACCTCGCGCGCCTCGCCTGACCCGCGCCCGTCCGCCTCGCGCATGACCCCCGGCGGCCAGCCCGCCTCGCACGGCCCCGCCGACTCCGCCCGCTCCGCCCGCCTCGCACCCCGCCTCCCTCGCGTGTGACCCCGCCGACCTCACCCGACTCGCGCACCCGCCAGCCCCGCGCGCCCCTGCCAGCTCCGGCCTGCCTCGCGCGCCCCTGCCAGCTCCGGCCTGCCTCGCGCAGCCCCGTTCGCCCTGGGCCGCCTCGCGAGCCTCCGCCGGGTCCCTGCTGGGGTGCTCGGTCGGCTTCTGAACCGGTCCCACGTGGAGCAACCCTACGCGTGATCACGCTCGAAGCTGCGCAAAGCACCCTCCGTGATGAGCGAAGTTGTAATAAACACCCGTTGACCGCGCAAGAATGCGCACATAGTGTGCCCCGCAAGCACAACGTGGTGTGTGACATACGACAACGTCACGCACCCCCCTTGGCGCGAGGAGAGTGCACATGAGCAACCGGTGGTGGAAGGTGCTCGCCGCGGCGACAGTCGTGGTGAGCGCCGCGGCCTGTGGTGGTGGCGGAAGTGGCTCGGACGGGGGTCCGGTCACGTTGACCTACGCGATCTGGGACAAGGACCAGCAGCCCGCGATGGAGAAGATCGCGCAGGAGTACACCAAGGCCCACCCCAACGTCACCGTCAAGGTCCAGCTCACCGCCAACAAGGAGTACTGGACCAAGCTCCAGACCGCGGTCACCGGCGGCAGCGCGCCCGACGTGTTCTGGATGAACGGCCCGCGCATCGGCCTCTACGCCGCCCAAGGCGTCCTCCAGCCGCTGGACGAGCAGATCTCCGCCGCCGGCGCGGACACCGCCGCCTACCCGAAGTCCCTGGTGGACCTCTACACGTTCGAGGGCAAGAAGTACGGCCTGCCCAAGGACTACGACACCATCGGCCTCTGGTACAACAAGACCCTCTTCGACGCGGCCGGCGTCAAGCACCCCGACGCCACCTGGACGTGGGACGACCTCAAGGCCGCCGCGGCCAAGCTCACCGACCCCGCCAAGGGCCAGTACGGCATCGCCGCCCCCGCCGACTCGCAGGCCAACTACTACAACACGATCTTCCAGGCCGGTGGCACGGTCATCTCCGACGACGGCAAGAAGTCCGGGTTCGGCGACCCGGCGACCATCGAGGGCCTGAAGTTCTGGGTGGACCTCATCAAGGCCGGTTCCTCACCGACGGTCCAGCAGATGTCGGACACCGAGCCCACGCAGCTCTTCTCCTCCGGCAAGGTCGCCATGTACTACGGCGGGTCGTGGGAAGCCAACGGGTTCGCCAAGAACGCCGACCTGACCGGCAAGGTCGACGTCGCCCCGCTGCCCAAGGGCAAGAAGCAGGCGGTCGTCATCCACGGTCTGGCCAACGTCGCCTACGCCAAGTCCAAGAACCCCGAGGAAGCCGCCGACTTCGCCGTGTTCGCCAGCGGCAAGCAGGCTCAGCGGATCCAGGCCGAGGCGGGCGCGGTGATCTCCGCCTACCAGGGCACGCAGGACACGTGGGTCAAGGCGCACCCGCAGTTCAACCTCCAGGCGTTCATCGACCAGGTCCCCAACTCCGTCCCGCTCCCGCGCTCCAAGAACACCTCAGCCTGGACCAAGCACGCCGAAGACCTCCTGCTCAAGGCGTGGACCGGTGAGAAGGACGTCGCCGACGCGGCGAAGGAACTGGCCAAGGCCGTGGACGAGGAACTGGGCAAGGAGAAGTGACCACGCTGGAGGAGGTCCCCGTCGCCGCGCCGCAGCGCGCGGTGGCGGGGCGACCCGCGCGCAAGCGGCTGCGCCGCCGGGAGTGGCTGTGGGGCTTCGCGTTCATCGCGCCCAACGGCCTGGGCCTGCTGGCCTTCTACATCTGGCCGGTGTTCCAGACGCTGTACTACAGCTTCACCGAGTGGGGCGCGTTCGGCGGCCACACGTGGATCGGCGCGGAGAACTACGTCAAGCTCGTCTCCGACCCGGAAGTGTCGGGAGCGCTGAAGAACACGCTGCTGTACGCGGCGCTGGTGCTGCTCGGCGTGCCGATCTCGCTGGTGCTCGCGGCCCTGATCAACACGCCGGGGCTGCGCGGCGCGGCGGTGTACCGGGTGCTGTACTTCCTACCGGTGGTCACCATGCCGGCGGCGGTCGGCATGGTGTGGCGGTGGCTCTACAACGGTGACATCGGCCTGATCAACCACGTGCTGTCGCTGGTCGGCATCGAAGGCCACCACTGGGTCGCCGACCCGAGGTTCGCCTTGTACGCCACGGCGGTCGTGGGCATCTGGATGACCGTCGGCTACAACATGGTGATCTTCGCGGCGGGCCTGAAGGGCATCCCGAAGGACCTCTACGAGGCCGCCGAACTCGACGGCGCCGGGCCGGTCCGGCAGTTCTTCAGCATCACGCTGCCGATGCTGAGCCCCACGGCGTTCTTCGTCACCGTGCTGACCTCGATCGGCGCGTTGCAGGTCTTCGACGTCATCTACCTGATGCTGGGCTCCAACAGCGCCGCGCTGCGCAACCCGGCCATCGACGAGAACCAGACGATCGTGTTCCTGTTCTTCGAGCGGGCGTTCGTGGACAACGACAAGGGGTACGCGGCGGCCATCGCGTTCGTGCTGCTGCTGGTGATCCTGCTGCTGACGATCGTGCAGTTCCGGGCGCAGAAGAGGTGGGTGCACTATGCCTGAGCGGGTGGCCCGGCGGACGTGGCCGGTGCACGCGGTGCTGGTGGTCGGGGCGCTGGTCATGGTCGCGCCGCTGGTGTGGGAGTTCCTGACCTCGGTGAAGTCGTTCGGCGAGTCGGTGCGGGTGCCGCCGACGATCCTGCCGGGGACGTGGGACTGGTCGAACTACACCAAGGTGTTCCACAGCATCCCGTTCGGCGAGCAGTTGCTGAACACGGTGCTGATGACGGCCGGGCGGACCGCGGGCCAGTTGCTGCTGTGCTCGATGGCGGCCTACGCGTTCGCGCGGCTGGCGTTCCCCGGGCGGGACGTGATCTTCATGCTGTTCCTGTCCGTCCTGATGGTGCCCAGCCAGCTGTTCCTGATCCCGCAGTACCAGATCATGCAGGAGCTGGGGTGGCTGAACTCGTTGCAGGCGCTGATCGTGCCGGGCGTGTTCAGCGCGTTCGGGACGTTCCTGCTGCGGCAGTTCTTCCTGTCCCTGCCCAAGGACTTGGAGGAAGCCGCCGGTCTGGACGGCGCGAACCCGTTGCGGATCTACTGGCACATCATGCTGCCGCTGGCCCGGCCCGGTCTGGTGGCGCTGGGCATCCTGACCGTGCTGTGGTCGTGGAACGACCTGATGTGGCCGCTGGTGGTCAACAACGACCCCGAGCAGATGACGCTGTCGGCGGGCCTGGCCACGCTCAAGGGCGAGCACTTCACCGACTACCCGGTGCTGATGGCCGGATCGCTGCTGGCGACGCTGCCCGTCATCGTGGTGTTCATCGTCATGCAGAGGCGCGTGCTGGAGGGCATCGCGTTCACCGGTTCGAAGGGATGAGGCGTTGACGGACCTGCGGATCGGCGTCATCGGGTACGGGCTGCGCGCGCCCCTGGTCGCGCACGCCCACCAGCCGGGGCGGGGGAGTGCGGTGGTGGCGGTGGCCGACCCCCGCCCGGAGCGGCGCGAGTTGGCCGAATCCACTTTCGGCGCCTTCACCACCCCGGACGCCGACGAACTGCTCAAAGCGGACTTGGACGCGGTCTTCGTGCTCAGCCCCGACCACCTGCACGTCGAGCACGCACTGGCCGCGTTCGACGCGGGCATCCCCGTCTACCTGGAGAAACCCCTGGCGATCACGGTCGCGGACGCCGACCTGATCCTCGCCAGAGCCCGGTCTTCCGGTGTGAAGGTCTACATCGGACACAACATGCGCCACATGTCCGTGGTGCGGACCATGCGCAAGCTGATCCTCGACGGGGCGATCGGCGAGGTGCAGGCGGTGTGGTGCCGGCACTTCGTGGGGCACGGCGGTGACTACTACTTCAAGGACTGGCACGCCGAACGCGCCAAGGGCACCGGGCTGCTGTTGCAGAAGGGCGCGCACGACCTGGACGTGATCCACTGGCTCGCCGGCGGATACACGCGGCGGGTCAACGCGATGGGTGCGCTGTCGGTCTACGGGCGGGTGACGGATCGGCTGGCGTCGCCGCAGTACAAGACGGGGCACGACTGGGACGAGTACCGGGGCAACTGGCCGCCGTTGGCGCAGACCGGGTTGAACCCGGTGATCGACGTCGAGGACCTGTCGATGGTCAACATGGCGTTGGACAACGGTGTGCTGGCGTCCTACCAGCAGTGCCACTTCACGCCGGACTACTGGCGGAACTACACGGTGATCGGCACCGAGGGCCGGTTGGAGAACATCGGGGACACGCCGGGTTCGTCGGTCCACGTCTGGAACCGGCGGCACCGGGGGTACGCGGAGCCCGATGTGGTGGTGCGGATTCCTGAGGCCGAAGGCGGCCACGGAGGGGCCGACCCTCGGATCGTGGCGGAGTTCCTGGGGTTCGTGCGGGCGGGCGGGGCCACGTTGACCTCGCCGGTGGCGGCGCGGGAGGCGGTGGCCACGGGGTGTGCGGCGACGGAGTCGTTGCGGGCGGGTGGTGTGGTGGTGGATGTGCCCGCGTTGGCGGAGGAATTGGTGGCGTATTACGAGCGCGGACAGGTGGAATGAACAACTCGTCCACATGGTGAGATCGCGGTCGGTGGTGCCTTAGGGTGTCACTCGTTCGGTGTTTTCGCTGGTGGCGCGCTTGCGGGTGGCTTGAAGCGGTAGCCGTGAGTGACGCTCACGAGTGATCTTTTGCTAAGCTCCCGACCACTGGTCGAGAGGCGCTGCAACGGACTCCGCGTCCGCCACGCTCGACCAGGTGGGACCACCGCAAGGGCGCCTTCCATGTGATGAACCATGGGAGGAGTCCGGATGTCCGAGGCGCTGCGGGAACTGCTGGACCGGAAGGTCGCGGTGCTCGACGGGGCGTGGGGGACCATGCTCCAGGCGGCCGGGCTGGGGCCGGCGGACTACCGGGGCGGGCTCATCGCGGGCGACCACCCCAAGGACGTCACCGGCGACCCGGACCTGCTCAACCTGACCCGGCCGGACGTGATCCTCGACGTCCACCGCCAGTACCTCGCGGCCGGCGCGGACATCACCACGACGAACACGTTCACCGCCACCAGCATCGGGCAGGCCGACTACGGTCTGGAACCGCTCGTGCGCGAGATGAACGTGCAGGGCGCCCGGCTGGCCCGCCAGGCCGCCGACGAGGTCGGCGGGAAGTTCGTCGCGGGCTCGGTCGGGCCGCTCAACGTCACCCTCTCGCTGTCGCCGCGGGTCGAGGACCCGGCGTACCGCGCGGTCACGTTCGACCAGGTCAAGGCCTCCTACGCGGAGCAGATCTCGGCGCTGGCCGAGGGTGGTGTGGACCTGCTGCTGGTCGAGACGATCTTCGACACGCTCAACGCCAAGGCCGCGATCGCCGCCGCCCGCGAGGTCGCGCCGCACCTGCCGCTGTGGATCTCGGTGACGATCGTGGACCTGTCCGGCCGCACGCTGTCCGGGCAGACGGTCGAGGCGTTCTGGCGGTCGATCGAGCACGCCGAGCCGCTGGTGGTGGGCGTCAACTGCTCGCTGGGCGCGGCGGAGATGCGCCCGCACGTGGCGGAGTTGTCGCGCATCGCGGGCGCGTACACGGCGGCGCACCCGAACGCGGGCCTGCCGAACGCGTTCGGCGGTTACGACCAGACCCCGGACGAGACCGCGAGCCTGCTGCACGAGTTCGCGGGCGCGGGGATCGTGAACCTGGTCGGTGGCTGTTGCGGCACCACCCCCGCCCACATCGCGCGCATCGCGGAGTCGGTCAAGGACCTCGAACCCGGCCGCAAGCCGGTCACCGGGTCGAAGCTGACCGCGTTCAGCGGGCTGGAGCCGTTCGCGATCGGCGCGGACACCGGGTTCGTGATGATCGGTGAGCGCACCAACGTCACCGGGTCCAAGAAGTTCCGCCGGCTGATCGAGTCCGACGACCACCAGGGCGCGGTGGACGTGGCGCTGGACCAGGTCCGCGGTGGCGCGAACCTGCTCGACGTCAACATGGACGCCGACCTCCTCGACAGCGAGGAGGCGATGACCACCTTCCTCAACCTCATCGCCACCGAGCCGGAGATCGCCCGCGTGCCGATCATGGTGGACAGCTCGCGGTGGAGCGTGCTGGAAGCCGGCCTGAAGTGCGTGCAGGGCAAGGGCGTGGTCAACTCCATCAGCCTCAAGGAGGGCGAAGGCCCGTTCCTGGAGCAGGCGCGCGCGATCCGGGCCTACGGCGCCGGTGTGGTCGTGATGGCGTTCGACGAACTCGGCCAGGCCGACACCACCGCGCGCAAGGTCGAGATCTGCGGCCGGGCCTACGACCTGCTGGTCAACGAGGTCGGGTTCCCGCCGCAGGACATCATCTTCGACCCGAACGTGCTGGCCGTCGCGACCGGCATCGCCGAGCACGACGAGTACGCCAAGGCGTTCATCGACGCCCTGCCGCTGATCAAGCAGCGCTGCCCGGGCGCGCGGACCAGCGGCGGCATCTCGAACCTGTCGTTCTCCTTCCGGGGCAACGACGTCATCCGCGAGGCGATGCACTCGGCGTTCCTGTTCCACGCGGTGCGCGCGGGCCTGGACATGGGCATCGTCAACGCGGGCCAGCTCGCCGTCTACGAGGACATCCCGGCCGACCTGCTGGAACTGGTCGAGGACGTGCTGTTCAACCGCCGCCCGGACGCCACCGACCGGCTGGTCGCGCACGCCGAGACGGTCAAGGGCAGCGGCACGCGGCGGGTGGTGGACCTGGCGTGGCGCGAGGCCCCGGTGGCCGAGCGGCTGGCGCACGCGCTGGTGCACGGCATCGTGGACTTCATCGAGGAGGACACCGAGGAGGCCCGGCAGCAGGCCGCGCGGCCCCTGGAGGTCATCGAGGGTCCGCTGATGGACGGCATGAAGGTCGTCGGCGACCTGTTCGGCTCGGGCAAGATGTTCCTGCCGCAGGTGGTCAAGAGCGCGCGGGTGATGAAGCGCTCGGTGGCCTACCTGGAGCCGTTCATGGAGGCGGAGAAGGAGAAGGCGCGCGCCGAGGGGCGGATCGACACCTCCGCCGGTCCCGGCAAGATCGTGCTGGCCACGGTGAAGGGCGACGTCCACGACATCGGCAAGAACATCGTCGGCGTGGTGCTGGGCTGCAACAACTACGAGGTGATCGACCTGGGCGTGATGGTGCCGTCGTCGGTCATCATCGACACCGCGATCGCCGAGGGCGCGTCCGCGATCGGGTTGTCCGGGCTGATCACGCCGTCGCTGGACGAGATGGTCGCGGTGGCGTCGGACATGCAGCGCCGGGGCGTGAAGCTGCCGCTGCTCATCGGCGGGGCGACGACGTCCCGCCAGCACACCGCCGTGCGCATCGCGCCCGCGTTCGAGGGGACGACCGTGCACGTCGCCGACGCTTCCCGCGTGGTGGGCGTGGTGTCCGAACTGCTGGACCCGGACCGCGCGGATGGCTTGGACGAGCGCAACCGGGCCGAGCAGGAGCGGTTGCGGCAGCAGCACGAGGACCGCAAGCGGGTCGCGATGCTGACCGTGGAGCAGGCGCGGGCGAACCGGGAGCGGGTGGCGTTCGACGACCTGCCGACGCCGTCGTTCACCGGTCTGCGGGTGGTCGAGCCGTCGTTGACCGAGCTGCGCGAGATGATCGACTGGCAGTTCTTCTTCCTCGCGTGGGAGGTCAAGGGGAAGTACCCGGCGGTGCTGGACAACCCCGTGGCGCGCGACCTGTTCGCCGACGCCAACGCCCTGCTGGACGAGATCGTGGCCGCGGGCTCGTTCCAGGCGCGGGGTGTGCTGGGCTTCTGGCCCGCCTCTTCCGACGGTGACGACCTGGTCCTGGACACGGAGTCGGGCGAGGTGCGGTTCCCGATGCTGCGCCAGCAGACCGCCAAGCCCGACAGCCGCCCCAACCGGAGCCTGGCCGACTACGTGGCGCCCGCCGGTGACCACTTGGGCGGGTTCGCCGTGGCCGTGCACGGGGCGGAGGCCCTGGCGGCGCGCTACGAGGCCGAGCACGACGACTACCGGGCGATCATGGTGAAGACCCTCGCCGACCGCCTGGCCGAGGCGTTCGCGGAGTACATCCACCTCAAGGCGCGGCAGGAGTGGTTCGAGCCGGGTTCGGAGCCGGTGCTGGAGGACCTGCACGCGGAGAAGTTCCGCGGCATCCGCCCGGCGCTGGGCTACCCGGCGTGCCCGGACCACAGCCAGAAGCGGGCGCTGTTCGACCTGCTCGACGCCGAGGCGGTGGGCCTGGGCCTGACCGAGTCGTTCGCGATGACCCCGGCGGCGGCGGTGAGCGGCCTGATCTTCGCCAACCCGGCCGCGCGCTACTTCACGGTCGGGCGCATCGGCCGCGACCAGGTCGAGGACTACGCGACCCGCAGCGGCGTGCCGGTGGCGGAGGTCGAGCGCTGGCTGCGCCCGAACCTCGCCTACGACATCGACTGAGCCCCGGACCGTCCCGGCGAGCGGTGCCGGCCGGGCGTCGGCGATGCTGTGCGCGTGGAGTACGTGTCCAGAGTGCCGCGACCGCCGCTGGACGGGCTGATCGACGACCTCTACCACCTGGAGGGCGCGCCGCCGTACGCCCGGCTGACGCTGCCGCCGATGCCCGGGGCGTTGCTCATCGTCAACCTCGGGGCGCCGTTCCGCATCCGCGCCGGCACGGACATCGAGACGGCCGAGTACGCCGACGGCTGCGTGGTCACCACGCCCACCCGCGCGTTCGACTTCGGCTACCCGCCCTGGACCCGATCCGTGGGCGTGCACTTCAAGCCGTGGGGGCCGGCGGCGTTCCTGCCGATGCCCGCGGCCGAGCTGTGCGACCGGCCGGTGACCCTGGAGCAGGTCTGGGGTCGGCCCGCCGTCGCGGAGTTGCGGGACCGGCTGGCCACGGCGCACGGACCGCACGAGATGCTGGCGCTGCTCGAGGACGAGCTGATGCGACGGCTGTCCGAGACCACCGGCCTGGGGCTGGTGCGCCACACGAGCAGCGTCATCGCGGCGGCCGGCGGGGCGGTGGCGATCGGCGACCTGAGTGCGGCGGCCGGTGTCAGCAGCACCCATCTGGCACAGCGGTTCAAGGGGCTCATCGGCGTCACGCCGAAGCGGCTGGCCCGCGCCTACCGCTTCACCGCCACCGTGTTCGCGATCGACCCCGCCGGACCGGTCGACTGGAGCGACCTCGCCGGTCGCGCGGGCTACTTCGACCAGGCCCACTTCGGCCACGAGTTCCGGGAGTTCACCGGGCTCACGCCGACCCGGTACCTCGAAGTACGGCGGCGGTTCCTGCGCGAACACCCCGATCACCCGTTCGAGGGCTGGCCGCTGCCGGCCGATTGATTTCTTACAAGAGCGACGGCCCACGAACCGCTAGCTTGGCGGCACCTTGGAGCAGAGGAGAGCGCCGTGGGCAAGGTGGTCATGTACAGCTCGGTGTCCGTGGACGGTTTCATCGCGGGCGAGGACGACCAGCCCGGACCGCTGTTCGACTGGTTGACCAGCGGTGACGTCCCGTTGGACGACAGCGGCGTGCTGAAGGTGTCGCAGACGTCCTACGACTACACGCGGCCGTACTGGGACCAGGTCGGGGTGACGATCGCCGGCCGCCACGTCTTCGACATCACGGACGGCTGGGACGGGAAGCCTCCGGCCGGGGTCGACCAGGTGGTCGTCGTGACGCACCGGTCGGCGCCCGAGGGCTGGGACCCCGCGGCGCCGTTCCACTTCGTCGACGGCGTCGAGGCGGCCGTGGCCAAGGCGCAGGAGCTCGCGGGGGACCGCATCGTCGAGGTCGCCGCCGGGGACGTCGGTGGTCAGGCGCTCGCCGCGGGCCTGGTGGACGAGGTGCGCATGGACGTCGTGCCCGTCGTGTTCGGGTCCGGCAAGCGCTACTTCGGGTCGGTTGACGCGCAGCACCTGTTGGAGGACCCCGACGTGGTGATCCAGGGCAACCGGGTGCTCCACCTGCGCTACCCGGTGCGCCGTTAGGCTCCCCCCGGAACGAGGAGGGAGCATGCCGCACACCCGCGCCGCGGACGGCACCAAGATCGGCTTCGACGTCCTGGGCGACGGCGACCCGTTGGTGCTGCTGGCCGGTCAAGCCAACTCGCGGCACTGGTGGGACCCGATCCGCGCCGACTTCGCCGCCGTCCACCGCACGATCGCCCTCGACACCGTGGGTACCGGCGAGAGCGACGAGCCGGCGGACGACGACTACTCGATCCACCGGTTCGCGTCCGACGTCATCGCCGTGCTGGACGAACTCGGCATCGCCCGCGCCCACGTCTACGGCACGTCGATGGGCGGCAAGGTGGCCCAGCGGCTGGCCATCGCCCACCCCGACCGCCTGAACGCGCTGGTGATCGGCTGCACGTCCCCCGGCGGCGCGGGTGGCCTGGTCGCGGACCGCGAGGTGCTCCGCCCGCTCGCCCTGTCGAAGCGCCAAGCCCGGGAAGCCTTGCTGGACCTGATGTTCACGCCCGAGTACGTGCAGCACCACACCGGTCCGTACCACGTGCTCGGTGACCCCGAGATGTCCCTGCCGGCCCGCCGGGGCCACAAGCGGGCCAGCGATGCGCACGACGCCTGGGACGAACTGCCGAAGATCACCGCGCCGACCCTCGTCCTGCACGGGTCCGCCGACCGCTTCAGCCCGGTGGACAACGCGAGGCGCCTCGCCTCGCGCATCCCCGGCGCGGAACTCGTCGTGATCGAGGGCGCCCGGCACGCGTACTTCGAGGAATTCCGCGCCCGGGCCACCCCGGCGGTCCTCGACTTCCTCGCCCGCTAGCCCAGGCTCAGGACCGCCGGACCCCGCCGCAGCACCCCGTCGTCGAGGGGCACGCACCGCATCCCGCCCCGACCCCGGAGCGCCCGCATCGTGCCCGGCCCCAGCACCGCGTCCAGCCATGCGCACGGGTTGGCCGGGCGGTGGACCTCGAAGCGGACGGGGCCGTCGCCCGAGTCGAGGGTGAACACGTCGTGCCGGACCAGGCCGTTGACGTCGAAACCGCGCAACACGATGTTGCGCCGCACCAACAAGGGGTCCGCACCCGCGTCCAGGGCCTCGACCGCGAACACCGTCACGGCCGCGTTCCGGTGGGCCGGGTGGTTGAAGTACCGGTCGCCGACGATGCCCAGGCCCGCCCGCACGACGACGTGGTCGCGGGAGGCGGGCTCGGGGTCCGTGCGCGGCCCGTCGGCGGGGCGGCCCTCGTAGGCGTGCACGGCGGACACCTGCAGCGCCACGATCTCGACCGGTGTGCTCACCGCTCGCCGAGCTGCCACTCCGGGCGGACGTAGTGGCAGGTGTACCCGTTCGGGTAGCGCTCCAGGTAGTCCTGGTGCTCGGGCTCGGCCTCCCAGAAGTCGCCGGCCTGGGCGACCTCGGTGACGACCTTGCCCGGCCACTTGCCCGAGGCGTCGACGTCGGCGATGGTCTGCTCGGCCACCCGCTTCTGCTCGTCGCCGTCGTAGAAGATCGCCGAGCGGTAGCTGGTGCCGATGTCGTTGCCCTGGCGGTTGCGGGTCGTCGGGTCGTGGATCTGGAAGAAGAACTCCAGGATCTGCCGGTAGCTCAGCCGCGCCGGGTCGTAGACGATCTCGATGGCCTCGGCGTGCGTGCCGTGGTTGCGGTAGGTGGCGTTGGGGACGTCGCCGCCGGTGTAGCCCACCCGGGTGGAGACGACACCGGGGTGGCGGCGGAACAGGTCTTGCATGCCCCAGAAGCACCCGCCCGCGAGGACGGCCTTCTCGGTGACAGTGGCCATGTTGGTCGCTCCTTGGATCCGGTTCCTGTCCAGGTCAACGCTCTCACGTCCGCGCCGCATCCCGACACCGGTTGTGATCTCACCCGCGCGTGTGCAGTCGCGTGCCCGGTAGGGGTGACGTGCGCGGTTCCGACTCGCCGGGCCGGTCGGAGCCGCGAGCAGCGTGGGGGTCGACGCGCCGAGCCCGGAGGACCCCGTGACCCTCTCCTACCCGGAACTCCGCAAGGTCCTCAAGCCCATGGGCGACCCGCAGGCGGACGCCGTGGTGAGCGACTCTCCGCGCGCGGAGAAGCAGCCGGCGGCGCACTGAGGCGGCGCAGATAGGCGGTGTACTGAGGCGGCGCAGATAGGCGGCGTACTGAGGCGTCACACGGCGATCGTCGGCACGACGGGCGCACCGGCCGGCTCGGTCGCGAACCGCCGCCACGCCGCCGCCAGACCCGTCACCGCCTGCGAGATCACCTCCGGCGTGGCGACGAACGGCAGCCGCAGCCGGTCGGTGCTCCCGCCGGACGCGTCCAGCGCTCTACCGGGCAGCACGGCCACCCCGTGCCGCAGCGCGACCTGGGCGAACGCGGCGGCGTCGGTCCCGGGCAGCCGCACCCACAGCGTCTGCCCGCCCTCCACCGGCGTGAACTCCCACTCCGGCAACTCCGCCCGCAGCAACGCGCACAGGTGGTCGTGGCTCGTCCGCAGGTGCGCCACCCGCTCCGCCCGCACGGCCTCGAAGTCCCGCACCAGCTCCGCCGCCGCGAACTGGTCGAGCACCGCGCTGCCCAGGTCGTGCACCGCCTTGAACCGCGCCAGCCGTGCGACCAACGCGGCGGGCGCACGCACCCACCCGACCCGCAGACCGCCCCACACGACCTTGCTCAGCGAACCCACCGCGAGCACCGACGGCACGAGCGGGGGCGCGGGCGCGCCGGTGAAGTCCAGGTCGGCGAGGGCGTCGTCGAACACCAGCGGGGTGTCCCCGGCGACCCGCACCAGCCGCCGCCGTTCCAGCGGGCTCAGGGTGTGGCCGGTGGGGTTGTGGAACGTCGGCACCGCGTAGACCAGCGCCGGGCGGCGGTGGGGCAGCGCGTCGGCCAGCCCGCCGGGTGGCGCGGTCGTGATGACGGCGGCGGCCTCGCGGAACAGGTCCAGCGCGCCGGGGTAGGTCGGTGCCTCGACCAGCACCTCGTCACCGGGCGCGACCAGGGCGCGGGTGATCAGCGCGAGCGCCTGCTGCCCGCCGCTGGTCACCAGGACCTCGTCGGGCGAGGTCGGCGTGCCCGCCGCGGTGAAGTGCGCGGCCAGCGCGGACCGCAGTCGCGGGTGGCCCAGCGGGTGGTAGCCCAGGTCGTCGGCGGGCAGGTGGGACAGCGCGCGGCGGTGGGCCTCGAACAGCGAGGGCGGCGGGCGCAGCGGTCCGGCGCACGCGAACTGGAGGACGCCGTCGGGCGGTTCCAGCAGGTTGAGGAACATGGGGTTGGCGGTCTCCGCCCGCGCGGACGAGGGACTGCCGTGCGGGACCCACGTGCCGCTGCCACGCCGCCGGGTCAGCCGGCCTTCCTGGCGCAGCAGGTCGTAGGCGGCGACCACGGTGGTGCGGCCGACCGCGAGGCCCGCGGCGAGGACCCGGTCGGGCGGCAGGAGCGTGCCGCCGGGGAGTCGTCCGTCGTCGATCAGCTCGCGCAGGCGGGACGCGAGCAGCAGGTAGAGCGATCCGCGCCCGGCGGACCACCGTCCGAGCGCGCCGACCAGGTCGTCCACCGGGATTGGCCTCACAAGCAGACCAATCTAGCCGAATTGGCTCTCAACGCGGACCAATTCGCCGGTCAAGATCGTTCCCATGCGCCCAGACACCCGAGTAGTCCACACCGCGGTTCCCGACCTGACGGGCAGCCGCCCGCTGGCCGTGCCGCTGTACCAGACCTCCGGCTTCGCCTTCACCGACGCGGACACCTTCGCCGACGCGATGAACCGGCCGGACGGGGCCTTCGTCTACACCCGCCTGGGCAACCCGACCGTCCGGGCACTGGAGAACGCGGTCGCGGACCTGGAGGGCGGTGCCGCCGCGCTGGCGACCTCGTCCGGAATGGGCGCGATCAACGCGGTCCTGCTCGCCACCCTCTCGGCCGGCGACCACGTGATCGCCCAACGCTCCCTCTACGGCGGCACCCACGCCCTCTTGCGCGACATGGAGGCGCGGTGGGGCATCGAGGTGACCTTCGTCGGGGGTCACGACCCGGCCGAGGTTCGCGCGGCTCTGCGTCCCCGGACGAAGGTGCTGTACCTGGAGACGATCTCCAACCCGACCGGTCACGTCAGCGACCTGGCGGCCCTGTCCGAGGCGGCCGGCGACGCTGTGGTGGTTGTGGACAACACCTTCGCCACGCCCTTGCTGTGCCGGCCGATCGAGCACGGTGCGGACGTGGTGGTGCACTCGACCACGAAGTACCTGGGCGGCCACAGTGACGTGACCGGCGGTGTGGCGGTGTTCGCCGATGCCGATCGGCACCGGCACACCTGGCACCACGGCATCGAACTGGGCGTGACGCCGGATCCGTTCGCGGCCTGGCTCATGATCCGCGGCCTGCGCACGTTGGCCCTGCGGATGCGCCGGCATGTGGAGAACGCGGCGGTGCTGGCGCATCGGCTGGTCGAGCACCCGTCCGTGCGGGCCGTTCACTGGCCGGGCTTGCCGACCCACCCGAGTCATGAGGTGGCGAGCAAGCTGTTGGACGGGTTCGGCGCCGCGTTCTCGTTCGACCTGGCGGACGCGGAAGCCGGTCGCAGGTTCGTGAGCGCGTTGGAGTTGGTGCACCTGGCTCCGTCGCTGGGTGGGACGGAGACCTTGGTGCTGCACCCGGCCGGCACCTCTCACCGGCAGTTGTCGGAGGAGGAGTTGACCGAGGCCGGCATCTCGGGCGGCACGATCCGGCTGTCCGTGGGTGTCGAGGACCCGGATGACCTGTGGGAGGACATCGCCCAGGCCCTGGCCGGCTGAGACCCGCTGCGCGCGCCCCGAGGGGGTGGGGCGCGCGCAGCGTGCGGGTCAGTTGGCCAGGAACTTGACCAGGAGCTGCGCGATCTCGTCGCCGTGCGTCCAGAGGAAGCCGTGCGGCGCGCCCTCGATCTCGACGTACTGGGCGCTGGGCAGGCTCTTCGCGAACGCGCGGCCGGTGACGTCGACCGGCAGGATGCGGTCGGCGGTGCCGTGGACGATCAACGAAGGCACGCCGGTCTCGGCGATCTTCGGGATGTCCGCCCGGAAGTCGGTCAGCCAGCTCTGCACCACCGCCCACGACGCCTTGGCGCCCGCGCCCGCCGCGATGGCGTAGCTGGTGCGGACCGCCGCCTCGCTGATGCGCGTGCCGAGGTTCTCGTCGAGGTTGTAGAAGTCGGCGTAGAACTGGTCGAACCAGGCGTAGCGGTCGGTCTTGGCGGCGGCTTCGATGCCCTCGAACACGCTGCCGTCCACGCCGATCGGGTTGTCGTCGGTCTTGAGCACGAAGGGCTCCAGGGACGCCAGGAAGGCGGCCTTGGCGACCCGGGCCGCGCCGTGGCGGGCCAGGTAGCGGCCGACCTCGCCGGTGCCCATCGAGAAGCCGACCAGGACGACGTCGGTCAGGTCCAGCGTGGTCAGGACCTTGTCCAGGTCGTCGGCGAAGGTGTCGTAGTCGTAGCCGACGCTGGGCTGGCTGGACTGCCCGAAGCCGCGGCGGTCGTAGGTGATGACGCGGTAGCCGGCGTCGAGCAGCGCCCGCTCCTGCTTCTCCCAGGACGCGCCGGACAGCGGGTAGCCGTGGATCAGCACGACCGGCTGACCGGTGCCGCGGTCGGTGTAGTGGAGGTTGATGTCGGCGGTGTTCTCCTGGCCGACCTTGATGTACGGCATGTCGCGTTCCTTCCCTCGTGGCCTTGTTGGCTGACGTGGTCGAAGTTATTACCGAACGATCGGTAAAGCAACGTGACGAGGGCGACCTTGCGTCTTGACCGTTCGTTCGGTAAACAGGCGGGTATGCCACGCCCACCTTCCGTGCAGGACGACGAGCTGTTCGACCGGTTGGCCGAGGTCTTCCGCACGACCGGCTACGAAGGCGCGTCCCTGGGAGCGCTCGCCGAGTCGACGGGGCTCAAGCGCGCGTCGCTCTACCACCGGTTCCCCGACGGCAAGGCGCAGATGGCCGAGGCTGTCCTGGAGCGGGTGGAGCGGCTGTTCGACGAGTTGTTGGTGCCGATGCGGACCGATCCGGACCCACGGGCGGGGGTGGTGCGGACGGCGGAGTTGTTCGGCGAGTTCTACGGCGGCGGGCTGCTGTCGTGCGTGCTGGACACCCTGCCGTTGAGTGGTGCGCCGGAGTCCGTGCGGCGGCGGGCGGCGCAGGTGGCCGAGGTGTGGGTCTCCGCGATGGCCGACGTGGCGCGGCGGGGTGGTCGGTCGGTGGAGGAGGCTCGGGCGGCGGCTGAGGACGCGTTCGCGGCGGCGGAGGGTGGCTTGGTGTACGGGCGGCTGTTCGGGGATGGGGGGCCGTTTCGGCGCGCCTTGGCGCGGTGGCCCGACTTGTTGCTTGGGTAGCTGGCCCTCGCTTCGCGCTGCTGGGGAGGAACGCGCTTCGCGCTCCAGGACGCGCTGCGCGCTTTCAAGATCGACGCGCTGGCGCGCTGTCAAGATCAAAAGCTTGAAAGATCAAAAGCTACAAGCGGCGCTCGCCGCGCGGCAGGCCCCCGGGGGGTGGAAGGGCGTCGGTTCGTCCCCCGTACGGCCTGCCGGAGGCAACCACCCTTCGCCCTTCCTGGCAACCGGAAAAGCTGGTTGCCAGGAAGGGCGAAGCGCGGTTGGGCTGCGCCCAGGCCGTACGGGGGACGAACCGAGGCCCTTCCTGTGGCTGATAGCCCATAGGGCGCGCCTGCGGCGCGAAAGAGCGCCGCTGCGCGGCGAAAGAGCGCCGCTGCGCGGCGGAAGAGCGCCGTTGCGCGGCGAAGAGTAAAAGCGGCCGGTGCCCCCTCACCCTTGGCGCGAGCTAGCGCGATCTGCCGTACACGGTGGCCAAGGCCTTTGCGATCTCGTTGGACACGGTGTCGGGCAGGTCGGGCGGGTCGTTCTCGTTGCTCACGACGTCCACCGACACGGAGATGACCGTTCGTCCGACGCGGTAGGTGTGGCGGCTGAAGGAGCCGTTGGCCGGCTGTGCCCCGCTGCCGGTGTCGGCGTGCAACTGGTAGCGCACGTAGCCCTCGTAGCCGTTCTGCCCGAGGCCCGGTCCGGTGGTCTCGGCGGTCTTGACCGAGAGGCGCTGGTCGCCGGCGTCCCTCTGCTCCTTCTCCAGCGCGGCCCGGCGGCACTCGATGTAGTCGCTGGACTTGCGCGTCTGCACCCACTCCTGTGCCCCGGCCTCGTCCGGGAACACCGCGGACGTGGACGAGACGTACCACTTCGCCTCGCCGCGTTGGAGCTGTGGACCGACGTGTCGGGCCGACAGGGGGAGCTTCGCGTAACCCGTGCCGTACCCGCAGTCGCCTTCGACCAGGGCTTCGGCCGCGCTCTCGGGCCGGAAGACCGTCCACGGGCCGCCCAGGTCGGCCTGGGTGAGGACGGCGGCCTGGGCCAGGGCGGTGGTGGCGGGGTCGGCGGTGGGTGGGGTGGACGTCGTGGGGGAGGGTGGGTTGCCGGTGACCGACGGGGCGGTGCTGTCCTCGCCGCTGGCGCACCCGGTCAGGGCGAGCGTCGAGACGGCCAGGACCCGCAGCCATCGTGAGGCGTCCACCGGTCACCCGCTTTCCCGATGCATCGTCCAGCTTGGACAGTCACGGTAGACGGTGTGGGCGCGGGCCGCCCGCCGGGAATTGTCGGGGGTCTGTGCGATCCTCGGTGCGTGGTCATCGAATTCGACGCCGAACTGTGGATCTGGGACGCCCGCCGCGACGACAGCTGGACGTTCGTGAGCCTGCCCGTGGACTCCTCCGAGGAGATCCGCGAACTGGTCGGCGGTGCGCGCCGCGGGTTCGGTTCGGTGCGCGTGCGGGTGACGGTGGGGGGCACGACGTGGTCGACGTCGATCTTCCCGGACAGCGCGCAGGGGTGTTACGTGCTGCCGGTCAAGCGGGCGGTGCGCAAGGCGGAGTCGTTGGAGGCGGGGGATGTGGCTCGGGTGTCCGTGGAGCTGGTCGACTTCTGACGGGTGTCAGGTGCCGGTGGCGCTGGGGAGGAGGGGTGGGCAGCCGGCGGTGACGTAGGTGGGGTCGTACTCGAAGTGCCAGTACTCGTTGTCGTAGCGGCGGCACCAGCCGAGGCTGGTGGCGTTGCGCTCCACCCACTGCGCCGCCGAGTGGGGCTGGATGTCGACGGCCCGGCCCCGGACGTGCTCCGACTTCTCCGGTGGCAGCACGTACTTCGCGGCCAGGTCCTCGGTGCCGAACTTGCGGACGGCTTCCTCGAACTCCGCGCGTTGCTGGGCCCGGCTGCGCTTGCCGTCGTTGAGGCACAGGCGGATGTCCTGGGTGGCGGCGGTCGCGGTCAGGCGGTGCCAGGCGGCTAGGACGTCGGGGTGCAGGCCGTCGGGTTGCTCGTCCACGTACCTGTTGTCGACGGGGCAGGGCGGTCCGGTTGGCGGGCCCGGGATTTCCTCGCGGATCGCCAACGGGCGGCCTGGTTGGGGGTCGTAGACGGGGAGCCGGCCGGCGGCGCCCAAAGCGACGACGGCTGCCGTGGCCAGGACCAATGTGGTCAGGAGCAGGACTGTGATGCGGGTCGACATGGTCAGGTCAGGGTCTCCGCCGCGTAGGCCGCTGCCTGGGCCAGGAGGGCCTCGTCGTACTTGGCGTCGGCCGTCGGCTTGTCGGACATGATGGCGATCACCAGCGGCGCGGAGCCCGGGGGCCAGGTGATCGCGATGTCGTTGAGGGTGCCGTAGTCGCCGGTGCCGGTCTTGTCGGCCACGGGCCACGTGGGCGGGAGGCCGGCGCGGATGCGGCGGGAGCCGGTGGTGCTGCGTTCCAAGAGATCCTTGAGGAACGCGCGCTTGTCCGAGGGGAGGATGTCCTCCAGGACGAGCTTGCGGTAGTTCGTGCCGATGGCCCCGGGCGTCGTCGTGTCGCGGGGGTCGCCGGGGATGGCGGTGGTGATGTCCGGTTCCACGCGGTCCATGCGGGTCACCTCGTCGCCCAACTCGCGGGTGAACGCGGTCAGGGCGGACGGGCCGCCGAGTTCCTTGAGCAGGAGGTTGCCGGCGGTGCCGTCGCTGTAGCGGACGGCGGCGTCGCACAGCGCGCGCAGGGTCATGCCCGTGGCGACGTGCTGCCTGGTGATGGTGGAGCTCTTCATCAGGTCCGTTTCGGAGTAGCGCACCAGCGTGTCCAGGTGGGACAGCGGGTTGCGGTGCAGGACGGCCGCCGCGGCCAGGCCCTTGAACGTCGAGCAGAACGCGAAGCGCTCGTCGGCGCGGTGGGCGACGGTCGCGCCGGAACCGGTGTTCACTGCGTAGACGCCCAGACGGGCCGCGAAGTTGCCTTCCAGCTCGAACAAACGCGAGTGGTGCTCGACTGTCGACGTGGTGGTCGGGGCCGAGGAAGTGGTCGACACGGCCGGTGTGCGCGACGGAGTCGTGACGTCTGGCCGGCTCGTGCAGGCCGCGAGGGGGAGGAGGGCCGCGCCCAGCAGGGTGCGGCGGGTCAGGTGAGCCACGTGGGTCCCGATCAGTCCAGGAGGAACAGGCCGAGGGTCGCGCCGGAGGTCCACACCACCAGCAGCGCCCAACCCAGCACCAGGCCGGTGCCGAAGGCACGCAACGACGGCCGGCCGCGCACGGCGAGCCAGGCACCGCCGAGCGCGGCGGCGAACAGAACCGCGGGCGCGGCGACGGGGGCGATGAACAGGGCGATGCCGAACACCTGCATCCCGGCGAGCACGAACACGAGCACCCCGAACACGGCCGCGAGCACCCTCGCCACGGCGACCTCGAAGCGGGTCGGTCCGGTGTCCACCACGTGCGCTCCCCTCGAACCGTGAGGCCGCGACTTTCAGGCGGCCGAGCCGCCGCGACGGAGTCGCGGCAACCAACGCTGACGTCCACCAGAGTTGCAGGACCGCCTGTATGCCGTCCAAGACGGGAATGGCGGGATCGATGCTGTTCCGGCATATAGTGAGCGTGTGGACGTGGTCGCGGCCTGCAAGGCGTTCGTCTCGGTCAGCGGGTGCGGCAGCTTCACGGCCGGGGCCGCCGCCGCGCGCATCCCGCAGTCGGTGGCCAGTCGGCGGATCGCGGCGCTGGAGAAGCACTTCGGCGCGCGGCTGCTCACGCGGTCCTCGCGCAGTGTCGCGCTGACCCCGTTCGGCCAGGAGGTGCTGCCCTCGGCGCGGCGGCTGGTGGAGTTCGCGGAGGCGTTGGAGCACGACGCCGAGCAGGCCCGGCTGCGGCCGTTCCGGCTGGCCGTGCCGCTGGTCAGCGCCGCGCGCCCGCTGGCCCGGCTGGTCGCCGAAGCCCGCCGGCACGACCTCACGCTCGACCTGCACCCGGCGCCGCCGGCCCGCCGGGCGGAACTCGCCCGGACGCTGGAGGTGCGCGCGGCGCTGGTGGCGGTGCCGCCGGACGACGGGGTGTGGCGGGTGCCGCTCGGCCTCGCCGGCCGGGACGACCCGGGTCCGGCGAAGGCGATCTACGTGGAGACCCTGCGCGCGGGCCGGGCCGATCGGGGCGTGCGCGGTCGGCGGATCTGGATCGAGGGCGAGGACGACGTGCCGCACGTCCGCGACCGCATCATCCGGCTCGGTGACGCCGTGGGGCTGCGGCCCGCGCAGGTCGTCGTCACGTCCTCGCTGGTGGCGGCCACGGCGGAAGTGCTCGCGTCCACCGACCTGCTGCTGTGCTCACCCGGTCAGGCCGAGGACCTGGGGCTGCACTGGCTCCCGATCGGCGAGATCCAACTCGCGCGCGGCTACGACGTGACGGCCCGGTCCCGTGAGGACGCCCAGCGCATCCGTGCGCTCCCGCCGGTCGGCGCGTGCCTGGGAGCCGCGTGACCACCGGGGTGCTGCGCGACCTGCGGGCGGTGCTGGACGACGGCGGCCTGCGTGGTTCGTTCCTGGTCCGCGACCTGGACACCGGGGACGAACTCGGCATCGACCCCGAGCTGGAGTTCCCGGTCGCGTCACTGGTCAAGGTGCCGCTGGCGGTGGCCACGCTGGAACGCGTCGAGCGCGGCGAACTCGACCCGGCCGCGCCGGTGGTGCTCGCGCCCGGCCGCAGCACGATCCCCGGGCCGACCGGCGCGAGCAAGTTCCGCCACCCCGCCACGGTCGCGCTGGAGGACGTGCTCTACCTGAGCACGTCGGTCAGCGACAGCGTGGCCGCCGACGCCCTGTTCACCCTCACCCCGCCCGCCGCCGTCACCGCCGAACTGCGCCGGCTGGGCTACGACGGCATCGCGGTCCGCCACCTCATGCAGGACCTGGTGGAGACGCCGGCCGAGCGGTTCGCGCCCACCGACGTCCACCTGGCGCACTCGCTGGCGATCACGGCGGCGACCGAGGGACGCGGCCACCCGGTGCCACAGCTGGACATCAGCCGGGCCAACTCGGGGTCGGCGCGCGCGTTCGTGGACCTGCTGCACGGCCTGTGGCGGCCCACGACGATCACCCCGGCGGTCGCGGCCCGGGTGCGGGAGTTGATGCGGGACAACGTGTTGCGGCACCGGCTGGCCCCGGACTTCATGTCCGACGCGACCCGCTGGTCGTCCAAGACCGGCACGTTGTTGAACCTGCGGCACGAGGTGGGCGTGGTCGAGCACGCCGACGGCCAGGCCTACGCGGTGGCCGCGTTGACCGAGTCGCGGGTGCCGGCGGTGGTGCAGCCCGGCGCGGAGGCGTTGATGGCGCAGGTGGCGCGGACGTTGCGGGATCGGCTGCGGATGTGTTGAAACGCTCGGCTCCCGGGTAAGACGGGAGGATGTCGACCGGAGATCCGCTGGACGAAGTTGCCGAGTTCGACCGGGACTCGTTGCGCGGACAGCGACGCCATACCGGCGTCCCGGCCGCCCGGGTGGGTGGTGGCGGCGAGCCTGGCCGCGCGCGGCGGCGCGGTGTGGGTGCCGGTGGCCGGTGCGCTGGCGCGGCTGGGGGAGCGGCGGGCGGCGGTGCGCGGACTGGTGGCGGCCGGGGTGGCGTTGCCGTTGGGACACGTGCTCGGCTCGGTGTCGGCGCGGCGGCGTCCGCCGGCGGCGCGGTTGCCCGCGCGGCGGGCGTTGCCCGAACGGCCGGACTCGTCGTCGTTCCCGTCCAAGCACGCGATGACCGCGGCGGCGTCCGGCACCGCGGTGGGGATCGAGAGCCCGCGGGCCGGGATCGCGATCGCGCCATTGGTCGCGGTTATCGCGTACAGCCGGGTGCGGACCCGCGTGCACTGGCCGTCGGACGTGATCGGCGGGCCGGCGCTCGGGGCGGCGGTGGCCCTCGCGGTCCACAAGCGACTCCGGTGACGGCTGCGCACGTCACGACCGAAACCCCGGATGAGCCCGAAATTCCCCTGGAGGTGGCCTGATGCGCGGCGGTAAACGTCACGGTTGGTCACGAATTCTGCTGTTACGCACAGTCACCGTGGGACTGGTTTACACAATGGGGTAACTGTACGGCGTGTCGTCGCGTCGGTGTCCATCATGGGAACGCAAGTCCCTTACAGATGGAGGTTTTCCCATGCGCACTCTCCACCGCTTGGTCGCTGCGGGCGCCCTGGCCGCACCCCTCCTCATCGCCGGCGCGGGCCTGGCTTCCGCTGACGCTGCGTACGGTCAGCAGACCGCCGTCGCCGGTCCGAACGGCGCGTGGACGCACACCGTGGTCGCCTTCGCCGACGACGACGGCAACACGTTCTTCCACGAGCACGCCGCGGCAGCGGGTCCGGACGGGGCCGGTTCGTTCAGTACCACGTCATGGACGAGTGACGGCGACAACGGCGACGGCGACGGTGACTGGCACGACGGTTCGAGCGCGGGCTACCACAACGAGGAAGCCTTCGCCGGTGACGGCGGTGCGTTCTACCAGGAGACGTTCTCCTTCGCCGACAGCGACTGACCGCTCTGGGCAGTGCTGAGCCGGCAGGACACAACCCGGTCGATGCGGTCCGTCCGCGACGATCCCCGGTGCGGGACCGCCGCGGACGGACCGTTCCCGACGCCGGTGACCGCTGTCATCGGAATCTCATGCGGGAGTCCTTGGCGTCGCCCGCGTGGGCAACGATGAGACGGGGATGACCGACCCGGAACTGGGACCGCAGCGCCCCTGGTTCTGGCAGCAAGAACCGCAAACCCAGCCAAAGGAGCCAGCGCCCGCGCACCCGCCGGCCGCTTTTCGGTGTGCTGAGGAAACTGCTTTGTCGTACCCCCATGAGATAATTGAAGCGGGGGCCGGAGGCAGGCCCTCGCAGCCACCGCTGTTCGGCCTGCGGGCGCAGCCACCGCAGCCACCGTTGTCGCCGCGGCCACCGTTGTCGCCGCAGCCGTTGCAGCCGTTCGTGGGTGCGTTGCCGCATGTGCCGCCACCCCAACCCAAGCGGCGCAAGGGGTTGCTGGTCGGCGTCCTCGCGTCGTCCTCACCCTGGTCGCCGGACCGACCACGTGGCTGCTGTGGCCCGCCCGCCCCCCCAGAACCGCGAACCCTTCGAAGCCGCCCTCGCCGCCCTCCACCGCTGCACCGCCCTCGAACCGGACGGGGCGGTGGCCTCAGCTGTCGTCGTGGCCGCGCTGGAACGCGTCGACCGCGCCGACCGCGGCCGGTGGGTCGACCCCCTCGATGACCTCCACCGGCCGTACGCGGCCAGGCGCATGGCCGAACTCGCGCTGCTGGAAGACATCCGTGCCGGCTCTCTGTCCAGAGTGGACGATGTGGACTACTGGTCCGAGTGGCACGACACTGCCGTCCGCCAAGCCCGTCACGACCCGGCCCCGTCCGTCGAACTGCACGTCCTCCGGCCCGTGCCCGCCCGTGGCGACACGGCGCACGACCTCCAGCGGGGCCGTGCGGCCGTTGTCGACCAGACGGGCGGGACGCCAACGACGGGGCTCGATCAGGCGGCGGGTCACGGCCCCGACCTTGGTGGGACCTGGTCAGATCGCCGAGCAGTCCGGCTTGTCGGTCCAGTCGGTCCCGCAGTGGTAGAGGGTGATCGAGGTGTTGTAGCCGTAGCGCGCGCCCAGGGTGTTGTACTCGGTGACGTCCACGCGGCCGGCGACGTAGTGGTCGGTGGGCGTGCCTGACGCCGTCTCGGTGTAGGCCGGGCCAGAGGTGGTGGTCGTCGGGGCGGTGGTGGTGATGCCCCAGAACCGGACCAGGTGGTGGGCGGCGCAGATGTTCACGTCGAGGATGTAAGCGCCGGCCGTGCCGCACTGGGTGGACCCGCTGCCGGGGTCTACCGGGTGGCCGTGGGCCATGCCGGTGATCTCGAAGTGCTCGACCGTGCCGCCGTAGACCCGGTGCGGGTAGCCGCCGACCGTGTCGCTCACGTCCGGGGCTTGGTCCGTGCCGTTGACGTTGGTCCACTGCTCGACCAGCTCCACCGCGTTCATCGGCCGCACGGTGGTGTCCGACGTGCCGTGCCAGACCGACACCTTGGGCCGCGGACCCGAGTAGGAGAACGCCGCCCGCACCCGGTCACCCCACTGCTGGGGTGTCAGGTTCACGCCGGGGTTCATGCAGTTGAACGCACTGGCGACGGAATTCGCGCAGCCGTAGGGGAGTCCGGCGATGACACCGCCGCCGGAGAACACGTCCGGGTAGGTGGCGAGCATGACCGACGTCATACCGCCGCCCGCGGACAGCCCGCTGACGTAGGCGGCGGTCGCGCCGACGTCCTGGCGGGTCCGGTCGACCATCTGCTTGATGGACAGCGCCTCGCCCGAGCCGCGCCGGGTGTCGCCGGGCTCGAACCAGTTGAAGCACGAGTTCGCGTTGTTGGCCGACCGCTGCTGCGGGAACACCACGGTGAACCGGTGCTGGTCGGCCAGCTTCGTCCAGCCGGTGCCCGAGGCGTAGGCGGTCGCGTTCTGGGTGCAGCCGTGCAGGGCCAGCACGACGGGCCGGCCGGACGGCAGGCCGTCCGGCACGTACCGGAACATCTGGAGGTTCCCGGGGTTGGTCCCGAAACCGGTGACCTCCCGCAGGGTGGCGGCGGAGGCCGGGGTGGCGATGAGCACGGCGGCGGCCAGGGCCGTCGCGGCGGCGAGCGCCGCGGCAGGGGTGCGTATCGGCATGACGCTTCCTCCACGTTGAGGTGATCGCAGTCACATGCGTTACGCCGATGCTAGGAACGCCGAAGCCGCTGGTCTTTGGTGGACATCACCATTTTCACGGAAGGCGATGTGGTGCCGGGCCACGTCCGGGTCAACGGTGCTCGGCCAACCAGTCCTCGAAGGACTCCGCCAACCCGGGCAGCACGCGCAGTTCGCCGAACCGGTGGCCCTTGCGCATGTTCGCCCACACCACCCCGAAGTCCCCGGGGTCGATGCCGACGTCGGCCGCGAGCCGCCGGGCCGCGTACTCGGCCGCCGCGTCGCGGTCGTGCAGCCACGTGGAGCGCTCGCGGGTCGGGTGCATGGGGCAAAGCTAGGCACTACCGGCGGCCGGATCCATGTGGTGGGACCACTGTTCCGAGCGCGGGACATGTGGCCCCACCACATGGGCTCAGCCAGGGTCAGGAGGTCGGGTCGTCGTCGTGGTCGTGGTCGTCGTAGAGCACCCACAGGTCGCCGTCGTCGCAGCGCCACTCGTCCCAGCGCCCGACGACGACACCCGCCGCGCCGGCCGACTCGCACAGCACCTGGTTGTGGAAGTCGCCGTAGTACTCCCAGTCGTCGTCCGGATCGTCGGGGTCGTCGTTGTTGTCGCGCACGGTGGACGACGTCACGTCCACCGGAGCCGCGGTCGCGGGGGCGGCGGTGCCGACGGTGGCGGCGCACAGGCCGGCGGCGACGAGGGCCAGCGCGAGGGTTCGGTTCATCGAGGTGTCTCCTTTGGACGGTTCAGCGGACGAGGTCGTCCCACCACCAGGCGATGGCGGGGATGGGCGGTGGACCGGGGTCGGGGTCGGAGGGGTGGTCGGACCAGCCCGGTTCGGGCCGCACGGGCGGGGCGTCGTCGTCGAACGCGGTGTAGCGGGGCACCGCCAGCGCCCAGTCGGTGTTGCCCCGGATCGAGTGGCCGAGGCTGTCCAGGTGCAGCCGCAGCGCGGAACTGCACGGCCTCGCGGTGGCCTGCTCGCGCAGCGTGAGGAACCGGGACATGATCCGGTCGCGCAACCCGACCGCCGCGCGCACCGCCTCGTCGGGGGACAGGCCCTGGTGGTGGATCAGGACGTTGACGACGTTCTGCTCGGTGTTGTCCTCGGCGAACTCCTTGAAGTACGAGTGCAGGTCGTTGTCCCACGAGTCGATCAGGTAGGCCATCTCGCGCAGCGCGCGCACCGGCAGCGAGTCCATCTCGGCCGCCGGCACCTCCGCCCGGTTGGCGATCTCCAGCAGTTCGAGGGTGGGCGCGCCGCCCGCGGAGTTCAGGCGCTGCACGGCGTAGTCCTCCAGCGAGGGCATGTGCCCGCACTCCCGGTTGGCGACCTGCCAGGCCACCGCGAACAGCCACGCGCGGTGCGCGTCGATGAACCGCTGGACCTGCACCGGGGTGGCGCACGCGTGCATGTCACGGGCGATGTCCTGCAACGCCAGGGCGAACCGGTCGTCGGACAACGGGTGCCACGGCGCTTCCAGCGCGCGCTGGACGAGCGTGGCCGAGGTGAGGTAGTCGTGTGCGCTGGTGCTGTAGTCGCCGACGTCGCAGCGCATGTCGTCGTAGATGAACCCCCAGTACGCCCAGCGGGCGGCGACCTGGAGGCCGTCGTCGTCGGCGTGCGGCGCGAACCGGCCGAACAGCTCGGCGCTGTTGGTGCCGATGATCCGCCGGCGCTGGCGGTCGTCCGCGCACAGCCCGATGCGGTCGATCCACTCGATCGCGCGCTGCTCGGCCTCGGCCACGCGGGGGTGGATGGCGGCCGGGATGGGGCAGTAGAACGGCGGCATCCGGACCGGTGACTCGACGGTGATCACGCGGGACTCCCGTCGGCGCGACGTGCTCGCCGGTGACCCCGGCCCGGTCGAGCACCGGGGTCACCGGGAGCCGGTGCTGCGCGACGCCCGTGAGGACGTGATCGACCGCGCGGCACGGGAACGGGGAGTGCGCGTCCGGGTGGGACGTCGGCGTTCGGCGAACAACCGCGGAAGCCGGGGGGTGGCCGGAGGCGGCGTGCGGGTTCTCCGGTCGGGTCGTCGTCAGGCATCGGGGCTCCTGGGATCTCGTGGACCACCGGTTCGGGGACGCGGGAAGAAGGCCGCCAAGCGGCCGAAATGGGCGCGACCGCGTTGTCGCGGAAAATGACGTGCACACCGACGGTCGCGCACCGGGGAGATCTTTTCAAGCGCGCCGGCGACGACCACGCCAAGGCGTTCTCCGCGACCACCCGAAAGTGTGGGCATCACTACCGGGGAACTGGGAAAGAGCGGGTCAACGGGTCCGCCGCGACCGGAACGGGCGCTGGATTCCGTTGACCTGCAAGGGTTCCCGGTAACCGAATGGGCGGGTCGAACGCGCAGCGCGACGGCGGGACACCCTTTCGGGGCCGGCCGGCGGGGCCGGCCGCGTGTTAATTTTCCAAGCACATCCCCGCGGTGCCGAGCACCGTTGACGTCCCCTTCATTTCGCCCGGCTGCGGGCGTCGCCATTCGCTCGAATCGCGTCCGGAGGAATCATGACGACCGGTCATCTCGTCGACGTAGCCGCGCCGGCGGAACCCCGCGAGGTCGACTTCGACCGCGTCCGGCGGGACGTGGACGCCCACCTGGCCGACTTCCTCGACCACAAGCGCCGCACCGCGCCCGACGCCTGCCTGTCCGCGCTGGTGGACCTGGTGCGCGACTTCATCGCGGGCGGCAAGCGGCTGCGCCCGCTGTTCTGCTGCTGCGGGTGGGTCGCCGCGGGCGGTGAACCCGACGACCCGGCCGTGCTGTGGACGGCGGCGGCGCTGGAGCTGTCGCACTCCTTCGCGCTGATTCACGACGACATCATGGACGCCTCGGACCTGCGGCGCGGCCGGCGGACCGTGCACCGGTCGGTGGCCGACGACTGCGCCGAGGACTGCGGCTGCGACCGGGACGCGGCCGAGCGGTTCGGCGAGAGCACCGCGATCCTCGTCGGCGACCTGTGCTTCGCCTGGTGCGACGAACTGCTCACCCGGCCGCGCCTGCCCGAGGAACGGCTGCGCACCGTGCGCAAGCTCGTCGGCACCATGCGCACCGAGCTGATCGCGGGCCAGTTCCTGGACATCGCGCCGCCGTCGGAGGAGCAGCCGATGAGCCGGGCGTGGCGCGTGGTGCGGCTCAAGACCGCCCGCTACACGGTGGAACTGCCGTTGCAGATCGGCGCCGCGCTGGCCGGCGCGGACCGGCGGCTGCTGGCCGCGTGCAGCGCGTACGGCGCCCCGCTGGGCGAGGCGTTCCAGCTGCGCGACGACCTGCTGGGGGTGTTCGGCGACCCGGCGGTGACCGGCAAACCCGACGCCGACGACCTGCGCGCCGGCAAGCGCACGGTGCTGATGGCGTTGGCGTGGAAGGAATCGACGCCCGAGCAGCGGGAGGTGATCCGCGGCCTGCTCGGCGATCCCGCGCTGACCGCAGCGGACGCCGAACGGCTGCGGGAGGTGATCCGGGCGACCGGGGCGCGGGAGCGGGTCGAGCAGATGATCCAGGCCCGGGCGAACCGGGCGCTCGCCGCGCTGCGCACCGCGCCCGTCACCGCGGCGGCCCGGCACGCGTTGACCGACCTGGTCGCCCTGGCCACCCGGCGCGCGCGGTGACCGGCGACTTCAGCCTGCGGGCGGTCAACATCCACAAGTCCTACGGGACCCGCCCGGTGCTGCGCGGCGTCGACTTCACCCTGCGGCCCGGCGAGATCATGGGCGTCATCGGCGAGAACGGCGCGGGCAAGACCACGTTGCTGCGCGTGCTCGCGGGCGAGCTGAAGGCCGACCGCGGCGAGGTGCTGCAACGCGACCGGCTGGGCTACTGCCCGCAGCGGATCGTGGTCAACGACGAGCTGACCGTCGAGCAGCACCTGCGCTACTTCCAGTGCGCCTACCAGCTCGACGACCTCGGCCGCGCGTACGAGCTGCTGGAGCGGCTGGACCTGGCGAAGTACCGCAACCGCAAGGCCGGCGTGCTCAGCGGCGGCACCCGGCAGAAGCTCAACCTCACCATCGCGCTCATGCACGACCCCGGCGTGGTGCTGATGGACGAGCCGTACCAGGGCTTCGACTGGGAGAACTACCTGAACTTCTGGGCCATCACCAACGAGCTGCGCGACCGCGGCCAGTCCGTGCTGGTGATCTCGCACATCGCCCACGACGTCGAGCGGTTCGACCGGATCCACCGGCTGCGCGCCGGTCGGGTGGTCGACGAGGACGCACCCGAGAGGATCACGACATGACCTCCTGGTCGGAACTCCGGTCGGAGCTGAGGGCGTTCCGGACCTCGCTGGACGACCGGACGACGTGGCAGGCGTGCCTGCTCAAGGCGGTCTTCTTCGAGATCTCCCAGCACGCCCGCAACCGGCTGGCACTGGCGTTGGTCGTGTTCTTCATCCCGATGTGGCTGGGGCTGGTGAAGGGGATCATCCCGAGCAACCCGGTCGACTTCCACTCGGCGGTGACCGACGGCGTGCTGCGGGTGCCCGCGAACGAGCTGGCGACGATCTCCGGCGCGATCAACGCGGTGACCCTGATCATCGGGTTCATGATGTTCGCCGCCGTGCGCAGGTCCAGCGACTTCGACACCCGGCTGGTGCTGGCCGGGTACTCGCGGGCCTGCCTGCTGACCGCGAAGCTGGTGGCGCTGGTGGTGATCTCGGTCGCGGTGGCGTCCTACGCGGGGGTCGTCATGACCCTGTTCTGGGACCCGCGACTGCCGTGGTGGTTGGGGTTCAGCCTGTTCATGAGCGGGCTGACCTACGGCGGGATGGGGATCGTGCTGGGGCTGGTGCTGTCCACCGAGCTGGCCGGCATGTTCGTGATCATCATGATCAGCCTGGTGGACGTGATGATCCAGAACCCGGTGATCAACCCGACGTCGAACCAGGACGTCGTGCGGTTCCTGCCCACGTACGGGGCGATGCAGACGGGCGCGGCGGCCGGGTTCACCGACCAGGGGTCGCTGGGGTACGCCTCGATCGCGTTGCTGTGGCTGGTCGGGTTCGCGTGCGTGGGCGTGGCGGCGTTCTACTTGCGCACCAAGGACCACGCGCAGCACGCACCGGTTCCGGAAACACGGGGTTCAACGCCGGCGGTGGTGGTTGTCGCCACCCGGGCGGACGGGTCGTTGGAGGTGCGGTCGATGTCGGGTCCGGTTGTCGTGTGTTCGCACTTGGCGCCTTGTGAGACGAAGTGCGAGGTTCCCGCGCCGCGTGCGAAGCCCCGTGCTCCTCGTCGGAGCCGGGGGGCGACGGCGGCTGCATCTCCCGCGTCGCACACGGCTGTCCCTACGCACACAGCGGTTGCCACTCACACGGCCGCTTCCGGTGCCACGGCGGCCGAAGCTGCGGCTCGTTCGTAACCACCGCTGAGCCACGTGGGTCACTGGGCCGTTCGGGCGGTCTTCGGGTGATCATGCGCGGGACCGGGAACCGTAGTCCGTGATGCGGCTTGCGGGGAGGCGGTCGTGCGCGGGTGGCTGGTCGGTGTGGTCGCGGTGCTGGTCTGCGGGTGCGGCGGGTTGGGCGCGACGCCGGCCGACGCCCCGAACACGCTGGTCACGATGGGTTTCGGCCAGCCCGACGAGCACGCCACCGCCCGGGTCGCGGTGTTCCGGGCGGCCCACCCCGAGGTCGACGTGCGGATCAACGAGGGCGCGTTCGACGAGCAGCAGTTCCTGTCCGCCGTCGCCGCCGAGGACCCGCCGGACCTGGTCTACGCCGAGCGCCGCAAGCTGGGCAGCTACGCGGCACGGGGTGCGGTGCTGAGCCTGGACGACTGCGTCCGGGAGCACGGGGTGGACCTCGGCGAGTTCCGGGAAGCGGCGCTGCGCCAGGTCACCCACGAAGGCCGGGTGTACGGGCTGCCGGACTTCGCGATGACCCGGGTGTTGATCCTGAACAACTCCGCGCTGCGCGCGGCCGGTGTCGATCCCGCATCAGTGTCCACAACGGACTGGAGCGCGCTCGCGGAACTCGTGGCGCGGCTCAACCGGCCCAAGCGCATCGCGTTCGACCCCAAGGTGCCGGAGTTCCTGCCGTTGTGGGCCAAGGCGAACGGGGTGGACCTGGTCGGAACTCGGCTGGACGACCCGCGTGTGGTGGAGGCCGTCCGGTACACGGCCGAACTCGTGCGCCGGCAAGGGGGTTGGGCGTCGTTCAAGGCGTTCCGCGACACCTTCGACCAGTTCGGCGCGCAGAACGCCTACGTCACCGGGCAACTCGCCGCCATGCCGATGGAATCCTGGTACCTCAACACCCTCGCGACCAACTCACCGGACGTGGACGTCACCATCGCGCCGTTCACCGACCGGCGGGGGCGGCCGCTGACCGAGTCGTCGGGCCAGGCGTGGGCGATCCCGAAAGGCGCGCGGCACCCCGACCTGGCGTGCCGGTTCCTGGTGACGATGACCGACGCCGACACCTGGGTCACCGCGGCGACCGCGCGGCGGGACGCGTTGGCGGCAAAGGGAAAACCCTACGGCGGCACGTTCACCGCGAACCGGGTGGCGGACGAGCGGATCTTCCGGGAGGTGTTCGACCCGCGCGGGAACCGGATCCTCGAACGCGGGGTGCCGCAGGTGTTGGCGTTGCAGGACGAGGCGTTCGCGCTCGCGCCCAGCCCGGCGGCCAGTGAGCTGGTGCGGGCGTGGGAGGGCGGGGTGAACCGGGTGCTGACCGGGCGGCAGAGCCCGGAGGACGCGATGGCCCAGGCCCAGCGGGAAGCCGAACGGGCGCTGCGCCGGGTCGGTGCGCGGTGACCGGCCGGGCGGGGTGGTGGTTCCTCCTGCCGTGGATCGTCGGGTTCCTGGCCTTCACCGCCGGGCCGATGGCGTTCAGCCTGTGGCTGTCGCTCAACCACTACGACATGCTCGAACCGCCCGAGTACGTCGGCCTGGACAACTACCGCGAGGCCCTGACCGACGACCGGGTCGGCACCGCGCTGTGGAACACCCTGTTCTTCACCGCCTTGCACGTGCCCAGCCAGGTCGTCCTGGCGCTCGCGCTGGCGGGTCTGCTGCGCCGGGCCGGGCGGGCGGCGGGGTTCTTCCGCACGGTCGTCTACCTGCCGGTGATGACGCCGCCGGTGGCGCTGGCCGCGCTGTTCCTGTTGCTGCTCAACGGCCAGAACGGCGCGGTCAACGCGTTCCTGGGCTGGTTCGGCTTCACCGGGCCGAACTGGACCACCGACCCGGTGTGGATCAAACCCGGGCTGGTGGTGATGAGCCTGTGGACCGTGGGCAGCACGGCCGTGCTCTACCTGGCGGCGCTGACCCGGGTGCCGCCGGAGCGCTACGAGGCGGCGCGACTGGACGGGGCGAGCCCGTGGCGGCAGTTCTGGCACGTCACCCTGCCCGGGATCAGCGGCACGGTGTACTTCACGGTGGTGGTGAACACGATCGCGTCGCTCCAGGTGTTCACCGAGGCGTACACGATGTTCTTCGGCGCGCGCGGCAAGCAGTCCGGTGAGGGCGACGCGGCGCTGTTCTACGTCATCCACCTGTTCCGCGAGGCCTTCGAGTCGTTGCGGATGGGGTACGCGTCGGCGTTGGCGTGGGGGTTGTTCGTGGTGATCGCCGTGGTCACGGCCGTGCAGGTGCGGTTGTCACGGCGGTACGTGCACTACGAGGGCGAGCGGTGATGAAGCGGGTGGGGGTGTGGTCGGGGCTGCTCGTCGTCGCGGTGGCGTTCGGGTACCCGTTCTGGTGGCTGGTCAGCGCTTCGCTCAAGGACCGCGCGCACGTGTTCGACAACGCGCTGCTGCCCAGGCCGTTCTCGCCGGGCAACTACGTCGAGGTGTGGCGGGCGGTGCCGTTGACGACGTGGATCGTGAACAGCGTCGCGGTGGGGGTGGCGGCGGCCCTGGCGGCGACGGCGGCGAGCGCGGTGGTGGCATTCGGTTTCGCGATGTTCCGGTTCCGGGGGCGGACACTGCTGTTCGGCGTGGTGCTGGCGACGATGATGCTGCCCGGCGCGGTGACCATGGTGCCGGTGTACCTGGAGTGGCACGCGCTGGGCCTGGCGACCACGCAGATCCCGTTGTGGGCGCAGAACCTGTTCGGGTCGGCGTTCTACATCTTCCTGCTGCGCCAGTTCTTCCTGGGCTTGCCGCGGGAGGTCTTCGACGCGGCCCGGGTCGACGGTGCGGGGGCGTGGCGGTTGTTCACGAGCATGGCGGTGCCGTTGGCGCGTCCGGGGTTGATCGTGGTGTTCGTGTTCGAGCTGAAGGCGGCGTGGACGGACCTGATCAAGCCGTTGATCTACCTGCGCGACCCGGATCTGTACACCCTGTCGCGCGGGTTGAAGACGGTGCTGGACCGATTCGGGGAGGGTGGGGAGGCGCAGTGGGAGCTGGTGCTGGCGGCGAGCGCCGTGGCCACGGTGCCGATGGTCTTGCTGTTCCTGGTGGCACAGCGGTACTTCGTGCGCGGCACGGTCACCCAGCACGTCGAATAGCCCAGTGCGCGGAAATGTCCCGCCGACCGGGGCGGACGTGCTTACACTGCGCTCAAACGGGGACCTGGGGGAGTGCGCGTGGACGACAGCGGGAGCAGCAGTAGCGACAGTTCGTCGAGCAGTGGGAGCAGTTGGAGCGACAGCTCGTCGAGCAGCGGCTCCAGCTGGGACAGCAGCAGCAGCTTCGACCGGGCCGACTCCTACTTCGACCAGCCCGGCCAGGTCGGCGGGTACGAGTCCTACCCGCCTCCCGTGCCCGGTCAGCCCCACCCCTACCCCGGCTACCAGCAGCCTTACTACGACAACCAGCACGGCCGGTACCACCACGGCCACCCGTCCCACCACAGCCACCACGTCCACCACTCCCGCCACCGGTTCGAGCGCGGCCGGGGCGGTCGTGGGAGCCTGGCCGGGGCGCCCGGGTGGGTGCAGGCGTTCGTGTGGATCGGGGTGGTGCTCGCGTTCGGCGGGGTCGCCATGTTCCTCGCGGAGGTGCTGAGCCACGCCGGCTCCGCCATGGACCGCACTGGACCGTTCGGCGTGTCGGACCCGTACGCCGTACCCGGCCAACGCGACACGCCGGACCTCGGGGGCGCCGTCGTGCTGTTCTTCGCCGGGTTCGTGCTGGTCTTCATCGGCGTCCTCGGGCAGGCCACCTCCCGGCGGCCCTGACCGGATCAGACCGCGCAGCGCAGCGGGCCCCCGTGGTAGGCGATGGCGTCGCCCAGGGCCGCCGCGATGTCGATGTCAGTGCCGTTGGTGTCCGCGTACGCGCGGTGGAGGTTGAGGACGAGGCGTTCGCTGTCCGGGAGGGCGGCGAACTCGCCCAGGTCCGCCTCGCGGGCCGCTTCGAGCGGGGTCAGGCCGCGGGACGTCGCCGACTCGGCGGTGTTCGCCACGAACTCGTAGTAGCGGGCGTGGGCGGCCAGCACCTCTGTCCACTGTGGACCTTCGACGAGCGGGCCGTGGCCGGGCACGACCACCAGCGGGTCGAAGGTGCGCAGCCAGTCGAGGGACTTGAGCGCGCCGGACAGCGAGCCCATCGCGATCAGCGGGGTCACGCCGTGGAAGACCAGGTCGCCGGTGAACAGCACCCGGTCCTCGGGCAGCCACGCCACCGCGTCGCCGAGGGTGTGGGCGGCGAAGCCCGGGTGGCGCACGACGATCGGCTTGTCGCCCGCGTGCAGGGTGATCTCGTCGCGGAACGTCAGCGAGGGCGCGCGGACGGCGTCGATGCCCCAGTCCGGGGTCGGCGACCACACGGGCGGGGTGTTGGCCAGGATGAAGTCGGCCAGCACCCCCTGCCGGGTCAGCTCGTGCGCGGCGATGACCGTGGTCGGCGGGAGCAGGGCGTTGCCGTAGACGTGGTCGCCGTGCAGGTGGGTGTTCAGCGCGACCGTCACCGGCGCGCCGCCGGTCGCCGCGGACACCGCGTCCAGGAACGCCTGCGTCCTGCGGCGGGTCGCGCACGTGTCGACCAGCACGACCTCGCCGCCGGCGTGCACCGCCCCGGCGTTGTTGATCCACCACGTGCCGTCCGCCTGCACCCACGCGAACACGCCGGGCGCGACTTCCCGAAGATCGGTCATGCCGCGCAACCTACCGAACGGGCGAGTGCACCGGCCGCGCGCCGTTGACGTTGAACAGCAACGAGTAGACCGACGTGGTGGCGGTGATGAACAGGCGGTTGCGCTTGGGGCCGCCGAAGCACACGTTCGACACCACTTCGGGCACGCCGATCCGGCCGAGCAGCGTGCCGTCCGGGTGGATGCAGTGGACGCCGTCGCCGGCCGCCGCCCAGATCCGACCCTGCTCGTCCAGCCGGATGCCGTCGAACTGGCCTTTCGTGCACCGCGCCACCTCGTCGCCGCCGCGCAGCTTGTCGCCGTCGACCTCGAACGCCCGGATGTGGTTGCGCTGCGTGTCGACGATGTAGAGCGTGGTCCAGTCGGGCGAGAACGCGAGGCCGTTGGGTCGCTCGAAGTCGTCGGCGACGACCCGGACTTCCCCGGTGATCGGGTCGGCCCGGTAGACGTGGCACGCCCCGATCTCCGACTCCGCCCGCACGCCTTCGTAGTCGCTGAGGATGCCGTAGGGCGGGTCGGTGAACCACACGCTGCCGTCGGGCGCCACCACGACGTCGTTGGGGCTGTTGAACCTCTTGCCGTCCACCCGGTCGGCGAGGACTGTGGTCGAGCCGTCGTGCTCGGTGCGGGTGACCCGCCGTTCGCCCTGCTCGCAGGTGATCACCCGGGCCTGCGCGTCGAGCGTGCGGCCGTTGGCGTACCCGGCGGGGGCGCGGAAGACGCCGACGTGGCCGGTGGTCTCGTCCCAGCGCAGGACCCGGTCGTTGGGGATGTCGCTCCACAGCAGGTACCGGCCGGCGGGCACGTACGCAGGCCCCTCGGTCCACTTGCCGCCCGACCACAGCCGTTCCAGCAGGTCGTCACCGAAGATCAGCAGCCGCTCGTCGAGCGACTCCACCTTGGTCGGGATGACATCCATGCCTAGCTCCTCAATGCCGAATCTCATCTGGTCGTCAGCTTATACTGCTTGACAGCATCTGGTGAGGAGTGCGCGATGGACGACACTGACCGGGCCGTGCTGGCGCTGCTGCGGGAGGACGCGACCCTGTCCTACGCGGCTCTGGGGGCGCAGGTGGGGCTGTCCGCGGCGGCGGCGCACGAGCGGGTGCGCAAGCTGCGGGAGCGCGGGGTGATCCGGCGGACCACGATCGAGGTCGACCCCGCCGCGCTCGGGTTGGACGTGCTGGCGTTCGTCCTGGTCGACTCGTCGGCGTGGGTGGGGTCGCCGGAGACCGCCGACGCTTTGCGCGCCCTGCCCGCGGTGGAGGAGGCGCACATCGTGGCCGGGAAGGCGTCGCTGCTGCTGAAGGTCCGGACGGCCGGGACGCGCGAGTTGCAGGTGGCGCTGCGGGAGGTGCACGACATCGCGGGGGTGTCCGGGACGAACGCGATCGTGGTGCTGGAGACGTGTTTCGAGCGGTCGGCGGACCCGGGTTCACGCTGAGCAGGCGGCGGCGATCGTGCCGGTGTCCCAGTAGAACGGCCGGACCTCGGTGATGCGCCCGTCCTCGACGGTGATCACCTGGAGGATCGGGAACTCCAGCTCCCGACCGGTCGCGCGGACGCGGGCGTGCACGCGGGTCAGCACCACCAGCGGGCTGGTGCGGGTCAGGAACTCCTGCTCCACCAGGTCGAAGCGCTCCCACGTCCGGCTCATCCGGAGGAAGAACCGCTCCATGCCGTCGTGTCCGCGCCACACGCCGCCGTAGGGCAGCGATTCCGCTTGGTGCAGCACGACATCGGGGGCGAAGAACGGTGCGAGCGGCGCGAAGGACGCCTGTCCCGGCCCGCCCGCGGCGAGGTAGTCGACCTCGGCGGCGTACATGCCTTCGAGCACTTCGAGAGCGGTCATGAAGATCATCCTGCGGCCGGCGCGGGGCTCGCCGCCGGCGGCGATCGGACGCAGTGGTCGGCGGCGATGGGTTGGCGGCGGTGGTCGCCGCTGCCCCTGCTCGGCCACGGGGCTCGCCGGCGGCGGTGGTCGGCGGCGGTGGTGGTCGGCGGCGGTGGTCGGCCGCGCGGGTCGGCCGCGGTGGTCGCCGCCGTCCCGCTCGGCTGCGGGAGTCGCCGCCGTCCCCGCTCGGCTGCGCGGATCGCCCCGGTCGGCCGCGGTGGTCCCGTGCGGGCGCCTCGCACGGGACCACCTGTGGTCAGCCGATCGTCGTGGTGGTGATGACCGGGTTCGGGTTGGGGTAGCAGCGGGTCGGGACGTTGACGTTGCCGATGAACGAGGACACGACGGCGGTGAACGTCAGGCCCGGGTCGCTGTAGGAGGTGCCGTACAGCTTGGTCTGGATCGTGCCGGACGAGCCCGCCTTGAGCTGCACGGTGACCGTGGGCAACTCGAAGGTCGAGCCGCCGGCGATGGGACCGCTCGCGGACAGGGTCGCGATCCCGCCGCTGACGGTCAGGCTGGTGGTGCCCACGTTCGACCCGCCGGACAGGGTGGCGGACACGTACGTGGAGTTCGCCGGGATCGGCACCTTCAGCGCGAGCGACTGCACGCGCCGGACGGTGTAGCCGTTGACCGACGAGGGGACGGTGTTGGGCGCCGGGTCGATCACGACCGCGAGGCCGCCGCCGGGCGCGACCGTCGCGGGTGCGGTGACCTCGGCGCTCTGGCTGAGGGTGAAGTTCTCCGGGCCGACCGGGGTGCTGCCCTGGCAGGCGAAGTTCGCCGTGTGCGGGACGGCGACCGCCGTGGGTGCGAAGGCGACGGTGGCGACGGCCGCCAGGGCGAGCGCGGACAGGGTTCGACGAGGTGTCATCAGGGTTACCTCGGTTCACTGGGGTGGCAGGGAGTGCAGAGAGCCGCGGCAACGAGATCGTTACTTGTGAATAGTCTTCACGTCAAGGAAGGGTGGTAGAGGGCAAGATCGTTGTCGGTGACGGTCGGTGGTGTTGGCGGCGGGTGGCTGCGCCGGGGTGGTGACCTGCGGTTGTGTCGTGGGGAGTTGCTGGTCGCCCGGATGGTGGTGCTCGGTCTACGCAGGGCGTTCGGACGCCGCCGGGCGGGTGGTTATGTGTTACCCCCGGTTTACCCCACCGAGTGCGCAGTGGACGCCGCCAAGGGGTCAGACGCCGATTCGGCCCCACGGTCCCCAGATGGCGAACGTCATCCCCCTTGAGGCTTGGATGTTGACGAACAGGGTGTGGCCGTCGGGGCTGAAGGTCGAGCCCGCGAACTCGTCGTTGAACCGGGGCGTGCCGGTGCTGCTGGTGAGGCGGTTGAGGGCGATGTCGAACAGTTGGCCGTCGCGGGCCAGGCCGCGCAGGTAGTTGTCGTTGACGCCGTCCTCGCAGACGACGAGCGTGCCGCGCTTGCTGGTGGTGACGTTGTCCGGGAAGTCCAGCACGTCCGGGCCGGGGGACTGGTAGAGCAGCGTGAGGACGCCGGAACTCGTGTCGTAGCCCCAGATCTGTCCGGTTCCGTTGCCGTAGCCGCCGACCGTGTCCGGCCCGGTCTCGGCGGGACCGCCGCCCTGGGTGGAGGTGAAGTACACGACGCCGCGGTCGTAGGCCGAGCCTTCCAGCCGGGAGAACAGGGCCGCGCCTTGGGCTTGGCCCTGGGCGGCGACGTGGTTGAGCGCGGTGTCGTTGGTGGTGGGGGCGGGTTGGCCCGCGGTGTAGGGGAAAGTCGGGGCCGGGTCGTCGATGTCGACCCATTCGGTCTGGTAGCTGGTGCCTTGGGGTTGGGCGGCTTCGAGGTGGGCGTTGGGGATGTTCTTGATCTTGAGCATTTGCAACCGGCCCTGGTTGTCGAGCTTGCCGGTGGCGAACGGGCTGCGGCGGGGGCGGTAGCGGTAGAAGCCCGAGGCGAAGCCGAAGTTGTCCTCGGTGAGGTAGAGGTAGCCGCCGAGCGGGTCGAAGGCGACCGATTCGTGGGCGAAGCGGCCGGCGGCGGTGATCGGTTCGCGGTCGGACTCGCCGCGGACGGGGACTTCGAAGATGAAGCCGTGGCGCTGGGTGAGGTTGACGTTGGGCGCGCCGGTGAAGTCGGGGCCGACGTCGGGGCCGTTGATGGTCTCTTCGCAGGAGATCCAGGAGCCCCAGGGCATCCGGCCGCCGGAGCAGTTCATCATCGTGCCGTTGAGGCTGGTGTGGGAGCGGACGACTTCGCCGTAGCGGGTCACTTCGACGGTGGTGGTGCCGCCTTGGGCGGCGGTGTCGTAGGCCTTGGCGGTGTCGCCGAAGGCTTTGCCGGGGCCGTTGAGCTCGTGGTTGCGGACGAGGAGGTAGTTGCCGCGGGGGGCGGGGAAGGCGCCCATGCCGTCGTGGCGTCCGGGGAGGACGGTCTTGTCGTCGAGGACGACGGTGGACTCGGTGTCGTGGAAGGACCGGTAGTGGAAGCCTTCGGGCAGCCACAGGCGGACGGTTCCGTCGCGGAGGTCGGGGATCGGGGTCAGGGGGTTGGCCCTTGATCGGGCGGTGCGGGTGGCGGCGGGTGCGGCTGCGGCTCGGTTGAGGAAGCCGGCGAAGGGGCCGCCCAGCAGGGCACCGGCAACGGCTCCACGCAGAACGGTACGACGATCCATCGCCGCATCGTGCGCCCGGGTGGGTGGTCGCGCAAGTGGTGAGGTGGGGGGATGGCGGGGGTGGGCGAGGGTTTGCGGCAAGGGTTTTGCGGCCGGGGGTATTGCGGCGGGGGTATTGGGGCGGGGTCGTGGGGCTGCGGTGTGGGGTTGTGGTGTGGGGTTGCAGTGGATGGGCGTGCTGCGGCGGGCGGGCGAGCTGTGGCGGCGGCGGTGCGGTGGCGGTGTGGCGGCGGTGCGGGGGTGTGGCGGGAGTTGGGTTGCGTTGGGCGGGTTGCGTTGGTGGGGTGGACACCTACCGGCAGCCGAAGCCCACCTCCCAACCGGTACGCCACCTGCTCACCATGCCCCGGTCGAACATGCCCGGGTCGAACACGCCTATGGCGAACATGCCCAAGGTGAACATGCCCGGGTCGAAGGTCAGCACCGCCCGGTCCACATCGCAGAGCACGGGAGCGGTCCAGGCCCGGCTGGTCGCGCCGCCGTCCCTCGGTACTCCTCGTTGCGCGTATCGGCCACCGCGCGTGTCAGCCACCGCGCGTGTCAGCCACCTCGGCCCTGCACGCAGGGCGACCACCTGCGCCTCAATGCCGCCGAAAGGATGACCTTGCTGCGCCGATCGGTGTAACGCTTCCCTTGGCCTCTCCCGACTCCACGGGTAGCGCGCTCGTCCGGGAGATCTCCTGTCACCCCACGGAGGAGAGATCATGAAGCGAACAGCCGTGCTCGCGGCGGCCCTCGTCGCGCTGTTGGGGGTGCTCGTCGCGCCCGCGCAGGCGGTGCCGGCCGGTGCCCAGGTGGGGATGGACCTCGCCAGGGTCCGCTTGGCCACCGTGCACTTCCACAACCTCCAGACCGCCCTGGACGCCGGGTACGTGCCGGCCGGCGACTGCGTCCCCGGCATGGGGTTCCACTACTTCAACCCGGCACTGGCCGGACCGGGCCTCGACGTCGAGCGCCCCGAACTGCTCGTCTACGCACCGACCCCGAGCGGGCGGTTGCGGCTGGTGGCGGTCGAGTGGTTCCAGGTCGACGCGGACGGGCGGACCGACACCGACTTCGACCGGCCGTTCCTGTTCGGCGTCGGGTTCGACGGACCCATGGAGGGCCACGAGCCGGGCATGCCGGTCCACTACGACCTGCACGCGTGGGTGTGGGAGCACAACCCGGACGGGATGTTCGCCGCCTTCAACCCCGGGATCGTCTGCTAGCACCCCCGCCGCTCCTGACCGCCGCCGGGACGAGGCGGCGGTCAGGAGCGTGCCAGGAGTTGTTCGCGGAGGATGTCGGCGTGGCCGGCGTGCTGGGCCAGTTCGCGGATCACGTGCAGGTACACCCAGCGGAGGGGGATAGGGCCGCGGCGGTTGCCCGGGAGCAGGTCGTCGAGGGCCAACGACGCGGTGGCCTGGCGGGACGCTTCGCACGCCTCCCGGTGGGCCTGTTGGATGCCGGCGATGGTGTCCGTCTCGTCCAGGATGAACGACTCGTCCGGGGTCGCCGGGATGCCGATCTCCGCCCGCGGTCGGCACGTCACGGCCTCGTCGAACCACACCTTCTCGACGAAAGTCGCGTGCTTCACCAAACCCAGCAACGTCGTCCGCGACGGCACCAGCGACCGCCTCACCTGCTCCTCGGTCAGCCCGTCCAGGCACGCGTTGATCATCCGGCGGTGCTCGTCGAGGAAAGCCTCGAACTGCTCGCGCAGCGAATGGTTCAGCACGTCCATAGTGGACAGAGTCACGGTTTCGCCCATGCGTGGAGCATTTCAAGGTCGGGTCACCGGAAGCAAGCCGATTCGGTTGTCATAATATCTTCAGTGCTGATCAAAGGACGGAATCAAAGCAGCCGAACCCCAGGACAAAGCTGCGGATCAGAAGTACCACCCGCGGGCGCTCGGGGTGCGGAGGTCGGTGGTTGCCGGCAACGTTCCCCCCAGTCGGGTGACGGGAGGTGCGTGGCGGTGTGGGAGGTCGTCGACTCGGGGAATTTGTTGTTCGCCCGCAATCAGATGGCGTTGTCGCTGGGGTGGCACATCGTGTTCGCGTGTTTCGGCATCGCGTTCCCGGCGATCGTGGTGTTCACCGAGTGGCTGGGGCATCGGCGTGGCGACCCGGTGCTGAGCGGGCTGGCGCGCACGTGGGCCAAGGCGATGGGGGTGCTGTTCGCGGCGGGCGCGGTGTCGGGGACGTTGCTCTCCTTCGAGATGGGCATCCTGTGGCCTGGGCTGATGGACCGGTTCGGCGAGGTGTTCGGGTTCCCGTTCGTGCTGGAGGGGTTCGCGTTCTTCGTCGAGGCGATCTTCGTCGGGGTGTACCTGTTCGGGTGGAACCGGTTGTCGCCCCGCGCGCACATGCTCAGCGCGCTGCCGATGGTGGTCGCGGGGGTCGCGGGCGCGTTCTTCGTGGTGTCGGCGAACGCGTGGATGAACAACCCGGTCGGCTTCAGCCTGGACGCCGACGGGAACGTGGTGGACGCGCGGCCGTGGGCGGCGATGTTCAGCCCCTCGACGTGGCCGCAGTTCACGCACATGTGGCTGGCGGCGTTCATGGTCACCGGGTTCCTGGTCGCCTCGGTGTACGCGGTGGGGATGCTGCGCGGCCGGCGGGACCGCCACCACCGGCTGGGTCTGCTCATCCCGCTCGCGGTGGCCGCGATCGCGACCCCGGTGCAGATCGGCGTGGGTGACTGGATCGCCAACACGGTCGCGGACAACCAGCCGGCGAAGTTGGCCGCGATGGAGGGCCAGTACGAGACGACCGCCGGGGCGGGCCTGTCGATCGGCGGGATCTACGTGGACGACGAGCTGCGGTATGCGCTGGAGATCCCGTACGGGCTGTCGTTGCTGGTCCACCACGATCCGGACGGTGTGGTGCCGGGGCTGGAGGAGTTCCCGGCCGATCAGCGGCCACCGGTCAACGTCGTGCATTTGGCCTACAACGCGATGGTGCTGATCGGCACGGCGTTGCTGGGGTTGGCCGGGTGGTTCGGCCTGGTGTGGTGGCGTCGGCGGCGGTTGCCGCGCACCGACTGGTTCCTGCGGGCGGTCGCGGTGTCCGGGGTGGGGGCGGTGGTGGCCATGGAAGCGGGGTGGATCACGACGGAGGTGGGTCGGCAGCCGTGGATCGTGTACGGGCTCATGCGGACCGAGGACGCGGTGAGTCCGGCGGCCGGGTTGGCGTGGGGGCTCGTGGCGGTGGTGGCCGTGTACGCGGTGCTGACGGTGTTCACGGTGATCGTGTTGCGCCGGTTGGCCCGGGGTCGGGAGACGCTGGCGCCGCAGGAGCAGGAGGGGGTCCGATGACGTTGGCGGAGGTGGTGCTGGGGGCGGCGTTCCTCGGTCTGGTGGCGTACGCCCTGTTCGGCGGGGCGGACTTCGGGGGCGGGATCTGGGACCTGACGGCCGGCGGCACCGAGCGGGGTCGTGCGGTGCGGGAGCGGGTCGAGCGGTCGATCGGGCCGGTGTGGGAGGCCAACCACGTGTGGTTGATCTTCGTGATGGTGGTGTTGTGGACGGGGTTCTCCGGCGCGTTCGCCGCCGCCGTGACCACGCTCTACGTGCCGCTCACGCTGGCGGCGTTCGGGATCATCGGGCGTGGCGCGGCCTTCGCCTATCGCAAGAGCGTCGGCACGTTGGGGATGCGGCGGTTCTTCGGGGCGGCGTTCGCGTTGTCGTCGCTGCTCACGCCGTTCTTCTTCGGGGCGGTGGTAGGCGGGGTGGCGTCGGGGCGGGTGCCGCCGGGGATCGCGGCGGGGGACGTGGTGGCGAGTTGGGCGAATCCGACGTCGATGCTGGGTGGCGTGCTGGCGGTGTTGGTGTGCGCGTACTTGGCGGCGGTGTTCCTGTGCGGTGACGCGCGGCGGGACGGGCAGGACGACCTGGCGGCGGCGTTCCGCACCCGTGCGCTGGGTGCGGGTCTGGTGACGGGTGCGGTCGGGTTGGCGGGGATCGCGGTGCTGCGGGCGGACGCGCCGTTGTTGTTCGAGGGTTTGACCGGGCGCGGGTTGCCGGTCGTGCTGGCGTCGGTGGCCGCCGGGCTCACCGCGCTGGTCCTGCTGTGGACCCGGCGGTACACGGCCGCGCGGATCGCCTCAGCGCTGGCGGTGGCGGCGATCCTGACCGGGTGGGCGGTGGGCCAGTACCCGTACCTGCTGCCGGCTTCGGTGACGGTGGAGGAGGCGGCGACCGGTCGGGCCACGTTGCAGGCGTTGTTGGTCGCGCTGTCGGTGGGCTCGGTGGTCCTGGTGCCGTGCCTGGTCTACCTGTACGTGCTGTTCCAGCGGGCGACCGATGCGCGGACGTGACCACGTGGACGCGAACCGCGTCCACGTGGTCACGGGGTTCAGCTCGCGTAGGGGGCCTTGGCCGCCTTCGCCGCGGTCAGGAACGCGCCCTTGTTCCTGGGCCAGAACAGGCTGTCCACGCACGAGTACTGCGGGAAGAACCCGCCGCAGTTGCCGCTGCTGGACCCGATCTCGAAGGTGTAGCTGGCGATGCCGAGGTTGCCGTAGGTGAAGTCGTCGGTCGTGCCGGGGGTGTCGCCCTCGGCCACCACGGTGTAGCCGTTGAACGCGGCCATCTTGCGGCCCAGGGCCGCGAGTTGGGTCGCGTTCGGGTTGGTGTTCCACGTCCAGCCCCACGGCGGCATGATCAGGTTGCCGTAGCTGTGGATGGTGATCATCACGCCCGTGGTGGTCACCGGCGCGGGGTCGGTGTCGCCGGGGCCGCGCTGGTCGGGGAACAGCTGCTTGAACCACGCCTCGATGGCCCTGGTCTCGGGCTCCGACCCGGCGGCGGTGCCCTGGTAGGTCTCGCCGCACCGGTTGGTGCCCGCGCCGCCCCACTTGAACGTGGAGTTGCGGTTGAGGTCCACGCCGTAGCTCGGCACGGAGCACGAGGCGCCGGTGTTGTTGGCGTTCTTGCGCTGCATCAGCGGGCGGCTGCCGCCGGAGGCGACGATGTCCACGCCGTCGGGGTTGACGATGGGGATGACCCACAGCTCGGTGGTGTCCACAATGGACGTCACCTCGGCGTCGGTGCCGTAGCCGCGGGTGAGGTGGTCGATCCAGCGCCACGCCAGCTCGCCGGTGGCCAGTTCCCGCGCGTGCAGCTGGGCGATCATCGCGAAGCGGGGTTTGGCGGAGTTGGGGTTGAGGGCGCAGTCGCCGGCCTGCTTCCTGGTGATGCAGATGGCTTTGATGTCGTGGCCGCCCAGGCCGCGGGTCTTGCGCCAGCTGTCGCCGATGTCGTAGACCTGGGTCAACGCCGGGTACGCGGCGGCGACGTCGTCGAGGTGCTTCTCGTGCTCGGCCACCGTGTGGTAGCCGCCGTAGAACGTCTGGACACCGATGTCCCCGGTGCGGGGCACCGGCTTGTAGACCGTGTCGAACTTCTTCGGCTGGTAGCCCAGTGCGGTCAGCCGTGCGGCCACGCGCGCGTTGCCGACCACTTGGACGCCGCCGTCGACACCGTGTTCGACGTCGAACCCGGCGTTCTGGAGCGTGCGCTCGTCGGCTCCCGGGACCTGCCAGTAGTACGGCGTGCCGTCCGGTTGGGCAGCCATCGCGTTGGTGCCCAGCAGCAACAACGCCGCCGTCACCAACCCCACCCTTACCTTCATGGAAGACCTCCAGACCAGCCGGCGGTCGGTGCAGGGGTGAGGAGGGGACCGCCGCGCCGAAGGCGAGTATGAGGGCACTGGACGCTTGATCAACACCTACGAACGGTGGTCACCCGCATCTGGAGCGTGACGACCGGCGGCGGGGTACGCAGGAACGGCGGTGACGTGGTCGCGCAGGGCGCGTTGGACGTTCTGCCGGGACACCCCATCGATCACGTCCGCTGCTCAGTTGAACGTGATCTCGCCGGCCCCCGACGCCGACTTCAACCCGAACGGGCACCGCGAGACGTCACTGGTCGGATGACCGCCCGCAGTGACCGAGCGGCCCGGCAGCACCTGGCTGTCCGCGGTCGTCGTCGCACGCGACCGCCCCGGCGACGAGAACCACCGCGGCGAGAGGACCGGTGATCCGACGGTTCGTCCAGCCGGCGTTCATCGCAGTCTCCTGGATGTCGAAGTCGCATGCGGCACCAGTGGCCGCAACACCGAGACTGCCCCGTCAAATCCGCGTCGATGCTCGTGACCACCGGTTGAGGCGTGCACTTCCGCCGAACCGGTGTGTCCCTCGGCCCGGACGTAGCGATCCGTCCCCGACCCGGACGCTCGATCGGGACAACCGTCCCACCCGGACAGGTCACCACCGGCCGGTCCGCCAAGAGCGGGCGTTCTCCACGTCGAGCGCGTCTGCTCTGCTTGGCCCACACTCGGGGCATGAGCGAGCAACCGGAATCGCCACCCCAGCCGGAGCAGCCCGACCACGGTCCGGTGCGCACGCGCGGGGAGACCGACGTGGACGACGCGATCGGCACGACCGACGACCCGGACCAGCCGCCACGGCAGTGACATGCGGCAGGCCGGGTGAAGGCGCTGCACCTACCGCGCGTACCGGGCGGCCGGGAGGCGCCGGCCGAGGGGCTGTGCGTGCACACCGCCAAGGTGGCAGGGCGGCAGGAACCGGGCGAGTTACCGGGCGAGCATCGCGGTGGCGAGTTCGTCGGCGGACGCGGCGGGGAGCGCGGTCGCGGCCTGGTCCAGGACGAGCAGGCGGGCGCCGGGGATGTCGCGGGCGAGGGCTTCGCCGTTGCCGACCGGGAAGAACCGGTCGTGGCGGCCGTGGACGACGAGCGTCGGGATGGTGAGTTCGGGCAGGCGCTCGCGCCACCGCGGCTTGCAGTCGAGCTTGGCGAACACCATGCCCATCTGGTTGGCCAGTTGGACCGCCGGCTCGGTGCTCGGCGTGCGGTCGAAGACGCGTTCGGCGGTGGTGCGGGCCGCGTCCGGGTCGTCGCCGAGGATTTCGGCTCGGGCGGCGGCGAAGTCGGCCACGGCGGCGCGGTCGGACCAGTCGGGCATGGTGAGCGAGAACCGCCGCTTCATGGTCGCCCGGTCGTGGTCGGGCAGGTCGTCGTCGACCGGGCCGGGGGCGACGGGGCGGGTGCCGATGAGGGTGAGCGCGGCGAACGCGTCCGGGTGGTCGAGCGCGGCGACCTGGGCGACCATGCCGCCGATGCCGATGCCCGCCAGGTGCGCGGGCCGGTCGTCGAGCCCGCGGGCGAGGGCGGCGGCGTCGGCGGCGAGGTCGCGCAGGGTGTACGCGGGTGCGTCCGGGTCGACGGTGGTCGAGGCGCCGGAGTCGCGCAGGTCGTAGCGCACGACGTGCCGCCCGCCGTCCGCGAGCGCCGCGCACAGCTCGTCGGGCCAGGACAGCATGGTCGGGCCGCCCACGAGCAGAACCAGGGGCGCGGTCGCGTCCCCGAAGTGCTCGACGCCGAGCGTGACGCCGCCGGGAGTGCGGAACGTGTGGACGGCCGGGTGCATCGTCAACCTCCAGAGCGACTGCGCGACGGCGGCCAGGCTATCGCGCATCCGTGACACCGCTTGGTGTTTCGGCCTCCGCGACCGACTGCGCGGGCCGGCGCACGCCGCGGACGAGCAGGTACCCGACGATCCAGAACTCGCCGATGGACGCGGGGAAAGCCATGGCGTCGAAGAGGGTTTGCGCGTCGGGGACGAGGTAGAGGACGAACGGGCTGAGGATGTAGGCGACGCCGCCGACCATGAGGATCCAGCCGAGGGCGCGGGGCATCCAGCCGGAGCGGAGCACGCACCAGCCCATGGGGATGAGCCACAGACCGAAGAACAGCGCGCCGACGCCCCACATGTTGGAGCTGATCAGGTACAGGACCTGGACGGTGCCCGCCGCCTCGCCGAACGGGTCGGCCGAGACCTGGATCGCCGTGCCCACCATCGCCGCGCTCACCAGCACCGCGATCGCGTTGACCGTGCCGAACACGGCGATCCCGGCGGCGGCGAAGGAGTTCACGCTGCGGAACAGGCGGTAGAACCAGGCCGCGGTCAGGGCTTGGGCGGCGACCATGGCCAGTTCCAGGGCGACGCTCACGCGGGCGAGCGACCCGTGCGTGACGAGGTTGGCCAGCGTCGCCTGGGGGTCGCCGGCCGCGAAGAGCTGCGGGCGGATGACGAGGAAGCCGAGTGCGGCGGTGACGGCCATGGCGAGGTAGAGCCATCCGGTCGTTCTGGCGGTGCGTGCCAAGTCGTGGATCATGTCCCGCTCCCATGTACAAAAAGTTTGACATGGCCAAGGTAAAGCGGTCCTGACATGGTGTCAAGAATGTTTGACCTCGCAGGACTGGGCGCCTCGCGGGACTGCGCCTCGCGGGACTGGGCGGGAGTCAGATCCTGGTCTGGTACTCGCGGGCCACGTCGACCAGGAGTTGGTGCATGGCGAGTTCGGCGGGGGCGCGGAGGCGGTCCTGGCGGTGGGCCAGCAGGACGCGGCGCGCGGGGACGTCGGTGCCCAGCGCCAGGACGCGGACGTCCGGGTTCGGGTTGCGGACCGCCGTCCGCGGGGCGAGGGCGATGCCGAGGCCGACGCTGACCATCGCCTGCGCCTCCTGGTAGTCGTTGGCCTCGAAAGCGATCTTCGGGGTGAACCCGGCCGCCCGGCAGCTGCGTTCGAGGACCTCGGCCACCGGGTGGTCGTGGGCGCGCACGATCCAGTCCTCTTCGGACAGCTCGGCCATGGTGGTGAACCGCTTGCGCGCCAGGCGGTGGTCGGCGGCGACGATGAGGACGGTCGGGTCGTCCAGCAGCGGGGTCAGGGAGATGTCGGGGACGTCGACGCGGTTCCACGCGTAGTCCCACAGCAGTGCGAGCCCGACCGTGCCGTTCTCCAGCAGCTCGACGAGTTCGTCGAACCGGGTGCTGCGGACGTCCAGGCGGAGGTCGGGGTACTGGCGGCGGAACCGGCTGACGACCTCGGGGAGCAGGGCGCTGGCGACGGTGGGGAACACGCCCAGCGCGATGGTGCCCCGGCGCAGTCCGGCGAGTTCGGCCAGATCGGCCTCGGCGGCGCTGAGCCGACGCAGGATCTGGCGGGCGTGGCCGGCCAGCACGGCTCCGGCTTCGGTGGGGCGGACGCCCCGGGCCTGCCGGTGCAGCAGGGGTTGACCGACCTCCACTTCCAGGCGGCGCAGTTGCTGGGAGACCGCGGAGGCGGTGTAGCCGAGCTGTTCGGCGGCGGCGGTCATCGAGCCCGTGTCGACCACGGCGGCGAGCAGGGCCAAGCGTCGGACGTCCAGCACGGTGCTCCTCCGGGCGAAAAAGTTGATGCGGTCAGTTCACCGATATGCGACTTCCGTGCAGCTTAGCTTCAGGCTGCTGGTCGCCAGATGAACTGGCAGTTTGGCCGGGAGGCGCTTCGAACGCCGGGCTGGCGGAGCCAAAGAGCGTGAAGTGTTGCTTCATGGGGGTGCGAAATCTCGTCATTGTGTTCACGCTCGGCGCGAGGCACGGTAGCCGCCATTCCGAGGGCGTGAAGGAGTGGCAGTGCGAGAGATACCGGCGACGTGGATGCGCGGCGGCACCAGCAAGTGCTGGGTGTTCGAGCGCGATGTGCTCACGGTGCCCGGCCGCGGCGTCGACGACGTGTTGCTGCGGCTGTACGGGAGCCCCGACCCGCGCCAGGTCGACGGCGTCGGCGGGGCGACCTCCACCACCAGCAAGGCCGTCGTGCTGACCCCCAGCGACCGGCCGGGCATCGACGTCGAGTACACGTTCGCCCAGATCGGCATCGCCGACGGCCGGGTGGACTGGACGAGCAACTGCGGCAACTGCTCGGCCGTCGTGGGCCCCTACGCGCTGCGGCGCGGCTGGGTCGTGCCCACCGGCGACGTCACGACGGTGCGCATCGACAACACCAACACCGGCCAGCTGATCGTGGTCGACGTGCCGACGCCCGACGGCCGGGTGACCGAAGAGGGTTCGGACCGCATCCCGGGCGTGGCCCGACCCGGACTCGGCGTGCACCTGTGGTTCGTCGAGCCGGCCGGGCGGACGACCGGTGCGTTGCTGCCCACGGGCAACGCGGTCGACCGGGTGGACGGGGTGCGCGTGACGTTGCTCGATGCCGGCGCGCCCGTCGTGCTCGTCCCCGCCGACGAGGTCGGCGTGGACGGAGCGGCGTCACCGGCCACCCTCGACGCCCGCGAAGACCTGCTCGGACGGCTCGACCGCATCCGCCGGGCCGCGGCGGTCCGCATGGGTCTGGCCGCCGATCCCGCCGGGGCCGCCCGCGCCACCCCCAAGCTCGCCCTGGTCAGCGCCGGTCGGGCCGGGCGTTCGGACGTGACCGTGCGGATGCTGTCCATGGGCCGGACGCACCCCGCGCTGGCCGTCACCGGGAGCGTCGCGCTCACCGCCGCCGCCCACACGCCGGGTACCGTCCTGTCCGACTTCACCGCCGGCGGACAGGAGGTGCTGCGCCTGGACACCCCGGCCGGAGTCGTGACCACGCGCGCGGGAACCCGGGACGGGCGGTTCGCGATCGGCGTCACCCGCACGACCCGCCGCATCGGCGACGCGACCCTCGTCCTGCCCGACGACGAGCCCACGACACCGACCGCAGCGTCGGCCGCCTGACCGCACCGTCCTGCCCGGACGGGATGCGTCGCGGGCCGGCCGGATGGACGAAGAGGACAATGATGTCATCACAGATAATCGCGATCCTGGTCCTGGGCGGCATGTTCGCCGTCGCCACGGTGCTGCCCATCAACATCGGGATCCTCGCGCTGGTCGCGTCGTTCGTCGTCGGCACGCTCGTGTTCGGCCTGGAGGACAAGGAGATCTTCGAGGGTTTCCCGGTCTCGCTGTTCATCACCGTCGTCGGGGTCACCTACCTGTTCTCGGTGGCCAAGCTGAACGGCACGATCGACCTGTTGGTGCAGGGCGGGATCCGGCTCGTGCGGGGCCGCGCGAGCCTCGTCCCGTGGGTGCTGTTCGCCGTCGCCGGCACGTTGACCGCGCTGGGCACCTTCACCCCGGCGGCCGTCGCGCTGCTGGTGCCGATCGGGATGAGCTTCGCGTTCACCTACCGGATCAGCCCGCTGATGATCGGCATGATGGTGATCTGCGGCGCGCACGCCGGGGCGTTCTCGCCGATGGCGGTGTCCGGTGCGCTGGTGTACGGGATCGTGGCCAAGTCCGGCCTGGCGGTCTCCCACGCCGCGTTGTTCTTCGCCAGCCTCGGCTTCAACCTGCTGCTCGCGGCCGGCACCTACGTGCTGCTCCGCCGCCGGGGCGAGGAGAGCTTCGTCGGGGAATCCGACGGTGTCCCAACCGGCGGAGGTGCGCCTGCGCCGACCGGTGGCGGGGTCGCCACCGCGGTCGAGCCGCGGACGATCGCGGTGACCTGGCACCAGCGCGCCACGCTCACGGCGCTGGTCGTGCTCGTGGTCGGCGCGCTGGCCTTCCACCTCCAGATCGGCTTCCTCGCGCTGGCCGCCGGCGCCGTGCTCGCCCTGTTCGACCGCGCGAACCTGGGCAAGGCCGTCGACGGCATCAGTTGGCCGACGATCCTGCTGGTCGCGGGCATGGTCACCTACGTGGGCGTGCTGGAGCACTCCGGCACCATCGACTGGGTCGCGCACGGCGCGGTGGGGCTGGGAGCCCCGTTGCTGGTGGCGCTGGTGCTGTGCATCGTCGTCGGTGTCACCTCGGCGTTCGCGTCCTCCACGGCGATCCTCACCGCGACCATCCCGATGGCGATCCCGTTGCTGCTCACCGGATCGCTGCCGGTCGCGGGGGTCGTCGCCGCGATGGCCATCTCCACCACGATCGTCGACGTCTCCCCGTTCTCCACCAACGGCGCACTGGTCCTGGCGAATGCCCGGGGGGTCGACCGGAACCGGTTCTACCGGCAGGTGATCTCCTACACCTGCGTGATCGTCGCGCTCGGGCCGGTCGCGGCGTGGGCGGCGCTGGTGCTGCCGGGTTCGTTCTGAGTGGTGGGAAGGCCGCGGCGGGTGCCGCGGCCTTCCGGTCATCGGCTGGAGAAAGCGTCCAACGCGCACACGGTGTTGGTGGCGGCCGGGTTCTTCGTGCCCTTGCACACGACCTTGATCGTGTGCGACCCGACGGGCAGATCCGTCTTGCGGAACAGCGGGACCTGCTTGGTCACCGAAGGCGCATAGGCGTCGATGTCGGACTGCGCGAGCGTGCCGTCGATGTAGACGTCCACCTTGCCCATGTTGGGCTGCGTCATGCCGACGTACTGGACGGCCGCACCCGTGAACGTGTACTCGACCGAGCTGCCCGACTGGACGGTGAAGCTCTCCGAGCCGCGGAAGTCCCGGGTGTCGTTCCAGTTGCGCCACGTGCCCGTGTACTTCACGCGGGTGTCCTTGTCGTCGACGTGGGTCCACTGCTGCCGGACGACCGACGTCGACTCCGCGGACCGGGTGCCCTGCGCGTCCACGACGTAGAGCTTGTAGTCGCCGGGCGATTCCGGGAGCGCGATGGTGGTCGCGGTGCCGCTCGCCCGGGTCATGGTGGGGCCGGGGGTGAAGGTCGTCGTGCCGGACGGGGCGAGCCAGATCGTCTTGGACGCGTCGCCGGTGCTCCTGATCGGGATCGACGACGCTCCGGTGTCGTTGAAGGTGGACGCCGGCAGTACCCGGTCGGGCCCGCCGCCGGGCACGATGTCCCGGTACGCCGGTTCGAGGCCGGCCTCCACGGTGATCCGGTACGCCGCCGAGGGCCAGACGTTGTCGGAGTAGGCGCGCACGTCCTCGATGGTGCTGTTCGGGACGTTCTTGTTGGCGATCTTGTTGATGGTGCCGTAGGTGTTGGTGATGCGCAGGTCGTGCTGGCGTCCCCACGTGCCCGAGTTGATCGCGTACGCCACGTTCGGCGAAATGTGCAACACGTTGTCGTGGTGGTTGATGAACGCCGAACCCTCGTCGGGGTGCAGGCCGTAGGTGTGCCCGGCCGGCACGCCGTGCAGGTAGTTGTGGGCGATCGTGGTGCCGGGTTGGCTGCCCAGCGTGTAGATCGGCGCGGAGTCGGCCAGGCGCTGCATGGTGTCGACGATGTGGTTGTGGCTGATGGTGTTGTTCCTGGCCGTGGTGGTCGGCACGTTCGGCACGACCGAGTTCGTGGAACCGTCGAAGTTCCACCAGCCCCAGCCGAGCGTGATGCCGTTCCACGGCGCCTTCTCGATCAGGTTGTGCCGCACGGACAGCGTGTCGACGAAGTAGGCCGACACGGGGCTGCTGCCGTTGAACAGCACCGCGCTGTCGTGGAGGTGGTTGTTCCTGATCTCGACGTCGCGGCTGACGCCCTCGACCGACGCGGGGTACTTCTCGTTGTTCGTGGCGGTGTGGTCGCCGATGTAGACGTGCTGCGGGTGCCCGACGTTGACCGCCGACCCGGCGATGTCGTCGGTGCGGTTGCCGAGCAGCTTCGAGTCGCGGACGTCGTTGTTCAGGGTGATGCCGTCGGCGCCGGTGTGCGCCACCTTGTTGCGCTCCAGGACGATGCCGGTCGCGTTCTGCAGCTCGACGGCTCCCGGCGGCAGTTCGACGTTGCGGTAGTGGTAGGCGTGGAAGTTCTTCCTGGCGTAGAAGCGGTTGCCGCCGTTGCCCTGCTGGGCCTGCTTGAAGGGTGAGCCCGCGACGTCGAACAGGTTCCAGTCCGAGTGCTCGACGGTGATGCCGCTGAAGGTCAGGTCGCGGACGTGGTTCGAGGTCGAGGTGCCGGCGATCTTGAGGACCGTGGGGACGTTGTTCGGCGCCCAGACGGACGCGGTCGTCATGTTGTCGGTGGGGGCTTTGTAGTAGTAGAGGGTCTGGTTGGCGCGGTCGAAGTGGAACTCGCCGGGCGTGTCCAGGAACTCGTAGGCGTTCATGATCTTGTGGGTGCCGGTGGGCTGGAAGTCGCCGTTGTACGCGCCCTGGGCGATGGCCGCGCCCGGCTGCTGGAACAGGGCGACGCGGTTGTCGGCGGTCGCGGTGACCTGCCGGACGCCCACGATGGCCGTGGTCCACGTCGTCCTGGTCTCGATCTCGAGGTCGGTCTGGTTCGCGGCGATCGCGGGGAGGTCGGACAGGCTGTACCGGGACCCGTCGCACTCCGAGCCGGACTCCCACGCCCAGGGGGCCTGGCCGGCGGTGACGGTGTAGGTGCCGTGGCAGCCGAGCGAGGTGATCGTCTTCGCGGCCATGGACGCGCGTTCGTCGTTGACGTAGAGCGCGCGCAGCTTGGTCGAGCGCGTGAGCGGGGCCTTCCAGATGTTGCCGCTGTGCTGGGTCCAGCCGGTCACCTTGACGCCCGCGTTGAGGACCGGCGTCTCACCCGGGTGGGCGGAGTAGAGCACCCGGTGGCCGTTCGTGCCCGAATCCCTTGGCGTGAAGTCGATCGTGGTGGAGATCGGGTAGGTCCCGCCGCGCAGGAAGACGCGGATGTCGCCGGTCATGGCGGAGTTGACCGTGCGGACGACGTCCCGGGCGCGCTGGACCGTGCGGAACGGTGCGGTGATCGTCCCGGGGTTGGCGTCGTTGCCGGACGGTGAGACGTAGTAGGTCGCCTGGACGGCGGCTGCCGCGGGCTGCGCGGAACCGGTGAGCGAGAGCGCGGAGAGCGTCAACGCCAGCGACCACGACAGGGTTCGCCTGGCGGGTAAGAGTGGGGCCACACCGGTTCCTCTCGTGGATCTTCGTTGATCGCCGAAACCGCAAAGCGCCGTACACCGTCCACAGTGGAGTGGTGCTGTTCCGTGGGTCGGCTCCGGCACCGTAGCGCAAGTTTTTCGAGGCCGGCAAGGGTCCGACCGGGCGGATTGTTATCGTTCACATGAATTGCCTCCGATTGGAGTCGGCGAGGCTGTGGCCGATGGAGCCTACGTACTGATTAGTAGGTACGGGCCGGCTTTGCGGTCTTCGAATCGAGGTCTTGGGTATTCCCGCGCGCCGGTGTTAGCGTTAACGTCGCGGACCTTGGCTCGGAAGGTCCACAGCGGACACACACCCGAACAGCGCAGATTGGGAGTGGTCACCATCGAGACTTCACGCGAACGTCGTGCCGTCAGTCGAAACGTCCTCAGCGGTGTCCTGACCGCGGGCGTCCTCGTGGGTTCCATGGTCGTCGGGGTGCCGTCGGCGAGCGCCGCGAACCCGATCATCCCGGACCGCTTCATCGCGGACCCGTCCGCACACGTGTTCAACGGGCGGGTGCACCTCTACCTCACCGACGACCAGACCAACAGCGGCACGTACTGGGACTCCAAGTCGTGGCGGTCCTACTCGTCGTCGAACCTGGTCGACTGGACCGATCACGGCGACGTCTTCTCGATCGCGGGCTTCTCCTGGGCCAGCCGGTACGCGTGGGCACCCGGTGCGACGGAGCGCAACGGCCGCTACTACCTCTACCTGCCCGTCGACCGGACCAAGATCGGCGTCGCGGTCTCGTCCTCGCCCACGGGTCCGTTCACCGACGCGCGGGGCAGCGCGCTGGTGGACCGCGCCCGGGACACCAACGTCGGCGACGAGCCCATCGACCCGATGATCTTCACCGACGACGACGGGTCGTCCTACATGTACTTCGGCACGCGCACGCCGAAGGTGGTCCGGTTGGGCGCGGACATGGCGTCCACGGCCGGGCCGATCACCGACGTGGGCCTGACCGGCGCGACCAAGTACGGCGAGGCGCCGCACCTGCACAAGTTCGGCGACACGTACTACTTCTCGTACTCGACCGGCTGGCCGGGCCAGATCCACTACGCCACCGGCTCCTCGCCGCTGGGTCCGTTCACCTACCGGGGCGTGCTCCTGGACTACGTCAACGTCAGCACCAACCACCACTCGCTGTTCCAGTACCAGGGGCAGTGGTACGTCGCCTACCACAAGAACGCCCTTGAGGGTGGTGGCGGCTACAAGCGGTCGGTGGTGATGGACCGGCTGGTCCACAACGCCGACGGCACGATCCGCACGGTGGTGCAGACCCCGGGCGGCGTGGGGCCGTTCGCCACGTTCACCGCGCAGCACAGCGGCCTGCGGCTGGACACCTCCGGTTCCGCGGTCCAGCAGGCGACCGCGTCGACCGCGGAGTCCCAGCACTGGCAGCTGCGCGCGAAGCCGGGCGGCTACGTCGAGGTGATCAACCGGGCGACCGGCTCGTGCCTGGACGTGTCGGGCAGTTCGACCGCGAACGGCGCGGACGTCGTGCAGTGGCGCTGCCACGGCGGCCTCAACCAGCAGTGGACCGTGCGCACCATCGACGCGACCACCGTGTCACTGGTCAACCGGGCCAGCGGCAAGTGCCTCGACGTGCCCTCGGCCGCCACGACCAGCGGGACCCGGCTCATCCAGTGGACCTGCACCGGCAGCGCGAACCAGCGCTGGCGCCAGGCGTCCGTCTGAGTTGTCGTTGTCGCGGAGAATGGAAGGGGCGGGATCGTGGACATCACCAGGCGACAGCTCGGCCGGCTCACCGCCGTCGGCACCGGGGCGCTCGTGCTGCCGGGCCTCCTGCCGCCGAGCGCCGCGGCGGCCCCGCCCCCGGCCGGGACGTGGGGCGACCAGGGTGACGGCACCTACGTCAACCCGATCGTCCCGGCCGACCTCAGCGACTGGGACTGCATCCGGGTCGGCTCCGACTACTACGGCATCACCAGCACGTTCGGGTACTCGCCCGGCATGGCCGTCCTGCACTCGAAGGACCTGGTCAACTGGCGGACGATCGGCGGCGCGGTCGACGACGTCACCCGCATCGGACCCGAGCTGAACTGGGACCGGATGAACCGCTACGGCCGCGGCGTGTGGGCCGGGTCGATCCGCCACCACGCGGGGCGGTTCTGGGTGTACTTCAACACGCCGGACGAGGGGTTCTTCATGACGTCGGCCCCGTCGCCGAGCGGGCCGTGGGAGCCGTTGCACGCGCTGTGGCGGACCAGCGGCTGGAACGACGTGTGCCCGTTCTGGGACGACGACGGCCAGGGTTACCTGGTCACCACGAACTACGCGGACGCCTACAAGGTGCACCTGTTCAAGCTGTCCGCGGACGGGAAGTCGCTGGTCGGTCCGTCCACGGTCATCCACCAGTCGCGGGGGAGCGAGGCCAACAAGCTCTACAAGATCAACGGCACTTACTACCACCTGTTCAGCGAGGTGAAGTCCGAGGGCCGGGTGGTCATGATGAACCGGGGCAGCAGCCTCTACGGGCCGTTCGAGACCAGGCAGTTGCTGCACGTCTCGCGCGCGGTGGGCCGGGAGCCCAACCAGGGCGGGCTGGTGCAGGCGCCGGACGGGGCTTGGTACTGGGTGACCCACCACGGCACGGGGCAGTGGGAGGGGCGCGTGCTGTCCCTGCTGCCGGTGACCTGGGTGGACGGCTGGCCGATCATGGGCGAGGTGGGCGCCGACGGCATCGGCAACATGGTGTGGACGGGTCGGGTGCCGGCGGGTGGCACGCCGGGTCTGCCGGTCGACGCGCTGCCTGGGGTGGTGACGAGTGACCTGTTCACCGATGCCCGTTTGAAGCCGCAGTGGGAGTGGCACTACCAGCCGCGTGCGGACCGGTGGTCGTTGACGGAGCGTCCCGGTTTTCTGCGGTTGAAGGCTTTCGCGCCGCTGGTGGCCGACAACTTGACCAAGGTCGGGAACACGCTCACCCAACGGGTGCTGCGCACGGCTGGTGGCGCGACGGTCACCGTCCGTCTTGAGCTGGCCGGTCTGGCGGATGGCCAGCACGCGGGGTTGTGCCACTACGCGGCGACCTATGCCGGGTTGGGAGTGCGGCGTTCTGGTTCTGCTACGACGCTGGCGCACAACGTGGGCGGTAGCGTGACCAGTGGGCCGGTGATCACGCAGAACGCCGTGTGGTTGCGCACGTCGTGGGATGTGAACGGGGTTAGCCGGTTCTCCTACAGCGTGGACGGGAGCACGTTCACGCCGTTCGGTGAGACTTACCAGCTGACGTGGGGCGGTTATCGCGGTGACCGGGTCGGCATCTATACGTACAACCCCAATGGCACCGGGTATGTGGATGTGGATTCGGTGCAGTACACGATCGCGCCTCCTAGGTCCTACAAGTGCGTCAGCGTACGCAGTGGCAAGGTGGTCGACGTCTCCGGCGGGTCGATGGCGGACGGTGCCGCGGTGATCCAGTGGCGTGACACCGGGGCTGCCAACCAGCAGTGGATGTTCCAGTCCACAGTGGATGGTTATCACACGATCACGTGCGTGCGTAGCGGCAAGGTGCTCGACGTGGCGGGGTCGTCGCTGGCGGACGGCGCTCGGGTCGTGCAGGCGAGCGCGGACGGTCGGGCGAGTCAGCAGTGGCAGTTGCGTCCGGAGTCCGGTGGGGTGTTCGTCGTGGTCAACCGCCACAGCGGCAAGGTCCTCGACGTAGGCGGGGGAAGCACGGCCGACGGCGTTGCGCTGATCCAGTACCGCGACACCGGCGGCTCCAACCAACGGTGGACCTTCCGTCGCGCTGCGTAATGCATTCCTCGCCGACCGCTCACTCCGCGCCGCCGTGCGGGCTCCGTGTCCTAATGAGATGGAGGGCTTGGCTTGCGGCTCCACAAAGGACACACTTGGTCCCGAGTTGACAATGATCTCCATGTCCAACTTGTGGGTCGAGTGTTCCCGTGGTGAAGGAAGTCATCGGTGAGACTGGCACTCCGCTTGGCCACCCTCGCGGTGGTGGCCGCCCTGCGCCTGCCCGACCGGGTGATTCGCGCGATCGTCGGCCCGCCCGTCGAGGTCGAGGGCGCGCGGACGAGTCCGACGGCTCAGTTGTTGATCGCGCTGGAGCGGTTCGTGCCGAGGGCCGACCCCAAGGTGGTGCCCGACCTCGGGGCGGCCCGGCGGGACTTCGACATCGTGTCGTCCGTGCTGAACGCGGGCATCGCGCGTGATGTGCGGACCTACGACACCGTCGTGCCCGGTGCACGCGGCCCGCTCCGGGCGCGGGTCTACGGCCCGCCCGGCGCGTCCGGTCCGCTGCCCCTGATGGTGTTCTTCCACGGCGGCGGCTTCGCGATCGGCAGCATCACCAGCCACGACGGGATCTGCCGGTTCCTCAGCCGGCACGGTGGCGTGCGGGTCGTGTCCGTCGAGTACGCCCTCGCCCCGGAGCACCCGTACCCGGCCGCGGTCGACGACGCCCACGCGGCGTTCCGGCACGTCGTGGCCAACGCGGAGCGCTTCGGCGGTGGCGCGGCGAGGGTGGGGGTCGGTGGTGACAGCGCGGGCGGGGCGCTCGCGGCTGTCGTGGCGCAGCGGTGCGTCGACGAGGCTGCGCCGTCGCCGGCCTTCACGCTGATGCTCTACCCGGCCGTGGACGGGTTGGGTGAGCACCGGTCGCGGCAGCTCTTCGGGCGCGGGTACTTCCTCGACAGCGACATGGTCGACTGGTACCGGTCGTGCTACTCGCCGCACCCCGTGCGGCTGCACGAGCCGTACGCCTCGCCGTTGCGCGCTCCCGACTTCCGCGGGCTGCCGCCGACGTGCGTGGTCACGGCGGGGTTCGACCCGTTCCGGGACGAGGGGACGGAGTACGCGGAGCGGCTGAGGGCCGCCGGGGTGCAGGTGACCCACCTGCACCGCGACGGGCTGGTGCACGGGTTCGCGTCGTTCCTGGGTTGCGACCGGCACGCTCGGGCAGCGATGCGGGACGTCGCGGCGGAACTGCGTCGCATGGCCGCCGGGGCCGGTGTCGGTCCGCAAGCCAACGGCGTCTGAAACGGCTCTGACTCGGCCCCCGCCCCCTGGCTCCGGCCCGCGACTCCCGCGGCTCCCGGTCCGCGGCTCCGGCCCGCGACTCCCGTTCCGCGGCTCCCGGCTCCGGCCCCGACTCCTGTTGCCTCCGGCCGCGACTCCCGTGGCCTCCGGCCCCCGACTCCATTCTCCCACGGGGTACCGACAGAGTCGGCCGAAGCGGCGACCGAAGCGACCGAAGCGGCGGTGGAAGCGGGCGGAAGCCGGGAGCGGAAGCGAAGGCCGGAGCGGCGGAAGCGGCGGAAGTGGGGCCGGAGCGGCGGCGGAGGTGTGGGTGGGGATGCCGGCTGGGTGGGTCAGTGGCCGGTGGCCTTGGGTGGGGCAGCACGGCGGCGGGAGTGTGGGTGGGGATGCCGGCTGGGTGGGTCAGTAGCCGATGGCCTCGCGGAGCAGGAGCACCGTGGCGCGGCCGGGGCGGGGGTCGGCGTTGAGGATGAGTAGGCGGTTGATGGCGCTGGGGCATGCCGTAGACCGCCTGCGCGCGGGCGGTCTCCAATGGCAGGGCGTGTTCCTCGACGCGGCGCAGGGCCGTGGGCAGGTCGGGCACGACCTTCTGCGCGCCGATGATCCAGACCGCGTGACCCGCACCGCCCGCGTTGGCGGGGAGTTGGCTGCCGCTGCCCGAGGCCAGCACCAGCGACCCCGTCTCGGTGACCGCGGCGACGCTGTTGACGACGAAGTCCGGGGTCGAGACCAGCCTGCGGATCTCGTCACCGCCCGTCGCGCGGTCGACGGTCAGGATGCGGGGCCTGATGGCGTCGTACCGGCCGCCGGCGTTGAGGTCGTCGTCGATGCCGGACAGCCGGAGGGTTTCGCTGGCTCCGGTGAGCACGCTGGAACCCTCGGGGATCAGGTCCTTGACGCGGACGCGCGCGGCTGCGGCATCGTCCAGGATCTCTGCGGCGAAGCCGTTGGCGCGCAACGCCTCGGCGACGCGCTCCAGTTGCGGGGCCGAGGCCGGGTCGGTGAACGACGCGGTCGGGGTGGTGTCGTGCAGCAAGGTCCTGTCTCCTTCTTGTCGTCCTCACCCGATACGACAACGCAGCCCCTCGAAATGTCAGGCGACCTGACAAATCGGGTGGCTGCGTTGTCGTAATGGGAGAGGGCAAGCGAGGTCGCCCATGGCCTCCTCCGCCCGCCGCCGCGTCCGCGCCGCACGGACCCCGGCCGGCCCGAAAGCCGAACAGGCGGGCATCGTCCGGCCGTTCAAGACCGCCTGGGAGACCAAGGGCATCGACGCCCTGATCAGCCTGCTCGACCCCGACGCCACCGAGACCGCCGAGGGCGGCGGGCTGACCGTCACCCACCTGCGGCCGATCGTCGGCGGTGCGCGGATCGCCCGCGCCTACGCCGAGATCGCCCGGGTCTCCGGCCACCGCACGACGTTCCACGAGACCACCGGCAACGGCCTGCCCGGCCTGGGGGCCGAGCAGGACGGCGACCTCGCCACCGTGTTCGCGTTCGAGATCGCGGGCGACTGGATCAGCAACATCTGGGCGGCGCGGAACCCCGACGAGCTCCGGCGCCGGCGGATCGGGGCTATTCCTGGGCCTTGCCCCCGGTGACGCGGGACAGGGCCAGCGCGATGAGGATGATCGTGCCGTTGAGCGCGCCGATCCACTGGGCCGGCACACCGCCGAGGGTGAGCACGTTCTGGATCAGGAACAGCAGCAGGATGCCGGTGAACGCGCCGAACATGGTGCCCTTGCCGCCGTTGAGGCTGATGCCGCCGATCACGGCCGCCGCGAACACGGTGAAGATGTACCCGTTGCCCTGCGCCGACGCGACCGACGCCAGCCGCCCGGACAGCAGCAGGCCGCCGAGCGCCGCGAGCAGGCTCGCCGAGACGATCACGATCCACAGGACCCGGTCGGTGCGGATGCCCGCCGCCTTCGCCGCGTCCACGTTGCCGCCGATCGCGTAGAGGGACCGGCCGAAGCTGGTGAACCCGAGCAGCACGATGCCGGCCGCGAACAGCGCCAGGCACAGCCACACCGACGCGGGCACGCCGAGCCACTGCGTGGTGCCCAGGTAGAGCATCGACTCCGGGAGCTGGAAGAACGTCTGGCCGCCGGAGATGCCGGTGAGGATGCCGCGCAGCACGATCAGCATGCCGAGCGTGACGATGAAGCCGTTGAGGCCGAACCGGATGATGAACAGCGCGTTGACCACGCCGATCAGCACGCCGACCGCGAGGGTGATGGGCACCGACCAGCCACCGGGCAGCAGGCCCAGTCCGTGGCCGGCGCCCACGGGCACGGTCAGCCACGCGGCGACCCCGGGCGCGAGCCCGACGGTGGACTCCAGCGACAGGTCCATCTTCTTGACGATCAGGACCAGCGTCTGGGCCAGTACGAGGACCGCGATCTCGGACATGGTCTGCAGGACGTTGACCAGGTTGTCCGGCTGGAGGAACACCGGGCTGACCAGCTGGCCGACGATCGCGATCACGACGATCGCGGGGATCAGCGCCAGGTCGCGCATCCGGGCGAACGCGATCCGCCGGCCACCGGCGACCCGGCCCCCCGGACCGCCCGCCGCGCCGTCCCCGGTGACCGGGGCTGCGGTCGTGGTCTCAGCCATCGAGGTCCACTCCTTCCATCGCGGCCACGAGCTGGTGGTCGTGCCAGCCGCGGGGGATCTCGGCGACCACCCGGCCCTGGAACACCACCAGGACCCGGTCGCACATGCGCAGGTCGTCGAGTTCGTCGGAGGCGATGAGCACCCCGGTGCCGGACTCGGCGACCTCCTCGACCTTGCCGAGCAGGAACTCCTTGGACCGCACGTCCACGCCGGCGGTCGGGTTGATCAGCACCAGCAGCCTCGGGTCGTTGGCCAGCGCGCGGGCCATGACGACCTTCTGCTGGTTGCCGCCGGACAGGCCGGACACCGGCAGCTCCGGTCCGGGGGTCTTGATCGCGAGCTTGCCGATCATGGTCCGGGCGAACCGGTCCCGGCGGCGGCCGTCGATGAACCCGGCCGGGCCCAGCCGGTCCGGGATGGTCAGGGTGCCGTTGTCCGCGATGGACATCTCCGGCACGAACCCCTGGTGGTGGCGGTCCTGCGGGACGAAACCCACGCCCGCCGCCAGCGCCGCCGGCACACTGCCCGGCCGGGGCCGGTGGCCGGCGATTTCGACGACACCGCCAAAGGCGGCCCGCAAGCCGACGACAGTCTCCGCGATCTCGATGCGACCGCTGCTCGCGGCACCGGCCAGACCGACGATCTCGCCGGCGCGGATGCGGAACGACACGTCGTCGTAGGCGCCGGGAAGAGACGCGCTGTCCACCGTGAGCACGTCCGGGGCGTCCGCGGACGGGCCGTGGCGCTCGCCGGCGGTTTCCGAGGCGGCTTCGCCGGTCATGGCGGCGACGAGGTCGGCGCGCGGCAGGTCGTCGACCGGAGCGGTCAGGACGTGCCGGGCGTCGCGGAACACCGTGACGGTGTCGCAGATCTCGTAGACCTCTTGCAGGTGGTGGCTGATGAACAGGAACGTCACGCCCTGCCGTTGGAGGTCGCGGATCCGGTTGAACAGCCTGTTGATGGCGGACGCGTCCAACTGGGCGGTCGGCTCGTCCAGGATGATGAACCGCGCTCCGAACGACAGCGCCCGGGCGATTTCCACGAACTGCCGCTGCTCGACGTCCAGTTCCTTCGCGGGCGTGCGCACGTCCACGTCGACCGACCACGTGTCGAGCAGGTCCCGGGCCTTGGCCCGCACCGTCTTCCACCGGATCAGCCCGGTGCGGCCGTGGTCGTGCCGGTTGAGGAAGAGGTTCTCGGCCACGGTCAGCTCGGGGATGATCGTGGACTTCTGGTAGACGCACGCCACCCGCTGCCGCCACGCGTCCCGGTCGGCCAGGCGCGGCGCGGGCTCGCCGGCGAAGGTCACCGCGCCCTCGTCCGCCGCTTGGAGCCCGGTGAGGATGGACACCAGGGTCGACTTGCCCGCCCCGTTGCGCCCCACCAGCGCGTGGGTCTGCCCGGGCTCGATCGTGATGCCGGCCTCGTGCAGGGCCACGGTGGACCCGAACCGCTTCGTTATCCCCGTCGCCTCGACCACGGGTGCGGCGGCAGCCATGTCGCTCCTCGCCTTCCGATGGGCTAGTTGCCCCACAGGGACTTGTCGTCGTTCTTCACGCTGGGGACCCCGTCGTATGTGCCGCCGTCGGCGGTGACCAGGGGTGCGGACAGTTGGTCCTCCAACACGCCGTCGCGGACCTGGATGATCGTGCTGTCGTGGTCGGTCTTGCCGGGGGAGAACGTCTTCCCGTCGATCGCGGCCTTCAGGTAGTACAGGGCGTACTTGGCGTAGAGGTCGGCCGGCTGGGAGACGGTGGCGTCGATCTTGCCCTCGGCGATGTTCTTGAGTTCCTCCGGGATGCCGTCGTTGGAGACCACGAACACGTGCCTCGGGTCGCTCGGCGGGACCAGCAGGTCCTTCTGCTTGAGCACCTGGAGCGTCCCGGCGAGCGCGAAGCTGGACTGCATGTAGACGCCCTTGATGTCGGGGTGGGCGGTCAGGTCGGTCTGGAGCTTCTGCGCCGCGACCGCGCCGTCCCAGTTCGTGGCCTCGCCGAACACCGTGATGCCCGGGTAGTTGGCCTTCATGCAGTCGTTGAACGCCTCGGTGCGGTCCCGGCCGTTGATCGAGGCGAGGTCGCCCTGCAGCATCACGACCTTGCCCTTGCCGCCCAGCTTCGCGCCCAGGAAGCGGCACGCCTTCTCGCCGTAGGCGCGGTTGTCCGCGCGGACCACCATGAACACCTTGCCGGTGTCGGGCCGGGTGTCCACGGTGACGACGGGGATCTTCTTCGCTTCCAGTTGCGCCAGGGTCGGCGCGATGGCGGCGGTGTCCTGCGGGGCCATCGCGACGCCCTTGACGCCCTGGCTGATGAACGTCTGGGCGTTGGCGGTGAGCTTCGCGACGTCGTTCTGCGAGTTGGTGGTCTTGAGGTCCAGACCGAGTTCCTTCGCGAACTCGGGGGTGTACTTGATGTAGGAGTTCCAGAAGTCGGTGTCGGAGCGCGGGTAGTCGACACCGACCACCGGGGCGCCACCGGTCTGCCCGGTGCCCGTCGCGCCGCACGCGGCGAGCGTGGCGGCGAGGGCGGTGACGAGGCCGAGACGTGCGTAGGTGCGGGCTGTGCTCTTCACGGCGGTTTCTCCTAGCGGGCGGGAGCCGGGGGCGCCAGATCAGGTGCGGGGGCGGGTGCGCAGGCCGCTCATGCCGCCGTCGACGGCGAGGTCGGTGCCGGTGGTCGAGCCGGACAGCGGGCTCGCCAGGTAGGCGATGGCGTGCGCGACCTCGTCGGCGGTCACCAGGCGGCCCATGGGCTGGCGGGCGTTGAGCGCGGCCCGTTCCGCCTCCGGGTCGGCGGCGCGGGCCAGCAGCCGGTCGATCCACGGCGTGTCGGCGGTGCCCGGGTTGACGCAGTTGACCCGGATGCCGCTGCGCACGAGGTCGGCGGCGGTGGCGCGGGTGAGCGCCAGCACCGCGCCCTTGGTGGCCGAGTACAGGACGCGGTCGGGCAGGCCCGCGGTGGCCGCGATGGAACAGGTGTTGACGATGGCCGCGCTGGACGACCGGCGCAGGTGCGGCAGCGCGGCGCGGGTGGTGCGGACGATGCCGAAGACGTTGACGTCGAAGACTTTCCGCCACTCGTCGTCGGGGTTGTCCTCGATGCCGCCCTGCGCGCCGATGCCGGCGTTGTTGACCAGGACGTCGATGCCGCCGAGCCGCTGGGCGGCCTGCTCGACGGCCGCTTTCACGGTGTCGTCGTCGGCCACGTCCGCCCGGATGCCGATCAGCGGCTCCGGAACCCCCTCGGGGGTGAGGTCGAGGCAGGCGACGCGGGCGCCGCGCGCGGCCAGCAGTCGCGCGGTGGCCAGTCCGATGCCGGAAGCGCCGCCGGTCACCACGGCGGACAGCCCGGCCAGTTCCCCGGTCATGCGGTGGCCTGCCGGTTCCAGACAGGCCCGTCCGGGAAGCGGTGGGCGGCGATCGAGGCGGGGAGCAGTTCGGCGCCGATGCCCGGCGCGGTCGGCGCGAGGTAGCGGCCGGCGCGGATGCGGACCGGGTCGGTGAAGTGCTCGTGCAGGTGGTCGACGTACTCGATCACGCGGTCCTCCGTGGTGCCGCTGACCGCCACGTAGTCGAACATCGCCAGGTGCTGGACCATCTCGCACAGCCCGACACCACCCGCGTGCGGGCACACCGGGACGCCGAACTTGGCCGCCAGCAACAGGATCGCGACGTTCTCGGTGACGCCGGCGGTGCGGCTGGCGTCGAGCTGGAGGACGTCCAGCGCGCCGGCCTGGAGCAGTTGCTTGAACATCACCTGGTTGTGGGTGTGCTCCCCGGTGGCGACCTTGACCGGTGCGACGGCCCGCCGGATCTCGGCGTGGCCCAGGACGTCGTCGGGCGAGGTGGGTTCCTCGATCCAGTACGGGTCGTAGGGTTTGAGCGCGGCCATCCACTCGATGGCCTGCCGCACGCCCCACGCCTGGTTGGCGTCCACGGCGATCCGGATGTCCGGCCCGACCGCCTCGCGGGCCAGTCGCAGGCGGCGCAGGTCGTCGGCGGGGTGGGCGCCGACCTTCAGCTTGATCTGGGTGAACCCGTCGGCGACGGCCTCTTTCGCCAGCCGCACCAGCTTTTCGTCGTCGTAGCCGAGCCAGCCGGGGGTGGTGGTGTAGGCGGGGTAGCCGTCTCTCAGGAGGCGTTCGGTGCGTTCGGCGCGGCCGGGTTCGGCGCGGCGCAGGATGTCCAGCGCCTCGTCGCGGGTGAGGGCGTCCTCCAGGTAGCGGAAGTCGACCAGGTCGACCAGTTGCTCGGGGGACAGGTCGGCGAGCAGCCGCCACACGGGTTTGCCCTCGCGGCGGCCGTACAGGTCCCACACGGCGTTGACGATCGCGGCGGCGGCCATGTGGATGACGCCCTTCTCCGGGCCGAGCCAGCGCAGTTGGCTGTCGCCGGTCAGCCGGCGGGAGAACGCGCCGAGGTCGCCCAGGACCTCGTCCACGGGCAGGCCGACCACCAGCGGCGCCAACGCCCGCACGGCCGCGACTTCGACGTCGTTGCCCCGTCCCACGGTGAAGGCCAGGCCGTGGCCCTCGGCCCCGGCGCTGGTGCGGATCGTGACGTAGGCGGCGGAGTAGTCGGGTTCGGGGTTCATCGCGTCGGAGCCGTCGAGGTCGCGCGAGGTGGGGAACCGCACGTCGACCGCGTCGACGGCGGTGATCAGCTCAGTCACCAGGCCGCCCCCGTTCGTGTGTCTGTGGCGTGTCAGCCAGGCAACAACCGGCACTGGACATGGGATGGATTTATAGGTTGCCGGGGGTGGCCGTGTCCAGATCGCTGACCAAATGAGTCACGGAATCCGCAAAGTGGCTGGTCAGCGCTTCCTGGTGGGGGCGGCCGAGGTTTTGAGACGTCGGAGGTCTTCCGCGAAGATGGGATGTATTGCTAGCGTCCGGCCGCAGTGCAGATCACCGGGGAGCCGCCGTGTCACTGACCGACAAGGCCATCGACCGCATCAGGGACCTGATCCAGTCGGGCGAGCTGCCGCCGGGGTCGAAACTGCCCCCCGAGCAGCAGTTGGCCGCCGAACTGGGCCTGTCCCGCAACCTGATGCGGGAGGCGGTCAAGGCGCTGGTCGTGGCCCGGGTGCTGGAGATCCGGCGGGGCGACGGCACGTACGTGACGAGCCTGGAACCCGAGGTGGTGCTGGGCGGGATCGCGTCGGCCGTGGAGCTGCTGCGCGGCGAGACCCTGCTGGAGCTGACCGAGGTGCGCCGGCTGTTCGAACCGGTCGCCACCGGGCTCGCGGCGACCCGGATCAGCGCCGCCGAACTCGCCGTGGTCGAGGGGCACCTCGACGCCATGCGCGCGGCGAAGGACGACGTGGAACTGCTCAACCAGCACGACGCCGCCTTCCACCGCGCGGTCGTCGCCGCCACCGGCAACGCCACCCTGACGACCCTGCTCGAAGGCATCTCCGGCCGCACGGTCCGGGCCCGGGTGTGGCGCGGACTGGTCGACGACAACGCCGCCAGCCGCACCCTCGCCGAACACGAGGCGATCTTCAACGCCCTGCTCGACCGGGACGCCGCACTGGCCCAGGCCGCCGCCCTCATGCACGTGACCACCACCGAGCGCTGGCTGCGCGAGCACGTCGAGCGGGACGACGACATCCCGCCCACCGGCTGACCCCTCCGTTCTCCGGGAGAGACCGATGAGACTTCTGCGCGTAGGTGCGGCAGGGCACGAGCGCCCCGCCGTCCTCGACACCGACGGCACCGCCTACGACCTGACCCCGTTGACCGCCGACATCGACGGCGCGTTCCTGGCCGGCGGCGGTGTGGACCGGGTCCGCGCGGCCCTGGCGTCCGGCGGGTTGTCGCCGGTGGACATCGCCGGGCAACGCGTCGGCGCCCCGGTCGCCCGCCCGGGGAAGGTCGTGTGCATCGGGCTCAACTACGCCGACCACGCCGCCGAGACCGTCACGCCCCCGCCCGCGGAACCGGTCGTGTTCATGAAGGCCGCCAACACGGTGATCGGCCCCGATGACACCGTGCTCGTCCCGCGCGGCAGCGTGAAGACCGACTACGAGATCGAACTCGCCGTGGTCATCGGCGCGACCGCGCGCTACCTGGACTCGCCCGACGACGCGGACAGTGTCATCGCGGGCTACGCCATCGCCGACGACGTCACCGAACGGGCGTTCCAGCACGAGCGGGGCGGCCAGTGGGACAAGGGCAAGTCGTGCGAGACGTTCAACCCGCTCGGCCCCTGGCTGGTGACCCCGGACGAGGTCGGCGACCCGCAGGGGCTGGCGATGCGGTTGCGGGTCAACGGCGAACCGCGCCAGGACGGCCACACCAAGAACATGATCTTCGGTGTCCGGCACGTCGTCTGGTACCTCAGCCAGTTCATGGTCCTGGAACCGGGTGACGTGATCAACACCGGTACTCCGGCGGGCGTCGCGTTCGGCGCCAACGACTTCCCGTACCTGCGGGCCGGTGACGTGGTCGAGGCCGAGATCGACGGGTTGGGCCGGCAGCGGCACGTCCTGGGGCAGGCGTGAACGCCGTGATCCGGGTCGACGCGCACCACCACCTCTGGGACCTCGCCGCCCGGCCGCAGGACTGGCTCGACGAACCCGCCCTCGCCCCCATCCGGCGCGACTACGGCCAGGACGACCTGCGCGCGGTGACCACGGCGGCCGGGGTGGACGCCACCGTGCTGGTCCAGGTGCTCCCCGACATCGACGAGACCGCCGAGTTCCTCGCGCTGGCCGGGAAGTCCGACCTGATCGCCGGGGTCGTGGGGTGGGTGGACCTGACCGCGCCCGACGTCGCCGAACAACTGGACCGGCTGCGGTCCGGGCCGGGCGGCGACCGGCTGGTGGGCGTGCGGCACCTGGTGCAGTCCGAGCCCGACCCGGAGTGGCTGACCCGCCCGGACGTCCTGGCCGGGCTGCGGGCGGTGCGCGACGCCGGGCTGGTCTACGACCTGCTGACCCGGCCGCACCAGCTACCCGCGGCGGTGCGGGCCGTGCGGGCGTTACCGGACCTGGTGTTCGTGCTCGACCACCTGTCCAAACCGGACATCGCGGGCGGGTCGTGGGAGCCGTGGGCGAGCGGGATCGCCGAGCTGGCCGCCGAACCGAACGTGGTCGCCAAGCTGTCCGGGCTGGTCACCGAGGCTGGTCCACTGTGGACGGTGGAGGAGTTGTGGCCGTTCGTCGACGTGGCGCTGGAGGCGTTCGGGCCGGAGCGGCTGGCGGTCGGCTCGGACTGGCCGGTGTGCCTGCTCGCCGCGTCCTACGCCGAGGTCGTGGGCGCCGCCGAGGAGTTGACCGCGAGCCTGGGCGACGCCGAGCGCGCCGCGGTCTTCGGCGGCACGGCCACCCGCGTCTACCGGTTGGGGCAGCGGTGATGGAGACCGTCCGGCTGGCCTACGGCGAGACCGGGCTGGACTTGCGCGTGGACCCGGCGGTGACCACGGTGGTGACGCCGAGGCACCACCAGGCCACCGAGCCACCACGGGACGTCCTGCGCAGGGCGCTGCGGTCCCCGGTGGCGGGTCCTCCGCTGCGCGAGCGGGTGCGACGCGGCCAGACCGTGGCGATCTCCGCCTGCGACGGGACCCGACCGCAGCCGCGCGAGCTGATGATCCCCGCGATCCTCGAAGAACTCGACGGCCTGGTCGACCTCGACGACGTCGTGGTGCTGGTCGCCACCGGCACCCACCGGGGCAACTCCGACGCCGAGCTGCGCCGGATGTTCGGTGACGACGTGGTCGATTCGGTGCGGATCGTCAACCACGACGCCCGCGACCCCGGAAGCCTGACCTGGGTGGGGGAGTTGGGCGCGGGCGTGCCGGTGTGGCTCAACAGCGAGTGGCTGAACGCGGACGTGCGCATCACGACCGGGTTCGTCGAGCCGCACTTCTTCGCCGGGTTCTCCGGTGGCCCCAAGCTGGTCGCGCCCGGCCTGGCCGCGCTGGAGACGGTGCTGGTGCTGCACGACGCGCGCCGGATCGGCCACCCGCGGGCGGCGTGGGGGATCATCGAGGGCAACCCGGTGCACGACGACGTCCGGGCGATCGCGGCGGCGACCGGCGTGACCTTCGGGTTCGACGTGGTCCTCAACCAGGACAAGCAGGTCGTGGCCGCGTTCGGCGGGGACCTGCTCGCCATGCACGCCGAGGCCGTGCGCACCGCCCGTGAGATCGCGATGCGGCCGGTGCCGCACCGGTTCGACGTGGTGGTGACCACCAACTCGGGCTATCCGCTGGACCAGAACCTCTACCAGGCGGTGAAGGGGATGTCGGCGGCCTACCAGGTGGTCGCGCCCGGCGGCACGATCGTGTGCGCGGCCGAGTGCCGGGACGGCTTCCCCGACCACGGCTCCTACCGCGAGGTGCTGGCCTCGGCCGACTCGCCGGCGGCGCTGCTCGCCGAGATCTCCGCGCGGACGGCCACCGTGCCCGACCAGTGGCAGGTGCAGATCCAGGCCCGCATCCAGGCCGAGTGCCGGGTCGTCATGCACACCTCGTACCTCAGCGAGGCCGAGCTTGCGTCCGCGCACCTGAGCCAGACCGACGACGTCTCGGCGACCGTCGCTCAGGCCTTGGCGGCGGCGGGACCGGGCGCGCGGCTGTGCGTGCTGCCCGAAGGACCGCAGACGATCCCGTACGTCCAGGGAGGCTGAGCATGGCGGGACCGGACGTGGTCGACCTCGGGTTCGCCCGGGTCGACGTGGATCGCGAGGCGCGCCAAGGCCTGCCGGAAGTGGTGTACGGCAGCGGGAAGACGCCCGACCAAGTCGTCGGGATCGTGCGGACGTTGTTGCGGCACAACGACGGGCCGGTGCTGGTCACACGGGTGGAGCCGGACGCGGCGGAAACCGTGCTGGCCGACGTGCCGGACGGTGCCTACGACGACGGGGCGCGGCTGCTGGTGTGGCGGCCGGCCGCGCCGACCGGGTTCGACGTGGTCGTGGCGGCGGCGGGCACGGCCGACCTGCCCGTGGCGCGGGAGGCCGCCGCCGTCGCCGCCGCGGTGGGGCTGGGCGTCACGACGGTCACCGACGTGGGTGTGGCGGGTCTGCACCGGTTGCTGGCCGAACGGGAGCGACTGTCCACTGCGGACAGTGTCATCGTGGTGGCGGGCATGGAGGGCGCGCTGGCGAGCGCGATCGGTGGCCTGGTCGCGTGCCCGGTGGTCGCCGTGCCCACCTCGACCGGGTACGGGGCCGGCCTGGAGGGGATCACCGCGTTGCTGGCGATGCACGCCTCCTGCGCGGCGGGGATCACGGTGGTCAACATCGACTCCGGGTTCGGGGCGGCGATGGCCGCGTTCCGGCTCGCGCGCGTGGTGGGGCGGAGGACGGGGTGAGCCGGGTCTGCCTGATCTCGCCGTTCACCGGGCTGGCCGGGGACATGCTGCTGGCCGCGCTGGTCGACGCGGGCGCGCCGCTCGACGCGATCCGGGCGGCCGTCGCCGACACCGGCCTGACCGGGTGGGACCTCGCCGTCACCCCGGTGCTCACCCACGGGCTCACCGGGCGGCGGGCGGTCGTGACGGTGACCGACGACGCCACGAGCCGCGCGGCGGGGGAGTTGATCGCCATGGCCGGTCGGGTGCGCGACCGGGCCGTGGCGGACACCGCGGTCGCCGCGCTGCGCGCCATCGCCGAGGTCGAGGCACGCCTGCACGGCGAGGACCCCGAGCGGGTCCACCTGCACGAACTCGGCGGCCACGACACCCTCGTCGACATCGTCGGCGTGGCCGCCGCGCTGCACGCCTTGGACGTGCGGACCGTGCACTGCGAGGCGTTGCCGATCGGCGCCGGGTCGGTCCGCACGGCGCACGGGGTGCTGCCCTGCCCGGCCCCGGCGACCTCGGCGCTGCTGACCGGCGCCCGGGTCGTGGGCACCTCCCTGCCCGGCGAGACCGTGACCCCGACCGCCGCCGCCCTGCTGCACGCGATCGGTGCCGACTACGACCCCGCGCCGCCGATGCGGATGCGGGCCACCGGCTACGGCGTGGGCACCCGGACGCTGCCCGACCGACCGAACGTGGCGGTGGTCCGGCTCGGCGACCGGGAGGCCGCGGACATCCGCGACCTGGTCGTGCTGGAGACCACCGTGGACGACGTCACCGGCGAGGTCCTCGGATACGTCGTCGCGCTCCTGCTCGACTCGGGCGCGCTGGACAGCTGGATCACCCCGGCCACGATGAAGAAGGGCCGCCCGGGGCACGTGCTCCACGCGCTCGTCACGCCCGAAACCGCGGACGAGGTCGAACGGCGGATGTTCACCGAGACCGGCACGCTCGGGGTGCGGCGGACGAGCGTGCGGCGCGCCGCCCTGCCCAGGACCACCGACACCGTCGACGTCCACGGGATGCCCGTGCGCCGCAAACACGGTCCGCACCACGGAAAACCCGAGTACGACGACGCCGTGGCCGTCGCCCGCCAGACCGGTCTGCCCCTGCGCACCGTTCTCGCCATGGCCACTCACAGCCCGGGGGAGCGGTGATGGACACCAGCGCGGCCGCCGAACGGCTCGTGGCACACCTGACCGCGATCGGCCCGGTCGCCGTGGCGTTCTCCGGCGGTGCGGACTCCGCCCTCGTCCTCGCCGCCGCCGCGCGCGCCAACGGCCCCGACGCGGTGCTCGCGGTCACCGCCGACTCGGCGAGCCTCGCCACCGCCGAGCTGGAGGGCGCGGTCGCGTTCGCCGAAAGCCTCGGCGTGCGGCACGTGGCACCCCGGACCGCCGAGCTGGACAACCCCGCGTACGCGGCCAACGGCCGGAACCGTTGCTACTTCTGCAAGTCCACCGTGCTGGACACCATCACCGCCGTCGCACGGGATCACGGCCTCGACGCGGTGGCCACCGGCGTGAACGCCGACGACGCGGTAGACCCGTTCCGGCCGGGCATCCGCGCCGGCGACGAGATCGGCGTGCGCACACCGCTGCGCGACCTCGGAATGACCAAGGCCGCCGTCCGCGCGGTGAGCCGACACTGGCGACTGTCCACATGGGACAAACCTGCCATGCCGTGCCTGGCGAGCCGGGTGCGGTACGGGGTGGCGATCACCCCCGCGCGCCTGGCCAGGGTCGAACGCGCCGAAGTGGCCGTCCGGGCCTGGCTCGCGAGCGCCGGCACCCCGACCCGCGACCTGCGCGTGCGCGACCTCGGCGACACCGGGCGGGTCGAACTCGACCCCGACCTGGTCGACCGGCCGGAGATCAGACCCGCCCTTACCGAACTCGTGCGCGCGGCCGGGTTCGACGCGGTCGAACTGGCGGTGTTCCGGTCGGGCGCCCTGAACCACGAGCCGCACCGCGGCTGACGGCAAGAAATACACACGACACCGCATCGCGGCGGTGTCGAGACGGGAGTGTCGATGACGACATCCGGATTGTCCCGACGAGGTTTCCTGGCCGCCACCGGCATCGCGGCGGCATCGGCCGCGGTACCGGGCCTGACCGGGTACGCGGCGGCGGACCCCCAGACCGATCTGGCGAACCTGGTCAACCTGAGGTTCGGCATGTTCAACCACTTCAACCTCGGCACCTTCACCAACGAGGAGTGGGCGGCGGGCGGCCAGAGCCCGTTGAAGTTCGCGCCGCCCTCCGTGGACTGCGCGCAGTGGGCGGCGGCGGCCGCTGCGGCGAAGATGAGCTACGGCGTGCTCACCACCAAGCACCACGACGGCTTCTCCTTGTGGCCCACGGCGTTCAGCACGCAGAACGTGGCCTACTCGGGCTACAAGCAGGACGTCGTGCGCCAGTACGTCGACGCGTTCCGCGCCCAGGGCCTGCGGGTCGGGCTGTACTACTCGGTCTGGGACCGCACGCACACCATCCAGGCCTACGGCGGCTATCACGTCAAGGACCCGTACCAGGCCATCGAGCCGGGCGACATGACCGTGGTGCTCGGCCAGATCCGCGAGCTGCTGACCAACTACGGCACGATCGACGTGTTCATCACCGACGGCTACGCCTGGCAGATGGGCCAGCAGCAGATCTCCTACCAGGAGGTCCGCAACCTGGTGAAGTCGCTGCAACCGCACTGCGTGATGGTCGACCACGGCGCCCTGGTGCAGCCCTGGCTCGGCGACGCGATCTACTTCGAGGCCCCGCTGGGCATCCGGGCGCCGGCGGGGAACACGTTCGCGGGCATGCAGGGCGAGACGATCAGCCGCGGCTGGTTCTGGCACCCGCACACGGCCACCGAAGCGCCCCGCAGCCGTGACGCCATCCTGGCCGACCTGCGCGACCTGGAACCCAAGTACACCTCGTACCTGCTGAACTGCCCGCCCAACCGCGAGGGCAGGCTCGACACCAACATCGTCAACCGGCTCGCGGAGGTCGGCGCGGCCTGGAGCCCGAACCCGTCGCGCCCGCCGCTGCCCGCCCAGCCGCTGCGCGTGGAGTGGCCGGTGAACGCGGTGGCGGCCTACGCGTCGTCCTACAACCCCGGCGAGGTCGCCTACCACGCGATCGACAACCGCAGCGACCGGAACTTCGAGACGTGCTGGTCGACCTGGGGCGGCGGTCGCACCCTCCCGCAGACGATCACGATCGACCTCGGTGGGGTGTGGAGCAACGTCTCCACGCTGGAATACCTGCCCAAGCAGTGGAACCGGACCAACTCCACCGACGGCGACATCACCGCGGCCACCATCGCCACCAGCACCGACGGCGTCACCTTCACCACGGTGGCCACCGTGAACTGGGCCGCGGACGCGCGACTCAAGCTCGCCGAGTGGACCAACCGGGACGTCGGTTTCGTGCGCATCACCGTCACGGCGGCCAGCGGCGGCTACGCCAACATCAACGGCGTGCACATCGGCGGCCGCAGCGTCCGTCCCCAACTGGTGTCGCGCTTCCCCCTGGCGAACACGGTCTACCGCATCGAGGCCCGCCACAGCGGCAAGGTGCTCGACGTGCGCGGCTCCGGCACCGCCAACAACACCCCGGTGCAGCAGTGGCCGTGGCGGAACAGCGCGAACCAGAAGTGGACCTTCATCTCCACCGGGGACGGCTACTTCAAGATCCGCGACCAGAACAGCGGCAAGCTGCTGGAGGTCGGCGGCCGATCCCGGGACAACGGCGGCACGATGAACATCTGGGGCGACGCGAACGTCCACCAGCAGCACTGGGCCGTCACGCCCGTCGGCGACGGCTACTTCCTGCTCACCAACCGGCTCAGCCAGCGGGTCTTGGAGGTCCCGGGCGGGTCCACCGCCGACGGCACGGTCCTCGACCAGTGGGACCACAACGGCGGCGGCCACCAGCAGTTCCGCCTGATCCGGGCCTGACGCGACCATCCCAGGAAGGGGTTACGGCCATGTCCTCCTCATCGAACGGCTTCACCCGCAGGCGATTGCTCACCGCGGCGGGCGCCACCGGGATTGGCGCGGCGAGCGGCGTGCTGCGGGTCGGCACCGCCCACGCCACCGCCGGCCCGAGCAGCTACACGCCCACGTGGGAGTCGGTGGACCAGCACCCGCCGGCGCCGGAGTGGTTCCAGGACGCCAAGTTCGGCATCTACTTCCACTGGGGCGTGTTCAGCGTCCCGGCGTTCGCGAACGAGTGGTACCCGCGCTCGATGTACTTCAGCGGTTCGTCGGAGCACACGCACCACGTCAACACCTACGGCGATCCGTCGGTGTGGCCGTACCACAACTTCATCAACGGCGCCCGGGACAAAGCCGGGAACTGGGTGCAGTTCGCGCCGAAACTCCGCTCCGCGGGTGGCAACTTCGACCCCGACGAGTGGGCGCAACTGTTCCTCGACGCCGGCGCGCGGTTCGCCGGGCCGGTCGCGGAGCACCACGACGGCTACTCGATGTGGAACAGCACGGTCAACGAGTGGAACTCCGTGCGCACCGGCCCCAAGCTGGACCTGGTGAAGCTGCACGCCGACGCGATCCGCCGCAAGGGCATGAAGCTCCTGCTGGCCATGCACCACGCGTACAACTTCACCGGGTTCTTCGAACGGGTCCCGACCCAGTCGGACGCGAGCCTGCGCAAGCTGTACGGCCAGCTCGGCGGGCCGGCGCAGAACCAGCTGTGGATCGACAAGCTCAAGGAGGTCGTGGACGGCTACCAGCCCGACATCCTCTGGCAGGACTTCAACCTCGACAAGGTCGACGAGTCGCGGCGGCTGGAGTTCCTGGCCCACTACTACAACCGCGCCGTCGCGTGGAACAAGGACGTCGTCGCCACCTACAAGGACGGCTTCAACAACCGCGGCCAGGTGTTCGACTACGAACGCGGCGGCCCGGCGGGTCTCCAGTACCCGTACTGGCTGACCGACGACAGCATCTCCAGCTCCAGCTGGTGCTACACGGTCGGGATCGGGTACTACTCGCTCAACGCGATGGTGCACTCGCTGATCGACCGGATCAGCAAGAACGGCAACGTCCTGCTCAACATCGCACCGATGGCCGACGGCACGATCCCGTCCGGGCAGCGGTCGATCCTGCTGGGGATCGGCGACTACCTCAAGCGCTTCGGCGAGTCGATCTATTCGACCCGCGCGTGGACCAGCTTCGGCGAGGGGCCGACCCCGATGGGCGGCGGGTCGTTCACCCAGCCCCGCGAGGGCACCAACCGGGACATCCGGTTCACCCGCACCAAGGACAACACGGTCCTCTACGTCACCGTCATGGGCTGGCCGGGCAGCACTCTGGACATCACCACCCTCAACTCCAACCGGATCAACCTGTCCACCCTGGTCTCGGCCCGCCTGCTCAACTCCACCGCCGGTTCCTACATCGACCTGCCGGGTCGCAGGCAGGACGGCACCGCCCTCCACCTGACCATGCCGTCGTCGACGCCCCCGTTCGCCGCTCCGGCCTACGTGGTCAAGTTGACGTTCTCCGGCCAGATCCCCAACCTGGGCGCGGGTCCGGTGCCCACGGGCTGGGCGCGGATCACCAACGCCACCACCGGTCTGGTGCTCGACAGCGGCGGCGACGTCGGCTCCGGGTCGCGGCTCAAGCAGTGGAACTGGGACGGCAGCACGAACCTCCAGTGGCAGCTCGTGGACGCGGGCGGCGGCTACGTCCGCATCGTCAACCGCACCAACGGCATGGTCGCCGACAGCTGGGGCAACACCGCCAACGGGGCACCGGCCCAGCAGGCGCCGTGGAACGGCGGCAACAACCAGCAGTGGCGCCTGGTCAGCGTCGGCGACGGCCGCTACCAGATCGTCAACCGCGGCACCGGCACCGCGTTGGACGGCATGGGCGACTCGACCACGGGCGCCACCTGCGCCATGTGGACCCCCAACTCCAGCCCGAACAACCACTGGACCATCACGGCCGTGTGACCCACACGAGGAGGGGGCGGGCGCCCGGGCGTCCACCCCCTCCTCGGTGTTCAGTTCGTCACGGCGAAGGTGGCGTCACTGCGGGCGACGGCGGTGGTGATCGGGTCGAGCTTCAACTGGTAGGCGTAGTGGCGGATGTGGCGGTCGGGGTGGTTGTAGGACTGGAAGGAACTGGCCGACGACGACGCCAGCCCCGGGACCTGGCGGAACGTCGCGTCCGCCTGGAACTGGGCGGTGCCGTCGTAGGGTGCCAGGACGAAGTCGTAGTTGGTGTGCCGCAGGTAGTAGCCGGGGTAGTTGACGGACTGGATCGACACGGCCGACGAGTCGGCCAGGCCGGGCGTGATCCGGAACCGGGAGTCCTGGACCGGGCTGACGTTGGCGTCGATGCGCACGTCGAAGTTGGCGTGGCGGACGTACCGGTCCGGGAAGTTGACCGACTGGAGCCGGTTGATCGGCCTGGACACGCCGTACTTGCCCAGCACGCGGCTCTCCTCGGCGGCGGTCAGGCTCATGATCCCGCCGTGGCGCTTGCGGTTGGCGCCGACCGAGTAGTCCGACACGGTGCGGAAGTTGGTGGTGCTGCCGAGGTTGGTGGACGTGATGGGCATGTACCCGCGGCCGGTCTTGAACTGGTCCAGCCACAGGGCCCACTCGGTGCGGCCGTTGAACGGCATCCACATCGGGCCCTCGACGACGTTGCCGCCGGTGGTGCCGTTGGAGATGCCCATGTGCGACAGGTCGCCGATCCTCGTCCAGGAGCCGAGGATCGTGTTGCTGCCCTCGATGGTGATGTGCCCGTCGGCGGAGGCCCGGTAGTACCGGAACCCGCCGACGCTCGTGGGTGACTCGACGATCTGCGTGTCGATGACGAACTGGCTGCCCGGTCGGTCGATGTAGACCTGCGGCGCGGTGAACGAGACGAAGTCACGCGTCCGCGTGTAGTAGATCCGGTGCTTCTTGATCCCGTTGAGCGTCGCGTTCGTGGCCCAGTACAGGATGTAGTCACCACTGGCGGGGTCGAAGATCGCCTCGGGCGCCCACGCGGTGCCCGCGCCCGGGATGCCGCCGGCCACGTTCAGCAGGCGTGGCGCGGACCAGTTCACCAGGTCGGTGGATTCCCAGACGACCAGCGAGGTGCTGCCGCGGTTGACCGCGTCGCTCCACGGGATGCCGGAGGCGATGCGCAGGTCGGTCGCGATGATCCAGTACCGGTCGCCGTTGGGGGAGCGGACGAGCGCGGGGTCGCGCACGCCCTTGGTGCCCACGGTGGACAGCAGGACCGGGGCGCCGTCGTTCAGGTCGTTCCAGTGCAGGCCGTCCTTGCTGTGGGAGAAGTAGATCTGCTCCCCGATCGCGGTCTCGCCGGTGAAGTGCACCATCAGGTACCCGGTGAACGGGTCGGCGGCCGACGCCCGGTCCACCGCGACCAGGACGTGGGCGGTGAGCAGGAGCAACGCGGTGAGCAGGGTCGCGCCTACCCGCGACAGCGTTCCTTGCACGATCTTCCTCCTGGCGGTCAGAGGGTGGGGACGATCGGGGCGATGGTGCCGTCGGCGTTGAACGTCATCCGGTCGACGGTGACCTCGCGGTTGGTGCCGTTGCCCCCGGGCACGGCGAAGCGGTGGTAGGCGACCTGCCAGGTGTCGGTGCCCGGCACCCGGACCACGGAGTGGTGGCCGGTGCCCTTGATGCCGAGGTCCAGGCGCTTCTGGAGCACGACACCGCGCTTGGTCCACGGGCCCAGCGGTGACGCTCCGGTGGCGTAGGCGACCTGGTAGTTCTCGTCCCGGGTGTCGTTCTCGGACCACATGAAGTAGTAGGTGCCGTTGCGCTTGAGCACGAACGACGCCTCGTTGTACCCCGTCGTGGTGATGTTGCGGACCGCCGCCGGGTCGAAGGAGACCATGTCGTCGTTCAGCGGCACCACGTGCGCCGTGCCCTGGCCCCAGTACAGGTAGGACTTGCCGTCGTCGTCGGTGAACACCATGGGGTCGATGGCCTGCCCGGGGTAGGTGCCGCCCCGGACCAGCGGTTTGCCCAGGGCGTCGCGGAACGGCCCGGTGGGGGAGTCGGACACGGCGACGCCGAGGTGCTTGCGGGTGTCACCGGAGGCCGCGCCGCCGCTGAAGTACAGGTAGTAGCGGCCGTTCTTGGCCACCACCGCCGGGGCCCACGCCGAGTTGTCCGCCCAGGACACGTCCGGGCCGTGGTCGAGGATCACGCCGTGGTCGGTCCAGTTCACCAGATCGGTGGAGGAGAACGCCTTGTAGTGGGGCGCGGCCCAGCTCGCGTAGCCGTCCGTCGTCGGGTACAGGTAGTACCGGCCGTTGAAGTGGGTGATGTGCGGGTCGGCGAACAGCCCGGGGATGACCGGTCCCTTGGTCGTCTTCGGCGTCCAGGGCGCGGTGATCCGGAACGAGCTGTCCGCGCGGAAGCGGGCGGTGTCCTCGAAGGTGTCCAGCCACAGCTCGTAGTTGCGGTGCCGCAGCCGCCGGTCGGGGTAGTTGAACGACACCAGCGACACCGAGCCCGCCACCGACCCGTCCACCGGGCAGAACGTGGCGTCCGCGCGGAAGGTCGGGGTGCCGGTGTTGGACTCCAGGCGGACGCGGTAGTCGTAGTGCCGCAGGAACATCCCGTTGGCCGCCTGGAACGAGTAGCACGACGGCGAGGCCAGGCCGGAGACGACGGTGAACGTGGCGTCGGACTTCGTCTGCGCCGAACTGCCCGAGGTCACGGGGTCGATGCGGCCCAGGTGGTCGAGGTGCCGGAGGAACCGACCGGGGTAGTTGACCGATTCCAGCGACCGGGTCCCGGTGGGCAGGGTGGCCGCGGACGCCGGGGCGGCGGGCAGGGCGAGCGTCGAGGCGAGGACGAGGGATGACACCGCGAGCAGACGCGCTCGTCGGTCCATGGTGTGCTCCGATCTGCGTTGAGCGGGGCGGTGGCACGTTCGACACGGAAGTGAGCGCTAACAACACGTGCCTACGAGTGCGAACAGGTAGCCATCTCGGCGGGGTTAAAGCATGTTGTTAACGCTAACTTCAACAGCCGGGCTACATGAGAACACGGTGGTAACGCGCACGTCAACGGGGGTCTCTTGCGGTCGAATCGGTTCGAATGCGAGTGCGCTCTTGAACGACGGCGCATCGATCATCTAGCCTCCCCATCGGTCGAAGCGCTTCGATAGCCGCCCTTTGGGGGACGTGATGCCTGCTTACGTTCGTGACGCCGGTGGCCTGGAGCTGCGCACCCCGCACGAGATCGTGTGGATCGAACCCTGGGGGCCGAACGCGGTGCGCGTGCGCGCCGCGGTGACCGCGATCAAGACCGACCTGCCCGGTGCGCTCGACGCTCCACTGCCCTCGCCCGACGCCGAGCGGGTGGTGCTGGACGACGGATCGGCCCGGCTGGTCAACGGCAGGCTCGTCGTCGAAGTGGACCCCGGCGGCCGGATCCGTTTCCTGCACACCGCGACCGGCCGTGAACTGCTCGCGGAGAAGCAGCCGCCCGTCGGCGTCCCCGGACCGCGGGTCTTCTCGCCGCGCGGCGACGGCAGCTACCACGTGCAGCAGTACTTCGCGGCGTACGACGACGAGCGGATCTTCGGGCTGGGCCAGCACCCGAACGGCCGGCTGGACCAGAAGGGCCTGGTGGTCGACCTGGTCCAGGCGAACACCGTGGCCGCGATCCCGTTCCTGCACTCGTCGCGCGGCTACGGGCTGCTGTGGCACAACCCCGCGCTGGGCCGGGTGGAGCTGGGCGCGGACACCACCCGCTGGGTCGCGGAGTCGACCGGTCAGCTCGACTACTGGGTCATCGCCGGCGACACCCCGGCCGAGATCATGGCCGGTTACGCGGACGCCACCGGCCACCCGCCGTTGCTGCCGGAGTGGGCGAGCGGCTTCTGGCAGTCGAAACTCCGCTACCGCGACCAGGAGGAGCTGCTGTCCGTCGCCCGCGAGTACGCCCGACGCGACCTGCCGCTGTCGGTCATCGTGTGCGACTTCTTCCACTGGCCCCACATGGGGGACTGGCGGTTCGAGCCCGGCGAGTGGCCCGACCCGGCGGCGATGGTGAAGGAGCTGTCGGAGCTGGGGGTGCAGCTCGCGGTGTCGGTGTGGCCGATCGTCGAGCCCGGCAGCGACAACCACGACGCGCTGCGCGCCGAGGGCCTGCTGGTCCGCGACGCCCACGGCGGTCTGCTCACCGCGTACCTGCCGTCGCGCGAGCCGGGGCCCGCCTACCAGCCGATGGCCCACTACGACGCCACCCATCCGCGCGCTCGCCAGTTGCTGTGGCAGGAGCTGAGCGAGCACTACCACGCACACGGCATCAGCCTGTTCTGGCTGGACGCCTGCGAACCGGACGTGGCCCCGCACCTGGCCGCCCGCGCCGTGTACGCCGCCGGTCCGGGTGCCCAGGTCGGCAACCTCTACCCGTTGCTGCACGCCCAGGGCGTGGCCGACGGCCTGCGTTCGACCGGCAACGACCGGCCCCTGACGCTGATCCGCAGCGCATGGGCCGGCAGCCAGCGCCACGGTGCCGCGCTGTGGTCCGGCGACATCCCCACCACGTTCGCCTCGCTGGCGACCCAAGTCCGGGCCGGCCTGAACGTGGCGCTGAGCGGCATCCCGTGGTGGAACACCGACATCGGCGGCTTCCAGGGCGGCGACCCGGACGACCCGGCCTACCGCGAGGTCCTGATCCGCTGGTTCCAGTACGGCACGTTCAGCCCCGTCATGCGCCTGCACGGCGACCGGGCCCCGAACCAGGCATTCAGCACGTCGATGTCCGGCGGCCCCAACGAGGTGTGGTCCTACGGCGAGGAGGCCTACGAAATCCTGGCCGCCCACATCCGCCTACGCGAACGCCTCCGCCCTTACCTGGCCGAATTGTCCGAATCCGCCCACCACACCGGCGCCCCACCCATGCGCCCACTGTTCTTCGACTTCCCCGACGACGAGCAAGCCTGGACCGTCGACGACCAATTCCTCCTCGGCCCGGACCTCCTGGTAGCCCCAGTCACCGAAGCCGGCGCCCGCTCCCGGCCCGTCTACCTGCCGACGGGAACCCGCTGGCTCGACCCGACAACCGGCACGACCCACGACGGCGGCACCACCGTCGAGGCCCCGGCACCCCTCGACCACATCCCGGTCTTCGTCCGCGAAGGCGCGGCGGTCGCCGAAGCGCTGGGGTCACCTGGATGACGGTCGACTGATCGCGTGGTTCCGACGTGCGGGTGGGGTTGGTGCGCCTCATGGTGTAGCGATGACCCGCACGACGGTGGTGGCGCCGGGAGGCTGGCCGGTGGTCGGTCATGCGTGGCCGATGATGCGTGACCCGGTTCGGTTCACGGGGTCGCTGTCCCAGCTCGGTGACCTGGTGGAGGTGCGGCTGGGACCGGTGCGGGCGCTGGTGCCGTGCCACCCCGAGCTGCTGTGGCGGGTGCTGACCGACGACCGGGTGTTCGACAAGGGCGGTCCGTTGTTCGACCGGGTCCGGGCCACGATCGGCAACGGGGTCGGCAGCTGCCCCTACGCCGAGCACCGCCGGCAGCGACGGCTGATCCAGCCCGCGTTCCACCACTCCCGCCTGGACCGCTACACGGAGGTCATGGCACAAGAGGCGGCGGCGCTGGCATCGCGGTGGCGGAACCGACAAGTGGTCGACGTCTACCCGGCCCTGTTCGGTGCCGCCCTGCGCACAGTCCTCCGATCCCTGTTCACCACCCGTGCCGACGACACGTCAGTGGACCGGATGCGGCGGTCGGTGGAAACCCTCCTGCACCAGATCACCGCCCGCATGTTCGTCCCCAACGTCCTCCAACGCCTGCCCCTCCCCATCAACCGCCGCTTCGACCGCGCCCTGACCGACCTCCGCCGCCACATCGACGCCCTCGTCGCGGACTACCGCCACACCGACGACGACCGCGGTGACCTCCTCTCCTCACTGCTGTCCGCCCGCGACGAAGACGAGCGCCTGACCGACACCGAGGTCGGTGACCAGGCACTGACCATGCTCGTAGCCGGTTCCGACAGCGTCGCCGCAACGGTGTCCTGGGCACTGCACCTGCTGGACCGTCACCCGAACGTCAGAGCCGCACTCCACCAGGAAGTGGACACCGTCCTCGGCGGCGAACCCGCCCGTGCCACCGACCTGACCAGACTGCCCCACACCGGCCGCGTGATCAACGAGGCGCTGCGCCTGTACCCGCCGGGGTGGCTGTTCACCCGGATCACCACCGAAGACGTCGACCTGGGCGGCCACCGCCTACCCGCCGGCACCACCGTCGCGTTCTGCCCCTCCGCCGTGCACCTGCGCGCCGAAGTGCACGACCGACCAAACGCCTTCGACCCCGACCGCTGGCTACCCGAGCGCGCCCGCCACCTCCCGCGAGGCGCGTTCGTCACCTTCGGCGGCGGCGCCCGCAAGTGCGCAGGCCAGGAGTTCGGCCTCGCCGAGAGCACCCTGCTGCTGGCCACCCTGGCGAGCCGGTGGCGCCTGCGCAGCGCTCCCGGCAGCGACCCCCGCCCGGTCGCCCTGTCCACCGCCCTGCGCCCGCGCCGCCTCCTGCTCGAACCCACCACACGACCCGGCCGGTGAGCCCCGTGCCACCCGACCAGGCCATGACCGTCGAACTCCCGCCCCGCTACTGCCCACTGCCACCGACCCGACACCCCGACGAAGTCGTTCTGGCGCAACGAACCACCGACTGGATCACCGGTTTCGGCCTCGACCTGTCGCCCCGACACCTGGACCGGATGCGCGGCAACGACTGCCCCGGCTTCTACGGCCGGATCTGCCTCACGCACCCACTCACCGCCTGCAACTGGCGGTGGACTGGTGCACCGTCATGCTCCACTTCGACGACGCCCACTACGGCCTCGGATTCGACCACCCCGACACCGTCGAGGCCCTGCGGCAGTTGACGGCACTCCGCAGCGTGCAGATCCGTTCGACAGCGCCGTTCGACTTGTCGGCGCTGGCCGCGCGACTCGCCCACGTCACGGTGACCGCAATGACCGGGTGATGCCGTCGACCGCCACCCGATCTCGACCCGGCTAAAAATATCGACGATTTTTTTAGCATTCGACAACGCGCCCGTTCCCGTTCTGCCCGAAACATTTTCGACGCATCTTGACCGGGCCGAGGTCATCCTCCAGAGTTTGGAGAATGCGACCGCCACCTGCGGCAGTGGTACCCCCCGACATAATCGTCGTCCATCCACTGGGTGCTTAACCGGCCCACTCGGCGGAGCGGTCGCTCGAACGTTCCCCTGCTGCGGTTCGCTTCAACCTCGACGAAGAGGAGTTCCCCCATGGTCGGATCAGGCCATCACCCGCCCACCGCCGTCAGACGAGCCCGGGGGCGTCGCGTGGCCGGGATCGTCGCTGCCGTCACCGCACTGGTCGGCGGGATGGTGGCGGCCTTCAGCGCCGCGCCGGCGTCCGCGGCGACCGTCGACACGACCGCCTGGTACGTGCTGGTCAACCGCAACAGCGGCAAGGCCCTGGACGTCTACAACCTCTCCACCAGCGATGGCGCCCGCATCACCCAGTGGACGCGCAACGACGGCAACCAGCAGCAGTGGCAGTTCGTCGACTCGGGCGGCGGCTACTACCGGCTCAAGTCGCGGCTGTCGAACAAGGTCCTCGACGTCTCCGGCGCTTCCACCGCGGACGGCGGCGCCATCATCCAGTGGTCCGACCACAACGGTGCCAACCAGCAGTTCCGCCTGGCCGATTCGCCCGACGGGTACGTGCGGCTGATCAACCGCAACAGCAACAAGGCCGTCGAGGTCCAGGGCGCGGCGACCAACGACGGCGCCAACGTCGTGCAGTACAGCGACTGGGGCGGCGCCAACCAGCAGTGGCAGCTCGTCCGCGTCGGCGGCACCGGCCCCACCACCACGACGACCACCCAGCCGGGGACGTGCTCCCTCCCGTCCACGTACCGCTGGAGTTCCACGGGTCCGCTGGCGCAGCCGAGGCAGGGTTGGGTGTCGCTCAAGGACTTCACCCACGTCATGTACAACGGCAAGCACCTGGTCTACGCGACGACCCACGACACCGGGACGTCCTGGGGCTCGATGAACTTCGGCACCTTCACCAACTGGTCCGACATGGCCACCGCGCCCCAGCAGGCGATGAATTCCGGCACCGTGGCGCCCACGCTGTTGTACTTCGCCCCGAAGAACATCTGGGTGCTCGCCTACCAGTGGGGCGGGACGGCGTTCAGCTACCGGACGTCGACCGACCCCACCAACCCGAACGGCTGGTCGGCCCAGCAGGTCCTCTCCACCGCCAGCATCACCGGCTCCGGCACCGGCCCGATCGACCAGACACTCATCGGCGACGGCCAGAACATGTACCTGTTCTTCGCCGGCGACAACGGCAAGATCTACCGCCAGACCATGCCGCTCGGGAACTTCCCGGGCAACTTCGGCTCGTCCTACACCACGATCATGAGCGACACGACGGCGAACCTGTTCGAAGCCGTCGAGGTCTACAAGGTCCAGGGCCAGAACCAGTACCTGATGATCGTCGAAGCGATGGGCGCGAACGGCCGCTTCTTCCGCTCGTTCACCTCCAGCAGCCTCAACGGCAACTGGACCCCGCAGGCCGCGACGGAGAGCAACCCGTTCGCCGGCAAGGCCAACAGCGGTGCGACGTGGACCAACGACATCAGCCACGGCGACCTGATCCGCGTCAACCCCGACCAGACCAAGACCATCGACCCGTGCAACCTCCAATTCCTCTACCAGGGCCGCGACCCCCGGTCCGGCGGCGACTACGGCCTCCTGCCCTACCGCCCGGGCTTGCTGACCCTGCAACGCTGATCACCTGAACACACATCCTCCTGCACCAAACCGGCGCCCTCACCCCACAGCGGGTGAGGGCGCCGGCCCATGAGGAGGACACGCAGCAGCCGACCGACGTACTGGGCGAGGGCCCGGCGCGGGGGACGTCGAGCATGGCACGATGCCGAGAGGGGGTGTGATCACATGCTGACCCTTCGGGGCATGACCTACCTGGTGGACGACGCTCCAGAGCACGTCGTCCGGCGGGACCTCCAGGCGATCCACGACGAACTGCACTGCACGACCGTGTCGGTGATCGGCCCTGACGGTGACCAGCTCATCGCGGCGGCCGAGTACGCGCTGGAGGTCGGGCTGGACGTGTGGATCCGACCGAACCTGGTGGACCGCCGCGAGCCCGAGGTGCTGGCCCACCTGGAGAACATCGGCGTGGCGGCCGAGGAACTGCGCGCACGCCATCCAGGCCGTGTGACGTTGCTCGTCGGCAGCGAGTTCTCCCACACCGTTCGCGGCATCGTGCCCGGCCGGTGGTCCTTCCTGCGGCTGCGGGTCATCTTCAAGGCACGCATGCTCCTGCGACGGCGGATGAACCGGCGGCTCGACGTCCTGCTCGGCCGGGCCGCGGAGACGGCGCGGCGGGTGTTCCGCGGCCCGGTCGGCTACGGGGCGGCCGGCTGGGAGGAGGTCGACTGGTCCCGGTTCGACTCGGTGGCTGTCAACCTCTACCGGACGGGAACCGACGATGCCGCTTACGCCCGCCGCGTGACAGATCTGGTGCGGGACAACGACAAGCCGGTGATCATCAACGAGTTCGGCTGTGGCGCCTACCAGGGCGCCGAACGCAGGGGACCGGCCTCGTTCCGGATCGTCGACTGGTTCGCCGAGGAACCCACGATCAAGGGCGATCACCCCAGAGACGAGCAAACCCAGGCCCGCTACCTGGGCGAGCTGATCGATCTCTACAACGAGACCGGCGTGCACGGCTGCTTCGTCTTCACCTTCGCCATGCCCGACTACCCCCACCACGACGACCCGCGCCGCGACCTGGACAAGGCCGGGTTCGGCATCGTGAAGGTCCCGGCCGACGACCCGACCACCTGGACCCCGAAGGCGGCCTTCCACGAGGTGGCCAAGCGCTACGGCGGCTAAGCCTGCCCGTGCCACCGACCGGAACCCGGGAGGTCTGCCGGCCGCGAACGGCACGAGCCGGCGCCCGCCCGATCACGGTCCGGCGAGCCTGGTCGCCGCGGTCACCGCATTTCAGCGGTCCGGTGAAAGTGCGGGGCTATGTCGAGGCAATCGGTTCTCCCGATCCTGCACATTCACCTCGCCGTATCCGGGCGATCACCGCCCACGTGTGGGGCGATTCCGAGGCGACGGTCCACCGCAAGCGCGGCCATGGCGGTACTCGTCGCGATCTTGCGCACCACACTCGGCTCACGCGGCCTGCCCACCGACTCCATGGTCACCGCCCACGGCATCGGCTACTACTGCCGCGCGCCGAGCCGGCCCACGCACCCGGCCTCCGGCGCGCGGATCGGCTACGGACACGCTGAACGGCTCCCGCCTGGCGAGCAGGGAGCCGCGGAGTAAGCAGTGACTGTTGGACCGCGGGAGGGCCGAACGACGACCCGTACGGAGTATCCGGAGTGGACTCGTTCGGTGGGAACCTGGCTGCGCGGCGTCGGTGCCGAGCCGGTGGTCGCGTGCACGTGACCACCGGCTCGGGTCGGGTCCTCAGTCCTTCAGCGTCGCCGCCAGTGCCGAACGGCGCAGCTTGCCGATACCGGTCTTCGGTACCTGGTCCGCCGTCACGGCGACAACTCGGCGCACGGGCACGGACATCCGCGTTGACACGTGGTCGACGATGCGCCACGCCTCGGCGTCCGAGCCGGTGCCGGAGCGTGGGACGTAGAAGATCACCAGGTCGCCGTTCACCGGGCACGCCACCGTGTAGGACGGTGCGACGAACGGCAGTTCCTCCACCACCGCCTCGATCTCGTGGCCGAAGTACCCGACGCCGTCGATCTCGACCACGTCGTCCACGCGGCCGGTGACGGTGAGGACGCCGTTGCGCACGTAGGCCAGGTCGCCGGTCTTGAACCAGCCGTCCGCGGAGAACGACTGGGCGTTCTGCTCGGGGTTGTTGTAGTAGCCCGGCGTGATCGGCAGGCCGGTCACGTGGAGGCGGCCCTCCACGCCCTCGGGCACCACCTCGCCCGCCTCGTCGACCACCCGCAGCGACAGGCCGGGGTGCGGGACGCCCACGGGGATGAACCGGGTGTCCTCGTCCATCCCGGCCGGGTAGACGCAGTCCACCACGCCCGCGGTCGTCTCCGACATGCCCCAGCCCGGGTGCATGGCGGTGGACGGCAGGCCGAACGGGGCCAGCAGGCTCAAGAACCGGTTGGCCACGCGCGGCTTGATCGGCTCGCCGCCGTTCATGATGTAGCCGAGCCTGCTGAGGTCCCAGGACTTGCCGGCGATCCGGTCGGCGCGGTCGACGACGAGCCCGAACGCGAAGTTGGGTGCCCACGTCGTGTCGCAGCGGTGCGCGCTGATGACGTCCAGCCAGCGCAACGGGTCCTGGAGCACCCACGAGATCGGGGCGTGCACTTGGCGGCAGCCCAGGTAGGTGTCCCGGGCGTGGAACATGACCAGCCCGCCGACGTGGTCCAGCGGCATCCAGTTGAACGTGCGGTTGGCCGACGTCAGGCCGCGCACCGCCGCCGCCGCGGCGGACCGGCTGACGATGTTGCGGTGGGTCAGCGTGACGGCCTTGGGCAACCCCGTGCTCCCGGAGGTGAGCAGCAGCACGGCGGGGGAGTCGGGGTCGGGCCGGTGGAACTCCGTCGCCGGTGCGTTCGCGCGCAAGGAGTCGACGTCGCCCACGTAAGAGGTGGGGAACTCGCGGTCGGCGAGCACCCACGCCCCGTCCAGCATGCCCCACACCCCCGCGAGGAGTCCCGCGGCGTCGTAGGCGCTGTTGGGTGGCGGGGACGTGGTGACCGGGACGGGCACGAACCCGCCCAGGACGCACGCCCAGAACGCGGCCAGCAGGTTGGGCGCGCGTTCGACCTGCATCACCACCTTGTCGCCGGGGTGAACGCCCGCGGCGCGCAGTCCGGTGAGGACGCGGGCGGCATCGGCGAGCAGGTCCTGGTAGGACCACGTCTCCTCGCCGTCCGGTCCGATGTGGACGATGCCGCCGGTGCCGGCGGCAGCCGCGCGCCGCAGCACCTCGACGAGGTCGCGGCACACGGGCTCGGGCAGCGGGCCGCCGTCGACCATCGACAGGGCTTCGAGTGTTCTCGTCATCGGGGTTCCTCCGGTGTCGTCGTCCGTTGTGCCGGTACTGGCGGGTTGAACCTGGAGTAGCCGTGCAGCGACCAGCGCAGCGGGCTCGCGCCGTCGATCTGCACCACCCGTTCGACGTGGAAGTCGACCACCCGCAGCGCCCCGGGCAGCGCGGCGGCCCGCCGCGCCTGCCAGTCGACGCGGCAGCGCCCGGTCACCTGGAGCGTCGAGCCGGTGGCCCAGTCGAGGAACACCAGTCCCGCCTTGGGGTTCAGTTCGATGTTGCCCAGCGTCATGAAGAAGGAGTTGCCGGGGTAGTCGGGCCAGCTCAGCCGGTCCGGCGCGGACACGGTGACGAAGCCGGGCAGACCGCCCCGGTGCGACGCGTCCGCGCCGTCGGCGGGCGACCTGCTGCCGATGAAGAACGTGTCGGCCGACTCGACCCACTTCCGTTGCGCCGGGGTGAGCGCGGTGCCGACGCGGGCCTGCCCCGGCGGGTCGTCCACGACGGCGGTGACGTCGCGGACCTGGAGGTACTTGGGGCAGTTGCCCAGGACCTGCTCGGTGCGCACGACCAGTCGGCCCCCTTCACGCCTGGCTTTGCCGTTGACCCGGACCCGCCGCGCGGACTCCGGCGACATCACGACCATCCCGATGTCGCGGGGCTCGCGGAACGCTCCGGCCAGCGGGTCGCCGTCCGGCGGTGCGGCGTGCAGGACGACGGTCCGCTCGTCAACCGCGTCGACGAAGCCCTGTGGGCCGCTCAGGACCGTGCACCACATGCGGTCGTCGTCGTCCTCACCGCTGATCGCGACGAGGCGCTGCGCGGCCATGAATGCCCTGAAACCTGGTGGTATGTCGGCGTCGAACATCGGCGAGCCCCAGTGCGGACCGCCTTCGCCGGCTTTTCTCTGCATTTTCTGTTCGCCTGCGTGCGGCATGCGCAGATCCTGTTCTCGAAAGTGGCCGGCGCGGTTCACGCCGCGCCGGCGAGGAGCAGGTTCCGGAGTTCGCTGGGCGTGACGCCGTATTGACCGCGGAATTGTCGGCTGAAGTGCGAGGCGTTGAGCAGCCCCCAACGCTCGCCGATCGTCGCCACCGAGAGGTGGCGTTTCGCGGGGTTGCGCAGGTCGTCGTGGCAGCGCGCGAGGCGCTCGGCCCGGATCCAACGCGCCGGGCTCGTGCCGCGCTCGGCGAACAGTTGCTGCAGGCGCCGGATCGACATGTGGTGGGCCCGCGCGACCGCCCGCGGGGTCAGGTCGACGTCGTCGAGGTGCTCGAGGCAGTAGCGCATGACCTCCTCCAGCAGCGCCTCGCGCGAGGCGGCGGAGTCGTGGGCCTCGGTGTCCCGGTGTTGCCTGATGAGCATCGCCAGCAGGTTGACGAAACTCGCCCCGATCAGGCCTGCGATGTCGTCGTCCAGGTCTCCGGCGTACTGCCCGAAGCCCGCCAGCGCCTCGCCCACCACCTTGACCAGGCCCGGTTCGCGCGACCAGGGCAGCGCCGTCACGCGGGCGGTGTCGGCCGCCCGTACCCGCAGCACCGAGTGCGGCACGCGGATCGCGACGATCGAGGACTTCTCAGGCACGGTGAGACCGAAGCGGCGGCTGCTGTCGAGGCACACGAGGCCCTGGCGGGGCACCTCCGCCCGGCGGCCGTCCTGCGCCAGCACGGCGGAACCCGACACCACCAGCAGGAAGTGCACGTGGGCGTGGGCAGGCGAGGGTTTCGCGGTGACGGTGTGGGGGCCCGCCCGGAGCACGCTCAGGGACGCGGTGCCCAAGGTCCCGCAGCGCAGGCCACCGAGGCGGGAAGAACCTTCGCCGACGTTCACGCGGACGCTTGTGCCAAAATGGTCGCGCCACATTTCGGACAATTCTTCGGTGGTGACGACGGGTGTTTCGGAATTTCTGCGGAAAGTAGCCTCGAAAGGCCTGCGTAACGCGGGCTGTGATTCCTTCGCCATCTCTTGGCCTCCCCAGGAAGGACGTCGATGATCAGGCGTCGCCGTACCGTACCGGCGACGTGTAAATATCGGCAACAGCAAGGTTCGGATGTGCGAATAAAACTCGGCCGGGCTAAGTGCGGTGTCGTGCGGTGAAACAGTTCGGTGGAACTTGATTTCTCCACCGTGATCGCGCGGCTCTGGTCGGTTGAACCGCTGCCCGGCTCGCGTGACACGGCGCGATGGCCGGGTGGGCGCCGCGCGGTCCGGCACGTGCGCCGGCGCGGACGCGCGAGGTCGCGCTCGTCATGTCGGCCACACCTTCATCGCCAGGTCGACGATGGCGTGCAGCCCGGGGCGATCGCGACCGTCCCGGGCGTGGATCGACAGTCCATACAGGACCGAGTGGTAGTAGGCCGCGAGGGCGCCGGGGTCGGCGTGGCCGGGCAGCTCGCCCTCGGTCACGGCGCGCGCCAGGCGGGCGCTCAGCGCGGCCTCGTCGCGCCTGCGCAGCTCGGAGGCGAATTCCTGCACGGCTGCGTTGCCGGCCGTGGCGTTCGTCGCCGCGAGCACCACCATGCAGCCACTGGGCAGCGATCGGTCGGTGAAGCGGTCCGCGCTCTGGCGCAGCATCGTCTCCACCGCCTGGCGGGCCGTGTCGCTGGTCGTCAGGGCCCGGCGGGCGATGGCACCCTCGTGCTCGCCGTAGTAGGCCACGGCCTCGCGGAACAGCGACTGCTTGTCGCCGAACGCGGCGTAGAGGCTGGACTGGCTGATGCCCATGCTGCCCGCCAGCTCCGTGGTCGACACGGACTCGTAGCCGCGCGCCCAGAACGCCAACATCGCCGTGCGCAACGCGTGGTCGCGGTCGAAGGCCCGCGGTCTGCCTCGGGTCGCCATGACGTGCTCCGTTCCACTCGCTTGACCTCGGATCTTAGTCGGCGGTAATTTATGGACAGGTCACTACAGAAAGGATACGCCGTGAGGTCGACACACCGCTACCCACGCGCGCCGGCACTTGCCGCCGGCCTGGCGTGCGCGAATGGGACAGCGACCGTGCGCTCCGTTCGAGCCGCGGGCGGGCGAGGACCGCTAGCGTCGAGGCGTCGTCCCCCGGACGGCACGATCACCTCGAAGTGAGGACGCCTCCCTGCGCCGGCGCGGTCGTCGCCGGTCGCCCCGGGTCGATCCAGGAGACACCGTGCACCGTGAACTCCGCCTCGCCATGCGCAACTTCGCCACCGGCGTCTGCATCGCGTCGACCTTCCGGGACGGTCCGGACGGCCGCGAGCACGACGCGGTGACGGTCAACTCCCTGCTGTCCCTGTCACTCCAACCGCCGCTGGTGGCCCTGTCGCTGCACCAGGACTCGAGCTTCCTGCGGGACCTGCTGGCCTCGGGGGTGTGGTCGGTGTCCATATTGGACATCGGAGCGGACGACGTCGCCCGCACCTTCGCCCGGGGCCGCGTCGAGCGCGCCCACGCGATCGACACGTTGTCCGCCTCCGTCGGCACGCGGACGGGCACGCTCGTCGTCGACGCGCCCAGCTGGATGGAGTGCGAACTGCGACGGCACATAGAAGTCGGTGACCACGTGATGGTCGTCGGGGAAGTCGTCGCCGTGGGCCTCCAGGAACGCCGTCCTCCGCTGATCTTCCTGCACGGCCGGTACCAGACCCTCGGTGAAGTCCGCTGACCACGCGCCGGAAACGTCGGCACACGCCCACCAGTGACCCAAGGAGAAAGCTGTCATGACCAGCTTGGACGTCCGCACCCCCGAAGCCACCCGCGACGAGGGGCCGACCACCGCCGACGAGATCTTCGCCCGGGCCAGGGCAGCGGTGCCGTTGTTACGCGCGCGCTCCGAGGAGATCGAGCGGAACCGGCACCTGCCCGCCGACGTCGTCGAGTTGCTGCGCTCCACGGGCGTGTTCCGGATGGCCCTCGCGGCCGAGCGCGGCGGCCCGGAACTGACCTCCGCCCAGCAGACCGAGGTCATCGAGATTTTGTCCTACGGCGACACCTCGGCCGGCTGGTGCGCCATGATCGGCATGGACACCCCGCTGTACTCGGCGTTCCTGAGCGAGGACGCCGTCGCGGAGATGTTCCCGCACAAGGACATGATCACCGCGGGCCTGATCTTCCCGTCGGGGCGCGCCGAGCGGGTGCCGGGCGGCTACCGGCTGAGCGGTCGCTGGCAGTTCGGCAGCGGCATCACCCACGCGGACTGGGTGTCGGCAGGCAGCTTCATCACCAACGGGGGCGAGCTGGAGACCGGGCCCGACGGCAAGCCGGTGTGGCGCCTGATGCTCGTTCCGCCGGAGCAGGTCCGCACGATCGACACCTGGCACACCACCGGGCTGCGCGGCAGCGGCAGCCGCGACTACGAGATCACCGACGTGTTCGTGCCCGAGTCGCACTCGTTCAGCTTCGGCACCCCGTTGAGCCGCACCGGGCCACTGGCCGCGCCGGAAGCGTTCGTGCGCAACATGCCCGGAGTGCCGCTGGGCCTCGCGCGGGCCGCGCTGGACTTCGTGCGGGAGCACGCGATCGAGCGCGTGAACCGGCAGACCGGGGAGCGCTGGGCGGACAACTACCGCGTCCAGCTCACCCTCGGCGAGGCGGAGATGGACTTCCAGGCCGCCCGCCACGCGGTCTACGGCAGCCTGAACCAGCAGTGGGCGCTGCTCGAGTCCGGCAAGACCCTCGACGACTTCACCGACGACGAGCGCATCGGCACGATGTTGCCGCGCGTCAACGCCTTCCGAGCCGCCCGCCGGATCGTCACCAAGCTCTACGATCTGCTCGCCACCACCTCCATCTACCAACCGTCCCCGATGGACCGGTGGCTGCGCGACATCACCACCATGTGCCAGCACGTCGTCGTGCAGGACCTGATCGTCCAATCGGCCGGAGCGCACCTGCTCGGCGGCACCCCGCTGTTCCCGTTCGCCCTGGGGATCGTGGACTGAGAAGACCGGGCGGTCGCGCGGTGCGGCTTCCCCCGCCGCCCCCCCGCGACCGCCGCCCCCACCCACGCGGTCGGGACACCCCATCCGGTCTGGATCGCTCGTGGTCCACCCGTTACGAGGAGAACCCCAACATGTCTGCTAGGAGTGACACCAAGACCGACCGCGGGTCCGCGACGGTCGCGCCACCGGAGAAGGAAATGCCCGGCTGGGGCTTCCGGATCTGGGCGATGCTGATCGTGGTGTGCGGTGCGTTCATGCTCGACGCGCTCGACAACATCATGGTCGGCATCGCGACCCCGCCGATCCAGGCCGAGTTCGGCATGTCCAACAACACGCTGCAGTGGGTCGTGAGCGCCTACGTGCTGGGCTTCGGCGGCTTCCTGCTGCTCGGGGGTCGGGCGGCGGACCTGGCGGGACGCCGCCGCGTCTTCCTCGTCGGCGTCTCCGTGTTCGCGGTCGGGTCGCTGCTGGGCGGCCTCGGCGACACGAGCGTCATGGTGATCGCGGGCCGGTTCATCATGGGTGTCGGCGCGGCCTTCACCGCCCCCTCCGCGCTGTCGATCATCATCACGTCCTTCCCCGCCGGCGCGCAGCGCAACCGCGCGCTGGGCATCTACACCGCGTGCGGCGCGGTCGGGTACTCGACCGGTGTCATCGTCGGCGGCCTGCTGACCGAGCTGGGCTGGCGCTGGACGTTCCTGCTGCCGGTGCCGATCGTCGTCGTGGTGTTCCTGGGTGGCCTGTTCCTGGTGCCCAAGGACCCCGCTCCCGTGCGCGGGCGCAAGTACGACGTCGCGGGCGCGGTCACGATCACCGCCGCCATGCTGCTGCTGGTGTTCGCGATCGTGGAGGCGCCGGCCTCGGGCCTGCTCGCCCCGCGCACCGCGGGCGCGTTCGTCGCCGCGATCGTCCTCATCGGACTGTTCGTCGCGATCGAGCGCCGGGCGGCGGAGCCGCTGCTGCGCTTGGCCCTGCTGCGCGTGCCGTCGCTGGTGGGGGCGAGCCTCGTCGCCGCCGCCATCCTCGGCACCTACATGAGCTTCCAGTTCATCGGCGGCCTCTACCTCCAGTCCTACCTGGGGTGGTCGCCGCTGCAGATGGGCCTGGCATTCCTGCCCGTCGGCCTGCTGATCATGACCATCGCGCCCCGCGCGGGCAAGCTGATCGGGCGGTTCGGCCTGCACGGCATGATGTTCGCGGGCTTCGTCGCCTACACCCTGTCCTACGCGCTGTTCCTGCGCATCGACGAAACCGCCTCCTACTGGTGGGTGGTGTTCCCGAGCGTGGCGTTGATCGGCATCGCGTTCCCGTTCTCCTTCCCGGCGGCCAACGTCCTGGCGACCTCGCAGGTCGCCGACGACGAGCAGGGCGTCGCGGCGGGCATCCTGCAGACCGGCTACCAGGTCGGCGCGGCGATCGTGCTGGCGGTCATCGCGGCGATCTCCACGCTGGACGCGAGCACCCCGGGCGACCGGGCCGCGCAGCTGGAGAGCTACCACACCTCGCTCTACGTCCTGCTCGGCATCTCGGTGCTGACCACGGTGCTGACGCTCGTCCCGGTCCTGCGCGCCGCCGCGCGCAAGCGGACCCAACCGGTTCCCGCGTCCAGCTGACGCGCCCGCGATCGCGTGCGGTGGTCCACCAGTCCCGGGCCACCGCACGCGCTGTGCTGAGCACGACCCACCGTCCAGAAAGGTTCCCGCGATGGCGTTCGAGTTCCCCGGTGACATCTACGAGACCATCCGCGCGAGCATGCGCGACCTGGCGGCCGAGACCGACTACCTCGCGGGCCTGCTGCCCGCGGGTGGCCGAGTTTTGGACCTGGGCTCCGGCGCGGGCACCACGCTGCACGCCCTGGCCGAGCGCGGCTTCCAGGGGGTCGGTGTCGACCGGAGCGCCACCTTCACAGACCACGCCAAGGGCCGGGCGAGCACCGCCGAGCGCTACGTCCACGCCACGTTCGCCGAGTTCGACACCGACGAGACCTTCGACCTGGTGACCTGCCTGTTCGCCACGGTCAACATGGTCGACCCGGTCGAGCTGCCCGCCCTGCTGGACAAGGTTCGCCGCTTCCTCAAGCCGGGCGGGCGGCTGGTGCTGGAGGCGGCGCACCTGCTCAACTTCGTCGACGGCTTCCAGCCCGCGCAGGTCACCCACCACGTCGCCGGCGACGGCTCCGTGGTGACCCGGCTCGCCCGGATCTCCGTGCGCCCGCACGACGCGGTGTGGCGCAACGACGAGACGCTCGTCGTCGGTGTGTCGGGCGGTCCGGCCACGCTGCACCACAACTTCTTCGACCAGTGGGTGCTCACGGCGCCCGAGCTGCGCAACCTGCTCGCCGCCGCGGGCTTCAGCGTCACGGCCGAGCACGGGTCGTTCCGGTCGACGCCGGCCACCGGGCGCGGCCCGCTGATCCAGGTCGCGGAGGTCGTGTCCTGAACACCGCGCGTACGGCGAACCGGCCGGGCCCGCGATCGCGGGCCCGGCCGGTTCCGGGTGTCCGGGTGGGGAGATCCCCGGACGACCACGCCGGTCCTGCCGCCGTCGCAACGGGACCGACGGCTCGTGTCGGTCGCCCGGGGGCGTCCGCGCGCCCGGAGCCCTCAGCGGCGGGCGCGCAGCGCGTCGAGCAGCTCCGCGCGCCCCTGGCAGCCGCGCACCAGCAGCTCGGTCACCTGGTCCAGCGCGCGCCGGTCGCCCATCTCGGCGACCTCCGCCAGCGCGATCGCCACCCAGCTCAGGTTCGTGGCCACGTCGACCAGCTCCCGCGCGACGTGCCGGGCGTTGTCGCGCAGGATCTGCGTCCACAACTCGGGGTCGCCCGCCGCGATCCGCGTCGTGTCGAGGCCACCCCGGCCCGTCAGCGCGAGCACCTCCGGCCTCGCGCCCCGCAGCGCCGCCGCCAGCGCGCTGGCGACCACGTGCGGCACGTGCGACACGAGGGCCACGGCGCGGTCGTGCTCGTCGGCATCCATCTCCAGCGGCGAGGCATCGCACAGCGCGACCAGTTCGCGGACGGTGTCCAGCGCCGCCGCCGCGGTGCGCGGCCCGGGGCACAGCACCCACGCCGCCCCGCGGAACAGCGCCTCGTCAGCCGCGTCCGGGCCGGATCTCTCGGCTCCGGCCATGGGGTGGCCCGGCACGAAGTCGGGCGTCCCGCCGCCGCGGCGCACGATCTCGCCCTTGGTGCTCGCCACGTCGGTGTAGAACGCGGCGAGCCGGCGCTCGCGCGCGTCCCGCAGGACCTCGGGCACCGCGCGGGGCGGCACCGCCACCACCGCCAGGTCCGCGGGCGACCCGCCGCCGGCGAGGGGTGTGCCCGCGCCTCGTGCGACGGCGGCGGCCAGCGCCCGCTCGTCGCGGTCCTCCAGCACGACGTGGACCCCGGCGGAGCGGGCGGCCAGCGCGATCGAGGTTCCGATCAGGCCGGTGCCCACCACCGCCAGGGTCCCGATCCGGGACGGCGTCACCGAGGACTCGCCGCGACGAGGTCGGGCCGCAGGGCGGCAGCACCACCCAGGTACACGTGCCGCACCTGTCGGGCGGGGTCGGGGACCACGACGTGCGCCATCGCCCGCACCACCCTCGGCAGACCGCCGGGCACCGCGATCTCGGTCGCGCACATCACCGGGACCCCGTCCAGGGGGCCGTTGCGCGCCGCGGTCGCGGGGTACGCGCTGACCAGGTCCGGTGTCACGGTGAACAGCACGCTGATCACCTCGTCGCGGGCCAACCCGTTCTCCGCCAACATCGCCTGGACCAGTGCGACCGTGCCCTCGGCGATCGCGTCGGGGGCGTCGAGGTCCACCTGGACCGCCCCGCGCACCGCGCGAACCGCGCCTGTCATCGGCTGCTCACCTCCGTGCGACTCACTCATCCAACAACTCCGGGTGGGAGGCGGTGATCTCCTCGTACAGCAACTGGAAGCTGAACCAGCCGAGCTGCCGGTCACCGAACCCGTGCTTGGCCGCCATCGCCTGGTCGTGGTTCATCGACTCCGGCTTGCCCGCCGCCGCCGCGAGCAGCTGCACCTGCGCGCAGCTGTCGTAGGTGAAGAACCAGTGCACGGCCTCCTCGATGGAGCCGCCCACCGTGATCAGCCCGTGGTGGCGCAGCAGGATCGCGCGCCGGTCGCCGAGCTTCTCCGCGATGTCCTGGCCCTGTTCGATCGCGATCGAGGGACCCCGGTAGTCGTCGTAGAGCACCTGGTCCTGGTAGAAGGCGGCCGACTCCTGGTCCAGCGGCTCCAGCAGGCGCCCCAGCGCGCCCAGCGCCCGGGAGTGCGCGGTGTGGGCGTGGGCGGCGGCCTCGGCGGCCGGGTTGAGCTCGTGGATCTTCGAGTGGATGACGAACGCGCTCGGGTTCACGGGGTGCGCGCCCTCGACGACCGTGCCGGTCGAGTCGACCAGGATCAGGTCCTTGACCCGCACGAGGTTGAACGAGACGCCGAACGGGTTGACCCAGAACCGGTCGTGGTGCTCGGGGTCGCGCACCGAGATGTGCCCGGAGATGCCCTCGCCGAACCCGTACTGGCCGAACAGCCGCAGCGCCGCGGTCAGCCGCTGCTTGCGGTGGCGGCGTTCCTCCTCGATCGTGCGCTGCTCGCGGTCGGGCATCGGCAGGCCGGTCCGGGTGTCGGCGAGGTAGCCCGGGGTCCTGTCTTCCACGGTGGTCATGGACGGTTCTCCTCACGTCGGTGTACGCCGCGGTGGGCGTCAGATCAACTGGAGGCTGTCGTCGTCGGAGCGGTCGGCGGGGACGAGCGCGGGCGTCGTCCAGCGGGCGCGCATCGACTCGACGATGTCGACGGCGCGGTCGACCAGCGACTGCACGCCGAAGGTGAAGAACAGGCTCCCGCGTGCCGGGTCGCCCAAGGCGTGCAGGCGCGAGTCGGCCACCCCGCCCGCGACCAGCTCGCTGGTGGCGCGCAGCACGCGCACGCCGCCGCGCGGGTGCGGTTCGGCGAGGCCTGCGGCGGCCAGGGACTCCAGCAGCGGCATCGCCGCGCCGGATCGCCGGTGCAGTCGCGCGTTCACCGCGTTGACCACGACCTCCGCCGCGGACTCCACCCCGTTGGCGGTCATGGTGAAACCGCCGCCGGGACGTGCCCGCACGTCGGTCACCCCGCGCACGAACTCGACCCGGCCCGCCTCGGCCAGCGACAGCAGCCGGGCCGCGCTGGCGGGCGGCATGGGGCAGCACAGGCTCATCACGGTCCGGTCGTGCTCGGCCATGAGCCATGTCCGCGCCGCCTCGTCGAGCAGGGGCCACACGTCGGGGCCCGCTTCCGGGACGGCCTGCTGGAGCACCCGCAGCGCGATGCTCGGGGAGTCGACCTCGGCCAGCCCGCGCCGCAACCGCTGCACAGGGTCCTCCCGGGTCATGGCGGCGATCTCCGCGCGCACCGGGGTGAGGTCCTCGCCGACCGAATTCAGCTCGGTCTCCATCAGCGACACCACCTCGGACAGCGTCACCGTCCCGCCCGCGGCGGCGATGCGCCGGAAGTGGGCGGGGGTGAAGTGCCGCAGCCTGTGGTGCACGGGCCGCTGACGCACGCCCGGCAGCACGCCGCGCCGGGAGACCAGGCGGATGCGGCCCTCGTGGCCGACGTGGTCCAGCCCGAGGACCACGTCCACCGCGGTCAGGCCGGAACCGACGACCACCACGTCGGCGTCGGGGGCCACGCGGGTCAGGGCGCTCGCGATCGGGTAGGGCTCGGCGATGAAACCCGCGGTCCCCGCGAGCCCGAACACGTCGACCGGTCTGCCCGCGCCGAAGCACAGGACGGCGTGGTCCACGGTGACGGCGTCCCCCGCCGAGGTGTGCAGGACCAACTCGTCCGGCCCCGACTCCGCCGCCCGGACCACGTGGTCCCGCACGATCCGCACGCCCCATCCGGCAGCCACCAGCGAGCGCAGCGCCGCTCGCGCGGACTGCTCCAGGTAGTCGCCGAACACCGCGCGCGGCACGAAGGTGGCGCCGCTGTGGGGATCCCGGTGCGCTCCCGCGCTGGACGTGAGCAGCGTCCGGCTCACCAACCAGTCGGCGAAGTGGGCTGTGTCGCCCGCTCTGACCGACATGTCCTCGGGCACGGCGTTGACCCTCACCACCTCGAGGTCCGGCTGGTACGGCCGACCCCGCCACAGGTGGCCGGACGGCTCGAACACCACGACCTCGCCCGGTGGCACGCCACCGTCCCGCGCCAAGGCGTCGAGCAGGCACACCGCCGACGCGCCCCCACCCACTACCGCGATTCTGGGAACTGATGACATGGCGACCCCGATATCCCTTCGCCGCGACCCGGCCGCATTCCGCGGTATGGCGTCGTGAATGAATTCGGCGCCCACCCTAGCCCCGTGCGGTCGGCCCCGGCTGGTGTTTGCGCGCGCGCCGCGTTGCGGAAGAGCGCAACGACCGCATCCGGGAATGGGACGATCGGCGTATTCCGTTTTCCCGTATCGCTGTTACGGTTGCCGCGGGGGACCTTGTCGCACGAAGTCGGCACACACCGTGACGGAGCATTGCGATGATCCTGGAAAGCGATGTGCGATCCGACGCTGCCTCGCGTCGCACAACCGGGCCGCCGATACCGCCCGGACCCGGGCGTCCGACTCGGGGCTCCACCCGACACCTCGGGCCGGTGCTGGCGTCCGTGCCGGCGTTGGACGCCGGTCCGCTGGGCGTCCCGATCCTCGACGGGGCCGGTCTGGGGGGCCGACTGGGCGTCGCGCTGTGCCTGTCCGGCGCGGTGGAGGTGAGCCAGGACGGTGTGGACACCGTCCTGCGCGAGGGACAGCTGACCTGCGTCGACGGGACCAGGCCCCACTGGCTCGCGGCGCTGGTGCCGTCGGTGCTGGTCGTCGTGGGCGCGGAGCACCACCGGGTCGGCCTGCCGCCCGAGGGCACCCGCGGGATGACCGCCGCGGCCTGGTCCGGCGAGGCCGGCGTGTACGGGCTGATGGCCGACACGGTCGGCTGCCTGGCGGCCGACCTGGACCGGCTCAGCGACACTGAGGGCAACGCCCTGGGGCTGATGATCCTCGACCTGATCGGCTGCCTGCTGGCCGAGCAGCTCCGGAAGCGGGCGGTCGAACCCGCCGGCGGCCGGCGGTTGCTGACCCTGAAGATCCTCTGCCACGTGCGGAGCAGGCTCGGCGACGCGAACCTGATGCCCGAGCACATCGCCCGGCACTTCGGCATTTCGCTGCGGTACCTGCAGGTCCTGTTCGCCGAGCTGGGCACGAGCCCCGCCCGGTGGATCCGGGACGAGCGGCTGAGCCGGCTGCGCGACGACCTGGCCGACGCGGGTCTGGACCACCTGCCGGTCAGCGTCCTGGGGGAGAAGTGCGGAATCCCCGGCGCGTCGCAGGTCAGCCGGCTGTTCCGGGCCACCTACGGGCTCACGCCGAGCGAGTACCGGCGTGCGCGGGAGGCGATTCGCGAATCCGCCGGCCGGTCTGCGCCCGGTGCGCACGCCGGACCGACGACGCCGGTTAATGTCGGCGAGCGGGTGAAATGTGGGCCCGAGTCCCGATGAGGAGTCCTGGCGTGGTCATCGTCATGCAGCCGAACGCGGCCGAGCACGAATTGCAAGGGATCGTCGAATTCATCTCCGGTGCCAACTGCGAGGCATTCGTCAGTCACGGCGTGAACCGCACCGTCATCGGCGTCGTGGGAGATGTGGAGCAATTCGACGAGCACCAGATGCGCAGTCTGCCGGGAGTGGCCGACGTCGTGCGCATCTCCGCGAAGTACAAATTGGTCAGCCGCGAGCACCACCCCCACCGCTCAACTGTGCGCGTCGGCGGGGTTCCCATCGGGCCGAGCACCGTGACGCTCATCGCCGGCCCGTGCGCGGTGGAGACCTTCGACCAGACGCTGGAGGCGGCCAAGATGGCCCGCGACGCCGGCGCGACCCTGCTGCGCGGTGGCGCGTACAAGCCGCGCACCTCGCCGTACGCCTTCCAGGGGCTGGGCCCGCTGGGGCTGCGCATCCTGGCCGAGGTGCGCGAGGCGACCGGCCTGCCGGTGGTCACGGAGGTCGTCAGCCCCGCGGACGTGGACATCGTCGCCGAGCACGTCGACATGATCCAGATCGGGACCCGGAACATGCAGAACTTCGCGTTGCTGCAAGCGGTCGGCGCCGTCGGCAAGCCGGTGATGCTCAAGCGCGGCATGAGCGCGACGATCGAGGAGTGGCTGATGGCCGCGGAGTACATCGCCCAGCGCGGCAACCTCGACATCGTGCTGTGCGAACGGGGCATCCGCACGTTCGAGTCGCAGACGCGCAACACCCTGGACATCTCGGCGGTGCCGGTCGCACAGCAACTGTCGCACCTGCCCGTGATCATCGACCCGTCGCACTCCGGCGGTCGCCGCGACCTGGTGCTGCCGCTGGCCAGGGCCGCCATCGCGGTGGGTGCGGACGGGATCATCGTCGACGTGCACGGCGCCCCCGACACGGCGTTGTGCGACGGCCCGCAGGCGCTGGTGCACGCCGACATCCCCCTGTTGGCCGCGGCGGTCGAAGACTTCGCCGCCGCGACCGGCCGCGAGGTGGCCCGGGCCGACCGGGTCGCGGTCTGACGGGGAGCGCGTGGACCACTTCGCCCTGGTGCTGCCCGAGGAACCGACCGCGGTCCGGCTGCTCAACACCCGGTGGTGGGACCGCGGTCGGCTCCGCGACGGCCTGGCGGAGCCCGAACACCTCCGGCGCTGGGTCGCCGCCGTCCGGCCGGAAGTGCCGGTCCAGGACGGCGACCTGGCGGCGTTCCGGAGCTTGCGCGACGCCCTGCACGCGCTCGTCGGCCACGCCCTGGGCGAGGACGTCGCCGCGGAGGAGCCGCTCGCGGTGGTCAACGCCGTGGTGGCGAACGCGCCGAGCCGGCCGGAGTACGTGCTGACCCCGGCCGGCGTCGCCCGCCGGACCGGCCGCGACGCCACCCCGGTCGAACGCCTGCTCGCCGACGTCGCCGAAGAACTGCTGGAACTGCTCCTCGCCGGCCGCCTGGCCCGGTGCCAAGCGCACGGCTGCGGCCACCTCTACACGCAAAAGCCCCGCCACCGCCAGTGGTGCTCGGCCAAGTGCGGCAATCGCGTCCGCGTCGCCCGGCACTACCAACGCCACCGCGAGGACGCGTGACCGCGTCGGCGGGTTCGACGATCGCCGCGCGGCGCCGCAGGACATCCGGGTCGTCCCGCCGCGTCGCGAACTACCCGCCCAATCCCTTTCGGGCGAAGTCGACGGCTTCGGCGAGCAGCGCCTGCCAGAGAGCCCGGTCGGGCTCGGGGATCGACACCCACTCCCGGAAGACCCGGCCGGCCGGCGCGAACGGTTCGCCGCGGCCGCTCTCGACCAGTTCGGCGACCCGTTCGCGAGGCAGCTTCACGACCAGGTGGCCGGTCTGGTCGTCGTAGGACGCCAGGAACCTCCCGGCCAGCCGCACGCACGGGTAGCCCATCATCGTGGCCCGGCCGATGGCGGGGTCGTAGAGCAGGTCGTCGGTGAGCGCGTCGTAGAGGTCGCGCGCGAGGTCCCCGTCGGATCGCTCCGACGGGGACGCGCGGTTGCGCTCGCGTGCCATCACGCCGCCGGCGGGCTGAAGATCCCGAACTGGTTGCCGGACGGGTCGCGCAGGTAGGCGAACGTCGGGGCGCCGGGTGCGGGGTCGAGGTGCTTGCTCACCACCGAGCCGCCGAGTTGTTCCGCGGCGGCGCACGTGGCTTCGACGTCGGCGACGAGGATGTAGAACACGGCGTGGCCGGGCTGCTGCCCGCCGGTGCCGAAGATGCCGCCCATCGGGCCGGCGGCGCCCGGTGCCGTGATGTTGCGGTAGTCCAGGCCGCCGGACGCCGCCGGGCCGTCGGCCTCGAAGGTCCAGTCGAAGAGGGCGCCGTAGAACTTCTCGGCGCCGTCCGGGTCGCTGGTGGCGACTTCGAACCAGGCGAGGGTGCCGGGAGCGGGAGCGGTCATGGGTGCCTCCTTGGTCGGGGTGGTTCACCCGCCGGAGCGGCGGGCGGCACCCACTTTCGCGGTGCTTCGCGACAGCCCTGTGTCGGTGTTTCGCGGAATGTCGGCGGGACGCAGCGCCGCCGCTGGCAGCTTCGTCTCGTGACCGTCCACGATGGGCTCGGGGACGGTGCCGCGCGGGCGTGGCGGCGTGGCGGTCCGCTCGGCCCGGGTGATGCGGTCGAGGCGGAACACCCGGTCTTCGGCGCGCAGGTGGCACCAGGCGGTGACGTACGAGCCGTGGGGGCCGACGACGATCTGGTGGGGTTCGACGTCGCGCTCGGTCTCGACACCGCCGACGTCGGTGTAGTGGATGCGCAGCACGTGGTTGTCGCGCACGGCCCGCCAGATCGTCTCGGCGACGTCTGAGTCGGGGCTCGGCGCCGGCAGCACGAGCAGCCTGACCTTGCCGGCGGTCGCGCGGGCCTCGTCGAGAGCCCGCTCGGGCATGGCGGCGACGATCTTCTGCAGGGCGCTGCGCGCGTCGCGGGCGAACAGGACGTTGTCGTCGCGGCTGAGCGCCACGGCGACGGCGGCGGCCTCGCGGGGCGTGAAGTTCAACGGCGGCAGGCTCATCGAGCGGTCCACTGTGTAGCCCCCGGTGCGTCCCTGCTTCGTCGCGATCGGGACGCCCGCCTGCCCCAGCGCGCTCAGGTCGCGCTCGATCGTCCGGACGCTGACCTCGAAGTGGGCGGCCAACTGCCGTGCCGTGCGCCCCCGCGAGCCGGCCGCCCGCAACTCCTCGACCAGGGCGTACAAGCGGTCGATGCGGTTCATGGCGGGAGCGTAGACGCGGGGTCCGACAGTCGCCGGACGTCTGGGCCGGGTGGCGGATCCGACGGTTCGGCGACGTCCGGCCACGGCGACGTCCGGCCACGGCGACGTCCGGCCACGGCGGCGGGTGCGGGCGGTGACGGGCGCCGGCGTCGGGCGGGTGCGTGTTCTGCTCAACGGCGGCTGGACGGTGTGGACGCGGTCTGCCACCAGGCGGTGGTCGTCGGGCACGGCCTGGACCCGCCCGACGCGCCCCGCTACGCCCACCACAACGACTTCGGCACCGCCGTCCTGCTCGCCGCGATGGCCGCCGCCGTGTCGCCCAGTTGGCGTTCCAGGTGGGTGATCTGGTGCGGTCAGCGACCGGTGCCGGAGGTCAGCGGTGGGTCGGTGAGAGCGGAGGGGTGGAGCACGTAGTGGCGTGGTGTCAGGGCCGCGGGGTAGCGGGGGAGTGCGGCCATGCAACGGTTGTGGGCGTCTTCCGGTGTGCGGACCTCGGGGGTGGCGGTCAGGTGGGCCACCAGGGGGGTGCCGTTCTCGGCGGGCAGGATTCGGCTGGTGGACGGTGCCAGGGCGTCGTCCAGCAGTGCCTGCACCTCGGTCAGGTCCACCCAGCAGTTGTCCACGAAGCGCCAGTTGTCGGGGCGGGTGATGGGCGGTAGGGCTATCGCTTCCCGCTGCCGCGCGGGGGTCAGGTCCGCGTGGGCCGCGGCGAGGAGCAGGCGCTCCACCGCCGAGAGCAGGGACTCGACCTCCTCCCGCGGGACCAGGCCGGTGTCGGCGGTCCAGACGTCCAGGACCAGGTGGGGCTCGACGCTGGTCAGGCCGAAGCGCAACGGGGTGCCGTTGCGGGGGGCCGGGCGCCAGCGGATCGTCGTCTCGTCGAGGGTGGGAGGTGCGGGGGCTCGGCGGGTGAAGGGGGTGTTGGGGCCGAACCACGACTCCGGCACCGTGCTGTTGAACAGCGGGTCGTAGCCGAACACCAGGCCGCGGTCGCGCTCGATCCGCTCGTCCGACGCCGCCCGTGCCGCGGCGTCGTACCGGCCGTGCCTGCTGGACTCCAGGACGGCCGTCCAGGTGTGCTTGACCAGGGCGTCGAAGTCGTGGTCCGCCACGTCCACGGCGGCCAGGCAGCCCTGGGCCAGGGTCCCCACGTACCCGGTCAGGGCGCGGTCGAAGCGGTTGCCCGACAGCAGGGGCAGGATCAGCTCCCGGTAGCCGGTGCGGTGGGACAGGACGGCGCTGATCGCCGCCAGGACGGTGCTGGAGCGGCTCGCCCTGGTCCGGGCGGCGATCCGGCGCAGCGCCCGACCCGCCGCCGGGGACGACATCTCCACCGCCACCGACTCGCCGGTGGCGCGGGCGCCGGGGAGCAGGTAGAGCGTGCGGGGGGTGCGGCGGGACATCGAGTCCAGGTAGGCGAGCGCCGCCCGCGCCCGGCGTCGTTCCAGCGGGGTGGCCTCGATCTCCGCCTGGTCCAGCGGTTGGCGACGCGGTGGGCCGACCTCGCGGAGGGACGGGGTGCCGGTCAGTTCCCGGAACTCGTGCTTGAGCACCTCGATCGCCGCCCGGTCCACGGCCATGTGGGAGAACTCGGCGGCGCAGGCCACCACCAGGTCGCCGCGCTCCGGGGCCACCGCCACCGCCAGGCGCACAGCGGGCCGCGTGCCGTCGGGGGTGTCCTTCAGCCACCGCAGGAGCGCCGACGCCGCCGCGGGCTGGTCGGATTCGTCCCACGTGCCTTCGCCCAGGGAGCAGACGACCACCGGGACCACCCCGGACGCCGCCACGGTCTGACGGGGGTCCTCACGGCCCGAGTACGAGGTGCGCAGGCCCTCGTGGCGGGCCACCAGGACGGCTACGGCCGCGGTCACGTCCGGAACGCGGACGCCTCGGGGCACCGGCATGTCCACGGCCAGGGTGGCGTGGAAGTGGTCCGGGGTCCGGATCAGCCAGCGCAGGATGTTGAGCTGCCCGAGGGCCAGCGGTCCTTCGCGGTGGCTCAGACCGGCGAACTCGACCGCCTCCGAGCGCACAGCGGTCAGTCGCACCCGTCGTTTCCGGGGCCGGGTGGGGGCGTTCATCGCGGTGCCGTGCGCAGTGCCGTGCGCAGTGCGGTCGTCAGGTCGCCCGCCTGGTGCCGGCGGACGGTCACGTCGTCGGGCCAGGTGTTCGCCGTCTCGCCGAAGACGTCGACCGGAGCGGTTGACGGCGACGGCCGCCACGCGGCGACGGCCCCGACCAACGCCGCACGCACTCGCGTCACCCGTGCCACGAACGCCGGTGTCGTGTCGGACGGGACCAGATCGCGTGCTTTCCAGTCCGCCAGCGCCTGCTCCGGGTCTGCGACGTCGGAGGTTCCCGCCTCGACCAGGCCGGGGTCGAGGTCGGCGATCAGGCGCACGTCCGGGAGCAGAGCGGCGACTTCGAAGGCGATCACCGCGCCCGCGCCCGCGCCGCCCAGGACGTAGGGGCCGGACGGGTGGGCGGCCCGGATCTCGTCGGCGTAGGCCCGGGCCAGGGCCGGCACCGAATCGACGGGCGCCGTGTCGCCGTACAGGCCGGGGGCCTGGAGGCCGTGCACCGCGCAGTCCTCGCCGATGTCCTGCGCGAGTCGGGCGTAGCGGGCCACTTGGCCGTCGTCGGGGTGGATCAGGAACAACGGGGTGCCGGCGCCGCTCTGGACGGGCACCAGAGGGCCCGCCAGGCGGCCGTTGTGCTCGCGCAGGGTCGCGGCGAGTGATTCGACCGTGGGGTGTTCCGCCATGACGTTCAGGGGTAGGCGGACGTCCAGTTCGGTGAGCACCGCGTTGATCACGCGGGCCGCGTCCAGCGAGTTGCCGCCTATGCCGAAGAAGTGCTCCCTGATGCCCACGCCGAAGCCGAGGACGTCCTGCCAGACGCGGGACAGCCAGAGCTCGACGGGGTCGCGGGGGCGGTGGTAGTCGGTGTCGACGGGTGTGTTCATCGGGGTGGTGCACCGCCCTCGGAGTCGGGAGACAGGCGCCAGCGCTGGATCTTTCCGGCCGCCGTGCGCGGGAGTTGGTCGACGAAGGTGAAGTGCTTGGGGATCTTGTAGCCCGCCAGCAGGCGTCCGCAGTGCGCGGCCAGCTCGGCTCGGCGGGCCGTCTTGTCCGGGCGCAGGACCACGTGCACGCCCACCACCGACCCGAGGCTTTCGTGGGGGACGGCCAGCGCCACGGCGTCGAGCACCGCGTGGTGGTGGCGCAGTGCCGCCTCCACCTCGTCGGGGTCCACCTTCTCGCCGCCCACGTTGATCGTGTCGTGCGCACGGGGTTCCAGGTACAGGTAGCCGTCCTCGTCGAGCCTGCCGCGGTCGCCCACGGTGGCGAAGCCGTCCGGGGTGGTGCGGACGGTCCTGCGGTCCAGGTAGTCGGCGCGGGTGATCGCGTTCGGGGTGCGCAGGTAGACGGTGCCGGGGGTGCCTGGCGGGGTCGGGCGTCCGGTGTCGTCTTGGATGCGGATCCGGGTGAGGACTCCGCGGCCCACGGTGCCGGGGCGGGACAGCCATTCGTCGCCGCGGGCCAGCGTCACGCCGATGCCCTCGGTCGCGCCGTACAGCTCGAAGACCCGCTTGGGGCCCAGTAGTTCGAGCCAGCCGCGTTTGGTGTCGTCGTCGCACTTGGCGGCGGTGTGGAGGATGGCGCGCAGGCTGTCGAAGTGGGCCGGGTCCGGGGTGGTCGTCAGGATCTCGCGCATGTGCGTGGGAGTCAGTTGCGCCCACTCGACGCCGTGTTCGCGGATAAGGTCGACAGTCCACTGCGGTGCGAAGAACCGTTGCAGCACAACGGTGTTGGCGTCGAGGATCGCGTCCACGAACGACGTGAACGGCGCGGCGTGGTAGAGGGGGCCGACGATCAGGTGCCGTTGGCCGGTGCGCCACCCCGTCTGCCGGATGGCCAACGACGGCGTTCTGCGCGGGTCGTAGCGCAGTGGGCCCGGTCGGGCGGCGATCTTGGGGATGCCCGTGCTCGCGCCGGTCGCCAGGAGGTAGGCGACGCCGTGGTCCTCCTGGTCGAAACGGGACTCCAGCTGCGACAGCAGGGCGTCTCGTTCGGCGGGTGGCGTCGCCGGGTTGAGCGGGAACACCGGCACCTCGGCCGCCAGGGCCGCGGCGATGGCGACGGCCGCGTCCACGGTGTTGGCGGCCTCCACGACGGAGTACGGGCCGGTTGTCCGGCCCGCGGTTTCCGTCACCCGGTCGGCGAACTCGCGCCACGACAGCGCCACCTCCGCCAGGTCGGCGTCGAAGCCGATCAGGGCGGGGCGGTCGGGCGCGTCGCGGGCGATGTCGGCGATCCGCCGGCGCACGGGGAGGTTCGTCGTCATCGGAGGACTTCCGCCAGGCGGCGCACGCTGGACGCGGTCATGAACTCGTAGACGTCGACGGGGCGGTCGAACTCGGCCTCGATGGCGGAGATGATGCCCAGGGCGGAGAGCGAGTCGCCGCCCAGCTCCAGGAAGTCGTCGGTCGCGCCCACGGCGCGCACGTCGAGCTGCTCGGCCCAGATGGCGGCGACGCGGCGTTCGACGTCGTCCCGCGGGTCCTCGAACAGGGTGCAGCGGCCGTCCGCCAGGGCCGCGGCGAGGTCGTCGGAGGTCACCGGCAGGGAGTCCACGACCAGCACGCCGACCGGACCGTCCACGTGCTGCCGGACGTGGTTGCGCAGCACCGTGCCGCTCAGGTATTCGGTGGACTCCACGGCGGCCACGACGACGTCGCGTCCTTCGTGGCGCACGACCGCCGCCTCCACCCGGCCGACGCCGGGGTGCGACTGCAACAGCTCGGTCACCCGGGACGGGGTCATGCCCGCACTCCTCTCAGGTGGGCGGTGACGTGGGCGCGCACCTGCTCGTCGCGCAGCAGCTCCCCGTGCTCCACGTCGAACACGGTCAGGTGAACGTCGCCGTCCACCGGCAGCGGGTGGTCCCGGGAGTGCACGAACTCGGGCTCGCCCGCCTTCAGCTCGAAGCGGCCCGCGGCGGCCAGGAGCAGGTAGTCCATGTAGGTGCGGAAGCCCTTGACCAGTTCGCCGCGGAAGTAGTCGTCGAGCGACAGGCGGGTGGCGACCGACCGCATCAGGTCGTCGTAGCGCGCGGCCAGGGCGTCGGCCACGAGGGGGAGGTCGTCGGGGTGCTCCTCGACCAGGGTGTCGGCGAGGGTCTGGGCGTCCTCCCGCTCCCGCTCGGTCAGGTGCTCGGCGGAGGCGTGGACGATGCCGCTGAACTCGCCCGCCAGGGAGCCCGCGCCGGTCCGCGCGGCGTCGAACAGCAGCACCCGCGGGGCGGGTTGCCGTTCGGCCACCGCGTCGGCCACGCAGGTGGCCAGCGACGCGCCGGCGCAGTAGCCCAGGACGGCGCGGACGGCGCCGCCGCGCGCCAGGGCCTCGTCCGCCCAGCGGGCGACCACCTCGTCCAGCGGGCCCGCGCCGATCCGCGCCACGTGGAGGAAGGAGGCGTCGACGGGCGAGGAGGCCGCCAGGTCGGGGAAGCCCGCCGACGCCCTCCCGCCGGGGAAGTCGAGGCACAGCACCAGGTCAGGTCCCCGGTCGGACAGTCGACGCCAACTGCTCAGCTCCACCGCCGGACCTCCCGATGACTTCGGCCAATGCCCGGTAGTCGACCTTCCCGCCGGGGGTGCGCGGGAGTCGGTCGACCTGCCGGAGGACAACGTGCCGGCTCGGCACGCCGAGCGAATCGGCCAATTGGCGTCGCTGCTGCTCGTGAACGGCGGCGTCGCCCGCGCCGACGAGGTAGACCACGTCGTCGTCGGCGATCACCGCGGTGGGGTGCTCCGGTCGTTCCACGGTGCGCTCCAGGTCGTCCAGGCTCGTGCGGACGCCGAGCACCTTGGCGATGCGCTTGGTGCGGCCGGTCAGGTACAGGTAGCCGTCACGCAGGTAGCCCAGGTCGCCGGTGTCCAGCACGTCCACTTCGGCGCCCCGGGCCAGGTCCTCCCGGCGGGACGCGTAGCCCAGCATCACGCCGGGCCCCCGGTAGCGCACCGCGCCCTCGCCGGGGACGGCCCGGGCGTGCGATGGGCCGGGGGCGATGGTGAAGACGCCGCCCGGCACGGCCCGTCCGACCGAACCGAGGCGCTCGGGCAGGTCCGCCGGGTCGAGCACGGCCATCCGGGACGTCGACTCGGTCTGCCCGTACATCGCGAAGAACCGGCCGCCGCGCCGCTGCATCATCCGCGCCAGCCGGGTGGTCAGCTCGTCGGCCAGCCGTGCGCCCGCCTGGGTCATCGTGCGGATCGCCGTGCGCTCCAAGAGGTTCACGTGCGACGGTCCGAACGCCGCGTAGGTGGTCGGCACGGCCGCCAACGACGTCACACCCGTGCGGGCCAGCCGGTCCCACGTCGCGAGCGCCAGCGGCGGGCTGTCGGAGAGCACGACGCTCGCCCCGGCGATCAGGTGGCTGTTGAGCACGGAAAGCCCGTAGGCGTGGGTGATCGGCAACGTCGTGGCGGCGCGCTCGGCCGCGGTGATGCCCAGGGCCTCCACGATGGCCCGGGAGTTGTCGGCGATCGCCGAGTAGGACAGCCTGACCGCCTTCGGGCTGCCCGTAGTCCCCGAAGTGGTGAGCAGGAGGGCCGTCTCGTCGGAGATCGGGGCGTGCGGGCCGGCGGAGGCGCGGCGGAAGACCGTTGTGCCGACCGGGGATTCGCCGGTCGGCCGGTAGCCGGCGGCGGTCAGGTCGTCGTGCCCGCCGGGCGCCGGGACGACGAAGTCCGGCCGGTAGGCGGACAGCACCTCGGCGGTCGCGGGAAGGAATGCGACCGTGTGGCCCAACCGCAGTGCGGCGAGATAGGCCAGCACCGTGGGCAGGTCGCGGTCGCCCGCGCACAACACGAGGGCCTTGTCGTTGTGCCGCAACGCTGTTCCGACCTGTCCCACCAGTGTGGACAGCTCGCCGTAGGTCAGCGCGCCACCGCCGGGCGGCACGACGGCGGCCGAGACCGACCGCGCGCCGGCGCCGGTCACCAGGTCCAGCGTGGTCGTCGCCATGCCGCACATTCTGTGGTCCCGAAGCGAGCGCGGTCCATAGCACCGGTTCGGCGAACGGTTGCTTGACGGCCACGACCCGATGGCAAAAAATCTCCCTTCACCGGCCGGGAAAGGGCGCGTGGACCATGACCGCTGAGATCCGCGACTTCCTGCTGGAGTCGCTCACCGAGATGAAGTACCCCACCGACGAGATCGACGAGGACACCGTGCTCGGCCCCGCGGGCGCCGACCTGGAGTCGCTGGCCCTGGCCGAACTCGCCCTGCGGGTGGAGGACCGCTACGGGGTGCGCTTCGAGGCCGACGAGGCCGATGCCTTCGCAGGCCTGACCGTCGGCGAGTTCTGCGCCGTCGTCGCCCAGCGGATCACCGCCTCGGCCGCGACGTGACCACGCGGGCAGCCGTCACCGGCATCGGGCTCGTCACGCCGGTCGGCACGGCGGTGGGCGAGGTGTTCGACGCCGTCTGCGCCGGCCGCTCGGGGCTGTCCGCACCACCGGAGGACCACGTGCTGCGCGGTGTCGTGGACGTCGCCGCGTTCGCCCCGCCGATCGCCGCGGACACCGTGATCCCGGCCAAGGAGGCCCGGTTCGTGGACCGGTCGATCGTGATGGCGCTGCGGGCTGCCGAAGACGCGTTGGCGGACGCGGGCCTCGAAGTGGGCCGCGACGTGGACCCCTACCGGGTCGCCGTCGTGGTGTCGGGCGTCGGCGGGCTGGACACGCTGGCCGACCAGGCGGTGCGGCGGTCGCGGCAGGGGCGGCTGGGCGTCAGCCCGTTCCTGCTGCCCGGCGTGCTGCCGAACATGGCCGCCGCGCGCACCGCGATCAAGTTCGGCATCCGCGGCTACACCTCGTCGGTCGGCACGGCCTGCGCGGCCGGCGGCCAGTCCATCGGGGAGGCGCTGCGCATCCTGCGCGCCGGCGAGGCGGACGTGGTGGTGTGCGGTTGCTCGGAGGCCCCGCTGTTCCCGACTCTCGTCGACGCTTTCGGCAACGCCTTGGCGCTGGCCAAGGGCTGGCCCGACCCGACGACAGCCAGCCGCCCGTTCGACCGCCGCCGCAACGGCCTGGTGCTCGGCGAGGCCGCGGGCGTGCTGGTGCTGGAACGGCCGGGGTTCGCGCGGGCGCGCGGCGCGTCCGTCCACGCCGACGTGCTGGGCTGGGGCGCGACGACCGACGCCTACCACCCCACCACGCCCCGCCCGGACGGCTCCAGCGCCGCGGCCGGCATGGAGATCGCGCTGCGCGACGCGGGCCTGACCGCCGCGGACGTCGACTACCTCAACGCGCACGGCACCGCCACCAAAGCCGGTGACGCCGCGGAGGCCAAGGCCATCACGAGCGTGTTCGGCGCCGCCATGCCGCCGGTGAGCTCGACCAAAGGGGTCACCGGGCACATGCTCGGCGCGTCCGGCGTGGTGGAGGCGGCCATCGGCATCGCCGCGCTGCGGCACGGGTTGCTGCCCCCGACGCACAACCTGGACGACCCGGACCCGTCGATCGACCTGAACCACATCCGGGACAAGGCCCTCGCCGCGCCCGCGCGCACCGTCATGTCCAACTCGTTCGGCTTCGGCGGCCACAACGTCAGCGTGATCCTCGGGCACGCCGATGCGTGAGCGCCGCGTCACCGTCCCGTTCTCCGGACCCGGCGCGGGCACCGCTCCCCTGACGTGGGGCCAGAAGGCGATCATGCGCGACATGCGCGCGACCGGCTGGCCGCACAACAACAGCGGCGCGCACCCGCTGCCCGAGGGCGTGACCGTCGCCGAGCTGGCGGCCCGGCTGGGCGAGATGATGTGCCGCCACCCCGCGCTGCGGATGAGGCTCGGCGTCGGCGACGACGGCGAGCCGTGCCAGGTGGTCGTGGAGTCCGGCGAGATCGACGTCGAGGTGACCGCTTTCGACGACGACGTGGACCCCGCCGAGGTCCTGAGGCACAGCCACAAGATCTGGTTCGAGTGGATGATGACCCCGTTCGACGGCCACACCCCGTGGCTGGTCCGCCTGGCGGTGCTGGAGCACCGCGGCCGGGCGGCGCACCTGGTGTTCGCGGTCAACCACCTCGTCGCCGACGGCACGGGCACGCTGCTGCTGATGACCGGCCTGGGCATCGGCGAACTGGCCGACCGCCGGCTGGACCCCGACGCCATCACCGCGCTGGACCTCGCGCGCCGCGAGCAGACCCCCGAGGCGCGGCGCATCAGCGACGGCGCGATGCGCTACTGGGCGGAACGGCTCCGGGACCTGCCGCGCGCGACCTTCGGGGAGCCGAGGTACCCGGAAGGACGGCTCGGGCACCGCTACTGGCACGGCCGGTTCAGCTCCTCCGCCGCCCACCTGGGGGTGCTGGCCATCGCCCGCCGCACCCGCACCGACACCGCGCGGGTGCTGCTGGCCGTGCTGGCCATCGCGATCGGCCGCGCCACCGGCGTCGACCCGCTCACCACCAACGTCATCGTCAGCAACCGGTTCCGGCCCGGCTTCGCCGACGTGATCGGCACGCTGAGCCAGAACTCGGTGCTGTCGCTGGACCTGCGCGGCACGGTGGACGAGGTGGTGGCGCGGACCCGGCACGCGGCGACGGCCGCGTGGATGCGCGCGTACTACGACCCCGACCAGCTCGACCGGCTGATCGCCTCCCTCGACGCCGAGCGCGGCCACCCGGCCGCGGTCACCTGCCGCATCAGCGACCTGAGGTTCAGCACCCGCCCGGACGCCGAGGAGCTGGCCGACGGCGACCCGGTCACCGAGGAGCAGGTGCGGGCCGAACTGCCCCGGACGTTCCTGTCCTGGGACGGCCACCTCGACGCGATGCCCGACCAGCTCTTCATCAGCGTCGAGGACCGCCCCGGCACGGTCCACCTCCAGATGGTGTTCGACATGGCCGTGCTCACCACCGACCAGGTGGAGACGATGCTCCACGCGGTCGAGGAGGTGGCGGTGGAAGCCGCGTTCGACCCGACGGCGCCCGCTATCGGTCCCACGTCACCGGCAGCTCCTCGAAGCTCCTGACCACCAGGCCGGGCTTGAGGCGCAGCTCCGACTCCGGCACGGCCAGGCGGAGGTTGGGCAGCCGGCGCAGCAGGCCGCCCAGCGCCTCCTGGAGTTCCATGCGGGCCAGGGGAGCGCCGATGCAGTGGTGCGGGCCGGCGCCGTACCCGATGTGCGGGTTGGGGGAGCGGGCCAGGTCGAGCCGGTCGGCGTCCGGGAACACCGACTCGTCGCGGTTGGCCGACACCACGGCGGGCAGCACGACCGAGCCCGCCGGCACCCGGACGCCGCCCAGGTCGACGTCTTCGAGGGTGACCCGGGGCATCAGGATGCCGCTCTCGCCGAGCTGGATGTAGCGGGTCAGCTCCTCCACGGCCACCGCGACGGCGTGCGGGTCGTCGCCGCGCAGGGCGGCGAGCTGGTCGAGGTGGCTGGACAGGACGGTGACGAACAGGTTGATCTGGTTGGTGGTCGACTCGTGGCCGCCGGCGAGCAGCCCGGCGGTGACGGAGACGAGTTCCCGCTCCGACAGCGAGTCCTCCCGGTCCCACGCGGCGACCAAGGCGCTCATCAGGTCGTCGCCGGGGTTCCCGCGCCGCTTCTCGATCAGCTCGCCGAACGCGGCCAGCGCGGCGCGCGGCGGGCCCGGGTCGGCCCGCCAGTCGCCGACCAGCGCGTCCGACCACTCCTTGACCCGGTCCTGGTCCTCGTCGGCCACGCCGAACAGCCCGCTGATCACGGCGATGGGCAGCGGCGCGGACACGTGCGCGCTCAGGTCCGCCCCGGGACCGGCCGCCACGAGGCGGTCGATCATGCCGTCCACGAGCCGGGCCACCATCGCGCGCATGTCCTCGACGCGGCGTGCGGTGAACGCGCTGCCGACCACGCGGCGGACCTTGGTGTGCAGCGGCGGGTCCATGCCCAGCAGCGAGTCGTCGGCCAGCGATCCCAGCTCCCACTCCGGGCCCTTCGGCCCGGTGGCCGCCGCGCGGCTGAACCTGGGGTCGCTGAAGACCTTGCGGACGTCCGCGTGCCGGGTCGCGAGGTAGGCGAGGGTGCCGTCGGGCAGTTCCACCCGCGGCACCGGGTCCTCGGCGCGCAGGCGCGCGTACTCCGGCGACGGGTGGTGCAGTGACGGCGAGGGCGGGAGCGGGAAGCGGATCACGGGCGGGCCCCTTCGGCGTAGGCGACGAGCTGGTCGACCACCTGGGCGGGGGTGGGCATGGCGTGGATGCGGTCGCGTAGCAGTTCCGCGGCCTCGCGCCACGGCCCGCCGTCCATCAGCGCGGCGACGCTGTCGCGCACCGACGCGATGTCGGGCTCCTCCAGCACCAGGCCCGCGCCGGACAGCAGCAGGCGTTCGGCGTTGAAGTGCTCGTCGCCGACCTGCGGCAGGACCAGTTGCGGCACACCGCAAACGAGCGCGGTCATCATCGTGCCCGCACCGCCGTGCTGGACGAACGCCGCGCTGCCGGGCAGCACCAGGCGCAGCGCGAGGGGCGTGTCGGCCACCCGCACGGTGTCGGGCAACGGGGGCAGCGCGTCGCGGTGGGCCTTGGCCACGGCGACGACCACGTCCGCGCCCAGGTCCGCCACGGCGCGGACGACGTCCGCGAGGTCGGCCCGCTCGGACAGTCCCGGCCCGGCGACCGTGCCGCCGGTGACGCACACGCGCGGGCGGCTCGGCGGTTCGTGCAGCCACGGCGGGAGGACGTGGGTGCCGTTGTAGGGCAGGTAGCGCATCGGCAGGCTCGGCACGGGCAGCGGCACCTGGAGCGGCGCGGGCACCGGGTCGATCATCAGGCCGCCCGCCACGCGCACGTCCGACGACGTGATCCCGAAGCGCCGTGCCAATGGACCGAAGACGCCCTCGTGGTCCCACGCGAGCGTGGAGCCGTGATCGGGTCCCCACAGGACCTGCGCGCCGGGCACGTCCAGCACCGCCGCCGCCACGGCCGCCGCGAGGTTGAACGGCTCCCACAGGACCAGGTCCGGCCGGAAGGACCGTCCGAACGCGACCAGGTCGTCCACCCAGGCGTCGGCCATGTGGACCACACCTCCGTCCGGGGTGATCGCCGGACCGTCCGGATCGGGCCTGCCGTCGCCGGTGCTGCCACCGATTTTGCCGATCCGGTCGGTGAACACGGCCTCGAAGTCCAGGTTCGGTCCGAGCGGCACGGCGACCAGGCCGGCCTCGTCCACGACCGGCGCGAGCCCCGGCTGCGTGGCCACCAGCACCTCGTGCCCGGCGGTCTGCAACGCCCACGCCACCGGCACCAGGCAGTAGAAGTGCGAACGCCAGCCCCACGTCGAGATCAGAATGCGCACCCGGCATGGTAACCCGCGCGGAGGGCGTGCGGAATCCGTTGACGCAGAGGGGTTTCGGGCGCAGTGTTATCCGCCGTGGCCGTCGTACCCGAACTGCGCCAGTACCCCTTCGAGCCGTTCACCGGCGAGCTGTCGCCGGAACTGCTCGGCATGATCGAGACCGACCCGGTGAGCCGGGTGCTGCTGCCCGACGGGGAGCCCGCGTGGCTCGTGCTGGACTACGCCGGGTGCGTCAAGGTGTTGGGCGACCCAAGGTTCAGCCGGGTGCTGCACCGGCCGCCGCCGGACCAGCCGCCGCTGCGCGACCTCAACCAGGACGGCGCGGCGCACGCGGCGGTGCGCCGGGTGGGCAGCCGCGCGTTCGGCGGTCGCCGCATGGCGCACTACCGGCCGCGCGTGCAGGTCCTGGTGGACGAGCTGGTGGACGCGATGATCGCCGGACCGCGGCCCGCCGACCTGATCAGCGGCCTCGTCGCGCCCCTGCCGCTGCTGGTGATCTGCGAGGTGATCGGTGTCCCGGCCGCCGACCGCGAGCAGTTCTACGGCTGGCTCGCGGGCCTGAACTCGGTGGTGGACTACAACTCCGCGGAGGCCGCGAAGTCGCTGTGGGTCTACCTGGCGGGGCAGTTGGCCGCCAAGCGGGTCGAGCCCGGCGACGACCTGCTGTCGGTGTGGCTGGAGGGCGGCGACGACCACGGCCTGTCCGACGAGGAGATCATCGTGCTGGCCATGGGATTGCTGCGCGGCGGCCTGGAGGTCGGCTCGACGGCCGCGGGCGTCCGGGTGCTGTTCCAGCACCCGGAGCAGATGGCGGAGCTGGTGCGGTCACCGGAGAAGATCCCCGCCGCGGTGGACGAGATACTGCGGTACACCGCAGTCAGCAGCATGTTCCGCGTGCAGGTCGTCACCGAGGACGTGACCGTCGGCGACGTCGCGATGCGCGCCGGGGACCGCGTCATGGCCGTGCCGTGGGTGGCCAACCGCGATCCCCGGATCTTCAGCGACCCCAACGTGTTCGACATCGACCGCGTGCCCCGCACGGCGCACCTGGCCTTCGGTTACGGGCCGCACTTCTGCCTGGGCACGGCCCTGGCCCGAATGGAGGTCGAACTGTCCATCGCGACGCTGCTGCGCCGCCTGCCGGGGCTCGCGCCCGCGATCCCGGTCGAGGAGCTGCCGTGGCGCCACGACCGGATCAACGGGGGCATCGCGGAGTTCCCGGTGGTGTGGCGGGAGGATCAGTAGCCTTCCACCGCGTTGACCCGATCGGGCCAGTACCGCTCGCCCGGCGCGGGCTGGTAGTGCTCCCAGCGCGGCGGGTTGCCCGTCGGCACGTCGCCCAGCACCGTGATGCGCTGCCCCCGGCGGCGTTCGCGGTAGTCGTTGACGGCGTAGTGCTGCGTCACCCGGTTGTCCCACATGGCCACGTCGCCGGGCTGCCAGCGGAAGCGGCAGGTGAACTGCGGACCCTCGGAGAACCGGAACAGGTACTCCAGCAGGGCATCGCTCTCGTTGCGCGACAACTGGGGGATGTGCGAGGTGAACAGGCGGTTGAGGTAGAGCGAGCGACGACCGGTCTCCGGGTGCACGCGCACCACCGGGTGCTCGGCGCGGCTGGAGAACTCGTCGCCCACGCGGATGGTGTGGATCGCGGTCAGGCCGTCCACCAGGTCGCGCAACGGGGCCGACAGCGACTCGTACACCAGGCACTGGTTGGTCCACATGGTGTCGCCGCCGCTGGGCGGCAGCTCGATCAGGTGCAGCACCGACGCGATCGGCGGACTCTCGTGGAAGGTCATGTCCGTGTGCCACACGTCGACCTTCGCGCCGTCCTCCGAGTCGATGACGACGATCTCCGGGTGGCCCTCCAGCCGCGGCAGGTACGGGTGCAGCTCCACCTCGCCGAAGCGGCGCCCGAAGTCGATGTGCGCCTGCGGCGTCAAGTTCTCCTGACCGCGCAGGAACACCACCTGGTGACGCAGCAGCCGATCACGGATCAGGTCGAACTGGTCGTCGGTCAACGTGTTCAGGTCGATGCCGCTGATCTCCGCGCCGAGGGCGCCGGACACCAGCCGGATTTCCGGGGCGGTCACACTCGTCATCGGGCCATTCTGTGCCACCGAAGGACATTGGTCCACGGGTTGACTGCGGTGGTGCGGTTCGGGACGCTGCGCCGATGGCGCCCGAGAACGCAGGGGAGCGCTTGGACGCGCTCACCGACCTGGTCACCCCGATGGCCGTGCGCACGGCGGTCACGCTCCGCGTGCCCGACCTGATCGCCGCCGGCACCACCGACTTGAACGAGCTGGCGCGGCGCTGCGGCGCCGACCGCGACGCGCTGGGCCGGTTGTTGCGCCACCTGGTCCACCGCGAGGTGTTCGCGGAGGTCTCCCCGGACGTGTTCGCGTTGACCGGATTGGGCGAACTGCTCCGCGACCGCGGCGACACCGGCTACGGCACGAGGTTCGACCTGGACGCCTTCCCGGCGCGGATGGACCTGGCCGCGCTGGGCCTGCCGCACGCGGTGCGCACGGGCGAACCGGGCTACGCGTCGGTGCACGGCCGCGACTTCTGGTCCGATCTGGACGCGACCCCGGAGTACCGCGCGCACTTCGACCGGCTGATGGCAGGCCTCCAGGCGTTCACCGCGCCGCAGGTGGCCAGGCTCTACCCGTGGCCGGAGGTGGGGCTGGTGGCCGACGTCGGCGGCGGGTCGGGCGCGCTGCTGGCCGAACTGCTGGCCGCGCACGGGCACCTGCGGGGGGTGCTGGTGGACCGGGCCGAGCCGGTGGCCACGGCGGCGGCGCGGTTCGCCGAGAACGGCCTGGGCGAACGAGTCGAGACGGTCGAGGGCGACTTCTTCCAGCCGCTGCCCGCGGGCGCGGACGTCTACGTCGTCTCGCGCGTGCTGACCGACTGGAACGACGCCTGCGCCGCGACGATCCTGCGCCGTTGCGCCGAAGCGGCCGGCCCGGACGGACGGGTGCTCGTGGTCGAGGTGCTGCCCACCGAGCCGCACGTGCCGCACCTGTCGCCGTTCGACCTCCGGATGCTGGTGGAGGTGGGCGGCCGGGAGCGCGACCGCGCGGCGCACGACGCGCTCGCCGCCTCGGTCGGACTGGCGCCCGCGCGGACGTTCGCGGGCTCAGATGGCTTGGCGCTCATGGAGTTCCGGGCGGTGTTGCGCTGATCGCCCTCTTGCCGGAGGGATTCTCCGCGCCTTACCGTCACGCTGAGCGTCAAACCTGTCGCCTGTCGAAGGGCGGACGCGCATGACCGTTTCCGACTCACCGCAGTATCGGACTTTCCTCGACGGTCTGGCCCGCAGCGAGTCGGGACGGCTCCTCCAGGAGGAGTTGCGCCGCCGTTGGCCGGAGACGACCGACGAACTGGCTTCCATGGCGCGGTTCGCCCTGGTGCCGGCGGGGAAGCTGCTGCGCCCGCTGATGGCGCTGCACGCCGCGCAGGCCGTCGGCGGCGACCCGCTGCGCGTCACCACGGCCGTGCTGGCGCTGGAGTACGTCCACACCGCGACCCTCGTGCACGACGACATCATCGACGGCGACGACCTGCGCCGCGGGCGGCCGTCGGTGCACGCCGCCTTCGGAGTCCCGAACGCGATCGTCACCGGTGACGGCCTGATCTTCAGCGCCTTCGAGTCCCTTGTGGACGAACCGTGGCCGGCCTCGCCCGCGCGCGTGGTGGCCGCGGTCGGCGAGCTGGCCGAGGTCGGCCGCGACCTGTGCCGCGGCCAGGTGCTGGAGTCGCGCCTCGTCGGCGACCCGGAGGAGGGCGCGCGCTGGTACGAGGAGATGGTGCGCCTCAAGACCGGCGCGCTGTTCCGGGCCGCCTGCTACATCGGGGCGACGCTGGGCGGCGCGGGCGCGGACACCGGCACGATGCTGGCCTCCTACGGCGAGCACGTCGGCATCGCCTTCCAGATCCGCGACGACCTGCTGGCCTTCGTCGCCACGCCCGAGCAGACCGGCAAGCCCGGTGACAGCGACCTGCTCAACGGACGGCCCACGCTGCCGGTGCTGCTGGCCTACGAGGCGGCCGACGAGGCCGATCGGCGGGCGCTGCGGGAGGTCCTGGGCCGCCGCGCCGCCGGGGAGGGTGACGTGCAGTGGGTCCGGGACCTGGTGGCGGCCTCCGGCGCGGTGGAGAGCGCACACCGGCGGATGGTGTCGCATGTGGAGTCGGCGCTGGCCGGGCTGGCGGGGTTGTCGCCGTCGCCGCACGCGACCGCGCTGGTCGACATCGCGCGCTGGACCACGAGCGGGGCGCGGTGAGCGCACCGCCGGACGGCCGGGGGTGAGGACGTGGGCTTCGGCGCGGCGGTCCGGGCGCACGTGGAGACGTGGCGCCCTTACACGCTCTGGTACGTCGGGCTGGTCGGGGTCGGTGGCGCGGTCCTGGCCGGCGCGGCCGGGCACCCGTGGCGGCTGCTCGCGGCGTGGGCCGCGCCCACCGCGGGCTGGCTGGGCGGGCACTACCTGGGCGACTACTTCGACCGGCACCTGGACGCCATCGGCAAACCGCACCGACCGATCCCGTCGGGACGGTTGAGCCCGCGCGTCGCCCGGGCGTGCGGTGTGCTGTGCATGCTGGTGGTGGCGGCGATCGCCGTGCTGGGCGGGTGGCCGACGCTGCTGGCCGCCGCGCTCGGCGTGTTCGGGATCGTCACCTACAGCCGGTGGGCCAAGGCGCGCGGCATCGCGGGCAACCTGGTGCGCGGCGCGCTCGGCGCGATCGCCCTGGTGTACGGGGTGTGCGTGGCCGGGACGTGGCCGTCCTCGGGGATCGCCGCGGTGGTGGCGCTGGCGGCGGTGTTCTGGCTGCACGACACGATGTCCAACCTGGTCGGCACGCTGCGCGACGTGGACGGCGACCGCGCGGGCGGCTACGACACGCTGCCGGTGCGCCGCGGCACGCCCTTCGCGGTGTGGACGGTCCTCGCGCTGTACCTGGCGGTGATCGGCGCGGCGGTGGCGGGCGGGCTGCTGGCCGCGGTCGGCGACCGGACGGCGTACCTGGCGACGCTGGCCGTCGTGGCCGCGCTGGGCGCGCTCGCGCTGGCGCCCCTGGTCCGGCGGCGCGCGGACGTGCCGGTGGTCGTCGCGTTGCGGAGCCACGAAGTGCTGGTGGTCGAACGGCTCGTGCTCGCCTCGGCGACCGTCGGCCTCGGCCTGGGCGTCGGCTGGCAACTGGGGCTGGCCCTGCCGCTGGCCGCGCTGACATGGTGGACGCAGTCGGCGATGCGCAGCAAGCACGAGCTGGGCACGTCCCGGCCGGTCGAGGTCCGCTCGCGCCGCCTGATCCCGTTGGAGGACAAGACATGACAGCCGTGTCGCGGGTGGACGTCGCGAAGGCGGTGGAGCGCGGCGCGGAGGCGCTGCTGGCCCGGCAGCGCCCGGATGGCGCGTTCACCGACGACCCGCCCGCCTCCGTGCTGGGCACCGCGGGCACGATCACGGCGCTGCACGCCGCCGACCCGGTCGCCCACGCCGACCTGGTCGCGGGCGGCGCGGCGTGGCTGCGCGACCGGCAGCGCGGCGACGGCGGCTGGGGCGGGGTGGACGGCGCGCCCAGCGAGGTCGTGCCCACCGCCATCGCCACCGCCGCCTTGCGCATCGTCTCCCCGGAGCGCAGCGCGACGGCCGTGACCGCCGGGCGTGCCGCGCTGGCCGCGCTGGGCGGCGTGGACGCGGTGACCGACCGCGCGGTGGCGCTGATGTGCCGCCAGTTCCTGACCCTGGCCGGGCTGACCCCCGAGGCGGGGGCGCTGCCGCGGCTGCCGCTGGAGATCGTGCTGGCCGACAAGGTGCGGCGGAGGCTGATCTCGTTCCGCACCGCGCCGTTCGTCGGCCTGGCGCTCGGTCAGGACGGCCTGCTGCCCACCGGGCCGGTGCGCCGGTTCACCCTGCGCCTGGCCCGTCCGGCGGCGCTGCGACTGGTCCGCGCGGTGTACGAGCACGAGGGCCGCACCGGGGCGCTCAGCGAGGACCCGTGGCCGGCCGCCCTGGTGCTGCTCGGCCTGGCGCGATCCGGCGAGGCCCCCGACATCGCCGCCGCCATCGCGGCCTGGCTGCGCGCCGCGGTCCGGCCCGAGGGCGCGTGGGACGCGGTGGCCAACCTCGACCTGACCCGCACCGGCTACGCCACCACCGGCCTGGTCGCCGCCGGGTACGCCGCGGACCCCCGGCTGCGCGCGGCCCGCGACTTCCTGCACGCCGCCCGCACCACCGAGCCGTTCACCGTCCTGGACGTCCCGGCGGGCGGCTGGAGCTTCTCCACCCGGCGCGGCTGGCCGGTGACGCTGGAGTCGGCCGAGATCCTCAGCGCGCTGGCCGGACTGCCCGGCGCCGCCGAGGACGCCCACCTGCGCGGCGGGTTGGAGTGGCTGATCGGGCGGCAGGACACGCGCGGCTCGTGGAGCCTGTGGGTGCGCGACACCAAGCTCGCCAACGACGGGCCGTGCCCGGCGATCACCAGCCAGGCCGTCCAGGCCCTGCTGGACGCGGGCCGCCCCGCCGACGACCCGGCCGTGGCCTCCGCCACCGCGTGGCTGCTCACCGCGCAGAACCCGGACGGCACGTTCGAGAACCTGTGGTACCGCGACCACACGTCCGGGACCGCCGTCGTGGTCGGCGCGCTGGCGCGGGCCGGGCACGGCGGGCACGAGGTCGTGCGCAAGGCGGTGGACTGGCTGCTGCGCACCCAACTGCCCGACGGCTCGTGGGGCCCGGGGGACGGGACCGAGGGCTCGGTCGAGGAGACGTCCTGGGCGGTCCAGGCGCTGCTGGCGGCGGGAACCGGCGCGGACGCGGTGGACCGGGGCGCGGCCTGGCTGGTGGCCGTCGCCAAACCCGACGGCGGGTGGGAGCCCACGCGGGTGTGCAACTACATCCGCCACCACATGCGCTACCCCAACGGCGTGATCACGCAGGCCGTGGCGCTCAAGGCGCTGGGCGAGTACCGGGCCGCCGTCCGATGACGCTCCCGGGGACCGTCGACGTCGTGGTGTCCGGCGCGGGAGCGGCCGGGCTGGCCGCCGCGCGGGCGCTGGGCGCGACCGGCCTGCGGGTGCTGGTGCTGGACCGCAGGCGCACCCCCGCACCGACCGCCAAGGGCGAGATCCTCCAGCCCGGCGCGGTGCGCGTGCTGGACGACTGGGGCGCGCTGGACGACCTGAGGGCCGCCGACGCGCGCCCGGTGGACCGGCTGGCCATCCGCGACGGCGACGGCGCCGCGCTGCTGGCCGTCGAGTACGGCACCCTGCCCGGCCCGCACCGGCAGGTGCTGTGCGCGGCCTACGAGGACCTGTGCGCGGCGATCACCCGCTCGCTGCCCGACACCGTGGAGATCGTCCGCGGCGTGCGCGTGGACGGGGTGCTGCGCGAGGGCGGACGGGTCGCGGGCGTGGCCGTCGACGGCGGCGGGGTCCGCGCGCGGTTGGTCGTGGCGGCCGACGGCATGTCCTCGGCGCTGCGCAAGGACGCCGGGATCAGCGTCGACCGGGCCGAGTACCCGCACCGCCTGCTGGCCTTCGACGTGGCCGACGCGGACGTGCCCGGCGAGGTGACCGCCTACCGCACCGCGCGCGGCCTGCGCCTGGTCTACCCGCTGCCCGGCCGCCGCTGCCGGCTCTACGTCCAGGTCGCGCCGGACGAGTTCCGCTCCACCGGGTTGGCCGAGCTGGGCCGCTGGGTCGACGGCGTGCTCGCCGAGGTGCCCGCGCTCGCGCCGCTGGCGCCCGCGCTGGAGGCGAGCCTGCACCGCCGGCAGCTCTTCGGCGTGTCCCGGCTGCGGGCGGGACGGCTGGCCGTGCCCGGCCTGGCGCTGGTCGGCGAGGCCGCGCACGCCGTGCACCCGATGGCGGCGCAGGGCGTCAACAGCTCGCTGGCCGATGCCGAGGCGCTGGCCGGGGCGCTGGCCGCGCGGTCCACGGTGGACGAGGCGCTGGCGGCGTACGAGGCGGCCCGGCGGCCGAGCCTGGACCACATCGCGAAGGTCAGCCACAACGCCGCCCGCATGATCACCGCGCTGTCCGGCGCGCCCCGGCTGCTGGGCGCGCGGATGATGCGCCGCACCGCGGCCAACCCCCGGCTGCTCAGGCGCACCGCGGGCAACATGTCCGGCACGGACGTCCGGCCGCTGACGTTCGTCGACCGGCTCTACCAGTTGGGCGTGCTCGCCGACCGGCGTGCCCACGACCCGCGCGCGGCCGACCCGAGGGGAAGCGAGGTCCGATGACCGCCGTCGACGCCGACCGCCTGCACGACCTGTCCATGAACGAGACGCCCCACCCGCCGCTGCCCGCGCTGCGGCAGGTGGTCGCCGAGGGCGCGGGGCTGCTCAACCGCTACCCCGACCGGCTGGCCGGGGCGCTCACCGCCGGGCTGGCCCGGCACCTGGGCGTCGCCCCGGAGACGGTGCTCGTCGGACCGGGCTCGGCGGGGCTGTTGCAGCACCTGGTGCAGTCGTTCGGGCCGAAACCGGAGGTCGTGCACGCGGCGCTGTCGTTCGAGGGCTACCCCCTGATCGTCGCCAACGCGGGCGCCAAGAGCGTGCCCGTGCCGATGGACGGCTACCGGCACGACCTGCGCGCGATGGCCGACGCCGTCACCGATGCCGTCCGGTGCGTGCTGATCTGCAACCCCAACAACCCCACCGGCTCCGCGCTGGGCCGCGCCGAGCTGGCCGAGTTCCTCGGCCGCGTGCCCGCCGACGTGCCGGTGGTGATCGACGAGGCGTACCGGCACTTCGTCACCGACCCGGACTTCCCCGACGCGCTGGACCTGTACCGCGACCACCCGAACGTGTGCGTGTTGCGCACCTTCTCCAAGGCCTACGGCCTGGCCGCGCTGCGCGTGGGCTACGCGGTGCTGCCCGCGGACCGGGTGATGGCCGCGCGGATGACCGCCATGGTGTTCTTCGCCAACTCCCTGGGCCAGGCCGCCGCGCTGCGCGCCCTCGACCCGGACGTCACCGAGGAGCTGTCGCGGCGGTGCGCCGACGTGGCCGCGCAGCGCGCCCGGCTGGTCGCCGGGCTGCGCGACGCCGGGTACACCGCGCCCGACAGCCAGGCCAACTTCGTGTGGCTGCCGCTGGGTGAGGACAGCGCCGCGTTCACCGCCGACGCCAAGGCCGCGGGCATCCTGGTGGCCTGCCTGGACGGGCGGGGCGTGCGGGTCACCGTCGGCACGGCCGAGGCCAACGACCGGTTCGTGGCCTTCGCGCGCTCCCGGAGGTGAACGCCGCGCCGGGGCCCGGCGCGGCGCGCGCCCCTACCAGCCCGCCTTGATGGTGGACACGATGTGCCCGCGCTCGTCCTCGGTCAGCCACCAGCCGACCGGGATGGACACCATCCGCGCGCTCACGCTGTCCAGGCCGGGCAGCAGCGCGGCGTACTCGCGCACCGTCGTGTAGACGTCGTTGCGCTCGTGCACCTGGCTGGCCATGATGCCCGCCTCCTCCATGCGGCGCATGAACCCGTCGCGGTTGTCGACCTTGATCGTGTAGATCCAGAACGACGACTCGCGGTCGGGCGCGCGTTCGGTCAGCTCCACGCCCGGCACGTCGGCCAGCTCCGCGTCGAAGTACGCGGCGTTGCGCCGGTGCCTGGCCACGACCTCGTCCACGTGCTCCAGGTTGCCCAGGCCGATGCTGGCGTTGATGTCGTTCATGTGGAACTTGAAGCCGAACTCGGGGATGTCGTTGAGGAACGAGAACCGCGCGTTGGTCTCGCGGTCGATGCCGTACCACCGCAGCAGCCGCGCCCGGCGGGCCAACTCCTTGTCCGGCAGCACGACCAGGCCGCCGTCACCGGTGGTGAGGTGCTTGATGGCCTGGAAGCTGAACACCGAGATGTTGCCGTGGTTGCCCAGGTGCTTGCCGTCGAACGTGGCGCCCCAGGCGTGCGCGCAGTCCTCGATCACCATGGGGCGCACGCCGTGCACCTTCTCCGCCTGATCCAGCACCTCGGCCAGCCGCCGCAGGTCCACCGGGTAGCCGGCCCAGTGCACCACGATGATCGCCTTGGTCTGCGGGGTGATCTTGCGGGCCAGGTCGTCCAGGTCCATGTTGAGGTTGGCGGGGTCGACGTCCACCCAGCGCGGGCGCAGGCCGTTGGCCAGCACCGGCCAGTTGGTGGCGCTGCACGTCATCGGCGTGGTCAGCACTTCGCCGCCCTCGCCGCGCACGCCGCCGGTGACCAGGTGCAGGGCCAGGTGCAGGCCCGAGGTGGCGCTGTTGACGGTGGCGAGCTTCGGGTTGCCGATCCGGGTGGCCAGGGCGGCCTCGAACTCGTCCACCTTGGCGCCCTGCCCGATGAAGCCGCTGGTCAGGACCTTCTCGACGAGGGCCGGTACGGTACCGGACATCGCGACCTTGAACAGGGGGATCATGCGTGCTCCTTCGTCGTGCGGCCGGTTTGCGGTCAGCGCACCTCGATCCCGACCAGGCAGAGGTAGCGCAGTTCGCGGTCGTACTCGCCGACCACCACCAACCCGCCCGGCTCGGCGAGCGCGTCGGCCAGCCGCCACCACACCCCGGTGAGCGGTTGACCGGCGGGCACGCGGTCGGGGTCTTCGGGCCACACCGCGGACAGCGCCTCGCCCAGCACGAGGCGCACCCGGTCGTGACCGGCGGACAGGTCGGCGATCGTCCGGGCCGCCAGCTCCGGCACGGCCTTTGGGGCCACGTCCGGGAACTGGCGGAGGTCGGTGACGCGGTGGCCCGCGTCGTCACCGCAGAGCAGGGCGACGCCGCGGTGCTCGCGCGGCGGCGTCGCCGTCGAGTCGTAGGGCAGCCCGCCCTGCTCGACGGCCACCACCAGCGCCCGCCGCGGCGCGCGGTCGCGGACCAGGCGCAGCGCGGTGAACGGCGCGGCACTGCCCTGGTCGCACACCGCGAAGGACAGCGGCGTGCCGGGGCAGACGTGGCTGAGGTACGTGGCCGTGGCGCGGCCCGGCCACATGTCGTGGATGGAGAACGCCAGCACCAGCAGGTCCACCGGCCCGTCCGCGGCGGCGGCCACCAGCGCGGCGGCCATCTCGCCGTAGGACTGGCCGGACAGCTCCGGCGCCCGCGCCGACCCGGTCAGGTCCGCGAAGTACTCCGTCACACCGGCCCGGCGCGCGTCGTCGCCCAGGAAGACCGCCGGGCCGGGGAAGACCCGGCGCTCGGCGCGCAGCACGTGCACTACGCGGGCCGGCAGTGCGCGGCGATGAACGTGGCCAGCAGGCCCACCGTCCGCAGCTCGTCGGTGCGCATCTTCTCCACGTCGATCTGCACGCCCAGCCGCTCCTCGACCTCCAGCAGCAGCTCCAGGCCCATCGACGAGCTCAGGCCCAGCTCGTCGGCCAGGTCCATGTCCTCGGTGACCGGTCCGTCCCGCTCGGACAGCCGCGCGATCACCTCGGTCATGACCTCGACCACGCGGGGCCGCAACGCGGCGTCGACCTGGGCTTCGGGTACGGTCATGGCGGGCCTCCTGGGCGGAACGGGACTCAGTGCTGGAACACCATCGCGGAGAACGTCGCCCCGGCGCCGGCGCCGACCGCGGCCACGAGGTAGCGGTCACCCTCGCGCAGCAGCCCGCGCTCGCGCGCCGTGGCGTAGTTGGCGAACGCGTCGGAGCAGAACAGGTGGCCGTTGACCGGCACGTTGGACAGCAGCACGCGCTCCACCGGGAAGTCCATCAGCAGGCAGAGCCGTTGCCAGGTCACGACGTTGACGTTGTGGGGCAGCACCAGGGCGATGTCGTCCAGCGCCAGGCCGGCCGCGCCCACCGCGTCGCGGATCACCTCGGCCAGGAACGGCCGGTACTCGCGCTGGAAGCGCTCGGCGCTCTCCCCGAACTCGGTGTCGAACTCGCCGCGCTGGGCGCAGGAGAACGACAGCAGTCGGTCGCGCGGGCCGTGCGTGCTGACCAGGGCGGCCGACGCGCCCTCGCCGAAGATCGACGTGCCGGGCAGCAGGCGCGCGTCACGGGTGAACGCCTTCTCGCCGGTGAGGACGAGCGCGAGCGCGTCGGGGTCCGGGTCGGCCTCCAGCAGCCGTCCCGCCGACTCCAGGGCGAGCAGCCCGCCGGCGCAGCTCTGGTGGGTGACGGTGAACGCGAGCGCGTGGCCCAGCCCGGCCTCCCGGCACACCTCGTGCAGCGGGTTGGCCGGGTACGGGACCACGACGGGCATGGCCCGCCCGTAGACTACGTACCGCACCAGGTGCTCGCGCCCGCGCAGCGAGCCGAGGCCGTCGATCGCCGCGCGCAGCAGGTCGGCCAGCGACCGCTCCGGGTCGAGGCTGATCTCGCCCAGCCCGTGGAACCGCCGGAAGAGCCGGACCTGGATGTCGGTCAACCCCAGCGGTTCTGCGAGACTCTCGATGGGAACGCGGACAGCCGGCGTGTACACCGACACCGCGTCGAGCGCGGTCACGATCGGGATCACACCACGCGTTCTGGCGAACGTCAACGTGTGCCATCATCGTCCGGTGTCGAGGTTCCTGCTCGTCGTGCTGCCGCTGCAAGGCCACCTGTTCCCGATGCTCGCCATCGGCCAGGAACTCGTCCACAGTGGACACGAGGTGGTGTGGTGCGGTCCGGAGGACACGCTGCGCCCACTGGTCGGTCCGGACGCGACGGTGCACCCCACCGGGGTACGCGCCTACCGCCGTTACGCCGAGACCGGCATGGCCGGCGTCCGGGCGCTGTGGGACGGCTACCTGCTGCCGTTCACCCGGTTCATCCTCGACGCGGTGGACGACGCGGTGGTGCGCCACCGGCCCGACGTCGTGGTCGCCGAGCAGTACGCGCTGGCCGGGGGCCTGGTGGCGCACCGCCGGGGCGTGCGGTGGGCCAGCCTGTGCACCGGCCTGCTGGAACTCGCGCCGCCGCCCGAGCTGGTCGGGTTCGACGACTTCGTGGCCGACCGGGTCGCGCGGGCCGTGGAGCTGGCCGGACTGCCCGCCGACGAGCCGCTGGATCCGCGGTTCTCACCGCACCTGGTGATCGCCCTGTCCAGTCCCGGCCTCACCCCGCCCGACGCGCTGCCGCCCCGGACGGTGCTGGTCGGCTCGGCGCTGGGACGGCGGCCCAACGCCCCGCGATTCCCCTGGCACGACTGGGACGACGACCGCCGGCACGTGCTGGTCACGGTCGGCACCATCGTCGGCCACATGATCGGCGACTTCTACGAGCGCGCCACCGCGGTGCTCGCGCCGCTGTCCGACGACGTGCAGGCGGTGTTCGTCACCTCCGGGGTGGACGCGAAGTCGTTCCCCGGCAACGCCATCGCCGTCGACCTGGTGCCGATGCTGGACTTGATGCCCCGTTTGGACGCCGTGGTCTGCCACGCGGGTGGTGCGGTCAACGAGGCGTTGAGCTACGGGGTCCCGATGGTCCTCGCCCCGGTTCGGGCCGAGCAGGTGGCGCTGTCGCACCGGGTCGCGGCGGCGGGCGCGGGCATCGAGGTGTCCATCCTGGACGTGACGGTGGCCGAGCTGGACGCGGCCGTGCGCGCCGTGTTGGACGAACCGGCCTACCGGGCCGGCGCCCGCCGGATAGGCGACGAGTTCACCGCCGCGGGGGGCGCGCCCGCCGCGGCGGCGCACCTCGTCGCGCTGGCGGCTGGCGGCTGACCGCCTCCAGCCGCGAGGATGGGCGCGTGGACGGGCTGAGTGCGAAGGCGTTGCCGACCGCCGACGAGTTCGCGTGGGCGCGGCAGCGGCGGGCCGACATCAGGGCCGCGGGCGGCATCCTGGACCTGGTGCTGCCGCTGCGCGAGGGCGGTGCGGGCGCGCCGCTGTTCTGCCTGCCGCCGCTGGTCGGCGCGAGCTGGTGCTACCTGGCCCTGCTGCCGCACCTGGACGCGGCGCACCCGGTGTACGGGCTGCAGTCGCGCGGGCTGCGGAGACCCGAACCGCTGCCGGTGGACCTGGCCGAGATCGCCCGCGACTGGGCCGACCTGATCCGCGCCACCCACCCCGGCCCCCACCACCTGTTCGGCTGGTCGCTGGGCGCGAACACCGCGCACGCCGTGGCCGAGGAGTTGCAGCGGCGGGGCGACGAGGTGGCGCTGCTGGTCGTCGGCGACGCCACGCCCGACCTGCCGCACGGCCTGGGCGTCGGCGACGACGACCTGTGGCTGCTGTGCGACTTCGTGCTGCGCGAGTTCGGCTACCAGCCGGTGGTCGAGCCGGACGACCCCGACCCGGTGGGCCGCCTGCTCCAGGTGGTGCGCGCACGCCCGGGACTGGGCCTGTCGGAGTGGCCCGACCGGCGGTTGCGGGCGCTGCCCCGCGTCATCCGCCACACCATCGCGGTGGCGCAACAGCACCGACCCGGCCTGGTGCGCTGCCCGGTGCTGTTCCTGTCGGCCACCCGGTCGCAGCGGAGCACCGAAGCGAAGGTCGCGTCATGGGAGGGCCACCTCGACGGTCCGGTGGAGGTGGTCGAAGTGGACTGCGAGCACGAGCACATGCTGTTGCCGCGCCCGGTGGCGGTGATCGGCGCCGCCATCGGCGCGCGGATGACCCCGCGCGGTGGTGCGCCGACGCGTCCGAAAGCGTGATTGTCGTTGCGCCGCAGCTAACTTAGCCTCAGCGGATGAGCACCCGCCCAACGCTGTCGGCGCGCGACCCCGTCGCGCCGGACCGGGCCGCCGCCGGCGAGCGGCGGGACCTGGTCATCGAGGCGAGCGGTTTGCGCAAGACCTATCGCAAGCGCGGGCGCAAGGCCGAGGCCGTGGAAGCGGTGCGGGGTGTGGGCTTCGCGGTGCGCGCGGGCGAGATCTTCGGGTTCCTCGGGCCCAACGGCGCGGGCAAGTCGACCACGCTGCGGATGCTGGCCACCCTGGTCCGCCCGGACGGCGGCAGCGCCCGCATCGGCGGCGTGGACCTGGTGCGCTCGCCCGCGCGCGTCCGCGACGTGATCGGGTACGTCGCGCAGTCCAGCGGCACCTACGACGACGCCTCGGCGCGGCAGGAACTCGTTGCCCAGGCCCGGATGCACGGCCGGGGCAAGGCCGAGGCCGAACGGCTGGCCGCCGCCGCGATCACGACCTTCGACCTGGCGGAGTTCGCCGACCGCCGCGTCCGCACCTACTCCGGCGGGCAGCGCCGGCGGCTGGACTTCGCGCTGGGCGTGATCCACCGGCCGTCGGTGATGTTCCTGGACGAGCCCACCGCGGGCCTGGACCCGCCCAGCCGGGCGCGCATGTGGCGCGAGGTGCGGCGGTTGCGCGACAACGGCATGACCATCTTCCTCACCACGCACTACCTCGACGAGGCGGACTCGTTGTGCGACCGCGTCTCCATCATCGACCGGGGCCTGATCGTCGCCGAGGGCACGCCCTCCGACCTCAAGCGGGAGATCTCCGGTGACGTCGTCACGGTCGGCCTGGCGGCCGCCGACGAGGCGGGCCGGCCCGACGCCGAGAAGCTGCGCCGCGCCGCCGCCGCGCTGACTCCGCTGCACCACGTGCGCGGCGTGGAGGCGGTCGACACGACCCTGCGCCTGTACGTGGACGGCGCGGCCACCGCCGTCCCGTTGATCATGGCCGCGTTGCTGCGCGCCGGGGTCGAGCCGAGCGCCATCGAGTCCCGCAGGCCCAGCCTGGACGACGTGTTCCTGGCCAAGACCGGCCGCACCTTGGACGACTGAAGGGGCCGACGGCGGTGAAAGTGCTCCGGGACACCTGGCTGATCTTCACCTTCGAGACCAGGATCATGGCGCGAAACCCCACCGTGGTCGCGCTGACGCTGGCCCAGCCGATCACGTTCCTGGTGCTGTTCGCGCCCTTCCTCAAGGTCGCGATGGCGGGCCGGGGCGTGGAGAGCTACGGCGACGCCTACGCCGTCTACGTGCCCGGCCTGTTCGTCGCGATGGGCCTGCTCGGCGGCCTGTACGCGGGCTACGGCCTGCTCAGCGCGTTGCGCGCGGGCATCATCGACCGCTGCCGGGTCACCCCGGTCAGCCGCACCGGCCTGCTGCTGGGCCGGGCGCTGATGCACGTGGCGCTGCTGGAGTTCCAGGCGACGGTGATCACCGTCGCGGCCCTGCCGTTCGGGCTGCGGGTGAACCCGCTGGACCTGGTGGTGTCCTACGCCCTGCTGTCGTTGGTGATCCTGCTCAGCATCTCCATCTCCTACGCCATCGCCCTGCTGGTGCGCAACGAGAACAGCCTGGGCGTGCTGATCAACACCGTCGGCCAGCCCGTGTCGCTGCTCGCCGGCGTGCTCATCCCGCTGACCCTGGCGCCGCTGTGGGTGCAGAACGTGGCGCTGTGGAACCCGTTCGCCTGGGCGACCGACGCCCTGCGCGCCCTGTTCACCGGCCACTTCACCGCGCCCGCGGTCTGGCAGGGCGGCGTCGTCATGCTCGCCGCCTGCGGCCTGGCCGTCGGCTGGTCCATCCGCCTGTTCAACCGGGAGGTCTCGTGAGTTCTGCCCAGCTGCGGACCGCGCTCGCGCGGGACATGCGCGTGGGCGCGGGCAACGTGCCGCTGATGCTCGTCGAGCACGGCGCGGACCTCGACGTGCCGCGCGTGAGCTTCGACGTGGACGTGGACGGCATCCCGGCGTGGACGCCGCTGTCGCTGCGCCAGTTGACCGAACGGGTCGCCGCGCGCGCCGAGTGGTTCGCCCGCCGCGGGATCGGGCGGCGCGACCCGATGGCGCTGTTCGTCACCTCGGCGGCGGACGTGTTGCTCAACTTCTTCGCCCTCAACCGGCTCGGCGCGATCCCGGCGCTGATGAACCCGAACATGCCGATCGACGTGGCGGCGGAGTTCATCCGCAAGCTGGGCGGCGTCGGCGTCGTCGTGGACGACGACCACGCGGCGCTGCGCGAGCACGACCTGGGCGTGCCGATCCTCGGCGACGCGGCGGAGATCGGCACGGGCGACCCGCGCCGGGCGCCCGAGCACTACCGCCACCACGGCGACGACCCGGTGGCCATCACGCACTCCTCGGGCACCACCCGCATGCCCACGGCGGTCGTCCACTCGCACCACAGCCTGTTCGCCGCCGTCCGCGCGGTGCGGCTCACCGAAGCCCGCCCGCACGGCCGGGTGCGCGAGCTGAGCGCGCTGCCCGCCGCCCACGCCGCCGGGATCATCGTGCTCAACCAGGCGCTGTGCAACGGCTACGAGATCCTGTGCCTGTCCAACCAGGGCGGCCCGTTCGAGCGCAGCGGTGAGGTCGTCCTCGACGCGATCGAGCGCTGGCGGCCCACGGGCGTCTACGGCTTCGCCGTGACGTGGTCGGAACTGGCCCGCTTCGACCTGTCCACCCGCGACCTGTCCTCGGTGCGCAACTGGTCGAGCACCGGCGACTGCGCGCACGAGGCGCACGTGCGGCGCCTGGTCGCGGTGGGCAGCCACCCGACGTGGACGCGCGAGGGCGTCGTCGACGTGCCCGGGTCGAAGTTCGTCGACACGCTGGGCTCCACCGAGATGGGGCACGGCGCGTTCGCCATCGCCCACCGCCCCGGCAGCGACCGCTACGACCGCTGTGTGGGAAAGCCGTACCCGTTCGCCGAAGTGGCGCTGCTGGACGTGACGACGGGGGAAGAGGTGCCGGTCGGGCAGGTCGGGCAGTGCGGCCTCAAGTCGCCGACGCTGGCCCTGGGCTACTGGAACGACTCCGCGGCCACCTACCGGACCCGCCTCAACGGCTACTACCTCACCGGTGACCTCATGTACCGCGACGAGGACGGCTACTACTACCACGTCGACCGGGTGAGCGACGCGGTCGACCTGGGCGGGGGGAACTGGATCTACACCGCCCTCACCGAGGAGCGCATCCTGGCCCGCAGCCCCGGGGTCCGCGACTGCACGGTCCTGGCGGCCAGGCAGCCGGACGGCTCGGTGGTGACCGACGTGCTGCTGATCCTGCGCGACGACGCCGACCCGGACGCCGACCACGAGGACGTCGTGCGCGGCGCGCTGGGGGAGGCGGGGGCCCGTACGCTGCGACGCGTGGAGGCCGTCTCCGACGACGGCGTCACCTTCGGCCCGACCGGCAAGGTGCGCAAGTTCCTGATGCGGCAGCGAATCCTGGCGGACGCGACGGGCGGGAGGTAGCGAGTGCGGTACCCGCTCTCGTTCGCGCAGCGACGTTCCCGGTCGCTGGACGGGCCCGCGGCGGTGGTGCGGCGCGCCCGCCGGCTCGACGGCCCGGTGGACCCCGATGTCCTGCGCCGGGCGGTGGACGCCGCGGTCGTCCGGCACGCCGCCCTCCGCACGTCGGTCGTCACGGTCGACGGCGAGCCGGAGCAGGTCGTGGCGGACACCGCCGAACTGCCCGTCGCGCACGAGGAGTCGGCCGAGCCGTTCGACCCGGCCACGCCGCCGCTGGTGCGCGTCGCGCTGGTCGGGCCGCCGGAACAGCCGTCGCTGGTCGTGTCCGCGCACCGGGTCGTCGCCGACGGTCCGGCGCTGGACCTCCTGCTGGACGAGTTGTCCGCGGCGTGCGGAGGCGGAGAGCTGCCTGAACTCTGGATGGACTACGGCGACTACGCCGTGTGGCAGCGCGAACGCCTGGCGGGGGAGGAGTTGGAGCGGCAACTGGCGCCCTGGCGCGAACCGCTGCGCGGCGCCCCCGCCGGCCTTTCCCTGCCCGCCGATCCGCCGTCCACCCCGTCCTGGGGTGACGTCACGGCCGAAGCCCCCGGCGACCCGGCCGCCGCGCTCGCCGCGTACGCGGTCGTGTTGTCCCGCTACGCCCGGCAGTGCGACCTGGTGATCGCCCTGCCCGTCAGCGGGCGCATCCGGCCGGAGCTGGAGCGGATCGTGGGGCCGTTCGCCGACATCGTGCCGCTGCGGGTGTGCGTCACCGGCACGTTCGCCGAACTGCGCGCGCGAGTGCGGGATTCCGCCGCGGAAGCGCTGTCGCACGGCGAACTGCCGTTCGACAAGCTCGCCGCCGAACTCGGTATCGCCCGTCCCGTGGTCGGCTTCTCCACCACGGGCCAGGAGTGCGCCGAATTCCAGGTGAACGCGGGGGAGGACGGCACCCTCACGTTGGCCTACCGCGCGGACGTGTACGAAACGCCGTTCGCTGAACGGTTTTTGCGATCGGTCGTGGCGGTGCTCGAACACGCCGGACAGCACCCGCACACTCCGGTCGTGGACCTTCCGCTGCCGCCGGCACCAGAGGCCGTCGCCGTGACCGTGCCGGGCCTGGATGTGGTGCGTGCCCTCCGCGAGTCGGAAGCCTCCATCACCGACCGCACCGGCACCGTGACCGTGTCCGAGGTGTGTCGACGCGCCGCCGTGCTGGCCCGTGCGATCGCCGAGCGGGACACCGATCACCGGGTCGGTGTGTGCGTCCGGCGCGGTGCGGGACTGCTCGTGGCCGTGCTGGGCACGTGGTGGGCGGGCCGGACGGCTGTGCTGCTGGACCCGGACTTCCCGTTGCCCGGCCTGGAGAAGCGCGTCCGGAACTGCGGGCTCAAGCTGGTCGTGGCCGACGAGGAGCGCGACGCGATCGGTGACGCGACCGTGATCACTTCTGCGGATGGCGAACCCATCGACCCCGTGGAGCCGAATCCGGTCGCCTACGTCGTCGATGGTCGTGACGTCACGCATCGTGCGGTGGCCGACGTGCTCGCGGTGCTCCGCCGTGATCTCCCGCTGGGCGCGGGAGATCGTTTCGCCGCGGTCGGCACCGCCGCCGACGTCGCCCTGATGGAATTGCTGCTGCCCCTGGTGTGCGGCGCGGACGTGGTGGTCACCGATGGCAAGGACCTGAACGGGATCACCGCCCTGCACGCGTCGGCGCACACGTGGCGGCACCTGCCGACCGTGCCGGACAGCGTGCGACTGCGGCTGTGCACGGGCCTCACACCGGATCTCGCCGAAGCGCTCGACACCCCGGGAGCGGAGCTGTGGCACGTCCACGGCGACGCGGAGTCGGCGCTGTGGCCGGTGGCCGGGCGCTGGCCCGCGACGAACCGTTCCAGGGCCAGAATCCTGGACGAGCGCGGTGTGCCCGTGCCGATCGGCGCCATCGGCGAAGTGCACGTCGGCGATCACGCGACCGGCGACCTGGCGCGGTGGCGGGAGGACGGACGCCTCGACCTCGTCGGGCGCACCGACGACAAGGTGGAGGTCCGAGGCACGTGGGTGGACCCCGGTGAGATCGCGGCGGAACTGCGAACCCACCGGGCCGTGCGGGACGCCGTCGTGATCGGTGCGCCGAAGGACGGCGAGACGGCGTTGGTCGCGTACGTGGTGTCCGACGAGAGCGGCGAAGCCCTGCGGCAGCACCTGCGCGCCACGCTGCCGGAGCGGATGGTCCCCGAGCTGTTCGTGGCGATGGACGAGCTGTCCGACACCCTGCCCGAGCCCGACTGGGGGCAGCCCCGGGACGACGTCGAGCGGACGATGGCGCGGATCTGGGCGGACCTGCTGCGCACCACCGACCGGATCGCCGTGCACGACAACCTGTTCCGGCGCGGCGCGGGGTCGTTGACGGTCATGCGGTTCGCCGCGAAGGTCGCCGAGGCGTACGGCGTGAACCTGCCGCTGCACCGGATCTTCGCCACGCCCACCATCGCCGCGCTCGCGGCCATCGTCACCGCGGAGCGGCGACCCGAACCCGACGACGGGTTGGCCGGGCTGTCCGACACCGAGCTGGACGACCTGCTGCGCTCGGTGCTCGCCGCGCGCGACCGCCGCCGCACCGCGCGCGGGGAGGCGACGTGAGCACCGTGGCGACCGCCGACCTGGCCACCGCGGAGCTGTTCGGCGGTCTGGAAGATCCCGCGGCCAACTCGATGAATTTCCTCAACGAGATCGCCGGGCGATATCCCGAAGCCATTTCCCTGGCCGCCGGGAGGCCCACCGAGGAGTTCTTCGACCTGGCCGACGTGCCGCGATATCTGCGATTGTTCGGCGAGCACCTGGAACGCGAACGGGGACTCACGCCGGCACAGGTGCGGCGCACCGTATTGCAGTACGGGCGCACCAAGGGGATCATTCACGAACTGGTCGCCGAGAACCTGTGGCGCGACGAGGGAACCGTTGTCGACCCGGAGTCGGTCGTCGTCACGGCGGGGTGCCAGGAGGCGATGTTCCTCGTCGCCCGCGCCTTCCGCGCCGACGACCGGGACGTGCTGCTCGCGGTGTCCCCGACCTACGTCGGGCTGACCGGCGCGGCGCGGCTGGCCGACCTGCCGGTGCGGCCGGTGGCGACCTCGGCGGCCGGCGTCGACCTGGACGACCTGGTGGCCGTGATCCGCCGCGAACGCGCCGCCGGACGCCGTCCGCGCGCGTGCTACGTGATGCCGGACTTCGCCAACCCGTCCGGCCTGAGCATGGACCTGGAGACCCGGCGGGCGCTGCTGGAGGTGGCGTGCGAGGAGGACGTCCTGCTGGTCGAGGACAACCCGTACGGGCTGTTCCACGGCGGTGCGCGGGTGCCGACGCTCAAGGCGCTGGACGAGCACCGCAGGGTGGTCTACCTGGGGTCGTTCGCCAAGGCGGTGCTGCCCGGGGCGCGCGTCGGGTACGTGGTGGCCGACCAGCGGGTGGCCTCGGCGTCCGGCGCGGTGGGACTGCTCGCCGACGAGCTGTCCAAGATCAAGAGCATGGTCACGGTGAACACCTCGCCCATCGCGCAGGCCGTGATCGGCGGCGCGCTGGTCGAGCACGGCGGGAGCCTTCTCGACGCCACCGCGCGTCAGCGCGAGCTGTACGCGGGCAACCTGCGCCGCGTCCTGGACGGCCTGGCGGCGCGGTTCCCCGACGACGGCGAAGTCACCTGGACCGCGCCCGCGGGAGGATTCTTCGTGGTGGTGGAGGTTCCCTTTCCGGTGGACGACGCGCTGCTGGAACGGTCCGCCCGCGACTACGGGCTGTTGTGGACGCCCATGGGTCATTTCTACGACGGCGCGCCGCCCGTGCGCGCGCTGCGGCTTTCGTTCAGCGCGGTTTCCCCGGCGTCGATCGACACCGGGCTGGACCGGCTGGCGGCATTGATCGACGACCGCCGCGACCGATTGGCCGATGGTGCCCCGGGCGAGCGGTGACGTACGCTCCACCAGGTTCATTTCCTTGCCGCGTATCAGTTCGGCATTCGTTCACCGCAGGCGCGATCGGGCGGGGGTGTTCGTGACACGTCATCTCGCGGAGGCCGGTTCCGCTCCGGTGGCGGGCCCCGAGTGGGTGGACGAGGTCCTGCTGCGCGGCCCGGACGCCCAGGTGTGCCTGCACGTCGACGGCCCGGTGAACCGCGCCGCGCTGCGCCGCATGGTCGCCGAGCGCCGCGCTCGGCTGGAAGCGGCGGGGCTGCGCGCGGGCGGCTCGCTGGTGCTGCGCCTGCCGCCGTCCCTGGCGTTCGTGGCGAACCTGTTGGCGGGCTGGCGGATCGGCGCGCAGGTCGCGCTGCTGGACCACCGGCTCACGCCGTTCGAGGTCGGTGCCGCGCTGGACCGGCTGGCGCCGCAGGTCGTGGTCGCGCCCGGCGCGGTGCGCGGCAACCCGTTGCGCGCCTTCGCCGACGTCGAGGAGACCACCACCCCGCACCCCGGCCGCCCCGCCGCCACACCGCACGCGGTGATCCAGCTCAGCTCCGGCTCCACCGGACCGTCCAAGGTGATCGGACGCACCGCGGCGGACCTGATCGCCGAGGTCGACCGCTACACGCGCATCGACGGTGTGCCGCTGCCCGGCGAGCGGATCGTCGTGCTGGCCTCGATGGTGCACGTGCTGGGCCTGGTCGGCGCGCTGCTCTACGGGCTGCACGCGGGCGTGCAGGTCAGGCCGCCGGAACGGCTCACCGGCGACAGCGTCCTGGACGCCGTGGCGGCCGAGACCAGCCCGGCGACGGTGCTCGGCGTCCCGTTCCACATCGGACTGCTCGCCTCGGTCGCCGAACCGCCGCGCCTGCCCCAGTTGAAGCGGATGACCACCGGCGGCGAGCTGGTGCCCGCCGCGACGGCCACCGCGTTCCTGGACAAGTACGGCGTGCCGCTGGGCAACATGTGGGGCATGACCGAGGTCGGCGTCATCGCCACCGACCTGTTCGGCGCGCACCGCCCCGCGCTGACCCCGGCCCCCGGCCTCGCGGTCGTCGAGCGGGCCGGCGAACTTCTGGTGAGCAGGCCGGAATCGCCCTACGTCGGCCTGTCCGACCCGACCCGCTGGTCCGACGGGTGGCTGCACACCCGGGACGCGGGCGTCGTCGACCCGGACACCGGCCTGGTCACCATCAAGGGACGGCTGGACTCGCAGGTCTCGGTGGGCGGGCTCAAGGTCGACCTGACCGAGGTCGAGGCGACGCTGACCGCGCTGCCGGGCGTCGAAGCCGCCGTCGTGCTGCACGACGAGGCGATCACCGGCTACGTGCAGCTCGCGCCGGGCGTGTCGGTCGACGCCGTCCGCGCCGGTCTCGCCGAGCGGCTGGCCGGCTACAAGCGACCGCGGCAGTTGCACGTGTTGGCGGCGATGCCGCGCACCACCACGGGAAAACTCGTGCGCGACCGGTCGGTGCTCCGCCAGGCCCCGCGACAAGGAAGGTGATCTGATGAGGACACCAGACCACCCCGCCGCGGATCGGGGAGCCCGCGCGAGCGGGCCGGCGCCGGGCCGCGACGAGATCGTGGCGATGCTCGCCGGCCTCGACGGCAGGTCGGTGCGGGACGTCTCCGAGAGCATCGAGTCGATGGAACTGGCCTGGCTGCTGCACCAGGTCGAGCAGCGCTACGGGGTGCGCGTGGAGCTGGACGAGGACCAGTACGGTCGGATGACCACCATCGATGACGCGGTCGACGTGCTGCGGGAAGCGATCGGGGCGGCTTGATGCGGATCTCCGGCATCGACCACATCGAACTGTACGTAGGCGACGCCAAGCAGGCGGCGTTCTACCTGTGCACCGCGTTCGGGTTCCAGGTGCGCGGCCAGGGCGGGCCCGAGACGGGCCTGGGCGGGCAGCGCTCGCTGCTGCTGCGCCAGGGCGACATCCAGGTGGTGCTGACCTCCGGGCTGCACGCCGAGCACCCGGCCACCGAGTACGTGCGCCGCCACGGCGACGGCGTGGCCGTCGTCGGCATCGGCGTGGACGACACGGCGGCGGCGTACCGGCTGCTGGTCGAGCGCGGCGCGCGACCCCTGTCACCGCCGAAGGTCTACGGCGAGGGCGAGCAGCGGGTCGTCGTCGCGGAGGTCTCCGGCTTCTCCGACGTGACCCACCGGCTGGTGGAGCGGCACGGCGCGCGGCGCGAGTTCCTGCCCGGCGCGCTGGTCGTCGACGAGCCCGACCCGTACAGCGACAGCAAGCTGCTGCGCGCCATCGACCACCTCGCGATCTGCGTGCCCGCCGGGCGGCTGGGCCCGACCGCGCGCTACTACGTCGACGTGTTCGGCTTCGAGCAGATCTTCGAGGACTACGTGGAGATCGGCGGGCAGGGCATGGACTCCAAGGTGGTGCAGAGCCCGTCCGGGCAGGTGACGTTCACGCTGATCGAACCCGACCCGGACCGCACCCCCGGCCAGATCGACGACTTCCTGTCCTGGCACGCGGGCGCGGGCGTCCAGCACGTCGCGTTCAGCACCGACGACATCGTGCGCGCGGTCGGCACGCTGTCCGAGCACGGCGTCCGCTTCCTGGGCACGCCCGGCGCCTACTACGACTCGCTGGAGGATCGCGTCGGCCACCTGGACGCGCCGCTGGACGAGCTGCGCCGCCTGGGCGTGCTGGTCGACCGCGACCACTGGGGCCAGCTGCTGCAGATCTTCACCGAGTCCGTGCACGTCCGCCGCACGCTGTTCCTGGAGATCATCGAACGCCGCGGCGCGCTGACCTTCGGCAGCGGCAACATCCGCGCCCTGTACGAGGCCAAGCGGGCGGAACTGTCCGGCACCACCGCTGGGGAGGACGAGTGATCGAGGTGAACGCGCTCGCGCTGACCGAGCGGGAACGGGAGCTGCTCCCGACCGACGACGAGGTCCGCTTCTTCGCCGAGCACGGCTGGTACCTGTCCAGGAAGCTGCTGTCCGACGACGAGGTGGACGAGCTGACCGCCGCGGTGGACCGCTACTACGAGGGCGAGCGCAGCCGCCGCCTGCCCTCCCGCCCGCCGCGCCTGGCCTACTGGGAGCCCGCGCACGGCGACGTGCAGCGGCACAACGACTACGTGCACTACGAGAGCGACGGCATCGCCAAGGCGCTGCTCAAGCCGATCATCGGCGCGGTGGCCGCGCGGCTGGCCGAGGCGTCGGAGATCCGGGTGTTCCAGTCGACCCTGATCTACAAGCCGCCGATCGCCGACGAGCCGTCCAACGTCGTGCCGTGGCACTTCGACAAGCACTACTGGTCGTCGTCGTCCTCCGACCGGATGCTGACCGCGTTCATCCCGCTCCACGACTGCGACGAGGAGCTGGGCACCATCACCATGGTGGACGGCAGCCACCGCTGGGAGGAGGTCGGGTTCGACGACAGCACCACCCGCCACTTCGCCGACCGCGACCCGAACCACCTGGAAGACCTGCTGTCCGCCAACGCCGCCCACAACGGCGTGCCGGTGTCCAAGATCCCGATGATCATCCCCAAGGGGCACATGAGCTTCCACCACTGCCGCACCTACCACGGCAGCGGCGCCAACCGGTCGACCCGGCCGCGCCAGGCGATCTCGCTGCACCTCCAGGACGGCGACAACGCCTTCCGCGACTTCCGGCTCTCCGACGGCACCTCGGCGTTCTACAACCACGACTCGCTGGTGCGCCGCACGCCCGACGGCAGGCCGGACTACGCGGACCCGGAGTTCTGCCCGCTGCTGTGGCGTTCCTGAGCGCGGCGGCGCACGCCGACCTGTACCGGGTGGTCCGGTTGATCCGCCGGTTCGAGGAACGGGCGGTCGAGCTGGTCCGCGCGGGCGACATCGTCGGCGGCATCCACCCCTACACCGGGCAGGAGGCCGTCGCCGCCGGGGCGTGCGCGGCGCTGCGGGCCGACGACGTGATCACCAGCACCCACCGCGGGCACGGGCACGTGCTGGCCAAGGGCGCCGACCCGAAGCGGGTGCTGGCCGAGCTGGCGGGCCGCGCCACCGGGCTCAACCGGGGGCGCGGCGGGTCCATGCACGCCGCGGACTTCCGGCTGGGCATCCTCGGCGCGAACGCCATCGTCGGCGCGAACGCCCCGATCACCGCGGGCGCGGCGTGGGCGGCCAAGCGGGCGGGCGACGGCCGGGTGGCGGTGAGCTTCTTCGGCGACGGCGCGGTCAACCAGGGCGTGCTGCTGGAGTCGCTGAACCTGGCCGCGCTGTGGCGGTTGCCGGTGCTGTTCGTGTGCGAGAACAACGGCTACGCCACGACGTTGGCCGTGGCGGACGCGGTCGCGGGCACGATCACCGGGCGGGGCGAGGCGTTCGGCATCCCGTCGGCGACGGTCGACGGCATGGACCCCGTGGCCGTGCTGGACGCCGCGCGCACCGCCGTCGACCGCGCCCGGTCCGGCGGCGGGCCGTCGTTGATCGAGTGCGTGACCTACCGGTTCGACGCGCACCACACGTGGGAACACCGTGCGCGGGTGCGGTATCGCCCTGACGACGAAGTGCTCAAAGGACGATCGCGGGACCCGTTGGACGTTCAGGGCTCTCGATTGTCCGATGCGGACCGCGAGCGGGTCGACGCCGAAGTCGAGTCCGTTGTGGACGAGGCGGTGGCGTTCGCGCTGAGCAGCCCGCACCCCGACCCGGAGGGCGCCTTGGACGACCTGTACGCCACCGGACTGCGCGGTCGACCCGGGGATGGCCGCTGATGCCGTGGCTGTCCTACCGCAAGGCCCTCAACCGGGCGCTGGGCGACGAGCTGGCCCGTGACCCGGCGGTGTTCGTGCTGGGCGAGGACGTCCGGGTCGCGGTGTCCAACGTGACCGCCGGGCTGCTCGGCCGGTTCGGGCCCGAGCGCGTGGTCGACACGCCCCTGTCCGAGCAGGCGTTCACCGGGTTCGCCACCGGGGCGGCGCTGGCCGGGATGCGGCCGGTCGTCGAGTTCCAGATCCCGGCGCTGCTGTTCCTGGCGTTCGAGCAGATCGTCAACCAGGCGCACAAGTTCTCGCTGATGACCGGCGGCCAGACCGCCGTGCCGGTGACCTACCTGGTGCCCGGCTCCGGGTCGCGCGCCGGCTGGGCCGGGCAGCACTCCGACCACCCCTACGGCCTGTTCGCGCACGCCGGTGTGAAGACCGTCGTGCCCGCGACGCCCGAGGACGCCTACGGGCTGGTGGTGTCCGCGATCCGCGACGACGACCCGGTGGTGGTGTTCGCCCCGGCCGGGGCGCTGGACGTGCGGGCGGACGTCGACTTCGCCACGCTGGCCCCGGTGGCCCTGGGCGCGGGGCGGGTGCACCGCCAAGGCTCGGACGTCACGGTCGTCGCCATCGGCCACCTGGTGCACGACGCGCTGGCGGTCGCCGACGAACTGGCCGGGGAGGCGTCCGTGGAGGTGTTCGACCCGCGCACCGTGTACCCGTTCGACTGGGACGGGCTGGCCGACTCCGTGCGACGCACCGGGCGGCTGGTCGTGGTGGACGACGCCAACCGCACGTGCGGCGTCGCCGCCGAGGTGCTGGCCACCGCCGCCGAGCGGTTCGACCTCACCGCCCCGCCCGCGCGGGTGACCCGGCCGGACGGCGCGGTGGTGCCGTTCGCGCCCGCGCTCGACCGGGCCGTGCAGCCCGACCGCGACCAGCTCGCGACCGCGATCCGCAAGGTGCTCCAGGACTGACCGAGGGAGGCCGCCGTGCCGCTCGACCCCCAGGCGGCGCGGCTGCGCGCCCGCCGCGTCGCCGACGCCGTGCCGCCGCTGTACACGCTGACCGTCGAGCAGGCCCGCGCCGCCGACCTGGCCGCCGTCCGGGCGGGCGCGGGCGCGGGCGAGCCGGTGCGGCACGTGGTGGACCGCCACGTCCCCGGACCGGGCGGCGACCTGCCGGTGCGCGTCTACCGGCCGACCGACGACACCGGTCCGCTGCCGACGCTGGTGTACCTGTTCGGCGGTGGGTGGGCGTTGGGCAGCGTCGAGACGTCCGACGGGATCTGCCGGTCGCTGGCCAACGCCGTGCCGTGCCAGGTGATCACCGTGGGCTACCGGCTCGCGCCCGAGCACCGGTTCCCGGCGGCCGTGCACGACAGCTACGCGGCCGTGGCGTGGCTCGCCGAGCACGCCGACGAGTTCGGGCTCGACCCCGGGCGGTTGGCCGTGGCCGGTGACAGCGCGGGCGGCAACCTCGCGGCGGCCGTGACGCTGCTGGCCCGCGAGCGGGGCGGCCCGTCGCTGGCCGCGCAGGTGCTCGTGTACCCCAACACCGACTACCGCGCGGACACGCAGTCGTTGCGCGACAGCGACGATCCGGCGTTGTTCAACCGGCACTCGGTGGCGTGGTACTGGTCGCACTACCTGGCCGACCCGGCCGACGGGCTCGACCCGCTGGCGTCGCCGTTGCGCGCCGACGACCTGTCGGGGCTGCCGCCGGCGCTGGTCGTGACCGCCGAGCACGACCCGTTGCGCGACGAGGGCGAGGAGTACGCGCGCAGGCTGGCGTCGTCGGGCGTGGACGTCGTCTCGACCCGCTACCCCGGCATGGCGCACGGGTTCTTCGCGATGACCGACGTCCTCGACGCGGCCCGCCGGGCGCACGCCGAGGTCGCCGCCTACCTGCGGGCGCGGTTCACGCCCTGACCGTGCGGAGCCGCCGCGCGTCCTCGACGTCCCGGCAGCCCGCCAGGCGCAGCGCGGTCTCGAACTCCTGCCGGATGACGTCGAGCACCGCGGTGACGCCCCGCCGCCCGGCCACCGCGAGGCCCCACAGCACCGGGCGGCCGAGCAGGACCGCGTCCGCGCCCAGCGCCAGCGCCCGCAGGACGTCGACCCCGGTGCGCACCCCGCTGTCCAGCAGCACCCGGCATCGGCCGCCCACGGCGTCCACCACGTCGGGCAGGGCGTCGACGGAGGGCACCGCGCCGTCGAGCTGGCGCCCGCCGTGGTTGGAGACCACGAGACCGTCCACACCGGACTCGGCGGCCTGGCGGGCGTCCTCGGGGTCCAGGATTCCCTTCAGCACCAGCGGCAGTCGTGTGCGCTCCCTGATCCAGTCGAGGTCGCGCCAGGTCAGGGAGGGGTCGAAGACGGCACTGGTGTGCCGGGCCACCGCTGAATCGCCGGCTCGGCGTTCACCGACGTCACCGCCGATGTTGACCGGCCGCACGCCGGGCGGCAGCGCGAACCCGTTTCGCAGGTCCCGGACGCGCCGCCCCATCACCGGCACGTCGACGGTGAGGACGACGGCGCGACACCCGACCCCCTCGGCCCGCCGCAGCAGGTCCGCGACGACCTGGCGGTCCTTGAGCCAGTACAGCTGGAGCCAGTGCGCGCCACCGGCCGCCGCCACGTCCTCGATCCGCTCGGCGCCGAGCATGCCCAGCACGTTCGGCACCCCCGCCGCCGCGGCCGCCCGCGCCACACCGCTCTCCCCGTCCGGGTGGACCAGGCGCTGGTACGCCATCGGCGCGATCGCCAGCGGCAGCGACGACCACGCGCCGAACAGGTCGCGGCCCGTGTCGCACCCGGACACGTCCACCAGCGACCTGGGCACCACGGACACCCTGTCGAACGCGGCGCGGTTGGCGGCGAGCGTGACCTCGTCGCCCGCTCCGCCGGAGACGAAGTCCCGGACATCGGGGGCCAGGCGTTCGGCCGCCAGGCGCTCGGCGTCGGCCACCGAGTGGATCGCCGGTGCGGTCATGAGGTCGTGTGGCGGCGGGCGCGGTCGACGTACGCGTCCGCGCAGCCCAGGTAGAGGAGGTCACCTGGGCGCGCGGCGTCGATCCGCGCCACCTCGGCGGTGAGCGCCTCCACCTGGGGCGCCACGGGGCTGCCGATCTCACGCGCGCCCAACGCGACGGCGGCGGGATCGATCCGCTCGACGGCTGCGTGCCACCGCGCCTCGTCGGCGGTCAGGTCGGCGGCCGGGGCTCCGGTCCGGACGGGGGCGAGCAGTCCACTGTCGCTGTTCATAGGTCCTCACGCGGGTCGGGGTGTGCTGCGGGCGGGCGGCGCGATGACGCGGGCGGCGGCCAGCACCGCCCACGCCATCGCGTCCACATCACCGAGGATGACGGAATCCACCGCGCACGGACGCCCGCCGCCGTCATCCAGTGGACGGATTAGGTCGGGATGCCGTAGCCGAACCGCGCCGGATGCGGGCGGCCGTGGGTGTCGACGACGCGGTAAGGGCGAGTGGTGACGGCCAGTCCGCCGGTTTCCAGTTCGTCGCGCGGGATGGTCAGGCGGCGGTAGCCGGTCAGCCAGTAGATGGCGCGTTCGACGACCCAGCGGTGGCGACCGAGCCGTTGGGACTGGCTGCTCGCTCCGGTGGACGCGGCGATCCTCGCGATCGTGTGGGGCGTGAAGGGCCGGTATCGCAGCCGCGTCGGCGGTGACCGGACGCGCCCGATCACGGCGTGGTGGATGGCCAGCGCAGTGATCACACTGGGGCTCGACGTGCTGGAAAGCGTCGTGTTCCGGCGCCGGGCCGGTTTCGAGGCGAGCACGCTGTGGTTCGACCTCGCAGTCGCGCCGCTCTACGTCGCAGCGCTCGCCATGGTGCTGGCCGCGACGTTCGACGCCGATCCCAGGGTGTTGACCAGCCGCCGGTTGCGTGCTCGCCGTCCGCAGGAGTGGGCACGGGTGCGGGCGGCGGTGCCGTTGTTGGCGGGCACGCTGGCAGCGTACTTCGCGACCACGTGGTGGGAGTTCCAACTGGTGGCCGGCGAGGGGATCGAGCCGGAGTTCTTCGCGCAGATGAGCCAGGTGATCGCGCTGCTGCTGGTTGCCCTGTGCATCGAAGTCGGCTTCTACCGCACCGCCGTGACCGATCCGACTCAGCGGCCCATGGCCGTCCTGGCGGTGTCGGTGTTGTGCGTCGGCGAGGTCATGGCGTTGTCGGCGCTGACGAAGAAGGGTGACGAGATCTACGGCTGGCACATGTACGGGTCGTTCATCGCGACCGTCGAGGCGTGCCTGGTCGCGTTCGCCACGCTGACCTGGGTGCTGATCATCCGCCGCCCGGCCGAGGCCGCCGTGGAGCCGGCACCAGCTCCCTTGGTGGCGGGGTCGGCACGCCCGGCCGGTCGCGCTCCGGTGGGCGAGGCGTCTCGGACCGTCGCCGTCGGGTGCGGCCTCGGCTTCGCGGCGGCGTTGCTCGTCTGGCGAACCTGCGGCGCAGGCGGTGACCGAACAAGCCGACTGGCGACGTGGTCAGTCCCGGCTACGCTCGACCGCAGGCCCACCGGTTCAACCGGACAACTGGTTCACGTGCCCGCTGAGGGACCGGCCCCCGGTAGGCGGAGCGCTGGCGGCGGCAAAAGGGGGCGAGCACGGCGTGGGTTGCGCCGAGCGGCATGACATGGAGATGGTCGAAGGGCAGTATTCGCCGCCGACGTAGGGACGCACCGCATGGAGGGTTTGCTCGTCGAGCCCCCGGACTCGGATCCGGGTGGCCGTGTCTTACCCAGCGACGTCACGCAGTGCCTCGACGGCGCCGGCAACTCCGCACACCTGGACGAACAGCTCGTCGGGTACATCCGCGAACGTGGCTTCGCCAACCCGGTCTGGGAGGCGTTCCGCACACGGCTTGTCGTGTACGGCCTCGGATTCGTTACACCGCTGATCGAGTCCGGTGCCATTTTCGCCTGGCGAGGGCCGCAGTCCGACGGATCCACCGGGGTAGGACGCGCAACTGGGCGACCCGGGTCGTTCACCGCCCGCCTCCGCCCGTCCGGAGGCCGTCATGGACGACGTGGCAACCCTGAACGTGCACGCCCACGCGGAGCGTGACGGGTGCCGCGCGGCCTACCAGTCGAAGACGGCAGACCGTCCAGATGAGGGCCGTCGGAGTCGAACAGCACGTAGGAACAGCCGGTGGCCTGGGCTGCTGGGATCTTCTCTGCACTGTGCAAGCCCGACACACCTGGTCGGTGTGGTGCAGATGCTGAAGGAGTCAGCGTCTCACGTCTTGGCGGTCCGGGTCTTTGGCAAGGCCGGCAGGCGCCTCGGGTCGCGGGCTTCGTTCTGCCGGTTCTCGTTCTGCGGCTGCTGCGAGCTGTTCAGCCAATGCCTTGAGGGCATGCCTCAGCTCGGTGGGGTGGTGGATGGTGAAGGGCCATTGCAGGGAGGCGAGGAGGTGGGCCATGCCGTCGAGGCGTTCGGCCCGTGCGCGCATGAGGACGCCCGTGGTGTCGGCGGTGAGGGTTGCCACCGAGCGGGGCAGTCGGCGGGCGATCTCGTCGACGGGGCCGTGGATGGTCACCTCGACTTGCCAGCGGTAGGGGACCTGCGCCAGGGCCGCGGTCAGGTGGGCGACGGCGTCGAAGTTCTCGGGGACGGTGAAGTCGCCGGCTTGGGGGGTGGCGGATTCGATGCGGTCGACGCGGAAGGTTCGCAGGGTGTTTCGGAGGTGGTCGTGGCCGACGAGGTACCACCGGCCGTTGTGGAAGACCACGCCGTAGGGGTCGACATCGCGTTCGGTGCTCTGCCGGCGCCACGACTGGTAGCCGATGTTGACCGTGGTGCGGCTGCGGGTGGCTTGGGCCAGGGCGAGCAGGATGCCGGTGCCTGGTGCCTGCCCGATCACAGTGTTGGCCGTGAAGGCGAGGGACTCGCGGATGGCGGCGAGCGGTTCGCGCAGCGCTTGCGGCAGCACCCGCTCGATCTTCGCCAGAGCGCCCGCGGTGGCCACCGTGGTGCCCATCCCGACACGTTCTGCGGCGACCAGGCCCAGGACAACGGCGAGTGCCTCGTCGTTGGTGAGGACCAGCGGTGGCATTCGGTAACCGCGGGCCAGTCGATAGCCGCCATAGCGGCCGCGTTCTGCCTCCACGGGGACACCGAGGTCGCGCAGGTGAGCGGTGTATCGGCGCACGGTGCGGACATCGGTGCCGAGGCGTTTGGCCAATTCGGCTCCGCTGAGCGTGGGGTGGGACTGGAGCAGCTCCAGCAGCGTCAAGACGCGGGTGAGGGGATGCGACACGGGTCACCCTACATTTCAGGGCCGATTCTGTCCTGTATTGAGTCTACGCTCCCGGCAGACACCACATCTCAGGGAGATCACATGGCTACGTTCGTACTGGTTCCTGGCGCCTGGCTCGGGGGGTGGGCGTGGGACGAGACCGCTCGCGCTCTGCAGGAGCGCGGCCACACCGCGATAGCGGTGACGCTGACCGGCCTGGCTGAGCGCGCCGCGCTGGGCGGTCCCCAGACGGATCTGGACACCCACGTTCGCGACATCACCGATCTTGTCGAAGGGCGGGCTCTGCGCGGCGTCACGTTGGTGGCCCACAGTTACGCGGCCGCTCCGGTCACCGTGGCCGCGGGACGTCTCGGTGACCGGCTGGAGCGCGTGGTCTACGTGGACAGCGCCCCGTTCGCGGAGGGGATGTGCATGCTCGACCTCATGCCGCCGCACGTCGCCGACCAGTTGCGTGAGCAGGTCACCGCCTTCGGGGACGGCTGGCGGCTCGCGATGCCGCCGATCGACGTTCTCGGCCTGTCCAGCAGCCTCGACGGGCTCGACGAGGCCCAGCGGGAACGACTGCTCGCGCATGCCACGCCTCAGCCGTTCGGCACCTACACCCAGCGCCTCGCCGAGGCTGTCGCCCCCGGACCCGGAGTGGACCGTGTCGTGATCGCCTGCCACGACTTCAAGGGCCTGCTCGACGCCGGGATTCCGATGCTGACCTACCTGAACGAGCCGCCGTGGCGACGCTTCGACCTGCCCACGGGGCACTGGCCGATGCTCTCGGCCCCTGCCGAACTCGCCGACGTTCTCGACGCGGCCGTCTCCTGAGCTGCCGAGCCGGCACAGCCATGCTGACCAAGAACGCGTACGCATGTCGCGAGCCAGCGCACAAGCTCTGGCGGGCGGGGTCAGGGAGGCCACAGCGGAGGCGGTGGTCCGGCGGGTCTTCGCCATCCAGGCCCAGGACACGACAGCGGCCGCCCTGGGCATCCGGATGGCGGCCCGGACCGCGGCGACCGAGTCGCGGTCGACGACGCCGAAGTGTCGCCGGCCCTGGGGTAGCCCGTGCCGGAGCCACCCCAGGGCCACAAGGAGATCAAGCCGACCACACCCGACAGGGCCACGCCCACACCGATCGCCCGCCGACCCCGCGGCCGAACCGCACCCTGACCGGTTGACGTCGTTCGTCCCCAAAAAGTTGTTGTGTGACAACGGTGTTCTCGACGCCTTCACCGACGGCCGACTGCTGACCCGGGAACAGGACACGGTCACGATCACCCACGAGGTGCTGCTGAAAGCGTGGCCCCGGTTGCGCGGCTGGATCGACGAGGACCGCGCCGGCCACCTCGTCCGGCAGCGCTTGGAGGACGACGCGGCCGGTTGGGACACCGCGCACCGCGATCCCGCGTTGCTCTACCGGGGAGTTCGTCTGGAGGCGATTCAGACCGTCACCTCCGGTACGACGGCGGTCGCGCAGGACTTCCGCGCGGCCTCGATCAGGCAGGCCACCCGGACCCGGCGCCGCCGCTGGGCGGATCGCGCTTCTGTGCGTACTCACCCTCACCGCGGGCACCGCCGCGGGTGACGCTTTCCGGCAACGCGGCCAAACCCGAGCTGCTGTCGAGCAACTCGTCGCCAGCGACCTGATCGGCAAAGCCCAGCGGCTGCGCAGCACGCCGGACGACCAGGAGGGCCACGCACTCGCCGCACAACTCGACGTCGTGGCATGGAACCTGCGGCAGAAGAACCCGTCGGCCGACAGCTCCGCCGCCCACACCGGCCTGGTCATCGACGCCGCCACCACACTGCCGCTGGCCGACGACCTGATCACGGACCCGCTGAACACGGCCATCACCGTGCTCCTGGGACCCGACAACGACACCCTGGCCGTGGCGGTCAACGGTCGTGAATCCGCGGTCCAGCTCTGGGCGGTCGGCGCTTTCCCTCCCCGGGCGCTCAGCGTTGCCCTGCGGCACGAGCCCCTGGTGACGTCGATGGCGTTCAGCCCGAGTGGTCGCGTGCTCGCGGTGGCTTTCACCGATGCCGTGACCCGCCTGTGGGACGTGTCGCACCCTGCCAGTCCCGTGCCGCTCGGAGTCGTTGACGACGACCGGGGCCTGTGCACTGTCTCCCACCTTCCTCCAGACCCGCCTTTGCCTCCGGCACCATGTGATCACTATGACGAGGTGGTGGCCTTCACCGACGACAACACGCTTGCCGTCGGACGCGTCGGTGACGGCCACGAGCGCACTCCGTCCGCTGGTCTGTGGGATGTGTCGAACCCGGTGAGACCTGAACCTCGCGCCACTCTCCGGTCTCCGGACGGCAAACCCGTGGGGACTCTCGCTGCGGACTCGCGACGCCGCCTCGTTCTCGCCGGTCGCGCACAGCGGTTCGGCCCGAAAGGCGAGGTGATCGATCCGGCCGTGGTGCAGCTGTGGACCGCAGCCGACCCGCGCGCACCAAGCCTGCTGGCACCGTTGCCGCTCTCGCTCGACCCCTACCTCCAGTCCGGGAACAAGATCAGGTTCAGCACCGGCGACTCGCTGGCGGCGATGACGAACCGCGAAGGCCGCGGCGTCATCGACCTGGTGGACTTGTCCCAGCCGGGCGAACCGCTGCGACGCGGGCACATCCCCACCACCACAGGGGTGATCAACTCCTATGGAGCCATCGATTACAGCCCCGACGGCCACGCGCTCGCCGTCGCCCACAACAACGACTGCTCGATCCGGCTGTGGGACGTCCGCCACCCAGGACTGCCGCGCAGCATCGGACAACCACTGACCGGGCACCGCACCAACATCATCTCGATCGACTACAGCGCAGACGGCGTGCTTCTCGTCAGCGCCGGCACCGCTGGAGCGAATCCGGTCGGCCTACCGGCCGTGAGCACGGTCCGGGTGTGGAACCTCGACCCGGACGAGAACGTTCGCCGGATCTGCGCCACCACCACGTCGATCACCCCGCAGCAATGGTGAGAACACGTCCCAGGGCTCGAGTACGCCCCACCGTGCCACAGATGATCACCAGGGTCCCGCCCGTGGTGGACGTGGCGTGCGCCGGCCTTCGCGCAAGACGCGGCGGGACGCGGCAGTGAGCCCGGTAGCCCTCGGTGTGGTTGAGGTCGGTGCGGGCCGACCGCAACCGCTCGCCTGCGCGAGGAACCGGGAGTCGGTGTCACTTCGGGAGGGTGCCGAGCCAGATTTCGAGTCGGCCCGAGACTTGCTGGGCCACCACCATCCGGCCGCCGAGCCGGCGCACCACGGCGGTGTGTCCGGGGTCGGGGAGCCTGGTCGGGTGTTCCAGGTCCGTTGGGCCGAGTCGCGCCACCCACGCGGCGGGCGGTTCGTCGGTGTCGTCCACCGTCCACGTGAGCAGGTCGTCCACCAGGCCGAGGCGTCCGATGTGCAGGCCCCGCAAGGGGATCTGGCGTCGGGTGTCGGTGTCGGGCGACCAGATCTCCAGACCCGGCGGACGCGCCGCGAGCACCGCGCCGGAGCCCAGGAACGAGCCGGACGGGAGCGTGCGCTCCATCCGCGTGCCCGGCGTGACGCGCAGGAACCGCGTGTGTGCCGATGTCTGGCACAGCAGGTCGAGGCCGTCCGGTGCGGCGGTGGCCTGGAGGCTGTGCACCTCGTCGGCGACCAGCAGTACGTGGTGTTCGGTGTCGGGCGTCGCGACCCGTACCGTCGTCGGCGCGTGTCCCGTGGCCAGCACCGCTCGCACCGGGTCGCCGTCCACCGGCACCGGCCACGCCGCCACCTCGTGGTGCACGGCCAGCACGATCTCGGTGTCGGCGAGCACCACGGCGGCGAGGTCGCCCAGCCGCGCGCCCGCCACCACCGGGCCGTCGGGTCCCGCCGCCGCGCCCGACACCGACGCCAGCGGCAGCGGCGGGCGGATCTCCCAGGAGTCGTCATCGGACACGACGACGTGCTCGACGCCGGCGCGGTCCGGGCGCGCGGCGAAGACGTGCACGCTGTCGCCGACCCGCGTCAGGTGCGGGCGGCCGGTCACCGGGACGGCGGTGAGCGGCACGTACCGCCACGCCACCGGGGTCACGGCCCCCACCTGTCGGACATCCGCCGGACCAGCCGGGTGTAGTGGTCCTTGCGCCCGGCCTCGATGAATGGCGCCGCCGACACGGCCATCCGCAGCAGCCGCTTGACCTGGTCGCGGGGCGAGAGCCCGAAGAAGCCCGAGGACAGGCGAACCGTCGCGCCGGGGCCGGCCGACCAGCGGTAGCCGCCCGTGGTGAACCGGAAGCCGCGGCCGGTGATCTTCTTGCGCAGCGTGTAGAGCCGGTCGAAGATGCCCGCGATCTTCTCCCGGTCGTCGGCCACCGGGACCGCCGGCGGCGCGGTGAGCCCGAAGTCGGCCACCAGGTAGGTCATCGTGTGATCGCGGTAGAACACACTGGCCGGCTGCCACGCGCCGGCCGCGATCGCCCGCCCGGCGTGGTCGTACAGCGAGCGCACCTCCAGCCTGCCCTGCACGAGCCACTGCTCCAGCCACGCCATCGCCTGCGCCGCCGCCGCGCCCTGGCCGCCGCCGGTGAGCGCGGACGTGTCGTCCACCTGGGAGGCTGGGGCCACGGCGGGGTTGTCCACCAGGGCCACCAACCTGGTGTAGCTGTCGGCGTTGTCCAGCGCGTCCGGCAGCGACAGCACGGCCATCAGCCGCTGCCACCGGTAAGCCTTGTCGCTGGTGATCAGCCCGGTCGCACCGTGCGAGCCCTCGTGGATGAGCACCAGCGCGCGTTCGGTGACATCCGGCTCGTTGAGGAACTTGGGGCCCAAGGTCATCCGGGCGGTGTTGCCCGACCCGTGGTTGCTGGCGAGGTAGTCGTCGCCCAGGCAGCTGTTGATGCAGCGGTGCCCGCCGGCCGTGGCGTCGTGCAACGGGATGGCGGGCAGCATGTTGCCCATGTGGGCTTCGATCTTGGCCAGCCCGCTGTCCACGGCGGCGGCGTTGGCCGGCCCGTGGAACAGGGCGGTCAGCGGGGCGACGGCCGGTGCGGCGTTGGGCGTGGCCAGGGCGTTGCGGGCGTTGGCCAGCAGCGCGACGGCGCGGGCGTGGGCGGTGTCGAAGGCGTTGGGCGAGGGCCCGCAGCTGATGTCCGGCGACGGCACGCACACCGGGGCGGTGGACTGCTGTCCCGCGACCAGGATCTCCACCCGTCGAGCGCTGCGGTAGTCCAGACCGCCGGGGGAGAGGTCGGGCTGGGGCGTCGGGTTGCCGGTGCCCGGCGAGCCGGCCGCCAACGGGCCGCTGACCGCCGCGATCCGGTCGTCCACCAGCGCGGCCCGGCCGGGGCCGCGCCGTTCCTCCTCGCTGGCCGTGCCCTTGAGCCGGACCGTGCTCATCGGCACGCCCGCGAACGCGGCGAACTTCGTGTCGTCCGGCGCGGTGACCGTGCTGGACTCGTAGTCGAAGTAGATGGACCGCTGGTCGGTTGCCGCCTTGGGCGACTTGCCGGTGACCCGGAAGTCGGCGGCCACCCGCTGCACCGGGGCGGCCTCCTTCGCTTCGCGTTCCTCGGGCGGGCAGTCACACGGCGTGGGCCCGCACCGCTGCACGACGAGACGGGCGACGGCACGGTTGCCGGCGGCGCTCTGGAGGCGCAGGAGCCCCGGGGGAGGCGTGGCCGTGGTGCGGTGGTGGCGGGGCGGTGCGGGCACTTCGGCGGACGACCGCCGGTAGACCGAGGAGACCACGCCGTACCACCTCCGAACGTCGGACCCAGTATGGGGTCGTGTCGCCCACACCGGACACGCCCGTCAGGGCACCACCCGCCGCCCGATCGGGCAATCCGGGCCGGGACCCGCCGGAACTGGGTTCCGGCGGAGCCGGCGTTCCGCCCCGCCTTTCGGTCGAGTTCGGGGGCCGGACGGTCACCCGGATGACGGTCCGTTGATCGCCTGGCCTTGAGGTGCGGGTGCGGTTGTCGCGGCTGGTGGTGGAGCCACGACGTGGTCCTGGTGCCGGCCGCTCAGGTCGTGATCGGGGTTCACCGGGTCGTTGTCCGGGCTCGGTGACCTGGTGGAGGTGCGGCTGGGGCCGGTGCGGGCGCTGGTGCCGTGCCACCCGGAGTTGCTGTGGCGGGTGTTGGCCGACGACCGGGTGTTCGAGGTCCGCAGCGTGGTTTCGACGCTGGCTTGTGCCGGCGTCACCGAGGACGGCGGCCAGGTCAAGCGCGCCCTGCGCCTGACCATCGGCGAGCGACGCCACGGCCGCCCTGCACTACGCCTCCGCGCTCGTGGGGATCGAACTGCCGACATCCGGCCATCGTGCCCGTAGCGGTGGCGATCGAGTGCCGGGCAGCCGCTGACAGGTCAGCAGCCGTCGACGATCCGGCACAGGTCGGCGTACCAGTCTTCCGGCTCCAGCGACAGGGTGCGGACCGACTCGGCCCCGGTCTCCCCGTCGGGACCCGGCTGGTGGTTCACGTAGCTCAAGGTGGAGTCGCGGATCTGCCACGCGTCCCGGAGATTGCCCTCGAAGCCGACCTGGGCCACCATCCGGTCGGACCGCCACACCTGCAAGCCGGACTCGACTTGCACAAGAAGCAGGTCGCCGTGGAACCCGATGAGGCGCTCGATGTTCTCCCCGGTGATCCGCTTGCCGTCGGACAGTTCGATCTCGCGCAGGCCGGGTCGGAGCACCGCGGTCCGTTCGCCGTCGGTTGCCACGCCGCCGGGGAAGGCTCCGCTGCTGTCGACGTCCCACCGTGACATCCGGCGCCACTGGCGGACGTCCCAGACCTCGACCGCCGAGGTGGCGTCGAGGACGACCTCGTCGGGCTTGCCGGGCCTGGGCAGGATGTGGCCCTTGGCCGCGACGAACCGCAACGCCTCGGGGTTGTCGGTCAGCTCCTGCTCGCCCAGCGGCTTGCCCGAGTCGATCCGCCATCGGCTCAGCGTGCCGCCGTACAGGACGACGACCTCGTCGTCCGACAACGGCACTGCCGACGGCTCCGAACCGGGCACCCGGATCCCGGGCAGGCTGATGGCGCGTTCCAGGCGCAGGTCGTCGTCCAGCACATAGAGGTTGTCGCCGATACCGATCAGAAGCCGCCGGCCGTCCGGGGTGAATGCGAGCGTGGTGCTGTTCGGGGGAGGCTCGAAGGGCCCCGGCAGGGCAGCACGGGCCAACTCGACGCCCTCCCTGTCGACCAGCCGGACACCGTCCCCGGTCAGACCTGCCCACGCCGACCCGTCTGGCCGGAACACCGCTCGACCCATGGCCTTGGGTACCAGCGGTGAGGTGAACGGGCGCGCCGCGCGGACGCGGAAGATGCTGTCCGAGCCGACTACCCAAGCGTGGAAGCCGTCGTCGTCGACCTGTCCCACCACCTCCGCTCCGAGGTTCGGCTTCACCCCGAACGTGACCGGGTAGAGCCGGCCGGATCGCCAGTGCAGGTACCAGTGAAACCGGCTCGACGCGCCGCCCATCGAGACATCAAGGAACTCGCCGGTCGCCTCAACGCCCGGGTAGCCGCGCAGGCACCCGAAGGGTCCGGTCCGGTCCTCGTCGGGCGTGTGGCCGTAGAACAGCAGGTGCCGGTCGGTTCCACACCCGCCGACCGCCTCGCCGTAGCCCAGGATCGCGGCGCCGGCGGGGTAGTCGCGGACAACCGACCAGCCCGCGACCTCCAGCAGAACAACATGGTTGTCCTTGATGGCCAACACCCGGTCGCCGGGCACGCTCACGGCCCGCTCCAACCGCAGGGTGGTCGTGGCCACGACGCGCGCACGCGCCACATCCCAGACTGTCACGGCCTCGCCGAGGCCGGCCACCCTGTCGGGGGAGCCCGTCAGCCTTCCGCCCTCGACGTCGAACCGGAGGCCGGCCGCGGTGCCGGGCAGGGACACCGGTCCCTGGCGGTCCCGCCACACCAGTACCTCGCGGGTGGTGGCGACGGCGACCTGACGGCCGTCCCGGCTCACCGCGACCGCCTGTGCGCCCTCGACCGGGGGCTGCCACCGATCGGCGCCCTGCCACACCGTGACGTGCCCTTCCGCATGGATGAAGGCGATCACGGCGCCGTCGGCGCTCGCGGCGGTGCGCACCGCGGTGCCCGGCTCGACCCGCTCGGCGTCCCACCACTCGAACCGGTGCTCCAGCAGCGCGGCGTAGGCATCGGAGTTCCCGGGGGAGCCCCGCCACGCCCTGAGCGCGAGGCGAAGCGACGCCAGCGGCTCGTCCGACACCTGCTGGAGTGATGTCCGCGCGTCGAGCGCGGCTTCTGTCTCGACGAGTTGCCGCGCGATCCGGTCCCGCTGGACCTGGGTCACCGCGAAAAGCGCGGCGGCGACGAGCGCGACGACGGCGAGCACAGCCGTCACCGCCCGCCACCTCCGCGTCTCGCGCCGCTGCCGCGCCACGCTGCGAGCCACGTAGTCGCGTTCCGCTTCGGACAACTCGTCGCCCCGGCGTGCCACCCAGTCCTGCGCACGGGCCAGAACTCCGCCGCCGAGCAGGCTTTTGGGATCGCGGCCGGAGGACGCCCACTGCTCGCGCCGCTGGTCCAGCTCCGTGCGCCACGTGACGAACTCGCGGTCCGCGTCAAGCCAGTCCCGCAGTCGCGGCCACTGGGCAGCCAGCGCCTGGTGCGTCAGCTCCACGAACTCGCCGACCACGACCAGCCGGGAGTCCGCGAGCGTCGCGAGGAGGCCGTGGTCGTCCACATCGGACAGCGGGATGCGCCTGCGAGTGTAGCCGCCCGCGCCGTCGGGTCGGGCGAGCCTGGTCAGCACCCGACGCACACGGTCCTTGTCGTCCACCCGGAACCACAGCGTGCGCTCGGCGTAGCGGGCCAGCGCGCCGGACACGCCGCCGATCTCGTCGTAGGCGGCGTGCGTGAGCCTGCCCTCGTGCCGCGACCGCCACAGCTCCGTGAGCGCGAACTCCACCAACGGCAGGCGTCCCGGCTCGGTGCCCGCGTCGCTCAGGACGCGGTCGACCAGCCCGTCCTCGAACACGACCCCGCCTACGGACTTGACCGGCTCGGTGATGGCGGCGCGCAATCCGTCCCGGTCCAGCGGGCCGACGAACACCACGGCGTGGTCCAACGCCTCGGCCGTCTCGGAAGTGAGCAGCGCGTCCAGTGAATCCGAGCGTGCGGTCAGCACGGCGCGCAGGCGTGGTTTGCGCTGCGCGCCGACGAGGTCGGTGATTCTGCCCAGCAGGGCCGCCGCCCGTGCCGGGTCCGTGTCGACCACTTCCTCGAACTGGTCGACGAACAGCACCGCGTCCCCTTCGTCGGCCTCGAAGTCGGTCAGCGCCGCCTCGACGTCCGCACCGGCCGCGTGGATGTGCGTGTCCGGCCGCAGCAGGGGCAGCAGGCCGGCCTTGACCAGCGAGGACTTGCCGCTCCCGGACGGGCCGACGACCAGCGTGAGGCTCCGGTTGCGGACGTAGCCCAGCAGTCGCTCGATGTCGGCGTCACGGCCGTGGAAGAGCGGCGCGTCGGCCTCGGCGAACGACTCCAGGCCGCGGTAGGGATCGGGCAGGACGGCCCGCCACAAGGAACCAAGCGCACTGCCGGGCAACAGGAACGCCGTGCCGGCGCCCGCCCGCGCCACCAGCATTCCGACGACACCACCGGCGGCCTCGTCCCATACCGGTGCGCCGCTGAAGCCGAACTCGACCCGCCCTGCGACCTCCAACTGGATCCAGCCCGTGGCTTGGCGGCCCCGGACCACCCCGGTCACCCAGAAGCCGTCGTCGAAGCGCTTGGGAAAGCCGCAGGCGCGGAACGGGTGGCCCCAGACACCGTCCTCGGGTGCGATCGGGACCGGCGTTGCGCCGTCGGGTGGGCTGACGCGCAGGACCGCGACGTCCCCGGTGCCGTCCGCCGCGACCGGCGTCCAGGACACGACCTCGCCCTGCGCCGTCGCCGCTCCGGGGATCAGCGGGAACTCGACGGTGATCGGCCCGGCGGGCGGGTCGGCGGCGGTCGCGTCGGCGGCGATCACATGCGCGCAGGTCACGACGAGATCCGCGGCGATGAGGAACCCCGCACCCGCCACCTGCCCGTCCGCGTCGCGAAACCGGGCCAACGCCGGGCCGATCCTTTCGGTCACGATCACGACTTCACCGTATAGCGGCATCCCGGACGGAGGAATACGGACCAAGTCTGCCGAACACGTGGGACACGTTGAGCGGATGGCGGGTTGCGACGGCGGATCTGCATCGTGCGGACGACACGCGGGGCTCGGGACTGACCGTGCTGCGGACCACCGCTCAGACATGATCCGCCGACGATGACGCACAGGACTGACGACAACCACCCGACCGTGACGGTTACCGGCGGCTCGTCACGAGGCCCCTCGACCCGTGGCCAACACCGCCCGTGAGGCCGTGGTCTCCGGCAGCGCATTCCTCGCGGGTGGCTCGCAATGACACGGCGGCGAGTTGTGGGTGATTTCGCGATCGGGGTCGCTTCTCCGCGATACCTCGTCTTCGCCGCCGTCGGCCTTCGGCACCACGCGTCAGCGGGCGTTGTCCGCGTAGTCGTGCCAGCTCGGTTCGCGCTGGGCCAGTTCGCGCCACGTCGGCCACGGCTGCCCGGTGGTCTGCCGCACCAGTTCGCCGGGCAGGCTGAACGGCGGGGCCTTGTGCGGCTTGGCCAGCGCCTGGGTGACGACCGCTTCGGCCAGCGCGGCCGTCCCGCCGAGCCTGGGGTAGGTGGCGTGGACGCGGTCGGCGTAGCCCTCGGGTAGCGGGTGCGCCGCGTCGGGGGTCAGGTCGTAGCCCGCGCCGAGGGTGACCAGGGCGATCTCCGGTCGTTTCCGGGTGGCGACGCTGAAGCTGAGGTGCAGGGCGATGGCGTCCCACACGACCTCGACCCGGTCGGCCGGCACACCCCGGTCGGTGAGGAAGGTCGCGGCGAGGTCCGCGCCGTCGACCTCGAAGGTCTGGTCGCCGTTGCCCTGCTCGCTCAGGCCGACGTCGTGCAGGACGCAGCCGAGGAACAGCAGTTCGTCGTCGTAGTCGGCGTCGGGGCGCAGGCCGTTGCGCTCGCCGAGGAAACGCCCGTACAGGTAGGTGCGGACGCTGTGGTTGAAGATCGCCGGTGTTTCCGCGGTCCGCGCGAAGCGGATCGCGGCTTGGGCGACGTCGGTCGTGGGGAGTTCGAGGTCCATCACACACCTGTTCCGAGTCGGAGGATCGCGCACAACCTTCAAGCTGCCTGAAGCTTAGCGCAGCCTTCAGGCAGCTTGAAGGTGGGGTTCCGAAGCGGGGACCTCCGCGCTTCAGCCGGTTCCGGAGTCCCGGTCCGGATCACCGCGCCAGATCCGGCTGCGCAGGTCCGCGCCGCGGATGACCTGGACGCGCCACGGCGTCAGCCGCAGCACGTGCAGCCGCGGGTCGGAGGGCGCGGTCCAGAAGTTGCCGAGGTGGTAGCCCGCGCCGCGCGGGCTGGTCCGCCGGTACAGCTCCCACACGTGCTCCTTGGTCGGCAACGCGTTGTCCCACCGGGCCTCGGCCTCGATGGCGACGGAGTTGTTGCCCGGCGCCCAGTACGAGAAGCTGGTGTGCGGGTTGCGGGCCAGGTGCGCGGCCTTGACCGGCGTGCGGTACGTGGCCAGCCACCCGAGCGGTTCGCCGTCCACGTCCTCCCACACCGGGATCAGCACCCTGGTCCGCGGGCGGTTCCGCGCGTCGACGGTCACCATCGTGGCGTACCTGATCGCCCCGACGTAGGCGTCGAACTCGGCCCGCAGGTCGGCGAAGCGCGGGACGACCTCGGTCATGCGCCACCGCCGAACGACTCGACCACGCGGGCGAGGCTCGCGGCGCCGTGGCCCTCGGCGACCTGCCGGTCGACCAGGTCCTTCAACGGCCGCAGGGTGGGCGCGGCGACGCCCAGCGACTGGCAGGCGCGCAGGATCGTGGCCAGGCCGGCCCGGTTCATGTCCAAAGAGGACTCTTCGGTCGCAAAGTCACCGCGGTCGATCTCGTCGGCGAACCCGGACAGCGCCGGGAACACGCCGGTCAGCCACGACACCAGCGCGGGCGTCAGCTCGGCCGCGTCGATCCCGGCGGCCCGGCCCATCGCCGCCGCGTGCAGGAACCCGCCCAGCGTCCCGTACATCCCCGCGAGGACGGCCACGTCGAACGCCGACGCCCGCCCCGCGTCCGCGCCCAGGAACGTCCCCTTGGCCAACAGGTCCAGCACGGCGCGCCAGTCCTCGTGGACCCGCGCGGAACCGCTGTAGCTCACCGACGCGTCGTCCGTGCCGAGCGTCTGCGGCACGGCGTAGACGGCTGCGTGCAGGTAGTCCGCGCCGTGCTCGGCCGCCCAGTGGGCATGCGCCCGCGCGTCCTCGGGGCCGCCCGAGGTCAGGTTCACCACCGCGCGGCCCCGTGCCGCCTCGCCCACGTCCGCCAGCACGTCGCGCACGACCGAGGGGTCCAGCAGGGCGACGACCACCAGTGGGCTCGCGGCGAACGCGTCGGCCGCCGTGCCCGCCTGAGTCGCACCGGCGGAGACCAGGTCCGCCGCCTTGCCCGCGGACCTGTTCCACACCGTCGTCGGGTGGCCGCCGCGCAGGAAGAGCCGGGCCGCCGCACGGCCCAGGTTGCCGAGCCCGATCACGCTCACCGGGGCGTTCACGCCGCCACCTGCGCGCGCAGGACCTCGATGACGCCCGCGAAGCTGGACGAGCCGTTCCCGGCGGCCCGCGCGCGTTCCATCGTGGACTTGAGCAGTTCGGGCAGCGCGTTGTCCAGGCCGCGTTCGGCCGCCGCGTGGAGGAGGTGCCCGATGGCGGCGATCTGCACGTCGATGGTGGCGTCGTCGCCGGGGTAGTGGCCGGCGTCCACCTGGGACGCGTACCGGGTGAGGAAGCTGTTCACGGTGGTCAGCCACCGGATCGCCACCGGCGTGAACGCCGTCGCCGCCGTCCCGTCCGCGCCGACGAGCGCGGCGCCGTGCAGCCAGCCGGTCATGGTCGACCACATCAGGCCGAGGAGCGCGGAGTCGTAGAGCGCGGCCAGACCGGGGTCGTCGCCCAGGTGCACGGGGTCGCCCAACGCCTCCAGCGCGGCGTGGTGGGCGTCGAACGCGGTGCGCGGGCCGCTGTAGAGGACCATCACCTCGCGGCTGCCGACACCCGGCGGTGTGGTCATGATCGCGCCGTCGAGGTAGTCCGCGCCGTGCCCGTCGAACCGGTCCCGAGCCGCCCGCGCCTGCTCGGCGCTGCCGGAGGTGAGGTTGACGAAAGCCTTGCCCGCCAGCAGGTCCGTGCACCCGTCGAGCGCGCCGTAGAGGGCGTCGTAGTCGAGGACGCAGGCGATGACGAGCGGGCTCGCCGCGATCGCCGCGCTGGGCGTCGGCGCGAGGAGCGCGCCCCGCTCGACCAGTGGCTGCGCCTTGGCCGGGGTGCGGTTCCACACCGTCGTCCGGTGGCCGCGGTCGAGCAGGGCGCCGGCCAGCGCCGTGCCCATCGCCCCGGTCCCGAGGACGGTCACGGGCTGGGGAACAGAGGTCATGTCGGTCTCTCCCGGATGAGTCCCGCGTCGAGGCGGGGTGATCAACTCCCCTCCACCCTCGCAACGCGGGTCCGCCTCGACCAGTGGCACTGATGACGGCCTTCACCAAATTCTTGCCATAGGATCGGTGGTATGAGCGTGGGAACCGTCGCCCTGGTCGTGCCCGACGAGATCGACCTCGTCTCCTGGGACCTGTACGAGCTGAGCATCCCCGCCACGGTGTTCGGCAAGCCCCAGCCCGACCTGGCCGACCCGTGGTACGAGCTGCGGCTGTGCGGGACCGGTGAGCGCTCCGGCCACGCGGGACCCGGCTTCGGGCTGCGCACCCCGTACGGCCTGGACGACCTCGTCGGCGCGGACACCGTCATCGTGGCGTCGGTGCCGGAGCTGTGCGTGGACGCGGCCGCCCCGGTGCCGGAACGGCTCGTCACCGCGTTGCGCCGGGCGCACGACGCCGGCGCGCGGATGGTGTCGCTGTGCACCGGCGCGTTCGCGCTCGCCGAGGCGGGGCTGCTCGACGGCCGCCGCGCGACCGCGCACTGGATGCACACCGCCGCGCTGGCCGAGCGGTACCCGAAGGTGGAAGTGGACGACTCGGTGCTGTACGTGGACGACGGCGACGTGCTCACCAGCGCGGGCATGACCGCGGGCCTCGACCTGTGCCTGCACCTCGTCCGCCGCGACCTCGGCCCGCACGTGGCCAACCAGCTGGCGCGCCGCATGGTCGTGCCGGCCCACCGGCCGGGCGGCCAGGCGCAGTTCATCGACCTGTCGGTGCCGGCCAGCGACGAACGCGGACTGGCGCCCGTGCTGGAGTGGGCGCGGGCCAACCTGGACCGGCCGCTGACCATCGAGGACCTGGCCCGCCGCGCGGCCGTGAGCCCGCGCACGTTCTACCGGCGGCTGCACGAGACCACCGGCACCACGCCCCTGCAGTGGCTGCTCAACCAGCGCCTCGGCCGGGCGCAGACGCTGCTGGAGTCCACCGACCTCCCGGTGGAGAAGGTGGCGGAGCTCAGCGGCCTCGGCACCGCGAACAACCTGCGCCACCACTTCGTCAAGCAGATCGGCGTCTCGCCCAGCGACTACCGCCGCGCCTTCCCCCGTGCCGCGGTGACACGCTGACCGCGCCGCCCGGCCGCTACCAGAAGTACACCCGCCGGCCAGTCCTCCTCCGACGGCGTATTTTGTCGCCTCCACTGTCGCTTAGATCTTCTCGGAGAAGATCCGCTGGCACCCGACGGCGGGCAGGGCGGTGATCTGGATGTCGAGGTCCTCCTGGACGCCCAATTCCAATGGTCCTCGACCAACCCTGCTTCCATGGTCGCTGTCCCGCGGATGGTCCAGCACCCCGCCCCGATGGCGGATAGCTCACGGCCGAGGCCGGGCGGGGTGCGGCGTTCCAGGGTGTGCACGCTGTCGCGGCAGACGTCGCTTGTGCAGTGGCGGCTCGGTGGTGAAGCCGAACGCGCCGATGAATCGACAGGGGTCGCAGCCCTTTGACGACGGGGCCTCGCCTGCATCGAGAACTACTCGACTTCGGCTTTCACCCAATTCCCCGACGCATAGACCGCCACCGTCCTACGCCCCGACAGCTCCTTCACGCCCACGAGAAGATGCCCGTCCTTGACCTCGACGAACTCGCCCTGCGCATGCTCATTCTCATCGATGTTGTCCGTGCCCGGCTTGAGGTACTGCACTTTCACTGCCATGCGTCGCATCCTGTCGCCAATACCGCCACAACGCCTTGCGAAACCCCTCGACACGACCCCACCGCAGGCATGTGCGGCGAACCGGTCGTGGCCCGGATGCGGCGGTGGCACGCTGCCATGACCGGCCCGCGAAGCCGGCCCCGCACCGGAGTTGAACGCCGGCCCGCTTCCGCCGGCGCAAGTCCGAGCGTGGGTCCAAGACCGGCTTCACCGGTCTTGGACCGGATGTTCGAGGTCGGGTTCAGATGGATGACCGTTGTTCCCAGCCCGGCGGCGCGCCCGCGATACCCAAGCGGTACCCGCCCGGGTCCACAGATCCGCTGATCGCCCGGTCGACCCCGGACCTCAGCGCGCGTCTTCCGCCTCGGCTTTCCACTGCCCGTTGTCGGGAATCGACTTGTCGGGTATCACGACCTGGATGATGGACGGCTTGCCCGAGCCGGCCAGTGCGCCGGTCACGGCATCCTCCAACTCCCCGTACGTGCCGGCCTTCCACCCGTGACAGTCGAACACCTCGGCCAGCTTGCTGTAGTCCCACCGGTGCAGGACGCACGACGGGTAGAACGGGGTGTTGTCGGTGAAGACAGTCGCGTCGGCGAGCCACTGCTCGACCCCGTAGACCCCGTTGTCGATCACGAAGATGATCGGGTCCAGGTGGAACCGGGTTTGCGTCGAGAGGCATTGGGCGGTCATCTGGAAACCGCCGTCACCCGAGAAGACGATCACCCTCTGGTCGCTCCCCTTGGCCAGGCAGATGCCCGTCGCGGCGGGTCCCGCGTAGCCGATGGCCGAGTACGACGACTGGGCCACGAACGCGCCCTGAGCGGGCACGTGGAGCAGCAGGCTTCCGAGGTAGTTCATGCTCGCGTCGCAGCCGACGATGGTGTTCTCGTCGACGAACTTCTGGATGAAGTCGTAGAACCCCTGGTACGTGATCTGGCCGGCCGAGTCCACGGTCGGCACGCGTTGGACCGGCTTCTCCGGCAGGTGCGGTGTCCTGGGGGCGACCTGTTGTGCCAGCAGCCCTTCGATCAGGTGCTCCAGCGCGACCTGACCACCGAAGAAGGTGCCGAACTTCACCGCGTCGAACGACGCGAACGCCGTCGTGGCGAAGTCGTGCTGCCAGCCCAGCGAGTTGATGTCGGTCAACCACACGCCGAGGGCCAGGGTGAAGTCGGAGTTCCCGACCAGGTCCGTGACGGCGGTCGAGGACGCCTTGCCGTCGAACACGCCGACGAACAGCTCGTCGTCCTCGGGAAGCACGGCTTTGCTCAGCAGTTGCGTGACGAACGGGACGTTCAGCTGGTGGATCAGCTCCAGCGCCTTGTCCTGCAGGCCGAAGCGGTCGATCTCCGGGCCGATCCAGATGAGGGGGTTCTTCGCGTTCCTGAGCTCCGCGCCGATCCGCGCGACCGACTGCTTGAGGCTTTCCGGGTCCGACAGGGTCCTGGCCCGCTTCAGCTCGCCCCGCGGTGGCTCGCACTCCAGGTCGACCATGTCCTGGAGCAGCTCGATGTAGACCGGGCGTCGTTCGCTGACGCACCGGGTCAGCGCCTGGTCGATCAGAGCCGGCGCCAGGTCCGGGTTGTCGATCCTCGCGGTCGCGACCGTGACGTGCTCGAACGACTGGAGGTCCGTTTCACTGCCGCTGATGAAGTGGTGCGCGCTGAAGCCGGTCTGTTGGAAGGTGATGGTCTTCTCGGTGCTCGGGGCCCCGTTGATCAGCACGAGCGGTACCTTTTCGACATAGGCGCCGGCGAGGGCGTTCACGGCGCACAACGCGCCCGCGGAGTAGGTGACGCACAGGGCTCCGATGCCCTTGAACCTCGCGTACCCGTCCGCCGCGTAGCCGGCGTTGACCTCGTTGACCTCCTCGATGATCTCGATGCGGCTCGGTGTGACGTACTCGTTCAACCAGTCGATCGAGTAGTCGCCCGCGATGGAGAACAGGTGTCGCAGGCCCAGCTGCTCCAGCCGGTCGACCAGGTACTGCCCGACGGTGTATCGCTCGTCCATGACTTGACCACCTCCGGGGTCAGTAGTCGCTCGCGCCGCCGAACAGGCGCGGCAGGTAGATGTCGAAGATCCCCGGGCACTTGCGCTCGGGATACCGGCGGATCAGGAAGTCCTTGAAGGCGTCGTCGGTGAGCCCGTCGCCGGCGGCCTGTCGAGCGGCCGAGAGGTACTCGATGTTGCGGGCGACCTCGTTCTTGTCGGCCGGCAGGCCGTGGCCGGGCAGGAACAGCTCGTAGTCCTCGGCCAGCAGATCCCGCAGGACCTCGATCCAGTGGCCCATGTGCTGGGTGAGGTAGAGGTGGGTGCCGCTGTAGAGCAGGTCCTGGGCGAAGCAGACGCCCAGGTCCGGGAGCTTGACGGTGAGGTGGAAGTCGATCTCGGTTTCGACCACCCGGTCGAAGGTGTACCTGACCCCGTCGATCGTCTCGTCGCCGGGGACGGCGACCTTCTGCGGGACGACCACCCGGTCCGGGAGGAGGTCGCCGAGCTTCCAGTGGTCGCTCCTGGAGTCCTCGCCGTGGTCCTGGATGAAGCCGATGGTTTCCGGCAACGCGTAGATCGTGGTGTCGGCGAACGCGGCGCCCAGGCCGAACCAGTGGTCGGGGTGCCGGTGGGAGAGGTACACCCGGTCGATCGGCTTGCCCAGGCCGTCCGCGTAGGCCCGGAAGGCCCGCGCGTACGGGGCGAGGAACTGCCCGTCGATGAGGACCAGTTGGTTCCGGGTCTCGACGATGTGCGTGGCGTTGGCGATGTTGTCGTCGGTGAAGGAGGCGACGAAGGTGTGGATGCGGACGTCGCCCGTCTGCTTCACGACCATGCTGATGGGGTCGGACAGTTGAGCGGGCATTCGGGAACTCCCTGACGTGGTGGAGGGGTGTGGCTGCCCTCGTCACGCACCTCCGCCGTGGGCGGCGGCCAGCGACGGTGCACCGGCCGGGACCTGCGCGGTGCGTGCGATCCGCTCCCGCAGCTCGGCCAGCGCGGCGAGGGCGATGTCGTAGGCGCCGGCGACGCCGGGCACCGGTCGGTCCTCGTCGCGCCGCCAGAACCGGCGGCGTGTCATGCGCATCGAGCTGTCGAACGGTGGGATCGCGTTGAACACCTCGACCAGGTACGGCCCGCGGTAGACGGGTTCGACCTCGGGCAGGATGGCGTCCCACGGGATCCAGCTGTCGTGCACCGCGCCCCGGTCGGGTGCGGAGATGTGGACGTAGTGCAGCCGATCCCGCTGCACGGCTCGGGCGACGTCGTCCTTGAAGACCGAGGGCCCCCGACTCTCCATCACGACCTGCGCCGTGTCGATCGTCACCCCGCACTGCGCGTCGCCGAGGTCGTCGAGGAAGTCCAACACCTCGGAGACCGTGTTGGGTCCGGGGGTCTCCCAGTTCTTGACGGGCTCGATGGCGAGCTTCACCCCGCGCGCCGCCGCGTACGCCGACAGCTCCTCCAGGACGGGACGCGCCGCGCGGTAGCGCGGTTCCATCCAGTCCTGGAGGGCGTCGCTCCAGATCGGCTCGCCGGCGTCGGTGACCGGGAAGGCGCCGTAGGGGTAGAGGAACGGCCCGGACATGATCGAGTCGCCGCTCAGCACCCGGGTGATGTCCACGCGGGACTTGAGGTAGGCCAGGGCTTGATCGCGCTGTTGTTCGTACGGTGATGTCGGGTCGAAGGTCTTGGTGGTCCCGACGTTGGTGGTGAACTTGACGCCGGTGAGCCCTGCCTCGTCGAACGCCTTCTTGAGGCGGGCGTAACTCTCGATCTCGGCCTGGTGCTCGACGGTCGGGGGGCGGCCGGCGATGTGCAGGTCGAAGCCGTCGTAGCCCATCTCGGTGAGGGTCTGCAGGTGGCGGACCAGGACCTTGGTGTACTCGGTGTCCTCCGGCCTCAGGTCGGCCGTGAACATGAAGAAGCTGAAGAACACGTCTCGCTTGCCTGTCGCGTTCATGCCTGGTGTCCTCTGCGTGCGGTGATCCGGTGTCGGCGGTGCTGCCGAGCCCCGCTACCAGCCCAGGAGTTCGGTGAGGTGGGCGCGGGCACTCTTGGCGTACTGGAGCGGGTCGGCCGTGCGGGGGTCCTGCTCGGCTTCCACGACCAGCCATCCCTCGTAGCCGGCGTCGGCCAGCACCTCGAGGACGGGCTTGAACTTGATCGCGCCGTCGCCGGGCACGGTGAAGACGCCGAGTTCGATGCCGTCCTGGAACGAGAGCCCGTCCGCGCGGACGCGGTCGGTGAACTCCGGCCGGATGCTCTTCATGTGGACGTGGCCGATGCGGTCGGCGTGGGCCTTGGCCACTTCCAGGGGCGCCAGCGGGTCGCCGGTGGCGAAGGCGATGTGACCGGTGTCGAGCAGCAGGTGGACCAGGGTCGGATCGGTCGAGGCCATGAGCCGGTCGACCTCGTCGGGGTACATCACGCCGGTGCCCATGTGGTGGTGGTAGCTCAGCCGCATCCCGGCCGAGTTGGCGATCTTGCCCAGCTCCTGCAAGCCCGACGTCAGGTCGTCCCACTGGGCGTCGGTGAACACGGGGCGGTTGGCGAACAGGTCGACGGGCTGCAGGTGCGACGACCCGCCGAACTCGGCCACCACCACCTCGGTCCCGCCCAGCGCCTTGATGCGGGTCAGCGTGTCCTCGAAGGCGTCGATCGTCTTCTGCCGCATGTCGTTGATCGTGAAGTACGTGCTCGTCCAGGGCTCGGACACGCGCAGGCCGCGGAGGTCGAGCGCGGCCTTGAGCACGGTGTTGTCCGTGGGGAACTTGTGCCCGATGCTGGTGCCCTGGAAGCCCGCCAGCGCGGCCTCGCTGACGGCCTGCCCGAAGGGGATGCCCGCGTCGATCGTGGGGAAGTCGTCGTTCCACCACAGGGTGCAGCAGACGCCCAGCATCACCTTGTCCGGGCTGAGGCGATCACCCAGTTCTGTCATGGCTTCGGCCTTTCAGGTACCGGTCTTCGATGGCGGGTGGTCGTGCCCAGGCGCCGTAGCCGGGGGCCTTGGCGCCCGGGGGGTTGGCCGCGATGGCACGCCACAGCAGCCCTTCCTGGTAGGAGGCTGCGGTGACGGTGGAGGTCTCGGCCGCCGGTTGGGCCCCGTAGCTGTCGGTCCACTCGGGTGGCAGGCCGTACCACGTCCCGGCGTACCAGAGCTTGATCACGTTGCGCGCCACCGGCCCGAGGCGCTCCTCGCTGAAGATCCGATGGCGCAGCGCCCGGTCGAGCCGCTGCGGGTCGGGGCGTGCGCCGTCCTCGGCCGCCTCGGTCCTGGCCGCCCGGTGGGCCTCCAGCAAAGCGGTGACGACGTCCTCGCCGCAGGCGTCCCGCACCTTGGCCAGGTACTGGCGGGCCAGGCCGGTGCCGAGCAGGTCGGTCCGCTCGAAGGCGGTGAGGTCGACCGAGAGGGAGAGGAAGTCCTCGAGCGCGTCGGGGGTCATCGCGCCACCGCCCGCGCCGCCTCGTCGGTGCCCCGAGAGGCGCCCGGGGCGGAGTCGACCGCGGTCGGCATCTCGAAGGTGGGAGCGGCGTGGAGGCCGCCGCTGCCCGGCAGGGGGTTGCGGATGATCCGGTTGATCCCGTCACGCAGCCGGAACATGTACCAGATGGCGTCCAGCAGGAGGCTGGGCTTGCCGTTGAACGCGGTGTCGAGGAGGCCGAGGAAGGCGAAGTACTCGGCGTTGAAGTCCCGGGCCACCTGGGCGAGCTCCGAGTCCACCGGGTAGTCGGCCAGCTTGGCGTTGACCTTCACCGGGTAGACGGCGTCCCAGTCGATGTCGAGCCGCGGTCCCGACGGTGCGTCGTGGGGGGAGTCGCCCTTCTGGTAGTACCTGCCGAAGTGCAGCTGACGGAACCGGTAGTAGTGGGCCAGCTCTTCCTCTTTGTCGTAGATCCCGCCATCGAGGCCCTCGCCCTGTTCGGCGATGAACTCCAGCGCCCGCAGAGCGGAGTTCAAATCGGAGACGACGATCACCTGCCCGCCGCCGGAGTAGAAGTACTCGGGCCTCACCTGCCGGGCCGGGTCACCGCAGAACAGGTCGGGTTCCTGGGCCGCCACCACCTGCAACCCCTCGATGATCTCCGCGTAGAACTCGCCGATGCTGTAGAAGCGCATCTCCTCGCGGGTCGGGCTGGTGACCAACGACGGCGTGGCGGTGCTCGACGCGGGCATCAGCCGTGCGCCGTCGGGAGCCAGGGCCGGCCGCTCGATCTTGCAGAACGTCTCCACCGCCTCGGGCGAGAAGGGCCGCAGGTCGACGACGAAGTCCCGCTCCCCGTCGGGCAGGTAGGTCGGGTAGGACGGCACGAAGTCGGGCCGGGTCAGGTCGGGCGTCCCGCCGATGGCGTTCAGGACGTTGGCGACGAGGGTCAGGTGCAGCATCTCCTCCACCGCGACGACTCGGATGATGTGGGCGGCGTCGGAGTTGGTGGTGGGGTGGATCGAGTAGTACGCGGTCAGGTAAGGGGGGATGGTCGCGTGCTCGAGCACCATCGCCTTGTGCAGGTACTTGATCAGGTCGTCGCGGTCGTTGATGGTCGTCTCGATCACAGGGTCACCTCCCGCGGCAGGCCCTGGGCACGCGCCTCCGAGGTGACGCGGATGGGCGCGGACTCCTTGGCGAGCTGGTCCAGCATCGCGCGGACGCTGCGCAGGCTCAGGGCGGCGATGGTGAGCGTCACGTTCGACGTGCTCACGGTGGGCATGCTCCCCCCACCGACCAGGTAGAGGTTCTCGTGGTCCCAGGACCGCTGGTCCTTGTCGACCACCGACATCGACCGGTCGTGGCCCATCATGTGGGTGCCCGCGAGGTGGTTGCCCCCTCGGATCTCGTAGCCTTCGCCGCCGTAGACGGCGTAACCCCAGAAGCTCGGGTCGTACTGGGTGTGGTCCTCGGCTCCGAGGCGGGCGAAGATCCGCTTCGACAGCTGCCGGGCGTACGCCACGCCGCGCATCGTGTAGTCGGGGATGTCGTAGGTCAGGATGGGCCGCATGTTCCCGAGGTGGTCGGTGTAGGCCGGGTCCACGGTGACGCGGTTGCTCGGGTTGGCGGGCACCTCGACCATGAACGCCAGCAGCAGCTGGGTCGACACCCGGTCCACCAGGCCCTGCCGGAGGGACTCGCCGTACCGGCCACCCGCGTCCACCAGGTCGGCCAGGTCGCTCATCGGCGCGCCCCTGGCCCAGCCCCAGCCGTCGTTGTGGATGTCGACGCTGAACGCCGCCTGGCGCCGGCGGAAGCGGCCACCGCGCAGCTCGGTGATGCCGCCGGTGCAGTTCGTGCCGCGGAAGGTGCCCGCGGGCTCGGGCAGCCGCGCCCACGCCAGCAGGTAGGCGTGGTCCATGAAGTTGCGCCCCATCAGGCCGTTGGAGCCGCGCAGCCCGGAGGCCAGCATCAGCCGCGGGTTCTCCACCGCGTTGGCGGCCAGGACGAACAACCTGCTGCGGGCCCGCTCGGTGGTGAAATGAGCGCTGTCGGGCTTGTCGTAACGGCGGTACTCGATCTCGGTCACCCGGCCCGTGTGCTCGTCGACGTGCACCTTGTAGGCCACCGCCTGGCCCACCAGGTGCACTTGGGGGTTCTGGAGGGCCCGGGCGAGCGTCTTGCCGGCGTGGTACTTGGCCTGCACCGGGCAGATGGGCACGCAGTTGTTGTTGCCCTGGCACCGTTCGCCGACCTCGACCTGGTAGGTGCTCACCGCACCCTCCGGCACGTAGCCCTCACCGCCGTTGTACGCCGGGTTCGGCACCCCGTTGCGGCCCTGCGGCCACGGTCGGACCCGCAGCTCCCGCTGCACCCCGTCCAACTCGACCGGCATCCCGTCGACGTCCCGGGCGACGACCTGGTCCAGGTACGACAGAGGCAGCCCCTGCATCGGGAACACGTAGTCGTCGTCGAACGTGATCCCCAGGTAGGACTGGTCGTCCACGTCGGCGGAGACGCCGATCTCGTATTCGGCCTCGTTGTAGTACGGCGCGAGGTCCTCGTAGGTGAGCGGCCAGTCCGCACCCTCGCCGTAGAGCGAGCGCATCTGGAAATCCTCGGGAAGCATCCGCGGCGTCTTGGCCTCCCAGTGCATGGTGGTGCCGCCGAGGACCCTCGTGTACGTCGTGTCGGTCGCGAACGGCCCGCTCTGGACGATGTAGGCCGACGAGTCGGGCACGCCCGGGAAGATGCGCCGCGCGTCGGTGCCGCGCGGCATCGGGGCGTTGGGGTTGACCGGGTAGGGGGATTGGTTGTCCTTGTTGGTGGCGGAGTAGAAGCGGTCGAGGTAGCTCTCGTAGCCCCTCAGCGTGAGGTCTTCGGCCGGACCCGCGTCGAGGATCAGCACGCTCTTGCCCGCAGCGCCCAGCCGTGCGGCGATCAGGGCCCCGGCGATCCCGCCGCCGACGATGACGGCGTCGTAGACGACGCCGCCCGCTGTCGTGGGGTCGGTGCGCTTCGCCTCGCCTTCGGGGAATTTCACGAACATCAGGCATTCACTCCTCCGCCGGGCCGCGGGCGCGGCCGGGCCGGTGTGGTGGTCGTTCGGGATCGGTGGGGTCGGCCACGCCGTCACACGGCCTGGGCACGGGCCCGCATGGCGGACAGGTACGCGGAGTAGCTCCACGTCAGGTTGCGCACGCTGCGCTCGTAGCCGGTGGTGCCGTCGAACTGCTCGGACAGCTCCAGGTGGTCGCTGTGGTAGACGACGGCACGCACCATGCCGTCACCGGTCGCCACGAGGGCGTCCGCCGCGTCCGCCGGGGACGTCGACGCGTCGATGCCGGACTGGACGAAGAACGGGGCGGACAACTCGTCCACGGGCACCTTGCCGCTCGACTTGATCTCGGCGGCGAGCTTGTAGTGCAGCTCGGCGACGTTGCACGTGGACAGGGCCCAGGGGTGGCCGCCGAGCATCGGGTCCGACGTGTCGCCGTCGTAGACGTCACCGGGGTAGCGGCCGAACAGCGGCCCGATGCCGAACCGCTCCCGGTCGGACTTGTTGATCGGGTAGAAGGCGATGCCGCCCTCCTCCCACTGCGCGCGCAGCTGGGCCGCGGTGGCCAGCAGCTTGGTGTCCGTGACGGGAACGGCGCCGTAGACCGCCGCCTGGACGATGTCGACGTTCGGGTCGTACCCGCTCACGACCGGGTCGTGCGGCGACGGCTGGACGCCGTTGCCCCGGTCGGCCATCACGCTGACGTACATGCTGCCGTCCCAGTGGTCCGCGAGCGCCTGGCGCAGCCAGTCGGTGGCGGGCCGCAGCCCGGCGGGCTTGTCGATGCCGGGGATGGTCGAGGCCAGGACCTCCTGGAAGCAGCGCAGCTGGGCGGACCGGGCGAAGAAGCTGTAGCCGGCGTGCTCCTCCCACAAGTTCGTGGTGGGGTTCTGGTAGACGCCGAGGAGGTAGGCCACGTTCGCGTTCACCAGGCCGACCGCCCGCTTCCGGGAGTCGGTGTCGAGCTGGTCGTAGGCGGCCAGGATGGTGATCGACTGCAGGGCCGGGCCGTCGTTCTGCTCGCTCCACGGTCGGACGTCGCCCGCGATCGTGAAGCAGGCGTGGCCCTTGGTCCACGGCGGCTGGGCGTTGGCGTGGCAGAGGTCGGCGAACGCCACGTAGTCGTTGAGCGCCTCCACGGACCCGCCCAGTCCGGTGGGCATGACGGCCTTGGCCACTTCCATGGCCGTGATGGCGCCGTCGCGCACCCAGTTGAAGACGTAGTCCTGGTCGATGCCCGGGGTCTGCGCAGGGAAGGACGGCGCGGCGATGACGCAACCCGGCTTCGAATCCCGGGAGCGGTCGCCCGGCGACTGCGGATCGCTGAAGACGAAACCGTTGCTGGCGATGTTGCGGAACATGAGGGTGTACATGATCGGCACGAGCGACGGCAGGTCGACCGCACTGGAGTTCTGGACGCTCTCCCGCGCTGGAGAAGTGCTGGCGGGTCGATTCGTGCGCGCGGGCAGGTCGAGCGGGGCAGCGGACGTGAGCATGGCTGACTCCGTATATTTGTCGAGCGTGTTCGCGCGATCGAAAAGCGGTGATACCCGCTATTCGTCCACGTTGGGCACAGGCGTGCGAAAACGAGCACGAGACTGGCGGCCGTCGCGCCGTCAGTGATCTGACCAGCGGTTATCTGCCCTGTTGACGCCTGTGGCCAACCCCGGTGGCACCGCTGTCCGCAATAATGTGGCGAATTAGGTTTCGCCGATCATGGGACCTCCACCCTCCGCCGGAATGGCGTGCCGGAACGGCCGGCGGAAGCCGTTCCCGTGTTCGCCGCAGGTATCGCCAGTGCGTCGAACATAGGGTTCGGGCGGCTACCCGGGGAAGACAATGGCGAAACGAGCACCTTCGAGTGTGGCGCGATTTCCACGAACAGCCTAAGGGCGTCACTTGCTGTGCGTTCTTCCGCGCCGGCGCCACGGGCAGTCCGTCACCGGTTGTGTGAGCCGTGGCGACGTGCCCCGCGACACCCCGTCGGACAAGGGTGTCGCACCTCGCCATCGCCGGCGGTCTGTGGTGCTGATGACGACGTGGCCGAGGTGTCGTCTGATCTGGCGGAGCGCGTGACCCGATCATGCGCAACCGAAGACCGCGGCTGCCGGCTGTGCATGTCCGGTCGAGGGACCGAGTGCTCTGGCCGGCCGTGCGCTCCCGACGTGCACGGTCCTGCGGGGGAGGTGGTGTGGAAAGGTTTCGCCGCGCGTCCAGGGTCGTTGGTGCGCTCGCCGGCACCGGGGCGTGGCTGCGGCGCCGGCCGGTCAGTCGTAGCCGCCGAACATGAACAGCGAGATCCGGTGGTCCGACGGGTTGGCCAGGCCGTGCAGGTTGCCGCCCTTCAGCAGCGCCAGGTGCCCCGCCCGCAGCAGCCGCACCTCGAAGCACCGGGTCCGCAGGTCGGTCTCGGCCCAGTCGCCGATCACCATCCAGCCCTCGCCGTCGAGCATCAGGAACGCCTCGGAGTTGTCCCGGTGCCGGTGCAGGCCGATGCCGCACCCGGCGTCCAGCACGTGCAGGTCCATGTAGTCCACGGCCAGGAAGGGCTCACGTGCGCCCGCGGCCGCCTTGCGGCCGAACGCGTCCAGGTTGTGCGGCTCCAGCGTGCGGCCCAGCTCGCCGGACCCGGTGAACCGGAAGTAGTTCGACAGCAGGTTGCGGTACTCCAGGAACCCGATGCCGCCGTGCGGGTTCGGGCTGCGGCCGACCTCCAGGAACGCGTCCCAGCCGCGGACCACCATGCCGAACGCGAGGGTCACCGGCCCGACCTCGGTGGCGCGGTCCGCGCTGCGCCACCGCAGCACGACCCGCAGCGGCCGCACCGGGTGCAGCAGGTGGTCCGGCGCGATGTCGCGGACGTCCCGGCCGTCCAGCCCCGCGCGGGCGAACGCGTCCGGCGCGCCGCGCGCCAGGTCGGGCCGCGCCTGGAGGATGCCGAGCTTGAGCGACTGCCGCCCGCGCGCGCCGACCCGGGACTCCAGGTCGGCGCCGCCGTAGCCCCACAGCTCGGCGACGTAACGGCCGCTGTCGGGGTCGTAGGGCGCCTCCACCTCGGCCTGCCCGCCGCCCTCGACCCGCACGTCCACCAGCAGCCGGTCGCCGAGCGATCCCCGGTGCGCCCGCGCGAGCGCGCTGTCCGGGCCCGCGCGGTGGGACAGGTGCAGGAACGGGCCGGTCCAGTCGCCCGCCAACGCCCAGCCGCGCACCGCCCTGGTGTCGCCGAGCCGGAAGTCGGCGACGTTCTGCTTCTGGAAGTCGGTCTTGAAATCCTGCGCGGCCGGGTCGAGGACGTCGGTGTTCGGGCTGCTCGGCCCGTACAGCGCCAGCCACTCGTGCGGCAGCAGGTACTGCAGCGACGGCGTCGCGTAGCACTCCAGCTCGGCCGCGAGCCGGGTCTCCTGCACCACCGTGAGCAAGCGCTCCAGCGGGTTGTCGGACGAGTAGTTCGGCACGGCGCCGGGCTCGACCCGGTGCACGGTGTCGCCTTGGGGTAGCCGCACGGCCCCTCCTCTCGGGCTGGTACGCCGGATCACGGCTGGTACAGGAACGCGACGAACTTCAGCGGCTCGTCGCCGTCGGCGCGGATGCCGTGGATGCCGCCGCTCTTGGTGAACAGGGTGCTGCCGGGGCCCACGGCGACCTCGCGGCACGGCTTGGGCCCGATGCCGTACACGTGGCGCTCCACGACCGGCTCGTCCGCGGCGTCCGGGTCGTCGTCCACGCCCAGGTAGGCTCGTCCGCGGCCGGACACCACGTAGTACAGCTCCTCGGAGCCGATGTGGCGGTGCGTGCCCTCCACGACACCGGGCGGGATGGTCACCTCGTGGAAGAACACCAGGTCGCCGCCCAGTTCGCGCTGCACGAGCCAGCGCATCTCCAGCACGTTGCCCTCGCCCGCGTCCGGGTTGCCCGGGTCCATCATGGCGTTGCGGTAGCGCACCGGCGGCACCCGCGCCGCGTCCGCGACGAACCACCCGCGCCGGTAGTCCAGCAGGTAGTTCAGGTCGCGCACGGTGTTGTTGTCCGAGGACGGCGCCGGGTCGCGCGGCTCCTGGTGCGAGCGCAGGAAGTTGTTGTCCCACTGGACGTCGGCCACCGGGTGGCCGGTCGGCGTGGTCATCGCCACCTCGCTGAACGCGACCTCCAGCCGCCGCAGCGCCCTGATGTCGACCAGTGCGGGCGCGAGGGCCGGCGGGCGCGTGATCGGGGCGTTCGCGCCCATCAGCGGCAGCACGCGGTAGTCGTGGTGGGTGGGCTCGGGTGGTTCCAGGGTGTCCCACATCTCCACCGCGTAGGCGTCGACGGCCTTGTCGTAGCGCAACGTCACCGTCGCGTCGGCGGTCAGCGAGCCGTCGGCGGGCAGCAGCCGCACCCAGGCGTTCAGCGAGTCGCCCAGCCGCCGGCCGCGTTCGCGGACCAGCTCGGTGAGGCGGCCCGCGCGGTACTCCAGGCGCAGCACGCTGCACAGCCGCGCGCCGTCGAGGTACACGCTGCCCTTCATCGCGGTGATGTCCGGGCCGTTGCGCACCTCGTCCACGTCGTAGCGGTAGCGGGGGCTGCGCGCGGCGTGCAGGTAGCGCGAGTGGTAGATGCGGTCCGGGTAGAACACGACCCGGAAGATCTCGTTCTCCGGCTGGGTGAAGATGTCGTCGAAGGCGGGGTCCACGGCGGTCACACCCTCGTGGTGAGCAGGTCGCCGACGCGGAAGGCGTTGGCCTGGATGGTCAGGGTCGGGTTGGCGCCGCCCGAGGTCGGCATGAACGACCCGTCGGTGACGTAGAGGTTGTCGAACCGCCACGCGCGGCAGTCCGGGTCGAGGACCGAGTCGTCCGGGTCGGTGCCGAAGCGCGCGCCGCCGAGGACGTGGTTGGCGATGCGCCGCACGTCGTTGCCGACGTGGCCGTGGCCGATCACCTGCACGCCGTCACCGCCCGCGGCGAGGATGCGGCGGCACTGCTCGGCCAGCACGTCCATGACCGCGCGGTCGTGACCGTGCCAGCCCTTGTCGATGTTGGCGACCGGGCGGTTCCACTTGTCCCGCACCGCCGGGTGCAGGGTGATCCGGTTGGTGGGCAACGGGACCTGGTTGGCCATGAACGCCACCGACAGCTGCCGGCCGAAGTTCTCGGTCAGGTAGCCGTCGAACCCGTCGCCGCGCATGTCCAGGTCGTACAGGTAGCCCTTCCACATGGTGTCCATGTCGTTGGCGGCCCACGTGCGCGCCATGCTGATCGGCAGCGCCGAGTCCGACGTGTTGTTGTAGATCGCGCCGCCCGCCCACAGGTTGTTGGCGCGCACGAACTCCGGCGCGGCGCACGCGTCGGTGGCCCAGTCGGAGTCGAGCGTGCGCGACTTGTCGTGCCGGCCGGGCACGCGCGCCGACGCGCCGCCGAAGCAGTGCGTGAGGAAGTAGCGGCCGAGCAGGTCGTTGCCGTTGATCCGGTCCGCGAAGGCCGCGTCGCGCTCGGCGGACAGCTGCAACAGCCGCACCGACTCGATCGCGCTGCACGCCACCACGACGACCGTGCCCGACACCGTCCGCTCGCGGCCGAGCGGGTCGCGGTAGTGCACGGCGGTCACGCGCGGGCCGGTCGCGGACAGGTGCGTCACGGAGCAGTTGGCGCGCAACGAGAAACCCGGCTCGGCGGAGACCGGGTGCAGCAGCGACACCCACGTGTTCGACTTCCACCCCAGCGGGTCGCCGTAGCGGTTGACGAACGCCGTCTTGATCGACTCGCGGTCGGCGGGCACCGTGCGGCCGCTGGGCGCGTGGTCCTCGGTGATGACCGCCAGCGGCGTGCGGTAGCGGCGGTAGCCCAGCGCGTCCATCCCGGCCGCGACGTGCGCGCTGATGCTGTTGGGCGCCAGCGGTTGCTGGTAGTTGTCCACGCTCGCGGGCTTGAGCTGGCCGTCGCGCGTGCCGTTGATGCCGATCAGCTCCTCGGCGCGGCAGTACCACGGCTCCAGGTCGTCGTAGCCGAACGGCCAGTCGCGGGCCTCGCGGGCGACGTCGCCGTTGGGGTCGGCGCGCAGGTCGTCCCGGTCCCGGTTCACCGTGCGCAGCCGGAAGTCGTCGGGCGCGAACCGCAGCGACACCCCGCCGTAGAGCTGCGTGCCGCCGCCGACGACCTGGGCCGTGTAGCCCTCGATGGTCGCCTTGTCGCGGCCGTCGCTGTCGCGGTAGACGTGCGGCTCGTCGTTGAGGTCGGGCTCGACGTGGCTGGAGTAGAACGACACGCCGGTGTTGGCCACGCCCTGGACCCGCAGCACCTTCTCCGCGCCGGTGGCGAACTCCTCGTCGCGCTTGAAGTCCGACAGGCCGTCGGCGCTGGTGTGCTGGGCGTGGAACAGCGGCCCCTTCTCCAGCACCAGCACGCGCTTGCCCGCACGCACCAGCGCGTGCGCGACGGGTGCCCCGCCCGCGCCGCTGCCGATGATCACCGCGTCGAACGCCTCGTCGGCCATGGTCTCTACCCCCGGTAGTCGGTGTTGCGGCCCAGCGGCGCCTCGATCGCCGCGCGCCAGTCGAACGCGAAGCGCTCGGCGAGGTAGGCCCACGCCGCCGCGCCCTGGTTGCCGCCGTGCTTGGGGTGCGCGAACGCGCCGGTCATGGCGTGGCGGCGGAGCAGGACCAGGAAGTGGCGCGGCTCGCCGTACCGGCCGGTGTCCCAGCCCGGGACGTTGTTAGCGGCCAGTTCGTCGTAGAGGTCCATGAAGGCCTGCCTGCCCAGCTCGGCGGGCTCCCGGCCGGGGAAGCGGGCGCGCAGGACGCCGTCGATCAGCAGCAGGCACGTCTTGTAGTCGTCGAGGTTGTGCCGCTCCTCGCGGGCCACCAGCTTGTCGATGAAGTTGACCACGCCGACCGACTCGTCCATGAGGAACGCCAGCGGGAACCGCCGGTCCCGCTCGGCGCGGCTCAGGCCGTGGTAGAAGTCGGCGAGGAACCGCCGATTCTCGGCGAGCTGGAACGGCAGCACCTGCGTCACCAGCCGCTCCAGCAGCCGCAGCTCCCAGCGGTCGAAGCTGATCGGCACGGCGCACCCGTGGGTGAAGAACCGCGACCACTCCTGCCCGTTGTCCGACCGGAGCCGTTGGGGGTTCACCGGGTCGAGGACGGACCGGCCGTCCACGGTGAACCGGTAGCGGTGGACCTGGCCCTTGCCGACCCGCACGGTGAGCGCCCACAGGCCGGTCGGCTCGTCCAGGAACCGGACCCGGCGCAGCGGGACCGGGGTGTGCAGGTCGCCGAACGTGCCCACCACGCCCACCTCGCCCGCCTGGTCGTCGCGGTGCACGAAGGTGACGTCGTTGAAGCGGTAGGACGTCTCCGCCGAGGTGCCGTCCCAGTGGGTGTCGACCACCGGCAGGTGGAACGGCTCGGACACCTCGCCGGTGTCGCGGGCGAGGAAGCGGGTGGTGTGGTTGAGCACGTACTGGTCGTCTCGGGCTACCTGCACGACGGGCATGGCCTTCACCCACCTGGACGGGCAGGGCGGCGGCGCCCGGCCCGGTCGTGATCGGACGGTGCGGTACACCGGGGAAGTCGCGGCCCGCCGGCACCTGGTTAGCCACCCGCCGCCGGATTCAACGCTCCGGGTGAAATCCGCCGTTCGGCGTAACGAAACTCTTTCACGTCGGAGCGGCGCGGGCGAACGCCTTCCGAGCGGTGCTCGCGTTCACCGGACTCCGCGACACCTTCCACACCGTCTGGGTGAGGCGCCTCCGACGGCGATCGGCCCAGGTCGGGACCGGTCCCTCCGCGTGGCCGGCACCGTGGCCCGGACACACGTCCGACCAGGAGGTCCACTTGAGACGAATGCAGTGCGCGGCCCTGGTGGTGGTCCTCACCGCCGGGATTGCCAGCGGGTTCCACGCGGTGGCGGCCGCGGCGGGTTCCCCGTTGACGGTCGCGGAAGTCACGGCGCTCTCCGACGACGGCAACGTGCCAGCCAACACCCTCGACAACGACCCGACGACGCGCTGGTCCGCCGAGGGTGACGGGGTGTGGATCCGGTACGACCTCGGTTCGGCGCAGACCGTGGGCTCGGTGTCGATCGCGTGGCACAAGGGGGACACCCGGCGGGCCACCTTCGACGTCGAGCTGTCCGACGACCGCACCACCTGGACCACCGTGCTGGCGCGCAAGTCCAGCAGCGGCACCACGCTCCAACCGGAGGTCTACGACTTCCCCGACCGCTCCGCCCGGTACGTCCGCGTCGTCGGCCACGGCAACACGTCCAACGACTGGACCAGCATCACCGAGACCAAGATCCTCGGGGCCGACGGCGGCGGTGGCACCTGCTCCTACCCGGCCGACGTGCTGGACCTGTCGAACTGGTACATCGGCCTGCCGATCGGCGCGGAGGAGAGCCCCACCAACGTCTACCAGCCGGCGCTGGACACCTACAAGATCGACCCGTGGTTCACCACGACCCCGGCGTGCGACGCGGTCCAGTTCCGCTCCGCCGTCAACGGGGTCACCACGAGCGGTTCCAGCTACCCGCGCTCGGAGTTGCGTGAGATGAACGGCTCCGCCAAGGCGAGCTGGTCGTCCACCTCGGGGACGCACACGATGGTGGTCGACCAGGCCATCACCGCGCTGCCCGCGGACAAGCCGCACGTCGTGGCAGGCCAGATCCACGACTCGTCCGACGACGTGTCGGTGTTCCGGCTCGAAGGCGGCAACCTCTACATCACCAACGGCGACACCAGCCGCCACAAGCTCGTGACGAGCAACTACGTGCTGGGCACCAGGTTCCAGGCCAAGTTCGTGGTGAGTGGTGGCCAGATCAAGGCCTACTACAACGGTGTGCTGCAGACGACGATCTCGAAGAGCTTCACCGGCGGCTACTTCAAGGCGGGCGCGTACACGCAGGCCAACTGCACCAACTCCTCGCCGTGCAGCGACAGCAACTACGGCGAGGTGAAGATCTACGGGCTGACGGTCAGCCACGGCCAGGCGGACTCCGACCAGACGCAGGCCGCCGTCCGGTACGGCTGGGGCACGCCGCAGCCGATCTCCGACGAGTTCGACTACACCGGTCCGGTCGACCCCGCGAAGTGGGCGGTGCCGTCCGGTGACGTCGGCGGCACGGCGGGGTGCTGGGCGGGCCACGCCGGCAACGGCCGCCGGTGCGCGAAGAACAGCACCGTCGCCAACGGCATCATGACCATGACCGGCGAGGCCAACGGCGACACCGGGTGGCTCCGGCAGAAGCTCGACACCCAGTACGGCCGCTGGGAGATCAGGTCGCGCTCCCGCAACACGGGCGCGAGCGGCGGGCCCTACCACCCGCTGCACCTGATCTGGCCCACCGCGGGCAACCGGCTGGAGAACGGCGAGTACGACTGGGTCGAGTACTCCGACCCCGACGCCCAGTGCCTGACCGCGTTCCTGCACTACCCGAAGAGCCCGACGGACAAGAAGGAACGCCGGGACCTCTGCCCGGTGGACATGACGCAGTGGCACAACTTCGCCTTCGAGTGGACGGCGCAGGGGCTGGTCGGCTACGTCGACGGTGTCGAGTGGTTCCGCCTGTCCGGCGGCGCGAACGCCGACCGCGGCGACATCCAGGCCATGCCGTCCGGACACCTCAACATCCAGCTCGACAACTTCACCGGCGCGGGTGGCCTGCGCCCGGCCGTGTTCGAGGTCGACTGGGTCCGGTTCTACCGATAACCGCACTTTCCGCGAGAAGCGCGCTCCACGCCGCCGGCGCGCTTCTCGCGGCAGGCGCGCTTCTAGTGGCAAAGCCGCAAAGCCAATGTCAGCAGTAATCCACGACCACCACAGTCCGGCGACGAAGTACGTGTCATAGGCGGTCGCGCCAGGGTGACAGGTCGAGGTTCGGGTACCGCAGTGCCATGCCGGCCAGTGTGTCCGCTGTCCAGAACCGGTGTCCGGGTGGTGGGAACCCGAACAGCGCGAGTTGGGCGGGTGTGGCGCGTTCGACGAATCGGTACCAGGCGGGTTCGTGGCTGCGGTCGGCCCACGCCTGGCGCTGCGCCCACTCGGCCTCCGCGCGCCGGTAGTTGAGGTGCATCGTGTAGCGCGCCCCGCCGGGGCGGGTCATGCCGGTGCCGCGGTGGAACGTGCTCGTCTCGAAAGCCACGACCGTGCCCGCGGGTCCCGCGGCGGAAACCTCGCGTTCGTACAACTCCGCATGACCGGACGCGCCGAACCCGCCGTCCTCCGGCGCCGTGCCGGTCGCAGCCCGGCGGGACAACCAGTTCGGCTTCGCCGCGATGTGTGCGGTGTGCTCCTTGGGGACCAGGTGCGGAGGGCCGAGGTCTTCGGGCACGTCGACCAGGTAGACGAACATCTCCAACTGTTGGAAGTCGGCCGCCTCGCTGGGCACGAGGACGGTGTGGTTGAGGTAGTCGCGGTGCAGGTCTTGGTCGTAGTCGGCGGCGCCGGTGTACTTCGCCCAGGCCTCGGCCGAGTAGATCCGGAGGTCGTCGTCGCCCAGCAGCGTCCGGGCCAGGCGGATCAGCAGGTCGTGCACGGCCAGCAGGGAGATTTCGGGGCTGGCGAAGGGAAAGCTGTCGATCCCGGCGAACTCGTCGCCGAGGTACCGCTGCCGGCGGGGGTCGCTGCCGTCGTGGAATCCCGAAGGTGACGGGAACATCGTGCCCAGTTCGGCGACCGCGGGGCGCAGCACCTCGCCGGGCAGGTAGCCGGGCAGGACGACGAACCCGTTCGTCTGCCAGTCACGCGCGGCGTCCGCGAGGTCCATCCCGGCAGTATCGGCCACGTGACGGCGCAGCCGCCAACGATTTCCCATCCGCACGTCGGCATGAGCGTATTGGCTCCGTGGTGTTCGGCTGCGGTTCGTGCTTCGGGCGCTGAACCAGTTCAGCTCTATCGGCAAGGATCGGCACTCCGGCACGCTTGGGCGGCCTCGCGCGAGGACGCCGGTGCCAGTAGCCGTTGGGCGGGGTCATGGTTGACCGGGGCACCGTCGGCGCGACGCTTGGGTCAACCGACCTGACCGCCGCAGCACGATCGGATGACCGCCGGCGTCAGGTCGACCGGCGCACTCTGGAGGAACTTGCGTACGGCGGCTGGCGGACCAGTTTCCGGAAAGTTTCGGCAGGTCGTCGACCGGGTAGCTTTTTCGTCCGCTTTGATTTTCTCGATCAGGTCGGGGTCGTGTTGGAGGTGGTCTGCGAGCAGGGGCCACCGGATGCGGATCGCGGTCCACATCGCCAGGGCGTCCAATGGCACTGTGGCACCCTCCAGTGTGCGCAGGATTCGCAGTACGCTGTAGGCGTTGACGAAGCGCTTCATGCTGCGGGGGTTGGCCAGGAGCATTGGTGCGAACCTTTGGGGGGCGTGCTCGGTGGCGGTGGTGATTTCCGGTGCGGACATCCGGGCGATGGCGTCCGTGACGACGGCTTGCCGGGCGACCGGATCCGCGTCGTTCAACGCCTCTAGGACGTCCAGCTCACTGTGTCCGCTCATGACCCGCGCGCGCAGTTCTTGGATCTCGTCGGTGGTCTTCGGCGACGAACAACTCGCCGCGCTCGAGCGCCGGCCCACCCCATTCCTCGAAGAACAGGTCAACGACCTCGCCGAACGTCGAGCCGTCCACTCACCTGGCACTGCCTACGCCGCCTTCGCCGAAGCGGCCAACGTTCTCCCGCCGGACAAGTCACCCTCAACCAGGCCCTAGCGGTCAAACGCGAAATCAGAGTCGCCTGCCACCTGATTCGCCGGCTCAGGGCCGATGGCAGCAGCCTGGCCAACTGCGACCAAGGCGATGTCGACCAATGGTTGGCAACGGGCAGCACCTACCGCTACGAAGCACGCACCTTCATCCTCTGGGCCATCCGCTGCGGCCACGCCAGCGACATCACCATCCCCTCACGCCCCCAGCAAAACCTGCGTTCGGACTTCATCGACGCCGACGAACGCTGGGACCTGGCCCGCAGACCTCCTCCACGACACCACGCTGAACACCGTCGACCGCGTCGCCGGCCTCCTGCTGCTGCTCCACGCCCAGTCCCTCAGCCGCATCGCCCGCCTCACCCTCGACCGCGTCACCCAACGGGTCACCGACAGGACCGTCGAGCTCCACCTGGGCCGTACGCCACTGGAACTGCCCACTCCTTTGGACCAACTGGTGCTCGACCTGGTCGATCGACGGCACGGCAGCGCCGTTGTCGGCCGCACCCACGACCTCACCTGGCTCCTGCCCGGAGGGGCACCCGGCCACCCCATCAGCGCAAGACAACTCATGCGCCGCTTGCAGAAACTCGGCATCCGCGCCCGCCACGTCCGCAACACCACACTCATGGACCTCGCCGCTCAACTACCCGCATCCGTGCTCGCCGACCTTCTAGGCCTGCGACCACCGCCACACGCTGGACCCAACTCGCAGGCAACACCCCGCCCACCTACGCCGCCGAGATCGTTCGTCGGAAGACTTGACCACCTCGAACCATCGTCAAGAATCAAGGGCTGTCGTCAGGGGCACCCAGTAGGGCCACCTGCTTGGCCGAATGAGGATTGGGAGCGGTCTCACTAACGTCGAGGTCATGCTGCTGGAGAACGTAACGCGGGGGCCGTGGCACCTGCGAGTCGACGGCGGCTACCTCGCCGCGCCGAGGTTGGCCGATGACCGATCCTGGCCGCTGACCACCGTGGACGCCCGGCCAGGGGTGCTGTTCGACTTCAGCGTGGAGTCGTCCCGTGGCTCGGAGGTCGACGCCTACCTGACCGACACCGCCACGCAGCGGCCCTTGCTGGTGGACTCCGATGCGCTGGCGCTCGCCCCGCCCGGCAAGACCGGCACCCTGTTCACGCTCTTCCAGCGTCGGGCCACGGCGCTGTCCATCAAGGGCGGCCATCCCGACGCGCGGTGGACGGTGGTCCACGACGAGGTGAACAAGAAACTCGTCGTGAGTCGGACGAGCGGTGTGCGGCCCGCGCTGCTGACTCTCGTCGGTGGGGTGCTGAACCGGACGCAATTCCCCGTGCCGCCGTTCTGGCGGCGCCGACTGGGCGGCGCGGCGTTCGGGGCGCCGGCGATGTTCGGCGGCTACCGGATCAGCAGCGGTCGGGACCCGTTCCTGACCTGCCTGGACGGGCTGACCGGGCATGTGGTGTGGACCTTTGACGGCGATCCGGCGACGAGTCCGGTCGCGGTGAGCTGGGTGACCCGCACCGCCGTCGCCGCGGCCGGCAAGAAGGTGCACGCGGTGTCGCTGGACTCGGCGAAGGCCATGTGGACGTTCGAGGCGGCGACCACGATCACGGCCCGGCCCCGAGCCTTCGCCGACGACGTCTACGTCACGACCACCGGCGGCGTGCTACACGCCCTGGCGGCGCGCGACGGCACGCAGCGCTGGAAGTTCGAGGCCACCGGACTGCATGGCAGTCCGGCGATCAGCGGCCGCACGGTCGTCGTGGGGTCCACCGCCGGATCGGTGTACGGCGTGGACGACCGCACCGGGACGCAGCGGTGGGTTCATGACGCGGGCTCGTCGATCAGCGAGATCCTGACCGACGAGTCGGGCATCTACTTCGGAACCACGAGCGGAAAGGTGTTCGCGCTCCATCCCGAATCGGGGCAGCACCGGTGGACCGCAGCACAGTCGGAGAACGCGACGATCACCGCGCGGCCCGTGCGGCACAACGGGATGGTCATCGCGGCCGCGGTGGGCAGCATGGTAGAGGCGTTCGACGAGCGGACCGGCGACCGGCTCTGGACGGCGCCGACCCGGTCCACGCGGCCGGTTGGTCTCGCGGTCGCCGACGACATCCTTTACCAGACCGACGATGATGTGCTCTGGGCTTCGGAAGTCACCCGGACCGGGATGTCGAGTGTCCAGGACGGCCGCCGAGTCGGCACACCGGTGAGCGTACCCACCGTGTTCTCCGGTTCGGTGCACGTCAACACGTACATGGGCTCCGGGTTCGCCTTCCCCGGCAAGTCGACCACCGCGCTGATGTCCCCGTTGGACATGGTGGTCGCGCTCGTCGCCGCCACAGCGGCCGAGCACGTCGAGAAGGACCGGCGACCACCGCTGCCGCCCGACTGGAAGGTGTTGGGCTACTGGAGCGGTGGCACCACGTTCTCCTCTGTCGTCGTCGTCCGGCTGCGGCTGCCGTCCGACGACCGCGAGGTCGGACTGGTCGCGTTCGGCACTCGGCCCGGCGCCGCGCCCGTCACGTACGACCCGGCCACGGCGAAGCTCGTCGAGCTGCCCGACACCATCCTCGGTCCGGGGCACGTCAACCGGTCCAAGGTCACCGACCACGTCCTGGCGGACTACCAGAGCAACCGGATGACGCTGCTCACGATGGTGCCCCGCGACAACACCGAACTGCTGATCACCGGGTACGGCCACGGCGGTGCGCTGGCCGCGCTCGCGGCGCTGGACTTCCGGCTCGACAAGCGGCCCGACACGGATGGGATTCGCGACGTCACGTGCGTGACCTTCGGCGCGCCGCCCACCGGGGACGCGGTGTTCGCGTCGGTGCACCGGCGCGTGGTGCTCACGTCGTACCGGGTCGTGCTGCCCGGTGACCCGGTGGTGAGCGGCTTCGGGAAGGGGTGGGCGCACGCGGGGGACCAGGTCACCGTGGGCCAACACCTGCCCACGAGTGCGGTGACCGATCCGCTCGAGCAGTACCGCTACGCCCTCACGGGGGTGGTGTGATGGCGATCGACTGGACCAAGGCCGTGGAGATGGCCCTGTACGCGAGCGAGGCGTACAAGTCGTACTACGAAGACGCTTTGTTCGTCACGGGATACCAACGGCTCGACGGCGCGTTCCGGCAGGCCGCCGACCGGGAGACATGGCTGAAGGGCAACGCGTACAAGGCCATCGAGAATCCCGCCGGGACGTCCCTGGACACCCGTTTCATGGGCATCGTCACCACGGCCGCGGACGGCTCGCTGGTGGTCGCGTTCCGGGGCTCGGCAACGCGCGGCGACTGGGCCACCAACATGAGCGGCTTGTGGCCGTTCTGGACCGACAAGGACTGGGTCGACGCCTCGGTCGCGTTCGCGGCCTGGCAGCCGATGCTCGGCAACCCGAACACGTTGTTGGTGCACAACGGGTTCCTGGCGAGGTACCTGCTGTTCCGGGACTCCGTGCGGCGCCACGTGGAGGCCGCGTTCGGGCCAGGGCCCAAGCCACCGAACCTGTACGTGACGGGGCATAGCCTCGGGGGCGCGCTGGCCACGATCTGCGCCCTGGACCTCGCGGCGTCGCCGGGTGTCCTGCTGCCGAGACCGATCCTCCACACCTTCGGCGCGCCCAGGGTGGGCGACCACGCGTTCGCGGGGGCGGTCCAGGACCGGGTGACCGGCTACCGGATCTGGAACCGGCAGGACGTGGTGACCCGCCTGCCGGCTCGTGGCTACCTGCCGGCACCGGATGCCACCAGGTGGGCGAGCTACGAGCACGCGGGGACCGAAGGGGTGCTGGGGTCCGATGGCGTCGAAGCCGGGGCGCACTACCTGGACACCTACTACGCGGAGTGCGTCCTACGCGGCCCGGAGTACCAAGTGCGGGCGGGCGTGCGGCTGGCACCGGACGACCGGATCACCAGCCTCACAGTGCGGATCAAGACGGCGAACTCGTGGGGCGCGGGGACGAACAACGACGTCTTCATCGACCTGCTCGGCACGCGGTGGGGGCCGCTGGACCGGTGGGGCAACGACTTCGAGGCCGGAGCGACGGGCGAATACGACCTGTTCGCCATGTTCCCGGACAAGGTCGCGGGGAACTCGTGGACCGGCCGCGACCTCAAGGACGTCGGTCTCTTCCTGGGCAGTGGCCCCGGTGACCACTACAACGTCTTTACCCATGCCTGGACGCCGAGTTGGATCGAGATCGAGGTGAACGGCAGGAGCCTGCCCAAGGCGTTCGTGAACGGATCTCTGAGCATCGGAAACAGGTACGCGTTCGCATCGCTCGCCGGCGACGCACCCTGAGCGGAGCACGAGCAAATTTCGTGTAAGAGCTGTGGTGAAACGACGTGTGGGCAATTCGATCGAGGCGATCATGGGCCACGCGAGCGCGTTGGCGGGGAGTACGGCGTCAGTCACCGCCTGGGCGCCCCCCAGTACCACGAGGTGGGGCAGTGGGCGGACGGCCTGGCGGGCCCGGCGGGCGGGTGCCGACTCGAATGATGCTCCTGGTCCGCTTGCGCGCGGACGTGCCACCGTACGACCAGGCAGAAGATCAGCGCCGACAGCCAGTACGCGCCCCAGGTGAAGGGCTTGTGCGTCCGGTCGGTGGCCCGCGCGGTGACGGTGGTGCGTGTGTCCGGGCGCAGTTCGGCGGACACGACCCGGTAGTCCGGTGGCGCCGTCGCGGGAGGCGGCTGGAACGGATCGCGGGCACTGTAGCTCCGACCCATCCAGCTTGGCCGACTGCCCACGGTTGCGGTGCGGACAGCCACCCGTCCGGGGCGAGCAGCGAGACCTCCCAGGCGGCGAACCGCAAGCCGAGGCGTCAACAGCCAGCCGCCACGGTCGACCGGTCGTGTCGATCTTCTCGATGCTGGTGAAGTCGGCCCAGGCGGTGGATTGGTGCTCGATGTCTGTGGTTGCCCGGTGGGCGACGTCTGTGGTCGATCGGTGGGTGACGACCACGACCCCGTCGCGCAGGACGACACCGGACGGCGAGTCCCGCACCTCGAACGGCGACCGTTCACGTCCCAGCAGGCACGCGAACGCGGTGCGGCCGTGCGCGCCCGCGGAGCCGGCGAGCAGGCTCTCCGCCCCCGGTACCGCGCGCGGCATCGTGATCCGCACGTCGCTGGTGATCCGCGGGTAGTCCAACCCGGCCACCGCCACCTGTACCCGCAGGTCCACCTCGGCCGCCCGGAACTTGCGGGGATCGCACGTCGAAGGCAATCCCTTGTCCGGACTGTGCGGTGCCGTGAACCATCCCGCGCCCACCACTGCGACCGCCGCCATGGTCAGGACGTACAGAACGGTAGGTACCCAGCGGCGCAGCCACCTCAAGGAGCGTCGCCATCGTGACAGGCAGAGGGCGACCAACACGCGCTGACGGTCCGGGACGCCGTAGATGGTGACATGACTACGGCCTGCGCCGTGTAAGGGCGACGCAGTGGAGCCAGTCTAAGCGTGGGTGGTCGTGGTGGTCAGCGAAGGACCCGTGGTGCGGTGGTGTGTTGCTTCGGGTTCCCGGCTGGCCGCTGTCACTCGTTCGTGGGATAGCGGCTTGCTCGGGCATGGGCGGTGCTGAAGATGGGGGAGTTGACGAGCAAACGGAGTGCTGGTCGTGTGAAGACTCGGGCGTGTCGTCCTGGCAGCAGGCCGTCCCGACCACCGACGGCGGGTTCGAGTTCGTCGATGTGACCTACCCATGCCTTTGTGTGCGTTCGCGTTGGTGGCGATTGCCCGCTGCCGAGCAGGGCACAGTGGTGGGTGTGGCGGCTGATGAGCAGCCGGTGGGAAACGTCGCCCAGGCGAATCTCATACACCGCACCGACTGGTCGCAGCCCTGGCGCACTGCCAGCTGATTCGTTCGCGTCGCGCAGCTGCCCGGGAGGTCCGCAGCCCGGCAGGTTGATGGCGGCAGCGGCCCGCGGAGGGCACACCCGACCTCGTCGTGCTCGACCTCGGCCTGCCCGACATGGACGGCCTCGACGTCATCGCCGGCGTCCGCGGCTGGACCACCATCCGATCATCGTCCTGTCCGCCCGCTTCGGCACGGCCGTCAAGGTCCACGCCCTCGACGCTGGTGCCGACGACTACATCACCAAGCCGTTCGCCATGGACGAGTTCCTCACGAGGCTGCGCTGTGCCTGCCGAAAACGTCGTCCGTGCAGGTCAGGTGGCGTGGTGGTACTCGTTGAGGATGCCGCCAACCGCTGTCGTTTGCGGATGTCGAGGCCGGTGAGCGCTGCTTGATTCGTGATGGGTTGCGGCAGAGCGTGTAGTGGTCGGGCGTTGGTGATGCCTTGGTGGGGTTGGTGGGTGTCGTAAAAGTGCTCGTACTCGCGTAGGGCGTGGAGTAGGTGCTTCTGGTTCCAGATTCAGGCATTCCCGCTCGGGTCGCCAGGCCGTCACGACCGTCCCGTCGGTAGGCACACGCCACCAGGTGACCACCGAACGTTCGGAGACCCCGAACACCTCCGCGGCCTTCCGATAGCCCTCGACCGTCCCAGACTTCAACGCCGCCACCACCCGCAACCGCAGCACCTCCCGCTCGGCAGGCGACAACCGGTGCGCACCCTCGACCTCGATCATGAGCGATGAACAGCAGGACGACGATCACTTTCGACTCGATACCTGACACGGAGGAGATCCTTCCCCCAGAGCGCTGTCTGGGATCAAGGCGTCCGGTTCAGAAGGACAACCTCGAACCCAGGACGGTTCATGGTCCTGTCACCTCGGTGTCCACCACTCGGAGTGAACGTCCAAAACTCAGGCTACGCCAGGTAAGCGACGTCGCTCACAAGGTTGATCTGTCGAGTGACGACGCGAGATAGCCCTGTCGGCCGAGACCAGCTGTGCGCAACGCTGCTCCGGGATGTCGCCAACAGGCCCTGGCCACGGCGCATGTTCGTTCCGAAACTCGACAACAAGCATCCCCCGCTGGATAGGAGATCCACATGCCCGAGACCACGATTCGGACCCCGGCTGCCGACGTCAAGCACCTGCGTGAGCAGGTGCAGGAGCTCATGCCGCACCTGCGCGATGTGCTCAAGATGCTCGTCGGTATCCCGTCGATCGCGACGGTGCCCCCATCATCCGACATGGACGCGTGCAGCAACGCCATCGTCTCCCAGTTCCAGCGCGCCGGACTCAACTCGGCGCGCGCCGATCGGATCCGCTACAACGGCCAGGAGACCGCACCGATCGTCTTTGTCGACGAGCCCGGCCCACCTGAGGCGCCAAGCGTGCTGTTCTTCTCGCACTACGACGTGGCCCCGGTCAAGGGTCAGCAATGGTCAAGTGATCCGTTCAAACCGACCGAGAAGAACATCAGCAACGACGTTCGGCTCGTCGGCCGCGGCGCGTGCGACGACAAGGCCAGCATCTGTGCTCACCTCGGCATGGCTCAGCTGTTCGAAGGCAAGCCGCCAGTGCACCTGAAGATGGTCATCGAAGGTGAGGAGAAGCTGGGCCGCAGGGTGCTTTCGGACTACCTAAGCGACCCCACGACCCAAGACAACCGATTCTCCGCCGACGTCATCGTCGTGGCCAACAGCGGAAAACCGAACAGCAGTTCGCCGGCCATCACTTCGACGGTCCGTGGATTCGCCGTGTACGACCTGGAAGTCGCCACCCTCGAGCGACCGATCCACAGTGGCGCGTTCGGCGGACCGGTGCCGGATGCATTCATGGCGCTGGCGCAGTTGCTCGCGACGCTGCACGATCGCAACGGTGACGTGGCTGTGCCCGGTCTTACCCAGGACCAGCACGACTGGAACGCTGTCGATGAGAGCCGCATGCGCGCCGATGCCGGCCTACTGCCCGGCGTGTCGCTGATCGGCACTGGCCCGCTGGAGCAGCGCCTCTACGGCAAGCCGTCGATCAACGTGGTCGGCCTGGACACCGCCGGAGTGCAGCCAATAGACCATGCCGCACATGTGCTTTGTGCCCGCGCAAAAGCCCGCATCAGCGTGCGGCTGGCCCCCGGCCAAGACGTTCGCGCAGTGCAGTCGGCGCTGGAGCAGCACCTGAAAGGCGCGCGTCCGTGGGGCATCGACTTCACTCTGACGCCTGTGACCAACAGTTACGGTTTCAACGCCGCACCAGGGGGGCAGTACCGTCTGCTGGCCGGGATGGCCATGGCCGAGGCACACGGCGCCGAGAGCGCTGAGGATATCGGGCAGGGTGGTGCAGGCTGGGCACCGCACGTTCTCCAGCAGCTCAACCCTGGCTCTGATGTCGTGCTGTGGGGTGTGCAGGACTCGCTGTCGAACAACCACAGCACCGATGAAAGCATCAGCTACACCGAGCTGGAACGGCTGACACTGGCCGAGGCACTGTTGGTGCGCAAGGTCTCTGAAGCTGCGGCGGCCCCCGTCCCCCAGGCCAGGAAGAGCTGACCACCACAGACTCACGTTACGGAGAGGAGTCCTTCAGCCATGCGGCCTAGGGTGGTCCTTGTCGGCCAACTGTCCTACTTTCCTCCGGTGTTCGACAGTGCATGCCGGGCTGGCATCGACCTGATCCTCGTGCCCAGATCCGACGATCCGATCACGCCGGCCCGGTTGCCCGCCCCGGTCGTGGAGTTGCTCCCGTTGCCAATCGCCACCGACCCGGATGCGGCGTTGGACCTCCTGGCCCAGCGCCACAACCGGGAGCCGTTCGACGGCGTCATGGCCGGCAACGAGAAGGTCGTGCAGTTCGTGGCTCGTGCGGCCGCTAGGCTCGGTCTGGTAGGACTCACTGATGAGGCCGCAGCCGTCGTGCGAGACAAGGCGCTCATGCGGGCACGGCTGCTGGCTGCCGGTCTGACCATTCCGGACTTCGTCGTGCTGGCCGGGCCGGACCGCTGGCGGGATGCGTTGCGGCTCCGGTTCCCGCTGGTCGTAAAGCCGACCAACGGGTACTCCAGCCTCGGTGTGGTCAGGATCGACCGTCCTGACCAGCTCGCCGCCGCGGTTGCCAGGGTGCACGCGCTGGCAACGGCGCGTCTCGCCGAAGGACGTCCGGTAGAGGTGCTCGTCGAGGAGTACCTGGACGGCGTTGAGTTGACCGCCGAATCCATAGCCCACCAAGGAACTGTGCGAGTCTGCGGGGTCAGCTACAAAAGCGATATGCCCGGCCCGTACTTCGAGGAGACGATGATGCGCGCGCCGACCCGGCTGCCAGCGGACGTGGTCACCGCCGTCGAGCACGAGGTGGTGGCCGCACACGTGGCGTTCGGGGTCACCGACGGCACAACGCACACAGAACTGCGCCTGCTAGCCGACGGGACGCCGGTCCTGCTTGAGATGGCGGCCCGTCTCGGCGGTGCTGGCGTCATGCATCACGTCATCCACGCCGCGACAGGAATCGACGTCGCCGCGGAGGCACTGCGGGTCCACATGGGGCATTCACCTGAGTACTGGACGAAGCCGCCTGCACGACGCGGGCACGGCGCGGCGTTCAGCGTTCCGGTCGGTCCCGGCGGGCGGGTCGCGCGAGTCCGCGGGCTCGACGGGCTGCGCGACGACCCCAGGGTGGACTACGTTATCGGGAACATGGTCCATCCAGGAGACGTCCTGGAGCCCTACCCGAACTGGTCTGCCTACCCCGGTATCGTGCTGTCCCACCACGACAGCGACGCCGACGCGACCGCCTTCCACCACTACCTCGCCCGCAACGTCCGCGTCGAGTATGAGCCTGCCTAGAGTCGGCCGGAGCGAACCAGACGGCACCGACTGCCTCCAGTGGGCAGAGCGGCCGTGCCTGACGGTGTTCGGCCCCATGTCGGTGATGGTGGATGGGGAGCTCGTACAGCCGGGGCCGCCCCGCCAGCGGGCGGTGTTGGCGCTGCTGCTGGTCAACGCACGTCAGGTGGTTCCTGTATCCACCCTGATCGAGTCGATCTGGGAAGGCCATCCGCCAGAGCGGGTGACGGCGACATTGCAGTCCTACGTGTCCCGACTGCGCGTGCTGCTGACCCGCTCCGGATCTGCACCTGCGCTGCACTGGCGGGCGCCTGGCTATCTGCTGGCCGTTCGGCCCGACCAAGCCGATGTCGGTCGGTTCGAGCTGGCAGTAGCGCACGGCAGAGAGTCCCTGCGCTGTGGTCGTGCGGCAGCGGCGCAGCGGTCTCTGTCGCTGGCGCTGCGGTTGTGGTCGGGCCAACCGTACGCCGAGTTGGCCGGCTACGGGTTTGCCAAGCAAGAGGCGACCCGGTTGGATCAGATACGGCTGGCGGCCGTGGAGGGCCGAGCTGACGCCTGCTTCCAACTCAGGCAGGACGACGAAGTGCTTGAGGTGCTCGGCCGGGAGGTAGAGCAGAACCCGTTGCGCGAGAGTCTGGTGCTGCGGCTGATGCGCGCGCAATACCGGGTCGGGCGGCAGGCCGACGCGTTGCAGGTGTACGAACAGGTGAGGACACGCCTGGCCGATGAACTGGGCGCCGATCCCGGCCGAGACCTACAGCACCTTCACCGGGCCATCCTCCGCCAAGACCCCTCGCTCGACCCAGCCACACGGCCGGGTCGAGCGGTGTCTCGACGGGAGTTCACGCCCGCTCCGGGCGGTCCGCTTATATCCGCAACCGGGCCGCCCGCGCCGCAGCATCCGCTTAGGCTGCCGTTCGTCGGACGGAGTCACCTGATCGAACAGCTGGCTGGCAGGCCGATAGGCGCGTCCGGCCAGCGGGGTCGTGTGGTGCTGGTGACCGGGACCGCCGGAACCGGCAAGAGCCGGCTGCTACTCGAACTGGCCGACCGGCTGACAGCCGACGGTACGGACGTGCTGTGGGCCTTCTGCCCGCCCGAGGACGCACCGCCGCTGTGGCCGTGGCGGCAGGTACTGCGCCGGCTACTCGGAGGATGGTCGCCCGCCGGACTACCAGCACCGGCGGAGCGGATCGTGCGGGCGGTGGCTGGCGGCGACGAGCACGCCCCGGCTAGCGCGCCAGCTTTCGACGTGGCCGACGCGGTGTGCCAAGCGGTGCTGGCCGCGGCCGTCGAACGGCGGCGGGCGGTGCTCGTCGAGGATGTCCAGTGGGCCGATGCCCGGTCGCTTGCCGTGCTGCGGCTGCTCACTCAGCAAGCGCACCAAGCGCCGTTGCTGCTGGTGGCCACCGCCCGTGGCTACGAAACCACCGATCCCACCGCTCACCCGGACATGCCACGGACACTGTCCGCCCTCGACGGCTCGCCCGCCGCGACCGTGATCCGGCTCTCCGAGCTACACCTGCAGAACACCGCAGCGCTGGTGCGCGCGGTAATTGGTGAGCCAGCCAGCGCCGGCATCGCAGCGGACCTGCACGAGCGGACCGGGGGGAACCCGTTGCTGCTGACGCAGTTGCTCGCCTCGCTGGAGAGTGCCCGAGGTGCTGGCGCCGCACTGGAGCGGATACCCGACGCGGTGCGTTCGACCGTCCGGCAGTGGCTGGCGCGGCTGCCTCGGTGTGTGCGGGACGAACTTGAGATGTGCGCTGTGCTGGATCGGGACGCCGACCGGGCGCTGCCACCCGATGTACCGTTGATAGGTCGGGACGGGCGCGATCCGACTCGGGTGGCGATCGGCGCGGGGCTGCTGGCGCCGTCCGGACGGCGCCTGGCGCATCCGCTGGTCGGCGAAGTGATCATGTCGGATCTGCCGCGTGTCCGGCTATCGTGGGTGCACGCCGCAGCGGCCAAGGCGTTGGTCGCGCGGGGGGCGGACGCGCAGACCACCGACGCCGAGCCGATCCTACGGCATGCAGGCGCGGTGGCCGGGCTGGCCGGTGCCGTACGGGCGGTTCGGCCGCTGCTGTACGCGGCGCACCTGGCCGAACGCGCCAGGGACACCCCGCAGGCGCTGGCCTGGGTGCGCCACGCGGTGAGCCTTATCGGCCGAAGTCACGACCGCCGAGCCGACGCCGAGATCGAGGTGGTGTTGCAATTGCACCGGGCGCGGCTCGGAGCCGCTGTGCACGGCTTCCGCAGCCAGGATGTGGATGCGGCCCACGCCAGGGCCGAGGAACTGTGCCGACGAGTGCGCCTGCCGCTGCGTGCCACGGTGCTGCGGGCCCGCTGCCTGACCCGGCTGGTGACCGGTCAGTACGAGGAAGTGAACGTGCTGGCCGCGGAGCTGGACGAAGTGGGAGTGCAGGGCGACCGGGAGGCGGCCGTCACCGCGTGCCTGAGCCGGGGTGCCGCCCGCCACGAGCAGGGTCGGCTGGACGAGGCGCTGGCCGAGTTCGACCGAGGCGCGGCGCTCGCCAGCGCCGCAGGATCACGGCCGGGCGACCCCGCCGCGGTCGCGGTCGGCTGCTACATCACTCTCACCCACTGGTTCCAAGGGGCCCGCGAGGCCGCGTCCGCGCGCAGCCGTGCCCTGCTGTCGGCGACTGCCGTGGTCGGGGTGCGGCCCGTCGCCAGAGTGTTCGCGCTCTACGTCGACAGCGTGCTCGCCGCACTGGATGGCAACGTTGAGCAGGCCTCGCGCAGCGGGCAGGCCGGAACCGTGCTGGCCTCCCGGAGCGGGCTGAGCTACTGGCGCGACATGACGGCCGTGCCGTACGGCTGGGCGCTGGTCCACCGCGGCCAGGCTGACGCAGGGCTCGGGCTCATCCGGACGGCGCTGGCCTCGGCGGCGCGGTCCGAGGTGTGGTTGCGGCGGGCGCTGCACCTGCGGCTGCTGGCCGACGCCGAGCACCGCGCTGGCCACAACCTCGACGCCTGCCGGACGCTGCGCACGATGGTTGTACACGCCAGGTGCCGCCGCGAAGAACTCTACCTGCGGCCGGGCACCCAGTTCACGTTGCCACCGCTGTAGAGCCGGGGTCAGCGGCCCACGAACGGCACTACGTCTGCCGGTCTGATCTGGGCGTCCAGCAGATGCGGATCCCGGGTGTACATCCGGTGGAGCCAGCGGTCGCGGCCGTCCCACCTGGGGTGAAACGGCGTCCGGGCGTGCGTAGTCCGGCGGTTGTCCACGACGAGCAAGTCTCCTGACCTCAACCGCACCGGCTCGGCCACCTCGGTCAAAGCGGTTGACAACGCGCCAAGCGCCCGCCGTCCCGCCGGATCGTCCGGGCACATCAGCTCGCGGTCGTAGCTCATCATCGGATCGTCCGGGTCTCCGTACAGCACTCGCACCGCCGTCACCGGCTCCGGTTGGCCCGGCGGCCGGAATGCCATGTCCACGTGGCAGGCGACGGGCTCGCCGAGCAGCCGATCGCGGTCGGAGGCAGGCAGGAGCGGCAGGGCGTTCCGCACCGAGGCCACCAGTGTCCGGGCTTTGCCGTCATGGTCAGCCCGTGAACATGCCAGCAGCACGTGGTGCGGCTGGTGGCGGTGATAGGCCATCTCGGTGTGGAACTCGAGCAGCGTCTCGGAGGTCTCGGCGGACAGGTGGTGGGCGTCGGGCGACGGGTAGATGTCTTGGAACACGCTGCCCGCGCGCAGCTCCCGATAGCCGGTTGGCTCTCCCAGCCGCAGCGCGATGATTGCCAGCCACGCCTCCATGGCCAGCAGCGGTCGCTGTTCCGGGGCGGGCGTCGTGGTCGGCGTGGCCGGCAGCTTGGCGGCGTCAACAGGGAGCCCGGTCAACAGCAGGTAGCCGTGCCGGTTACCCGCCTGGCGAAACGCACGCAAGGGCTCCAACAGCTCGCCAGGTAGGCGCTCAGCCGCGGCGCGGGCCGCGCTGAAGAACGCAGGCAGGTCGCCCCGCGGTTGCACCGGCAACGTGTCGCGCAGTGCGCCGAGCAGGTCGCGGTGTGCGTCGCAACGCAGCACCGGCTGGTCGGTGATCGCTGTGGGAGAAGTTGTCACGGTGACTCCCTGAATAGTCGTCGCGGTCGCGGCGCAGACGCCAGCTCGGCTGGTCGATACGAGGCTGGCAGGGCCTCCTTGCAGGGGACTGGACGAGTGCCTTGCAGGCGACTCTGGCCGGGATGCCAGAGCCGGATCGCACACCTAAGCTGCCCTACATGGATGTCTCGCTGCCCAATCGCACACTCGGCGATCTGACGGTGGCGGCACAGGGTTTGGGTTGTCTGAGCATGACCGGCTTCTACGGTCCCGCGGACGCCACCGAGTCGATTGCCACCATCCGACAGGGGATCGACCTCGGGGTGACCTTGTTGGACACCGCGGATGTGCAGGGCATGGGTACCGCGGAATGTTTGCTCGGCCGCGCACTGCGCGGACGGCGCGAGCAGGTCGTGGTGGCCACGAAGTTCGGGATGTTGCGCGCGGCGGACGGAACCTTCATTGGGCTGCGTGGCGACCCGGCTTATGTCCGGGAGGCCTGCACGGCATCGCTCCGCCGGTTGGGCATCGACCACATCGACCTGTATTACCAGCACTGGATGGATCCGGTCGTGCCGGTCCAGGAGACCGTCGGTGCACTGGCCGAACTAGTGGCCGAGGGCAAAGTCATCCACATCGGCCTGTCCGAGCCAGGCCCGAACAGCGTCCGGCGCGCCCACACCGTGCACCCGATCACCGCAGTGCAGAGCGAGTGGAGTGTGTGGACCCGTGAACTAGAGACCGGCGTATTGCCTGTGTGCAGGGAACTGGGCATCGGACTGGTCGCCTACGCCCCACTCGGCCGCGGCTTCCTCGCTGGCCGCATCACTTCGGTCGCGCACCTGCGCCACGACGACTTCCGTCGCACCATCCCACGGTTCAGCGCCGACAACCTGCCGCGCAACCTCGCCATCGTCCGCGTGCTGTCCACCGTCGCGACGCGGGCCGGCTGCACGCCGGCACAAGCAGCGCTGGCCTGGATAGCGCGGCGCGGGCCGGACGTGGTCGCCATCCCCGGCACTGCACGGCACGCGCACCTTCGGGAGAACCTAGCCGCTCTCGCCGTCGAGTTGTCCGAGGCGGACCTCGCGGAGCTGGATGCGGTCGGGCCAGCGCACGGCGCACGGTACGGTCCAGACATGTTGGCCATGACCGGACGGTGAGCTGATCAGGCCCGGACGAGGCTGCCGTCGGGCCGCGCCCGGCTCAGCACCGCGTGGATCCCGTCGGCCAGTTCGTCGGCCTCGGCACGGGTCAACACCAGCGGCGGATTGATCAGCAAGGCGTGTGCGTTGGTGCGCAGAAGGATTCCGGCGTCGGTGCGCAACGCGTCGGCGATGTGGCCCGTGCCGCCGGGCAGTGGATCACGGGAGTCCTTGTCCGCCACCAGTTCCACCGCCAGCATCATGCCGAGTCCTCGTACGTCGCCGACCACTGGGAGGTCGATACAGTCGCGCAGCCGGGTGGCGAGGTGGGCACCAGTGTCGACGGCGTTGGCAAGCAGGTGTTCCCGTTCGATAAGGTCCAGGTTGGCCAGTGCCACGGCGCAGGCGGTCGGGTGGCCGGTGTAGGTGAAGCCAACTGGAAACCCGCGATCACGGCACAGCGCATCAGCGACCTCACTGGTGGTGAGCACCGCCCCGTGGGGCACGTATCCCGACGTGATGCCCTTGGCCGTGACCAGGATGTCCGGGGCCATGCCGAAGTGCTCAGTGGCGAACCACCGACCAGTGCGGCCGAACGCGCTAACCACTTCGTCGAAGATCAGCAGAATGCCGTGCGAACGCAGCAGTTCAGCCATTCTCGGCCAGTAGTCCGGCGGTGGCACCACCGCTCCACCACCACTCATCACCGGCTCGCCGATCATGGCCGCGATCCGGTCACCGCCAATTCGTTCGATGACCGTTGCCAGCTCGCGCAGGCAGAACCCGGTGACATCCGTGCCGGTGTAGCGGTTGTACTGGTACGGGTGTGGTGGGCTGAGATGGTGCACGTGCGGCATTTTCGGGCCGAAACCCTCGTGGTAGAGCGGAAATCCGGAGACACTGCCGCTGCCGTATCCGATCCCGTGGTAACCAAGGCGGCGAGCCAGTACCCAGGTGCGGTTCGGTTCGCCGTTACGATGGTGGACGAACCTGGCCATCCGTAGCGCGATCTCATTGCCCTCCGCGCCGCCGCTGGTGAAGTACACATGATCCAGTCCGGTTGGTGCCAGCGCGACCAGCCGCCGCGCCAGCTCGACGGCACGGTCGTTGGTAATCGTGCCCCAGGTGTGGAAGCAGTCCAGGGTGGACATTTGAGCGGACGCCGCCTCTGCGAGCTCCCGCCGGCCATGCCCGACCTGCGACAGGCCCAGCACCGCCGAGCCATCCAGGTATCCGCGCCCGTCGCTGTCCCACACCCGGCAACCCGCGCCGCGCACCAGGACCGTGCGGTCCGATCGGTGGCCGGGCAGCGTCGGATGGATCAGCAAGGCGCGGTCGGCCGCGACGAGCACGGCGGTCGTCTCGCCGGACGCGGCGACGGGTGTCGGTGCGGTGGAGGGCGTTGCGGTGGACACAGTAGACACGGCGGGCTCCCTCGACACGTGAGGCGTCCAGGATCGCCGCGCCGGCTTGGCACCGGCTGGAGGACGGTGGGAGAACGCAGCCAGCGAATCATCCAACCGACGCCAAGGTCACCCTGGCACAGTCAGCGGCGGGTACGAGGAGGTGGTGCCGGTGAAATCGATTCTGTTCTACCTGCCCAGCGTGGGCAGCCACGGTCAGATCACCAGGGGCATGTCGGGGAGGAACCACCAAAACTACCAGAACATGCTTTGGCAGCTCGGGCATCAGGCGCAGGCCGCCGACGAGATGGGCTACTGGGGACTGTGCTTCACCGAGCACCACTTTCATATCGAGGGGTTCGAGGTCTCCAACAACCCGATCATGCTCGGGCTCTACCTCGCCATGCGTACCCGCCACATACGGGTCGGACAAATGGCGAATGTACTGCCCGTGCACAATCCGCTGCGGCTGGCCGAGGACCTCGCGATGCTCGACCACATGACCCGAGGTCGCGTCTTCGTCGGCGTGGCGCGGGGATCCCAGAAGCGCTGGGCCGAGGTGATGGGTCAGGTCTACGGCATCGGCTCGGCACTGTCGGATGCAAGTGCGGCAGACCAGCGAAACCGGGAACTGTTCGAGGAACACTGGGAGATCATCAAGAAGGCGTGGACCAGGGATACGTTCAGCCATCATGGGCCTACTTGGACGATTCCGCCAGCCGGGGTGAACTTCCCGTACGACGCAGCACGCCGGTATGGCCGGGGGCTGGCCGCCGACGGCAGCGTGACTGAGATCGGCATCGCGCCACAGCCGTACCAGAAGCCGTACCCACCGGTGTTCCAGCCGTTCAGTTTCAGTGAGGAGACGTTCCGGTTCTGCGCCCGCGAGGGCATCGTGCCGGTGGTACTCAATACCGACGACCAGATCATCGCGCGGCTCCTCGACGTGTACCAGCAGGAGGCTGAGGCGGCTGGTCACGGCCAGCTCAAGCGAGGTCAGCGCGTCGGTGTGATGCGCGATGTGCTCGTCTCGCGCGACGCTGACACTGCACATCGCTGGGCACGGTGTGGCGGTGGGTTCATCTTCGAGCACTGGTTCGGCCCGATGGGCTATAGCGAATGTCTGCGCAGGATCGGGGAGACTGGTCGGATCGAGGCGGACTACGACACGCTCGTCGAGCGCGGCCTGGAATGGGTCGGCACGCCGGACGATATCAACCGCATGATCGAGCAAATGGTAACCCTGCACGAGCCGGAATACCTGTTGCAGTGCCAGTACTCCGGACTCATTCCCCACGATGTCCAGATGCGCAGCCTTGAACTGTGGGCGACGGAAATCGCGCCCAACTGGTTGTGACCACGTCATGATGACCGACGAGGAACGCGTGGCGCTGGTAACGGCGTACCTGATGGCATTCGACAACGGCGGAACCGGGCATGATGGAATTGGCGTGTTGGACTACTTCGCCGACGATGCGCGATTCTGGTTTCCCAAGTGGGGCTTGGCCATCGGCCGGTCCAGGATCGGCGATCTGTTTGCCGATCTCAGCTCTACCGTCCACGCCGTCACCCACCACTTCTCGTCGTTCACCTGGATTCTGTCTGGCGGTGATCTGCTCGCGGTCGAGGGCACCACTCACGGCGAGCACCGCGACGGTCGGTGGCAGGTCGGCCAGCCGGAGTGGGGCGCCGGGCACTGGTGCGGCGTGTTCGAGGTACGCGACTGGCTGATCCAACGGGCATTCATCTACCTCGACCCCGACTACGCCGGCCAGGACGTGGACCGCTACCCGTGGCTGAGCCGCCGATGACGAATTGTCGTCGACCCGACTCTGAGGAGCCCCAAGTGGATGTTATGGCAACGTTGGGCGAGACCTGCAGCCTCAACCTGTTCCCGATCGAGAACCGCATGTCACCGCGGGCATTGGCGGCGCTGTCGTGCGACGCGGTGAACCGCTATCCGTACTCCGAGACCCCGGATACCGTCTACGGCGACGTAAGTGGGTTGGCAGCGGTATACGAATACTGCGCGGAACTGGGGAAGACGTACTTCGGGGCACGGCACGCCTTCGTGCAGTTCCTGTCCGGGCTCCACACGATGCACACCGTGCTGACCGCGCTGGCCGCTCCCGGAGACCGTGTCATGATCATGGATCCGTCCTGCGGCGGCCACTACGCCACCGCCGTGATCTGCCGCGGCTACGGCTACCAGTACCGTTACGTACCGTTCGACCGCACCAGCTGCCAGCTCGACATCGAGGCCCTGGCCGCCAGTTGCGCCGACGTCGACCTGATCTACCTGGATATGTCCACGCTGCTGCGGTTGCCCGACGCGCGGGCATTGCGCTGGGCCGCCCCGCACGCACGGATCTGTCTGGACGCGTCACACATCTTCGGCCTGCTGCCGGCTACCGGCCGCACCCTCGTCCTCGATGGCGGATTCGATAGCATCTCCGGCAGCACACACAAGACTCTGCCGGGCCCGCAGAAGGGGATGCTCGTCACCAACCAGGACTCAGTCGCCGACCGGCTGGCCGCACGGATTCCCTACACCGCGTCGAGCCCACACTCGGCGAGTATTGGGGCTCTGGCGATCACCCTCGAGGAGCTCATGCCGCACCGCGTCGAATACGCCACGCAGATTGTCGCCAACGCGCGTGCCTTGGCCGCGAGTCTGGTCGACCAGGGCTTCGACGTGGCTGGGTCTGCGTTCGGCTACACCGACACGCACCAGGTCTGGGTGCACCCGCCAGCCAGCGTCGGGACGCATACCTGGAGCCGGTGCCTGACCGCGGCGCGCATTCGCTCGACCACCGTAGTTCTGCCCAGTTCTGGTTTGACCGGGCTACGCATTGGGGTGCAGGAGTTGACCAGGACGGGGATGTGCGAGGAGGACATGTTGGCAGTCGCCGACCTACTCGGCCGACTGCTGTTGCGGCACGAGTCACCGGATGAAGTCATTCCGGACGTGGTCGATCTGGTCCGATCGTTCCCCGATGTGCACTTCGCAACCCAGCCCACAGCCGTCGTAGCCCACTGAGTGGTTCCGTAGCCTCCGCCTCGCCGCGGCACTGACCTGCTTCAAACGACTCACCAAACTCACCACGTGAGACGACGTCTAAGCAACCTGCCCACCATTCGGGGTGAACCTCAACTCGTCCGGGTGAGACGAGAAGCGGAGTCCGCCGATCTGGTGTGGACTTGGTTCTGGTTCGCCGATGCGGAGGAACGCGTAAGGAGCGAAACGGGCACATGACTGCACCCACTACGGCCGATCTGCTGCTGTCGCGGCTGCGGAGCCACGGCGTCGAGTACGTGTTCGGCATTGTCGGACGGGAAGCGGAGGCCATCCTGTTCGACGAGGTCGACGGAATCGAGTTCGTTCTGACGCGGCACGAGTTTACCGCCGGGGTGATGGCAGATGTGCTGGCTCGTATAACGAACCGGCCACAGGCATGCTTCGCTACGCTCGGGCCCGGTGCCACGAACCTGTCCACCGGCGTGGCCACGGCCGCGTTGGATCGGGGCGCAGTCATCGCCCTCGCCGCGCAGTCGGAGTCCTACGACCGCTTTCACAACCACACGCACCAGTGCGTGGACACCGTGGGCATGATGCGGCCGCTGACGAAGTTCGCGGAGGAATTGGCCCGGCCGGAAGACGTGGTTGACCTGATCGACTCGGCGGTGTCGGCCGCCACGGTCGAGCCGCCTGGCCCCAGCTTCCTGAGCATTCCGGTGGACCTGCTCGGTGCCCGAGTCGGGCATCAGACCTCACCCCCGGTCGATCACACGTCCGGCCTTGGCATTGTCGACCCGCACTGGCCACAGCAGGTCGCCGTCGTCGCGGACCTGCTTGCCGCTGCTGAGCAGCCGGTGCTTGTGGTGGGTAGCGCGGCGATCCGGGCCGGGGCCGTCGACACGTTGCGGTCGTTCGCGCGGCGCACCGGGACGCCGGTGATCACGACCTACACGGCCAAGGGCGTACTGCCCACGGACGACCCGCTGTGCTATGGCGCGATGAGCGGCTACATGGACGGCATCCTCGAGTTTCCCGCGTTGGACACGTTGTTCGGTCCGGTTGACCTGATCATCGCGCTGGGCTATGACTACGTTGAGGACCTACGACCGTCGATGTGGCAGCGAGGCCGTGACAAACGACTGGTCCGGGTGTCGGCAACGGTCAACCCGGTACCTCGAGTGCTGCGGCCGGACATGGACGTCGTGGTGGATCCAGCCACGTTCCTCGCCAGTCTTGATCGGGCGACAGCCGGGATGCCGGCCAAGATCCCTCACGACATCACGCCGTTGCGCGCTCGGGTCGCCGAACTGCTGTCCGACCAGACCGACTATGCCGACGGCATGCGAATGCACCAGGTCATCGACGCGATGAACTCGGTGCTGCCACGCAACGGCACCTTCGTCAGCGACATCGGCTACTTTCGTCACTACGGGGTCCTGTTCGCTAATTCGGCACGCCCGTATGGGTTTCTGACCTCCGCTGGCTGCTCCAGCTTTGGCTACGGGCTCCCGGCGGCACTTGCCGCGCAGCTCGCCAGACCGGGGGAGCCCGTCGTCTTGTTGGCTGGTGACGGTGGATTCCATTCCAACAGCGCCGAGCTGGAGACCGCCGCACGGCTGAAACTTCCCGTGGTAACAGTCGTCGTGAACAACAACAGCAACGGGCTCATTGAGCTGTACCAGCACAAGGGACATGGTCGCACCCATCGCCCGGCGACCGGGTTCACCAAGGTTGACTTCGTCCAACTGGCGCAGGCCAACGGAGTAGAGGCCGTACGCGCTACCGACCGCAAGAGCCTGGGCGGAGCCCTGAGTAAAGGGCTGGAGCTGCGTCGGCCGTTCCTGATCGAAGTACCAATCAGCTACGAGTTCGCTACGGGCGACTTCTCGGCCCTCGCGATTTGACCAATATGTTCACTGGAGACGCATCAGTTCCACCTGTGCTCGGATTCCGAGTCCGGGTAGGAACGCGCGGTGAGCCGGGGCCGATACCGCGCTGGCTCGCCGCTGGCACGGCTGTCCCGGTCGTCGACGAACGGTATGCGGGCTGGCTGCTGGCCGGGGTTGGTCCGGCGAGCCCGCGTACGGCCGATGGCGTCACCGTGCTGCTCGCTGGCGAGCTGTACCACCGCGACGCGCTGCGGGCCGCGCTCGGCGAGTCGACTGGCGTGGTCACCGATGACGCCGAACTCCTGTTGGCCTGCTGGTTGAAGTACGGTCACGCCGGGCTCCGGCTGTGCAACGGTCGGTTCGCCGCAGTCGTTGTCGACGCCGACTCGGTTGTGATCGCGACGGACCATGCCGGCAGCGTCCCGGTCTACCTGCGCCGGGAGGCTGGCGCAGTGCACGTAGCCACGGAGGCCAAGGCGCTGGCCGGGGGGCGCCCTGGCAACGCCTTGCCAGGCACGGAGCCGGTGCCCGCGACACCGGGCGTACTACGGATGCGGGCTGGTTCGGCCCTGACACTGCGACCATCGGGGCCGATCGGAGTGGCCGGGTGGGTGCGAACCTGGACGCCTCCTGTGCACCGGTTGGCGATCCTGCCCGGACAGGCCGTGCGGCAGGTGGCGGATGTGCTGGAGGCGGCGGTCCACACGCGGATGGCAGGCTCAGTCACGGTGGTGCTGTCCGGCGGAATCGACTCCAGCTCTGTGGCAGCGCTGGCGAGTCGGGCCGGTAGCCGGCTCACCACCGTCTCACTGGGCACCGACGTTGGTGACGAGTTCGCCGCCGCCCGTGTGGTCGCGGAGCATGTCGGAAGCGACCACAGAGAGTTCCGGTGCCGGGGCGAGGAACTGGTCCGGCAGTTGCCATGGGCGGTGGCAGCGGCCGAGATCGCCGATGCCAAGGTGCTGGAGTACCTGCTGCCGTTGGTGGTGCTGTACCGGATGCTGCCGCCGGAGGGGCGGTTGCTGACCGGCTACGGTGCAGATATCCCACTGGGTGGAATGCACCGGGACACGACCAGGTTGGCTTCGCTGGACGGCACCATCGCCGCCGACATGTCCGGCTTCGATGGGCTCAACGAGCTGTCCCCGGTGCTGTCCACCCTGGCCGGGCACTGGACGACGCACCCGTTCTGGGATCGCGACGTACTCGATCTGCTCACCGCACTGGAGCCGGGGCTCAAGCGGCGCGACGGGCGGGACAAGTGGGTGCTGCGCGAGGCGATACGGGACCTGCTGCCCGAGGCGACCGTGCGCCGGCCCAAGCTCGGCGTGCACGAGGGCTCGGGCACGACCGGTATCTGGACGCGGCTGCTGCTGGCGCACGGCGTGTTGGCGGCTGACGTGGCTGCTGTCAAGAGCGCGATGGTGGCCGCGATCCACCGCAGGGTCGTCGGTGCCGGGGAACATCCCGACTCAGTGTCGTTCGATGAGGTGCTGGCTGCGGTGCTCGGGTCCGTTCGTCGCTGCCGACACCGGCCATTCCAGGCATGTCTCACTAGTGTGCAAAGGGGGGAGTCGTGACCACCGAGCAGCGGATCTCAACCGGCAGCTCGCCGCGCTATGCACAAGTCGCCACGTTCATGCGGCTACCGTTGGTGCCCAACCCTCGCCAGCGCGATTTGGTCGTGGTCGGCGCACCCTATGACGGCGGGACCAGCTACCGGCCAGGTGCGCGGCTGGCGCCACGGGCGATCCGGCACGAGTCGTGCCTGATCCACGGCACCGGTATCGATCGGGGGCCCAACGTTTTCGACGTGCTGAACGTCGTTGACGCCGGTGACATCGATCTGAGTCCGTTTGCGATGGAACAGGCCATCGAGACCGCCACCGCCGCACTGACCGAGTTGGCCAACGACAACGATGCGTTCCTTCTGCTGGGTGGTGATCATTCACTGTCCCTGCCGGGTATGCGGGCCGCTCACTCACGGCACGGGCCGCTGGCGGTCTTGCACCTCGACGCGCACAGTGACACGTTCCCTCCGGTCTACGGCGGGCTGCACCACCACGGTACGCCCTTTCGGTGGGGTATCTACGAAGGGCTGATCGACCCGACCGGCATGATCCAGATCGGGATCCGCGGCCACAACCCGAGTCCGGACTCGCTGGACTACCCGCGTGATCGTGGGGTCACTGTCGTGCTGGCGCGGGACTGCATGGGCGGGGCTGCAGTCGAGCGACTGGTGGATCAGATCCGACGGGTCGTGGGGACCCGGCCGCTGTACGTGTCGGTCGATGTCGATGTGGTCGATCCGGCGTTTGCGCCGGGCACCGGAACGCCTGCGCCGGGAGGGTTGTCCTCCCGCGAACTGCTGAGCCTGCTCACGGCGGTCGGCGACCTCAAGCCGGTGGCGTTCGACGTGATGGAGGTCTGCCCGCCATACGACCCGTCCGGCATTACCGCGCTGCTGGCCGCCGAAGTCGGCGCAGAGCTCATCTACCAGTACCTGCGGGCGCATCGGCAGGCTAGTGCAGCGGTCCCAGCCGTCGAGCGTCAAGCCGACCCGCCTGAAACCCGCCGCAGGTAGCGGTGTGGCCGTCCAAGCTTCCGCAAGGGTTTTCGAGGAAGGTCGTCGATGTTCGAGCACGTTCCTGCGGGATTTCGGGTGCACACCGACAGCGCACGCATACTCGACGATGATCGGCACGACTTGACGATCATCATCTCCGAGACGCCTGCGATTGCCAGCGCGGTGTTTACCCGGTCTCGATTCGCCGGACCCAGCGTGTTGGTGAGTCGTGAGGCCATGCGCGACCAGGTGGTGCGTGGCGTGGTGGTGCTTGCCCGCAACGCCAATGTGGCAACCGGCTCGCAAGGGCTCGCCAACGCCGTCGAGGTACGCCGACTGGCCGCCGTCGCTGTGGGCGTGCCACAGGAGGAACTGCTGATAGCGTCCACCGGGGTGATTGGTGTGCAGTACCCGATGGCTAGTGTGACCGCCGCGCTAGGTAGGGTGCCGCGGCCCCTGGGCGGCTCCGACTTTGGCGCCGCGGCACGCGCGATCATGACGACCGACATCCGACCGAAGGTCTTCAGCCGCCGATGCGGCACTGCCTCGCTCGTCGGCATCGCCAAGGGGATCGGCATGATCGAACCGGATATGGCGACGATGCTGGCGTTCTTCTGCACCGACGCAGCCATTCCGGCCCCAGACCTGGATCGGATGTTCCGTGCGACGATCGCCACGACGTTCAACGCGGTGAGCATCGACACCGACACCTCGACCAGTGACACCGCCGCCATCTTCGCCAACGGCCAGGCCGGTCCTGTCGACTTCGACGACTTCGAGGCGCAACTGCATGCCGTAGCGCTGCATTTGACCCGCGAGATCGCCAGGGACGGCGAGGGCGCCAGCAAACTTATCGAGGTTCAGGTCACCGGAGCTCGCGACGACCAACAGGCCAAGCGCGTAGGCAAGGCCGTCGTCAACTCACCACTGGTGAAGACTGCCGTCCACGGCAGCGATCCCAACTGGGGCCGGATCGTCATGGCCATCGGAAAATGCCAGGACGACGAGGACATCGACCCGGACAAAGTGAGCATCGCCTTGGGCGACCTGGAAGTCTATCCTGCAACCCCTACCGCTGACGACCTCGCCGTGCTGGCCGACGAAATGCGCGGAGATACTGTCCACATCAACATCGCGCTTGGCGTAGCCACCGGCCGTTTCACCGTCTACGGCTGTGACCTGACCGAGGGCTACGTCCGTCTTAACTCCGCTTACACCACGTGATCTAAGGTCGACTCTGTCGGTGATCTTGGAATGGCTGGCGTGTCGTGGAGGGTGACTGATCGGTAACAGCGAACCTTTTCATCCTGCGGTGGTCTCGTAGTTCTGGAGGACGTGGATGGCTTTGGCAAGGCGGCTGGCGCGGTAGGGGCAGATCCGTAGTTTGCGCAGGACGCGCCAGGTCTTGAGTTGGGAGTTGGCGCGTTCGCCGGGTCTGCGGAGTCGGGCGTGGGCTCGGTTGGCGCGGTCGCGGAGTCGTTTTTCGCCACCATCAAGACCGAGCTGCTCGACCGACAGCCCTGGCCCACCAGGACCATGGCGCACAAGGCGATCTTCGAGTACATCGAGGGCTGGTTCAATACCCGTCGCCTGCACTCCAGCCTCGGCTACCTCAGCCCCGCCGCCTACGAAGCAACCCGCCACCACCAGCTGGAACAGGTAGCCTGACCACACCTCATCGACCCTGTCCGTCAAAACGGGTCTCGCCAGAGCCGGGTGCCGGTCAACTTGCCGTCGTGATCGATGTCGGGCAGCGGGCGGAAGCCTGCGGCGTGGAGGCGTCGGCTCAGCTCTTGGGCTGCTTGCGCGGGCATGGCGCTCACGGCTGGTGGGTGTGCGGGGGCCGCACACCCGCAGAGCTGATCGGCGGTTCGCGGGCGTGCGGACGCGGTGGACGGGTGGCGATGGTCAGAAGCGCAGTTCGGGGATGGTGTTGAGGTCGATGCCGTAGCGGGCGTAGATCTTGATGGTGTTTTCTCCGGTCAGGTCGGCTTCGGTGTGGCCGAGCAGTCCGGCGACCCTGATCACCTCGTCCTTGGACCCGGCTTCGATCTCCAGGTACGGGGGGATCTGGGGCCAGGTGTCGATCTCGACCTGTGCGCCGTCGAGGATGAAGCTGGTGCGCTTGGTTTCCTGGTAGGACTTCGCGGTGAAGCCGAGCACGTTCAGCAGGGCGTTGGTGGCGGTGAAGTCGTCGACGCCCACTTCGATCTCGTGGGTGCCGTCGATGGCGTCGCTGGTGATCTGCTTGACGGTCAGCGTGGTCTCGTCGCCGGTGTCGCGGAGCCTGATCCACTTGGACTGGTCGCCGGGGGTGATGTCGTAGACGTAGCGGCGCATGAACCGTTCGCCGAGCTTCTGTCCGCCCTTGTCCAGGATCAGCCGTTGCATGGTGTCGGGGTCGATGTCGAGGATCTTGGCTTCGTGCTCGATGGGCACCGCGGGGCTCCTTCCGATGGTGATCAGTGGTGGACGTTATCCGGCGAGGCGGGCGGTGAGCCGCTGGTAGTCGGCTTCGCGGAGGGCGAGGATCTCGGAGCGTTTCGGGCTGGTCACGAACTCGCCCAGCGGCATGCACGGGTCCATGCGTTGGATGCACACGCCGACCTGGTGGCGGCCGGTGCGGTCGTAGTGGAGCCGCACGCCGTAGAAGCCTTCCTGGCAGTCGGTGTCGTTGTTGAGCTGGCACCCGGCGCACGTGTCGGGCAGCCGCACGGGCCGGATCTGCTTGAAGAACACCCGCCGTCCGTCCGGCAGCCGGTAGGCGGTGCGTGCGCCGGACACACCAGCGGTGATGTAGTGGGATTCGGCGACCGCGCCGCGCTCGGAGAGGATGCGTTCGATGGCCTCGATCGAGACCGCGCCGTGGTCCAGCGAGTTGAGCAGCCGAACCGACAGGTAGGGCGAGTATTCGTCCAGCAGGCGGTGCACGCGCGGGGCGTGGCTGTGGTCGAGTACCACGATGTTGGCGCTCGCCTTGATCCCGTGGGCCTCGCATTCGGCGATCGAGCGTTTCAGGGCGTCGATCTTGCGCTGTGCGCGGTCGGGGTCGCGGTAGCGGGCGTGCTGGACCTCGGCGAGTTCGGCGGCTGTGGTGCCGAAGACGGAGAAGTTCACCCCTGTCGAGCCCGGGCGGCGGCGCAGTCGGCGAGTACCCGTTCGCCGCGCTCACCGTTGGAGGTCATCCCGACCCGGAACCCGGCGTCCACCGCGATCTTGGTCAGCCGCGCCGCGGCGGGATGGAACGTCGGCTCGCCACCGGTCAGATGTAGCCCGGCGAGGTCCAGGGCGTTGCCCAACTTGGTCAGCGCCTCGCCGAACTGCTCGTTGTCGGGGACTGCGGCGGGCAGGAATGCCGCGCCGTTGGTGGCCGCGTAGATCGACACGCGCCCGCTGGGGCCGGCGGTGGTGAAGTCGCCGAGCGGCCGGCGGCGGTTGTCCACGGGCAGCAGCCGACACAGGCGAACACCTGGGAACCGGTCACCGACCGGCCCACCGGCACATGCGGGACACGGACACGCAGGAAGTTAGCTCCACATGCCACGCAGGCCAGCCCATGGGCCTGCGACAGCGACAACCCGATGCCGAAAGTCTGCTCGTCGACATGAGCGGATGTTGGGCTACTTGCGCGCGTCGCGTCAGAGCCGGGGACGGATGCGCCTGGGCGCGTCCGTCCCCGGCGCTCGTGCGATGCCGGTTACCCCTGGGAATTCAGCGGATCGCCATCCCGACACCTGAGGTTGGCCGGATCCACTCGAACCGCACTCGGTTCAGCCAACCCGGGAGGTCGCTGAGCACGTAGAGTTCGCCGTGCACGTCGGTGCCGATCGCGGTCGGCTGGGTGGGGAAGTTGCCGATCACGGCGGAGTCGTAGCCGCCGCCGGTCTTGGGGCGCACGGCGAACACGCGGGTGGAGCAGTAGTCGCTCGCGACGTAGGTCCCCCACGCTTGGGGAGTCCGGAACCCCCGGTACACGACGCCGCCGGTCACCGAGCAGTTGCCGTTGTAGTGGTCGTACTCGAAGACCGGGTCGGTGTAGCGCCCGTCCGGTCGGCACTGCTGCGGGTCGAAGACCGGGGTGCCCTCGCGGCAGGACCAGCCGAGGTTCGCCCCGCCCTGCCACGGGCGGATGTGGTTGATCTCCTCGACCAGGCCCTGGCCGACGTCGCCGATCCACAGCGAGCCGTCGACCGGGTCGACGGAGAACCGCCACGGGTTGCGCAGTCCGTAGAGCCAGATCTCCGGCCGCGCGCCCGGCACGTTGACGAACGGGTTGGTGGAGGGCACGCAGTAGGGCTTGGGCCCGCAGGTGCGGTTGACGTCGATCCGCACGATCTTGCCGAGCAGGGTGCCGAGGTTCTGGCCGGACTTGAACGGGTCGAACGCGCCGCCGCCGTCGCCGAGGGACCAGTAGAGGTAGCCGTCGCGGCCGAACGCCACCTGCCCGCCGTTGTGGTTGCCGTACTCGGCGTGTTCCTGGGTGAGCAGCACCTGCAACCGCCCGGGAGCGCCGATGGGCACCCGCGCCAGGGTCAGCTCGCCCGCCGGCAGGCTCGTGTAGGCCACGTAGAGGATCCCGGTCCGGGCGAAGTTCGGCGCGGGCGTGATGCCGAGCAGGCCGCGCTCGTTGTCCGACGTGTCGACCCGGTCGGTCAGGTCGAGCACCGGCTCGGCCGCCAGGCCGGTGTCGGGGCGGTAGGCGCGGACGGTGCCGTCCTTCTCCGCGATCAGCATCCGGCCGTCGGGCAGCCCGGTGATCGCGACCGGACGCCGCAGACCGGACGCCACCTGTTCGGACACCACGGTCAGCTCGGTGAGCGGCACCGCGCGGGTGTGGGACGTGCCGGCCGGGGCGGCGCTGCTCGCCGATAACGGCGGTAGCAGCAACGCGGTTAAGGCCGGGACAAGCAAGCAGGCCAGCAGGGCGGCCGGGCGACTACGTCGTCGCAACATGTGTGGGCTCCTCGAGCAGGGTGTGGGGGACACGTTCTGGGAGCGCTCCCAACCTACCGCGACGCCTCAGCGACATCCAGCCGCAGTCTCGCCTCGCCCGATCACGAGCAACGTCGATCACAGACCCGGAGGCTCAGTGGGCACCCACCCCGTCCCGCTGGTCGTGAATCCCATCGCCTGGTAAGCCGTTCCACCGTCAGCAGCCTGCGGGTTGACGACACTGATCACGCTGTGCCACGCCACGACCTCCGTCAATCGCCGGAAGTCGCCTCCGGTCCTGGGCTTGCCCTCCACCCAACCCGTGAAGTTCTGCACCGCGTGGATCCAGGTGTGCCCGAGATGGCCGAGCACCGACGGACCGGGGCTGTCGTCGTAGACGACCGCGGTGTCCGTCACCCGCTGGCTCTCGGGCTGGGGGTCGTCAGGCCCGGCTCCGTTCCCGCGGGAACGCGTCTGCCACGGCGAACCCAGCGGCGGACCGGTCTTGAAGTAGACGGCTTCGGGTCCGGACCACTGCCGGGGGCGGAGGACCGAGTACCGCGACCTGGCGCCGGGTTCGAGGTCGAAAACGATCTCCACCCCGTTCACGTAGTACGGTCCTGAACTCCGAAAACCCAGGGCTCGCCCCAACAGGCTGGTTCCGGAGTTCAGGAAGCGGCCCGCCCCGACCCCGGTGCCCCGGGACGACGAACCCGCGTCCCGGTTCTGCCGCTGCACCGACGCGACGACCGCCGAATTGCCGGCCATCCGCTGGAGGCGGAGGAATCCGCTCTCCACCGGGGCAAGACGGGTGGGTGCCGGCGGGCGGTTCCTTCCCGCGTCGGCCTGAGGTGGGGTTTTGTCACGGAACATGAGCGCACACCGGATTCGCTGATCTGCTGGACGATCGGGCGGCGATCGGCCACTGCCGTCGCAGCGTACGTCGACCGGGAATCGATCGTGAACGTCCACAGGTGCTGCCGGGATTGCCCGCGTATCCGCACGCAGGGGCAAAGTGGCTGCACCGGATCTGCATCGCCGTCGCACCGGCCGGTGTGAGGGTGCTCGCCGCAGGAATCCCTCGACCTGAAGCGAGCAACCACATGGAGCACGATCCGGGGACGAAGTCATGACCGGCAAGCGGGCGACGATGCGGAAGGCAGCGCTGTACGCCGCGTCGGGCGGTTTGCTGACGTTGGCCTTCGGCGCGCTCGGGGCTCAGGAGGCGGAAGCGGCGCCGAAGTCCAAGCCCCACGGCACCTCACGTCCCGCCGCCGCGAAACCCAAACCGAACGCGAAACCCAAGCCGGCCCCGAGGAAAGCCGCCCCGAAGAAGGCTGCCCCGAAAAAGGCGGTTCCGAAGAAGGCGGTTCCGAAGAAGGCCGGGCCGAAGAAGGCGGTGGCACCGAAGAAGGCACCGGCCAAGGCGACGAAGCCCGCCGCCAAGCCGAAGCCGCGGCCGGTCGCCAAGCCCAAACCCGCGCCCAAGCCGAGGGCTGTGCCGAAGCCCGCGCCCAAGCCGAGGGCCGTCCCCAAGCCCGCGCCCAAGCCGAAAGCCGTGCCCAAGCCCAAGCTCGCGCCCACACCGAGGCCTGCGCCCAAACCGAAGGCCGGCCCCAAGGCGAAGGCCGCACCGACACCAAGGCTGGCGCCGAAGCCGAAGGCCGTGCCCAAGCCCGCACCCGGCGCCAAGCCGAGGCCGGCACCCAGGCCCAAGATGGTTCCGAAGCCGCCCGCGCCACCCCCGCGCACCGCGCACAAGCCGCCGAACACCGCCGCACTCCCCACGGGAGGCCCGCGTGACGAAGCCGTCCGTCGCCGAACGCTCAAAACCAACCCCAAACCCCTAGCGGCACAGCGACCACAGCCACCCGCGAACCCGAAGACACGCACGCCGCAGAAGCTGCCGAACACCACCGCACTCCCCACCGGCGGCCCGCGCGACGAAGCCATGCGTCGCCGAGCACTCAAAACCACACCCAAACCCCCAGCGGCACAACAAGTACCGCCTCCGCCCACCCACCCGAAGCCGCGCGCCATGCCCCAGTCGCTGAGGCTGGCGGAAGCGGCGGCGCAGAAGGAGTCGCAGACCGCTCGCGAGTACGCCAAGCGCCGCGAGGCCATGGAGGAACTCGTCCGGACCGCACCCGCCCGCCAGGCCTATGCCGAGGCACAACGCGGTGGCGCGCCGGGCACGGCCGCCCGACGGGCCGAGCGGGACCTGCAGTTGCGGATCGCCCAGGGCCAGGTCGACTACCACGACGCCATCATGGGCAAGAAGGTGGGCGAGCGGGACGCCCAGGTCGTCGAGAAGGTGGACGACAAGCGCACCCGCGTCACCAACGCGCGCACCGGCCAGTCGGCCGTCCTGGACATGCCGCTCAGCGGCTACCTGCACCCGACGTCCAAGTCGGTCGAGGCCGACATGAACACGGTGGTCAACGGCGAGCCCACCAAGGTGCGCCAGACGGTGAAGGTCGACGAGTGGCGCAAGCCCAAGGACCCCCGGTACGCCAACATGTCGGTCGGCGCGACCGCGGACGGCCGGACCGTCACCGTGTCACCCGGGAACCTCCCCAAGGAGGTCAAGGAACGCCTGCGCGACAGCCGCATGCTCGGCCCTGAGGAGGGCAAGGCGACCGGGGACGGCCGGACGGTCACCGTCTTCCAGCCCAAGCAGCGGATCGAGCACAACGCCGAAGACCTCGGCAAGCAGTGGAAGGAGTCGGTCAAGGACGGCAAGGTGCGGCCGGGTGAACTCGGCCAGGCGCTCGCCGGCACGGCCGCCATCGGCACCGACTTCTTCGTCGGGATGGGGCAGTCCAACGTCTACGGCACCGGCAAGGACTGCCTGGGCGGCGGCAAGAACTGCGGCGACTTCGCGACCGAGGCCGGGCTCGCGGCGGTCAGCGCCACGCCCCTGAAGGGAGCGGGCCTGGCGCGCAACGCCGTCTCCGGCGCGGCCCGCGGCGGGTCCGCCGTCGCCCGCGCCGAGCAGGCCGCGGAGAAGGCCGCGCGGGTGGGCAGGTCCTCCTCGCCACGACCCCGGGAAGCAGCCGGCACACCCACCCGGGCGACGGCGGAGGCCCCACGGCCGCCGGTCCGGGAAACGGCCGAAGCACCACGCGTCCCGGCGTTGGTCGGGGCACCGGCACGAGCATCGGTCGCAACGCCACGACCACCCACACGGCCGACAGTCGAAACACCGCGTCCAACGGTGGAAACACCGCGGCCGACGGTCGGATCGCCGCGGCCGACAGTCGGAACACCGCGACCGCCGGTGCGGGAGGCGCCACAAGCGTCGCGTCCCTCCGGCGGGCACCGCCCGGTCGTCCGCCGGGCCCCGGAAATCGCCGCCCTCGGAATCGCCGGCGCCACCCAGCTGCCGGGCCAACCGGAAGCCCCCCGAGCGCCCGGCGCAACCCCGGACGGGGAACCGCCCACCACCCGCGAGGGCGAGCCGAGGTTCGTCGACCCGGCCAACCCCGACACCCTGGCCGACCCCGAGGGCCCCGAAGCACCACGCCAACCACCCGCCACCGGCGACAGCCCGATCATCCCCGAACACCCCACCGGACCGGACCGGCCGGGCACCTCCCACGACTCGGCGGACGGACAACCGGACCCCGAAGCGCAACCGACGCTGGACGAGGTGATCCCCGACGGCGCGCTGGACAAGATCCCCGACCACTGGCCACCCCCGACCGACACGAGGAAGGAGGGCGAGGGGATACGGTTCTTCGGGCCCAACAGGAACCGTGAGGGAGTCAGGATCGACAACGCCGTGCCCAATTCGCCCTACCCGTCGCAGCGGGTGCCCCACGTCGTCGTCCGCGACGGTGGGCGGGTCATCGGCCGGGACGGCAAGCCGATCTCGGGTTCGATCAAGGACGACTACTGGAACGCACACATTCCCCTGAGCGAGTGGATCACGTGGTCGCAATGGAACAAGCCATGAGCGGTGTGGAGTACCCGGAGATGCGTGCCGAGGTCATCGAGGCGGTCCGGGCGCTGTCGGACCTGGAGCACCAGCGACGCGTGTGGGTGCGCCGGGAACTGCCGCACCCGGACTACCACGACGACTTCGCCCTCAACCTCAACGTCCTCTACGACGACACGAGCGTCCTGGAGGACCCGGCTGCCGCGATCGGCGACGTCCTGCGGGACGACCGCGAAGCCCGTGCGCTCGCTCCCCTCCGGGACAGCCTGGAGGACCTGCTCGCCAAGCACCCCCACCTGACCGACGAGCAGTACCTGGACACACCGGAGTGGCCGACCGTCCTGGCCACGGCCGCCGCGGCACTGGCGGTGCTCACCCGACCCGACGAAGCCTGAGCAACGCCGGCCGCCTCCTGCCGGAGGAGGCGGCCGGCGTGGTCGGCCGCGCAGCAGCTGCCCTTGCACATCGCCGCCCGCGCCGTCGTCCTCATGTCTCGGGTGCTGTATCCGCGTCCCGTCTGCGTCAGTAGGGGTTGCCGGGCACGTTGAGGCGCACCTGGTAGAGCCCGAACGCGCCGGGGGTGCCGGAGGTGATGTACAGGGTTCGCCCGTCCGGGCCGCCGAACGCCGCGTTGGTCGTGTTGCGGCCGGCGGAAATGGTGCCCAGTGGGGTGCCTGAGGGGGAGAAGACGCGGATCAACCCCTCGTCGTAGGAGGCCCAGTACACGTTGCCCGCGCAGTCGACGGTCGCACCGTCGGGTGTCCGCATGGTCGCGAACGTGGTGCGGTTGCCGGTGCTGCCGTCCGGGTTGACGGGGTACTTCATGATCGCGTTGTTGCCGGTGGCGCCGACGTACAGCGTGGTGCCGTCCGGGGAGAGGACGATGCCGTTGGGCTGGGAAAGCCCGTAGTCGACGAGGCTCACAACGCCGTCGCGGACCCGGAAGACGCCGGTTCGGCCGCCTTGTTCGTCGGCGCGGTTGCCGCGCTGGTAGGTGGGGTCGGTGAAGTAGGTGGTGCCGTCGGCGCGGATGGTGAGGTCGTTGGGGGAGTTGAACGCCCGGCCGAGGTGGTTGGCGGCGATGGTGGTGCGGCTGCGGTCGGTCGTGGAGTAGGACGAGACGGTGCGGTTGTCGTGGGTCGCGGCGAGCAGCCGGGTGCCGTCCGGGGTGATCGCGAGGCCGTTGCTGCCCGAGTTGGGGATGAACGTGTCGAATGTGGACGGTGGCGTGAACCGGACCACTGTGGACGGTTGCACGCCCTGCGGGCCGGTGGGGCTCTGCATGTTCGACAGCAGCAGGGTGCCCGTTCGCTGGTCCCAGGTCGGACCTTCGAGGAAGTTGAAGCCGCCTCGGACGAGCTGGGCGGTGACGGTGGGGGATGGCAGCGGTGGGCCGTAGGTTGCTCCTGGTGTGCACGCCGAGGCCGTCGTGGCGGCGGTGGCCGTCGGTGAGAGCGTGCCGGCGATGGCGATCGCGACGGCCGTGAGCGCCCGTGTCCTGCGGTGAGTCATGGAGACTTCCTTCCTGATCGGGACGGCCGACTCCCCGACCTTGAGGATGCGTTTCGCCATTCGACGGCGCGCAGCCGCCCGTAGGTGCCGGGGAGGTACTGCTGCACGTTCGTCAGGCTGTCACCGGACATCTCGGCCGGGTGCAGGAGTGTGCCGCGCAGGCAGACGATGTGGAGGACGTCGCGGACCACAACGACGCCGCTGCACGAGCCCCTCGGCGATGGGGAAGATGCGCTCGGGTGCGACGAAACCGCCGCAGGTCCCGGTGGTGCCCTCGCGGAGCGACCGGCCGTGGTCGCGGCCGATCAGGTTCGGTCGTCTGCTGCGCACGTGGTGCCATGCTTCGCCTCCTTGCGAGCAGGGTGCGTGGCGGCGCGGTCTCGACGACGTGGGAGCGGTCCCAGAACGGACCGTAGCGCAACCGGTTCGACCCCGACAAGGGACAACCAGCGGGACCGGCCCCACGGCCTGACCGGTGGACCGGGAGCGTCCTCTGCCTAGAGGGTGGTGTGGCGACCCGGTGCCGGTGTGGTGCGGATGCCTAAGCGAGCGGCCAGTTCGTCGTGGATCGGCGTGGTGCAGGAGGGTTCCGTCGTCGCGGTGCCGAGCGCCGAGGTCTTGGCGTCGGTGTCGTCGACGATCTCGACAGCCGCGCGTGCTTCGGCGTCCGCAGGCTGATCTGCGGAGCGGGAGTTGCCTGCCATCGTGTCGCGGTGCCCTCCGTCTGGACGATCGGATCTGGTCGGTCCGTGTCGCCGGCCATGGTGGCACTGCGGATGCGGCGTCACGTCCGCCTGCTCGGCAGCTGGTCCCGCGCTTGACTCGAAAGTGTGAACACTTCGTGGTTCGATTAGGTGATGGCCGGTCGAGGTTGGCCTGGGGCAGCGGGAACACGGTGGGCTGCTCGGCGGCTGGGCGGCGTGCTCCGGCGGTAACAGACGGCTTGCTGCGCTCGAATGACGTGACACGTCATGTCCCGTGCCGGTGCCCATGGCGGCGATCCTCGGGGTCGTCTGGGTCGTGAAGGGTCGGTATCGCAGCCGTGTCGGCGGTGACCGGACGCGCCGGACCACGACGTGGTGGATGGTTGGCGCGGTGATCAGGTTGGGGCTCGACGTGCTGGAAAGCGTCGTGTTCCGGCGCCGGTCCGGTTTCGAGGCGAGCACGCTGTGGTTCGACCTCGCTGTCGCGCCGTTCTACGTCGCGGCGCTCGCCATGGTGTTCTGCGGTCCGGTGCCGACGTCGGCCGGGGTGGCGCACCTCAAGGCGGGCCGGTCCTCATGCCTTCGAGCCTTCCGGGACAACCATCGATCTGCGGACGACGCGGCCGGCTCGCACAATGTCGTCGTGCGTGTGAACGCAGCCGTCCGCGACTCGCGACATCACGGCCGCCGATTCCCCTGGATGATCGAATCCTGCGAAGACGGCCGTTCCTGGGCCCAGCCACGCCACCCCGTTGCCCGGCTGGCGCGCAGCGGCGGGATCGAGTACGCGGCCACGGCCGAGTGCCTCGCTGTCGACGTGCTGGTCAGGTACATCGCCGCCGAACACCGCGAGAACCCCGAGCACCTGCTCCGCCGTTGGCTGCGCGCGACCGTCTGGGACCTCGACCTGGCCACCTCCACCAACCCGGCCCAGCCACCGTACGACCCGCCGGACCGGGCCGGCATCGCGCCCCACCGCTACGGCCAGTACCTCGCCGTCCACCACGCCGAACCGGTCGCCGTCGTGATCCGCACCCCGCACCAGGTCCGCGCCGTGGTTCGGCATATCGCCGAACACCCTGGTGCCACGCTGACGATCCGCGAACGGCCTGGCTAGGCGACGGCGTCTTCCAGGCCCCGGTGGATGGTGATCACCTGGTCCACCTGGGTGATTTGGAGCGGCCGCAGGACGGCGCGGTGGTCGGCGACGACGGCGAACTCGACGCCGCGGCGCTGTGCTTCGAGGTGGATCTCCAGAAGTGCCGCGATGCCCAGGGAACCCAGCAGCCGTACCCTGGTGAGGTCGGCGACGAGGACGGCCGGGCGCTCGTCCAGCCGAGCCGTCAGCTCCGCGCGCAGGGTCTCCACGCTGGTGACGTCCAGGTCGCCGGCGACGTGGGCGACCGTCGCGCCGGGCAGGTCGGTGCTCACGACCACGACGCTGGTACGGGGATCGTGGTCGGTCACGATGCGTTCCTCCTCCCGCCGGCCACCTCGCCCTGCCGCACGCACGTCGACGGGCGGTGGTGTGTGGGGTGGATCGCGTGGAATCGATTTGGCGTTACTCCGGCCGGATGTCACGGAGAACGTCGGCCGAGCCGAGCAGGTCATGGGGGAGCATCACCGGTTCGCCGTCCAGAGGGGTGTCCCGTAGCGGACCGCGTCGGCGGTGGGGACGCCCAGGTGGATCTCGACCGGTCCCTCGGCGGTCACCGGTTGCGGCGGGATCGCCATGGACGGGGTGGCGGCCCGGGTCGCGGCGGCGGTGTCGGGACCAGGGGCGCCTGGCCCCAACCGTGGTCCATGGCAACCACCTCCTGGTTTGACGGTGCAGGGGGATCCGCAGTGGGTGTCGCAGAAGTCCCACCGGACCCGGGACCCGCCGTTGCGCTAGTACGAAGTGGACAGTCCATTGAGGTCGATGGCGACGGTCGTGTCGGTGGAGGTGCCGGTTCGGCCATATCCATCTCCCGAAGACCAGGGAAGACCAGAGTCCCCACCAAAGCCAGGCCGGTTCAGCAACTGAACGTGACGCCGCCGGCCTCGTATTGATGACGTCCACTCCCCGAACAGGGATTCATGCGGCAGGCGGCCACAACGGCGGTGTAGAAGAGGTTGGGCCGGTCCTGCTCGGGGGAACCGGTGGCGCTCCGCTGGGGAAGGTGGTTGCGAAGATGGGCAGTACGGACGATCAACGTGACGGTGACCATGACGGGATGTCGGCGGAACAGGCGGCGCTGTTCCTGACCGGAGGGCCGGTGGGTCGGGAACTGCGGGAGGGGAGCCACGAGGCGGGTGGCCCGCGGGAGGGTCTGACCACGACCGCGACCGCGCCGGTGCTCGAGTTGCACGTGTGCCGGGGGTTGAACTCCTGCAAGGCGCATGACGAGTCCGGGAAGGCGAAGCTGCCCGGAGAGGGCACCTGTGCCACGGCGCTGCACGTCTGCCACGGCGACAACCAGTGCCGGGGGCAGGGCGGGTGCGGTTACGCCGGCAGTGAGTTCGAGCAGACCAAGCCGGGCGAGCAGTCGTGCAGCGCCAACGGCAGTTGCGCGAGCCCGATCAACGAGTGCCGGGTGGCGTCGGCGGGTCCGTTCAAGGGCACGAGCGTGTGGAAGTTGGCGCGCACGCGGTTCGAGGCGCGGATGTGGGATGCCGGCATCGCGTTCGGCCCGGCGCCCGGCGAGGGCTATCCGAACGACAAGGTGCCGCCGTACGAGACGGATCGCGCGCAGCTCTTCGCCCTGCTGAACGCGAGGCCGATCGTGACCCCGCGGGTCGAGGAGGGGCAGCGGGCCGAGGAGCCCGAGCAGGTGGTCGAGCTGCCGCGTTACGTGGGCCGCGTCTGATGTCGGCACTCGACCGGCTCGGCCCGCGGGACCTGGGCTTCGGCGTCGGCCTGCGCTCGCAGCACGCCGACCAGGTGCTCCGGGGGCCGTCCGGGGTGGACTGGTTCGAGGTCGTCACGGAGAACGTCCTGGACAACGGCGGTTACGCCCGGTACCTGCTCGACCAGGTCGCCGAGCGGTTTCCCGTGGTGTTGCACGGTGTGTCGCTGTCGATCGGGAGCACCGATCCGCTCGACCTGGACTACCTGCGACGGGTAAGGCGGCTGGCCACCGGTGTGGGCGCCGTGTGGGTGTCGGACCACCTGTGCTGGACCGGGGTTCTCGGGTTGAACACGCACGAGCTGCTGCCCCTGCCGCTGACCGAGGAGTCGTTGCGCCACGTCGTGCGCAGGGTCCGGGTCGCGCAGGACGTGCTGGAGCGTCCGCTGGTCCTCGAGAACCCCAGCACGTACCTCGGCTTCACGGAGTCGACCGTGCCGGAGTGCGAGTTCCTCGCCCGGTTGGCGGAGGAGGCCGGCTGCGGGTTGCTGCTGGACGTGAACAACGTCTACGTGTCGGCGGTCAACCACGAGTTCGACCCGTACGACTACGTCCGGGCGCTGCCGCCCGACCGGATCGCGTACCTGCACCTCGCTGGGCACACCGACCGCGGCACGCACCTGATCGACACGCACGACCAGCCGGTGGCCGATCCGGTGTGGGACCTGTACGAGTTCACGACCGGCCTGCTGCCGTCGGTGTCGGTGCTGATCGAGTGGGACGACCGGATTCCGCCGTTCCCGGTCCTGACCGCCGAGCTGGACAAGGCGCGGGAGCGGACGGCCCGTGTCGGCTGAGCGGTTGCGCCGGCTCCAGAGCTGGTTGCAGGGCGCGATCCTGGGCCCGCCGGACGCCGGTGAGCCGGCGGACGTGGTGGTGGGGACGGCACGGCTGTCCGCGGCGCGGCGGCTGGCGATCTACCAGCACGGTTACCGCTCCAGGCTGGTCAACTGCCTGAACGCGCAGTACCCGGTCGCCCGGCACCTGCTCGGCGCGGAGTTGTTCGAGGAGTTCGCCCGGGAGTACCTGCGGGCCCGCCCTTCGCGCAGCTACACGTTGGAGGCGCTCGGCGCGGGGTTCGCCGACCACTTGGCCGCCGGTCGTCCGGACCTGGCCTCGGGGGAGCGGGAGCCGTGGATCGACCTGCTGCTCGACGTCGTCCGGTTCGAGCGGGCCTTCACCGAGGCGCACGCCGCGGCCGGCGCGGAGTTCGGCGAACCGCCACCGGTCGCGCCGGAGTTCGGTGACCCGAGGTGGGCGGACACCGCGGTGTCCACTGTGGAGTGCCTGCGGCTGGTTCGGGCGGGTTTCCCGGTGCACACCTTCGCGGTCGCGGTGCGTGCCGGTCAGGATCCGCCGCTGCCCCGGCCGGGTGAGGTCCGGTTGGCGTTGGCGCGCACCGACTTCGTGGTGACGGTGGCCGAACTGGACGAACCCCGCTACCGGCTGCTGGCGGCGCTGCGGGCCGGCACGCCCCTGGGCCGGGCCGGTCGCGACGCCGGGTTGACCCCGCAGGAGGCCGACGCGTGCCTGCGCACCTGGATCGCCGATCGACTGATCGTCGGAATCAACGGAAGGACTCCCCACCGATGACCACCACCCACACCGCCGTGCCCAGGGGGTACCGGTCCCCCACGGCCGACAAACCGATCGACTCCGTCGACTCGCTGTTTTCGCACCTCTACGACGCGGCCCGGCTGGAGCTGTCGACCATCCCGCTGTACCTGTACGCCGCGTACTCGATCAAGACGGACAACGTGTCGCAGTGGTCGGCGGGACCGGGCGCCTTCCGGCTGATCAAGAGCATCGTGGTCGAGGAGATGCTGCACCTGTCCCTGGTGCGCAACCTGATCGTGGCCATCGGGCGCGGCGACGACATCAAGTTCCAGAACGCGGATTTCGTTCCGAAGTTCCCTTCACCGATGTTGCACCGGGTGCCGAAGCTCGAGCTCAAGTTGTCCCGGCTGACCACGGACCTGGTTCGGGACGTCTTCATGCCGCTGGAACTCCCGGCGAAGGTGGGCGCGCCGGAGGAGCCGGGCAAGCACTACCAGACGATCGGCCAGTTCTACAAGGCGATCTTCGACGGTTTCCAGCGGCTGTGCGGTATCGATCCCGTGGTGCCCTCCCGACGGGATCCGCGGCGGGAGCGAGAGCTGGAGCTGGAGCTGTTCAAGCACAACCGGCTGGACCTGCAGTACACCAACACGTACTGGAACGAGGGCGGCGGGGGCGCGCCGATCATCGTGAACGACCTGTATTCGGCGCTCACCGCGATCAACGTGATCGTGGAGCAGGGCGAGGGCATGGACCCGGACCAGCAGGTGGTGCCGATCGACCCGGCGGATCCGAAGGAGGGCATGACGACGGGTCTGTTCGAGGCTCCGCACTACGTGAAGTTCAAGCGCATCGCCGACGGCTGGGAACCGATCGGCGAGGTCTACCACGTGCCGGAGAACCCGCGCGTGGCCGATTACCCCGAGGGGCCCGTCCGCGACCTCGGACAGTTGGCGTGCGCCGCCTACACCTACGTGCTCGCGCTTTTGGACGAGCTCTACAACACCTCGGGGATGGACGTGAAGCCGGGCGCGAGGAGCCCGCGTTACGGGTTGGAGCGCGTGTTCGTCGCGGCGATGCAGGGTCTGCTGTTCGGGGTGGTCAAGGAGTTGGTCCGCACGCCGATCACCGAGGGGCCGCACCGCACGTTGCACGCCGCGCCGACGTTCGAGTACTACGAATTCCCTGAGGACGTGCCGATGACCCAGCACCTGAAGGAGCTGTGCGAGCTCGTGCTGCCGCACTACCCGGCGCTCGGCGGGGACAACGGCGTCCTGTGGCTGATCAGCGAGCAGATGCCGAAGGACCTCGGCACCCGCCATTAGGAACGGGGTGACCCGGCCGGCCCGCGGTGGGGCGTTCCCACCGCGGCCGGCCGGGTCGAGGTCGGTCCACAGCGGCGTCACATCGTCTTCACCCTGGTGAGCACGTTGGAGGTCGGGTGCTGGAAGGTGTAGTGCTCGTCGCCGATCAGGATGTCGAGCACGATGCGCTGCGTGTAGGCGAGGATGTCGTAGTTGGCGCCGCCGTCGAGTGACATGAGCCAGTAGTCCGCGCCGTAGCCGGTGAGTGCCGCCTTCCGCTGTTCGAAGGGGATGTTCATCACCTGGCCACCGTTGGCGGTGTCGACCTGGCAGTGGATGTGGTTGGAGACGGGGTGGCCGGCCGCGAACAGGTCCAGGATCGCGACTTGGAGCGGCAGGTTGATCTGTTCGGTCAGCTCGGGTTGAGGGTTTTGGTAGTCGTCCGGAGCGGTGAGGGTGTCTTGGTACGGTGAGGTGTCGAGACCTTCGGGGGTCGGCTCCGGAGAGCTCGCTTTCGGGATCAGCGGTGCGAGGAGATGTTCCGTGTAGTTGCCCATGGCCAGGACCGAGACGCCGTGTGGCACCGAGATCTGCTTGCAGATCGTTTGTGTCGAGGGCTGTGGTTCGGGATCGCCCGGCTCATAGGCTTGGGGGTCCGTCGGATAGGGGCCGATCGGCTGGTTTTCCGTCTGGAGGTACAGCCACGCCCCGTTCTCCTCGTGGACGATGGTGTCGATGCCGGGGCCTTCGGCGAAACGAATCTGCTGGTCGTAGAACAGCGCGTACGGCGACTGCTGGTAGTCGCCGCCCCGGTTCGGCGCCTCCACCGGGCCGACCACGTCGCCCATGCCTTTGAACACGATCTTCTCGTAGTAGGTGAAGTTCTTCAGGATGTACCCCGAGTTCTTCCCGTTCTGGGGTGACTGCTGCGGTAGGGGCATGACGTTGTACGAGTACGGGCTGTCCGGGCCGCCCTTGCCGGTGCCGGGCAGGTCCTGATTCGTCCACGTGCCGATCAGCAGTTGCTGGAAGTGTGACAGGTCCGCGATTTGTGCCTTGAGTGGCATCAGGCGCTCCATTGTTCCTCCCCAGCCCCCCTGAAACATGGTCGATCGTCGCCGGCACGCACATCAAGGGAACCCCGGAGGCGTCACCCCTCGTGGCATCTCCGTCACACGTTCGGAGACGAGTTCGTCGCGTGACGCGACCGCCGGGACCAAGCGCTGTCTCGTGAGTCGGTGACGGCTCGGCTGGGTCGATCGGCGATCAGGGTCGGGTGCGGGTGATCTCGGCGTCCCGGTCGGAGTGGATGAACCACCGGTACTCCACCGATCTCCGGGTCGCCGTCGACGCCGGCACCCGCCTGGTGATCGCGGGCGGTGATCCCGCGGGCGGTGATCCCGCGTCCGGGCAGCCGCAACGACCGCACCGTCCACCACGACTCCGGCATCGCCGACGCGCTCGCCGGGCGTCCACCCGCGACGCTGGCGGGCGTCGCATCGGTCAGCGGTAGCAGCACCGCGGACTGCCGAGATGAGGTTCCGACGAAGCCGGCCGCGCCGCGGGGACCGGGCTCCGAAGGGGCAGCGGTGTTGGACCAGGTCGCCGTGTCCGGTCCGGAGCACCCGGAACAGCACCGCGGCCTCCCGAGAAGGAGTTCTCCGGGTGCCGGTGCCCGCCGTCCGGGCGTTCGGTCGTCATCCGGCGTCCGAGCGCTACCGCAGGATCCCCTCGTGCAGCGCCCGCAGGACCGCGTTGGTCCGGTCCCGGGCGCCGAGTTTGAGCAGGATGGTCGAGACGTGATTCTTCACCGTGCCTTCGGCGAGGAACAGGGCCGCGGAGATCTCCCGGTTGTTGTAGCCCTCGGCCACCAGCCGCAGCACCTCCCGCTCGCGCTCGGTGAGCTCCTTCACGGACGCTGCGCCGGCCCCCACCGGCGACCGGCCGGAGCGGATCGCCCGCAGCAGCCGGTCGGTGATGGACGGGGCGATCAGGGTCCCGCCGCCGGCCAGGGTGTGCACCGCACGGGTCAGCTGCTCGAGCGTCACGTCCTTGAGCAGGTACCCGCGCGCGCCGGCGTGGAGCGCGTCGAGCACCAGCGAGTCGTCGTCGAAGGTCGTCAGGACGAGCACCGGGACCTCGACACCACGCTCGCGCAACCGGTGCAGGGTCCAAATGCCGTCGTACCGGGGCATCCGCAGGTCGAGCAGGACCACGTCCGGCGCCGTCTCGGCGATGACGTCCAGCGCGGACTGCCCGTCGTCGGCCTCGCCGGCCACCTCGACCTCGGCGACCTCCAGCAGGGTGCGGATCCCCTGCCGAACCAGGGTCTGGTCGTCGACCACCACGACCCGGGTCACGACACCGGCACCCGCGCCGTCACCCGGAACCCGCCGCTGCCGTCGAACGCCACGGCGCCGCCGAGCGCCTCGAACCGCTCGACGAGCCCGCGCAGCCCGTTGCCGAGCACCGGCTCACGCGCCCCGCGCCCGTCGTCCACGGCGGTCAGGATCGCGGACGGCCCGTCGGAGGAGACCTGGATCCACAGCTCGCGGGCGTCGGCATGGCGGATCGCGTTCGTCACCAGTTCCTGCACGGCCCGCACGAACGCGGCGGTCTGCTCCTCACCCACCCGGACGTCGGCGTCGACGTCGATCGACACCTCCAGACCCGGCAGGTCCTGCACCACCTGACGCAGCGCCTCGGTGAGATCCGACGGCTCGGTCCGCAACTCGCCCACCGTCGCGCGCACGTCCGCCAGCAGGTCCCGGGCGACCCGGTTCGCCCGGTCGACGTGGGTCCGCGCCTGCTCGGGTTCGCGGTGCCGCGCCGCCTCCAGCTCCAGCGTGAGGACGGTCAGCTGGTGGCCGATGAGATCGTGCAGGTCACGCGAGATCCGCAGGCGCTCCGCCGTGCGGGTCGACTCCGACAGCAGGACCGCGGTCGCCCGCAGGTCGACGTGTGCCTCGGTCAGCTCACGGCGCATCCGCTGCTCGCGAACGAACGCCACGGAACTCAGCACCACCGCCAACTGGATCAGCAGGTAGAAGCCCAAGGTGGTCGTCGTCTCGGCGACCCCTCCGCCGCGCTGCACCGCGACCAGCGCGAGGACACCCGTGTTGAGCCCCACGACGACGAACGCGACGTACACCGGCGCGACGTAGACGCTCAACGCCGCGACGAGGACCAGCAGGATCGACAGCAGCCCGAGGTTCGGCGCGGTGAGCACGACCGCCCAGCACGACCCGACCGCCGCGGCGAACGCCACGTGCCTGAACGTGGACGGCCGGTCGCCGACCGCGGTGACCAGCAGGACGGCGATGTGCGCGGCGAACAGCGCGATCCACCAGCCTCGGGCGATCGTCGGCTCGGCGACTCCGAACAGGACCGGCCCGCCCACCGCTACCGACACGACGAGCATCGCCAGCCCGGACCACACCTCCACCCCCACTCGACGCATGACACCACCTTAGGTTCCGGGCGCCGCGCCGCGCCGGTGCCGAAAGTCATGGTGTGGGCTCCTGACCATCGGCACAGGCGCACCGCCGCCCGCGCCACCTAGCGTCCCGGCCCATGAGCAGCACCACGGCCGCGATCGAGGCCGAGAACCTCCACAAGCGGTACGGCGACACGGTCGCGGTCGACGATCTGAGCCTGCGGGTCGCCACGGGCGAAGTGCTCGGCATCCTCGGCACCAACGGCGCCGGCAAGACCACCGCCGTCGAGATGATCGCCGGGTTGCGCAACCCGGACCGCGGCCGGGTCCGCGTGCTCGGCCTGGACCCGGTTCGCGACCGCGCGAAGGTCCGGCAGGTGCTCGGCGTCCAGCTGCAAGAGGCCACCCTGCACAGCGCGTTGACCGTCGCCGAGCTCCTCGCCCTCCACCGCAGCTTCTACCCCGACCCCAGGCCCGCCGAGGAGCTGCTGGAGCTGGTCGGTCTGGCCGGCCGGCGCGACATCCGCTTCGACGATCTCTCCGGTGGACAGCGGCAACGCCTGTCCGTCGCCCTCGCACTCGCCGGACGGCCCCGCGCGGTGATCCTCGACGAGCTGACGACGGGCCTCGATCCGCGGGCCAGACGCCGGATGTGGACGACGATCGAGGGCCTTCGCGACGAGCGGGTCACCGTCGTCCTGGTCAGTCACGCGATGGACGAGGTAGAACGCCTCTGCGACCGCGTGGCCCTGATCGACGCGGGTCGCGTCGTCGCGCTCGACACCCCCGCCGGCCTCGTCGCGCTCGCCGGCGCCGGGAACCTCGACGAGGCGATCGTCACGCTCACCGGCAAGGAACTGGTGGACACCGAATGAGCACGGCGATCAAGGCAGGCCGGCCCGGTCCGCGGGCCTGGCTGATCATGATCGGTTGCGAGGCCAGGATGGTCGCCCGGGACACCGCCGGCCTCGTCGTCCCCATCGGGCTGCCACTGCTGATCCTGGTGATGAGCGCGTCGTCGGCGGGCGACCAGGTCGTGGCCGACGGGCGAACCGCCCTCGACGTCTTCGTCCTGCCGCTGGTGCTCACCATGGTGATCGCGACCATCGGCATCATCAACATGCCGAGCTTCCTGGCCTACTACCGCCGCAGCGGAATCCTGCGCCGGCTCGCGGTCACCCCGGCGTCACCGGTCATGGTCCTGCTGGCCCAGGTGGTGGTGAGCGTGATCCAGGCGGTCATCGGAATCACGGCCGCGCTCACCGTGGCGATGTCGGCGTTCGACGCCGGTCCCCCGACCCGCCTCGCGACCGCGCTCGGCGTGTTCGTTCTCGCGATGGCGGCGATGTACGGCGTCGGCATGATCGTCGCCGCGGTCGCGCCGACGCCCAACTCCGCGGTGGCGATCGGGCTCGTCGCGTTCTTCGCCCTCGGCGCCCTCGGCGGCATGTTCGGCGGGCGCGACGCCCTCCCGGACGCGGTCGCGACGGTCGGCGAGTGGCTCCCGTTCGGCGCCTCGGTCGAGGCGCTGGGCGCGGCGTGGGCCGGAGCCCCGGTCGAACCGGCACACCTGGTCAGCCTGGGCGCGACGACGGTCGTCGGCGGCACCGTCGCGGGCCTGCTCTTCCGCTGGGAGTGACGCCGTGACCCCGATCGGTGGGTCGCCTCAGTGGCCTGCGCGGTGTCACCCCGCCGACGTGGGTGCCGAGCTGACCGGCATGAGGTAGACCAGCATGTCGTTCACGCCGTCCAACCCGAGCACGTCGTGGGCCATGTCGTCGTAGAACCCGCCGATCATCCCCAGCGACAACCCGGCCGACTGGGCCACGAGCGCGAGGTTCTGGGCCAGGTGCCCCGCCTCGACCAAGGTCAGCCGCAGCGCCCGCAGGCCGTAGAACCGGCGCAGCTCGCCTGCCCGCACGTACAGGGCGAGCAGCGCGGGTGTCGTGGCGAGCACGACGCCGTCATCCCGCGGGCCGAACCACATCGACGTCAGCGTGACCTCCGATGTGGACGGTGCGGGTGCGATCCGCACGAGGACCCGCCTCGCCTCGTCCACGTCGTACACACCCGGCGCGAGGTCGGACACCTCCCACGCGATCAACCTCAGCCGAGCGGTGTGCAGCGCGCCCGCGCTCGGGTACGGCCTGCGCCCGCCGGGCAGCGCGCCCTGCGCGGTCCACAGCAGGGTGGCCAGTTGCCCCGCTGACAGCGGCCCGGTCAACTGCTCGCCACGCGAGGTGTGGCGGTCGGACAGCGCGTCCGCCAGCGAACCGGACGGGGCCTGGGCCGGCGGCAGCGTCACGACCTCGTGCCACGGCAGCACCGGCGGCCAGGACGGGACCACGCCCTTGCGCGGTCCCTGTTCCTCCACGCCGGACAGGAACTTGCTCGCCTCCAGGTACCGGCGGTCGGGCGCCGACGCGCCGTCCTCGTGGAACGGCGTGACGCCGTCCGGGGAGCCCGCGGTCTGCGCGACCAGCCAGCACACCGTGCGCTCCTCCTCGGGGCCGATGCCGAGCCGGTTCAGCAGCATGTGCAACTGCGACGCCCACACGTACGACGGCAGGTCCGGCCGCACCTGGTCCATCCAGAACGCGACCGCGCCGGTCGCGTGGGACTCCAGCCGGTCCCAGCGGGCGCTGAGATCCGCCGCCCGTTGCTCGTGCAGCTTCCGCGCGGCCACGTGCGAGCGGAGCGTCGGCGGCGCGGACGGCTCGTGGCCCTGCCGCCACCCGGACGCGAGCGTGCGCAGCCACGACGCCGCGGCCAGGCGGTCCATCTTGAGCGCGATGGTCGTGGCCATCACCAGCTCCACGGCGGCGCTGACCTTCGCGCCCGGTGTCCTCGCGGCGCGCAGCACGGCCACCGCGACCTCCGTGCCGCGGCAGAACACCTCCTCCGCCACCGGCAGCGCCCGCGGTCCGCCGTACCGGTGCACTTCGGGCTCGTACGGCACCTCGCGCACGTCGCCGTGCGGCAGCCAGTCGTCCCCCGAGGTGCCGAGGGAGGCGTAGAACCGCTCGGGGTCGACCGACAGCTCGGGGAAGCCCGCGCCGGAGACCAGGTCGCGCAACTGCGCGGTGAGGTCCGTGGTCGCGTCGCGGAGCCGGATGCGCAGGTGCGGGCCGGTCGACCAGTACCGGAGGTAGAACCAGTCGGCGATCCGGCCCGCCGCGCGGTGCTCGGCCAGCGCCGGTGCGAGCGTGTCGGCGATGAACGCGTCCACGTGCTCGGTCGCCCACGACAGCCGGACGTGCAGGCTGGTCCAGGTCATCACGCCTCCAGCGGACTCAGGTCGTAGGTGAAACCCGTGCCGCGCGGGCGGCCTGCCACGAGCAGGTACAGCAGCGAGTGCGACGCCGGCGCCCGGACGAGCGCTTCCAGCGGGCTGTCGAACACGCTGCGGGCGGGCCTGCAGAACATCCCCGCGCCCGCCGCCGCCGTGCACGCGTGCTGCGCCGTCGCGCCGGCCGCGCGCAGGAGTGCGCGATAGCCGTCCGGGCCGTCCGAGGCCACGGCCGCGGCCGGGTCGCCCGTGGTGACCAGCGCCAGGTTCATCCGGGCCACGTCGATGGTGTTGGGCGGGTGCCCGAACACCTCGCGCACGTCCTCCAGGGCCTGGCCGGGTTCGACGAGCCGCAGCCCGTCCACCGCGTACCAGCCGTCGACCAGGCCCTCGACGTTGCGCACCGCCAGCCTGTGCCGCAGGTCGTCGCGCACCGGTGAGCCCGCCGGGGGACGGGTGATCGCCGCCACGAAGGCGCGCACGGCGCTCGCGGGCAGCGGCCTGGGGTCGGCGGAGATGCCGCACGGCCCGAAACCCGAGCTTCGCGGCGGCATCGGCGGCAACGGCTCACCGGTCTCCCGGTCCGGGGCCACCGTCACGGTGAGCCCCGAGGTCCACGCCTCCAGCCCGTGCCGGGGAGCGTGTTCGACCAGGGCCGCGGCCAGGTGGCCGACCTCCAGCTCGGTGAGCACGTCGCCGAACTCCCGGTAACCCTCGGACAGGCGTTCCCGCCGCCGCACGAGCTCCAGCCGCACCGGCCCGTCCAGGACGGGCGGTTCGGCGCCGATCGTGGCCCGCCGCACCGGGTCCAGCGGCCACCGCCGCGACCCGATCACCAGCACCAGGTCCACCGTGAACGCGGCCCGCGCCGACGGGTAGCCGCGGTGGTCGTTGTACTGGTTCCACGTCTCCCAGCGCAGCGGCGTCGCCACTTCCGTCAGCAGCCGGCCCAGCGCCGCGCCGAAACGGCCCTGGGCGGCCAGGGCGGTGAACGGCACCCGCGGTCCCGCCGAGGGCCGGAACGGCGCGGGTCGCCCTCGCTCCACCACCCGGCCCGGGCCGTGCGCGTAGGCGGTGGCGAGCGCGTCGGCGGCGGTCACGGGAACGGGTGGGGCAGCGGGGGACCGACCGGGCGCAGCCGGGGTATGCCGCGCGTGCGGCGGTTGCGCTCGCCGAACGACATCGGCACGGTTCCGGGCACGATGACCTTCGCCGAGTGCAGTCCCAGCCGGGTGCGCCACACCGGGTCCGTCTGGTCGACCGCGATCACCTCCAGGTCCAGTGCGGCCCACTTGCGCACGTAGTGCTCCAGCAGCGCGTCCAGGTCGTCCCGCGGCACGTCCGGGACCACCGGGTCGACCGGTGTCCCGGGCACGAGGAAGTCGTACCGGTCGGCGGCCTCCGGGAGCCCGTTGACGGCCACGTGGTCCTCCATCGTGCGGATCAGCTCCGGTGCCGCGAGCATCTTCCGCAGCCGTTCCGGGTCGTGGTCGCCGGGACGGGCGCGGTACTGCTTGGCCGCCGACTCGACGTCCACCGCCACTTCGGCCGCCGCCGAGCGCATCGCCGCGTCCGGGTCCAAGCTCGCGCCGGCGGCGAAGAACGCCCTCGGTGGCAGCTCTCCGCGGCCGGTGTAGCGGGCCAGGGACAACACGGAGGGCACGCCCAGGTCGTTGGTGGCGTCGTAGAACTCCAGGTCGTAGCCCAGCTGCGCCATCCGGTCGACCAGGTGCAGGCAGAACCCGTCCCGGACGACCAGGTGCGGCAGGCGTTTGCGCTCGTACCAGGCGGTCAGGAACGCGTCCCGCTCGGCGATCTCGAACATCCCGTGCAGCACGGCTTCGGTGGGGCTGTTGCCCGTGCCGCAGCCGTTGGAGGTCTCGTCCACGAACCGCGGGCCCGCGTCGTGCCCCATGGCCCAGTACGCCACGTGCTCGGGCACCGCGATCGGCTTGGCGTGCGTGTACGACCAGCCGTGCACCCACCGCGTCCGGACATCGGGGTGGTACTCGACGGTGTGCGGTGACTCGTTGTCGGGCAGGCCCAGCCGGGTCGGGTCCAGCGCCGTCTCCCCGAGTTCGGCGTAGGACGCCACCAGGACCGTGGTGACGCGGCGGGGCCGCATCCCGGCGTGCCGCTCCACGGCCTCGAACAGCGCCACCCGCTCGGCTCCGGCGTAGTCGCCCGTGCGGCCGAAACCGACTTGCCCGGCCTGGTTGTCCGGCACGATCTCCGCGGTGACCGCCGCCAGGGGCAGGTCCCCGACCCGGAAGAGCCCGCCGACCGGGCCGTGCCGCAGGTCGAACAGCGCTTCCCGCACCGCGTCGCCGTCGGTGCGCGGGTTGGCACCCCGCAGCGTGCCCGGGACCACCGGGACCGGCGTGCGGACGACCGTCGCGGCGTCGGGGGAGTCCTCCGGCAGCGGCCCGCACACCGGGCAGCCGCCGGACCGGGGCCGCACCCGGTGTTCGGCGACTGTCGCGAGATCCGTCCGCACGGCCAGCACGACGTCGCGGTACGCGTCCGGATCCGCCAGCACCCGCTCGACGAGCACGTCCACCAGGGGCCCCAGCGCGGGGGAACACAGGCCGCCCAAGCGCATGCCCTCGTCGCGGCGCGGTACGGACCTGCCCAGCGTGGCGAGCCGCGCGTCCTCGGCGCAGCGCAGGCACACACCGCCACCGCCGCCGAACACCGGCCCGAGCAGCACCAGACCACCGTCGTGGCGCATCGGCAGCACGGGCGCGTCCGCGCCGTCCGCGCTGATCCGGTCGAGATCGCCGATCGTGTACCGGGACAGCTCCAGCACGTTCAGGTCCAGCACGGTCACCGGCTCACCTCCGGCACCGCGAACGCCACCACGCCGGCGGCGTCCAACACCGGGCCGAGGCTCACCGGTTTCACCTCGGCCGGCGCGAGCAGCGCCCGCAGGTCGTGCTGCAACGCCTCTTCGCCGTCCCGGACCCCGAAGGGCCAGAACCAGTCCCGGTTCGTCCACGGCGCGTCGGCGCCCTCCGGGGCGGCGACCGGCGTCGCTCCACAAAGGACGACGGTGTCGTCGTGCCCGGCCTGCGCCCGTCCGGCGGCGGCCAGCGCGGCGAACGCCACGGCGTCGGCGGCGCTCGCCTCCACCGCCCAGGACAGCACCTGTCCGCGCAGCCGCACGACGGCGCGGACCACGCGGTGGTCCAGCCTCGTCACCTCGACCTGTGCGGGCAGGCCGAACCGCAGCGTGACGGCCTTCCACCAGCGCCGCGCGGTCGGGTCGGTGAGCCACTCGTCCTCACCGACCGGCGTGCCCGGCACGTCCCGCGCGGCCGTGCGCAGCGCCAGGCCCAAGGCGTGGGTCCGGTCCGCGCCGAGTACCGCGCCCTCGGGCGCGAGTTCCCGCGCGGCGCGGATCAGCGCGTCGAGCCGCGCCGAGTGCTCGGTCGTGCCGAACCCGACCACGTCACCGGACGCGGCGAGCTTGACCGGCAGTTGTGGCAGGTCGCCGGGCACCGGTTTCGCCACCGGGCCGAGTTCGGCGTCCCCCAGCACGTCCAGCAGCGTCCCGTTCGGCTCGCACGGCCGGACCTCGGACAGCCACGGGTGGTACTCGGCGCGCAGCGGATCGACCCTGGCGACGAGCACCGCCTGGTGCGGCGGGCCGGGCGGCGGCACGTCCTGCCACATGTTCACGACCTCCACCGACGGGTCGGGCAGACCGCCCACCGCGCACACCAGCCGGTGCGCGGCGGCCGAGCCGACCAGCGCGGCCAGCACCTCGGGCGGCGCACCCGCGGTGCCCGCGAGCCGGTCGGCGACCGCTGACGCGTCCGCGAGCACGTCGGCCCGCGAGCCCGGCGCGACCACGAAACCCACGTCCTCGGCGCACCCGGCGGCAACCGCGTGACCGCCGGCGGTGAGCAGGAGCCCTGCGCCGGACTCGACCGCGGTCGCCAGCCCGGACGCGGTGAGCGCGCGGACCGCCGCTTTCGCCAACGGGCCTTCGCCCGTCACGGTGACCGTCGCGGCCTTCAGCCGCCGCCACGACTCCAGCGGTGCCGCGGCGACGGACTCCAGCCAACTCGCGATCTCCCCGGGAGGCGCCTCGTCGCCCCAGGACGCGGGCACCTCCACCAGCAGGTCGTGCTCCCACAACTGGGTGATGATCAGCTCCAGGGCCTTGGCCACGGCCGGCGACGCGTTCTCCGGAACGGCCAACCGGCCTGGCGGCACGCCGTCGGCCAGCGGACCGGCGAGGCGTTCCCAGATGGCCCACAGGCCCTTGCCGCCGTCCAAGGTGAAGCTGGACTTCCAACCGCGCACGTGCAGGCCGGTCGCCGTGGGGGTGGCGTGCGCGATGGGGCGCAGGCGCAGCAGCACGTCGTTCACCGCGTCACCTCGGCCATCCGCGCGATGTGCTCGGACCAGCCGACCCCGGTGATCCGCTGGGCGGCCTTCGCGACGAGGTTCGCCGCCAGGTAGCGCTCGACCGGCGTCACGTCGCACACCGCGAGCAGTTGGTAGAGCATGTTGGTCCCGAATCGGTAGACGGTGACGGGTCGCTGGTAGAGCGGGTGGTCGAGGTCGACGGCCTGGAGCTGCCGGTGGTACTCGCTCTGGTAGTCGCGGTGGTCGGGGTGCCAGCGGCGGATCGCCTTCTCCTCGCCCAGCTCCACGGCCCGCTCGCCGTGCAGCGACGGCCGCTCGGTGGGCAGCTCGCCCCGGTCGAAGACCTCCTCGATCACCCCGCGGGTGTCGACCGTCCACGTCGTCCACGGCGTCGGGGTCCGGCCCTCGGCGATGTCGCGCACGGTCTCCGTGGCCTGGTCGGCGTTGCGCTCCCACACCTGGTCGAACCGGGCGCGCAGCACACCTTCCGGATCGCTGTGCAGCAGGAAGTCCTCCAGGTGGGACAGGAACGAGTGGTAGCCGTTGAGCAGCCCGGCCGGGTAGCGGCTCGCGTGCGCGGCCATCGCGGTCAGGGCGAGGTGGACGCGGGACGCGGAGGTGCCGTCGGTGGCCACCGCGTCCCGCACGGCCGGCATCCCCAGGCGCAGGCACCGCGTTCGCAGGCGCACCAGCACGTCGGAGCCGAGCAACCCCCGGATGTCGGTCAGGTCCGTCGGCTCGACCATTACCGTGTTGTCGGGGTGGATCGGCTCGTAGGGTGGCCGGATCAGCTCGGCCACGCCGTTGTGCCGGGCCTGCGCCAGCAGCTCCTCGTCCGACATGTCCACCGTGGAGGGATGGGCGGACAGGTACGAGCGCAGCCGGTCCGCGACGAACTCGGCCGCCTCCTCGGAGCCGTCCAACCTGATGCGCAGGTGGGGGCCGTGCAGCCAGTGCCGTTCCACGTGGCCGGTGGCGCCGGCGCGCCCCACCGCCGCGAGTGCGGGCAGCACCGCCTCCCGGAGCAGTGGCGCCTTCACCGGGTCACGGTAGTAGCAGACGACATCGGTCACACTGCCCTCCAGTACGTTTCCGCGATCATCTCGACCACCCGCCCGTTCGGTGACCCGGCGCCGGGCACGGGCAGTGCCTCGGTCAGCCGGACGCCCTCGGGGAACCGGGAGAGCAGGCGGGGCAGGCAGCGCAGGTGCAGCGCGTCGCCGAGGTCGGCGTACTGCGGTTTGCCCGCGGCGAGCGTGCGCTCGTAGACGTCGGCCGACATCGGACCGAGGTCCGGCCCGACGAAGACGTGCTCGGGCAGGCCGTGTCGGGCGCGCAGCCTCGCGGTGTCCACGGCGGCCTGTTCCTCGGCGCCGATGTCCGGTGGCACGGGGAAGTCCCACGACCGGCGGGCCAGCACCACGTCCCCGTAGGTGAGCCGACCCCTGACCGTGACACCTCCGTCCACCGCGGACGTGCGGAGCGGGTCCAGGTCGACCCAGCCGCAGGCCAGGTCGGAGTACAGCGGGATCTGCCGGTCGGGGAGCGCCAGCGGGATCAGGAATCCCAGGTACAGCACGTCGAGCGGGGCGCCGCAGTGGGTCACCCGGATCTCGTCGGCGTCCGGGTCGTGCCGGACGTCGATCTCGTCGGCGGGCAGGTCCGCCCAGCGGCCGTCCTCACCGATCTCACGGGCGTCCAGCAGCGGGTGCAGGTTGGCGTTGAAGCCCCGGACCGGGCGGAACTGGGCCCGGTCGGGCAGGTAGCGGCCGACCTGGGCGGTGACCGCGTCGCGCGCGCCGGGCAGCCGGTCGAGGAAGCGGCTGGTGAACTTGCCGAACCCGGCGTAGACGCGGTTGACCACGAGGCGGGCGTCGGCGGTGGGCTGGACGAAGAAGCCGTAGGAACCGGGCCGGCGGGTCGCCCAGGACGGCAGCAGGTCGGCGGCGGTGGCGAGGACGTGGTCGGTGACCGTGCCGTCGTGGACCTGGTCGGCGAGCTTGGCGCGGGCGTCGAGCACGGCGACGACCTCGGGGTCGCGCACGTCGCCGATCCGCGTGGCGTCCTGCCAGGCCAGACCGAGCGGGACCGCGCAGTCGGCGAGCGATGCCGTGCCGCCCGCACCGAACCACTCGACGAAGCGGGTCCTGGCCAGCCTGCGGAGGAGGACCTGCTGGTCGAACGCCATGAGCAGCGGGGTCAGCCGGGCCAGGGCGGCGGACGCGCCGGGCGGGACGGGGATCGGTTCGGGCAGCAGCACGTCCTCCACGACCGGGGGTATGCCGGACAGGTCCGCGCCGAGGCGCTCGCCGACCGCGAGCCAGCCTTCGGCGAGGTGGGCGAGGGTGGCCGCCCGGGTCGGCGGGTCGGCCGTGCCGAACGCGGCGGTCGCCTCGGCCAGGCGCGTCACCTCGGCGGCGGCGGTCTCGTCGTGCGACCGCAGCCAGCCGGCGAGCGGTCCGATCGCGTCCGGGGCCTGCGGGTCGATCGGGGACACCGGCACCAGCAGGCCGATGTCCCGCATCTTCGCCACGTAGTCCACGGCCTTGGCGGCGTCCGCCGCCGACAGCCTGGCCGCCAACGCCTCCGCGACCGCCTCCGGCCGCACCCCTCCAGGTCCGGCGGCCCGCACGGTCGCGATGACGAACCGCAGCGGTCCGGTCGCGGCCACGTCGACTTCCTCTTCCTTGGTCACCAGCGCCCGCCAGCCGCCGGCGACCGGGATGTCGCGGCGGAACAGCACGCGGCCGTCACGTTCCCGCAGGCCGGGCGCGAGGCGGTGCGGCAACACCGGGCCCAGCGCCGCGACGATCCGGTCCGGCAGCAGCCGGTTCACCGCCGGGTGCGACACGGGCTCGACCGAGGGCCACGGCCCGTCCGCCCACGTGCCCCACCCGACGTGCGTGTACCAGGACAGGGGGCTCGTCTTGGCGGTGGCGCGCAGCGCGTACCGGAGCACGGTCGCCTCCGCCTTGCGCGCCTTGCGATCCGGCTCACCGCGACCGGCCGCGGTCCGGTCGACGCCGTGCAACAGGTCCACGCCGGTCAGCACGCTCGCCCGGCGCAGCTCACCGGTCGAGCACACCTGCGCCAGCCACGCCCGTGACGCGGCGAGATCGACGGGCCAGGCCCTGCGCACCGCGTCGACCGCTGTCGCCAGTGCGGTGCGGGCGTCGAGCCAGCGCGCCAGCAGCGGAACCCGGTCGGACAACGTGCCCAGCTCCGCCAGCAGCGCGGGCCGGGGCGCGCGTCCATTGTGGACCGCCCGCCGCAACGGCAGCACGACGCGTCGGTGGAACCCGGGGGAGTGGGTGTGGGCACTGTCGTGCAACGCGTCCGCGAGGTCGGCCGCCATCGCCGAGATCCGGGCCTCCGCCGCGACCACCGCGTCCAGCGCGGCCCGCAAGTCCGACGGCGCCGGCGCGGGGTGCGGCAGCGCCGCCACGCGGATCAGCGCGTAGGGCGCGAGTTCCGCGGTGAGGCGGGTCGGTGCACTGGTCATCCGGTGGTCCCCCGTGTGTTTCGCCCGTGTTTCGCCGTGTTTCGCCCGTGGACGTGCTCTCGACTGCCGGCCCGGTTCGTGCGAGTCCCTTGGTGCGGGGGCCGGGAGCGCCCGCGAACGGGTGCTCCCGGCGTACTGATCGGCTCAGCCCATCGCGGGCGGTAACGTCGGGTCCTGCTGGCAGCAGCAACACGAACCGCAGGAGCAGGAGTTCGACGCGCCGGTCTCCGGCAGCGCGACGCCGTCACGCATGGTGGTGACGGCCAGGTCGTCCAGGACCAGGTCGTCGACCTCGAAGCTCAGCTCGTTCACGACAAGCCCTCCAGGTGAGTCGTGGCGACCCGCGGCGCCCGCGAGCGGGTGCACCGGGCCGTTGCGGGAGCAGGACTGCGACGCGCAGTCCCGGTGGTCACATCGGCTGGCTCGGGTCCGGGCAGCAGCAGCACGAACTGCCACCCGAGCACGACCCGCCCGACGCCCCGGTCTCCGGGAGCGCCACGGCGTCGCGCATCGCGACGACCGCGAGGTCGTCGAGCGCCAACTCCTCGACGTCGAAAGTCAAGTCGAACATAGTGATTCACCCCCTTTCGCAAGCGCGGACTCTAAGGCAGTGGATCACTGGGCGGCAAGGCTTCGGGCTTATTCCGCATTGCCTGAAATCCGCTTGCGGGGTGAATTCGAGAACTCGTGTCAACAACCCCGAAGCGAGTGCCGTCCGGCGGTCGAGCGTGGTCGCCGCACGTGTTGTGTGCAGCGCAAACGGCGTAGTCGGCTTTCCGGGGTCGCGCTTCTGCGCGCCGGGTGGGCAAGGGTCGACCGATCGGCGCCTCCGCGCAGGCACGGCACGTCGGGTCCAATTCGGTATGCGTCACGCGTCCGCATTCGGTGTACTTCCGCTTGGCCCGGTCGAGGTATTTCCCGGTCGTGTCGGGCGGCACTCCCGCCCGGCACGCGGCCGAAGCCGGCGCATACCCGAGACCCGGCCCGCGACCATGGCGGCTGCCCGATGGACCCGCCTCGGCTCCTGTGCCCCGGAGCCTGCCGACCACATCGGACGGTGCGTGGTGCGGGCCGCAACGGTGCGTACTGCCGAACCCCTGGGGACGTCGAAACTCCGCACCACCACCAACCGCGTCCCCGCCGAGAACCTCATCGCCGGCGAAGACGACCGCGACGGCCCCCGGGCCTCGACGACCACGCCACGGCGCAGTAAATCGATCATCGGCTGGAACATCGGCCGCACCGCCGTGGGGCACCGGTGCCTCCCGGGCCGCAATGGGGGTCGGGACCTGCGCCACAACTCGGCCGCCGTCGCGGGCGCGATCGGGGTCGGCGGCGCCGCCGTCGCGGACGAAACCCTTGTGCAGGACAAGGAAGCCGTGCTCAACGGTGTCCTCCATGCCTTGGGGCCGGCCTGGCCGATCAGGCCCCGAAGACCGTGCGTGACGTTCTCGCCCTCCCGATCACCCACCTGCGCGAGTCGGCGACGCACGCCACGTCGGCGGCCACCTGTACCACTCGGATCAGAGCCGAGGGGGCGACCTGCCGGCCGGCCGGCCTTCGCGGGTTTCCCGGGAGTTCCCGCCGGCGTCGCCTGATAACCGCTGGTCACCGGCGCGGTGTGCCGACTTCGAACGTCCGGGTCCTGCGCGCGGCCCCCGCGCCACCTTTTCCGGGAACCAATCACAAAGGCCCAAGGTGAATTCGGACGAACGGACTAGAACGATCCAGCACATGCCTGCGGACTTCACACCTGCGTGAATTCGCCGGGCATTCATTTGAGACGCCGGCATACAGCCTTCTGACGGTTTCCAAAGGACCCGGAAACCCACCATCCTGGTCGAACCGCACATCCTTGCCGCCCTGCACGTTCCACGTCGGAAGGACCACACTGTGCACGACGAGACCCTCGACTACCTGGTGGTCGGTGGCGGCCCCGCGGGCCTGCAACTCGGTCAGCTGCTCCGGGCGGCGGGCCACCGCTACCGGATTCTCGAAGGCGGACCCACCCCGGGCACCTTCTTCCGCACCTTTCCGCGCCACCGCAAGCTGATCTCCATCAACAAGGTGCACAACGGCACGTCCGACCCGGAGCTGAACCTCCGGATGGACTGGAACTCGCTGCTGTCCCCGGATCCGGAACTGCTGTTCCGCCGGTACAGCGAGCGGTACTTCCCGCACGCCGACGACCTCGTCCGCTACCTGGCCGACTTCGCCGAGGCGTTCGAACTCGACATCGCCTACGACACCCGGGTCGTGCGGATCCGGCGCGGCGACAACGGCTTCACCGCCACCGACCAGCACGGGCGGGAGCACCGCGGCGCGCGGCTGGTCGTGGCCACCGGGGTCAGCCTGCCCAACATCCCGGACATCCCCGGCGTCGAGAGCGCCGAGGACTACTCCACGGTGTCGGTGGACCCGCAGGACTTCGTCGACCAGCGCGTCCTGATCATCGGCAAGGGCAACTCGGCGCTGGAGACCGCGGACAACCTGATCGAGACCGCGGCGGTGATCCACGTGGCCGGGCCGCACGCCATCAAGATGGCCTGGAACAGCCACTACGTCGGTCACCTGCGCGCGGTCAACAACAACTTCCTCGACACCTACCAGCTCAAGTCGCAGAACGCCCTGCTGGACGGCCACGTGCTGTCGATCGAGAAGGACCAGGGCGGGTACCGCGTCCGGTTCAGCTTCTCCCGCGCCGACGAGTTCGTGAAGGAACTGCGCTACGACCGGGTCATCCTGTGCACCGGGTTCCGGTTCGACGCCTCGCCGTTCGGCGCCGGGTGCCGGCCCGAACTCGTGATCGACGACCGGTTCGCCGCGCTCACCCCGGCCTACGAGTCGGTCAACGTGCCGGGGCTGTACTTCGCGGGCACCCTGATGCAGCAGCGCGACTTCAAGAAGTCCACCGGCGGCTTCATCCACGGCTTCCGCTACGCGGTGCGCGCGCTGAGCCGCATCCTCGACGAGCGCCACCACGACCGGCCGTGGCCGCACCGGCCGGTCGCCCCGGAACCGGCCGCGCTCGCCGACGCCGTCGTGGCGCGGGTCAACCGGAGTTCGGCGCTGTGGCAGCAGTTCGGCGTCCTCGGGGACCTGCTCGTGGTGCCGCCCGGCGAGCCCGCCCGCTACCACGAGGAGGTGCCGGTCGAGTACGCCCACGGCAGCCCGATCACCCGGCAGGGCGACTACTTCACCGTCACCCTGGAGTACGGCCCCGACCACGACAAGGTCGACCCGTTCGACATCACCGTGCGCCGGACGGCGCAGAACTCGGTCGAGGACGCCTTCGACGCCGCCTACCTGCACCCGGTGATCCGCCACCACCGCGGCGGCGAACTGCTGGGCGCGCACCACCTGGCGGAGAACCTGGAGAACGAGTGGGACCACCCCGAGGTCCACCACGCCCCGCTCGCCGAGTTCTTCGCCCGCGCGCTGGACCGCCTGCCGAGCACCGCGGGGCGGTGACGGCCGTGGTGCTGTCCGTGCGGGACTTCGAGAAAGCCGCCCGCGCCACGCTGGACCCGGTGTACGCCGACTTCATCGCCGGCGGGGCGCGGGACGAGATCACCGTGCGCGCCAACGAGGAGGCGTTCGGCAGGCTGCAACTGCTGCCGCGGGTGTTGCGCGGCAACACGGTCCGGGCGCTGGGCATCACCCTGTTCGGCGGCCGGGCGAGCACGCCGGTGCTGCTGTCGCCGACCGCGTTCCACAAACTGGTCACCCCCGAGGGGGAACTGGCCACCGCTCGGGCCGCCGCGGCGGCGGGCGCGATCATGGTCGTGAGCATGGCGTCCACCGTGGCGGTGGGCGAGATCGCCGAGGCCGCGCGGCGGGCCTGCGAGGGCGCGGACCCGCCGCCGCTGTGGTTCCAGCTCTACCTCCAACCCGACCTGGAGATCACCGAGACGCTGGTGCGGCGGGCCACCGACGCCGGGTGCAGCGCCCTGGTGGTCACCGTGGACTCGGCCGTGCTGGGCGCCGGCGAGCGCAACCGGCGCAACGGCTTCCACGACCTGCCGCCGGGGCTGCGCTGCGAGAACCTGGTCGACCTGCGCGACGGGGAGATCGGGCACGTGCGGCAGATCGCCATGTCCGCGGAGTTCACCTGGGAGCACGTCGACTGGCTGCGCCGGATCACCGACCTGCCGATCCTGCTCAAGGGCGTGCTGCACCCCGACGACGTGCGGCTGGCCGTGCGCCACGGCGTGGACGGGCTGGTGCTGTCCAACCACGGCGGCCGGCAACTGGACACCGTGCCGGCCACGCTGGAGCTGCTGCCGGAGATCGCCGCCGCGGTCGAGGGCCGGATCCCCATCGTGCTGGACGGCGGGGTGCGGCGCGGCACCGACGTGGTCAAGGCGCTGGCGCTCGGCGCCGCCGCCGTGGGGATCGGCCGCCCCGTCATGTGGGCGCTGGCGGAGAGCGGGGAGAAGGGCGTGCGGCGGCTGCTGGAGCTGTTGCGCGACGAACTCGACGACGCGCTGGCGCTGTGCGGTGCGTCCGGTGTCGCCGACCTGACGCCGGAACTGGTCCGGTTCCCGTCGTGGGGACCGCCGCCCGGGCTCGGCGAGGTGGTCCCGTGAGCCTCACCGGGTGGTCGGTCGTCGGGGTGGTCGCGGTGCTGGTGGTCAGCCTGCCGCATTGGCTGCCGCGCGTGGTGGTCGCGCTGCGGGTGCGGATCTTCACGTGGGTCAACGGGGAGGAGGGGGTCGCCGCACCGGGGCCGGAAGTGCCCGTCGAGGAGTTCCGGCAGGTGTACGGGCACCCGTCCGCGAACGGCCGCAGCCGGGGCGCCGCGCTGTCCGACCTGTTCTGGTACTGGCTCTCGCCCGGCGCCGAGGTGCACCAGGAGCACCTGGAACCCGGCCCCCGCTACGAGGACGTGGCCAGGACGACCCGCCGGATCCTCGCCGGACTGAGTCGTCCACAGTGGACGGAACTGGTCGCCGCGAGCACCCGGCGGGTGCTCGACGAACTCGACGACCGGCCCGGCGGGTCCCGCGTGCGCAAGGTCAGGCTGCGCGACCTGATGATGCCGATCTGGGCCGAGGTCTACCACGAGGTGGTCTTCCGCGAGCGGTGTCCGCGGCACGTCCGGGACCTGATCACCGGCAACGCCGACGACGTGGTCAACTCGCTGAAGTGCACCAGCCTGCGGCACATGGACCGGCGCGACCGCCTCACCGCCCACCTGCGGGACCGGGTGGCGAACGACCCGCCGCCCGTGCCGCTGCCGGCCACGCTCACCGAGCGGGAGCAGGCCTACTACCTGCAAGGCACGTTCTTCAACACCGCCGTGGTGCAGATGTCGGAGGCGATGGCCCACCTGCTGCTGGCCGTCGCCACGCACCGGCCGGTGCGGGAACACCTGCTCGCGCACCCGGAGGACACCGACTACCTGGAGCGCGTCATCGACGAGACGCTGCTGCACTTCCCGCTGTTCGGCGTGGCCCACCGGATCACCACCGGGGAGATCGCCCGCGCGGGGCGGACCCCCGTCCCGCCGGGTTCGGTGCTGCTGTTCCACTACCCCGAGTACCAGCGGTCGGGGGCCGTCGACCATCGGCGGTTCGACCCGGACCGGTGGCGGTCGCCGGACACCAGGCCCACCACGTTCATCCCGTTCGGGGTGACCGCCAACCGGCCCTGCCCCGCCCGCGGCTTCGCCGTGCTGACCATGCGGGTCGTGGCGCAGGAGGTGCTGCGGCGCTACCGGCCGGAGTCCACGGCCGAGCACACCCGGTCGCTGCCCAGCCGCGGACCCTGCCTGCTGGTCCCGCGCGCCGGCGCGAACGCCCGGGGCCTGCGCGCCAGGCTGGCGTTGCTGCGGCTGGGCGACCTGTGGGCCGGCATCCCGCGCAGCCTGGTGCAACTCGCCCTGGGCACCTACATGGTGTGGGACGCCCGGCGGCTGGGCCTGTGCCGCAACCACTTCGCCTCGACGGGCGGCGCCGAGCCGTCCGTCGTCGGCGGCCGGTGAGAGGGGCGGGACGATGACTCCGGTGCAACTGGCCCCCGCGTTCTTCCTCGCCGTCGTGGTGATCCTGCTGACGTGCCGGGTGGTCGTGCTGGTGACCGGCCGCTTCGGCCAGCCGCCGGTGGTCGGCGAGATGATCGCGGGCGTGCTGCTCGGCCCGTCGCTGTTCGGGCTGCTCGCGCCCGGCGTGTCGGCGGCGGTGTTCCCGCCGCAGCTCAAGCCCGTGCTGTACGTGGCGAGCCAGATCGGCCTGGTGGTCCTGATGTTCCGGGCCGGGTACGAGTTCCGGGCGCACGCCGGCCGGAAGCTGATCGGCACCGCGGCGGTGGTCTCCGCGGCCGGGGCGCTGGTCCCGCTGGTGCTGGGCGTCGCCCTGACCTTCGTGGCGCACGGCCGTGTCGACGTGTTCGTCGACGGCGTCTCGGTGTGGGTGACCGCGGCGTTCGTGGGCGTGACGCTGGCGGTCACCGCCTTCCCGATGCTGGTCCGCATCATCACCGAACGCGGGCTGACCGGGTCCAGGTACGGGTCGCTGGCCCTGGCGTCGGGAGCGGTCGACGACGCCGTGGCCTGGATCCTGCTCGCCGGCGTGCTGAGCGCGGCCTCGGGGGAGCCGGGGCCGATCCTCACCGCGGTGGGCGGTTCCGTGCTGTTCCTGGCGGTGCTGGCCCTGCCGGGGCGCCGGGTCCTCGCGTGGATCGTGACGCGGCCCGGCTTCACCGACGAGACGAGGCTGCTGCTGACCGTCGCCGTGCTGTTCTCCGGCGCGTGGTTCACCGACGTCATCGAGCTGTACGCGGTGTTCGGGGCGTTCTGCGTCGGCATGGCCATGCCGCGCCACGAGGCGTCCGAACGCGTGGTGCGCACCACGCAGGCGATGACGCAGGTGGTGCTGGTGCCGCTGTTCTTCGCCTACTCCGGCCTCAACACCCGCTTCGACGTGTTCGCGGACCCGGCGGTGATGGCGTTCGCCGCGGCGGCCGTCGTGCTCGCCGTGATCGGCAAGTTCGGCGGCTGCTGGGCGGCGGCCCGGCTGTGCCGGGAACCGGCGTCGGTGGCGGTCCGGGTCGGCACGCTGATGAACGCGCGCGGCCTCATGCAGCTCATCGCGCTCAACATCGGGTTGCAGGCCGGGATCGTCGGCCCGGAGATGTTCACCGCGTTGGTGCTGGTGGCGCTGGTGACCACGGTGATGACGGTGCCGGTGCTCGACTGGCTGGACCGCCGGGAGGCCCGCGCGGCCGAGGTCGGGAGCGCTCCGGAGGTCGTGGCGAAGTGGCCGTGAGTGGCGCGGAAGCCCTTGTCGCGCAACTGGAACGGGAAGGGGTCCGGCACGTCTTCGGCGTGCCGGGCGTCCAACTCGACCACGTGCTGGACGCGCTGGCCCGGTCGCGCGGGCGGATCGAGTACATCGCCGCCCGGCACGAGCAGGGGGCGGCGCACATGGCGGAGGCGTACGCCCGGACGACGGGACGCCCCGGTGTCTGCCTGGTGGTCCCCGGACCCGGTGTGCTCAACGCGCTGCCCGCCGTGGCCACCGGCTACGCCTGCTCGTCGCCGATGCTGTTGGTGGCGGCCGACCTGCCGTCCACACTGGCCGGTCGGGGGTTGGGCATGTTGCACGAACTGCCCGACCAGGGCGGCGTGCTGGCCGCGGTCACCAAGTGGTCGGGGCGGGCCGAGGCGCCGGAGCGCGTCCCGGACCTGGTGCGCGAGGCGGTGCGGCGGTCGCGGTCGGGCCGGCCGCGACCGGTGGCCCTGACGATCCCGGCGGACGTCCTGGCCGCCAGGGCCGCGGCTCGGCCCTTGGTCACCGATGTCCCGGACATGCACGCATCCCCGGGCACGTCCACTGTGGACGACATCGCCGCCGTGCTGCGCGCCGCCCGGCGTCCGCTGATCTACGCGGGCGGTGGCGTGCAGGCGGCACGGGCCGCCGCCGCGCTGACCGCGCTGGCCGAGGCGTTGTCCGCGCCGGTGGTGACCAGCCGCAACGCGGGCGGCGTGATCCCCGCCCGCCACCCGCTGGCCTTCACCAGCCTCGCCGCGCCGAGGCTGCTGCCGAACGCGGACGCGGTGCTGGTGGTGGGCAGCCGCTTCGTCACCCCGCGCGGCACCGCGCCGCCCACCGCGCCGGGCGCGACCGTCATCCTGGTCAACGCGGACCCGGCCGACCTGGGGCCGCCCCGCCCGGCCGGGCTCACCCTGTGCGCCGACGCCCGCACGGCGCTGGAGGACATCCGGGCCGCCCTGCCGGGTCCCGGCGAACCGGCGTGGGATCCCGGCGAGTTGGCCGAGGTGCGGGCGTGGTGCGACCGCCGGGTCCGGGCCGTGGAGCCCCAGTGGTCGTACGTGCGGGCGCTGCGCGAGGCGATCCCCGAGGACGGGATCCTGGTCAACGAGCTGACCCAGGTCGGCTACCTGGCCGCCGTCGGCTACCCCGTCCACCGGCCGGGCACGTTCCTCACCCCCGGCTACCAGGGCACCCTCGGCTACGGCTACCCGTCGGCGCTGGGGGTGAAGGTGGGCAACCCGGACCGCGAGGTCGTCTCGATCAACGGCGACGGCGGTTTCTGCTGGAACGTCCAGGAGTTGGCGACGGCGCGGAAGTACGGCATCGGCGTCACCGCCGTGGTCTTCAACGACAACGCCTACGGCAACGTCAAGCGCATCCAGGCGGACGAGTTCGAGGGCCGCTTCATCGGCAGCGACCTGGCCAGCCCGGACTTCGTGCGCCTGGCGGAGTCGTTCGGCGTGCCCGCCGTGCGGGCCACGACCCCGGACGCGCTCGCGGGAGCGCTCAAGGAGTCGTTCAGCGAACCGGGTCCGTCGCTGATCGAGGTCCCCGTGGGCGAGATGCCCAGCGTGTGGCCGCTGCTGCTGGGCGGAACCCCCGGCTCGGTCCGCGCCTGAGTCCGCCCGGCGCGCCGGCGCATTACCAACTCCTTACCGGATCGGAAAATCAGTCACAGGGGGCGCTACGTTCGCGTCGCATGATCGTCACCCAGGCGGAAGGAGTCGGTGTGTTACGGCGCGCGATGTGTGTGGTGTCGGCGGTGCTCGTGGTCGGCGGGCTGGGAATCGGCGGGTCGGCCGCGGCGGCCACGACACCGGGCGGGGTGGCCGCCTGGGGGAGTGGCGGGTACGGCGAGCTCGGCGACGGGTCCACCGCCGAGCGCCTTCTCGCGGCACCGGTGCCGGGGTTGACCGATGTCGTCGCGATCGACTCCGGGCGCGGGCACGTGCTGGCGCTCAAGTCCGACGGGACGGTCGTCACGTGGGGCTACAACGGATTCGGTCAGCTCGGCGACGGCACGAGGACCAACCGGGGCACGCCCGCGCCGGTGGCCGGCGTGACCGACGTCGTGGCGATCGCGGCCGGCAGCGACCACAGCCTGGCGGTGCGGTCGGACGGGACCGTGCTCGCGTGGGGGTGGAACGGCTCGGGCGAGCTGGGCGACGGCTCGACCGCGACCGTGCAGACCCGGCCGGTGCGCGTGCGGGGTCTGACCGGCGCGAGGTCGGTGTCGGCCAACAACCGGCACAGCCTCGCGGTCACCGCGGACGGCGGGGTCGTGGGGTGGGGCTCCAACAACGGCGGGCAACTGGGCGGCAAGGACACCACCGAGGTGCGCCGCGTCCCCGCGCCGGTGGCGGGCCTGGCGAACGTCGCCGCCGTGGCCGCGGGCAGCGAGTTCAGCATGGCGCGGCACACCGACGGGACGGTCAGCGCGTGGGGCCGGAACACCAACGGCCAACTGGGCGACGGCACCGACCTCACCCGCTCCGACCCGCGACCGGTCAGCGGGCTGGGCAAGGTCGTCGACATCGCGGCGGGCAGCAACCACGGCCTGGCGGTTCTGAGCGACGGCACCGCGATGGCCTGGGGCTTCAACCGCTACGGCCAACTGGGCGACGGCACGACCACCAACCAGCACCGACCCGTGCGCGTCCGCGGACTGGCTTCCGTGACCGACATCGACGGCAGCCTGAACCACAGCATCGCCGCCACCGCACAGGGCTTCGCGCTGGCGTGGGGCCTCAACCACCGCGGCCAGTTGGGCAACGGCACGTTCGCCAACAGCAGCACACCGGTGCTGGTGGTCGGTCTCTCCGGAGTCCGGGCGGTGTCGGCGGGTTCGGCGCTGAGCGCGTTCAGCATCGCGCTGACCACCACCACGTGACCGGGCGGGTGCCGAGACCCGGGGGCCGGTGGCGAAAGCTTTGAGCGCCTTCAGTTTCCCCGGCTCGGCACCCTGCTCCGAGCCAACCTCGCGGGTGCGACGCGGCATCGCCACGCGGACGGAATGTCGAATCCTCACGTCGTGCGGGCTCACGCCGGCTCGCCGGCACCGTGGGCCGGGGATGTGGATCGCGCCCGCATTAGGCATGTGAAGATCGAGTTCGGTCAGGCGGCGAAGACGGTGCGGACGACGGACTCGTCGCCGTCGATCTCGACCAGTCCGAGGGCGAGGGCATCGTTGAGCGTGAGGGCGCCCGAAGCGAGGCCGAGGACGCAGGCGGGTTCGGCGCGGACGGTGGCGTCGAGGTCGCGGCCGTCGTGCGGGCCGACCTCGAAGCCGGAGGGCGTCGCCTGGAGCTGGAGGGCGGCGACGCCGATGTCGAGGCCGACCGTCGCCGGGGCGCGGACCTCGACCCGGGTGCCGAGCAGAGCGGGGACGGCGAGGGAGAGCCACTCGGGGCGGAAGGAGTCGCCACCGGGTCCGCGGACCATCAGCGGGGCGGACCAGCGGATCAGGCTCTCGACCGGTTGGCGCAGCTCGGCGCCCCACGGCGTGAGGGCGTACTCGACCACGCTGCCCGCGCCGGCCAGTCGCCGCTCGACCACGCCCGCGGCTTCGAGGTCGCGGAGCCGGTCGGTGAGCAGGTTGGTCGCGATGCCGGGAAGGCCGTCGATCAGATCGCGGTAGCGGGCGGGGGCGACGAGGAGCTGGCGGACGATGAGCAGGTTCCACCGGTCGCCGACGATCTCCAGGGACCGGGCCAGTCCGCAGTACTGCCCGTAGCTGCGCATCGGACCCCTCTACTTGAGAATTTCAAGTGTGCATGACAGTCTCAAGCCTACCGCAGTGCCGAGCCGAGAGGGGCCGCCATGGCCGATGCTTCGAAGGGCGTGCGGCCCGCCTGGGTCGACGACGACCTGTTCCCGTTCGAGAGCCGCTTCATCGACGTAGACGGGCACACCGTGCACTACGTCGACGAGGGGGCGGGTCCCGCACTGCTGTTCCTGCACGGCAACCCGACCTGGTCGTTCCTCTGGCGCGACGTGATCCGCGCGCTGCGCGAGGACTTCCGGTGCGTCGCCCTCGACTACCCGGGCTTCGGGCTGTCGACGCCGAAGCCCGGGTACCGCTACCTGCCCGAGGAGCACGCGGACGTGGTCACCGGGTTCGTCGACGCGCTCGGCCTCGACGGGGTCACTCTGGTCGGGCAGGACTGGGGCGGCCCGATCGGCCTGGCCGCCGTGCAGCGGCGGCCGGGCGTCTTCGACCGGCTGGTGCTGGCCAACACGTGGGCCTGGCCGGTCAACGGCGACCTGCACTTCGAGGCCTTTTCCCGCATCGTCGGCGGTCCCCTGACCCGCTTCCTGGTCCGGCGGCTCAACCTCCTCGTCACCGCGTTCATCCCCACGGCTCACCGGAGGCGGAAGCCGACCGAGGCCGAGATGACCCACTACCGCCGGGCGCTGGACACGCCCGAGCGGCGGCAGGCCTCCGCCGTGCTTCCCGCCCGGGTCCGTGCCAGCCGGGCTTTCTTCGCCGGGGTCGAGGCCGGCCTCGCGGACATCGCCCACCTGCCGGCGCTGATCGTGTGGGGTGACGCCGACATCGCCTTCCGCCCCCGGGAGCGCGAACGCCTGGAAGCGACCTTCCCCGACCACGAGACCGCGATCGTCGAGGGCGCCGGCACCTACGTGGAGTCCGACGCACCCGAGGAATTCACCGCCGCGATCCGCACCTGGGCGGCGATGCGGCTCGGAGACGCGAGCCGTGCGAGTGAGCGGGACCTGTAGACCACCCCACCGCTTGTCGAACACGAGGTTGCCGCGGTCCTGGCGCGACCGTCTTACGTGACATCTGCGCTGGTCAGCGGTAGTCCTCGTCGTCAATGCCGAGTTCGCGGTGCTGTTCCACCACGTCGGCCGGATCGGCGTCCAGCGGGATCTCGCCGGGCGGCGCTTCGGGCTGCTCGTCCTGCGCCGCCCGGGCCTGCTCGACGGCGTCGGCGTCGGGCTCCTCGAGGTCGACCTCGACGGGCGGAAGCGCGCCCGTGTCCACGACCTCGTCCGGCTGCCGCGCCGGGTCGAACTCGGTCATGTGCTGCCCTCTCGTCGGTGTCGGTGTCCCCGTCTGCCCTGTGGGGTTACCCCGAGAACCCGGTCGTGTCGCGCTCGTCCCCGTATCAGGCGTTGCCCGACCCGCGGTACGGGTAGCCCATCGGCGGGAGGTGGGCGTGATGACCGCACTGGAGTCGGCCGGGGTGGTGGTGGGGTTCGACGGTTCGTCGCCGTCGCGCGAGGCGGTGCTCTGGGCCGCGGCGGAGGCGGTGCGGCGTGACCGGCCGCTGCTGGTGGTGGACGTGTTGCGGGGTCCGTTCCCCGAGTTGGTGTTCACCCCGATGGCCGTGCCGTTGCCGGAGGTGGTGGGGGAGGAGGCGGTGCGCGGCTACCACGAGAGCCGGCTGTCCGAGATCGCCGAGCACTGCCGGAACGTGTCGGGTGTCGAGGTCTCGACCCACCTCGCGTACGGCCACCCGGCGGACGTGCTGGCCGGGATCGCGCGGACCGCGGAGTTGCTGGTGGTCGGCTGGTCCGGGCGCACCGGCCTGGCCCGGGCGCTGCTCGGTTCGACCGCCGCGCACCTGGTCCACCACTGCGAACGGCCCACCGTGGTCGTGCGCGGCCGTGTGCACGAGGCGGGGAAGGTGGTCGTGGGCGTGGACGGTTCGAACGCGGGCAGCGGGGCGATCGCCTTCGCGTTCGACTTCGCCGCCCGGCACGACGCCCGGATCGTGGCGGTGCACGCGTGGGCCGACACGCCGATGGAGACGATCGCCCCGCTGGACGCCTGGCACTACGACTGGCACGCCGTGGAACGGGACGCGGACACCCTGCTCGCCGATTGCCTGTCCGCGACCCGGGACCGGTACCCGCGGGTGCGGGTGGACCGGGTCGTGACCTTCGACGCCCCCGCGCACGCCCTGATCGAGCAGTCCGGGGACGCGGACCTGCTGGTCGTGGGCAGCCACGGGCGCGGTGCGCTGAAGCGGGCGGTGCTGGGTTCGGTCGGGCACGCCGTGCTCTACCACGGCACGTCCACGCTCGCGGTCGTGCCACCGAGCGGCGCGGCCGCCTGACCACGAGGACCCCGACGCCCCGCCGCCCCGGGTCGTGGCCGCCGGCGTCGGTCCGCGAGTTCCTGCGGACTTGATCACGTGACGTAGCCGGGGCGGGTGGGCTGAACTAGGCTGCGGCCATGCCCGAGATCCAGTCGCCGACCCCCGCCGAAGCCTTCGAACTGCTGCTCGCCGGTAACGGGCGCTTCGTGGCCGGTACCCCGGAGCACCCCAACCAGGACGCGGCACGCCGCGCCGAGATCGCGCCGGGGCAGCGCCCGTTCGCGGTGCTGTTCGGCTGCTCCGACTCCCGGCTCGCCGCGGAGATCATCTTCGACCGCGGCCTGGGCGACCTGTTCGTGGTGCGCACTGCGGGTCACGTGATCGGCTCGGAGGTGCTCGGCAGCGTCGAGTACGGGGCGGAGGTGCTGGGCGCTCCGCTGGTGGTCGTCCTCGGCCACGACTCGTGCGGCGCGGTGGCGGCCGCCTCTGCCGTGGTCGATGGCGGGACGGCGCCGTCCGGGTTCATCCGGGACGTGGTCGAGCGGGTGACGCCGAGCGTGCTGGCCGCGCGGGCGGCGGGTCGGGTGGAGGCCGACGAGGTCGTGGCCGAGCACGTCCGGCACACCGTGGACCTGCTGCTGGACCGTTCCCGCGTGCTCGCCGAACGGGTCGACGGGGGCCGCACGGCGGTCGTGGGCCTGTCCTACCGGCTGGCCGACGGCCGTGCGGACGTGGTCGCGGCGCGCGGGCTGGACGTCACCGCGACCACCGCGTCCTGACCGGTCCGGTCACCGCGACCTCGGCGTCCTGGCCGGTGTGCCGGTGATCGCGAACTCCGCGTCCTGACCGGTCCGGTCCGGTCACCGCGGGCCGGCGGCGCGGCGGAGCCGGTTGGCGATCGCCAGGCCCAGCCCCCGCTCGGCCGGGAGGGACGCCACGATGAGGTCGCATCCCCGCTGGTCGAGCTCGCGCAGGTACCCGTAGAGGCCGCGGGCGTAGGCGGCCATCGAGTCGGGGAGCGCCACCACGGCGTGCGCCTTCACCGGCGCGTCGGCGAGGGTGGGCGGGAGGAAGACGCCCACCCGGTGGCCCTGGTCCTGCGCGAGTTCGGCTTCGACGACGATCTTCTCGGGTTCGACCAGGACGACCTTCGCGGCGGGCGCGTAGTGCGACGGGTGCTGGCCCGGGACCCGAACGCGGCTGGTCGAGCCGTCCGCGACCGGCATGCCCAGCACCGCTTCGAGGTCTTCGCGGGTCACCCCGCCGGGCCGCAGGATGCTCGGGGCCTCGCCGGTGGCGTCGACGATGGTCGACTCGACGCCCACCGTGCAGGGGCCGCCGTCCAGGACGAAGTCGACGGCGTCACCGAGTTCCGCGCGGACGTGGTCGGCCGTGGTCGGGCTGACCGAGCCGAAGCGGTTGGCCGACGGGGCCGCGACCGCGCCGCCGAACTCGGACAGCAGCGCGAGGGCGACGGGGTGGTCGGGCACGCGCACGGCCACCGTCTCCAGCCCGCCGGTCGCCTCCAGCGGCACCCGGTGGCCGCGCCGCAGGACCAGGGTGAGCGGCCCGGGCCAGAAGCGCTCGGCCAGCAGGCGTGCGGTCGCGGGCACGTCGGCGACCCAGTCGCCCAGGCGCTCCGCGCCGCTGATGTGGATGATCAGCGGGTGGGTTGGCGGCCGTCCCTTGACCTGGAAGACGCGGGCGACGGCGGCGGGGTCTTCGGCGTTGGCGCCCAGCCCGTACACGGTCTCGGTGGGCAGCGCCACCAACCCGCCGGCGCGCAGCACACCGGCCGCCTTCACGATGTCGCTGCTCGTCACCCTGGGCCCTCTCGTCTTTGCCGTTCTCGGGGCACAGGGTAGAGCGGTCGCCGAACCGCCCGGACGCCGGCTCGGGACCTGGTCACCCGCGACGACCGGAGCCGTCGAACGGAATCTGGTTGCACGGCACAACCAGATGGTTGTACGGTCGAACCATGGCGGGTGAGCGTGAGTTGCAGGAGGCCGTGGGTCGGTTCGTCCGCGCCTTCGGTCTCCACCAGCCGGACAAGACCCCCTGCGGGCGACCGGTCCCGGTGTCCGAGGCGCACGCGCTGGGCGAACTGGCCAGGGACGGCGCGCTGCGGCAGAGCGAGCTGGCACACCGGCTGCGCCTGGAGAAGAGCAGCACCAGCCGCCTGGTCGGCCAGCTCATCAACCGGGGTTGGGCCGAACGCGCCCCCGCTCCCGACGACGGGCGCGGCGTGCTGGTGCGGCTCACCCCGGCCGGCGTCGACGCCGCCGGGCAACTGGCCGAAGCCAGGGCGACGCGCTTTTCCTCGATCCTGGAACGGGTTCCGGAGGACGAACGCGCCGGCGTCCTGCACGCCCTGGAAATCCTCACGGAGGCGATGGATGAACCTTAGGAAGAGACGCATCCGGCTGCTGCTGGCCGGTCTGGCGGTGATAACCGCGGTCTCGGGCGGGTACGTGCTGGTCGGACAGAACGGCCAGGCGTCGCCGGCCGCGCGCCAGGAGGAGGTCGCGGCCAAGGGTCGGGAGGTGATGCCGTTCGACCTGGAGCGCACCACGCACCGCTTCACCAAGACGCCCACCGGCGGCCTGCAAACCGTCACCGCCGACGACCCGGCCGACGACCGGCAGGCCGCGCTCATCCGCGGGCACCTGGCCGAGGAGGCCGCCGGCTTCGACCGGGGCGACTACGGCGACCCCGCCTCGATCCACGGTGGCGAGATGCCCGGCCTGCGTGAACTCGAAGCCGGTCACGACCGGATCGACATCCGTTACGCGGACGCCCCGGCCGGAGCCCGGATCACCTACACCACCTCCGACCCGGCGCTCATCAAGGCGCTGCACGCCTGGTTCGACGCCCAGGTCACCGATCACGGACAGCACGCCGAACACGGATGAGCCCGGCCCGCAGCACACCACCGACCCACGTCCCTGAAACTCCCGAGAGGACCACTGTGACCTTGATCCGCCGTGCCACGCCCGATGACGCCTCCGTGGTGCACCGCCTGATCCGGGAGCTGGCCGAGCACCAGGACGAGGGATGGGCCGTCACCGTCAGCGTCGCCGACCTCGAACGGATGCTGGCGCGCCCGGAGATCACCTATTTGATCGCCGAACGGGACGGCCGGGCCGTCGGGTACGTCTCCTGGCTGGAGCGGATCAGCTTCTGGTCCGGTGAGGACTACCTCGCGCTGGACGACCTGTACGTGTCCGGCACCGAACGCGGTCGCGGCGTGGGGGAGCTGCTGATGCGCGCCGCCGCCGAAGCCGCCCAGGGCAAGGTGATCCGCTGGGAAGTGGCCGAGAGCAACGAGGCGGCGCAACGGTTCTACACGCGCATCGGCGCCACTCTCGTGTCCAAGAAGATCGGTCGCTTGCGGCAGGCCCTGCGGTAAGCGGTGGCGGAACCCGCGTCGACGGACCGGATTCGCGCGTCGAGTCCACTATGGATAGAGGTTGGCGCGCCGACGTCCGGCCCGGAACTCCGGAAGTGAACCCGTGTTTCACGTACGGCGGGCATTGAGAACGGCCAGCGCGGCTGCGGCGCAGATGGCCATGGTGGTGCCCATGGCGACTGGGGTGACCTGGCCGGGCAGGCTCATGGCGGAGGCGGCGAGGCCGCCGACGAGGAATTGCAGCAGTCCTTGCAGGGAGGAGGCGGCTCCGGCGGCGGAGCCGTGGCCGCTCAGTGCCAGGGATGTGGCGCTGGCCAGCACGATGCCGAGCACGGACACCACCAGGAAGAGGCAGGTCAGCAGCAGCGGTAGCGGGAGGCCCAGCACGGCGCAGGTCAGGACGCCGGCGGAGCCGAGGGTTGCCGCGGTCAGGCTGACGCGCAGCAGGGTGTGTTCGTCGGCGGCGCGGCGGACGAGCCGGCCGCCGACCTGCCCGAGCAGCACGATGCCCTGGCCGTTGAGGCCGAAGACGAGGCTGAACTGCTGGGCCGTGAGCCCGTGGGCGTCTTGCAGGACGAACGACGATCCGGAGATGTAGGCGAACACGGCGGCGAACATCAGTGCCGCGGCGAGCACGTACCGCAGGTAATGGAGGTCGGTGACCAGCGTCCGGAAGGTCCGCAGCGTCGCGCGCGGGTGGGCCGGCGCCCGCTTGGCGCCCGGCAGCGACTCGGGCAGCGCGAAGGCGACCGCGAGCAGCAGGGCGGCGCCGACGGCGGCGAGCACCAGGAACACCGCGCGCCAGGTGGTGAGCGCCAGCAGTTGGCCGCCGATGACGGGCGCCACGACCGGGGCGACGCCGTTGACGACCATGAGGGTGGCGAAGAACCGGGTCATGGCGGTGCCGGAGAACAGGTCCCGCACGATGGCCCGCGCCAGGACCGTGCCCGCGGCCGCACCCAGCGACCGCGGTACCCGGCCGGCGATCAGGTGGCCGACGGTGGGCACCAGCGCGCACCACAGCGACCCCGCCAGGTACACCGCCACACCGGCGAGCAGCGGGCGGCGCCTGCCCCATGCGTCCGACAGTGGACCGACGATCACTTGGAAGAGGGCCAGGCCGACGACGAACGCCGTGAGGGTCGTCTGAACCAGCGGCGCGCTGGTGTGCAGCTGGTGGGCCATGCTCGGCATGGCGGGCAGGTACATGTCGATCGTGAGCGCACCGAAGGCGCTCAGCGAGCCGAGCAGCAGGGCCGGCCGCGCCCGGCGTCCCGGGCTCACCGGCTGCGGGACGTCGGTGCTCTCCGCCGTGGCGACCGTCTGGCGATCTTGCGCACCTGGTGGAGGTGATCGCCCGAGCGGAACGGACCGGCACGGCGCTGGTGGTCTCGGCCGCTCACCGGGCCGTCCTGCGTCCGATGACGTTGACCGGGTTGGACCATGCGGTCGCCGTGCGCGGCTCGGTGGACGACGCCGTCAGCACCGTTCTGGCGCGCTGAGGTCGGGACCCGTTCTCGGGGTTCGGCTCTTTCTTACCGGAGAGTGTCCTCCGGCCGGGTCCTCGGCTTCGTCCGGGTGTAGTCGCGGTGCGGACCGCGCTGGCCGTGGTAGTGATTCTCTCGGCCGTCGAAGTGGCGTGTGACGATCGGCGGCGGCAGTCGCTTCAACAAAGATCCCGACGGTGTGATTCCGTGCCACGGCGGAGTGAATCGGCAGACGCCTCCGTGGCGTGGGTCGTGCGCCCGGTTAGTGTTTCGCGCACGGTTGAACGGGTCACGGTCTGTTGAACGGGCCCGAATTGCGAAAGCAGCGCAATCGGTTCACGACCGCCTGCGTATCGGAGTCGGGCGAACGGCCCTTCACCGCGGCCGGCTCTCGGTTCCGGACCACATGATCCGCAACTTGCCCGTAGTCCCAACGAAAGACGAGCAGATGCCCAATATTCACATCTTGCGCACCGAGCTCGGCCGGACGCTCGACAGCGTGCGTACCTCCGTCCGCACGAATGGGTTGGCGGCGACCGCGAGCCGGATCGCGGCGGTCGCCGGGGGCCACGTGGCCCTGCCGCTGATCCGCGCGGGACGGAGTTTCGAGCGGTTCGAGTTCCTCGGTCATCGGCTGCCGTACACGCTGGCCCGCTACAACAACTCGTTCCTGAACGAGCGCGCGGTCGAGATCTCGATTGCCCGGTGGTTCTTGGCGCAGAAGCCGGGTCGGGTTCTGGAGGTCGGCAACGTGCTGTCCCACTACGGGTTCCGTGCGGACACCGTGGTCGACAAGTACGAGGTCATCCCCGGCGTCCTGAACCACGACATCGTGGACTTCTCGCCGGAGGAGCCCTTCGACACCGTGGTGGCGATCTCGACCCTGGAACACGTCGGCTGGGACGAGCACCCGCGCCGGCCGGAGAAGGTGCTCCGTGCCGTCGAGAACCTGAGGAAGGTCGTTCGACAGGACGGCAGGATCCTCGTGACCACCCCTGTCGGGCACAACCGAACGCTGGACCTCGCCCTGCGTTCGGGGGAGATCAGCTTTCCTCGGGAGAGTTGGCTGGTGCGCAACCGCCGCAACGAGTGGCGCGAGACCGACCGGGAGGAAGCGCTGGGCAAGAGGTACGGCTCGCCCTACACCGGCGCGAACGGACTGTTCGTCGGCATGGCCCTGTGACATGGTCAGCCCGAACCCCTGTTCCTGCCGAGTCCACTATGGACAGCAGGTCGAGGGCAGTGTTACGGCCAGGACGTGGTCGTCAGGATGCCGGTGGGTCTGCCGTGCAGGACGAAAGCGCCCCACACGGCGATGTCCAGTCCGCTGTCCCGCATCGTGCGTTGGGCCGTGCGCAACGCCTCCGGCGCCGGGTCGCCGGCCAGCAGCCGCCGGTAGAACAGGACCATCAGCTCCCGGGTGGACTCGTCGGGCACCTTCCACAGCGCGGTGACGACGGTGCGTGCGCCCGCCACGCGCAGCGCCCACCGCAGTCCCAGGACGCCCTCGCCGGGACTGTGGTCGCCGAGGCCGGTTTCGCACGCCGACAGCACCACCAGCCGGGTGCCGCGCAGGTCCATCGCGCACACCTCTTGCGCCGTCAGCGCTCCGGTGTCCACTTCGGGCGGGGTCGGGCGCCCCGTCATCCATGCGTTGAACCCCGCCAGGGCGACGGCGGAGGACAGCAGCGGTTCGACGTCGGGGCGGCGGGAGCGGTGGCGGCGCGCGTCCACGACGAAGGTGCCCTCGCCGGGGACCTCCAGCAGGTTGATCGTCTCGTAGACGTCGTCGCGCTCGGGCGGTCCGGCGGGTGGCAGGAACAGGCCGTGGGTGGCCAGGTGCAGGACGGTGGGGGAGCGCACCGCCAGCACGGCCGCCTTCGTGGCCGCGCGGTCCAGCAGGGGTTCGACGGCCAGCAGGTCGCCGATCTCCGCGCACTCGGTCCGGGTGGCCGCCAGCCGGTCGAGCCGGCCCGGCGGCGCGCCCAGGTCGAAGTCCGGGTCGCCGACGACCAGCGGCGCGGTGGTCGGGCCGTCCGGGCGCCACCGCAGGACCTCGCGCGGGGTGGACAGGTAGCTGACGGTGTGGTCGTCGAGGAGCAGGCGGTCGGGGCGGGCGGGCAGGACCTGCCACGGCACTTGGGCGAGCGGGCCTTCGGCGGTCACCAGGAGGCGTTCGGTGGTGACGTGGTCCAGCACCGGCGCCAGCGCGGCACGCAGCGCTTCGGCGGCGGCGGTGTCGGGTGAGCGCCGGTAGATCCCACGGCGGACCGCCTTGACCAGGTCGTCCACTGGGCCGGTGGGGCCGAGGTCGACCATCCGGACGTCCCGCCCGCCGGAGACGACGAACGCCAGGTAGCGGGTGGGGTGTCGCCGCCACGTCCGGTCCAGGTCGACGCGGGGATCGGCCGGGGGCGCACCCAGGGTCGAGTTGGCGTAGTCCACCGACTCCGCGCGGACGACGTCGACCAGGGTGGTGTCCGGGGGCAGTGCGGCGAGGACGGCGTCCGCGTCGACCGAGCCGATGCGGGCGGCGAGCGCGGCGCCGGGCACGCGGGCGGCCAGCAGCCGTTCCAACTCGTCGTGCCGGGCGCGCAGCCGGGGCAGGTCGTCGCCGTGCCCCACCAGCACGGCCCGGCTGATGTCGGCGGCCACGCGGGCCAGTTCGCGGCGCGCGTCGGCGGATTTCGGCGCGGTGGCGCGCAGTTCCAGGTACTCGGCGTCCAGCCCGCGCCGGCGCACGCTCAGCTCCCAGGCCCGCCGGACCAGCCGGGGGTCGTTCCCGCCGAGCAGGACCAGGTTCAGGTAGTTGGTGACCGTGCGGTGCAGCCGCGTGAAGTGCGCCGTCCGCAACGTCCCCGTGGCGTCGGACAGCACACCGGGCAGGTCGGCGTCTTCCAGGGCGACCAGGCGTTCCAGCGTCGTGAAGGCCTCGTCGTGGGCGCCGGTGGCGATCAGGAGTTCGGCCAGGCCGACCAGGTGGGCGCGTGACCGCGGGACGAGGTCCAGCGCTTCCCGGTACAGCCGCTGCGCCTCGTCCGGGGCACCGGTGGCCGCCCGGCACCTGGCCAGGTGGGACAGGCTCGGCGCGAGCTGCGGGTTGTCCGGGCCGTAGCGCGCCCGTGCGGCGCTCTCGGCGGCGACGGCGAACGACAGGGCGGTCTCGGTCGCGCCGATGGTGAGGTACAGCTCGGCGAGGTTGCCCCGGGCGGTGATGAGGGTCCGGGCGTCCGCGCCGGGAGCGGTGTCCAGGATTCGGCACGCGGCGACCAGGTGGTCGGCGGCCGCGACCAGGTCCAGGTCGGCGAGGGCGATCTGGCCCTGGACCGCGAGCGCCGCGCCGTAGCGGGCGTGGTCGGGGCCCCGGTCGGCCAGGACGCGGGCGGCGGCGTCGGCGGCGAGGGCGCGTGCGGAGGCGAAGTCGCCGAGGTCGGCCAGCGCCATGGCGAGGTTCTGCGCGACGGCGACCTGGACCCGGCCGCCGGCGACGGCCAAGGCGCGGCGGAACCACGGCACCGCGCGGTGCGGTTCGCCTTGGTGCAGCAGGCAGTGGGCGAGGTCGTTGAACGCCGACACCAGCGCGGGGTCGTCCGGGCGCAGGCGGCGTTCGAGTGCGGCGACCGCGCGGCGGATCACCGGTTCTGCCTCGGTGTGGCGGCCGTCCTCGCTCAGCACCCGCGCGTGGGTCAGTTCGGCGGTGGCGGTCAGCGGGGCGTCCGGGCCGAAGGCGCCCAATGCCAGGGTGACGGCCTGCTTGGCGGTCGCGTAGGCCTGGTCGAGGTCGTTGGCGCGCACCAGGGACAGGGCCAGGGACTGGCGGCCGCTGACCTGGTTCTCGACGGACCCGCTCCGGTCGGCCAGGGCGACGGCTTCGCTCAGGAGTGTGATCGCCTGCGGCAGGTCGCCTTCGAGTCGGGCCACCGCGGCCAGGCCGGCCAGGGCTCGGCCGCGCAGCTGCTGGTCGCCCCGGTCGAGGACGTCCGCGAGCAGTTCGGTGGCCTCGCCCGCGTCCTCGTCGAGCAGGGCTTCGGCGAGTTCGAGGCGGATCTCGTCGGTGTCCGGGCTCAGGTCCAGCGCTTCGCGCAGCAGCCGGACGACGCCGGTGCGCGTGCCGCCTTGGAGGCGGGCGCGGGCCCTCGCCAACCGGTCGGCGGCGTCGTCCGCGCTGGTTGTCCCGGCGTCGTCCGCCGGGTCTTCGGGCGCGGCTTGCCGGTCGTCGGGGGTCGACCGGCGCAGGGTGTTGGCCACGTTGTGGCGCAACGAGAACAGGGCCTCCGTGTGGTCGGGGTCGGTGGTCTCGACGATGTCCAGCGCCTCCCGGTAGAGCGCCAGCGCCTCGTCGTCGCGGCCGGCCCGGTAGTGGGCGTGGGCCAGCGTGTTGAGGGTCGCGGCCAACGGGACGTCCGGGTCGGCTTCCCGCGCGCGCACGATGGCCGCGTGCGCCTCGTCGGTCGACTCCGCCTCCGCGTACAGCACCGCCAAGTCGGCTTCCGCGAGCGCCACCTCGCTGCCGTGACCGGGCAACCGGCGCCAGACCGCCGCCGCGCGCCGCGCCCACGACTCGGCGGAACCCGGGTCGCCGGCCGCCCGGTACACCCGACCGAGGTCGCGCATCGCCGCCGCGACCAGGGCGTGCGTCTCCCCGTGCTCGGCGCGGCGCAGGGCCAGCGCGCGTTCGCACCACGGGACGGCGCCGGCGGGCCGCTCCTGGTGGAACACCGCCTCGCCGATCGCCGTGCACAGGTCCGCGAGCTGGTCACCCGCCACGCCGGGCAGGTCGACGACCTCGCGCAGGACGTCCTCGGCTTCGGCGTGCCGTCCGGCGTCGGACAGCCGCCGGGCCTGGGCCCGGTGGACGCGCACCACGTCCTCGGCGTCGACCGCCGCGGCGGGATCGCGGACCACGGCCAGCGCGTCGTCCAACGCCCGGTCGGCCTCCGGGCGCATCGCGGCGAGGCTCACCAACAGCCGCACCAGCCCGGAAGGATCGACCCGGGACAGGTGTCCGCGCGCGGCTTCGACCAGGTCGTCGGCCTCCGGCGCACCCACCCGCAGGGCGAGCACGGCCCAACTCCCCAGTTGACGGGCGTGCTGCACGGACCCGGTGCCGTGCTCCTCCTCGGCCAGGCGCGTCGCGCGCGGTGCCAGTGCGTAGGCCGCCTCGTACTCGCCGCGCGCGTGCAATTCGGCCACCCGGTCGAGGAGGTGGCCGGGCTGGGACACTTCGCCGGGCGTGTCGTCGGCCAACAGCCGCAGGTCCTCCACGCGCCGCCAGGCGTCGGGGGACAGCGGCAGGCGGGAGTCGCCCGCGACCTGGTCGACCAGGTCGACGAACGCCTCCGCCAGCACGAACGGGTGAAATTCCGCGTAGGCGGCGACGACGTTGGCGGACCCGGCGTCCAGGATCGTGCCGACCGCGCGCTCCAGGTCGTCTTCGCTCGCCCACGCCAGCAACGTCCGCCGGACCTCGTCGCGGACCTCCGCCGCGTCGGGGCTGCCCAGCCGCGCGGCGTGCGCCAGGTGGTGGTGGGCCTGCACGAGCCGCCCGGAGTCCACCAGCACCAGGCCCAGGTTGAACCGGGCGATGACTTCGTCCGGGGCCAACCGCACCGCCTCGGTCAGGTCGCGCAGGGCGGTGTCCAGGTCGCCTTCGCGGGCGTGCAGCCCGCCGCGGTCCGACCACAGGTACCAGACGTCCGGGTGGTCGGAGACCAACCGGTCCAGGTCGGCGACGGCCTCCCGGTCCCGGTCGAGCGCGGCCAGGGCCAGCGCGCGCTGGTAGCGCGCCGGGAACCGGTCGGGGTCGGCCGCGAGGACCCGGTCGAACTCGGCCACCGCCCCCTCGGTGTCGGCCACGGCGCGCAGGGCGATCCCCAGGCCCGTCCGGGCGGCGAGGTCGTCGGGGTGCGCGGCGAGGTGCCGCCGGTACTCGGCCACGGCCTCGGGCCACCGCCCCAGGCCGCTGAGTTCCTCCGCCCTGCCACTCACCCGTGCGCCGTCGTCAGCACCGCCGCGACCCCCAGCACCACCAGGGCGACCACCTGGACGATCAGGCCCACCGCGACCCAGCGCGCCTTGAAGTCGTTGGCGCGCCGCAAGGTCGCCAGGGTGCGGACCATCAGCGAGGCGACGTTGTTGCGGGCGTCCACCTCGTCGTCGGTCCAGTGGTCGGCGACCATCCGGCCCAGCGTGCGGGGCGCGGCCACGGCGTAGTGCCGGTTCCACCCGGCGACGACCCCGCACGCCGCCGCCGCGGCGAACAGCAGCACCGCGGCCCCGGTCGTGACCGTCACCGCCGGCGGGAACCGGGGCGTGGCGGCCGTCTTGACCACGGCGGCCACCCCCGTGAGCAGGGTGACCAAGACCCCGGAGGTCGTGATCAACGCCTGCCCGCGCGCGTCGAACGCCGCCCGCCGCTCCCGCTCGGCCTTGACCTCCGCCTCGACGAACGCGGCGTAGGTCTTGCCCTGCTCACTCACCACGCGTCTCGAACGGCCAGGACCCCTCCTCGAATGGGTCCTCCCCACGCACGTTCTCGACCTCCAGCCACTCCTGGTCGGAGGGCGGCGGCTTGGGCGGCTCGGCGGCCGCGGGATCGGTGGTCATATCCCGATTATCGCGCCGAGACGATCAGCGTTTCGGGGTCGAGCCTGGTCGCGCACGTCTCACGATTCCGCGCGTCATGAGGACGGGTGATCGGCCGGTTGAGGCCTCCTGCGCGGAGGAGGTCGCAGCGTGCGAGTGGTTCCTGGAAGGATCGGGCCGAGCCGCAAGGCGGATCGGATCGTCTGGTGGTGTCCATGGCCCGTCCACCACCCGCTGGCGCCTCCCAGGCCCAGAACGCCACCGGCTGACCGTCGCGCTGTGCTGCCGGCGGGGACTGGTCCCAGCGCTGCTCACCTACCCTCCACCACGTGATCGGGTTTCCTCGTCGTGCGGCCTTGTCGGTGCTCGTCGCGGCCTTGTTGGCGGGTTGCTCGGGCGGGGACGGGCAACCTCCGCCGGCGCCGTGGCCGCCCGATTTCGGCCTGCGCCCCGTCACCATGCCCTACGGGGACGGAATCGCTTACGTCCAAGAGGAAACGAGCGCCCAACTGTTGTGCCAGGCGCTGGATCCCGCGCGGTGGCGGGACGTGGTGGGCGCGCCGGTGAGCCGGACGGTCCAGAACTCGCTCTACAGCTCGCAATGCGTCCTCGACAACGCCGCGCTGGCGATGGAGGTGAGCACCGAACGGTTCCCGCTGGAGGAGATCGGTCCTCGGCTGGAGACCGTCCACGGCCGTCCGGCGCGCATCGGCGCCGACAGCGAGACGTCCATGCACGGGGCGGTCGAGTTGCTTCCGGCAGCGGACCCCGAGTCGCGTGAAGGGATGAACCTCTACGTCCGAGCCGTCGCCAAGCAGGGCGCCGCGCCCGGACTGCCCGGCGTGGTCCGCAGGACGCTCGACGCCCTGGTCCCCGCGATCCTCACGGACAAGCCGAAAACGCCCGGCCGGCCGGTGACGTTCGAACACACCGAACCGGTAGAGGGTGTCGCGCTGCTCGACCTGCCCACTCCGGTGCAGGCACGGGTGCTGTGTTCGGCACTGCACGACGAGTCCGGGACCGGGCCGACCGCCCACGAGACCCGCCTCGGCGTGACCAGCGACTGCCTGGTGGTGAAGTCCGGTGAGACGCGTCAGGCCCGACTCGACATCGAGTACGAGCTTCGGGACAGCATGGGCGGCGAGTTCACGATCGCCGGGCTCCCGGCGCGCGTGAACGACGACGAGGCGCGCATCGTCCTGCGCACGGTGCCGGGAGAACCCTCCGGCACCATCTACCACGTGCTCGTGCTGTGGCGGCAGGGGCTTGGTGTGGCCGCGCTGCGCGACTGGGCCGGCGCCGTCGCGTCGCTGTTGCGGATCGGTCCGGAGACCCCGGTCCCGGCCGGGACCGATCGGCCGAAACGGCCCACCGCGTTCGCGTGCGGCCCCCGCTTCGACACCGACCCGGCCCTGCTGAAGCCGGGGCCGGTCATCCCGGTCGACGGCGGGGAGTTCGTCCTCGCGACGTCGCCGTCCGGGGAGATCGTCACGTGCGACACCGGCAACGGCTCGTCCGGCGCGAACGGCCCGTACCAGTTCCCGCCCGGCGTCAAGACCTCGCCCGCCGCGAGGCAGGGCGTCTCGAACAAGCCGGGCCACCTCGGCTGGGGCTGGGCCGCGCCCGACGTGGCCAAGGTCGAGATCGTGCTGTCCGACGGCCAGGTCGTCCCGGCTCAGGTGGTGGGTGGCGCGTACGCCTACTACACCCCGAACTTGGACTTCATGGCGGAAGCGACCGTGCGCGCGTATGACGCGGCCGGCAACCGGATCGGTTGACCTGGCAGCCATTCGCCGAGCGCTCGACGACGCGGGGCGCGCGGAGCTGTCGGCGTCCTGGGTGAAGTGGGAGTACGTCTCGTCGCGGATCGACCCGAAGATCGGTGACCGCCCGCGACCCGCCGACCGCGGCGGGGAAGCGGATGCGGCCGAGAGCGGCCGGTCGGCTGTGATCTGGGTCTCACCGGCGGCTGGCGTGTATCAGGAGCCGCACAACGCGCTCCGCTGCCAGTGTGCGCGATTCCTGGTGAGGCGGCATGGCGATCGGCGTCCGGTTCGACCTTCCGGCGTCCGTTCGAGCGCCGCGGTGCGGATTCCCGAAGGTGTCCGACGAGCGGGCGAGCGGTGTCGTCCGCGGGGCGTCCGCGCGTGGTGCGGCCTACCCGGCGATCCGGATGGTCCATGTGGACGATCTTGGGCAATGGCGGTCAAGTGGCCGCCGACCCACCGGGGTGAGCCTGGTCGACGCGATCCGCCGGCACTTCGTTGACGACCGGGGAGGCGTCGTCAAAGATGCACAAACGGATGACCCGGCGGTGCCGCGAAAAGTGGTGCGACCATCGCGTCGGTGGTCGTCTCAGTCGGTTCGACTTGGGGGGTGGATGTCCGCACGGCGTCCCGTGCTGTCCGCACGAACGGCAGCGCGGCCGCCATTGTCCGGTCCACGTCGGACCGGGCGGCGCGGGAAGTGGAAATTGTCCCTCATCGCCTGAAGGTTCGCAGGCAGCCGTCCAGGAATCCGCTTACCCCGAATGGAGGCAGGCGGGTGTTCCGCAACCTCTCCGCCGCGTGTTGCTGAAGATGGAAGGCCTGACGTGAGTAACGAATTGCACTACGCCGAGTCCGGCGCCGTGTCGGTCTCGGTGCTGCCGTTCCGACCCCGGTCCGCCGGGCGGGGGGTGATCTCCACCCTGCCCTCCGAGTCGGGCCTGGCGGGCGACCGCACGACCTGGCGCACGCTGCTGGACCGGGTCGACCTGCTGTCCGTGCGCGAGCGGGAGGTGCTCCTGCTGCTCGGGGCGGGCGCCTCCAACCGCACGATCGCGAGCCGGTTGAACGTCGCCGAGCGCACGGTGAAGGCCCATGTCGCCCAGGTGATGGCCAAGCTGGTCGTGGAGTCGCGACTGCAGGCCGGACTCGTCTCGCTGGTGTTCCAGTGGACCCGCGACGGGTCCGCGCCGGCCGGTCCGCACATTCCCGGCGAGTCGCCGACCGGGCGCGGAGAGCCCGCCTGAGCGGTGGCGTTAATTGTTTCCCGAGTAGGTTGGACCCTCGTTGCAATGTCGCACCGGGGGTTCGCCGCGGACCGCTCCCGCGCGGTGGCGGCGCATTGCGAAACCGCGGTCACCTGTATTGGACCAAAGTTCCATTGATCCGGCGCCGGTCGACCGGCAGGCTGGTTTCACGTTTGTGGAGTGGCGCGACCGGATGGGGGTCTCTTCGTCATGCGTTCCTACGGGTCCTATATCGCCGGTTCAGATGTTCCCTCCGAATCCTGGGTCTACACCGTCAGGGCGTCCGCGCTCTTGGCCGACTTCATGCCGAACCTCAAGGTGAAGCGGGAACTCGAACGGGGCAAGCGCGACGACGGGGATTCGCTGCCCGACGTCGTGGCCCGCTGCGCGTTGACGAGCGAGGACCACCTGCGGGAAGCCCTCGAGCGCGCCCGGGAGGCGGCTCCCGCGTGGGGCGCGTTCCCGTTGGAGACCCGCATGCGGCTCGCGGAGCGCGTGCACGAAGAGGTGTTGCGGCGGCGCGAGGAGTTCGTCGACGTCCTGGTCGCCGAGGGGCACCCGCGCCGGTTGGCGGAGTGGGAGATCGCCGGCGTCCTCCAGGGCACCGCGCCCGAGACGCTGCGCCTGTGGCGCAGGCAGATGCGCGAGGAGCACCGGATCGGCCCGCGCACGCTCGTGCTGGTGCGCAAGCCCGACGGCGTCGTGGTGCTCAGCCCGCCGCAGAACGCCGCCGCGTCCAACTCCGTCCTCGGCGTCCCGGCGCTGGTCGCGGGCAACGCGCTGGTGGTCAAGGCGCCGCGCAGCTCGCCCTACGGCGTGATGTTCGTGTGGCGCGAGATCGTCGCGCCCATCCTGGAGGAGGTGGGCGCGCCGGCCGGCACGCTCAGCCTGGTCTGCGGCCAGCCCAACAAGATCATGAACCAGTGGCTGGAGAGCCCGCTGGTCGACGACATCTTCTTCTTCGGCGGCAGCGAGCGCGGCATCCAGATCGGCCGGGAGGCGGTGGCGCGCGGCAAGAAGCCCGTGCTGGAGCTGGCCGGCAACGACGGCTGCGTCGTGTGGAAGGACGCCGACCTGGACCTGGCCGCGGAGGCGCTGACCGAGAGCTTCTTCGGCTCCGGCCAGATCTGCATGGTGCCCAAGTACGCGGTGGTGCACCCCGACGTGGCCGACCGGCTGCTGGAGCGGCTGGCGAGCCTGGCCGCGAAGATCCGCCCCGGCTACCCGGAGGACCCGGAGGTGCTGCTGTCGCCGGTGATGCGCACCGACGACTACTTCAACCACCTCAACGAGGCGACCGCGGCGGGCGCGCGGGTGATGACCGGCGGGCACCGCGTCGAGCTGGACGGCACGGTGTCGGACACCGGGCCGTTCATCGCGCCGACCGTGCTGCGCGTCGACGGCCTCGATGGGGCGCGGGAGCTGTCGGCGGTGCGCGAGGAGACGTTCTTCCCGCTGCTGCCCGTGGTCGTGCCCGCCGCGGACGACGGCACGCTGCTCGACCAGGTCATCGCGTTCCTCAACGGCAACCGGTACGGCCTGCGCAACTCCCTGTGGACGACCGACCCGGAGGTGATCGAGGCGGTGGCGACCAGGGTGACCAACGGCGGCCTGCTCAAGGTCAACGACTCGCACATCGGTTTCGTGCCGTGCCTGTCGACGCACGGCGGCACCGGCCTGACCGGCGGGCCGTTCGGCGAGCTGAACTACCCGCTGCTGCGCACGTCGCACCTGCAGGGGATCAGCATCGCCGAGGGCGTCCAGCCCCGCACCGCGGTGTTCGAGTCCGCGGCGTCGGCGGAGGTCGTGCGATGAGGCTGCTGTCGAGGGAGCGCGAGGCGTGCGAACGCCACCTGCCCGGCCTGGACGGCAAGCTCGCGTCCATCCCGTTGATGGAGCTGGAGTCGCCGGACAGCCCGGGGATCGGCCTGTACCGGTCCGCGGGCGGGGCGGGGCTGCTCATCCCCACCGTGCACGGCGGCGGCGGGGCGTCCGCGGTGGACGCCGTCCGGGTCACCCGCGCCGTGGCCGCGCGCTCGCCGTCGCTGGCGGTCGCCACGACCATGCACCAGTTCTCGGTGGCGAGCCTGGTCGCGCTGGCCGAGTCCAGCACCGGCCTGGAGTGGATGCTGCTCGACGGGGTCGCCCGCGACCAGCGGCTCATGGCGTCCGGCTTCGCCGAGGGCCGCACGGGAAGCGGCATCCTGACGCCGACCATGAAGGGCGTCTGGGACGGCGCGAACTGGCGGGTCAGCGGGCGCAAGCAGCCGTGCAGCCTGTCCCGCTCGATGGACCTGCTCACCGCGAGCGTCGCGCTGGAGCACCCGGAGCAGGGCACCCGGACGGGCATCGCGCTGATCCCGGCCGCCGCGCCGGGCATCTCCGTCACGCCGTTCTGGGGCTCCCCGGTGCTGGCGGGCGCGGAGTCCGACAGCGTCGTCCTGGCGGACGTGGAGGTCCACCCGGACCTCATCGTCGAGCTGACCACCGGCCTGGACGGCGAGCTGGACGACCTGCAGACGCTCGGCTTCGTCTGGTTCGAGCTGCTCGTGACGGCCTGCTACCTCGGCGTCGCGATGAACCTGGTGGAGCGGGTCCTGACCGCCGGGCGCGGTCCGGCGCACGAACGGCTCGGCCTCGGCATGGCGGTCGAGGGCGCGGCCCTGGCGCTCGACGGCGCGGCCCGCAACCTCGACGAGGGCGACGGCGGCAACGACGGCCTGGCCCGCGCCCTGATCACCCGGTTCACCGTCGCCGACACCGTCCGCGCCACCACCGCCAAGGCGGTGGAACTGCTGGGCGGCATGGCGTTCGCGGGCTCGCCCGAGGTCGGCTACCTGGCGGCCGCGTCCCACGCCATCGGCTTCCACCCACCGTCCCGGCACAGCTCGGCGGACGCCCTCCTCGGGTGGTTCTCCGGGCGTCCCGTCGTCATCGACTGACCGCGCCCACCCGGGACACCCCGAGGAGAACACGTGACAACGACAGTCGGGCAGGCGCTCGACCACCGGGAAGTGCTCGACCTCTACCGCCGCCACCTCTCCCGCGGCCGCGCCAAGATCTCCGAGGTCTTCGGCACGCGGATGGAGGTGGCCTCGCGGGGCGCGTGGATCGAGACCTCCGACGGCGGGCGCTACCTCAACGCCGGCGGCTACGGCGTCCTCATCCACGGCGCCCGCCACCCGCACGTGGAAGCGGCCGTGATCCGCCAGATCAGGACCAACCCCGTCGCGAGCCGCATCCTGCTGGAGCCGGAGGCGGCGCGGGCCGCGGCGGCGCTCGGCCGGGTCGTGCCGGACGGCCTCGCGCACGTGCACTTCGCCGGCTCCGGCGCCGAGGCCACCGAGGCGGCCATCAAGCTCGCCCGCACGCTGGGCCACACCCGCCTGGTGTCCACCACCGGCGGGTACCACGGCAAGACGCTCGGCGCGCTCTCCGTCACCGCCAACGGCCTGTACCAGGACCCGTTCCGCCCGCTGCTGCCCGAGGTGAGCCACGTGCCGTTCGGCGACGCCGACGCGCTCGCCGCCGAGCTGGCCACCGGTCCGCGGGCGTGCGTGGTGCTGGAGCCGATCCAGGGCGAGGGCGGCGTGGTCATCCCGCCCGAGGGCTACCTGCGCGACGTCCGGGCGATCTGCGACCAGCACGGCGCGCTGATGGTCCTCGACGAGATCCAGACCGGCATGGGCCGGCTCGGCACGTGGTGGGGCGCGGACCGGGAGGGCGTCACCCCGGACGTCATGCTGGTGGGCAAGGGCCTGTCCGGCGGGATCGTCCCGGTGTCCGCGATGGTCGCGACGCCCGCCGTGTTCAAGGCGTTCGCCAAGGACCCGTTCATCCACACCTCGACGTTCTCCGGCGCGCCGATCGCGATGGCCGCCGCCCGCGCCGCCGTGGAGGCCGTCGAGCAGGACGGCCTCGTCGCCCGCGCGGCCGTGCTCGGCGAGACCCTGCTGACCGGGATGCGGGAGGTCGTCGACCGGCGCTGCCCGCAGCTCGTGCGGGAGGTCCGCGGCGTCGGCCTGCTCATCGGCGTCGACATGGCGGGCCCCGGCCTGGCCGGGGCGCTGCTGGCCGAGCTGGTCGACCGCCACCTGATCGTGAACTACTCGCTCAACGCCGGGGCCGTGCTCCGGTTCACGCCGCCGGCCGTGCTGACCGACGACGACGTCGACTTCCTGCTCTCCGCGTTCGACGGCGCCTGTGCCGAGCTCTCGGCGCGCTACCCGACCGCCGATTCGACAGGAGCCAGCTGAAGTGCGCCACGTAGAGGTCCACGCGTTCATCCGGGGTGTCGACGCCGGGACGGTCTTCGACACCCTCGCCGACTTCCGCCACTACGCCGAGCTGGTGGACATCGTCCGCTCGGTCGAGATGGAGACCGCGCCCGACGGCACCACCGTCAGCCACTGGGTGGTCGAGTTCCGCAACGGCCTGCTCCGGTGGACCGAGGAGGACTGGTTCCGCCGCGACGAACTGCGGCTGGACTTCGACCAGACCGACGGGGACTTCGACGAGTTCTCCGGCGGCTGGGTGCTCGAACCCACGCCCGAAGGCGTCCGGACCGCGTTCATCACCGACTTCGACTTCGGCGTGCCCTCGCTGGCGAGCATCGTCGAACCGGTCGCCGAGCGCGTGCTGAGCGACGTCATCCAGCTGATCCTGATCGGCCTGTTCGGCGACGCCGCCGAGTTCCCGGCGGGAGCCGTCGTCCCCGAGCGCCAAGCCGCCGCCGTCAGCGCCTGATCGACCAACCGCAGGAGGAGAAGACCATGGGCAACGCCCGCAGCGCCCTGTACCGGGCCCACGCCGCCGCGAACACCGTGCCGGAGGGCAGGCTGCTCACCGACCTCGCGCCGAAGCAGCTGCTCCGCGCCACCCAGATCGCCCTCGCCAAGTCCACCCTGTCGCGCAAGCGGCTGCCGGTGAAGCTCGACCTGGACGAGTACCGCTCCGCCGAGTTCCACTACGACACCGACTCCGCGGAGCGCTGGCAGAAGCTGCTGGAGGACGTGCCGCTCAACAGCGACGGCGTCCGGTGGATCCACGAGGACGACGCCGTGCTGTTCTACGGCATCCGCCACGTCGAGATGGACTACGACGAGTTCGTGTCCCGGGTCGACATCAGCCGCGTCGGCGACGCGTTCCGCGACGTGCTGGGCATCAACACCCAGGTGCTGCGGCGGGACTCGGCGGGCCGCCCGACGCTGCAGGTCGAGCGGATCGCCGCGCTGGCGCAGCCGAACTACACGGCGTTCCTCGGCAAGGACGAGCTGGACGTCTACAAGCTCGAGCACATGACCTACGAGCAGGACGAGGTCCGCAACTGGATGCGGACCGTGTGCAGCCCCAACGCCTCCACCTCCGCGGACGACGGCTACCTCGGGTTCCGCCGCGCCGCGGGCGGCGGCACGGACATCGTGTTCGTGGCCCGCCAGGCGTTCCCCAGGCCCCGGATCATGGTCGCGCTGCGGCTGGACCGCTGGGTGTGGCTGCGCACCAAGCTCACCGAGGCCGCGTACATGGACTTCTGGAACGACACCGTCGACAACATCATCGCCCGCTACGAGGGCCAGGACATCGGCATCGGCCGCCCCAACCGCGGCAAGGGGTCCGCCAAGCGCGTCGTGGCCGCGGCGGGCCTCGTCGGCGCCGCCCTCTACGCGCACAACCGCCGCCGGGCCGCGAAGCGCCGCTAGCGACCCACCGGTGAGGAAGGGAGGAGGTCTGATGGAGTACCCGTACGCGTTCCACATCGCCCTCGACGGCAACGGCCTCAACGGGCTGGAGGGACGGGCCGGTGTCTGCATCTTCCGGTACGACCCGCGGACGGGCCGGTACGCCTACGACGTCGAGTACTACGACGGGATGGCGGGCGGCCACGCGGTCAGCGTGAGCCCGGACCGGCGGGTCGGCTTCCTCGGCAGCACCGGCCAGCACCTGATGTTCTACGACGCGGCGAACGGCGAGGAGATCCAGCGGATCTCCACGCTGCGGTTCGAGCCGACCGACTCGTCGATCAAGGGCAGCACGCACGTCGCGTGGATCAACGACACGCAGGCCGTCGCCGCGATGGGCGACGGCCTGTGGTTGACCGACCTGCAGCGGCTGGACAAGGCCGAGCGGCTGGGCGACCACGGCGTGAAGCTGCCCCACGCGATGAAGACCACGGCGTCGGGGCGCTACCTGGTCTACGGCGGCATGGACCACCCGGGGCGCGGCGAGGCGTGCGAGGTCGGCATCTTCGACCTGCACACCCGCACCGCGCGCCGGGTGGCGCTGCCCGCGACCTGCTGGCACGTCGTGGCGCACCCGGTGGAGGACCGCTTCTACGCCCTGTCGTTCCGGGTCAACCCGCAGGACGGCCGGGACTGGCACGAGTGGAGCATCGCCCAGTTCAAGGAGTACGCGTTCGAGATCGACGCGGAGACCGGCCAGGTGCTGCGGCACTGGTCCGCCGGGCACGACACGCCCGCGCACATCAACTCCGACGTGTGCATCTCCGACCGCGAGCTGATCTACTGCAACGGGGCCAGCGGGACGATCGTGATGATCGACCTGGCGAGCTTCACGACGTTCCGGGTGCTCGACGAGCGGCCGAGCCTGCGCGCCCAGCTCAGGGCCGGCCGCCAGGTCGCGCGCACGCTGCTGGACACGTTCAGCCGCGGGTCGGCCGTCACCCAGGGACACCACTACCTGCGGGCGCTGCGGGTGGCCCGGGGCGCGATGGTCGACTCGGTGTACGCCTGCCAGCTCTCCGCCGACCAGTCGCTGCTGTTCACCGCGAACCGCGGGCTGAACCAGATCACCGTCTACGACTACCCGGAGAACACGGTCCGGCTCCGGGTGCGGATGCCGGAGCTGCAGGAGTTCGACGGCGGTCTGCGGTGGTGGAGCGATCCCCGGCTCGGCTTCCACCACAGCACCCTCATCAGCCCGCCGAGGGTCGCGGTGGACCCCCGTGATCGGGCACTGTCGACCACGCGGCCGCCGGTGGCGACGCCGGAGCAGACCCCGGCGAAGCCCCCGCGCGCGCCGCGGCAACCGCGGGCCAGGCAGCGGCCCGGCGCGCCGCGCTAGCGGCCGGCCCACCTCCAGCGACCCACCAGGAGCCCACCCCGATGGACCGCCTCACCGACTTCCTCTTCCGCAACAGCAAACCCGTGCTGGCCGCCTGGGTGCTGCTGGCCGTCGTCGGCGGCTTCTTCGCCCTCGGGCTGGAGGGCCGCGCGGTGCCCGGCGGCGAGGCGTCGGAGTCGAGCCAAGCCGAGGCGGTCGCGCGGGAGTTGAGCGCCAACGGCGTGCCGTCGCTGTTCGTCGTCGTCACGGGCCGGGCGGCGGGCGGCGACGCGGACGGGCGGCGGGCGCTGGAGCCGATCACCGCGGCCATCGCGGGCACGGAAGGGGTCCGCGAGGTCCAGCCGCTGCCGCTGCCCCCGCCCGACCCCGGTTCCGGGCCGATCGTGGTCCTCGGGGTCTCCGCCACGGGCGGCGTCGACGGCTCCATCGACGTGGCGAACAAGCTGCTCGACGACGAGGACCGGCTGACCGCCGAGGGCAGCGAGGTGTTCCTCGGCGGTTACGGCGCCCACCGGGAGGAGCTGGTCCAGCTCTCCCGCAGCGACCTGCTGCGGGCCGAGCAGGTGGGCCTGCCCATCGTCCTGGTGGTCCTGCTGCTCACCTTCGGCGCGCTGTGGGCGACCGTCGTCCCGCTCGTCATCGGCCTGTCCGCGCTGGTCGGCGGCCTGGGCGCGGCGGGCGCGCTGGCGTACGGCATCCCGTTCTCGGAGTACGTGACGAACGCGGCGTCCATGGTCGGCCTCGCGCTCGCCGTCGACTACGCGATGTTCCTGGTCCAGCGGGTGCGCGAGTCGCTGCTGCGCGGGATGGGCGTGGACGACTCGGTCCGGCACGCCATGCGCACCACCGGCACGGCCATCGCGTGGTCGGGGATCACCGTCGTGGTCGCCGAGGCGACCATGTTCCTGGTCGACTCGCGCGCCATCCGCACCGCCGGGCTCGGCATGATCCTGGTGACGGTGGCGGCGATCGTGGCCGCGCTCGTCGGGGCGCCGATCGTGCTGCGGATGCTGGGCCTGCGCATCCTGCGCAAGAAGGACCGGCAGCGGCTCCTCGCCGCGGGCGGCGCGGTGGTGGTGGACGCCGAGGTGTCCGGTTTCTGGGCGCGCTGGGGCAAGCGGGTGACCGACCGGCCCGGCCGCTGGCTGGTCGGCGCGACCGTGCTGATGGCGTTGTTCTGCGTGCCCGCGCTGGACCTCGCCGACCGGGTGGACCTGCCGTCGGCGAGCGCGATGCCGTCCGACTCGCAGGTGCGGCAGGCCACCGAGGCCGCCGCGGCCGCCTACGGGCCGGGGGTGATCTCGCCCGTCGAGGTCGTCGTGCGGGCGACCGCGGACACCGCCCGGACGCAGGCCGAACGCGTGGCGCGGGTGGTGTCCGGCGATCCGGAGGTGCGTGCGGCGACACCCGTGCCGCTGGACCGGCCGGACGTCTACCGGGTCAGCGTCGCGACGGTGCACAGCCCGTCCGACGACCGCACCCACGACCTGGTGCGCAGCCTGCGGGACGGCGACCTGCGCGGGCAGCTCGACGGCGTGGTGTACGAGGTGGGCGGCGAGACCGCCATGCGCATCGACGCCACCGACGCCCTGTTCGCGAGCCTGCCGCTGATGCTGGCCGTGCTGCTCGGCCTGGTGCTGCTCCTGCTCGTGGTGGCGATGCGGTCGATCGTGCTGCCGATCAAGGCCGTGCTGCTCGTGGTGGTGTCGCTGGGCGCGAGCACCGGCGGCCTGCTGCTGCTGTCCACCACCGAGGTGGGCGCGGCGCTGATCGGCTGGTCGGACCCCGCCGACCTGCACCCGATCGTGCCGATCACGATCGTCGCCATCGTCATCGCGCTGTCGACCGACTACGAGGTCATCCTGATCTCCCGCATCGCCGAGCTGTTCCGGGGCAGCGGGGACAACACCGGGTCGATCATCGACGGCGTGGCGCGCACCGGGCGGGTGATCAGCAGCGCCGCGGCGATCATGATCGCGGTGTTCTTCGGGTTCGCGCTGTCGGACGTGACGCCGCTCAAGCAGCTCGGCGTGGGTCTCGCGTTCGCCGTGCTGATCGACGCCACGGTGGTCCGCGGCGTGCTGGTGCCCGCGAGCATGCAGCTCATGGGTCGCTGGAACTGGTGGTTCCCGTCCTCCACCCGGCGGCCGGCCCCGGGGCGGGAGCGCCGACCCGAGGTCGTGAGCGGGCGCGCGCCGTCGTCCGACCACCCGGCCTGACCCCTACCCGTACTCGACGAAAGGTTCCGCCGACCGTGCCCCCAATCCTCTCGGCCGTCGCCCGCGCGACGCGGATCGTCTTCGCCAAGCCCACGGTGGACCGGGTGGAGCCGTCCTTCGACATCGACCTGGGCCTCTACCACGAGGCCGACTACGAGAAGATCATCCCGCAGTTGGAGGACGTGGAGCGGCAGCTCGCGGCGGTGCCGCTCGACCGCCGGGGCATGCGCTGGGTGCACCTGGCCGACACCGTGCTGTTCTACGGCGAGCGGACGTTCGACGTGCCGTTCGACGACTTCGTGTCCAGAGTGGACATCAGCCACATCGGGGAGTTCTACCGCGACTCGCTCGGCGTCACGACGCGGGTGGTGAAGCGCGACGAGCAGGACCGGTCCGTGCACCAGGGCGTGCGCGTCGTCGCCCTGCCCCAGCCGAACTACGCGGCGTACTTCGGCAAGGACAACCTCGACGTCTACAAGCTGGAGAAGGTCGAGTACGGGCCGGACGAGCAGCGGGTGTGGATGCTGACCGTGCACAGCCCGAACGGCTCGGCCGTGTGCGACGACGGGTACACGTCGTTCCGGCGCACCCCGGACGGCCAGGGCACGGTCGCGGCCTTCCTGGCGTGCCAGAACTTCCCGATCCCGCCGCTGATGGCACTGACCCGCATGGACCGGTGGACCTGGTTCAAGACCGCGGTCACCGAGAGCGCCTACCGGCGTTTCTTCAACACCATGATGGACAGCCTGCTGGCCCGCTACCACGGCAACGACTTCCGCGTGGGGCGCGTGCGGTAGGAACACCGGGCAGTCAGGCGCGGCTCCAACCGGTTGTCGTGGCCGACGCCACCTCCGTGGTGTCCCATATCGGGGATAGCATCCCGGATATGGGACACCAGGATGTGCTGCCGGGAACGCCGGCCGTGCTCGCGTTGACGATCGAACCCGACGACCTCACCCGCCGGCCGGTCCGGGACCTGATCGCCGAGCACCTCGCCGACATGTACGCGACCTCGCCCGCCGAGAGCGTGCACGCACTCGACCACGCCGGACTGCGCGAGGACGGGGTGTCGTTCTGGACGTCGTGGAGC
>NZ_JAPSLK010000044.1 GCF_031180885.1 Saccharothrix sp.
GCGGGTTGACCGTGCGGTCGGTGCTGAACCTGGCGCTGCTGCTGGTGCTGGCCGCGAGCCTGGTGCAGTCGGGCTGGTGGTCGGTGTACGCGGTGGTGGTGCTCGCGGTCGCGCTGACCGTGCAGGTCCTCGCCGCGCGCCGAACCAAGCGAGCGGCCTCCAGGTGACCACCCGCGTCGACGGCATCGGCCGGCCAGACCTTGGGCTTTCCGGTGTCACCGCTCACGGCCGACGGTCGCGAGCGGTGACACCGGACACGTCGGTTCGCGGTGATCATGCGCGGCTGCGCAGGCAGGGCGGCGCGTAGATCAGGACCGTTGACCCTGGTGTACGTAGAACCCCTGGATGAGGCTGGTGATGATCTGGCGCGAGCGCGGGCTGACCCCGTCCAGTGTCGGGAACACCGACAGCGCCGCGTGCACGGCGGGCGGCGGGTAGTCGCGGGCTTGACCGGGTCCGAGCGCGAGCGCCGTGGCCGTACGCACCCGAATCAACTTCGCGTATTCGCGTGGTGATCCCGTGTTGACGATGAGGTCGGCGAGATGGCCGTCGAGGTCACCGGCCCGCACGAGGCCGACGATCCAGTCGGCGACGGCATCGCCGAAGGCGGCGCACTGATCGGTGGTCCACTCTGCGACGAGCCGGAACAGGTAGTCCTCGCCGACATCGGGGTCGGCGGTGTTGCGGTCGTCCACTGCGCGCTCCTGGTGCGAAGGGATGGCGTGGCGAAGTGGCACACGCCGTTCCCCCGCCTGCGCGGGGAGCGAGTTCGCCGCCACGGTAGCACCGGGGCACCCGTCGCCCTCTAGGCCGGCCCTGTCGTGCCGCTGCTGGTGTGAGCCGGACGGCGCGACTGCGGCTTCGCCCGCGTGAGGTCTTCCGACCGGGTTGCGTGAGCATTCCTCACGGGTAAGAATCTCCTCGAACTGGTGTTCGACCAGTTGGACTAGCAGGTGCCGACTTCCCCTCGGCGGTGTCGTGGGGAGAGGTGTGCGCGTGGGCTTCGACAGCCGTCCGGAGCTGCCGTGGGGTGACCTGGAGCGGGCGCTGTCGGGGCGGGTCGACGCGGCCGGGCACCGGTCGGCGGGTCCGCGCGGCCGGGACGGCTACGTGCGGGCACCGGACCTGGCCGAGCGTCGGGTGACCCGTGAGAGCCACGGCGACGTGGTCCGGGTGCCGTACGCCGAGCTGCACGTGCACTCCAACTTCAGCTTCCTGGACGGCGCCAGCCACCCCGAGGAGCTGGTGGAGGAAGCCGCGCGGCTGGGGTTGGACGCGGTCGCGCTGACCGACCACGACGGGATGTACGGGGTGGTGCGGTTCGCTGAAGCGGCCCGGGACCTCGGGGTGCACACGATCTACGGCTCGGAGCTGAGCCTGGGCGGCGCTGCGCGGACCGGTGTGCCGGACCCCGACGGCGAGCACCTGCTGGTGCTGGCACGCGGACCCGAGGGCTACCGACGGTTGTGCTCGGTGATCTCCGACGCGCACCTGCGCGGGCCGGAGAAGGGCCGCCCGGTCTATGACCCGGACCAGGTGGTGGACGAACTGGTCGGGCACGTGCTGGTGCTGACCGGCTGCCGGAAGGGCCCGGTGCGCCGCGCGCTAGAGGCCTACGGGCCGGCCGCGGCGGGCGACCGGCTGCGGGAGTTGGTGGACCGGTACGGCCGTGACCACGTGGCGGTGGAGTTGGTCGACCACGCCCTGCCCGGCGACTCGGTGCGCAACGACATGCTGGCGGGGTTGGCAGCCGAGGCGGGGGTGCCGGTGGTCGCGACCAACCAGGTGCACTACGCGCACGTGCGCGCCGGGCGGGTGGCGGCGGCGATGGCGTCGGTGCGGTCGCGGCTGCCGCTGGAGGCGATGGCGGGCTGGCTGCCGCCGCACGGGCAGGCTGGGCTGCGCAGCGGCGAGCGCATGGCCACGCGGTTCGCCCGCTACCCCGGCGCCGTCGGGCAGGCGGCGGTGCTGGGCATGGAGTGTGCGTTCGACCTACGGGTGGTGGCGCCGCGCCTGCCGCCGTACCCGGTGCCCGAGGGGCACACCGAGTCGACGTGGCTGCGGGAACTCACCCTGGCAGGGGCGCGGGAGCGGTACGGGCCGCCGGAGGACGACCCGCGCGCGTACGCGCAGCTGGAGCACGAGCTGGACATCATCGACCGGCTGGACTTCCCGGGGTACTTCCTGGTGGTGCACGACATCGTGGAGTTCTGCCGCAACAACGACATCCTGTGCCAGGGCCGCGGTTCGGCGGCGAACTCGGCGGTGTGTTTCGCACTCGGGGTGACCAATGTGGACCCGGTGCGCTGGGACCTGTTGTTCGAGCGGTTCTTGTCGGTGGAGCGGGACGGGCCGCCGGACATCGACATCGACATCGAGTCCGATCGGCGCGAGCAGGCCATCCAGCACGTGTACGGCAAGTACGGCCGCCGCCACGCCGCCCAGGTCGCCAACGTCATCACCTACCGCGCCCGCTCGGCGATCCGGGACGCCGCGCACGCCCTCGGCCACCCGCCCGGCACCCAGGACGCCTGGAGCAAGAGCGTGGACTCGTGGAGCGTCGTCCGCGACACCGCCACCGACCGCGCCGTGGTCGGCGGCGCGCCGCCGATCCCGGCCGACGTCCTGCGCCTGGCCGCCGAGCTGGAGGGCTTCCCTCGGCACCTGGGCATCCACTCGGGCGGCATGGTGATCTGCGACCGGCCGGTGGCCGAGGTGGTCCCGGTCGAACGCGCCCGGATGCCGGGCCGGACGGTGTTGCAGTGGGACAAGGACGACTGCGCCACCGCTGGCCTGGTCAAGTTCGACCTGCTCGGCCTGGGGATGCTCTCCGCGGTCCGCTACGCCCGCGACCTGATTGCCACCCACCACGGCGTCCAGGTCGACCTGGCCCACTTGGACCTGGCCGACCCGGCGGTCTACGACATGTTGTGCGCCGCCGACACGGTCGGCGTCTTCCAGGTGGAGTCGCGCGCACAGATGTCCACGCTGCCCCGCCTGAAGCCCCGCACCTTCTGGGACATCGCGGTCGAGGTCGCGCTGATCCGGCCCGGCCCGATCCAGGGCGGCTCCGTGCACCCCTACATCCGCCGCCGCCAGGGCGAGCTGTGGCACCACGACCATCCCCTCCTGGCCGGCGCGCTCGACCGCACGCTGGGAGTCCCGCTGTTCCAGGAACAGGTCATGCGAATCGCCATCGACGTAGCGGGATTCTCGGCGGGCGAGGCCGACGAGCTGCGGCGCGCGATGGGCTCCAAACGTGCGCAGTCCAAAATGGATCGCCTGCGCGACCGGTTCTTCGCCGGCGCGGCGAGAAACGGCGTGACCGGCGACCTGGCGGACAAGATCTTCCTCCAGGTGCAGGCCTTCAGCGGCTACGGCTTCCCCATGAGCCACTCGCTGGCGTTCGCGCACCTGGTGTTCGTCAGCGCCTGGCTCAAGCTCTACTACCCGGCCGCGTTGTGCGCGGCCCTGCTGCGCGCCCAGCCGATGGGCTTCTACACCCCGCAGTCCCTGGTCGCCGACGCCCGCCGCCACGGCGTCCGCGTCCTGCGCGCCGACGTCAACACCGCCCTGGCCCACGCCACCCTCACCCCGCACCCCGACAGCCAGGGCGGACAGGCCGTGCGGCTGGGCCTGGCCGCGATCCGCGACCTCGGCGAGGACGCAGCCCAGCGCATCGTCACCGCCCGCGACGCCGACGGCCCCTACCGCGACCTGGCGGAACTGGCCCGCCGCGCCGACCTGGACACCACCCAGCTGGAGGCACTGGCCAGCGCGGGTGCGCTGGACGGCGTCACCCGCGACCGCCGCGCCGGGCTCTGGCAGGCCGGAGCCGCCGCCCGCGAACACAAGCCCGGTGTCCTGGCGGGCACCGGCGGCGCGGTCGACGCCCCGCCGCTGCCCGGCATGGGCACGTGGGAACTGGTCGCAGCGGACATGCGCTGGACCGGTGTCACCCCGGACGCGCACCCGGTCGAGCTGCTGCGCGCCCACCTCGCCGGGCAGGGCGCGGTCCCGATCGCCGACCTGCCCGCCATCCCACACGGCACCCGCGTGCTGGTCGGCGGCGCGGTCACCCACCGCCAACAGCCGCCCACCGCCGGGGGCGTGGTGTTCCTGTCGCTTGAGGACGAGACCGGGATGCTCAACGTCGTAGTCAGCCCCGGCCTGTGGAAGGCCGCCCGCGTCTACGCCCGCGACGCCCGTGCCCTGCTGGTTCGTGGCATCGTCGACACCGCCGGCGGCGCGGTCAACGTCACCGCCGACCAGCTTCGCCCGATGAACGTGTCGGAGGCCATCGTGGGGAGAACGCGAAGCTTCCGGTAGCGCCGGAGCTGCACCACCGCGAAGATGTAGGGTCGCAAAACCTGCTGCCAGATCTCATCTGAGTCTGTCTGCCACCATGCTGCCACTTGGCAGCGGGAGTGACACTGCGCTGCTCGGGTAGGACTCCAGCCGGGAGGGGTGGACGCCCAGGGCCCGGGCCATCGCACCGGGTTCCAGACCGCGCCTGGCCATCTCGTCGATGAGAAATTGCGCGAGCGGCGACGGCGAGTGGGAGGATTCGGTTTTCACGGGGTTATCCGTTTCCGGTGGTGTGCTTGTGATGCCGTGCTCGACGCAGCTGGTGCAGCGTCGTGGCCAGGTCGATCAGTCTGTGCCCCTCGGCCGGCGGGATCCGGTAGCACCGAACCAAGCGGCTCACGTCGCGCAGGTTTGGCAGCAGCTTGCCGCCCTCGATCTTGGAGATCGTGGGCTGGGAGAGACCCGTGACCTGGGCGGCCTGCTGTTGGGTGCTGAGCCTGCACGCCAACCGCGCACCGCGAAAGGCGTTGCCCAGTTGCTGGAGCAGCGCAGTCTCGTGTTCCGACGCAGGCTCTACGTGCCGAGTCCGCGAGGTGAGTCCCAGAAGCCCTCGCTTGTCCAGGATGCGGTGAACGATGCCGTAGGTCAGCTTCAGATCTGCAGCGATCTCACGTATCGACTGGCGGTCGCAGACGTAGAGCAGCACGACCTTCCGCACAATGGTGATGCTCTGCCTCGTGCCGTGGGCCCGTTGTGGTGGTTGGGTGGCCGTGTCGGCCGCCGGTGCGGTGGCGTGATCGACGCCGACGCCGGCGACCGGCGGTGGGACCGGGGAGGGTGCTGCTGTCGGTGGGTGGGGGCTGACCATCATGGGAACGGTCTCCGTGATGAGCGCCGTGGTGTCGTCCCAGGACGTTGGCGGCCTGAGGTGTGTCACGCGACGGCGAGGCAAATTCGGTACCTCCGGCACTTCCTCGCCCGCGGCACGACGCGCCGACTCGGGGAGAACGGGGGCAATCGCCGCTCGACCGAGCCAAGCGGCCAGCGGCTGCCTACCGGACTCCGCAACGACCGGGGTTGGTTACCTACAAAGTGCGGATACAGCCAGCCCGCTGACCAGGTGTATTACCCCGTTGAAGCAACGGTGTCCCTACGGCCCCGCCTGGTACGGAACCGGACGGGGCCGTTGCTTGCAAGGGGCCTACTTGGTGCACACGGGACACGGGAAGGTGTGTGTCCCAATCGTTCCGTTGTCCTTGATGTAGGTCTCCACTACGACACCGCTATCGCCGCAGTTGAGGCGCCCGGCCATCTAGCGCGCGCTGAGTGACAGCGGCTTGGCCGCGCGAGCGGTGACCCCTACCTGCATCCACACCGGCCGAGGACCGCGCCCACCCGGCCCGGGGATTCGCCAGCACGCACCCTTGTGGCCCGGGTTGCTGACGCACTGCGGGCAGTACGTGGACGCGAAAGGCGTTGCGGTGTGGTTGATGGACGCGACGCGCGCCCCCGCTGGCTTGCTCATGATCCTTCTACCTCCTGAGGTGACATGGGCGGCGGCCCCGCCAGCACCCGGCACACCGTCGCGCGGTCCGGACGTCGTCGGCTGCTTGCGGGAACCGGACGGGTCCTGTGTGGACGGTCGGACACGGCGGGGGGCATCGCGATCTCCTTGTGCACGAAGAGGGGCTGGGCCAACGCGGTCGGGCAGCTGGCCGGGGTCCTGGGTGCGGTGGGTCGGGTCAGGCCTCGGGTTGCGGAGGTCCATCCGGGTCTGGGGCGTCGCGGCCCTCCAGGCGTCGCTGTAGCTGCGCGGCGAGGTCGTGGTGACCGGCCATGTCGTAGCGGTCGGCCGCCGCGCGGTGTTCGGCCTTCGCCCGGTCGGTGTAGCCCAGCAGCGCGAAAGCGTCGCCCCGGCAGTGCTGGATCGCGGCGAGGTAGTAGTGGTCGGTGGCCGGGTCGACCAGGTCGTCGGCGACGCGCAGCGCCTCTACGGCCATGTCGGGCTTGCCGGTGACGTTGAGCGCGCGGCCCCGCAGCAGGTGCGCGCGCAGCGTCTCCCGACGTCGGCGCGGGTCGCGGGACAGGGCGGTGAGCGCGTTGTCGGCGGCGCGGAGCGCTTCGGCTCCGTCGACGAACCCAGGGGCGAGGTGGGTGTCGGCGATCTCCATCCACCGCAAGCCGATCGCGGTGTGGGGGGCAGTCCTGGTGCCGTCGGGCGCGGTCACCAGGCGCTGCTTGTCGATCTCCAGGGCGGCGTAGAAGTCGGCCAGCGCGTCGTCGAAGTGCTCCTGCGCGCGGTAGGCCCGTCCGCGGGTGGTCAATGCGGTGGCCCGGGACCAGTCATGGCGGTGCCGGTCGGCGACCTCCAGCGCCCGCGCCACGACGGCGAGGGCCTGCTCGGGTCGCCCCAGCGCGGTGAGCGCCCACGCGGACCTGGAATGCGCGGCGCTGGCGGCGATGTGGTCGAGCCGTTCTGCCGCCACGGCGGCTAGCTGCTGTACGGCGAGTTGGTCCTCGAAGCGGCGGGTGACGCGCAGCCAGGGCCAGCAGGCGGGCCCGAACTGCGCTGCCTCGACCTCCATGCCCAGCTCCCACGCCCAGCGTAGTACGGCGAGCACCGTGTCGCCCTCAAGGCCGAACCACGCCATCGCGTCGGTCTCGCCGTCGAACCGCGGCAGTCGTGTCAGCTCGTCGCCGAACGGCCGGTACTTGCCGGGTCCCAAGGCCTCGGCGGCCGCGGTGGCGTGCAGCAGCACGTGCCGCACCACCCGTTCCGCAGCCTGCTGGTCGACGTCGTCGTGCGGGGGTCGTGCATCGGAGGGCGCCACCGGGGCTCGGCGGAACCGGGGTGCCGGTGACCCCGGCAAACCCTGGCCGGCGGGGATGTCGTCGACCGGGATGAGCAGTCCCGCGTCGACGTGGGCGGCGAGTGCGGCGTGAGCTTCGGTGAGCGCGTCGGTGCCGCCGAGCAGCGCCGCCGTCACCCCCACACTCAACTCCTTGCCCGGGACCAGGTCATGCCGGTCGGCAAGCCACTGTGCGGCGGCGGTCGGGAAATCGGTCACGAGGTGTTCCTTCGGCTTGGGGCCGGACCGGTGGACAGAGCCACCGCTGTCCGGCGGGATGGGCGGAAGTCGACCGACGAGCCGTGCCCGCCGGTGGGTGGGCGCATCGGTCGCCGTTGCGTCCTGGCGTCCAGGGCGGCCCGCCGATGCCGTCGTGCTCGGCCGCGGACGACGGGAACCCGGGCGGGCGGTCGGTCGGCCGGCGCGCCGTGCAGCAACGCGGTGCCCACCGGGTCCGACTCGACCGGGCGAGGTGGCCGGGGCGGCGGCGTGACGCCGGACTCGCGGGGGTCGACGGCGGTGAGAAGACCGTCACGGTGGGACACGTGCTGCTCCTGTGCACATCGCGGCACGTGCAGGTAGGCGCTGAGTGCTCGGCTGTGCGGCGTGTTGGCGTGCTGGCGTTAGGGCGCTCGCCGTGCCGCCTAGGGGTGGCGGCACGGCGAGCCGGGGGATGCCGTGTCACCGGGGCGTACCCCGATGCCGTCGTGCTCGGGGCGGACACGCGAACCGGGCGGGGGCTCCGGCGTGTGTCCTTGGCGGCTTCGGGTGTTGCGGAGGTCGCGGCTGGGCGGGGCCGACGTTACGGGTGGGTCAGACGGCGAACTGGGGCAGGCGGTCGCGAAGCTTCACCGGCTCGGTGGTGGTGATCCGGATCGTCGGGTGGCCGATCGGTCCGCCCATGGCGTCGGTCAGCGGAAGGTCGGTGCGCAGCTTGCTGTCCTTGCTGGTCACCGCACGGACCCACGGTTCGAAGTACGCCACGCCCTGCTGAGCGTCAGGAGTGATGCCGCAGGCTTCCGCGCCGCCGCGGCTGACCGCCGCCACGAGCACCGAGCCGTTGGAGGTCCGGCCCCAGCCCACCATCCGCACGGGCGTACCCGGTCGCGGCTCGGTGGTGGCGAGCTGCGCGGGACGCTGCGACGTCGGCAGTGTCACGGGCTGGGCCAGCCGCACCAACGCGAAGTCGGCAGCCGACTTCTCCTCGACCGGTTTCGGTCCGCCGGGGATCCACTCCCACCACGGGTTGACCACGATCGCCGACACGGCCAGTGCCGGCACCTGCGTGCGGTCGACCGATCCGACACGCAACTGGAACTGCCGCTGCTGCACCGGCGGGGCGTAGAGTTCGCGCGGCCACAAGCCGGACTCGGCGGCCATCAGGGGAAGGTTGGTCACGCAGTGTGCGGCGGTTACCGCCCACTCGGCCCGGGTCGGTTCACCGGTCCGGGCCGGCTCGGTCTGGATGAGTGTGCTGGTGCAGGTTTGCCAGTCGTCCCGGTTGAACTCGGGCGAGTCGTACTCGACTGCGGCGAGGCCGGGGTAGTACTGCGAGGCCGGGGTTCCGCCGACCACACTGGTACCGACGTCGCCCGAGGGCGGCACGTTGGTCTGGGCGATGGCCGCTGGGACACAGCCGAACAAGAGCGCGGAAGCGGCGAGCAAGGCGGTCAACGCCCGCTGTACGAGTCTGGACAAGGGACTCCTCATCATCCGTATTGATCTGGGGAAAGCCGGGCAAGCCCGGGAAGATCGCTGGTGTCGACGTTGGCAGTCGACGCGGTCTGAACAGGGCGCACCGCAGCGCTAGGACGCGAACCTGTCGCGCGCGCGGCGTCGTGTACGCGGCCCGCGTTTGCTTCGCGAGGACGTCGTCAGGCCGCTGAGTTCGGTACCGAGTTCGAGGCGAAGGGACGGACGTCTCTGCACGCCACAGGCACGAGCGCCAGTACTTGCACGCGGCGGCACCGACGTACTGCGTGGCCGTGCGCACATGTCCAGAAGACGCCTTTCAGCCATCACTTGTCGCAGACGTGACCGGACAAACGGTCCGCCGGAGAGGTCTGGTGTCGATCCTCGTCGGTGAGCCGGGGTGCCGAGCGTGGGAGGCACCGAGCGTGGCCTGCATCGCGATCCGATCCTCGAAGCCGTTGTCCGGTCTGTCACAACAGTCGATAGCCAATCGCGATCATGGCGTTGACACCACGGCATCGTTCCCGGCAATTACCCGGCAATTACCCGGCATCCCGGCATTCGACCCGGCATCGCAGGTGAGTACGGATGGGTGCGGCTGCCGCTCGCCTGGGATGCAGACTTAGAACTCGTACCAGTGATGGGTGTCGCGGGCGCGGGTGCCGTCGAGGCGCTGGCGCAGTGCGGTGGCGTGGCGCGGTGAGTGTGCGGCGTGGCGCAGTGGACCGCTGAGTTGGACGAAGTCACGCATCTCCATCAACAGATCGAACGCCGGGGAGCTGGAGAGGTCGTAGCCGTAGCGGTCCGCGAATCGGGTCGCCCATGTCGGGCTGTTCCGGTAGCGGCGGGCGGCGTGCCAGGAGGGCACAAGGTCGACTTCGCGTGGGCCGAACGCTATCGAGTCCCAGTCGCCCAGTAGCACGGTGTGCCGCGCCGGGTCCACCATCAGGTTGCCCGCCCAGGCGTCACCGTGGATGAGTCCGAAGCCCAGCGGCATGTCCATGCGTTCCAGTTCGGCGCGCAGGGCGGGGATGCGGGTAAGCAACCACGAGCGATCGCTGGGCGACAGCACCGCATTCGAGCCGGAGTCGGAGACCATTTGCTCCAACGAGAGCAACGGGCGCCAGGTGGGCAGCTTCACCGGTGGTTCGGGCAGGCTGTGCAGGCGGCGGACGAGTTCACCGAGCGCGGCCGAGTCGAGCGGGGGCCCTTCGCTGGAGACGGGCTGGTGGTAGTAGCGCCAGAAGGTGATCGTCCGACCGCGGATGTGCGTGGCGGCCAGACCGTCGAGGGGGCGTGGTGCTGGGAAGTCCTGCTCGATCAGCCATCGGACGACCGCCAGCATCCTGTTGGCGTCGTTCGTGTGGTCGCCAACGCCGACACGGGCGACCGCGTGCTCGGCGGGCATCACGACCACGGTCGTGGCGTAGTCGTGGATGACGCCGGCGTCTCTGGCGTCCAAGCCGAGGTCGGCACACGCCGCACGGATGGCAGAGAGGGCCGAGTATCCCTCATGTGAGGGTTGTTCACCTTGTTTGGGTGGCTGTTCGGCGGCTGGGTCCGGCAGGGAGGACGGCTCGCAGGTCACGCAGGAATTGTTCCCCCCGGTAAACCGCGGGACCCTCCCAGCCCGGCAATCTGCTCCCGAAGCTCCCGCGTGGTGCGGCCTCGGATCTCGCGGGCGCCCAGTTGCCGGGCGAACCTCTGCAACGCGGGCATCAAGGGTGCGATCTGATCGGCGTCACGCAGGTCCAGCACCGGCCGTGCGGCCGCTTCCGCCGCGTCGAGTTGCCCCTTGGCGGCTTCGGCGGTGGCCTTGTCCAGCCGGGCGATGGCCAAGTCACCCAGCGAGCGTTCCGTCTCCGGTCCCTGTTCATAGGCGGTGATGGCCAGGTCCGCGGCGCGGCGGGCTTCATCGAACTGGGACGTCATTACGCTGACCCCCGCGCTCAAGGCCATGTGCTTGGCGCGGGGGAAGGTGAGCACCCCTCCCACCGCGTCGAGGTCACCGGTTCCCTCATCCACCAGTTCCCGTGCCCGCAGTGCGTCGCGTTGGGCGTCCATCACCACGTGATGGCTGCCCTCTTTGGCTGCGAACCGGCTTCGGTAGAGGTGCAGACGGACCAGGCCCGTGCTGCGGGAGGATCCCAGCAGGGCAAGCGCTCGATCGATCAGATCCAGCGGCGAGTCGTCGACAGGGGAGCGCTTGGTCAGAGTGTCGGTGATCAGCGCCCGGGTGCCCAGGGCCCACGCGGTCAGCTCGTGGTGGTCAATGGCCTCAGCCAGCCCTTCCGCCGTTCGGGCGAGCACCAGGCCCTCGTCGGAGTTGCCCACGACGTGGCAACCGTGCGCCAGCACCACGCTGGTCATGCCGCTCAACACGTACAGCGGCCGGGTCTGCCGTGGATGCGTGCCTGCCAGCAGGATCTTTCGCAGCTGCTTCCACAGGGTCAGCAGCGGAGGCAGCCACACCTCCGGCGGCCGGTGCACGAACTCGGTGGACAACCGCGTCAGCTGACGCGAGCAGAGGTCCAACGTCGTGTCGGAGACGACTCTGCCACCCAGCAACTCGGCCAACTCCTGGGCTCCAGATACCGCGTTCTCCACATCGGCGCTGGGTGGCCAGTCGGCAGGTCCGGGAATTGGGCTGCCCGACGTCGCATCTGGGGTAGTGAACCTCGCCTGCCCGGCGATGATCGAATCCAATTCCTGGCTCGTCATCGTGGGAGCGAGCTTTGACCGGACGGCGTCAAGCAGTCGCCGTGCGTTTGCCCGATCAGGACGGGTTCGATTGCGACCCCATCGACTCACGGTGTCGACGCTCGCCCCGAGCAACTCGGCTACCTCGGCCTGCGTCCCGAGACGCGACAGCAGCTCGCCGAGCGGCGACGCCAGCTCCCCACGAGAAGCCTTCGCAGCCACGGAGCCTCCCACCCGATCCGTTGGAGCGCACCACGGTACCTAGAACGTGACGTCGTCCGGTCCGGTACAAGGCACCGCCACCCGAACGGGGGTGTCGGATCCACCATACGGCCGTCGATGCCGGGTTCAGCCGACATCTCCGCGCCGGGTGCCGGCCCAAATGCCGGGTCATTGCCGGGGCGGATGCCCTGGTACGCAAAAGGGCGGACAGGTTGGCTCACACCAGCGGCGTCCGGCGCCGCGACACCCGAAGGGCAGGCTGCGATTACCCCGACGCCGCAGCACCTTGGGATACACGGCGCCGGACACCGCGTCCATCAGTCCGCTCGCCAGGCGCGCTATCAGGGAGGTGTGGTGGCTGGCATCGCCGTTGGCGGCTGCTTTGTCGGCACGCGTACCGCGACCGCACCACCACCAGCTGTCCAGTGGCTTGCGTCGGCGGTCGAACCCTTCTGGCTGTCCCACGCCTAACCAGGCTGGCTGTGGATCGGAAGTCGAGCCGTTGTGGATTCCCCCGTGCTGCACGTCCGGACGCACTCCGTGTGGGCCTCCGCTTTGCTGCGAGACCACAGTGATCGGGTGTTGATCATTGCCCGTCAGTGGGACGACGACCTTCTGTGGTGCCTACCCGGAGGGTTGTTGCCAGTCGGGGCGTCGCCGAGACCGGGGCTGCGAACGGTGCTGTGGGAGCTGCTCTCCATCGAAGTGGTCGCCACTGCGGTGCTTGTCGTGGTCTTCGAGCGGCCGGTATTGCCGGGTACGCGGGTGCACCGCGAGCCGGGGCTGCATCTGGTGTTCGACTGCGACCCGGTCGAGGCCGAGACGATCGAATTGCTCCTGCGGCCGCAGTACCGCAGTGAGGTGCAGGACTGGATGTGGGCCGACCGCCGTCAGCTCACCAGCCTGCTGCACCCCACCCACTCTGCGCGTGTCCGGCAGGCATTGGATGCGGGTAAGCGACTCCCGCTGCTGGAACAGCCCCATCCGCGAAGGTTGGTGGCCCCGGCGGGGCGAGACCGGCCCGACGCAGGAGGACGTTTCCGCGTCGGGCGCCACGCTTCTGCCCGACCTGCCCGCGCCATCCGCGCCCGTGCAAACCCTTGTCCCGCCCAGCAAGCTCGGCGACGAGCCCACCGGTCCCGCTGCCGCGCCTGCGCAGGTGCATGTGGACTGCGAGGAGGACCGCACTACTGTGTTCGGCCGTCTGCCCGCCGACGTCGCATCACCGGCTGACATCCCGTCAACCGCTACCGGCGCATCGGTTCACGACCTGTTCCACCCCGAGTTGGAGGCCACGGCGGCGCACCCGACGCTGCCTGCCGTCTTCGGACAGGCAGTGGGGAGCGACCAGCGCTCTGCGACCTACGACGAACCCACCGAGGAGTTATCAGTCGTCAACCAGCTCACGGGCACCAACAACCCTTTGCTGGCCGACCCCGACGAGGTCGATCCCGAGGAGGTTCAGAGGTACCTGGCCCGTGTACTCGATTCCCTCAGAGGCATGTAGTCGGACCCCTTCCCACCGCTCGCCCACCTGCGCTCCTTCGGAGAGGACAGCGCCACATGACCGCCAACGCCGACGAACTTGCACCCTCGCCTGTCGTGCAACCTGAGCGCCGCAGAACCGGGCGCATCGCACTGCTGACCGGGGTGCTACTGCTCCCGGTAGCCTTCCTGCTCGATTCTGCGCCGCTCGGTGTCGTCGCTGGCCTGGACCTTGTCGTGGTCTGCGGCTTTTGCCTGGTGCGCGCTGTGTGCGCCATGCCGGGCGCATTCGGTGCCCGACGCAGGCAGCGCGCCGTCGAGGCGATCAGCGCGCAGCTACCCAGCCTGGTTGAACCCGCCCCTCTTCCCCCGAGGCGGGTCGTTCTCCACAGCTCCCGTGGTACCGCCTCGCCCCTCCGATGCAGGGCAGTACCACGGGACCGGAACGCCTCCACACCACGGCAATCCCGCCGCGGCCGTAGCCGCCGACGCGGCGACCGGACCCCGGAGACCCGAGCTGGCTACCACACCACTTCGCTCCGACGTTCGCACACAATCCCACCCGAGCCTTGAGCCTCCGGCGGCAGGAAGCGATCCGGCCCTGACGCAGCTCCCCCTTGAGTGGGGCGCCTCGTCCGCTAAGCCTCCTGAGCGCCGGTCCTCGGTGTCCCGCGTCGCCCGGCCAGCGGGCCTCCGCTCGACCACGGCGGACACCACGCCGCACGCCCTCCCGCGGTGCTGATCCGTCGAATTTGCCACCCACTGTCCCGCGATCAGTCCTCGGGCGGGAACACCGCTTGCAGGACGTCGAGACGGAATCGGGAACAGGTCCTCGTGGTGGCAGGGCGGCGACGCGGGACACCACCTCACAGAAGCCATCGCGCCGAAACCGGATGGGAGTCGACCCTCTGTGAATCCGGCTATCCCGCATCACGACACCCTGCCCCGTTCCGGCGCCCCGACCCCGTCCTCCGGCGTTGCTCGGGCGCACCGGGTCCTTGCCGATGCGCACCGGCCCTCGTGGACGGAGCGGAGGCCTTGAGCGCCGCCTTCCGCTACTACCCGCACAACGGCGAGCGGCACGCGATCCCCAAGCGAGCCGTTGGCGGACAGGTCACCACCACGTTGTGTGAAGTGGAACTGACCGTTGACGCCGACAGGAAACTGGGTACCGAGAGGACCTGCGCCCGCTGCGAATCGGCGTGGCGCTCCATTCTCGGTATCCCCCAGCAGTCACAGCGGCAGGCACTGCTGGACGCGCCAGCCTATTCACCTGAGATGCCGGCGGACGCATCGGCAGGCGGGCGGCGATGACCGGTCACCTCGGACATTCGACCCGGTCAGGCCGGGTGCTCCTGGGTGCCGCCCCGCGTTCGGAATCCGAGACCACCACGACCAAAGGCACTCATGGAGCACCACGTCCCGCCAGGCCAGGACCGGGCGGCATCCTCGACTCCCGGTCGGCCCTGCCGAAACGAACCTGCCGAGCACCTCGGCACGAACTCGGCGTCGACTGGACGGGGTACTGGCGCAACGGGGCCCAACGCTCTGAACACCCTGGTCGACGGCTCAGCCGAGGCCGCACTCACTGGCGAGTCGCACAGCGTCGCGAGGTTGGTGGCCCCTGCTCCAACCCTGGATCACGCGGTACTGCCGGGCGAGACTCGGCCCCAGACGGCGAAGCCGTTCACCGGGGCATGGCGTCGGACTGTCCTGGGAGGTCTGCCTGGCGGCGCTCGCCGCGCTGGCGACTGCCCGCGAACCGGGCCGGCCGTTCCTGGCGTTGGTCTACCGCGTCACCGCGAACAAGGTGAATGGTGCCTACCGGACGGCGGCACGCGACCGGGCCGCCCGACGGCCCGCGCTGTCCGACAGCGGACACATCGGGCAGATATCGGAAGCCGAGCCGGGCGCACGCATGGTGCGGCTGATGGACACGCTGCCCGAGCAACAGCGGGAGATCCTGGTGCTGCGCGTCGTGTTGGGCATGTCCGCACAAGAAACCGGAGACGTGATCGGCCTACGTGCCGGTGCGGTGCGCGTCGCCCAGTCCCGCGCGTTGACGGCGCTGCGCGAAGCGCTCGCACGCAGCTGACCCGTCCGTCGATGACCGACGCACCGGTCACACCTGTCCGGAGACGTTCGTCATGGCCTCCGACCGCACAACCGCCTCGCCGGCACCCGACTTCCTAGCGAGCGCCACGTCCCAGTTCGAACCAGCCCCATTGGAGCCGACCACCATGACCACCGTCTTCCCGAGTCACGCCAGCGCCTCCCCAGCTTCCGCGTCCGCAGACAGGCCGCTGCTCGATCACCGCGATGCCGGTGTTCACCGAGGACCACGGTTACACGCGGTGGCACCGGCATCGACGCAAGCACGAGCGGGCGGCGTGCCTCCCCGCGCAGCTGCTCCTTCGTCGCTCGGCGACCTCCGCGGTGAACGCGAGACGACCGGTGTGACGGAATCCGCACCGGCCGGCGAGTGGACTGCCCACGTCATCGACACCGCGCCACTGGACACCAGCACGGTGGACACCGTGCCGGACCGGATAGTCGGTCACGTGCCGGTTGAGCACGACAGCCGCGCCGAAGAGGCCCTGGGCCCCTACAGCGAGGCGCTGCTGATCACCTGCGCCTTCGCCTTGCGCTGCAACCCACTGAGCCCGATGAACTCGGAGCAGGCGCAGAAGCTTCTGGAGATCACCCTGCCGCTGGGGCATGCCCGGGTGTTGCGGTGGCGCAGCGAGGTCGACCCGGGCCAGTGGCAGGTGCGCTGGCGTAGAGCCGTCGCGCTCACCCGGGAGTTCTACCCGAACCAGACCGGCGCGCAGCGGGTGCCTGACGAATTGGATGAGGCAACCGAGGCCGGGCTCCTGCCCGCCTACTGACGCCACACCTCGTGACCGCCGGGCGCGGCCAGCGGATCGAGCACGACGAGGTCACCGTGTCGATCGTGTGGGATCCCAGGGCGGCGGACCGGTGTCGCGATGCGCTGGTGCGCTACCCCTGCTGGTTCACCCTGTCTGCGATCGCGGCGCACCACGCGGTGCCACCGCACCTTCCCGTGGAGGACACGGCTGCCGGACGCGTGTAGCCACGACGGGCACTTCGAGTCCGCCGCGCAGGCAGTCGACTGGTTCCGCGATCACGGCCACCTGCCTGTTATCTGCGCTTGCCTTCGTCGAGCGGGAGTTGGTGGCCAGTGCTTCAGTAGACGTTGAAGGCCCCCCACAAGGGGAGTGAGGTGGCGGGCCTCCAGCGGCGGGTGTCTAGAGCGTCCGAACGTGCGCCTGCCAGTACTCGATCGACGGACAGGCGTAGCCGCACTCGCACCCGTCGACGACCGACCAGGTCCGGTGACCCGGCACCGCGGCCACCAGGTCGCCGGCGCTGACCGGAGTGCCGATCACGGGATGCCCGCGCGTCGCCTTGCCCAGGTGGGGTCGCCCGTACGAGCACTGGCAGACGCTCGTCACCTCGTTGCCGGTCGCGTTGTAGCTCGTCATCAAGTGCATCGCGCCCTCTTGGGCATCCTTGTGGTCGCTCATCTGCCTCTCCGGTTACCGCGCCGGCTTGCCGGTGCTCCTGGTCGCCTGCTTGCCGGGCTCCGGTGTCTTCGAGGGCTTGTTCACTCACCGTTCGTGGCGATCGTGACTACTGGGATTCGAATCCCGTGGATGGATCGGGCCGGGCCCCATGGTGAGAGCGATGTTGCTGAACGGTTCTCCCATGAGCACCGGACCAGTAACGGTGCCGCTGACGCTGTTGTGGACCCGAGGCGATCCGGCCGTGGCCGCCTGATCGGCGTTGCCCTGGCGCCTGCTCACAATCCACAGCGCCGGCGCGGCCAACCCGGAAAGGATCGTCACGCACCAGCTCACGCTTTCGACCAGATCCCGTGTCCCTGTGCTCCAGCCGGGCAGCCATACCGTGGCGGCTACGCCGCCGCCCGCCACCACCGCGACGACCAGTGCCAGCCGCCAAGCCACTCTCCACATTGGCGCATCCTTGCGCGACCCCCTCCCACCGCTTGCACCGCCGAACGGGTCACTGCGGACGTCCTGCCCGGGATTCACCCAACAAGGTGACCCGGCCTCGAACTGATCAGCCCATCGTTCTGCCTCGCGGGCGCGGCTGGCCGGTCGTGGCGGGACGAGGCGTCGCGGGACGATCCTGCACCACACTGTCACCGGGTGCGACACGGCCGATGATCGGGCGCGGAGCCGATGTCGGCCTGGCCGGTGCCGGCAGCACCTCGACAGCCGCGCGTGCGGCGGCGGCCTGGTGGACGCGTCCCCGGCGTTGTTGCCACGCGGCGATCTCGGCGATCAGACCCGCCAGTGCCAGCAGCAGAGCGGCTGCCGCGAACTTCTCCTTGCCCCGGCCGGCCAGGGTTCCCGCGAACACCAGACGACGGGACGCCATGCGCAACTCGCGGGCGACCGGGCCCAGCCGATCGGGTAGCACTCTGACCGGAGTGCGCGCCGCCCGGTCGTAGATCGCGGCCGCGTCGCTCAGCGGGCCGGCGTCACGTCCCTCCTGACCACGGGCCAGCGCAGCCAGGACTTCCCCGGCCGCGTGCGCGATGCCCTCGACCCCGTCCGCGTTCCGGGTACCGCCGGTCTCGGTCCCGCCGTCGTCGGCGGACACGGTGGTGCGGGCCGCCCGCACCACCGCCTCGGCTCGCCGGACGACGTCGGCCGCCGACTCCAACGCTTCGCGCCGTTCGGCAGGGGTCACCCGCAAGTCGACGGAACGCTCAGGTGCCTCCAGAGGTGGAACGCTCGCCCACCGCTGCTCCAGCCTGGGCCAGGTCAGGTCGGCGGCGAGCTTGCTGCCCGAGTACCGCACCCGCTCGCCGTCGGCGGTCAGGTCACCAGGCAGCGCCACGGTGTAGCCGCGCACCCGGCCGTCGGCGTAGTGCACCGTCCGGGGGTCCAGCCCTTGGGCCTTGAGCGCGGCCAGGAACCCCTCGCCGTCCGTCGCGCCAGCGGCGGCCTGGGCAACCAGGCGGTGGAGCTCCTCCCGTGCGGTGACCGGACGCCCGAGGCGCTCAGCCTTCGCCTTCTCCGCTCGGCTGGGCGTCGGCACCGCGGTGCGGTCGACCCCAGCGGTGCGCACCAGGCCGAACTCCTCCTCCAGCCGCCGACACTCCTCGCGCAGTTTGTAGAAGTCATTGTGCGGGGAGACCAGCTTGCCGGTGGTCTCCGAGACCAGCGTGGCCATCAGGTGGATGTGGTCGTCGGCGTGCCGTACCGCGATCCAGCGGCACCCAGCCTGGTGGATTCCGGTGGACTTCATCAGCCGCTCGGCGATGTGCTCCCACTGCTCGTCGGTCAACGTCGGATCGTCTGGGTGCAGCCGGACGGGGGTGTGCCACACGTAGCCCGGTCGCAGCACGACGGCATTCTTGCCTACGTCGTACCGGTAGGCACTCAGCCACGTCGGAGCGTCGGGCGGCACGTCGCCATCGCGGACCCGCCGGGCCCATTCCGGGCTGATCGACGGCGGGGTGTTCAACGGCAGGCCGGCCAGCTCGGCGAGGTCCTGCATCGTCCCGGTCAACGGTCCAAGGTCGAAGTCGAACTCGCCCGGTTCCACGAGGCGGCCGTCCATGACGATGGGGGCAGGCTTGTCCGGATGGTGCAGCCACGGCGCGCCGTCCCATGCCGCCACCACTCGCGGGTTCTCGTGCTCCTCGTACTTGCCCGGCCCGAACAGGTACCGGATCAGCCCGGCCGGCTTCCAGCCGCGCACCACTTTGGCGATCACGTCAGCTCCGAGCGGATCCGCACCAGAAGTTCGTCGGAGGAACCCACCACACGTCGCACTAGCTCCAGCACTCGCCTGGCAGCCACAGGGTTTTCGACCTCGCCGGTGGAGTTGGCGACCTTGGCCAGCTGGTTGAGGTTGCCCCCGATGTTGGCCAACACTCGCCGCTGCTCCTGCACCGCGGCGGTCAACCCGGCGACGAGGTCGCGGTCGAGTCCGGTCCCACTGTTGTGCCGAGCGGCCTCGGCGAAGGCAAGGCGGGCGATCCAGGCGCCGGGGCGCATGCCCTCGGTCGCGGCCGCCACCACGATCGCGGACCACTCCAGATCGGTGAACAACACAGCGGTGCGGGCTCGTCGTCGGTTAGTGCCCACGGGCACCGGCTCGCGATTGCCCAGACGCACCGCGTCGCCCTTCTCGGCCCCGCGACGTCGGTCGACCACAGCTGCCCCCGTTCCGCTCCGGCCCGCCGGCCAGAGGCGTGCGTTGGGGGGCTGCCCGCCGAGGGCAATCATGCCAGGTCGCGCAGCGACGTGGCGGCGAACTATTAGTTCGCCTATATCTTGCTCTCCCTGGATCGAGGGGACAGCGGATTTCCCGTGTCTGCGAAGCTCGCTTTCACAGGCGCTGTAGAAGGACGCGACCGACCTTATCGGTACGGATCCGCGGGGTGGCCGTGCGCCGCGTGGACACCGCCCGGCGGTGGTGCTCCCGGTTGTGGCGGACATGCCGCACGGGCGGAAGGCGTGTCGGGTGCGTGCCGGTCGAGCCACTACAGAGGTGCTCAACACTGCCGGGTGAGTGGCCCTGGCGTGACCGCCGCGGCGACCGGGCGGTCGCTGGTGCGGCCATCGGCACGCGTCGAGCTGGTGAGTGCGACAACCCCCGCGGGCGAGGATTCGCGCGCGGGGGTTCGGTGGGGCGGTGTCGATTTCAGCGGCCGGCCATCCGCGCGGCGAAGCCGCCGTCCCGTCGGGGGCCGTAGCGCTCGGTGTAGATCTTCTCGATCAGAGCCAGGCGCTCGGGGGTCTCGAACGGGCCGGGGTGCTCGAACAGATGCGGGTAGAGCTGGTGGGCGACGAGCCTGCGGACGTAGGAGGGAGCGACCCAGTAGCGCACGCGGGCACGCCGGGCGGGCGCGCTGTCGATGTCGGCCATGGTCAGGCTCCGGGTCTTGCGGATCTCGCCGAAAGGATCGCCGGTGAGCTGGCGGACCAGGAACGGGAACATCCGGTTCGTCATTTCTTCGAAGATCGTGGCGACGTCGACGGACACAGTCTTCGGGGCGGGCGGCGTGATGTTGTCCATGGGCTTCTCCGCGCGGGGGTAGTTGTTGCGGTCCGACGAACCGGGCCGGGGCGATGCCCTCGGCCCGGTGGTCGCCTCACGTCTGGTCGGATTCGTTCGCCGCGCACGCGCGCACGGCGCGTGCGAAGGCGGACATGTCGTGAACCCGGCGGCGTGCGTCGTGGTGCCGGTTCCATACGGTGTCGAGCAGGTAGGCCGTGGTCCCTGCGGCCTCCAGCGCCTCGTAGTGGTCGGTGCGGTCGTCGACCATCACGTCGGTGGGGACCACGGTCTTGTCGCGGCTGAGGGTCAGCGTGGTGAAAGGCACGGCGTGCTCGGCCAACCACTCGCGGGTTGCTTGCTCGGCTGCTCCGGGTGAACCCCATTCGGCGCGGTCGGTGATGAGGTGCACGCGGTGTCCGTCTTCCATGAGCTGTTGGACCGCCTCTACCGAACCCGGCACGGGGGTGCCTGTGCGGAAGACGATCCCGCTGTCCACGCCACGGTGGCAGACCGCGCTGAACTGCTCGTCGGTCAATCCCCAGTCGCGGTAGAAGTGCCAGCGCGTCGGCTCGGGCATTCGCCGCCCGGTGCCTTCGACGCCGATGAGGTACGCGCGGACCGCCGCGGGGAAGTCGTACAGCGGGCCGTCCACGTCGACGCCGACGTCGAGACGGCGCGGCGTGCGACCGTCGAACACTTCGGGCGGCAGGGTGATGGTCGTGTCGGCCCTGCGTGGGCCGACGACGTGGCGGTCCGGGATCGTCGGCGTGTGGTGTCGGTGTGCTCCGGGTGCGTTGGCGGTCCCGGCACCGGTGGTGTCGCGCACGGTGCTGCTCCTGCGGGTCGGTGACTCGGTCGTGTCCGAAGTGGGGTTGTCAGTCCGTCCGAACAAGATCAACTTTACTGTTTTCGCGGCTCACCCGTGCTACGCGATGCGCGCTCTGCGGCGCGCGGAGGGCGTCGTACAGCTTGTTCCGGAGTGGCCGGTGGGCCGCTCGACTTCATCGGCGTCCGCCGTGTTCATCCGACTTGCGGACCCGGAACCCAGTGCGCCGGGACGCTCGGCGATATCCCGCGCGGGGCGGGAAATCGCCGAGCGTCCGGCCGGATCGTGGTGACCGACCGCTCAGGCGTCCACCCCGTCGTCCTGGCGGTGTGCGTCGAACAGGTTGAAGACGACATCGCCCATCGACTCGGGAATGCTGGAATCCGGAATCGCCGTGCGGAGGCGCACCACGTCGGCCACCGACAGGTGTCGACCTCCCCACCTCTGGGCCTGTTCGAGCGTGACCACCGCGATGACTCGGGCGGCCGTCTCAACCGCACGGTCCTCGCCCTCGTCGTCGTTCTCGTCGGGCAGCGGCAGCACGCAAATCGCCCGCCCGTGGTGGTTGCCCTCGTCGGGCAGAAGCCTGCGAAGCTCGGGCGGCAGGTGGTCCGGGTACTCGAACACGCGGACGAGGAGGTGCCGGACGGTCTCGTCGTCGATGTCCTGCGGGTTTCGGCGCGGGTCGAGCACCTGGTCCTCGCCTGCGAGGAAGACGCGGTCGAGCACCGGCTCGCCGCCCTTGCCGAAGTAGGCATCGAGGTGCAGCAGCAAGGCCGACGCGGCGGGGTAGACCCTGCGCACTGCTCGGCTCAGGGCGTGCACGCAGGTGTCCACGTAGGCCGCGACGGCGTCGGCCGCCGCCTGCCCGGTCATCTCGACCGCGTCGTGGAGGTCGTCGTTCATCGTGGAGTCGTCTCCCGGTCGGGGTGGTTCTGTCGGTTTCCGGGTCGGGTCGTCACTCCGCCCGGGAAGTCGGGTTCGTTGTGCGGGACAACCAGAGGGCGTCCCGATGTGGCCGGCGGGCGGCTCCCGCGACACCGGTTGGCCATGTCGCGGGGCGGCTGGGGAGCGCGGTGGACGGCTTAAATGGTCGGGATCGCGGGTACCGCCGACGTCACTTCGCGCACGGCTTCCGGCACGGGCTGGTCACCGACCAGGTAGCGCGCATCGGCTTCCAACACACGCAGTGTGGCCTGCTCCGCGCTCCTGGCACGCACGACAACTTCGTGGTGCTCGTGCCGGCCGGGCAGCAGCGCCACCCGGTAGTTCGCGCCCTGGGTGTGGCGGGCCAGGTACGCGGTCATCTCCTGCAACGCCTGGACGCGGGCGGATTCCCCGCCCCTGGTGCTGTCGGCCTGGAGGTGGTTGACCACCGCGTCGAGCCGGACGACGGCACCGAGTACGGGTCCACCTGTCGTCGCCGCGTGCCGCTCGTGACTCGCCGCGTCGCACAGCAGTCGGGCCGCGTGGCGCCACGACGACGGTCGCTGCCATCCCACCGTGTCCTGCTCCGGCTCCACCTTGACGGCGATCCGCAGGAGCGCCCCGGCGGACTGGTGGGCGTGGAGCTGGTCCGCGGCTGCGGTCCTCTCCGCGTGCTCGGCCTCGTCCTGGTCCCACTCGTAGGAATCGGCGACGTCGGTCCGGCTCCAGTTCACCAACCCGCTGTCGGACACCGGGGCGTAGCACTGCTCGCCGCGCACCAGCCACAGCACGCATTGCGCGCGGCGCAGTAGGGCCAGTGGCGTGCCGGGTTCAGGGAGGATCTCGGTCGACGCATACCAGTCGTGGCACCCCTCGCGGTGGCACGGCCCCCGGTCACGCGCCCGGCTATCGGGCGTGGAGCACTCGGCGCAGAAGGAGGTACCGGGTGTGCCGGGCTGTGCCATCGGGTAGGGAGCGACCAGCCACGTCTGTTGCCGATCGGTCAGCGGTCGTCCGACCTGGACGTGCGACTCGTCCTGCCCGGCGGGGGCGCTCGCGTCCCACCACACGACGCCGTCGGTCATGGCGCGCCGGTGCGGGGCAGGATGACGGACACCGGGGCGGTCGGGGAGGGCAGCTTGTCCTCGGCGCACAGGGTGTCCACCAGCGCACGGATCTGGTTTTCGTCGGGGTACTCGTCGAACGACCCGTCCTCGGTGAGCAGGCGGCCGTCGGCGACGCGCACGACTTCGTAGGACCTGCCGTCGATGCCGTTCCACCGCAGTTCGGTCACGCGGTACTGCTCGCCGTCCACGGTCACGGTGGCCAGGTCGCGTTCGCCGGTGACCACGCTGCCGGGTCTGGTGCTGTTGCCCATCTGGGGCCTTTCTGGCTCGGGGTGTCGTGCGGCCGGCGCCGCTTCGGGTGCGCCGGCCGCACGACACGGTGATTCAGCGGAGTGATAGCTGTGTGGCGTCCCCTGAGACTTCGAACCGGCCCGCGGACCTGTCGTAGCGCACGGTTTCGCTCCTAAGTAGTGATCTCGGGGAGCCGTGCGGCTGGCCTCGTTCTCGATGCGCCGGCCGCACGGATTGGAAGTCAGTGGTTGGCAAGCGGAGTGGTGTCGGCGTCCTCGGAGGCGTCGGACCGGCACGCGACCTCGCCGTCCGAGAGGGGCACCTCGTCGTCGATCAGCACGTGTAGGCCGGGGTCTTCGGGCATCGGGACGTCCGCCCACGGGTCGTCCACCCACGGCTCGGCGACCACCTCGTCCGGTTTGTTCGCGTGCCGGTACCTCGCCTGCGCGGTGAGCAGGCCGATGGTGACGACGTGCCGTCCGGCGTTGCGAAAGTCCAGACACCAAGCCAGATCGACGGGGCGATAGGTCAGCGCGTCGGTCAGCCACCGCACGACGTCCGCCGCCACCCTGGGCCAACGGGGGTCGACGCTGAACGGAACGGTGTCGGTGGCCCCGTCCAACCCGACCAGTTCGACCGGCTTCTCGTCGTCCTCCTTGCGGTCGCTGAGGTCCACGCGAACCGCCCAGGCGTCGGGGTGGAAACGCAGGATCGCGCGCGCGGCGGCTCCAATGCAGGCGCGCACGTGCTCGGTGACGGCGTGGTCGGCGCGAGCACGGGCGGCGGTGATCCGCTCATACTCCGGTCCGCGATCGGTGCCGTCGTCGAACGCTTCGATCACGCCGACCAATGCCGCCCTGAGGTCATCCCGGTTGACGGCGACCTGCGTCGGCGAGGTGAGGTAGTCCAGCATTGCGGCAGCGGCACTGGGCCGCTCGCCGCCTGCGAGGATCGCCAACGCGTCCGCGTAGTGCAGGCGCAACTGTCCGGCTTGCTCGTCGGAGAGCTGCATCCAGTGCAGGTCAAGGGGGTAGTAGCCGTCTGCGTCCGGTCCGATGAGCTGAGGGTAGGGGTAGTCGCTGTAGGGGTGGTCGTCCCACACCTCCAGCACGTCCCCACGCCACTCGAAGTGGTGGCAGCCCAGTTCCGCCGCTTCGAGGAGCACCCCGATCCATGCGACGACCGATCGACGGAATCGCGCGGAGTTGGTGTCGTCGAGTGGGTGACTGTCGGCGGAGTGGCGGGGGATGCCGGGGAATGCCGCGTTGCTTCCGGGGAGGGTCATCAAGACCTCACCCGACGGGAACGGCGTCGCCTGTTCGGACAGGCGCAGCGTGACGCGGCGGGCGTCGGCCTGCCCGGTCCCCAACCGGGTCACCGGGTCGGATTGTGGGCGCGCACCGGGGTTGTTCGTTTCCCCGACGCTCATGTCATGGCGCACGGTTTTCGCTCCTGGATAGTGATTCGGTCGTCGTCGGAATCTGGGCGTCACCCCTGAACCGACAAGATCAACTATATCGTCGTCGCACTTCAGACAGGTTGCTGGAAAGTGCACGCCGCGCTGCGTGCGAAGACTTGACCGACGTCCTTTTGTCCGCGCTCTCCCCTGCTCAAGGTCCGCGCCCAACTTGGTCCGCTCATGAGTTGTTCCCTCGCCACGCTGATCGCGTGTCCCGTGTTCGAACTTAGCCCGCAATGCCTGGCGGAGTGCCCCGGAAGGCGACGGCCACGGCGTGGTTGGCATCGCCTCCCTGGGCACTCCGGAGTTCACTCGTGCGCGCCACCCGGCGGGCGTTCGGCGGCGTCCGACGGTGTGACCTCGGCCTTGTCCGGGGTCGTGGAAGCCGCCTGGACGACGCGGCCGACGATAGTGAAGACGCCGTGTCGCGGGTCGTAACTGTCGTTGTCGTAGACCAGCCCGCACTTGGCGCACCGCATGAGGTTGCTGGTCCAGTCCTGCGGGGTTGGCTCGACTGGTTCGCCGTTGTCGTCGACCGGGTAGAACCCGTCGCTACAGGGGTTGTTGCCGCAGTGGCATTCGGGCCAGTTGCGCGGATCGGCGGGGATGGTCGGCGCCACCGCGGTGACCTGGGCGCTGTAGGCGGGCAGGTGAGGGCCGGAGGTGTCGGTCCACGACCAGCCCGGCCCCACGCGGGCGGCGTCGACGCTCACCCGACCCGGTGACCACGGCGTGGTGATCCGTTCGATGCTCGCCTCGTGCCCGGAGCCGTTGAAGTGGTCGAGCACCAGCAGGTGCGCGTTCGTGAACTCGACGGCGACCGGGGGCGCGGGCACGATGGCGTGTGACCGGCGCGCGGGCGGGTGTGCGAGCTGGTAGCCGTCGTAGGGTTCGCCGTACCAGATCATGTAGAGCCTGCCGCCGTTGTAGGCGTGTGCGAGCAACTCGTCTAGGGCTTCGGAGACCGCTGGCACTGCGGTGTCCAGTCCGGCTGCCTCGGCGATCTCCGCGAGGGTCGAGAGGTACTGCTCGGCGTCCGATGTCGGTGCGGGTGGCACCGCGACGTTCAGGTCGTAGCGCAGCAGCATGGAGGGGCTGTTGCGCAGCAGGCTGAGTTCCGGGTGGGAGGTGTCGCGCTCCACGATCTCCTCGCGTAGCGCGTCCAGCAGGTTGTGGTGTTCCAACTCGTCGCGTTCGTCGTCGTCGAGCAAGTCGTTCAGGATGGCCTCGATCGCGTGCCACCGGTGATCGCCCACCCACTCATGGCCGTAGTGGTCGAACACCTCGTCGTCGGTGTCGGACGAGGAGAGCATCAACTGGATCTGTCGGGGTTCGAGGCGGTCGCGGTAGTGGGGGGTGAACAGTTCGTAGGCCGGTTTGAGACCTTCGACGGTGCGTTCGTAGAGTCGGTCGGCGTCGGTCGAGCGCTTGGCGGCGGCACGCGCCGCGCGGGTCATGAGCATGACGTCGCCGGTGTCGGCGACGGAGATCTCCATGACGGTGCCGCCGGCGATCGCCGCGTCTCGCGCGGCGTGGTCGGCCGCCCGCGCGCACGGCGGTCCCAGGGGCAACCCCCGCGTGTTGGCGGCGTGTTCGGTGTGCGGCGCGGGCTCGGGGCGGCACTCGGCGCAGGGAGCGCCGGCGAGGTAGACGGCCAGTTGGACACCGCGCTCGTTGTGCACCACGTGGGCTGCGCGGTCGCCGGGGCCGTGCTCGGCGATCCAGGTGGTGGAGTAGTCGGCTGCGGGGAGGTCCGTCTCGATGCGGTATCGGCCGGTTTCGGAGGCGGAGAGGTCGAGCCAGCGCAGCACGAGCGGCTCCAGGTGCGTGCTGCGCCATTCGGTCGGGTCGACAGTGCCGCCTCTCGGCACGCGGATCATCGAAGGGCGGTCGTCGGGTCCGTCGAGTGCAGTGATGGTGACGCCGACGTAGCCGTCGGCGGCTGCCGTGGCGTTCGCCACTGAGTTGTCGGTGGGGTCGGAACCCATGCGGGTGCTCCCGGTCTGGAGGGTGATTCGGTCTTTGCGGGCCGGGGGCGTCACCCCCGGACCCACCACTAGCTTAGCAATGCTAAATATTTTGTGAGTGCGACTCCGCGTGCCTTCAATGCCTGGCCTGCACGACGGAAGGCCCTTCGCGCGGTGGCGCGAAGGGCCTTCCCGAATCTGCCGGAGGTGTGCTGTCAGTCGTCACCGTCGTCGGTGTCACCGTCGGCACGGCTGGCGGTGAAGAACCGCGTCACCTCGGGGTCGCCGGCGTCGAAGCGGCCCCGCAACTCCTCCAGTGCGTTGCCGAACGCCCGGTTCTGTCCGGCGCGGGTGATTCGCCCGGCCGCGTCGGTATGGATGACCGGGCCTTGGATCAGCTTCGGCCCGGCGGCACCGTCCCTGGGCGGGACCACGAGTTGGAGGACGGCGTGGTACGCGCGCCGGAATTCGATATGGAGCATGAGCAGCCGCACGCGCGGTCGCTCTTGGTCGTCTGCGCCGACGAGGGTCCATTCTGCGTCGACCCAGTGCAGGGTGCGGAACTCGCGGCGTTCGTGCTCGCCGTGCGGGGAGCGCGATCCTGAGGCATGACAGCTTCCTCGGGTAGCGGCCCGCCGCCGTGCGGCACGGCGGCGGGCCGGGTTGGTCAGGCGTGGGACGTGTGGAGGGGAACGTGTTCGGTCCGCACGGTGCTGTCGGTCACGGCGGTGACGAAGCGGATCTCCACTCCGGTGTCGTTGTACGGGCGATGCGTGGCGGCCAGCTCGCGCGCGGCCTGGACGTCGTCGCAGTACCTCTTCTCGTCTTCGCCGTTGATGGCGTTCCAGAAGCGGACGATGTGCTCCCCCTCCCGCAGTTGGCGCACCGGAGGTCGCGGTGACCGCGCGTCACGGACGATCAGGTCGGCGATGCGGCGCAGGTATCGCGCGTCCGCGGTGAGGCTCAGGCTCGGGCGGGTGAGGTATTCGACCCCCTCGGCCTGTTGGTCCAGCGCGGCGAACGCCGGTGCCTTGACCCGCAGGTTCAGCTCGATCTCCAGCGTCTCGGCCTGGAAGCGGAGCTGGGCGGCGATGGCCTTGACGGCCTCGCGCATCGGGGTGGGGTGGTCAGCGCGGCACGCGATGTCCAGCAGCGCGTCCACGTCCAGCGCGTTGCGGCGCAACATGTACGCCCAGTAGTCCAGGCGCAGGGCCAACTCGCGGAACATGGCGTGGGCGTCGTCCAGCTCGCGGCTTCGGGCGCGGGCTCGGCGCGGGCTGACGAAGAAGCCCAACGGCACCGGGCGTATGCCGGTGCGGTGGTGGATGGGCGCAATCAAGTGGGGGTTGGTCACGATGGACTCCTGGTGCGGGGGAGAAGGTGATCCGATCGTGGACGGCGTGTGTCTGTCTGCCGCGCGGCGTCGCCGATCGGGTGGTGGTGCGCGGGTTCCGACCGGCCGAAGGTGTGTCGCCGGTGCGGCCCTTCGGCCGGTCGGAGCGTCAGGCGGACCAGTCGGTGATGACGGCGTTCATCGCGTCGCCCGCGCTCTCGAACGCGCTGACGGCCTCGTCGAACAAGGCGCTGCCGCGCTGCCCCGCGTCGCGTAGCGCGTCGAGCAGGTCGTAGAGGCTGCCGCGCGCGTCGTCGATGCGGTGGACCAACACCGTCAGTTCAGCGGTGTCCTTCTGGTCGGCCGCTTCGCCCACAACGTCGGCTCCGATGCGGTTCACCTCGTCGACGAAGGTCGCCAGCGCCACGCTCATGGCGGTGATGGGGTCGGTCTCGATCCGGTCGGCCGCGCTCGTCGCGGTCGCGCCGTCCGGAGTCGTCGGCAGAGCGGTGTTCTCGTGCACGGTGTGCTCCCTGGTTCGGTGGTGAAGTGATTCGGTCTGCGCCAGCCGGGGCGTCACCCCCGACCAACAAGATCAACTATACCGTTTTGCCAGATCAAAGGTGGTCGACGGGGGCATCCGAAAGCGGAGGCTCCGGGGCGGGATGGGGTGCCGAAGTCACCTCGACACCCCGTCAGTCGTATGTCGCCAGTCTTTGGCGGGTGGAACGCGGTCAGCGGCCGGGGGAGGCGGCCAGCAGGTCGCGCACGGCGGCGACCTCGGCGAGCGTGGCGTGGTCGCGCCTGGTCGCCCGCATCAATGCGTTCGCGATCCGCACGTCGATCCGGTCCCTTCCCTCGAACCGCGTCGCGGCTTCGGCTGCGCGGTCGAGCGCGCGGTCGGCGTGCTCGCGGGCTGCCAGCAGTGCGGCGGCCACCGCGTGTGCGTGCCGGACGGTCATCGGCATCCGGTGCCGGGAGGCGCGCAGGACGACGACGCCGGGCCGGTGGACAGCATCGTGCAGCACGAGGATCTCCTCGGTGGGCCGCCACCTGAGCATGTCGCCTCGGCCGCGCTCGGGTGCGGCGTGATCGACGAGGATGCGTACGGAACCTGCGTCGGCATCGGGATGGGCGAGCAGGTTGGCGGCCAGTCCTCGCGCCGTGCGCGGGTTGAACGCGGCGTCGGCTGGGAACTGCTCGATGACGGGCGCTTCGCTCAGATCGAGCCACAGGCCGCTGTCCACGGTGCGGTGCCGGATGACCGCGCCGTCCGCTCGCACGGTGACGATGCCGGGCACGGCGCGTCGCGACGCCCGGACGATCTCGGTGCTCGCGTACTCGGGGGCGGCCAGGCGCAGCGTCCACGCGGTCTCGGCCAGCAACGCGGGTTCGACGTCGGCGTCGTCGGTGACCTCGTTGGCATAGCCCCATCCGACGATCCCGTCCTCGAACAGCGGGCAGTACATGAGGTGGTGGCCGTGGAACCAGAAGACATCGCCGCTGTGGCACCGGATGAGCATTGGCGCCGCGGGCTGCGGCAACGAGGACGTCGCGCGGGCGGGGGCCGTGCCGTGGACGCGGTCCAGCACGTCCGAAGCGGCGATCCGCTCGGCCAACCCGCGCACCTCGGCGGGCAGCCTTTCGGCCTCGGAGGTGCGGCTCCAGGCGACGAGTCCGTTCTCCAGCACGGGCGTGGTGCGCAAGTCGCCGTCCGAGCGCCAGACCACGATGCGGTGCCGGCGCGAGACCGCCAAGGGCGCGCCGGGTACGGGGAAGCGGTGTTCAGTGCCGGAGTCGAACATGCTCATGCTGGTGCTCCTCGGATTCGAGTGATTCGGTCTGCTCCGCGCCGGGCGTCACCCCGGTGGCGGTGCGGGTCCGTCCCGCCGGCGCGAGAACGGGCCGGCGTTGCGATGGACCCGCGTCGCGGTCGTTCACGGTCGGCTGCGAGATCGGCCGGCGGCGGGCTTTCCCCACAAGAGGGGCTTTGCCGCGACTCGTCGGATACCTCGCGAAACAGGCTCTTTCCGACTAAAAAATACTATCGCATTTCCGGAATGACGTCGGAGTGCGGCGGACGCCATTCCGCCCGAGGTGCGTGGCGCACGTCGGACGGGTACGCCTCAAGCGGAGAATTCAAGCGGCATGGAGAACTGCTTCGGCGACGCCAGCGCTTCGAGGACCTTGTCGCGGTACTGCATCGCGTAGCGGAAGCAGTTGTTGCACGGCCCGATGTGAGCATTCTCCACCGCGCACTCTACGAGCTTGATCCCGCCCTTCCTCGCGTCGTACGACCACGCGAGGCTGTCGGCAGAGGTGAGCATGTGGCCGTACTTCTCCAAGCCCTTCAGCTTGACGCCGAATCCGTGGAGGCGCAGTCCCCGGGAGTGCAGCATCGTAACGATCGCGCCGATTTCAGAGGTCGACTGACGTCGACACACGCTGCCCAGCCCGACCAGCGGTTCGGCTGCGAGATCGAACCCTGCGAGCCGGTACATCTCCAGGTGGTGCAGGTAGTCCTGCATGGTCCACCCTTGGAGCACCGGAATCCACGGCGCGTGCGGGAATTCGCGACGCAGGTAGACCACCGAGTCGATGGTGTATTCCTGGTGATCGCGGACAGTCAGTCCGGTTTTAGCCAGGATGTGCGGTTCGCACATCCAGTCCTGCGGCGAGAAGAACATCGGCGGCGTTCCGATGTCTTCCATGAAGCGGTACACGGCGCCGCCGTAGACGTCCTGATCGACGGTCCATTCGCCGTGCTCGTCCAGTTCGCTGTACGCGCCGCTGTCGCCCGCCCAGAGGGTGAGACCCTTGGGAAAATGGTCTCCTCCGTGCTTGTATTTTGACAACGTCGAGTAGGAGATGAACAGTGGCACGTTCGCTTTTTCGAGCCAACGGGGACGATGCGTCCCGAGATAGAAACACGTCATCGGAAATTCCTCGAAAGAAGTGATTCGGCCCTGGCGGCACTCGGGGCGTCACTCCGGTGTCCGGCCAACACGACAATTCTATCGAGAATTCACGGAGAACAGTTTGCGTAAATTACGTGCGGATTCGGGTGGCCCGGCGGTGGGATTGGGTCACGACGAACCCGGGGTTCGGACGCGAGTGACCGCCGGCCCGGTCCGCCGGGTCCGGCTGTCACTCGCGGGAAGGTGGCGCTCGGCTGCAACGGCGCAGCCGGTCAGCTCTGCCCAGTGCCAGCGGGGTGCGTCCCCGACTGGCGGGCAGCCAGGTCGTCCGCCTCGGCGTGGCGCAGCGCCTCGGCCGCCCACGGCCAGGATCCGAGGTAGGTCAGCGGTCCGTCGCCGGTGTCGTCCCGCCACACGCGCTGCGTGAAGACACCGATCTCGACCAAATAGGTCACCGCGCGGCCGCCCCGGACGGACGCCGCGCGCCAGCGCTGCGGGGGGCTGGCCTCCAGCCGTTGCCAGCACAGGTGGCCGTCGTCGCGGTGGTCCTCCGCGGGCTTCGCGTGCGCCAACCTCTCCAGGTGGGCGGCGCGGAGCTGGTCGAACGCCGGGCCGGCGGAGATAACCGCGCCGGTCTCGTAGTGGTAGAGCATGTAGGTGGCAGCACATGGGCGACGGCGGTCGGAGTCGTAGCGGGCCGCGCACCACGGCCTGTCCTCGTCTTCAGCAGGGGCGGGGTACAGCATGCCCGGCTGCTCACCGGGGACGTAAAGCGCTCGGCCGCAGTGGCGGCAGCGGGGGTACCAGTCCTCCTCCGCGGTCAGCACGGCCGGGCGGCGGTCCTCGTCGAGTTCGGGCTCGAAGAGCGCGACGCGGCCAGCCGGAACGATGATCAGCGCCGTCTGCCGGTACATGATGGCGGCGACGACCACCCACTCCGCGGGGTCGCGCTGCTCGACGTCGGCGGGCGCACGGACGTAACACCCGAGATCGAGATCGGGGATGTCCACGACCGCCAGCGGGTCCTCGCGGAAGGTGGGTGAGCGGCGCGGCTGGTCGGGAACGAGCTCCCATCCTGCCGGATCGGGGACCAGGATGTGGTGCGGACCGCACCGCTCCCAGTCGGCGATGTCGGCGGGCACCGCGTGTCCGGTGCGGGCTGCGCGGTCGGCCACCACCTCGTGGAGCACCTCGGGGCGGAACGCCGGGCGCATCACGAGGCTGTCCCGATCGGTGCCAGCCTTTTCGCTGCCGTAGTGCAGCAACGCGGGGAAGGTCCGCGTGGTGCCCGGCAGCGAACGGTCGAAGACCAGGACTTCGCCGAAGGTGATCGGTGAGTGGTTGACGTCTCGGGTCACGTGCGCGTCCTCTCGGTGCACCTGCGGACACGCTGAGCAGCGGCGGAATCCGTACGGCACGCGGCAGGGGGAACCGTCGGAACGGTTCTCGGTGAATAGTGATTCGGTCAGTCGGTTCGGGCGTCACCCCTGTCCGACAATATGATCCTAGCCTCTAACAGTCCTATGTGGACGCTATTTGTATGCGGCTTTCGCAGGTCGGGCGCGCGCTGGCCTACCATCGGAACATGGGGGACAACAACATTCGCAGAGAGGCCGAACGGGCCGCCGCGGAAGCGCTGAAGCCGCGGACCGATGCCTCGGTCGCGCTCGCGGTCGCGGAGCTGGCGGCCAGGCAGGCACCGAAGATCCTGGAGAAGGCCAAGCAGGACGCGGACGCAATCCTGGCGAAGGCCAAGCAGGACGCCGACGGGGTGCGCGCCCAGGCTGTGCAGGAGGTCACGCGGCTCCAGCAGGAATGGGCGCGGAGCTGGCAGGCGGCGTTGGATGTGGGATGGGAACCGGCGGAGTTGACGGCGGCGCCGCTGCACCACGAAGAGCCACCGAAGCCGAGGCGACGGCCCAGACGGGCCGGCTCGGCCTCCGCCGGCGCGCCCGCGGCCGGACCAGCGCCACGGCCCGGAACCGGCGAGGGGGGCGTCTCCGATCCGGTGGTCGGGATCGCCGCTCCGACCGAATCCGCCTGATACGGGCAGGCGTGCCCGATCCCAGGCTGCGATGGCGTGGGACCGGGCACGCTGCGCCGGTCGGGCTGTGCGGCTGGCTCGTGGTCAGACATGCTCGTCGAGCAGCTGGGCGAGGGCCAGACGCAGCCTCTTCACCGTCTGCTCGGCGAGTTGGGTGACCATCGACCAGGCGGCGAGCCAGAGTTCGTCGATGACGGCGCGTACGCGGTCGGGGTCGTAGCTGCCCGCCAACTCGGCCAGAGCATCGTGGTCCAACGCGTTCTCCCCTTCCACGGTGACCCTGGTCGCCTTCCAGTCGTCGTCCTCCTGGCCGATGACCACCGTCGCGCCGGTGCTCAGCGTGAGGGTGACGCGCGGCGCGCCCTGGTGGAAGTCGAATGCGGTGACGCGACCGAGGTCGGCCAGTGCGGCCGTGGTGCGGCGCATGGTGACTGTTGCGTCCAGTGCCCGGATCTTCAAAACCGCGTCGGTGGTCTCGCCGGCAGTCGTACGGTCGGTGGTGTTCATGGTGTTCCCCAGGGTGGTTCGGTGACCGCGCTCCGGGAGCGGGCCGGTGGTGGTGTGGTGCGCCGACCCCGGCGCGACGTTGACCGGGGTCGGCGCGGCTGGTCAGGAAACCTTGAGGTAACCGGCCCTGACGGCGTCGATGGTGGCGCGGACGGCGTGGTCGAGCGCGGTGTAGGCGTCCGGCTCGTCGGCGGGGTACGGGAACGCCCCCCAGACGAGGATGTCGCCGTTGGGGCGCCGCGTCCCCGGCGACCGTTGCCACACCTTCGCGGCCCGCCACATGTGCCCCTTCGGACCAGGGCAGCCCTCGCTCGCCGCGAACTCGTACCCCTCGTCGCGGCAGTGGGGGCACGGTTCGTCTGCGGGCGTGGGTTCGAACAGGTCGAGCCGGTAGGCCATGCCGGGCAGCGGGTTGCGCTCGGCGATCGCCACCACGTGGACGAGCGCGGTTCCGGAACACGCCAGTTCGGGCAGCGTGCGCTCCAGGAGGTCGACGGCCCCGTGCAGGCCGTCGAACCCGGACCGGACTGCGTAAATGGTGCCGTCCGGCCGGCGCGCCGAGAGCCAACCCGGCTCGGTGCGCCGCGTGCGCAGCCGGACCGGACCATGCTCGGTGGAGATTTCGAGCGAACCGGGCAACCCGTGGTTGTCGGTGACCAGCACGGGCCGGTAGTCGTGGGTCTCCATGGCGTCGAGCAGGATGGCGGTGTCGCAGTAGGCGGTGGTGGCGGCCAAGCGGTTCGCCTCCTCCTGGGCCTCGCGGGCGCGCTCGTGCAGGTCGTCGCCCAGCAGCGCGAGGGCGTCGGCGCGGTCTAGCAGGCAGGCGCAGGGCTCGCTGTCGGCGATGCCCACGCCCTGACAACTCGGGCAGTCGGCCACTGCCCAGTCCTCCGGGCCCACCCTGCGCAGCAGGGCGTGATTGGGGAAGGCGGTGAGGCAGTCGGCCGAGCACGGCAGTGTCGGCTCGGCACCGCACTGTTCGCACGCATCGGTGCGGAGATCGTGACCTTCCGGCGTGTCACCGACCATGCGGCCGGTGTCGGGCGCGGTTTCGGACGTGGACATGAACGCTCCAGTGGTGGTTGCGGAATTGATTCGGTCTGTGTCGTCCGGGGCGTCACTCCCGAGCCAACAAATAAAACTTAGCACAGCTAATCAATGTGCGTGGCAGGACACGGGCTCTTCTTTCCGGCCCACCAGTCGATCATTTCCGATGTATCCGGCGTTCCGGGCCGCGCAGCCCTCTTCGGCCCGTCGATGGGTTGGCCGGCGATGCCGCGCGGCGCTGGGTGCCCGACCTGTCCCGATCGGGATCGGGAGTAGGGGCGGGCGGGTGGGTGTCGGTACTCGGGGGAGGATGCGGCGCGCCTTCTCCGCGTGTCTTGCCGCGGCGGTGGCACCCACGTGCATCCGGACCCGTCCACGATCGCGACGCAGCGGACGCGAGGCCCCGGCGGCAGGCGTAGGTTCCTGTGCCTGCCGCCGGGGCCGCTTCCAGGCGCAGCGGGTCAGAAGAGAGTCAGCGCGTGGAACTCGTTCCAACGCCTGGCAAAGCTGCTGCGCTCCTTATCGTCCACGCCCGTGGGAACCAGCACGTGCAGGTGTTCGGCGGCCGGGTAGACGACCGACTTGCCCTTGGGCGCGCGACGACGGGTCCAGGCCCGGATGATGCCGTACCGGTGATCGACCTCCAGTTCGGCCACGAGGTTGGCGCGCATCCAGTCCAACAGGTCGCGCCGGGTCCCGGTCCGGATGGCCCGGACGCTGCGGAACGGGCTGCCCTTCTTGCTCGGATCGTCGTCCTTGGCGGTGAAAAGGCGCCGGATCTCCAGCACGTCCCAGCTCTCATGGGCCTCGATGCGGGCCAAGGCGATGTCCACGACGTGGTCCAGCCCTTCCTCCAGGGCGACGTCGAAAGCGGTCCTTCCGGTGCCGAACAAGCCGATGTTCTCGTTGAGTGCCAGGGCGGTGTACTCCAGTTCAAGGCCGAACGCGGCGACCTCGGGCTGCGCCCGCCAACGCGCCACGAGCTCGGCGCGACTTCCCGCGATCCCGCTGAACGGGCACCAGGTACAGCATGACCTGGGCCACTCCTCGCCCTCGGCGAGCTTGAAGACCTGCTTCAGATATTTGGACGCGTCGGAGCGGTTCATGCCCCAGTCCATGAGGGGGTACCAGGCCAGGCAGGGGACTGTCTTGCCCTCGCCCTCCTTCTCCAGGCGGGCCTCGGCGTCGCGGGCGGCACGCCTGCCTTCCTCGGCCGCGTACCCCGTCACGTGGATGTAGCCCGGCTGCATGTTGTCCCGGACCCACCAGTCGATGGGGTCACCCTTGGCCCGGTCGGAGCACCACCGCCGCCCTTTCCGCACGCTGGGGAGGGTGCCGCCGGCCTTCATCTCGTAGGACAGCCGCCAAGGGCCGATCATGTGCATCCGGTCCGGCCTGCGGGTGTCGGAGAGCACCACGTAGCCGTGCTTGCGCTTCTGCCCGGCCCGGCAGATCTGCACGTAACGGATGCGATGCTTGCGCATCAACGGCAGCAGGTACCGCTCCATGTACTCGCGGGTCCGGTCGTGTTCCTCGCCCGTCATCGCCGTAACGACGGTCAGGGCCGAAAGCGGAAAACCACGCAAGGTGGCGTTGAGGATCCAGCGCACCAACAGTGCGACCGAGTCCACGCCCATGCCCAGCGAGAGGACAACCTGCCGCTCGCGGTACCGCGGGTCCAGGGCGTCGGCGACGATCCGGTTGTCCTCGGCCGCGACGTTCGTCAAGACGGCTTGCGGAGCGGTGACGGCACGGAGTACAGCGCGGGAAGATGACTTGACAGACTTCATGAAGTCCCCGGTAACGGAAGTGATTCGGTCCGCGTCATCAAAGGGGTGTCACCCCCTTTTTCGACACAGGATAAACAATATCCGATTCGGCTTTCGCTCGACGGCAAGCCACTTTCGCTTCCAATGCGAAATCCTTCCAGTGCGATATTTGTGCTGGCCGGTAAAGGCGTTTGGTTATATCTCTCGAAGGCGGGTAGAGCAGACTTCAGCGACAGCCTTTCCGGCTCGCCGCTGTTGGTTTCCGAGTGTGACTTGCACAGCTAGCATGGGCGTCGCGTCGACGCGTCTAGTACGGCAGCCTGTGGACCTGCCGCGCGGGTTGCTGCCGCCCCGCCCCGTGCCAGATCGCTGACCTCGTGCGGCAGGACACGGCTGCGGCGCGCCGTACGGCGACCGGACACCGCCTGGAAAGTTCCGTCCATCGGGCCTGGGCGACACGGCCGTCCATTTCGCGGCCGTGTGGACGTGGTGCGCGCCCTCGCCGGGCGCCTGGAGGCGCACGCACCCGGCGAGGGCGCGGGGTTCAGGAGTTCGGACTGGCGTGCTGCTGCGCCCGGCGTCCGGCGACGCGCAACGGCCGGTGTCTGCGGCGCGCGGCGCGGCGGCGGTTGTATGCCACCTGGATCTCACTGAAGCGCCTGCCTGCGATGAACTTTTTGGCCTTGGGCAGGTTGTTGACCGACATGCCGACAGGGGCGGGGCCGGTGACGGCCAGGCGGTCGTCGGCGGTCTGCGGGTGCCAGCCCGCGCGGATGATCGACTCCTCGTCGGGGAACACGTCGGCGACGCGGTCCACCGACGGGTCGAGCAGGTGGTCCTCCCGCCCACCCAGGGAGTAGACCCAGAAGAAATTCTCGGGCGGGTCGGGCTCGACCAAACGCTTGAAGCGCTCGACTTCCTTGGTGTAGCTGTAGATCCTGACCGCCGGGCACACGCGTGCCACCCGAAGCCATTCGAGCAGGTAGTCGTCGCTGAAGTAGTCGCCGGCGTCGTGCACCCTGACCCACAGGGTCTGCTTGCTGCGCTGATTGCGCCGGGTCAACTCTGCGATCATCGCTTCGCCCCAGCCGCGAAGGTCGTCGAGCACGAACAGTAGGTTCGCCTGGTGCCGGCGTTTGACGCTGGGCCACAAATAGGCGCCCTGTCGTGCGTAGCAGGGAAGGGCGCAGATCCCCGCGGCCGGGCAGGTGCTGACGGTCCTGCCGTCGGGCAGGCGGGTCGCCAATGCCGGGATGCTCCAGTTGACGATCTTCAGTTTCGCGAGTCGGCTGTTCTGCGTGAGCAGCGTCTTGGGACGGGGGAGTGCGGTCACGGTCTCGGTGTGGTGTTCCGGCACGGGTGATCTGCCCTCTCGGAGGACACGACATTCCCAGAAAGAAGGGCGGGGTGTCGCGGATTGGTGATTCGGCCTGCGTCGTCCACGGTGTGTCAATTCCGTGTCCGACGACACCGAAATTCTACCGGTTTCCGAATTCCCGTGTGGCGCATGAACGTGCGACGAAAGACACCGGAATCCCGGCGGTCGCGAATCCGTGGGAACGGAATCGCGACCGCCGAGGCTCGGGCGGTCGGCAGGTCAGCAGCCGACGCAGGCCAGGCACACCGCCTGGGGCACCGCGGTGAACTCGGTGCCGGCCGGCAGACGCGATCCCTCCGCCAGGCGTCGGCGTACATCCCGCTCCAGCGCAAGGAACTCCGGCCCGTCCTCCTGGAGCACGACCCCGGGCTCGGGGCCTCCGGGTCCTTCGGCCCAGCCGATGATCTGCTTCATCGACATGTCAAAGCGGAACCGGTGCCCGATGTGCTCTTCGACCTCCAGGTAGAGGGCGGCGAGCCGGGGCCGGCGGCGGGTGGCCAGAATCAGGTCGCGCTTGTTACCCAGCACGCACTCCGAACACGACACGCGTGAACTTCCCTGCCAGTCACCGGCGCCCGGTCGGCTGTCGTACGCCCAGTGGTGCCCGACCGGGGTGTCGTCCACCAGCGCCCGGATCTGGTCGGTCGTGACGCGGTGCACGGCCAGCCACACGTCCTCGTGCCGGTTCTCCAACGACTCACGCACGCTGTAGACCGGCAGTTCGCGGCGGTCCTTGCTCTCCTCGGCACGCAGGCCGGTGATGGTCAGGATCCGCACCGGGCGCTTGAGGCGGTAATGCAGCAGATCGACGACTGGGGTGAGCGCGGCCCGGATCTTGGTGACCTTCTGGTCCGAGGAGCTTATCTGCACCACCGCAGGTTGGGCACTTGGGGGTGAAGCAGGGCCGGTTCGCCGCCACACCCATACCACCCGAGAGACCAGGGCAACGAGCGTTGGCCTTGGAGGAGCAGTGGGCTTGAGCCTGAGGTCGCTGCGAACTTGATGGGCTACTAGACGTCCCGGTGCGACGGTGCCAGCCAGTAGTGGCTCAGTCCCCTGCTGCCTGGGGCGAGCCTGGCGAACGCGGTCGACACTCGGCCGACCGCACTTGCACTGAGGGCGACACGCAGTAGAGCTAGGCGACCGGGCATCCAGGTGCCGTACGGCACCTGGACGAGTCAGGCACCCAGTGATGATCAAGCACTGAAACCTTTGGGGCGTAGTGATCGATGATCTAGTCATGGAAGAGACTCCTGAGTCGACGAGAGAAGACCTATGGCGCACGTTGCAGAGCGTCAGCGAGTGGATCCGGGTTGCCGATGCGAAAGCAGGAGCAACGCTGGCCGTCGATGGCGCCCTAATGGCCCTTCTGGCCAGCCGCCTACGAGGGACAACAACGCTTTCTCTTCTTTCGACGTTCAGCCTTTCCACAGCCATCGTAATTGCCGCCACCAGTGGACTTCTGGCCATTTGGACTGTCATCCCCAGGACGAAACGCCTGGGCGCCGACTCGATGGTGCACTACGGCACCATCGCCGCATTCGAATCCCCTGCTATCTATCACGAAGCAGCTCTTACGCTTTACGCAGACTCGGACGCCCTCACCGAAGCGCTTACGAAACACATTTGGGTCATCTCACGATCAGCGCGCATAAAATACATGCTCGCCACATGGGCAATCAGGCTTCTGACTGCGGCCTTGGTTATCGGACTGCTCGCCCTGCTGCTGTAGAGTGACCCGCCTTGCATTGCATTCGACTGAGACCAATATTTGCAGAAGAGGATCTCGAATCCTGGTCACTCAACAGCAGAAATCACCCCTTCGGACCGGGAACTCGCGAGATGGTCTGAACGTCGAGATCTACGGTTACCCTTCTCCAGGCGACGCCCGGATTGCATGCGCTCGCTCAAAGCGGAGAGTCCCCCGGAGGAGTGACAGCGTAGGCCGCGACCGACCGACCCCATGTTGACGACCAAGACAAGCCAGGAGAGACCGTGTCATCGCCCGACCATGAGGCCGTCCTCGAACCAGTAGAGATGTCCAAGGTCATCGGAAGGACGGAATTTGCTACAGAGCTTTTACTCGCCGAGTACAAGGGATTGCGCGATGAGATTATCAAGAAGATGGACCACAGGACTTCCATGGTTGTCTGCTCCGTGACTGTAAGCTCCGCAGTGTTAGGCTTCGGGATTGAGCGTCAAAGCGCCCCGCTCCTGCTCGTCTCACCATTGGTCTCACTACTTCTAGGCCTTTTAATTTTGTTTCAAAACATGCAAATTGGATTAGCTTCCGAACATCTCCGAAAGAATTTAGAGCAGCCTCTATCCAAGCATGTGACAGGATTTACCGGCTGGCATGAGGCCATGGCGAACCCAAGGGTTCGAGTGGTGCAGCGACTCATCCCCTACCACCTATCACTAGTTTTGATAGCAGTTGCACCAGCAACCGTAGCGATTCCGCTAGCACTGGCAAGGTTTGGCCCTGCGGGCACGACCGTTCCGGTTCTTATTGTCGTGATACTGCTGTTGGCACTCTACATCGTTCAGCTCTTTAAAGACCGACATTCGATATAGAGGTCAGCGATCAAGGCGTTGAGCCGAGGCTGTTTGCTTTTGTGTCGCGACTGCTCGGAACGAGAGGAAAACCGAGATCTACGTGCGGTCGCCGCAGCCGTCCTCTAGCGTCATCGCGCTTCGCCCGTAGAAAGGTCAGAGTCATGTCGATGCCTTCAATCTCGCCAGCCCAGCCTTCGGCTTGAGCGCGTGTCCGACGGTCGATCAGGTCGGCTTCGAGGTCGTCGAGTCGGGTGAGCATCTTGGGGTTGACGTAGAGCATGGGGCAGCGGATGCAGGCATGTTCGTGCTGACAGGGTGTGCCGTAAGGGCGTCCGCAGGAGCCGAGTTCGACCTTGCGCTTGTCGAAGTGCTCCTCGAACTCGCCCCATTCCTCGCGGGTGGTGTCGCGATACTCTTCGACGGGGCGGAGTTCACGGCGGTCGGCAAGGAAAGCGACGTAGTGGCGGACGACGTCCTCGTTGAAGACTGCCACGTAGCCACGGGTGGTCTGAATGTTGAGGTGGCCGAGCAAAGCTGCTCCGATGTGGATGGGCAGTCCGCTATTGACCAGCTCGGTGGCGAATATCCGCCGGAAGTCGTGTGGCGTGAAGCGGGTGGTGCGGAAGCCAGGGTGCTCTTCTGCTAGTTCGTCGCACCGGCGTTTGAGCATGTTCAGGACGGTGCCGGTGGCGATCACGGTGCGGGTGGCGCCGTTACGTCGCTGGAACAGGAACGGCAGTTCGGCGCTCCAGAGTTTGTCGTGGGGGTCGAATCGGCTCAGCAGGGGGATGTTGCGGCCGTTGCGGGTGTGGCGGCGGATAATAGAGGCGATGACGTGGAACAGTTCCGCGCTCATCGGAATGACGCGCTCTCGATCTGTCTTCGACGGTGCGATGACCAGGAGTGCGATTACTTCGCCGTTGGCGCGTTGATACTGGCGGATGCTCAGGTGGCTGAGCTCGCACATCTCTTCGATGCGGACGCCGGAGTGTCGCAGCGTCTCGATAGAGGCCCACTCCCAGAATGCTGCTTCCTCGTCGGTCTCGATGTGGATGATCCGGCCGGTGGCGTCGTCGATCACCCGAATCGGGAGTTCCTCACCTCGCAGGTTGATGGTGTGTCGGTCGGATTCGGTGATGATGCGCCGATAGGTTCTGCCTTCGACCTTGAAGGTCTCGCCATCGTGTGCTCGCTGGGCGCGCTCCAGTAGGAGGCGTGTCTGGTCGCAGCGGTGTTCGACGTGGGCGACGAGGATCGGGAGTAGGGGTTGGCGTTGACGGGTGCGGTCGGCGGAGCGTTCGTTGATCCTGCGGCGTCGCTTGCCCAGGCCGCGCAGCTCGCTGGGCGGGATCGGGCAGGGCGCGACCCACGGTGCCCAACGCTCCGGCTCGTCGGCGGCCCAGGTATGCAGGTCGTAGTAGAAGCTGCGGACGATGATGACGATGCCGTCGACACCTGCTCGTGGTTTGCCGTCATCGCGGGTGCTGATCATGTGACGCCAGGTCGCGTAGACTTCTGGCGTGACGCGGAGGTCGACCTGACCGGGATTGATCCGCTCGATTTTCTCCCAGAAATGGTGGGCGAGTTCTAGGACGAGGTGCGAGAGCGAGGCGTAGTCGGTGTCGGCTGAGCGGCGTACGAAGTAGTCGATGAGCAACTGCCGCACTGAACGGTTGCGGATTGGGTAGCGGTCGATCATCTCCTCGACGCTGAGTTGACCGCGGTGCAATGCGGCGCGCATGGTCGAGGGTGTCCCGTCGGGGAAGTGCCCCATGCGATGCAGGACGTTCCAGGCGGACGGTCCGACAAACCGGTTCGCGTCCCTTTTACCGGGCCGCATGGTCGCTTTCACCTTGCGCGTCTCGTGGCCGTGGTGGATCAGCGCTGCCGGGGTGAGGTCAGTCAGCGCGACACCTTGGACGGTGAGGGCGCAGCACACGTCGAACACAGCTTCGCGGCGGTGTTGCCAGGACATGTCGTGTGCGGCGGCGAGTTCGGCGAACTTGTCGAGCAGCGGGTCGGCCTGGGCGGCGATGAAGAAGGAGGCGTAGTCGGTAAACGAGTTCGTGCGCAGGGCCAGCAGGGTCGGCTGGATCACGCGGAGGCAGAACAGCGATCGCAGACCTGGCCCGTAGGCGAGCCCTGTGGTGCGCCGTGACCCCAGTGAGTTGACCTGGATCTCGGCTCGTCCCAGAGGGCTGGAATCCCAGCGTTGTTGCCAGGTGTCGCCGTCGAACTCGGTCAGGTAGGTGAGCACTTGGCGTGTCGCCTGACCGCGCTGCTGACGCGTGACCTCGGCGCCGTCCCAGGTGGCGGTGGCGAGCCGGGCGATGGATTCGATGCCGGTGGTGCTCAGGTCACCGTGCGGGCGTGGCGGCGCTGTGGCCACGGCTGCCTCCGCCTTGATTTTGCCCGACACGAACCGGCTGGCGAAGCCGAGTTCGGCGATGACCGGGCCGTGACGCCTGCTGAGCCCGGTCGTCGGGCGGACCTCCTGCTCAGCCACCGAACACCGCCTGGATGTCGGCAGCGGCATAGCCGGACGGGTACTGGCGTTCCGGCCGCGGCCGGGCGTAGTGCTCGGTGAGCTTGTCGAACAGCTCCTCGACACCGACCGCGAGGTAGCGGCCCGTAGTCTGAATGTTCGCGTGCCGGAGGATCGCCTGAACCTCGGGCAGGGTAAGCTTCCCGCTGTTGGCCATGCGGCTGGCGGCGGTGTGGCGCATGTCGTGCAACGTCCAGTTCGTGCCCAGCCGGGCGTTCGCCCGTTGCAGCACCCGACGCATAGCCGAGTAGCCAAGCGGGCGATCCTCACCGCGACGAGTCCGCCAGATCGGTTCGCCCGAGGCCGGTGTCCCGATCTCGTCGAAGTAGAGCGCGAGCCGGACGAACGCCTGCGGCGAGGCCGGGACCGCTTCCCGCTCGCGAGTGCCCTTGGACACCACGTAGATCCGTCGGCCTGCCCAGTCAACGTCCTCGGGCCGGACACCAAGCAATTCGGCGGCGCGGGCACCGCTGGAGACGAAGAACTCCAGCAGGGCGCGATCGCGTTCACACCCCATCGCGTCGAACAACTCGTCCCACAACCGATCGGGGATCGACCTCGGTGGACGATCGGCCACCCGCTGCCGAAGGCGCGCTCGCCCGACGACCGGCTTGGGCTCCAGCGGGCTCAAGTGGGCCAGCGCACGACGCCGCTGCGGCGAGGATGGAACCGGATTGACCACGGGACCACGGCCGTGATGCCCGTGGTACTCGTAGAAGCCGCTGACCGACGACAACGCGTGGTTGATGGTAGTTGCGGCATAGCCCGCCCGCAGGATGGCCTTCCCCGTACGCAGATTGACGGCTCCGGGCTCGGTCGATCCAGGTCGATGACGACGTCGCTGCGGATTCGCCGCAGTACGCAACCACCCGACCAGCACCGCGACCTCGGACTCCGTCGCCTGCTCCCATCGCACGCCGAGCAACCACAGCAGCCGGAACCATCGCAGCAACCCATAGGCATAGCTCCGGCAGGTCAGCGGACTGCAATCACCGAGCACCAGGTCCCGCAGGTACTCGGTCACGTCCGCGACCTCAACTCCTCCCGAATCCAGCACGACGAACGGTGGGTGGACACGAGCCACCCGGATCACAGAACCGACTCGGGGCACAGACGCACGGCCTTCCATCAACTGACGGTGTAGATCCACTTCGCGCTCCTTGATCACAACGAGAAGCACCATGATCAGCCAGCGGAAGTTGGTGCAGATAACTGAGCAGAATTTGCGCGCCTTGTCGGGGAACTTCTGCATCTGGGCGATTTGTTCCAGCAGCGTTTGCGGGCGCCTCAAGCCGGTGGTCTCCGTGACCACCCGGCGGGTGGTGATCCGGCGCTCGGGCGGCACGCCGTAGAACGCCGCGGTGGCGTCCACGTGCTCGGCGTTGCTCGGGTAGTAGCGGCCCTCGAAGGTCACGCCCGGCCATTCCATGAGTCCCAGATCGGCGTGCGCGGTGAACAACCGGCCGAAGGTGCCGGTGGCTCGGGTGACCTCAACGGCCTTGGCCAACGCGGCGTGGCCGTCCTTGCCGGACAGGTTCGCCACGACGATGTCGTAGTCGCGCGGGTCGGGCTCGGGGCCGTCGGTGACGGTCGTGACCGGCGGGGGTTCGATGTCGATGAGCTGGAGCTGGTCGACGGTCATGGCGGTAGGTGCTCCTTGCGGGGGTGATTCGGTCTGGTGCGGGTCACGGGGTGTCGGTCCGTGGTCCGGGTGAAGCGGGTGTGGCTGCGGCGGCGTCGCGGCCAGGGCTGGCCTTCGGCCGTCGCTGAGCGGGCGCGCATGGGCAGACGGAGGAGTTGCCGGTCGAACGCGATCGGATCGGACGGCTACTCGGTCGATCGCAAGTGCTCGTCCCAGCAGCAGTGGTCACCGACCCATCGGTCCTGGTAGCGGTGCGCGGTGCGTACGGGAGTCGGTCGGTCGCAGACCTGACACACCACCTGGTGGGTGTCGGCCGTGGTGAACAGCAGGTCGGCCAGTTCCTGCTCACCGTGCGTGTCGAGCAGGAACTAGAGTTGTGCCCGGAGTCCCTGGTTGTTGATGTCGCTCCCGTATCGGCTGGCGGCGTCGTGCACTTCGTCGCCCGCCTGCTCCAGGTCGAGTTCGAGAAGGGCGCCGTTGTTGGCCTGGTTCGCGGCGTCCTGGCCTAGCACGTCGAGCACCAGTTCCCCTAGGTCGACCACCGGGTCGAGTTCGAGGTTGCGGACGAGGCCCTCCAGCCACACCAGGGTCTCGGCGGTGGGGCGGGTGCCGATTGAGTTCACGATGGCTTGTCCCTTCCGCTCAGGCCAGCGTCGGTGTCGCGGTGCCGTCCGCAGTAGGGGTGTCGTCCGTTTCGACGGGCAGCAGGACCAAGTACAACTCGCCGTCCTCGGGGGCCGTACCGCCACCGCCACCGGCAGCGTCGGCGGGGTCGTCGACCTCGGTGGAGTAGTTGCGCCAGCCGCAGAGCTCGGGCGTGGCGTGGGCCAGCAGCTCGGCCAGGTGTGCCTCCACTGCGGCGCACAGGGCGGTCCAGCCGCCCTCGACGCCGGGGACGTGCGGAGCCCACCCATCCATGGCGGACCAGAGCAAATCACCGTCGGCGTCAAGAACCTCGATCAGCTCGACCGAGTCGCGGTCCGCAGGATTACCGGTCAGCACCACCAGCCTGCTCGCGGTGGGGAACGGCATGCGCAACATCTGGGTGCTCAAATCGATGCACACCCAGGCCAGGTGCAGGGCCGCGGCCTCGGCAACCAGCCGGGCGGCGTTTATGCGCTCCTGACCGAAGGAGGTGTATAGGTCGACGGACATAGAGGAACCTCACAGAAGAAGGAATGGTGACGACGAAGACAGGACTTCGCGCGTCGCGCTTGGAAGCGAAGTTGGTCGATCCACGCTTTCGATTGCGGAGACAAATCTCCTGCGGCCGGATCGGTGTTCCAGCGGCAATTGAATGCTAGCGAATCGCGGCTCATCCTGCGGGTGGCCTGTGGGCTCCGGTTGTCTGGCCGAACGTCGCCGGGCGTTCTCCCTGCGGCGGGCTCCGCGCGGATCGTTCGACCTTGTCCCTCGTCTACGGCTGCACGGGGCAGGCCCCGCCAGCACCGAGCGCACGACCGGCCGCCGGCACCGGCCGGTCGTGTTGGTGTGCCCCTGCCACGGCCGCGGCGCGGTGCCGTCGCTAGACTCCACGGTGAATTACTTTCGGGGGCCCCCATTGGTGCCGCAGGAAGTGATTCGGTCAGATAGGAGCGGAGCGGGCCCCCTGACGGACCGTCAATCCCACAGGCCGCGGACCGGCCGGGTGACTGGTGCGGTGAGCGCGGTGGAAGGGGTGTCCCGCTCCGTGACCGGGCAGGGGTTCATCCCGCCCGCAGGACTCCCCGTCGTTCCGACAGCACGCTCGCCGCGTGGATCCGTGGACCGTAGTGCGCGAGGATCACGGCGCACCAAGGTGCCCAGGGACCGGCCAGGCGCAGCGGCGTCGCGCCGACGAACTGCGCGGTCATGCGGTCGCCGTGGAGTTCCAAATGGGTGACGTTGTCGAAGTTGAACCACCGCCAGGTCGCTGCGCCGTCGGACTCGGCGACCAGGCACCACAGGCGGCGGGTGGTCACCGCGGTCGTGACCAGCGTCCGGGCGTGCCAGGCTGATCCGCCCGAGCGGCTGAACATCCTGCGCGCAGCGGTGCCGAGCACGAACCCCGTGGCGAAGCGCGGGTCGGTCGTCAGGACCAGTGGCCCACCGGTCCTGGTCACGGGCTCGGAGTAGAAGCGGTGGTAGGCACCGACCTCCGCACGCCCGAACACCCCCAATAGCGTCTCCCCTGCCTCGTACAGGCCCACGCCGTGGGGCAGGGGGTCCATGCAGGGCTGGAGTGAGCCGGAGGAGAGCAGGTGCCGGTGCAGCAGCACCGCCTGCTGGGCGGGGGAGGACGTGGACGGCATCACACCGACACCACCGATGCTCGTCATGACCAGCTCTCCTCTCCGGTCTACCGCAGTTCGGCCACCCTACCGGGGGCGCCGCCGAAGCTCCCGTGACTTCCCCTGAACCGCTCGCCGCGCCGGACCACCGACGGGCGTTGTGGTGCCGCAGTGCACTGGCACGGTGACACCGGACAAGCCGTCGCGGCCGGTCGGTAGCCGCTTTGGACCGATTCGCGTCGGCCTCGGCGGCGCGTAGTGCCACGAGAAGTAGGTACTTACGTGGCCGATTCCATGCCCTTTGCCTCGGCGGAGGGCACGCGGGTCACTACCGTTTGCGACGACTTCGATGTGGAGGCGGCGTGTCGCGGAAAACCCGTGCCTTTCGGGGCTCGACTCTGCCGAACGATAGGCGCACAGTGGATAGTGGCTGGTCAACGCCAGTGAATGCCGACTCGGCGCGATTCGGGGGAACCGCGCGCTACTCACCGGGGGACGTTCGATCATGAGTGTTCAGGAGTTGGACCGCGCGCGACTCGACACCGTCGACTACTCAGCGCTCACATTGGCCAGGTGGTTGCGGGACTCCGACAGCTTCACCGACACGGTGGATCGGTGGCTGTCGACGCCGACCGGTTTCGTGCTGACCGATCAGGAGTTGGTGCGGTTGGACCCCGAGCACGAGCAGCGCGACGCCGCAGAAGCGGAGGCGTTGGAACTGCGGCGGGGTGACCACGTGCTGCGGCGTGCGGGGCTGCTGATGATGGAGTCGTGGGGTGAGGAGTTGGTGCTGGCCGAGGTGTCGGCGACAGTCGCGTTCCTGCGACTGCCGACGCGGGTGCGCGTGGGCCTGGAGGACGGTGAGATGCCGTTGGGCAGGCTGCTCAAGCCCTTCGGGGTACGGCGCCACACCTACTCGGTCGCGCGCATCGACGAGGAGGGTGCGCGCGGCGGACGGCGGGTCCAGCGGGTGCGGGCCGGGCTGACGGTCACCGGTTTCCTGGTTGCGGTGGTGGAGGAGGACATCCACCGGCAGCTGTTCGAGCACCGCGTGCCCGCACAGGTCGGTTGGGCCGCCCCATCCGGCCGATGATCGCCTCGGACCCGCTTGCTTCGGCAGACGGCTGCGACAAGCCAATCAGCTCATCGGGGTTGTCCGCACGTCGAACGCGGACGCCTCGGACTCGTTGAATAGCTCGGTATGGCGGGCCAGTCGGTTTCCCCGATCACCGCGGTAAGGCCGTCCTTTCGTGCGAGCCGCAGTCCACACTGGACCCGATCTGGCGATCCCGGAGGACGGTGGCGACGTGACCGCACTCCAGCAGAACCTGCCTGCTTGCAGGGGCGGGCGGCGGCAACCCGGCTTCCCGTGCCACCCACTGGGCACCGACGACCTGCGCCGGGTGGACGCTGGTGGCGCCGGCAGCGTCGGTGAACACTGGGGTGCAGGCCCATGGCGGAGCCAAGGCCGTGGAGGCTGCGGACGGTGTAGTCGACGCCGGGCGCACCAGCGCGCGTAACGCCCTCCAGCACCAGCGGGTCACCACGCCAGCGGTCCTGCCGGAGCACCGCGCCGTCGCTCGGGTCGACGTAGAAGGGGCAGCTTTTGGACTCCACGACGATCTTGAGCAGTTGGGCGTCGGGCGCCGACGGCGTGTCGACGTCCGCTCGCGGTCCGAGAACGTGCCCGTCATCATCTCCGTCGATCATCGGCTGCCTACCTCCATGCTGGGGCGCTTGGTGTGCGATGAACCCACGCTGGCGCGCCTCGTCCACCACCTCGGGTTGGTGACCTTTCCGCATGTGCTGGTCACCGTTGGCTGGCGGGGACCGGTGATGATCAGCGGATGATGACGGGTGCCCCAGCGGGGACGGTGCGCAACGCATGGCGCAGCGAAGGCGGGGTGTCCACGCAGCCGTCCGCCGTACTTGTGCCCAACGGCGAAGTCTCGGGCAGTCCCGGGACGCCGATTCCGCCCAACGGGCCGGTGCAGATCCGGGTAGGTGAGGCGACCAGCGGCCAGAGCACGCCGACCAACCACGGCAGCCCTTCGGTGCCGGTGGCGCCGACCGCGACGAAGCTGCGCACTCCGCTCGTCGGCGCGGTGGCAGGTGCGGCCGGGGAGCTGGTCGACACCCGCGCGAGATCGGCGACCACGGAGACGGTCAGCGTGCCGCGGTCGATGACGATGCGGCGGTCGACCTCGTCCAGCACGACGTCGCCGTCCAAATGCACCCACCCAACCGGGGCAGCGCCGCCGGGGTGCGGTCGCCCCGGCAGCAGCACCAGCGCCCAGCCGGGCCTGCGGTCGACCACGGGAACCCAGGTCGGCGCGAGGACCTGACGGACCGGGAGGCGGGCCAGCGCCGGGCCGCCTGGTTCGGTGAACACCACCACTTCGCGCACAGGGTGCAGCACGGTGGTTCCGGGGTCCGCGGCGGGCGCCGGGTCGACCGGCGCGCCGGGCAACTCCACGCCGGCCAACGCCACCACCAGGGCTTGGCGCTGTTCTACGGCGACGGGGGCCGGCGGGACTGCAGTCGGGTCCTCACGGGCGTGAGTCGGCGTGCGCGCGGGTGGAGTGGTCGACTCGACCAGGACGGTGGTCGTCGTGATCACGCTCTGGGCGTGCACGGCTGGCGGCGCGGCCGAGCTGCTCTCCCTCCCCACGACGAAACCTGCGGCTATCACTACCAGTATGCCCGCGGTCGCGCGCGCTGCCCCGGGCTTGATGCGCCGTCGGAGCCAGCGCACAAGGTCGTGACGCCACAAACGGCTGCGGGACAACGGAGGAAGCGGCCGAGTACGCTCCAGATCGGACTCGTCGTTGGGCGGGGAGGTCACCGCGACAACGGTGACCTCCCCCGACAGCGAGTGCACCCGGACGTCGCCGGGCCCGGTCACGGCGTGCCTGCCGCGATCGCCAGCGAGACCTGCTCGGCCACCGCGCATGGATCGGTGGCGAAGCGGTTCTGGGTGACGGTAACCCCGGCTGTGCCGTTGGCCAGCGCGAAGATCGTCGCGCACGAGGGGACGCCGCTGTTGCCGGTGTAGGAGCGGATAAGCCCCTTCTTCCCGCGGAGGTCGAGGTCACGGGCGTTGGTGCGGTTGACGGTGTCCACCGAGATGTCGCCCGACTTGGCCCAGAACACCATCGTCAGGAACACCTTGCCCAGCGCGCCGGAGCCCTGCCCCTTCTCGTCGACCTTGGCCTCGACCGTTTCGTCGTTGGTGTAGCGACAGGCGGTCGCGAACTTGTCCTGCGAGCTGGCGGCCACCAGACGCGGCTTGGCGTCACCGGGGTGGCGCACCTCCTCCGGGAAGGACTTCCAACCCACCGCGCACGGGTCGAACGGCGCGGACACGCTCGCCGCGTCGGGCACCTTCTCCAGGTCACCCAGACGGACCGGGGCGTCCGCGCGGTCCTCGGCCCGCTCGGAGTCGGGTGTCGCGACCTTGGCCATGACCTTCTCGGCGGTGGCCTGCGCGGTGCCGCAGTCGGGGACCTGGATTGTCACGACCTGGACCAGACCGGGCTCGTCGACCTTGGTGTTGTCCGGTGTCACCGTGGTGGCCGGCTGCCACGGCACCTGGACCTGGCAGTTGATGCCGCGCTCGGTGATCGCGGCCTTTTGGCCGGCGATGGTCGCCGACGTCGTCCGCGATGTGGATCCGGTCGCCTGCGCGGCGGGGTCCTCGTCCATCGCGAAGATCACCTTGACGGTCTGGGACCTGGTCTTCTCCTTGACTGTCCCCGACGGCAACCGCACCTCGCAGCTGGAGGCCGACGTGGGGCGCAGCTGCGCTCCCTGGGTGTCCGCCGCGATCGGTGCGACCGCGCGGCACGGGTCGAGGCCGCCGAGTTCCAGCCGGGGGCTGCTGCGGTCGCCGTCCCGCCGGGGCAGCTCGCGCCACTGGCCGGCGGTCGCCGTCAGGTACTGGCGGGCGACGTCGCACGCGGCCTTGGCCGGCTTGGTGTCGCGTGACGCCGACGCCTGCACGCGCAGCTCGACCGCATAGAGGCCGCGCGCGTCGTCGGCGACGGCGAGCTGTGCGTCGACGTCGGCGGCCACGGTGCAGTTGCGCTCCGGGTCGTCGGTCGCCTTGTCCACGAACACCTCGACCCCGCCGAGGGTCTCCTGCGCTGCCTCGTTGCGGCGGGCCTGGTCGAACTCCGCGCCCACCTCCAGGTAAAGGTTGTAGTTGGAGGCGAAGTCACCGGTGTCGATCCGCAGCACGCAGTTGTCCAGGCCGTCCTTGTCGGGCAACAGCTCATCCCCGGACGCCTTGCCGAACACCGACTCGACCGCTGCGGCGTCGTAGAGCAGGCCGCACGGGTCGACCTTCCGGAACTTCGTATACGCCTCGGCGGCGGCCCGGAACTCCTCCGGTACCGCCGGGTCCACCACGTCCTCCTGCGCTGCGGACGGCGGGGGAGCGGTGTCGAACGACTGGTCGCCGCCTCCGGTACAGGCGGCCAACATCAGCAGCGCGGCGCCCAGCACGAGCGCCCTCACTGTATGGATCATCTCCGGAACCCCCGGTTGGACATGACATGGGTGAACCGCCGCGTCGGCGGTGAACAAGGTGTGGCGGCGCGCGGCCGCCCGGTCTTCGACAGTGGCGGGACGGTGCTAGGTCAGGTGCTGTGCGCCGCCGTGCCGGTGACCGGCGCCGTGCCTGCGCCGGGGCTGGTTCCGGCCGGTTCAGGCCATAGCGACAACACGAGCGCCAGCGCGATCACCAGAGTCGCGACGACGACGAGTACCCAGCGGGCCAGCGTCTGCACGCCCTCATCTCCGGTGCTCTCCAGCACCGGGATGCGTGGCGCGTTCTCGTGAAGGATGTCGTCCAGTTGTCGCTCGTCGAGCAACCGTGCCATTGCCACGTCCCCCAACGTGGTCAGACGAGTCGACGACGAGCTGACGTGCCCGCGGTCGACCCGTGCCCCCAAACGGCACCGCGGCGGGTGCCGATACAGCACCCGCCACCCGGGCCGCGCCATGGCGGGACCGGACGCCCGAGTGCCTGCTGGAGTGACCGCCTGAAGCGGCGTGTCGGCCGTGTCGAGCTGCGGGCCTCTCCAGCCCGTTCGATACCCCCTGTACCGAACGTAACATCGACCCTGCACGATCAGAGCAGGTGAAGTCAACTATCCGACCAATCACACCTAGAAGGCCAGCCCAAATGTCACACTGTGTAATCGCGCGTTGGCCTGACGTTCGGGGATCACCGTCCCCGTCTTTTGTCACTCTAAGTACCTACTTAGAGTGGCAAGCCAGTCCAGCTGAGCGTGGCCAAGTGGCTCAGCCTCGCGCCACTCGTGCAGGCGCACTTGCGACACCCGGAGCTCGTGCCGGGGGCAGCGGGTGGGCGTACCAGCGAGGCCTCTGGTCGATGAAGAGCGGCCAGTGTCGGCCGCGAGGTCCACGGCGCGGAGGTGGCGGATCCAGACGGTGCGGTGGGCGGCGAGGTAGTCCCGCAAAGCGCTGTGGCGTGCCGAGGGCGCGAATTCGACCGGGTCGGCGTGGCAGGTCACGCAAGCTGCCCGGAAGAGCTCGACCGCGCCGCGTGGCGTCCGGTCCAGCGCCGCGGCGGGCAGCGTGAAGGCCGGCCACAGGCGGGTGGTCGTCGCGCCCACGCCTCCAGCCCTCGACGTGCCGGTCCAGCGCGGGCGCCGCGGCGGGCAGCGTGAAGGCCGGCCACAGGCGGGTGGTCGTCGCGCCCACGCCTCCAGCCCTCGACGTGCCGGTCCAGCGCGGCTGACCTACGCCGGTTATTCCGCTCGGCTAGGCATGATCGGTAAAGCTGATTCGGTGTGACATCGAATGAGTCGAACCCGCATCTGCGCTGGTAGGAACGTTGCGCACTGATCATCGACCTACCCGAAAATTGTTGGACTCCTTGGACAACGGTGTATGGTCGCAACGATCGCACCTTGGGCCGCCAACAACCCGGGGTGCGACATGCCAACGGCCGAGAAGCAGGTCAACGGGGCTGGCACCCCGCTGGCTTCCCGGCCGCGGCGATGGTCACCTCGTCTTGCGCGTGCGAGCGGCAGCGACTTGGAGACCGATGGCAAGAAGCCCGGCGGTCACGAAGATCGTCGGGCTTCCATCGTTCTGGCCTGACGCCACGACCGCGGCGACCTCCATCACGACACCCGAGCTACTCAGGACCTGGGCAACTCGCCTGCGGGACCACCGTGGTTCCGGTGGCTCCTCGCGGTCCTTCGATTCGTTCAAACTGCTGGCCTCCTGACCCACGCCGGAGGTGGACCCCGGGAGGGGACCGCTGTTGCCTCCGGCGAAGCGTGTGTACGAGCCAGAACCACCAGCGGGTCAGGAGATGCGGTCAAAACGATCAGCCGAACCTCGTAGGGCAAGACCCTACAGCGCTGGCCGCGTTGATTGGTGGTGGCGGCGACCGGTAGGTAGATCAATAACCGGTCCTGCACCTGGGGTTGCGTCTAACCCGACGTGCCCCATCGGCGAACGCGGTGGCGCCGCCGAGGTCCAGAAATGCGGCATCCAGAGTGAACTAAGTCACCGTGTCACCGCTCCACCTGCGCTAATGAGCCCGGTCCGGCCTGGTGCTAGGACGGGGCGACAACTGTCGCCGGTCTCGTACCCGACGCTGCGCGGACGCTCGGCCCACGCCGCCCATGCCGTGCAACCGAACGATCTTTCTGGGGTCAACCTTGGACAACGACTGAGGTTGTCTCCAACACTGGAAGATCCGGCGCTACACCACCGCACGGCTGTCACCAGCGAGAACAACACGATGCCGACCCCCAAGCGGCGAAGCGGGTGGTCTTGGGCGGGCCCGAGCCAGACGGTGTCGACGCGTAGACCTTGTCGTCAGTGCGTAGGTGGCCGTACGGGTAGACCTCGACTCCGCCCAGGTAGGTGCGGGCAAGGACCTTGCCACCACCGATTCGCTTGAGGTGGTTGTCGATCAGGGTTGCCGGTCGGCCACCAAGGTGGTGCAGGCCTTTGGGGCGTTCGGAGATCGCTACGTGCGCATCACCAAGCAACTCCTCGCTGCGGTCCTCTGCTGGAGCGGCGCACCTTCGATGACCGCCCAGTTGGAGGCGGACGCCCAGCGGCCAGGTCGCACAGCACGCGGCCGTTCTCCAGCACGCCGAGCGGCGTGGGTCAGGCAGCGGAGAGCAGTTGGAGCACCGCCGTCACGGTATCGGGGAGGGTCTCGCGGACCGGGGCGCCGTGCCGCCGGGCGATGTACGCCCGCTGCTGGCCGGAGCAGGAGGAGCTGCTCAACCGGGTCTGCTTCTGGACGTCCCGCGAGCCGATCCGCCGGCTCCAGGAGTGGACGGAGCGGTGGGGGAGCGGCCCCGCGGAGGTGGCCGACATGCACCCGGCACTCGTCCGGCTGGTCCGCGGCGGCCAAGAGTTCGCCGACGTCGTGGGCCCGGACCGCGTCGAGCGGGTCGACGACCATGATGGGGAGTTCGGTCAGCACGCGCAGCGCGTCCCGGTCGTGCTGCGGGGTGAGCGCGTAGGCGTGGGTGAGCGCCGCGGCCGGGACGGCCAGCGAGTAGCCGTCCTCCATAGAGGCCCAGACGACACCGCGGACGAAAGGGTGTCCCAGAGCGAAGCGGGTGATGGCGGCGGTGTCGAGCACGCCGGGGGGAGCGTCCCCGCCCGAGCTGCGGCAGCCCGACGACCCTGCGTCGCAGGACCCGCCGCCCGACGCGGGCAGGAGCGCGGAAAGGCGGTCAGCCTGTCGGCCAGGGCCTGCTCGACCGAGGCCCCGACTTCCACCACCAGGTCGAACTCGGTGACCTTCAACAGCCGGGCCACCTGCTGGCCGTCCGGGACCACGACCACCAGCCGCCCGCCGCGCCCGGTCGCGTCGCCGTGGGCGCGGATCAGTACGGTCAGCCTGGCAGATCCCACAACGACAGGAGCCGGTGACGACCTTCCGGTCGTGTCGGCCCCTGTCGGCCACCAGGGGATCCCGGATCACGACGGCTGCGTCCTCACCGACCGTGGCGCGGTCTCCCACCACGAGGAACGGAACGAACCACTCCCATGATCTCCCACCGTGAGGCCCGGTTCGGCCAAGACATCGTCCGGCTGCGCAGGGACGAACTCGAACTACTGAGACAACTCGTGCGGGAAGCCCGGGAACTCGGTGACGACCGGCTCGCCGCGCTCGGCATGCGACGGGACGAGGTGGACGACCTGCACGCCGTAGTGCGCACCGTGCACGACCAACTCGCCGACACCAACTGCACCACCCTCGACGTGATGCTCGGGGCCACGGCTACATCACCCGCGGCGACTCCTCCCGGGCCGACCGGTCTTTCGCGAGTGACCGGCATGCTGTCGCAGGCGACGGCCCTCCGGCTACCCGGCCTGATCCAGCACCTACGAGACTGGCTCGCGGACCCGGAGCTGGGGCTTCGCACTGGCAGCGGCCCGGCCGATCTCGACGACCTCGCCGCTCGGTTTCCGAATCCCATGACCCGCTGATGTGGGCGATCCGGCCCCACCGGCGCTCCAGCACGTTCGGGTCGCCGGCCGGGATGCTCCAGCCATGAAGCGCACGCCGTGCGCCGGCTGGCCCCGCCGGGCAGCCGCCCGGTGCTCTCTGAGGCCCATCCTGATGCCTGCGAGGCGTCATCGGGGTGTCAGGGGCAGGGCGTCGGTCGCCTGTCAGCGGCGCAGCGGTCCGGTAGCCCGGCGTCCGGGCCAGCGGAGCCGTCGTTATGCGGGTGGGCCGATGCGGTCGGGTGAATTCCGCCGCCGCCGGCCCGCGCAGCGGCCCGGCGGTGCCACGCTGTGCGCCATCAGCCGGCCGAAGGAGGACCTCCGCGCGCGCAATGCCGGGCAGCCAAAGCCCGAGACGCAACGGGAGCAGCCGATTCGGGGGACGGCGACCGCCTGGCACCGGCGTGCAACCGTCACCCACTCTCCCTTCCCACCCCGTCAGCGGCGGCGCCACGACACCGCAGAGCCCTTGGAACCCGGGGCCGGAGGAGGGCAGATGGTCCTGTGCTGCTCGGGTTCGGGTGGCGAGCCCGACAGAGGCCGCGCCCGTTCTGGCTGCCGAACCCACCGCAGTGCGTATGGAGCTGCAGAGGAAGTTTCACCTCACCGACGCCGATACGGCCGACGGTCTTTACTAGGACAGCACCACCGCTGACTGGCAGAACTGGCAGCTACCGGGAACCTCCACCGTCTGGTCCGACGAGCCCTCCGCATACGACGCGTTCCTGGACAGGATCCTGAGCCTCCAGCAGTGACCGGCGAAATCCCGCCCCACCCTGCCGATGTCCCGCCCGGCCTCCCTCCCTCCGCCGGACGCCACCGCGTTGGTCGCAATGCGGGCTCGCCGTGCCGTGCACTGACCGCCAACTCTTCGGTCGTCATATCGGAGGTGCTTGCGCAACTCCGTCTGCGCGAGTTCGTGGTGGCCAACGTCGGCCCGCTGCTGGTCAAGGCCGCTCGCCTGGCTAACCGGCGCGTGTCTGCCAGCCCGTACCAGGCTGTTACGGTGGCCAGCGGGCCCTCCCTAGCCGGTGCCGGACGAACCCCCTACAGCCGCATCACCTGGCCGCGTGCCTCGCACACGATCGTCCGAACCGTCCACTCGGAACCGTTCCCGCACCAGACTTGTCCGGATTCACGTGCTGGGTCGATTGAGATGGGCGGCCACGGCCCAGTTCTCGGCGCCTTGCCGGGCTTTTGCGACAATGATCAGCTTGTTGAGTCGCTTCGCCTTGTCGATCCATTCCGGGCTGGTGTTGATTGTTCCTTGGTAGAACAGGGCGACCCCGGCCCCGGTGGGAGACGGACCGCGTACAGCGCCGGTGAGGGTGACGAAGCGCGGGTCGCTGGGAAGGCGACTGGCGGGGCCGAGTGTGACGGTCCAGTCGACGTCGACGCCGATTTCGTCGAGACGGTTCAGATCGGTGATCTGGCGGAACCGTTGCAAGGGCAGGCCCTCGGCCCAGGTGTTGACCGACGTGACTCCGTCCTCGGACAGTACGTGTAGTTCGTGTGTGGGGATGCAGATCAGCACGGGGGTGCCGACCGGGGTGAACCCGGTCTGGGTGTTCATGTCCGACCCCACCCGGTCCCGCCACGGTCCGTTCGCCAGATCCTCGACACGGCCGGTGTAGGGGGTGCCGGGTTCCGCTGCACGGCGGGTTTTGCCGGTGGTGCGACCGTCATGGCGGGCCCGCTTTTTCGCCATACGACTGATTCTCCTTGACAGTGCTGGTGAGAAGGACGCGTGGCAGGAAGAGGCATGCGGTGCACGTCCGGCCGGTCAAAGGACTCGGAACCGGGATCCTACCGGGACCATCCGCCTCGCTAGGGTCTCCCGCCAAGCGCGGTAGATCTATCACCGAAGCGGACACGAGGGGCCGGAGGCGGTCCGATCGGCCCGACGGCGTAACCAGCGCCTCTCGGCGGCCGATACATCCCCTAGTCGAGTCTGGGGGCCACGATGAACGGTGGAGGCGTAGCGGAGGGGCGGCGCTATCGCGCGGTGGTACTGGCAGTGCTGGGCCTGGTCTTGGCCGGGGCGACGAACGTCCTGATCGCCGTGACGGACGCGGTGACCTGGCCGTGGTGGCTGGCGGCGGGCTGTCTCGCGGTGGCGTGGCGAGCCGGCCACGTGTGGTCGAGGCCGTTCACCGGGACGCCGGGCGGCGTCGAAGGAGTTCCGGCTGACGACCACGCCTCCTCGTCGTGGCGGGTGTCTGTGGGCGGATCACCGGACGGACGGACCTGACTTGCCCACGAAGGGGCATTGTGCGGCGCCGGATGCACGAACAGCAGACCCAACGAGCGCCCGTGTCCGCGACGTCAACCGCGGGCACGTCGCAGCGCAGCAACTCGCCAGGCTGCTGCCCGCGCTCGCCGAGCACGGCCGACCCCCTGCCGGGAGTCCGCGTCGCGGGCCGGACCGTCGTCGACCTCGACGGTCTGACCGTCGGAGGTTGGCTGGAACGCAAGCATCTCGCCCGGCCCGCCGCGGGCCGATCCCACCCAACGTCGAAGTCCTGCAACGGCAACTCGACGACGCACACGCCCGCAACGCCCGACTCGAAGCCGACAAGAAGACCCTTCAAGGCCGCATCGACACCCTCGCGGCAATCATCACCGAGCTGACCTACCAGGCCGAATACGAGAAGATCATCACCATGCCGACGCGCCGTCGCAGGTCAGGAGTCCGCACGCATGGCGGCCGTTAGAGTGCAGCTCGTGGATCCGGCCGAAATCCTGTCGTCCTCCCGCCGCTGGATGACGGCGGGGCTGGCCGCGTTCTCGCGCAACGACGGGTCCGAGGACTTCGCCGTCCACCACGTCGGCGTCGCCATGGAACACCTGCTCAAGGCATACCTGGCATCCCTGCACCCCGCTCACATCGTCGAAGATAAGAACTGGGAGTCCCTACTTCACGCCACCGGCCACGCCGACCGCTCGCGGATCTCCCGTTCGCGAACCAAGACGATCGGGCTGAGCGTCGCCTTCGACCGTGTCAGGCGACTGATCCCCACGGTCACCGTCTCGACGCAGGAGTTCGAACCGGTCCTGGCTGCACGCAACGGCGTCGCCCACGTCGGCGACCACGACCAGGACGAGGTCCGGGCAGTGCTCACCACGGTCATCAGGCTCGCCATCCCCGTCCTGGCCGAGATCGAACAACTGCATGGCGTCGACGACTGGGCCGAGGACTACTGGGGCGACTACCGCCAGCTTCGAGACGACCTCCTCGACGAGCACACGACCGAGCTACGGCTCGCGCTCACTGCCAAGATCGCCCGCGCGAAGGCCAGGTTCCTCGATCGGCTGGCCGGGATCGAGGGCGCGCAGCGGGCGGCCTTGATCGAAGCTATTAGCGCTCACAACACCTATCCCTTCTCCGCCGAGCACGAGGATCGGGCCCGGTCCTGCCCTGTCTGCGAAGGCCGCGGATGGGTTCACGGTCAGGTTGCCTTCGCCTGGGGATCAGACGGTGAAGGTGGCGGCGAGCCCCACTTCGTCTTCTATCCCGACGCCTATGAGTGCGCTGCCTGCGGTCTCAGCCTCGGCTCCGAGGAGATGAAACTGCTCAAGCTCGACACAACGCCTACGAGCTGGTCGACGTGAACCCAGACGAATGGCTGGAGCCCGATGAGGACAGCTACCGGGACCGCTGACTCGGCGACGCACCCTGCGCTCAGCTCGCAAGCGCAATATCACTAAGGTCACCACGGCTGCGGTCCGACAGTTGTCGGTTGGGTGAGAGAACCCGCAGCCCTCACATGCGCGGTCTGCCCGACACACCGGACGGGCTGGCCGTGCGCCGAACGCTACTGTCCGATCCGGAATCGCGGGTACGCACCGCCGCGCGTCGGGCCGGCGTGCACGTCACCAACGGCCATGTCCTGGCCGCCCTGTCCGCCGCCGACGGCCGGGACGCCCCGAACCCGCCCTCGATGCCGGGACGTGCTGGACGACCCGGACCACAGGGTGCGGGCCACCGCGGTGATTGCGGGCATCCACCGCCAGGACGGCGCCCGGTGGAAGCGGGTGCTGGACGACCCGCACGCCGCCGTGCGCCGGGCCGCCGCCGTGCACGGCTACTTCACTCCGCGCTTCGTGTGGACGGCCCTGGCCGCCGATCCCGTGCACGGTGTGCGCAAGGCGGTCGCCGCCTCGCGCCACGCCCCCGCCGAAGTCCGCCGCAGGCTGCTGTCCGACCCGGATCCGGCCGTGGCCACCGCCGCCGCGACCCGCGACCCGCTGGCCGCACCCGTGCGGGTGCGCCCCACCCTGCCCGCCGACGCCGAACTCGCCCTGCCCGCCAGCCACAGCGCCGACCCCGGCCTGCGGCTGCTCGACCTGACCGTCGCCACGCTCACCTTCGACCGGCAGCGTCTCCTCGCCAAAACCGCCGCCCGTACGGACCCCGCTGCCCGCGATGCCGCCCGCGACCGGGCACTGCGCCTCCTGGGGCACGGTGAACACGCCCGACGGATCGCCGAGCGTTGGATCCGCTGGACCGACCTGTTCGCACTGCCCGCCCCGATCTCCGGGCTGGCCTGGGTAGCCGAACAACTCGCCGCGCCGTTCACCGCCCTTCCCGGCGCCGACGACCGCATCCGCGGAGCGCTGACCCTGTTCGACGCGGTCCTGGGCCTGACCGTCACCCCCGACACCGACCAGGGCCGGGCCGACCGCACGCTGCTGACCACCCCCTGGAAACAGGTGTGCCTGCCCCCGGAACACACCCCGACACCGTCTACGGCCCGCGGACACCCGAACTGCGCACCAGCCTGACCCACCTGACCCGCCGCCCCCGCACCGTCGCCGACGCCCTGCTCGTCGCGCGGCTGGAAACCGGCAACGACCGGTGGGCCGAGGCCGAGGCCAAGGCCGTCACCCTCGCTCCGGGCCCGCAGGAGCACGTCTACGCAGGACACCACCTGTTCTGGGACTGCGTGCTGGTGGCCGAACTCGCGACCGGCGAGCAGCCCACCGACCCGTTGCTGGCCGAGGCGATCTGGGGCGGCGCCGCCTGCATTGCCTGGGCCGACCGCCTGCCGCCCGCGGTCGCCGAGGTCCTGACCGGGCCGTGGACCACCGCAGGACTGCCGATACCCACCCGGCGGTGACGGCTCACCGACCACGCTGGGCGACCTGATGGCAGGTCGACGCGGTCGACGCGCCCCTCGCGTACGAGTGGCCGAGTTCTCGCCCTGGCCGTCGCATCACCACGTAGCAGCACCACTGGGGCAGCCGCGCCCACTCCTCCACCGGGGGCACCACCACCCGCTCCCAGTCGCCCACCTCCACGCCCGGCCCGAGCAACCGGTTCAGCGCGGCCTCGGCGACGTCGGTGTCCGGCACGTACACCCCGCGCTCCAGCTCCCACGCCAGCACCGCCGCCACCCGTCCCGTGTCCAACGCCGGGGCCCCGCCGCGCAGGCCGACCACCGCGTGCGCGGCGGCCATCAACGTCCAGCACCACTCCTGGCCGTCCTGACGGACCAGGGACCGCTGCCGTCCCACCTCGCGCAGAGCACGCGGGAACCCGACTCGGAACCGCGTCAGCAGCCGATCCGCGCGGCCGCCGCGTCGGCCGCGGCCGGCCCCAGCGACGCGGAGATACCCGGACGGGCAGGAGGTTCGCGGGCATGATCGTCGTCTCCTCGTTGTGCAGCACAGTGGCATGCCGATGTCACCCGGCGATGCGGGTGTCGAGGTCGTTGCAGTCCCCGCCCCGGTGCCGGTGCCGCCACCGAGGCGCTGCCCTGGCCCGCACGAGGCGAGGGACGAACCTGCTCCGGACCAGCCTAACCACCCCCGGCCGGCTGGGGCGTGGCGGAGAACTTCTGCGAGATGCGGCGGGCGGAGGCAGCGCCGCAGGCCGTCTACATGGTCGGGTTCGCGGCCTGCGCGATTCCACCTCACGATGGATGAGCGCAGGCTGCAGGAGGTGAGCCAGGGTGCCAGGTACGCGGGCAATCGACGCGCTGCCGCAGATCGCCCCGATGCTCGCGGTCGCAGGCGAGCCGCCGACGGGTCCGGGCTGGGCCACGGAGTTCAAGTGGGACGGAACCGGGCGGGTTCGAGCATTCCCGCAACGGTCTACAGGGGAACCCGCCTGTCGAGTCAATCGAAGTCGTCGCTGCGCTGGTCGGGCTCGCTCGTACTTCGACGAAGTCATGCTCCGGTGTCGGTGCCCCGCGCCACCGCTTCTCGCCAGCTGGTGAGGTTGTTGCGGGTGGTCAGGGTGCTGGGGTGGTTGGGTCCCAGGACCCGGAGCTGGTCTGCCAGCAGCGCCTCGTACTCGGTGACCGCGCCGGCCGGGTCACCGGCCCTACCCCGCCAGGAGGCGAGGTTGTTGCGGGTGGTCAGGGTGTCGGGGTGGTTGGGTCCCAGGACCCGGAGCCCGTCTGCCAGCAGCGCCTCGTACTCGGTGACCGCGCCGGCCGGGTCACCGGCCCTACCCTGCCAGCGGGCGAGGTTGTTGCGGGTGGCCAGGGTGTCGGGGTGGTCGGGTCCCAGGACCCGGAGTTGGTCGGGCAACAGCGCCTCGTACTCGGCGACCGCGCCGGCCGGGTCACCGGCCTCAGCCCGCCAGTGGGCGAGGTTGTTGCGGGTGGCCAGGGTGTCGGGGTGGTCGGGTCCCAGGACCCGGAGCTGGTCTGCCAGCAGCGCCTCGTACTCGGTGACCGCGCCGGCCGGGTCACCGGCCTCACCCCGCCAGGAGGCGAGGTTGCTGCGAGTGGCCAGGGTGTGGGGATGGTCGGGTCCCAGGACCCGGAGCTGGTCTGCCAGCAGTGCCTCCAACTCGGTGACCGCGCCGGCCGGGTCACCGGCCCTACCCTGCCAGCGGGCGAGGTTGTTGCGGGTGATCAGGGTGTCGGGGTGGTCGGGTCCCAGGACCCGGAGTTGGTCGGGCAACAGCGCCTCCAACTCGGCGACCGCGCCGGCCGGGTCACCGGCCTCAGCCCGCCAGTGGGCGAGGTTGTTGCGGGTGATCAGGGTGTCGGGGTGGTCGGGTCCCAGGACCCGGAGCCGGTCTGCCAGCAGCGCCTCGTACTCGGTGACCGCGCCGGCCGGGTCACCGGCCTCACCCCGCCAGGAGGCGAGGTTGCTGCGGGTGATCAGGGTGTGGGGATGGTCGGGTCCCAGGACCCGGAGCTGGTCTGCCAGCAGCGCCTCGTACTCGGTGACCGCGCCGGCCGGGTCACCGGCCTCAGCCCGCCAGTGGGCGAGGTTGTTGCGGGTGGCCAGGGTGTCGGGGTGGTCGGGTCCCAGGACCCGGAGCCGGTCTGCCAGCAGCGCCTCGCACCCGGTGACCGCCCCGGCCGGGTCACCGGCCTCACCCCGCCAGGAGGCAAGGTTGCTGCGGGTGGTCAGAGTGTGGGGATGGTCGGGTCCCAGGACCCGGAGCTGGTCTGCCAGCAGCGCCTCGTACTCGGTGATCGCGCCGGCCGGGTCACCGGCCTCACCCTGCCGGCGGGCGAGGTTGCTGCGGGTGGTCAGGGTGTCGAGGTGGTCGGGGCCCAACTGTGAGTCGGTGTGGTTGTGGAGGGTGTGCCAGTAGGCGATGGCGGCGTGGACTTGGCCGCTGACGCCCAAAGAGTTCCCTGCGCGTTTGAGTACGTCGTGGAGTGAGGGGGTGAGCAGGGCGGCGGTGGTGTGGGCGTGGAGGGTGGTGGTGTTGGAGCGCAGGGCTTGGGCGAGGTCGGGGTGGAGGGTGTCGATGTCGGGCCAGATGGTGTGAAGGGCGTCGGCGGAGGTGCGGACGAGCGTGTGGAGCCGTTTGGGGGTGAGGGTGTCGCGGACGGTGCGTTGGACCAGGGCGTGCACCGCGACCGCCCGTGCATGGCGGTCAGGGGTGAGGGTGATCAGGTTGAAGCGGTGTAGTCGGGTCAGTCCGTCGTGGACGTCGTCGGGGTCGACCGGCCTGCCGGTGAGGGTGGTGAGGTGGTCCAGGACGGGTGGGGCGGTGAACGCGGTGAGGGGGATGCCGTTGGGGTCGAGCAGGGCGGCGATCTCCAGCAGCGGGCGGGCCAGTCCCGCGCCGCGCGGTCGGGCCGGGTCGTCGGCGCGGTCGGCGCGGTCGATGGACACCGCCCAGGTGACGGCGATGGTGGCCTGGTGTTCGGGTAGGGCGTGTTCGGGTGGGGTGAGTTCGGCCAGGGTGCGGCGCTTGTCGGCCAGCATCGCCCGGTAGGCGGTGACGGTGAGCAGTGGCTGGTCGACCAGGTAGGCGGCGGCCTGGCTCAACGCCAACGGCAAGCACCCCAACTCATCCGCCAACCCCGCGAGCTTGTCCCGGTCACCGCCGTCCGTAGTGCCGGCCAGGGCCTCGGTGAGGTAGGCCAGGGCTTCGTGGGGGGTGAACACGTCCAGTTCGATCACCCGGTGGCCGCGGCGTCCCACCACCGCGTCGCGCCGCCGGCTGGTGACCACGACCTGACCGCCGCTACCGGGTGGCGGGTCCAGGCCGCGCAGATCGGCCGGGTCCTGCACGTCGTCCAGCACGATCAGCCAGCGGCGCGGCGTGGCGGCCAGCCACTCCCGGAACCGGCCCGCCGCCTGCTCGGGCGGCCGGTCGGCAATTAGCGGGTCCTGTTCGACCAGCACCCGCGTGGCGGCTTCGGCGTAGGCGGTCACGATCGCGTCGCGCGAGAGCGCGGACACCCACACCGCGACGTCCACCACCGGGTCGGCCCAGACCGACCAGGCGTGGCGGGCGGCCAGCTGCGACTTGCCCACCCCGCCCAACCCCGACACGACCACGCCGGCGTGCTGCGGCGCGCCGACCACGACCGCCGCGCGTCCAGAGGTCAATACCTCGACCAGCAAGGCGTATGCCCGGCGGTCCTGATGGTGGTCGGCTGGGGGCGGCGGAACGCCGACCCGTACCGGCCACGCCACCCGCGCCCGGTCGCCGTGGTGGACCGTGACCGTGCTGTCGCGGCCGGCTTGTACGACCACGGCGTGTCCGGACGCGGTCGCGTCCTGGCCCACCCTGTGCCCGTCACCGCCACCCGCGGCACTGTCGGTCGTCACGCGCGCACTCCAGTTCGACCGGAGCATGGACCGGCTTCCAGAACACCTTGGCGTCCCGCACGTTCGCGCGCACCGCACGAGTGCGGACCGCAGCCAGTTCCAGCCCGGTGGACCCCCGAGCCTCGTGTCGTCAGGGTGAGGGGGTGAGGTCGTCGGGGGTGAGATCGGGGCGCAGGCGTTGCACGGTGGGCCGGAGTCGGTTGGAGAAGGCCAGGACCGCGCCTTCCGCGCGGACCTCCACCACGAGGCTGGGGTGCACCGGCAGGTACTCGGTGCCTGCGCCGGCGCCGAACAGGCCGGTGGAGATGGTTCGTGGCGCGTCGCCGGTGGTGGTTACCAGGTGGCCGGCCGGTGTCCGCAGGTTCTGCGGCAGCGGGTGGGACAGGCCGATCCGGCGCAGCCGGCCGTGGGCGTCGGGACGGGCGAGGACCAGCTCGCTGGGGTGTTCGGGCGGGCCGGTGACGCCGATGACGACCGCGTCGACCACCACGTGTTGCCTGACCTTGATCCAGTCGCCACCCCGCCCGGCCCGGTACGGGCGGTCCAGGCACTTGGCCACCAGGCCCTCGATGCCCACGACGGATACGGCCGGCCGCATCCAGGCCAGCGCCTGCTCGCGGTCGGTGGTGCTGGGCACCAGCTGCAGCGGCGGGGCCACCGCGGTCATCACCTCCTCCAGGCGGGCACGCCGATGCGCGTACGGCCGGTCGCGCAGATCGTGCTCGTCGTGGGCCAGCAGGTCGAAGGCGACGTAGTAGACCACCACCCCGGCGACAGACCTGCGGTGTGCGCCGGCGGCGAGGGCGACGAAGTCCAGGCGTCCCTCCCGCAGCGCGACGATCTCGCCGTCCAGCACGACGTCGCCCAGCGGGCGGGCGGCGGCGACCAGCTCGGGGAAGCGGGCGCTGAGGTTGGTGCCGCGCCGTGATTGCAGGACGCCCTCGCCGCTGAACAGCAGCCCACGCCAGCCGTCGAGCTTCGGCTCGAACGCCAGCCGTGCGTGTGCGGTCGAGCGGGGCACGTGCCGCTGGGCGCTAGCCAGTGCCGGCTCGACCGGAGGGCGCAGGACTGCCACGCCGCGGCCCGCGCCGTCAGCGCGCCGGGGACGGGTGGACGTGGTGCGGTGGGGTCATGGGGCCTCCGTCCTCGGCGGGGACCGTCCGGACGGGCGGGTCGTGCAGACTTGGGCGGCACGACGATGGCGATGCTAGGCCGACCGGGTGAAGATCGCCGGTTCGGGCGGCCGGCCCCCAGGGCCGATCGCGTCCCGGACGCGACCACCGTCCGGCGCAGCGCGGACCGCCCGGTTCCCTTCTCGGCGCGGTCAGGCGCTGGTGGGTTGTCCGGTGAAGTGTTCGGTGTGGGCGGCGTGGACGTAGCGGACCGCGGTGGCGGTCGCGATGCCGAACACGCGCATCAGCTGGACGGGGTCGCTGGTGTGGTCGGCCTCGTCGAGGATGCGGTCCGCGCGCAGCCGGCCCGCGCTGATGCCGACCGCGCGGAACGGCCCTTCCAACCCGTAGCGGCTCATGTGGCCTGGTTGAGGGCGGTGGGGTGGCTGAGGAGGAGCTGGGTTGGTGGTGTGCGGCCGGAGTGTGGCGCGGCTGAGCAGCCACGTGGTCATGAACTCGGCGACCAGGGCGCCCAGGGTGATGGTGAACGGTCCGGCGGTGCGGCGCACGGTCAGCGCGCACCACACGGCGTCGTAGCCGACCAGCCGCAGCCTGCGCAGTTCCTCGACGGTCACGGCGTGGACGGCGACCAGCGCGAGCACCAGAGGTCCGCGCGGGTCGGGCACGCGGTCGAGCAGTCCGCGCAGCCGATCGGTCGGCAGGCCGCGGGGCAGCACGCGGGCGAAGTGGCCGGTGATCCCGCGCGCGGGTGCCGCACGCCATGTGCAGCTGAGCCGCGCGACCCGCGCGCGGACGGGCCAGGTAGGTACCGTGAGGACGAACCGGTGCACGACCGAACGGGGCGGAGGTGCGGACCGTGGACCTGGACCTGACCGAGGCGAATGCGTTCGGCGCGCGACTACGGGAGATCCGCGAGTGGCGCCAGATGAGCCAGGAGACCCTGGCTGGCCTGGCCGGATACAAGAGCCAGGCGTCGATCTCCCGACTGGAGAGCGGCCAGGCCGAAGTCCCCAACCGCAACAAGCTGGAACTCCTGGCGGACGCGCTGCGCTGCGCGGTGGAGGACCTGATCGACCGGCCGTGGAAGCGGGAGCCCGACCCCAAGGCGCACGCTGGCCTGGTGGCGGTGGAACACGCGCTGGACACCTACGAATTCGGGACGGACACCGGCGTTCCGGTGCGCGACTGGGCCGAGGTCCAGGCGGACGTGAACCGCCTGGTGCTGCTACAGCACCAGTTCGCCGACTACATCGGCCAGGGGGAACTGGCACCGAAGCTCATGGCCGAGCTGCACGCGGCCTACGTCCGCCGGCCGGAGCTGCGGCGGGAGGTCCTGCTGGGCCTCATCGTGGCTTACTCCTCGGCGGCCTGGGTGGCCAAGCGGCTCGGCAACGGGCGCGGCTGGTCGGTGATGGCCACGAAGGAAGCCAAGCGCTGCGCCGACGAACTGGGATTGCCGCAGTGGCGGGGGTACACGGCATGGCTGCGCGCGGACGCCACCGGCTCCACCGACCGCGAAGTGCAGTACCGGCGGGCCGTGAGCGCCGCGGACGAACTTCGCCCGGCACTGGACCACCCGGAAACCCTTCAGGCGTACGGCATGTTGAACCTGTCCGCCGCGCTGGCGGCCGCCACGAAGGCCAAGCCCGACCGCGACACCGCGACCACCCACCTGGCCGAGGCCGCCGACGTCGCCCGACGCCTGGACCAGGAGGTGGGCGAGTTCGCGCACATGCTGTTCGGCACGGTCAACGTGGGCATCTGGACGACGTCGATCAACCTGGAGCTGGGCGAACGCGGCAAGGTCGCCGAGATCGCCCGCACGGTGAACATCGACGCCATCGAATCCCCGTCGCGTCGCGCCGAATTCTACGCTGACGTCGGTCGCGCGCTTCTGCTGGAGAAGGGCAAGCGGGACAAGGGCTTGGAGCTGCTGCTGAAGGCCGAAGACCTGGCACCCCAGCGTGTCCGCCATGACCCACTGGTGCGAGAGGCGGTGCGCGGTCACGTCCGCTGGGTGAAGCGCGACGCGGTCGGAATCCGCCTGCGCGGCCTTGCCTCCCGAATGGGCCTGCGCCTTACCACCATCGGGTGAACCGCACGCCAATATGATTTTGAAACATATTCGGCGTTCAAGCAGGTCATAGCCTCCCCCTTCGTGAATGGAGGGCGGTACATACCGCGGAGGGACGCTAACGGCGTACCGATCACGGAGGCCGTCCGCGTGGTCCAAGTCGAGGTGGACAAGCCAGGCGGCGCGTGGCCGGCCCGACTGGGACAAGCCGGGGTCGTCCACGACGTCGCCAGCATGGACACCACGCGGGCGGTTGTGCTGTTCGACCAGGAGTCGCTGCCGGTGCCGGTGTCCCCGTCCCGGCTCCGCGTGAGCGGACCGGAACCCGCCGGGGTGGTCTTCGCGCAGACTGTCGAGCACGTCCACTGGCACTGCTACCAGGTCGGGTACTGGCGCGGGGAACCGCGTCAACCCGAGTTGGCCTCCCGCGAGTGGCGCCTGCGCACAGCTCCGCAGACTGCGGTCCACGCGCCGTCGATGCTGGCGCACTGGGTTGCCCAGGCCGTCGACGGGAAGGGTGCGGAGTACGCGCTGTGGTCGCCGTCCGCCGACTCGTGGTTGCCCTTCGCCCGCGCGGACCTCATGGAGGTCGCGGTGTCGTG
>NZ_JAPSLK010000045.1 GCF_031180885.1 Saccharothrix sp.
AAAGTTTTGCGAGGTACGAGCAAAAGTTTTTGCGGAACCCGGCCCGCAGCGTGGTTGGCTTTGCCAGGCCATGCGGTGGGGGAACCGACGCCCTTCCCTCCCCCATTGGCGGCCTGCCCGCCGGCGAGGCGCTTTGATCTTGAGAGCGCGCAGCGCGTTCAAGCTTGAGAGCGCGTCAGCGCCGTTCAAGAGCGCGAAGCGCGTTCATCCTCCAGCAGCGCGGAGCGCGTTGCGTGACCACGCGCGCAGCGTGGAGTTGAGCGGGGAAGCGCAATTCTAAAGATCAAAAGAGCCTCGCCGGCGGGCGAGCCGCCAAGGATGACACAACTACAACTGCGGGGCTTCTTGCTTGTGCCATCCCCGCATGACCCGGCAAAGCCAACCACAGATTTCCCGGGTGCCGCTAAAAACTTTTGCTCGTTCCTCGCAAAACTTTTTGGCTGCACCCGGGAAATCTGTGGTAGCCCTTCGGGCGGGCCATACGGGGATGACACAAGCAAGAAGCCCAAGTTGGGGTGTGTCCGCTCGGGCGGACTGCCCGCACGACAAGGTGGACTGGTTTGTCGGGCTGCGGATCTGTCTGCCGAAGGCTTCAGCGCTTGCGCCAGAGCAGCCAGCCCAGGTACACGCCGCCCAACGCGCCGGTCGCCACCCCCACCGGCAGGTTCCCCGCGAACCGCTGAGCCGAGAAGTCCGCCGCCAGCACCAGCAACGCCCCCACCCACGCGGCAGGCAGCAACCCCGCCCCCGAAGCGCGGGTCAAGCGCTTGGCCACCTGCGGCGCGATCAAGGCCACGAAAGCGATCGGGCCGGCCGCCGCCGTGGCCACCGCACAAGCCGCCGTCCCCACCACCAACAGATAGACCCGACTGCCCTCCACCGGCACACCCAGCGCCCGCGCCGCGTCGTCGCCCATCTCCAGCATCTCCAGCCACCGCGCGCCGAACAGCAACGCCGGCACCAGCACCACCAGCGCGATCACCGGCGGCCACAGCTGCGGCCAGCCCAGGTTGTTCAGGCTCCCGGTCAGCCACACGGTCGCCCGCGTCACGTCCGCGACACCGGCGTTGACGATCAGGTAGAAGTTGACCGCCTGCAGGATCGCGCTGACCCCGATCCCGACCAGCACCAGCCGCAGCCCGCGCACGCCCCGCTGCCACGCCAGCACGTACACCAGCACAGCGGTCACCAGGCCACCCACCAGCGCACCGACGGACACCGAAGTAGCACTGCCCCCGAACACCAGGATCACCAGCAGGCCACCGGTCGCGGCGCCGTAGTTGAAGCCGATGATGTCCGGGCTGCCCAAAGCGTTGCGCGACAAGCTCTGGAACACCGCGCCGCTCATCCCCAGCGCCGCACCCACCGCCAGCGCGATCAGCACGCGCGGCAGCCGCAGGTCCAGCACGGCGAAGTTGGTGATGCGGCTGCCGTTGCCGAGCAAAGTGCGCACGACGTCGAGCGGCGCCACCGGAATGGCCCCGGTGCCCAGCGCCAGCACGCCGATGGCGAAGATCACCGCCACCAGCACCACGGAGACGGAGAGCGAACGACGGGTCATGCGCGGGCCTTCCCCCGTCGTACCAGCCACAGGAACACCGGCGCGCCCAACAACGCCGTCACCACACCAACGTCGATCTCCTCGCGCGCCATGACCCGGCCCAGCACGTCCGCCAGCACCAGCAACACGGGCGCGAGCACCGCGCAGTACAGCACCACCCACCGCTCGTCCGGCCCGGTGAACGCCCGCACCATGTGCGGCACGGCCAACCCCACGAACACCAACGGCCCCACGGCCGCCGTCGCCGCACCCGCCAACAACGTGATGGCCACCAAGGTCACCAGCCGCGTCCGCCCCAGGTGCGCGCCCAACGCCTTCCCGGCCTCGTCGCCCAAAGACAACGCGTTCAACGGCCGCCCCATCGCGACAGCGAGCAGCAACCCCACCGCCAAGAACGGCAGAACCTCCACCAACGTGGTCCAACCGGCCCGCTCCAACGACCCGACCGTCCAGAACCGCATCTGGTCCAACGCCTGCTGGTCGAGCAGGATCACCGCCTGCGTGATCCCGGTCAGCGCCGCCGACACCGCCGCGCCCGCCAACGCCAGCCGCACCGGCGAAGCCCCGCCGCGCCCGGCGATCGCGTACAAAGCAACACCGGCGAGCGCCGCGCCGCCGAACGCGCACCACACGAACGCCCGCAGGTCGGTCAGCCCGAACACGCTGATCGCCAGCGCCGCCGCCGTGGACGCCCCCGCGTTGACCCCGAGCAAACCCGGGTCCGCCAACGGGTTGCGCGTCAACGCCTGCATCAACGCGCCCGCCACCCCCAGCGACGCGCCGACCGCGATGCCGATGAGCGTGCGCGGAATCCGCAGCTCCCACACCACGAACGCCGAATCCGACCCGTCCCGCTGGAACAACACGTCCAGCAGGGTGCCCAACGGGATCGACCGCGAGCCCACGGCGATGCTCAGCAACGCCACCACGACCAGCGCGACCAGCCCGCACACCAGCCCGAAGACCCGGCGGCTCGGCGCGGCGACCCGCGCCGGGGCGGTGACGCTCACCCGGCGGCCCCGGTGAGCCTGCGCACCAGCTCGACCTTGCTGACCTTGCCGACCTTGGTCAGCGGGAACGACTCCAGCGTCTCCAACCGGTCGGGCAGCTTGTAGGAGGCCACCCCACGATCCCGCAGGAACGCCGTGATCTCGCGCAACGTCGGCGCCTGCCCCTTGGGCACGATGAACGCGCACGTCCGCTCGCCCATCACCTCGTCGGGCATCCCGACCACGGCCGCGTCGTGCACGGCGGGGTGCGCCAGGAGGTGGTTCTCCAGCTCCTCGGCGGGGATCTTCTCGCCGCCGCGGTTGATCTGGTCCTTGCGCCGGCCCTCGACCACCAGGTGTCCGGACGGCAGTTGCCGCACCACGTCACCGCTGCGGTAGAAGCCGTCCGCGGTGAACGACCGCGCGTTGTGCGCCTCGGCCTTGTAGTAGCCGCGCAGCGTGTACGGGCCGCGCGTCAGCAGCTCGCCGCTCTCGCCGGGCGCGACCGGTGAACCCTCCTCGTCGACGATCAGCACCTCGTCCGCCGGGCACAGCGGCGCGCCCTGCGTGGTGGTCTTCAGCTCGTCGGAGTCGTCCAGGCGGGTGAAGTTCAGCAGTCCTTCGGCCATGCCGAACACCTGCTGGAGGTCGCAGCCCAGGGTCTCGCGGACGCGGGAGGCGGGTTCGGCGTTGAACTTCGCGCCGCCGACCTGGAGCAGCTCCAGTGACGACAGGTCGGCGTCCATGAACTCCACGACGTCCATCCACAGCAACGCGATCGGCGGCACGACCGCCGTCACGGTCACCCGTTCCCGCTCGATCAGCTCGAACACGGTGTCCGCGCTGGGGTCGGGCGCGAGCACGACGGTGCCGCCGGCGGCCATCACGCCCAGCAGACCGGGGGAGGCCAGGGCGAAGTTGTGCGCGGCGGGCAGCGCGACCAGGTACACGGTCCGCTCGGAGAAGCCGGACACCTCGGCGCTCGCGCGCGCGTTGTAGAGGTAGTCGTTGTGGCTGCGGGGGATGAGCTTCGGCGTCCCGGTGGTGCCGCCGGACAGCAGGAACAACGCGGGCGCGACCGGGTCGGGGGCGCCAAGCTCGACCGGCGCGGCCTCGGGCAGTGCCTCGAACTCGGCGGGGTCGCCCACCACGAAGACGTGCCGCAGGGACGGCACCGCCTTGCGCACGGTCCGCGCCAGATCGCGGTAGTCGAAGTCGCCGTCGGAGTCGGCGATGAAGTAGGCGACGGCGTCGCTCAGCTCGCACAGCGGCACGATCTCGCTCTCGCGGTGCGCGGGCAGGGCGAGCACGGGCAGTGCGCCAACCCGAAGCAGCGCGAAGAACAACGCCACGAACTCGGGGACGTTGGGCAGCTGCACGACAACGCGTTCGTCGCGGGTCAGGCCCAGGCCGTGCAGGCCGGCGGCGAGCCGGTCGGCCCACGCGTCCAGCTCGGCGTAGGTCCAGCGGGCGCCGTCGGCGGCCACCAGCGCGGTGCGCTCGGGGTGCCGGCGCGCGCCGCCCCGCAGCAGCTCGTCCAGGGGCTGATCGGTCCAGTACCCCTCCGCCCGGTACCGCTCCACCAGCTCACTGGGCCAGGGCACACAGCCGTCCAGCATCGTCGACTCCCTAGATCGCCTCGCGAAAGTTAGGTTAGGCTAGCCGACATACCGGAGGGAAGGTGCCGTGCGCCTCGGCGAACTCGTGATCGACATCTCACCCCTGCGCACGGACCCCGCCTACCGGCTGGTGTTCGCCGCGCAGACGGTGACCGTGCTGACCACCGCGTTGACCAACGTCGCGATCAACCTGCACGTCTACCAAATCACCGGCTCCTCGGTCCAGGTCGGGCTGGTGGGCCTGGTGTTCGGCGCGGCGCTGCTGGTCGGGTTGCTCGCCGGTGGCGTGCTGGCCGACCGGGCGGACCGGCGCAAGCTGATCCTCGGCTCGCGCGGGGTCGTCGCGGTCGTGCTGGGCGGGTTGGCGGTGAACGCGGCGAGCTCTTCGCCGTCGCTGCTGTTCGTGTACGTGGCGGCGGTGTTGGCGGGTGCGGTCGCGGGGTTGGGCGGGTCGGCGTTGATGGCCGTGATCCCCACCCTGGTCTCGCCCGCGCACATCACCGCCGCCGGCGCGCTGATCACGTTGACCAGCCAGTTCGGCGCGATGGTCGGGCCGTCGATCGCGGGTGTGATCGCGTCCGGTCCCGGTGTGGCGGCGTGCTTCGCCATCGACGCGCTGGGGTACGTGGCGGCGGTGGCGTTGCTGTGGCGGTTGCCGTCGATGCGCGCCGAGAGCGCCGACGAGGAGCAGCAGCACCCGTTGCGGTCGTTGGCCGAGGGCTGGAAGTTCGTGCGGGGCAACGCGGTCGTGCGCGGCCTGCTGGTGATCGACCTGTGGGCGATGGTCTTCGCGATGCCGTACGCGTTGTTCCCCCAGATGGCCGACGAGGTGTTGGGCGGCGGCGCGTACACCGTGGGCCTGCTGTTCACCGCGCCCGCCGTGGGCGCGTTCGTGGGCGGTCTGTTCAGCGGGTGGACCGGGCGGTTCAAGCACAGCGGGCGGGCGCTGATCGCGTCGGTGCTGCTGTGGGGTGTGTCGATCACCGCGTTCGGCCTGTCCGGCAACCTGTGGCCGGCCTTGTTGTGCCTGGTGATCGCCGGTGTCGGGGACACGACGTCGGAGATCCTGCGCCGGGCGCTGTTGCAGCACCACACCCCGGACCGCTTGCAGGGCCGGGTGAGCGGCCTGTGGCTGGCGCAGGCGACGTGCGGTCCGGCGGTGGGCAGCGCGGAGGCCGGTCTGGCGGCGCGGCTGCTCGGACCCGGGCTCGGCGTGGCCGCCGGCGGGATCGTGTGCATCCTCGGCGTGTGCCTGGTGGCCCTGACCATGCCCGCGCTGCGCCGGGCCGACCTGCGAGGGGAACCGTGGCCGTCGCCCGCCTCAACGGCCTGACGATCCCCTACGACGACACCGGTTCCGGCGAGCCGGTCGTGCTGGTCATGGGCACCGGCGCCACCGGTCGGGTGTGGCACCTGCACCAGGTGCCCGCGCTGGTCGGGGCCGGGTACCGGGCGATCACGTTCGACAACCGGGGGATCACGCCGTCCCCGCCCGGGTTCACCATCGACGACCTGGTCGCCGACACCGCCGCGTTGATCGAGCACCTGGACGTGGGGCCGTGCCGGCTGGTCGGCACGTCGATGGGCGCGCAGGTGGTCGCCGAACTCGCGCTGGCCCGGCCGGACCTGGTCTCGCAGGCGGTCATGATGGCCACCCGCGGCCGTCCGGACGCGTTCCGCGCGGCGATGGCCGTGGCGGAGCGGGAGTTGCGCGAGTCGGACGTGGTGCTGCCGCCGCGGTACGAGGCGGTGAACCGGGCGCTCCGCAACCTGTCCCCGCGCACCCTCAACGACGACGAGGCCGTGCAGCAGTGGCTGGACCTCTTCGAACTGTCGCCGATCCTGTGGACGCCGGGCCTGCGCGGCCAGCTCGACCTGGACATCACGTCGAGCAGGCTGCAGGCGTACCGGGAGATCCGGACGCCGTGCCTGGTGATCGGGTTCGCCGACGACGTCCGGCTGCCCGCGCACCTGGGCCGCGAGGTCGCCGAGGCGATCCCGACGGCGGAATTCGTGGTGCTGGACGGGTGCGGCCACTACGGCTACCTGGAACGACCCGCCGAGGTCAACTCCGCGATTCTCACCTTCTTCGCCGCTGGACACTCTTAGTCCGCCCTTACTAAGGTAAGCCTCAGTTAACTTCTCGCACTGGAGGCTTGCCGTGACGAACCCCTTCGACGACGACAGCGGGCGCTTCTACGCGCTGGTCAACGACGAGGGTCAGTACTCGCTGTGGCCCACCTTCGCCGAGGTGCCCGCGGGCTGGCGGGTGGTGTTCGGCGAGGACTCGCGGGAGGCGTGCCTGGCCCACATCGAGGCCGCCTGGGTCGACATGAGGCCGCGCAGCCTGGTCGAGAGCGAGCGCTGACGGTGTCGACGAGCGTCGAGGACGTTCTCCCGCTCACCCCGCTCCAGCAGGGCATGGTGTTCCACGCCCTCCTCGGCGAGCAGACCGACGTCTACACGGTGCAGACCGTGCTGCGGTTGGCCGGTCCGGTGGACGCCGAACGGCTCCACCGGGCCGTGGTCTCGCTGGTGCGGCGGCACGCGGTGCTGCGGATGGCGTTCCGCACGCAGGCTTCCGGCCAGTTCGTCGGGGTCGTGCGGCGGACCGTCGAGGTGCCGTGGCAGGTTGTGGACGCCCCGGCGGACCTCCGGGCGTTCCTGGACGCCGACCGCGCGACCCCGTTCGACCTGGGCCGCCCGCCGCTCGTCCGCTTCGTCCTGGTGAGGGGCGAGGAGAACTTCCTGGTCATCTCCTCCCACCACCTGCTGTGGGACGGCTGGTCCGCGCCGATCCTCGTGCGCGAGCTTTTCGCCTTGTACGACGGCCATGATCTGCCGCCCGTGCGGCCTTTCCGCGACTTCTTGAGCTGGCTGTCCAAACAGGACACCGCCGCTGCTTCGGCCGCTTGGTCCTCGGCGCTGTCGGACCTGGACGGCCCCACCCTGGTCGGCTCGTCCGCTGCTCCGGGCCTGCCCCAGCGCACCGAGTTCCCTCTCCCTTCGGACCTTTTCGCGGCCCTCACCAGGTTCGCCCGCGACCACGGCCTGACCCTCAACTCCGTGGTCCAGTCGGCATGGGCCTTGGTGCTCGCGTCCGTGACCGGCCGGGACGACGTGGTGTTCGGCGCGACCGTCTCCGGCCGGAACCCGGACGTGCCCGGCGTGGAGACCATGGTCGGCCTCCTGATCAACACCGTGCCGACCCGGGTGCGCCTGCGCCCGGCGGAAACGCTGGTGGAGCTGGCGACCCGCGTGCAGGACGAACAGGCCGCCCTGCTGGACCACCAGCACCTGGGCCTGGCCGACATCCAGCAGGCCGCGGGCCGGTCGCCGCTGTTCGACACCCTGCTGGTGGTCGAGAGCTACCCAGGCACCGACCTGGCCGACTCGCCGCCGGCGGGCGTGGAGGTGCGCGACGCGACCCACTACCCGTTGGCGCTGCTGGTGGTTCCCGGCGAGACTCTGACCCTCCGCTTCGACCACGACCCGGCTCGTTTTGATGCTGAGGCCGTGGCTCGCGTGGCCGAACGCGTGCAGGACGTCCTGGCGAGTTTCGCCGCCACCCCGTCTCTCCCGGTCGCCCACCTCCAGCCATTGACCGCTTCCGAGCACGCCCACGTCGTCACCGAGCTGAACGCGACTGACCATCCCGTGCCGGCCACGACTCTCAGGGAATTGTTGGCAGCACAGGCCTCCCGCACTCCCGACGCCACCGCGGTGGTCTTCGAGGGCACTCGGTTGACATATTTCGATCTGGACGCGCGGGCTGCTGAGCTGGCCGGCCGGTTGGCGGGTCGGGGTGTCGGTCCGGGCCACGTCGTGGGCGTGCGGATCGACCGTTCGCTGGACCTGATCGTGGCGTTGCTGGGTGTGGTCAAGGCCGGTGCGGCTTACCTGCCGCTGGACCCGTCGTACCCGGCGGACCGCCTGGCCATGATGATCGAAGACGCCCGGCCCACCGTGGTGTTGGAGCCGGGTCTGGTGGTGGACGGTGAGCCGGCACCCGTGCGCCCGGCGACTCCCGGCGATGCCGCGTACGTCATCTACACGTCCGGTTCGACGGGTCGGCCCAAGGGCGTGGTGGTCGAGCACCGGGCGATCGTGAACCGGTTGCTGTGGATGCAGGCGGAGTACGGCCTGACCGCCGAGGACCGGGTGCTGCAGAAGACACCGTCGAGCTTCGACGTGTCGGTGTGGGAGTTCTTCTGGCCGTTGATCACGGGGGCGACCCTGGTGGTGGCCAAGCCCGAGGGCCACAAGGACCCCGCGTACCTCGCTGATCTCATTGATCGCGAACAGATCACCACCGTCCACTTCGTCCCCTCCATGCTGAGGGCTTTCGTCGAATCGGGTGCCCGACCGACTTCTCTGCGACGCGTGCTGTGCAGCGGCGAGGCCCTACCGACCGACCTCGCCCACGCCCTACCCCACACCCACAACCTCTACGGCCCCACCGAGGCCGCCGTGGACGTGACGTATTGGCCGGTGTCGTCGGGCGCCGGCGAGTCCACCGTCCCCATCGGCCGCCCGGTGTGGAACACCCAGGTCTACGTCCTGGACCGCTACCTCCGGCCGGTGGGGGAGGGGGTCGCGGGAGAGCTGTACCTGGCCGGCACCCAGTTGGCCCGCGGCTACCTGAACCGACCGGGGCTGACCGCGTCCCGCTTCGTCGCGAACCCCTTCACGCCGGGCGAACGCCTGTACCGAACCGGCGACATCGCCCGCTGGCACGGCCGTGCTCTGGAGTACCTGGGTCGGAGTGATGACCAGGTGAAGATCCGGGGTTTCCGGGTGGAGTTGGGCGAGGTGGAAGCCGCTCTGGCCGCGCTGCCGGGCGTACGAGCAGCAGCCGCCACGGTCCACACGGGCCGCCGGCAGTTGATCGCCTACGTGGTGCCCGACGAAAGCCCGACACCCGGCGACCACTCGGCCTCCGGCGAGCGCGCCACCGATGGCGCCGGCGCGGCTGATGGCGCGCCGGCTGCGGCAATTGGCGGCGAGCGGTCCGTTGGCGGCGAAATCGTCGATGGCGGCGGACTTGCGGCTGCCGCCGGCGGGCTTGCCGCGGATGACATGGCTGCCCGTGCTCGCGGGATTGTCGGTGGTGCGTGGGATAATGGTGTCGGGGGCCGGAGGCCGGCGCTGGACGTTGCCGCGCTGCGCCGGGCGCTCGCGGAAAGGCTGCCCGAGCAGCTTGTGCCCTCGGCGATCGTCGTGCTCGAAGCGCTGCCCCTCACCCCGTCCGGCAAGCTGGACCGCAAGGCCCTGCCCGAACCCCAAGTCGCCGAAACCACCGCCGAAGCGCCCCGCGACCCGCGCGAGGAGATCCTCGCCGAGCTGTTCGCCGACGTCCTCGGCCTCGACCGGGTCGGCCGCGACGACGACTTCTTCGCCCTCGGCGGCCACTCGCTGCTCGCCACCCGCCTGGTCAGCCGCATCCGCCGCACGCTGAACGTCGACGTCCGCATCCGCGCGATCTTCGACGCCCCGACCGTCGCCCGCCTCGCCCGCCGACTCGAAGGCAGCACCGACCGCCCGCCGCTGCACGCCCGCCGCCGCCCGGACGTCGTGCCGCTCTCGCCCGCGCAACGCAGCCTGTGGTTCCTCCACGAACTAGAAGGCCCCGACCCCGCGTACAACATCCCGCTGGCCGCCCACCTGACCGGGCCGCTCGACCCCGACGCCCTCGACGCGGCGGTCACCGACGTGGTCACCCGGCACGAATCCCTGCGCACCCTGCTCAGCGCACAGGGCCAGCACGTCCAGCCGCCGCAGGACATCCGCTGCACCCGCCGGACCGGTCAGTCCTCCGACGACTTCGTGGCGGAGGTGGCGCGGCGGCCGTTCCGGCTGGACAGCGAGATCCCGATCCGCGCCGAACTGCTCGAAGTCGGCCCGGAAGAGCACGTGTTCGTCCTGGTCGTCCACCACTCCGCCGCCGACGAGTGGTCCGCCCGCCCGCTGCTGCGCGACCTGGCCACCGCCTACGCCGCGCGCCGCGAGAACCGCGCCCCGGACTGGTCGCCGCTGCCGGTGCAGTACGCGGACTACACGTTGTGGCGGCAGGAGATCCCGGTCGAGGACCAGCGCGCGTACTGGACGCGGCGGCTGGAGGACGTGCCCGAGGAACTGCCCCTGCCGACCGACCGGCCCCGTCCGCAGCGCCCGACCCGCGCGGCCGGCAGCGTGACCGTCGCCTTCCCGGACGGCCTCGCCGACCGGATGCGGGCGTTGGCGCGCAAGCTCGGCGTCACCGAACTGATGATCGGCCAGGCCGCGACCGCCGTGCTGCTGTCGGCGCTGGGCGCGGGCGAGGACGTCCCGCTCGGCACGCCCGTCGCGGGGCGCACCGATCCCGCGCTGGACGACCTGGTCGGGTTCTTCGTCAACACGCTGGTGCTGCGCACGGACGTGTCCGGCGACCCGACGTTCCGCGAGCTGCTGGCGCGGGTGCGTGACAGCGACCTGGACGCGTTCTCGCACCAGGACCTGCCGTTCGAGCGGGTGGTGGAGGCGGTCTCGCCGCCGCGTGCGCCGGGGCGGCACCCGTTGTTCCAGGTCATGGTGTCGCAGCGGGACGTCGCGGCGACCGACCTGCGGCTGGCCGGGCTTCGGGTCCGGCCGCTGGACGCGGGCGTGACCGGGGCGAAGTTCGACCTGGCGTTCCACTTCGGACCGGACGACTGCCAGGTCACCTTCGCCACCGACCTGTTCGACCTGCCCACCGTCGACCGCACGGCCCGCCGGCTGGTTCGCGTGTTGACCGCGCTGGTCGACGCGCCGGACCGCCGGGTCGGGCTGGTGGACCTGCTGGACGACGACGAGCGCGCCTTGCTGGCGTCGTTCAACGACACGGCGGAGGAGCGGCCGGTCACGACGTTGACCGCGATGGTCGAGGAGCAGGTGGCGCGCACGCCCGACGCGCCCGCCGTCGAGTTCCACGACGAGCGCTTGACCTACGCCGAGCTGAACGGGTTGGCCGATGGGTTGGCCCGGCGGCTGGTGGCGGCCGGGGTGGGGCCGGAGCGGACCGTCGGGATGCACTGGGAGCGGTCGCTGGAGCTGGTCGTCGGGTTGCTGGCGGTGGAGAAGGCGGGCGGCGCTTTCGTGCCGCTGGAGCCTTCGTGGCCGGCGCGGCGGATCGCGGAGGTCGCGGCGAGTGCCGGGCTGACGGCGGTGCTGAGCGGGGCGGCGCACGACGGGCCGGTGCGTGAGCTGGGGATTCCGGTGGTGCACGTGGAGCTGGGCGGCCTCCGGCCCCCGTCTCCATCGTCCCACGAGGCACCGACAATTCCGGCGAGCACTGGCGGACCGGCGAGCACTGGCGGACCGGCGGACGCTGGCGGAGCGGCGGACGCTGGCCGAGGGGCGAGCGCGGCGGACGCCGCGGACGCCGCGGGAGTGGCGGCTGCGGCGACCGCTGGGGGAGTGGCGGTTGCGGCGACCGCTGGGGAAGCGGCGGTTGCGGTGGGTGCTGCGGAGGCGGCGGTTGCGGCGGACGCCGGGGCTGGGGCTGACAGTGCTGCTGCGGCGGTTGCGGCGAGTGTCGGTGGGCCGGCGGTTGTGGCGGATGACCCCGGGCCCGCGGCGAGTGCCGGCGCGCCGGCGGGGGTTGTGGAGCCCGAAGGACTGGCGTATGTGATCTACACGTCCGGATCCACCGGAACGCCCAAGGGGGCGATGATCCGGCATCGGGCCATCACGCACCGGTTGCTGTGGCAGCGGGAGATGTTGGGGTTCGGGCCGGGGGACGCCGCGCTGTTCAAAGCCCCGCTCGGGTTCGACATCTCGATCAACGAGGTGTTCCTCCCCCTGGTCACCGGCGGCAAGCTGGTCATCGCCGAGCCCGGTGGTGAGCGGGACATCGAGTACATGCTCGGGCTGATCGAACGCCACAGGGTGACGTTCACCTACCTGCCGTCCTCGATCCTCGACCTCCTCGTCCAGGTCGACGGGTTCGCCGAGCGCGGCCGGTCGCTCAAGCACGTCTGGTGTGGTGGCGAGGTGCTCACGCCGGAGTTGTTCCAGCGGTTCCGGCAGGTGAGCGACGCGGTCATGTACCACGGGTACGGGCCGGCGGAGGCGACGATCGGCGTCAGCCACGTCGTGTACCGCGAACCCGACGCGATGCGCCGGGCCGTGTCGATCGGGCGACCGAACGGGAACACCCGGCTCTACGTGTTGGACCGGCACCTGCGGCAGGTTCCCGTGGACGTGCCGGGTGAGCTGTACGCGGGTGGCGTGTACCTCGGACGGGGTTACATCAACGACCCCCGCCGCACGGCGGACCACTTCGTCGCCGACCCGTTCGGACCGCCCGGGGAACGGCTCTACCGGACCGGTGACCTGGCCCGGTGGCGCGGCGACGGCACGTTGGAGTTCCTCGGACGCGCCGACAACCAGATCAAGATCCGTGGCATGCGGGTCGAGCTGGAGGAGATCGAAGCGGTCCTCGAACAGCACGACGGGGTTCGACGGGCCGTGGTGCTGTTGCGGGACAAGAAGCTCGTCGGGTACTGCCTCGGGTCCGAAGTAGACGGTCTCGGTGACTGGCTGCGGACCCGCCTGCCCGACCACATGGTGCCGCAGCGGTTCGTGTTCCTGGACGAGTTCCCGTTGCTGCCTTCGGGCAAGGTCAACCGCAAGGCCCTGCCCGAACCCGCGCCCGAACCGGTCAGCGGTGGCCGTGAAGCCGAGACCGAGGCCGAGAAGCTGCTGTGCGCGCTGATGGCCGAGGTGCTGCGGGTGCCGAAGGTGTCGCCGGAGGACAACTTCTTCTCGCTCGGCGGTGACAGCATCCTGTCCATCCAGTTCGTCGGCAAGGCGCGCGCGGCGGGGCTGCGGATCTCGCCACGCCAGGTGTTCGAGTTCCAGACCGCCGCCGCGCTCGCCCGTGCCGTCGGCGACCCACCGGTCCAGCACGACGAGGACCGCGCGCAGGGCGTGGGCGAGGTGCCGTTGACGCCGATCATGCGGTGGTGGGTGGAGTCCGGTGATCCGCGCATGGCCCAGGCGGCGCTGCTGCGGGTGCCTGCGGCGTCCGGGCCGGGGGTGTTCGAGGGGGCCGTGCAGGCGCTGCTCGACCACCACGACCTGCTGCGCGCACGTCTGGTGGACGGCGCGCTGGACGTGCCGCCGGCTGGGGTTGTTGCCGGTTTGACCCATGTGCGAGTCGAGGGCGACCTGGAATCGGCCGTGCGCGCCGAGTACGAGCGGTCCTTGGCCGAACTCGACCCGGTGGCCGGCGTGCTGCTGCGGGCGACTTGGTTCGACCTGGGGGAGGACGTTCCGGGGCGGCTGCTGCTGGTGCTGCACCACCTCGCGGTGGACGGCGTGTCGTGGCGTGTGCTGGCGGCGGACCTGGAGCAGGCCTTCACCGCTTGTCGCGAGGGCAACCCGCCGAAGCTGGACCCGGTCCCGACTTCGTTCCGCTGGTGGGCCCGCAACCTGCCGACGCCGAGCAAGGCCGAGACCGACTGGTGGACCCGCACCCTGAACCCGATCCGACAGACCGCCCCCGAGCCGACCGGGCCGACCGCGCCGGAGCCGGCCGAATTGTCGGAGGCCGCTGGGACAATGGACCCCAGGGCACTTGAACCGGGAATGTCGTACCCCGATGGGACAATGAGCCCCGGGGCGCTACAAGCGGGAATGTCGTACCCCGGTGAGACAATGAGCCCCAGGGCGCCTCAAGCGGAATTGTCGTACCCCCGTGGGACAATGGAAACCGGGGGCCGGAGGCCGGCGCCTACCGTGGGTCGGCGGACTGTGGAGATCGGCGGGGAGCGGGCTAAAGCGCTGCTCCGGGACGTGCCGGCGGCGTTCCGGACCGGCACGCAGGACGTGTTGCTGGCCGCCCTCGCCACCGCCCTCGGCCGACCTGAACACATCGCCCTCGAAGGGCACGGGAGGGAAGAGCACCTGGTGCCGGGTGCGGACCTGTCGCGTACGGTCGGGTGGTTCACCACGGTCTACCCGGTTCGCCTGGAACCGACGCCCAATCCGGGTGACACGCTCAAGCGGGTCAAGGAAACCCTGCGGGCGATTCCCAACAACGGGATCGGATATGGGCTCCTGCGCGACCGCGACCGCGACCGCGACCGAGACCGCGACCGAGACCGCGACCGAGACCGCGACCGAGACCGCGACCGGTTCACCGCGCCCGACGCCCGGATCGGCTTCAACTACCTGGGTCGCTTCGACGTCGACAACCCCGAGGGCTTCTGGGTGCCCGCACCCGAGAAGCTGCCCGAACCGACCACCCAGCACCGCCCGCTGGAACTGGACGTCGTCACCGAGGACCGCGCGGACGGGCCGGTCGTCAAGGCCACCTTCTCCTACACCGACGACCACACCGGGTCCGAAGTGGACGGTCTCATCGAGCGGTGGCGGGAAGCGCTCGAAGCGCTGATCAGCGAGACGCAAAGCGGCGGGGTGTCGGGGCTGACGGTGTCCGACGTCCCGCTGGTGTCGCTCAAGCAGGACCAACTCGACAAGATCGCGGCGAAATGGCGGAAGAAGTGAGCGACCCCATCGAGGACGTGCTGCCGCTGTCCCCGTTGCAGCAGGGCATGTTGTTCCACGCGGTCTTCGACGAGGCCGCCGACGACGTCTACACGGTCCAGTTCGTGCTGGGCCTGACCGGCGACGTCGACCCGGACCGGCTTCGCAGGGCCGCCCAAGCCCTGCTGGAGCGGCACGCCAACCTGCGCACCGCGTTCGTGCACGAAGACGTGGACGAACCGGTCCAGGTGGTGCTCCGCGACGTCGAACTGCCCTGGAACAGCGTTGAACTGACCGAGGACGAGTTCGCGGACTTCCTCGCGAACGACCGCGAAGAGAAGTTCGAGCTGGACAACCCGCCGCTGCTGCGGATGACCCTGGTCAAGCTCGGCGACCGGGACTTCCGGCTGGTGCTGAGCAACCACCACGTCCTGCTCGACGGCTGGTCCCTCCCGCTCCTGGTCGGCGAACTCCTCGCCCTCTACCAGGGCACCCCGCCGCCGGCACCCCGCCCCTACCGCGACTACCTGGCCTGGCTCGCGACCCGCGACCGCGACGCATCCCTGCAAGCCTGGTCACAAGCGCTGGGCGACGTCGAAGGCCCGACCCTGCTCGCCCCGAACGCCCCCAACTCCCCGATCCGCCCCGCCAAGCACCGACTGGACCTCCCGCAGGACCTGTCCGAACGCCTCTACGCCCGCGCCCGCGAACACGGCCTCACCGTCAACACGGTCGTCCAAGGCCTGTGGGGCCTGCTCCTGACCCGCCTGACCAACCGCGACGACGTCCTGTTCGGCGCCACCGTGTCCGGCCGCCCGGCGGACCTGCCCGGCGTGGACGGCATGGTCGGCCTGTTCATCAACACCGTCCCGGTGCGCGTCCGCGTCGACGGAAGCCTCCTCAACGTCCTCAAAGCCGTCCAGGACGAGCAGGGCGGCCTGATCGAGCACCAGTACCTCGGCCTGACCGACGTCCAACGCGCGATCGGCCACGGCGACCTGTTCGACACCCTCGTGGTGTTCGAGAGCTACCCGGTCGACCGGGACGCCGTCGCCGAAGCCGAACGGGCCGCCGGCATCGCGATCAGCCGGGTCGAGGTCGAGGACTCCACGCACTACCCGCTGACCCTGGCCGTCGCGGCGGAGGAACGCCTGTCGGTCGTCTTCGAGCACCGACCGGACGTCTTCACCGCGCAGTGGGCGGAAACCGTCGCCGCCTGGTTCGAGCGCGCCGCAGAGGCCTTCGTCGCCGACCCGACCACCACGGCGACCCGGGTGACCCTCCTCAGCGACGACGAACTCGCCGACCTGCGCCGCTACGGCACGGGCCAAGCGCGAGACGTCCCGGCCGCGACCCTGCCCGAGGTGCTGGCCGAGCAGGCCCGCCGCACGCCCGACGCGCTCGCGATCGTAGCGGGCACGGACAAGCTGACGTTCGCCGAGTGGAACGCCCGCGCCAACCAGGTGGCCCGCGTCCTGAAAGACCACGGCGCCGGGCCGGAGAAGATCGTCGCGCTCAAGATGCCCGCCGGGCCGGACATGCTGGTCGCGCTCGCGGCCGTGTTCAAGGCGGGCGCCGCCTACCTGCCGGTGGACCCGGAGTGGCCGGCCGAGCGCATCGACTTCATGCTCGCCGACGCCGACCCGGCCATCGTGCTGACCGAACTGCCCGACGTCACGGGCGTCCCGGAAGACGACCTGCCGACCCCGCCGCACCCCGAGCACCCGGCTTACGTCATCTACACCTCCGGCTCGACCGGGACGCCGAAGGCCGTGGTCGTGCCGCACCGGTCGATCCGGAACCTGCTGGTCAGCCACCGCGCCGACCTGTTCGACCCGGCGCAGGAGCGGCTGGGCCGCCCGCTGCGGGTGGCGCACGCGTGGCCGATGGCGTTCGACGCGTCCTGGCAGCCGATGCTGTGGATGTTCGCCGGGCACGAGCTGCACCTGGTGCCCGCCGACGTCCGCCGGGACGCCGACCTGCTGCGCGCGTTCCTCGTCGACCACGGCATCGAGTTCGTGGAGCTGTCGCCCTCGCTGCTGGCGCAGGTCGCGTCCGAACCCGGCTGGCGCGGCGGGTTGAAGGTGCTGGGCGTGGGCGGTGAGGCGGTGCCGCCGTCGCTGTGGCGGTCGCTGCGCGACGAGCCCGACCTGGCCGTGTGGAACCTGTACGGCCCCACGGAGTGCACCGTCGACTCGGCGGCGTGCGACTTCGACCGCACCGAGAACCCGTGCATCGGTTCGCCGGTCGGCAACGCCCACGCCTACGTGCTGGACCGCCACCTGCGGCCGTGCCCGGTGGGCGTGGAGGGTGAGCTGTACCTGGCGGGCGAGGGGTTGGCGCGCGGCTACCTCAAGCGGCCGGGCACCACGGCGGAGCGGTTCGTCGCCGACCCGTTCGGCGCGCCCGGGACCCGCATGTACCGCACCGGCGACGTGGCCCGGTGGAACGCCGAGGGCCTGATCGAACTGCTCGGCCGGGTGGACGACCAGGTCAAGATCCGCGGGTTCCGCATCGAGCCCGGCGAGATCGAGGCCGTGCTGCTGCGCGACGACCGCGTGGAACGGGCTGTTGTGGTGCCGCGGGAGGACGTTCCGGGCGTGAAGCGGCTCGTCGCCTATGTGGTGGCGAGTGGCACGGACGGGTTGCGGGAGCGCGTGGCGGCGGCCCTGCCCGAGCACATGGTGCCCGCGGCGATCGTCGCGGTCGACCGGTTCCCGTTGACCCGCAACGACAAGCTCGACGTGAAGGCACTGCCCGCGCCCGACTGCACGACAACCGCCTCCCGACCGCCCGCCACCGACCGGGAACGGCAGATCGCGGCCCTGTTCGTGGAGGTCCTGGGACTGCCCGAGGTCGGCGCGGACGACAGCTTCTTCGCGCTGGGCGGGGACAGCATCGTGTCCATGCGGCTGGTCAGCAAGGCGCGCGGCGCGGGCTTGTCGTTCAGTCCCAAGGACGTCTTCGAGCACCGCACGGTCGCCGGCCTCGCCCGGGTCGTGCGCGACTCCGTCCACAGTGGACACTTGGGGGCCGGTGTCGGCGAGGTGCCGCTGACGCCGATGTTGCACTGGCTCAACGACAACGCGCCCTACGACCGGCTCAGCCAGGCCCGGATGCTGTGCACGCCGGCCGAGTTGACCCGGGACCGGTTGGTGGAGCTGGTCGCGACCCTGCTCGACCGCCACGACGTGCTGCGGGCGACGTTCGACGGCACGTTCACCGTCCGGCCGCGCGGAGCCGTGGACGCGAACGCGTGCGTGCGCCGGATCGAGGCGTCGGACTTGGAGTACACCGCCATCGCCGAACGGCTGCCCGGGGTGATGGAGGAGGAACTGGCCGGGCTGCGGCCCGCGACCGGCGAGATGGTCCGGTTCGTGTGGTTCGACACCGGTCCGACCCGCACCGGCCGCCTGCTGGTCCTGCTGCACCACCTGGTCGTGGACGGCGCGTCGTGGGGCGTGCTGGTGCCGGAACTGGCCGACCTGTGGGCAGGGCGCGAACTGCCGCCGGTAGGCACGTCGTTCCGCGAGTGGGCGCTGGGCCTGGTCGACGCCGCCCGCACCAAGACCGCCGAACTGCCGCTGTGGCGGGACGTCCTGTCCGGCCCGGACCCGGTGCTGGGCACGCGCCGCCTCGACCCGGCGGTGGACACCCGCGCCACCATGCGCGCCACCCGCGCGTTCCTCGACACCGACACCACCGCCGCCCTGCTGACCACGGTCCCCGCACGGCACGGCGTCACCGTGGACGACGTCCTGCTCGCCGGTCTCGCGCACGCCGTGGCCCAGTGGCGCGGCACGGCCGACACCTCGTTGCTGCTGGCGCTGGAAGGCCACGGGCGGGAGGAGGCGGTCGTGCCCGGCGCGGACCTGTCCGGCACGGTCGGCTGGTTCACCAGTGTCTTCCCGGTCCGCGTCGACCCGGGTGACCTCACAGCGAGCGTCCACAAGGGACTCCTGAGGGTCAACGAGCAGCTTTCCCTGCCCGACAAGGGCATCGGCCACGGCCTGCTCCGCTACCTCAATCCCGACACCGCCGAGGAACTGGCCGCCCTGCCCGAGCCGCAGATCGAGTTCAACTACCTCGGCCGGCTCACGATCGGCGAGCGCGACGGCGAACCGTGGTCCGGCGCGCCCGAGGTGGGCGCGATGGGCGGCGGTGTCGACGACGCGATGCCCGCGCCGTACTGCCTGGTGCTCAACGTGCTGGTGCGCGGCGGCACCCTCGAAGCGGACTGGCAGTGGCCGGCCGCCCTGTTCAGCGAAGACCGGATCCAGCAGCTGTCGCGCGAGTGGTTCGCCGCGCTGACGCTGATCGCGAAGGAGACCCCTGGTGAGTGACCTGGCCGCCCGCAAGCGCGAACTGCTGCGCCGACGGCTGGCGCAGGCCGGTCTGGCGAGCACGGCGCAGATCCCGAAGCGGACCTCCGACGACGACCTGCCGCTGTCCTACGCGCAGTCCCGCATGTGGTTCCTCCAGCAGATCGCGCCGAACAGCCCCGCGTACAACGTGTGCCTGGCGATCGAGCTGCGCGGCGCGCTGGACACCGCCGCCCTGCACCGCTCGTTCCAGCGGCTGGTGGAGCGGCACGAGATCCTGCGCACCCGCTACACCGCCGGCGACGACGGCGAGCCCCACCAGGTGGTCGACCCGTACGCCGTGGTCACCATGCCCGAGTCCGACCTGCGCGGCCTCACGCCCGAAGAGCGGGACCGGACCGTGCGCAAGGTGTCGCGCGCGGAGTCCGGTTACGTGTTCGACCTGCGCCGGGACCACCCGCTGCGGCTGCGCCTGCTGCGCCGCGCCGACGACGACCACGTCCTGGTGCTCACCGTGCACCACATCGCGTGGGACGGCTTCACCTTCAACACCCTGTCCCGCGACCTGTCCGCCCTCTACCGCGAGGACACCACGGGACGCCCCGCGGGCCTGGAGCCGCTGCCCGTGCAGTACGCGGACTTCGCGGTGTGGCAGCGGCAGACGTTCACCGACGAACGCCTGTCCCGCGACCTCGACCACTGGCGCCGCGCACTCGACCCGATGCCGGAGAACCTGCCGCTGCCGACTGACCTGCCGCGTCCGGCCCTGCGCTCCGACCGCGGCGACCGCCGGTTCCGCACCTTCGACACCGCGGTCACGGACGGGATCGCCGAGTTCGCCCAGGCCCGGGGCGTCACGCCGTTCATGGTCGTGTTCGCCGCCTACGCCGCTCTGCTGGGCCGGTACACGGGCGCGACGGACGTGCCGATCGGGTCGGCGTCGATGAACCGCGATGCGGGCGAGGTCGAACGGCTCATCGGCAACTTCGGCAACACCCTCGTGCTGCGCGCCGACCTGTCCGGCGACCCGACCTTCGCCGACCTGGTGGCCCGCGTGCGGAAGGTGTGCACCGACGGCTACGCCCACCAGGACCTGCCCTTCGACCTGCTGGTCGAACGCCTGCGCCCGCCGCGGGTGCCGGGCCGTTCGGTGCTGTTCGACGTGATGTTGCTGTTCCTGACCCAGGGTTTGCAGGGCTTCCAGTTGCCCGGGGTGGAGGCGAGCTGGGAGACGGTGCACAACGACACCACCCAGTTCGACCTGGCGCTGGAGGCGTTCCTGACCGACGGTCGGATGCGCGTCGAGGCGACCTACTCGACCGAACTGTTCACCCCGGCCACCGTCGACCGCTTCCTGACCCACCTGGAACGCCTGTTGGCGGCGGGATTGACCGACCCCGACCGCCGCCTCAGCGACCTGGACTTCCTGGACGCCGACGAACAGGCTCGCCTCATCGGCCCGCCGGTCGAGGTCCCTGAGACCACTCTCGCGGAGTTGTTGGCAGCACAGGCGTCCCGTACGCCGCACGCTACCGCCGTCGTCTTTGAGGGCTCTCGAACGACATATGCGGACCTTGACGCCCAGGCGACCGAGTTGGCTGCACGGTTGGCTGGTCGAGGTGTGGGTCCGGGCCACATCGTGGGCGTGCGCATAGACCGTTCCCTCGACTTGATCGTGGCGTTGATGGGTGTGGTGAAGGCGGGTGCGGCCTATCTGCCGTTGGACCCGTCGTACCCGGCGGACCGCTTGGCCATGATGATCGAGGACGCCCAGCCGACCGTCGTGCTGGAGCCAGGTCTGCTCAGCGACGGCGAGACCGCGGAGCCGAACCCGCCCCGCCCCGGTGATGCGGCGTACGTGATCTACACGTCGGGGTCAACGGGTCGGCCCAAGGGTGTGGTGGTGCAGCACCGGGCGATCGTGAACCGGTTGTTGTGGATGCAGCACGAGTACGGGCTGACCTCCGATGACCGAGTCCTCCAGAAGACGCCATCCAGTTTCGACGTGTCGGTGTGGGAGTTCTTCTGGCCGCTGATCACCGGTGCCACGCTGGTCGTCGCCAAGCCGGAGGGGCACAAGGACCCGGCTTATCTGGCGGACCTCATCGCGCGTGAGCGTGTGACGACGGTGCACTTCGTGCCGTCCATGTTGAGGGCTTTCGTGGAATCGGGTGCCCGGCCGGAAAGTCTGCGGCGGGTGATCTGCAGTGGCGAGGCCTTGCCGTCCGACCTCGGTCGTGCGCTGCCGCACACGCACAACCTGTACGGGCCGACGGAAGCGGCGGTCGACGTCACGTACTGGCCGGTGTCCGAGGGCGCGGGTCAGGGGACGGTGCCGATCGGACGTCCGGTGTGGAACACGCAGACGTACGTGCTGGACCGGTTCCTCAAGCCGGTCGGTCCGGGTGTGGCGGGGGAGCTGTACCTGGGTGGCGTGCAGCTCGCACAGGGCTACCTCAACCGGCCGGGCCTGACCGCGACCCGTTTCGTGGCAAGCCCGTTCAACGCGGGGGAGCGCCTGTACCGGACCGGTGACCTGGTGCGGTGGGACGGCAACGCGCTGGAATACCTGGGCCGCACCGACGACCAGGTCAAGCTGCGCGGCTTCCGCATCGAACTCGGCGAAGTCGAGGCCGCCCTGACCGCCCTCCCCGGCGTCCGAGCGGCAGCAGCAACGGTCAACACCGCCCGCCAACAACTCATCGCCTACGTGGTGCCCGCCGAGACCGACGCCGAGACTGCCGGTGGCACCAGGACGGTCGGCGGCACCGGGACGGTCGGCGGCACCGGGACGGTCGGTGGCACGGAAATTGTCGGTGGGGCGTGGGAGAATGGTGACGGGGGCCGGAGGCCGGCGCTCGACCCGTCCGCACTGCGCGCGGCGGTAGCGGAAACGCTGCCTGAGCAGTTGGTTCCGTCCACCATCGTGGTGCTCGACGAACTCCCGCTCACCCCCAGCGGCAAGCTCGACCGCAAGGCGCTGCCCGAGCCCGAGCTGACGACCACAGCCCACGAAGAACCGCAAACCCGAGCCGAACGCACCCTCGCCGGACTCTTCGCCGAACTCCTCGGCGTCCCCACCGTCGGCCGCCACGACGACTTCTTCGCCCTCGGTGGCCACTCGCTGCTCGCCACCCGCCTGGTCGGCCGCATCCGCGCGGACCTCAACGTGGAACTGGCCATCGGCGAGGTCTTCGACGCCCCCACGGTCGCCGGGCTCGCGGCACTGCTCGACGGCGGCGGCCGGAAGCGGCCCGCCCTCACCCCGATGCCCCGCCCCCGCCGCACCCCGCTGTCCTCGGCACAGCAGCGCCTCTGGTTCCTCTACCGCCTCGAAGGCCCGAGCGCGACCTACAACGTCCCCTTCGCCGTCCGCATCGACGGCCGACTGGACGTGGACGCCCTTACCCTCGCCCTCGCCGACGTCGTCCGCCGCCACGAGGTCCTCCGCACCGTCTACCCCGAGTTCGAGGGCAAGCCGTACCAGCAGGTCCTGGACGTCCTGCCGACCCTGCACCACGGCACCGGCGACCCGCGCGACGCCGCCGCCCGGCGGTTCGAGCTGGACCGCGAACCACCGTTCGAGGCCACGCTGTACCGGGTCGGCGACCACCACGTCCTGTCCCTGCTCACGCACCACATCGCCAGCGACGGCTGGTCCGCCGAACGCCTGGTCGCCGACCTGGCCACCGCCTACACCGAACGCGAACGCGGCCGGACCCCCGGCTGGGCCCCGCTCCCGGTCCAGTACGCCGACTACGCGCTGTGGCAGCGCGACGTGCTCGGCAACGACGCCGACCCCAAGAGCCTGGCCGCCGAACAACTCGCCCACTGGACCGCCGCCCTCGCCGACCTGCCCGACGAGATCACCCTCCCGACCGACCGCCCCCGCCCCGCCGAGGCGACCTACGCCGGTGACGCGGTGCCGTTCCGGCTCCCGCCCCGGACCCACCGGGCGCTGGCGGACCTGGCCCGCCAGTCCGGCGGCACGGTGTTCATGACCGTGCAGGCGGCGGTCGCGGCACTGCTGAACCTGCTCGGCGCGGGTGAGGACATCCCGATCGGCGCGCCCGTCGCCGGCCGCGCGGACGCCGCGCTGGACGGCCTGGTCGGGTTCTTCGTCAACAACCTGGTGCTGCGCAACGACCTGTCCGGCGACCCGACCTACCGGCAACTGCTGGACCGGGTCCGCCGCACCGACCTGGCCGCGTTCGCCCACCAGGACCTGCCGTTCGAGCGGCTGGTGGAGGCGGTCAATCCGGCGCGGTCGCTGGGCCGGCACCCGCTGTTCCAGGTGATGCTCGCGTTCAACCAGGCCCCTGCCGGCCCGGTGCCGCTCGGCGCGGCTTCCCTTCGGGAGCAGCACGTCGACTTCTACACCGCCCGGCTGGACCTGTCGTTCCACCTGTTCGAGCACGGCGGCGACGGCGGCCTGGACGGCTGGCTCGTCTACGCGCGGGACCTGTTCGACCGGTCCACTGTGGAGGGTGTCGTCAACCGCTTCGTCCGCCTGGTGGACGACCTGGTCGCCGCCCCGGACCGCCCCCTGTCCCGCGTGTCCGTCCTGACGCCGGGGGAGCGGGACGCCGTTCTCACCCGGACCACCGACCACCCGGTGCCGGCCACGACCCTCGCGGAGTTGTTGGCAGCACAGGCTTCCCGCACTCCGGACGCCACCGCCGTCGTCTTCGAGGGCTCCAGAACGACATACGCGGACCTGGACGCGCGGGCCACCGAGTTGGCCGGAAGGCTGGCGGGTCGGGGTGTTGGTCCTGGGCACGTCGTGGGCGTGCGGATGGACCGTTCGCTGGACCTGATCGTGGCGTTGCTCGGCGTGATCAAGGCGGGTGCGGCCTACCTGCCGCTCGACCCGTCCTACCCGGCCGACCGACTCGACATGATGGTCGAGGATGCCCAGCCGACCGTGGTCTTGGAGCCGGGGCTGCTCAGCGATGGCGAGATCGCCGAACCACAAAAGCCGCGGCCGGGTGACGCCGCGTACGTCATCTACACGTCGGGGTCGACGGGTCGGCCCAAGGGTGTGGTGGTGCAGCACCGGGCGATCGTGAACCGGTTGTTGTGGATGCAGCACGAGTACGGGCTGACCGCCGATGACCGAGTCCTCCAGAAGACGCCGTCGAGCTTCGACGTGTCGGTGTGGGAGTTCTTCTGGCCGTTGATCACGGGCGCGGCCCTCGTCGTGGCCAAGCCCGAAGGGCACAAGGACCCCGCCTACCTGGCCGAGCTGATCGACCGCGAACACGTCACGACGGTGCACTTCGTGCCGTCCATGTTGAGGGCTTTCGTCGAATCGGGTGCCCGGCCGGAAAGCCTGCGGCGGGTGATCTGCAGCGGCGAAGCTCTCCCGTCCGACATCGCGCAAGCCCTCCCGCACACCCACAACCTCTACGGCCCGACGGAAGCGGCGGTCGACGTCACGTACTGGCCGGTGTCCGAGGGTGCCGGAGAGACCACGGTGCCGATCGGGCGTCCTGTGTGGAACACACAGGTCTACGTGCTCGACCGGTTCCTCCGGCCGGTGCCGCCGGGCGTGGCGGGCGAGCTGTACCTGGGTGGTGTCCAGCTCGCGCAGGGCTACCTCAACCGGCCGGGGCTGACGGCCTCCCGGTTCGTCGCGAGTCCGTTCGCCGCCGGGGAACGCCTCTACCGCACGGGTGACCTGGTGAAACGCCGGGGAGACGCGCTGGAGTACCTGGGGCGCACCGACGACCAGGTCAAGATCAGGGGTTTCCGCGTCGAGCTGGGCGAGATCGAGGCCGCCGCGAGCCGGGTCGAGGGCGTCAAGCAGGCGGCGGTGGTTGTCCGGGACGACCGGCTGGTCGCCTACGTGGTCGGCCGGGCCGACATCACCGAAGACCTGGCGCGTGAACTGCCCGAGCACATGGTCCCGGCGGCGGTCGTCGAGCTGGACGCCCTGCCGCTCACCCCGAGCGGCAAGCTGGACCGCAAGGCCCTGCCCGCCCCGGACTTCGCGGCCTTGACCGGTCACGCCGAGCCGACCACCGAACGCGAAGCCGTGCTGTGCGCGTTGTTCGCCGAAGTCCTGGGCCTGCCGCAGGTCGGTGCGCAGGACAGCTTCTTCGCGCTGGGCGGCGACAGCATCATGTCCGTTCAGCTCGTCAGCCGCGCCCGCAAGGTCGGGGTGGCGATCACGCCAAGGCAGGTGTTCGAGCACCGCACCCCGGCCGGGCTCGCCGCGCTCACGGCGTCGGTAGCCGTGACGACCGACGACCCGGTGGGCCGCGTCGAACCGACCCCGATCATGCGGTGGACCAAGGGCGGGCTGAGCCAGGCGATGCTCCTGGTGGCACCCGAAGGGTTGACCGAGGACGGGCTGGCCCGCACGGTCCAAGCGGTCCTCGACCGGCACGACGTGCTGCGCGCCCGGTGGGACGGCCGGACGCTGGTCGTGCCCGAGGAGTCCTTCGACGCCAAGGAAATCATCCGCAGGGCCGAGCGCGGACCGGAGGAGGAACTGCTCGCCGCCCGCGACCGCCTCACGCCCGACCGGCTGGTCCAGGTCGTGTGGTTCGCCCCGGACCGGGTGCTCGTGGTCGCCGACCACCTCGTCGTGGACGGCGTGTCCTGGCGCATCCTCACCGACGACCTCGCCGACGCCTGGGCCGGCCGGCCGTTGACCCGCACCGGCACGTCCTTCCGCCGCTGGGCCGAACTGCTCGCCGCGCAGGACCGGGGCGGCGAGACCGGGCTGTGGCGGGACGTCCTCGACGGCGCGGACCCGGTGCTGACGACGGGCGGCGGGCACGTCACCGCGTTCTCGGTGCCGTTGCCCGACGGCGCTGAGCAGGCCGGTGTGCGGGAACTGCTGCTCTCGGCGTTCGCGCAGGCCCTGGAGTCCTGGCGCGGGCGCAAGGGCGACGTCGTGGTGGCCGTGGAGGGGCACGGTCGGGAGGAGCACATCGCGGGTGGCGTGGACCTGTCCGGCACGGTCGGCTGGTTCACCACGATCTTCCCCGTCCGGCTGCGCCCCGGCGCACGGCTGCGGGACATCAAGGACCAGCTCGACTCGGTGCCCGACAACGGCATCGGCTACGGCCTGGTCCGCCCGCTCGCGGGCCTGCGCGAGCCGACGATCGTGGTCAACTACCACGGCCGGCTGCGCGTGGGCGACGGGCCGCCGTGGACGCCCGCGCCGGAGGTGCCGGTGCTGCGCGTGCCGCCGAAGGTCGAGCACTGGGCGCTGGAGGTCAACGCCGTCGTCATCGGCGACGAGTTGCGCGTGGAGGTGATCGGGGCCGACGAGCCGGACCTGGTCGGGCTGTTCCGCACCGCGCTGGCCGGCTCCGCGCCGACCACGCGGGACACGGCCCTGGTGGACGTTTCCGAAGAAGAGATCGACGAGTTCGAAGTGGAGCTGGGCACGTGGTGAGTCAGCAGCCGACAGCGGGCGAACTTCTGCGCGAGGTCACCGACCTGTTGGGGCCCGAGGCCGCGGGTCTGTCCGACCAGGACAGCCTGATCGAGTGGGGCCTGGACTCCATCCAGCTCATGCAGGTGGCGAACAAGTGGCGGCGGCGCGGCATCAAGGTGCCGTTCGCGCTGCTCGCGAAGCGCCCGACGCTGGCGGGGTGGCGGGAGATCCTGGCCGAGGCGGCCGGGGTCGCGCCCGAGCCGGAGGTCGCGGTCGAGGTCGACGAGGACGCGCCGTTCCCGCTCGCCCTGATGCAGCACGCGTACTGGATCGGCCGCGACGAGGAAGCCACCCTGGGTTCCGTCGCCGCGCACCTGTACGTGGAGTTCGACGGGCCGGACCTCGACCCGCGGCGGCTCGCGGACGCCGTGCGGAAGCTGGTGGCGCGGCACGGGATGCTGCGCGCGGAGTTCGGCGACGACGGCCGCCAGCGCATCCTGCCGCAGCGCCGCCAGGACCCCCTTGTCCTGCACGACCTGCGCGATGCCGCGGAGGACGTGGTCGCGCGGACGTTGGAGGAGCTGCGGGACGCCTCCTCGCACGCCCGCCTGGACGTGGCGAACGGCGAGGTGTTCAAGATCCAGCTCTCCCGCCTGCCCGGTGGGAAGGCCCGGCTGCACGTCGACGTGGACATGCTCGCCGCGGACGCCCTGAGCTACCGCGTCCTGCTGGCCGACCTCGCCCGCTACTACGACGAGCCCGACCACCAGCCCGAGCCCATCGCCTACAGCTACCCGCGCTACCTGGCCGAGCGCGAGGTCACCAAGGCCGCCGAGCGCGAGCAGGCCCGGCAGTGGTGGCAGCACCGGATCCCCGAGCTGCCCACCGCGCCGGACCTGCCGCTGGTGGACGGCGACGCGTCCCGCGTGACCCGCCGCCACCACTGGCTCGCGCCCGAGGACCGCAAGCGGCTGGCCGCCCGCGCCCACGAGCACGGCGTCACCCCGGCGATGGCGGTGGCCGCCGCGTTCGCCGAGACGCTGTCGGCGTGGAGCGCGCAGCCCCGGTTCCTGATGAACCTGCCGATGTTCGATCGGCAGGGCACCCACCCGGACGTGGACAAGCTGGTCGGCGACTTCACCTCCTCGGTGCTGCTGGAGGTGGACCTGTCGCACGAGGCGCCGTTCGCCGAGCACGCCAAGGCGTTGCAGGCCCGGATGCACGAGGACGCCGCGCACTCCGCGTACTCCGGCGTCGAGGTGCTGCGCGACCTGTCCCGCCACCACGGCGAGCAGGTGCTGGCCCCGGTCGTGTTCACCAGCGCGCTGAACCTGGGCGAGCTGTTCGACGCGCGGGTGCGGCGGTGCTTCGGCGAGGCGGTGTGGATCATCTCGCAGGGCCCGCAGGTGCTGCTGGACGCGCAGGTCACCGAGGTCAACGAGGGTCTGTTGATCAACTGGGACGTGCGGGAGGGGTCGTTCCCCGAGGGCGTGGTGGACGCCATGTTCGCCGCGTTCCGGGACCTGGTCACCAGCCTGGGCCAGCGTGACGACGTGTGGGAGCGGCCGGTCGGCAACGCGCTTCCGGCTGCCCAGTTGGAAGTGCGTGCGCGGGTTAACGCGACGGACGGGCCGCGCAGCGGGAACCTGTTGCAGGACGGGTTCTTCGCGCAGGCCGGCCGGACTCCGGACGCGCCCGCGTTGTTGTGGGGCCGGGATGGTGTGCAGACCTACGGGGAGCTGGCCGACCGGGCGTTGCGGATCGCGGCTTCGTTGCGGGACAAGGGTGTTTCGGACGGTGACCTGGTCGGCGTGAGCATGCCCAAGGGACCCGACCAGATCGCGGCCGTGCTGGGCGTGCTGGCGGCGGGCGCGGGGTACGTGCCGATCGGGGTCGACCAGCCGCCGGCGCGGGCCGAGCGGATCCGGCGCATCGCCGGGCTTTCGCACGTGCTGACCGACGCGTCGAGCACGTTTGAGCCGCTGGCGGAACCGGTGCGCGGCGGTGAGGAGGACGTGGCGTACGTGCTGTTCACGTCCGGCTCGACCGGTGAGCCCAAGGGTGTCGAGGTGCCGCACCGGGCGGCCGTGAACACCATCGACGACTTGAACGAGCGGTTCGGGATCGGGCCCGGCGACCGGTGCCTGGCGGTGTCGGCGCTGGAGTTCGACCTGTCCGTGTACGACGTGTTCGGTCTGCTGGCTGTGGGCGGCGCGGTCGTGCTGGTGGAGGAGGGCGACCGCAAGGAGGCCCGCCAGTGGGTCGAACTCGCGGCCGCGCGCGGGGTCACGCTGGTCAACTGCGTGCCGGCGCTGCTGGACATGCTGCTGGTGACGGCCCGGCCCGGTGAGCTGTCCGGGCTGCGCACGGTGCTGCTGGGCGGCGACTGGGTCGGGACCGACCTGCCGGGCCGGGTGCACGCGCAGGCCCCGGCGTGCCGGTTCGCGGGATTGGGCGGCACGACCGAGACCGCCATCCACTCCACGGTGTGCGAGGTGACCGAGGTGCCGCCGCACTGGCGGTCCGTTCCTTACGGCACGCCGCTGCGGAACGTGGCGCTGCGCGTGGTGGACGTGCGGGGCCGGGACTGCCCGGACTGGGTGACCGGCGAACTGTGGATCGGCGGCGACGGCGTCGCCCACGGCTACCGGGCTGACCCCTCGCGCACGGCGGACCGGTTCGTGGGTTTCGAGGGTCGTCGCTGGTACCGGACGGGTGACCTCGCGCGGTACTGGCCGGATGGGACGGTCGAGTTCCTGGGGCGGCGCGACCACCAGGTGAAGGTGCGCGGTATGCGCATCGAGCTGGGCGAGGTCGAGGCGGCGCTGGCCGAGCACCCCGGTGTGCGGCGCGGTGTCGCGGGTGTCGCCGGGACGCAGTTGGTGGCGGCCGTGGCTGGCGCGGTGGACGGGGACGAGGTGCGTTCCTTCGTGCAGTCCCTGCTGCCGCCGCACATGGTGCCGGTGCGGGTGGTCGTGCTCCCCGAGATGCCGTTGACGGCCAACGGGAAGGTCGACCGGAAGGCTGTGGCTGCCCATTGGCAGGCCGAGACGGACAGCTATGTGGCCCCGGTGACGCCGTTGGAGCAGGTGCTGGCGAAGGTGTGGGCCGAGGTGCTGGGTGTGGCGCGGGTGGGGTTGGACGACCCGTTCTTCGCGCTGGGCGGGGATTCCGTGCTGGCGACCATGATCGTGGGCCGGCTGCGGGAGGCGCTGGACACCTCGGAGGTGACCGTGCGGACGTTGTTCGGGACGCTGACGGTGGGCGCGATGGCGGCCCGGATGCTGGCCGACGAGTCGGTGCCGGGGCGGTTGGCGCAGGTCGCGGAGATCTTCCTGGAGGTCGACGCCCTGTCCGAGGAAGACCTGGAAGCCCAGCTCTGACAACGAGAAGGGGGCGGGCTCCGGATCGGAACCCGCCCCCTGGGCTGTGGTCGCTGCGCCGGAATTACGCGCTTCGCGCTCTCAAGAGCAAAAGCTTGAAAGATCAAAAGCGGCGCTCGCCGCGCGGCAGGCCCCCGAGGCCCTTCCTGTGGCTGGGCAGCCCTTCGGCGCCAGGCTCGTGGGAACGCCGAAGGGGGCGCGCCTCCTGGTGGAAGCGCGCCCCTTCCGGCTGCCTGCGTCAGGCGATCTTGTCGACGCCCGGCTTGAGCTTCTCCAGCACCCACGGGATGTCCAGGGCGGTGGGGTAGCGCAGCGCCGAGATGGTTTCCATGTCGACCGACAGGTAGTTGCCGGACTTGACGGACGCGACGAGCTGGTTGGCCTCGAAGGCCTGCTTGAGGTCCGGGGTGGTGAACGCGACGATCACCAGGTCGGCGGCCAGCTTGTCGTACTGCTCCGGGTTGAGCGTGCCGGTCGGGCTGCCGGACTCGTTCTTGGTCGCGTCGGCGACGGTCGGGCTCAGCGCCAGGCCGGTCTGCTCGATCAGGCGGACCGCGAAGTCCTCCTTGGACACCAGGGTGAACATCTTGCCCGCGGTGTTGCCGACCGACGCGGTGAAGGTCTTGCCGGCGGCCTTCGGGTGGTCGGCCTTGAACTTGTCGATCGCGGCCTGCGTGGTGGAGATGACCTTGTCACCCTCGGCGGACTTGCCCAGCGCCTTGGCCACCACCTGGACGTGCTCCTGCCAGGTCTGCTTGCCCCAGTCCGTGGCGTAGCCGACGGTCGGCGCGAGCTTGGCCAGGTTCGGGTACTCCTGCTCCAGGCCGTAGGACGACGTGGCCAGGATCAGGTCCGGCGTGAACTTGCCGACCTGCTCGGGGTCCACGCCCGCCGCCGCGTCGACGATCTTGGTCTTGGCCGGGTCGAGCTTGCCCTTGAGCCAGCTGGGGACCGCGTCACCGCCGGACTTGTTGAAGAACGCCACCGGGGTCACGCCCAGCGCGATCGCGGCGTCGAGGTCGTCGGTCGCGGTGCCGACGACGACGACCTTGGTCGGCTCCTTGGTGATCTCGGCCTTGCCGAAACTGTGCTCGATGGTCACCGGGAAGGCCGTGGAACCCGCGCTCGACGAGGAGGTCGTCTGCGTGGAGGCGTCCTTGACCTCGCCGCACGCGATCAGGCCGAACCCGAGCACGGCCGCGAGCGAACCCGCGGAGAAGGCCCGGAGCGCTCTGCCGGACAGACGAACCCTGCGAGACATGGCAACACCCTTTCGGTGGACGTGCACTGGGGCTTGAGGCGTCGCAAGTGAAGCAAGGCTTACCTAAGAAAGCAATGTGTGACACTGCGATGCGGATCACGTCCACCCGGTCGCCGGCCCCCGTTCACCGATCAAGCGCGCTGGTCAGTGCCGGTTCAACGCCTGCCGGACCACTGCCATCATCCGCTCGCCCGCGCCACGCGGCGGCGGGGCGGTGACCCGCTCGCGCAGCACCGCGAGCCCGTCCCCTTCGAGGCGGTCGAACCCCTCCGGCCGGCCGCTCATCGCCAGCACCAGCGGTTCGGCGTCGCCGCGGACCAGCGGGCCGCTGCCGTGCGTCCACCCGGTGTCCACGGCCTCCAGCCGCAGCCCGTGCAGCCGGGACCCCATCGAGAACCCGGGGGAGGGGCGTTCGGCGAGGTGCTGGAAGACCACGAACAACCGGTCCTCGGGGATCGTGCGCCCGACGCCCAGCGGCATCCGCACGTCCAGGTCGTGCAGCACGATGTCCGCCAGGATCGGCTCGAACCCGGCCCGCGGGATCGTCGTCTTCGACCTCGCCCACTTGCGCAGCCGCCCGGCGACCTCCACAGTGGACAGTCGCGCCTCGCGCGCGGTGAGCTTGCGGTTGTACTCGTCGAAGTTCGCGGCCGTGGTCGCGATCGCCCAGTACAGCTTGGCCTGCCCGAACCTGAGGTAGGTCACCAGGTGCGCACCGACGTCGTGGACGGTCCACCCGTCGCACAGACTCGCCGTCCGCGCCTGCTCGGCGCTCAGCGACTCCAGGAAATCCGCCATCCGCAACCGCTCGTCGACGAGCATGTCGTAGACCCGCATCGGGCCACGCTACGGCGAACGGGTGGTCGACCGCATCTCCCGCATTGCTCCAGACACAGCGGGGGTTATTGGGTGCGGCCGGCGGTCCAGGCGGCGAGGCCGGCGGCGGTGGGGGCTTCGCCGGGGAAGGCGTCGGCCAAAGCGCGGGCGTAGCGCTGGGCTTCCGGGGACGTCAGGTCCGGTGGACGCAGCCAGGGGGCCGGGTGGGTTCGGCCCGGCTTCGGGTGTCCGCCCAGGACGAGGACGTCTGGGGCGGAGTCGAGGATCGGCACGCCGCGGAGGGTTGCTTCGGCGCGCACGACCTCTTCGGCCTTGGCGGAGCGCTCCGAGGAGTCGCGGGAGATGGCGAACGGGCCGGGCATCGCGGCGACGGCGGCGCGCAAGGCGGCGGCGTCCGAGTCGGTCAGGGTGGGCCAGGGCAGGTCGGCGGGTTTGCCGGTGAGCAAGGACGCCAGGACCGCGCTGGCGTGCTCCGGACCCTCGGGGCCGCGGATGTCCGGGCCGTCCCAAGGGGTTTTGCCCGGGTCGACCGGCATGGTCGCGCGTGCGCCATCGCGTTCCAGCCACAGTGAGGTGCGGACTTCGCCCAACCACACCAAAGCCCACCGGCCGCTGGCGCCGGGGTGTTCCCGGGTCTCGACGAGGGCGTTGGGGGCGTTGCCGACCTTCAGGGCGCCGGCGGTGTGCAGGAGGTTCCAGCCGGGGCGGTGCGGGACGACGAGGACGTCCACCGGGGTGTTGCCGACGGCCACCCGGGTCAGGACGGGGCGGCCGGACGGTGGCGTGACCAGGTGACCGGCCATGGTGATCTGGGCGAGGCTGACCAGCAGCGCCATGCCCAGACCGACGCCCACCAGGCGGGCCATCAACGTGGGAGGGCACAGCGCGATCCAAGCCACACCGGCGAAACCCGCCATCAGGACCACGTGCGCGCCGGCCAGCGGGGGACCGGTGAACCACACGAGAGCGGCGGTCGCGACCAAGACCACCAGTGCCACCACGCACCGGGCGACGACGGCGAACCGGTCACGCAGCAACGGCGGCGTGCACAGGCACAGCAACACCGCCGCGGCGGCCGGCGCGGGCAGCCACCGCGCGTCGGCGACGAGCAGGGAGACCACCCCGCCGGCCGCCGCCGCGGCGGTGACCACCTGCCTGGTGCGGGTGCCGGTCGAGGAGAACGGGCGGGTCAGCGCCCACCCGGCCGCGATGGTCACGGCGATGAGGAGGACGAGCCGCAACAGGGTGAAGCCCAGGGGCAGCCCGACCGCCCCACCGCCGTGGCCGTGCACCGGTCAGACCGTCGCCGGCACCGCGCACGTGCACTGCATCTGCGCGCGTTCCTCGGAGTTCGGGCGCGCGTGGAGCACCATCGCGACCACCATCGGCACGAACACGATGAAGTTGTAGAACAGGTGCAGTTCGACGCGCGGCACCAGCAGTTGCACGATGCTCGTCGGCACCGGGCGGCCCAGCAGGTTGACGCCGGTGGACGACTGCATGATCAGCAGCAGGTGCTCGATGTGGTGCCAGAACTGCAGCACCAGGGCGATCGTCCACCACGTGCGCGCGCGGCCGACGAAGCCCTTCCGCAGCGCGAACAGCGAGACGATCATGACCAGCGCGAACCCGTAGTGCAGGACCTCGGACGTGATCAGCCACGGGAACCACAGGCCGAGCACGCCCTTGGCGTTGGGGACGGCCCAGTCCATGACGTAGATCTGGAACGCCTGGGCGAGGTGCTCGGCCCAGTGCGCGAGGACGACGAACAGGAAGGCGTAGAGCGCGAGCTTGTGGTGGCGGGTGTTGAGCGTCCCCGCCTCGCCACCGGCCGCGTGCGAATGGACGTGGGTGTCGGCCACAGATCCTCCAGGCTCCTTACCGGTCCACGGTGGAGAACTTCCGGCGGGAAAAACGCTACCGGCCGGGTTTACCTGGGAAAACGCTCAACGGCGGAGAGAGCAATTCGAAAGAAGGGCCGTTCGGGCGAATGCGCGCGCCGAGCGGGACCACTTGCCGGAGGCCGTCGCCCCACCCGGTTCCGGCGAGTCCTCGTGCCCGGTGCGCCCGGGTGTGGGGCGGGCACGGGACGGGGCATTCGGCGGCCGGTGCGACGTCGTGCGGCGCGATCGGGGGGTGCGCGGTCGTTGCCGGTGTGCGGGTCGACTCCGCCGGAGGACGCCGCCGCCGGCCCACCACCCCCTGCGCGTGGGGTGGTGGGCCGACAGCGAACGTCTTGTGGGGGACGTCGCGGTGTTCGACCGCCCCGGGAGCGGTCGAACACCGGGCCGCCGTTGGGGGCTCGTCGGCGGGGGAAGGCCGGCGGGCTCGAGCGGCAACCGGTGTTGGAATCTACAACCATCTGGTCCTGAAAAACAACCGTGGTCTCACAGTGCAGGACCACCGCTGGTACGGTGGGTTTCATGTCCACCAAGCGCAAGTACGACGACGGGTGTGCCGCGGCGCACGCCCTCGACCTCGTGGGCGAGCGCTGGGCTTTGCTGATCATCCGCGAGTTGCTGCTCGGCCCGAAGCGGTTCACCGACCTTCGGGCCGGGATGCCGGGCGCCAGTCCCAACGTGCTGTCCCAGCGGCTGCGGGAACTGGACGGCGCGGGCGTGGTCCGCCGGCGCAAGCTCCCGCCGCCGGCCGCCGCGTGGGTCTACGAACTCACCGAGTGGGGCCAGGAGTTGGAGCCGGTGGTGGTCGCCCTGGGCCGGTGGGGCTGCCAGTCGCCGACGCTGCGCGACGACGCGCCGATCAACCCCGACGCCCTGGCGCTGTCGCTCAAGGCCCGGTTCGACCCGGCGCGGACGGAGGGGTTCACCGGCCGGGTCGTGCTGCGGATGGGCGAGTACTCGTTCACGGTGGCGTTGACACCGGACGCCATCGACGTCACGCGCGGCGAGCCCGAGGGTCCCGACGCGGTGGTGACGGCCGCTCCGGAGACGCTGAACGCGGTCATGCGGGGCAAGGTCAGCCCGGCCGAGGCGGTCGCGGCGGGTGAATTGTCCGTTGCGGGCGATCGCGAGCGGGCGGAACGGTTCCTCGGGTTGTTCCCGATCCACCGGTTGGCCGCCGCCGGCTGATCCCGGCGGGGCAACGGGTTGGTTGATCCAGGGCTGCCCGAAAACGTGGGCGGTTGGTATTTCCAGAGCAATCTCGGAGATGCCCGGCGCGGGCGCAATGCCCAACGATATGACCACGGGAATTCCGCTAGCGCACAACCGGAGGCACGACAGCATGACCACCATCGCCAACGAAGCCACCGGCGTGGAACTCAAAGCCGTCATCGACGGCGTCGCCGAGGCGTGGGCCGACAACAACCCCGACCGGTTCGCCGACTCCTACACCGCCGACGCCACCATGGTGCTGTCCGGCGACCGCTTCTTCCGCGGTCGCGAGGTCATCCGGCAGGTGGCGGTCCAGCAGTTCAAGACCGCCCACAAGGGCACCACGCTGCTGCAGAACATCGTCGACACGAAGATCATCTCCGACGACGCCGCGGTGGTCATCACCGAGGGCGGAGTGCTCGCGCCGGGGCAGTCCGTCCCGTCGCCCGAGCGCGCGCTCCGCGCCACCTGGGTGTTCGCCAAGCAGGACGGGAAGTGGCTGGTCTCCGCTTACCAGAACGGCCGCTTGGCGGACACGCCGCTGCCGGGCGAGTGATGACCGGCTGAACGTCGGTTCCAGCCCGGTCGACACCTCGGCCGGGCTGAACCGGCTGTGTCCGGGGGGTGTCGGAGGACATTTTCGTCGTGCCTCGAAAGAATGCGTTCCGCGACAACCCCCCGAATTCGCCCATGAGCGACCGCTTTAAGGTTCGGCCGGAGTCGGGCTGGGTGTGGCGGCCGATGTGGGGTGGCGGGTCAGGCGGGTGGCCAGGAAGGCGCCCACGACCAGGGCCGCCGCCGCGACGATCAGGGCCGGGCGGGCGGCGGTGATGAAAGCCGAGCCGAACGCCTCCCGGGTCAGGTCCGTGAAGAGGGTTTGCTGGTCGGGAGGCAGGTCCGGCGGCACGGTGATCCCGCCCTGCTGGCCCGAGCCGAGGCGCAGGCCGTGCGCGGCGGCCTCCTCGAAGCTCGACAGGAACCTGGGGCGCACGGACTCCGGGAGGCGTTCGGCCAGCGCCTGCGCCTCTTCGCGCAGCGCGGAGACCAGGCGGTTCTGCAGGACCGCGCCGATCACGGCCGCGCCCAGGGCCGCGCCGGTCTGGCGGGCCGTGTTGAGCACGCCCGAGGCCGCGCCCGCCAGGGGCGGGAGCACGCCGCGCATCGCCTCGGTGGTGGCGGGAGCCAGGGCCAGGCCCATGCCCACGCCGGTCAAGAGCATGGGTGCCACGTAAGTGCCGAAACCCGATGTGCTGTCCGGGATGAAGGCGACTCCCAGCACGCCCACGGCGTACAGGACGAGGCCCACGGTCAGGGGCAGGCGACCACCCACCCGGTCGGCCAAACGCCCGCCTACGGGCGCCACAGCGCTCAAAGCGATGGTCCACGGCAGGGCGGTCACGCCCGACATCAGCGGGCTCATGCCCAGCAGCGTCTGGGTTTCGATGACGAACACCAGCAGCAGGCCGTACATCGAGAACGACGTGATCAGCGTGATCCCCGTGGCCACCGAGTAGTTCCGGTTCCGGAACAGCTCCAACGGCACCAGCGGTTCCCGCTGGCGGCGCTCCCACAACACGAACGCCACGCCGAGCAGCACGGCGACGGTGAGGATCGCGGGGATGCTGATCACGCCGGAAATCACGCCCCAGTGGTGCCGTTCGCCCTCCACCAGGCCGTACACGAGGCACAGCAGCGCGACGGTGGCCAGCGCGACGCCCACCCCGTCGAACCGCGGCCGGCGGCCGGAGCGCAGCTCGGGCACCAGGCGCAGCGCCAGGACCACGCCCACGATGCCGAACGGGACGTTCATGTAGAACACCGACTGCCAGCCGAACTCGGTGATCAGCAGGCCGCCCAGGGTCGGGCCGCTCACCGACGCCACGCCCGCGACCGCGGTGAAGATGCCGAACGCCGCGCCCCGCCGCTCCGCCGGGAAGATGCTGGAGATCAGCGTGAGCGCCTGCGGGGTCAACGCCGCCGCGCCGACGCCTTGCAGCACCCGGGCGGCGATCAGCAGCGCCGGGTCGGCGGCGAGTCCACACAGGACGGACGCGGCGGTGAACACCACCAGGCCGGCGACGAACACGCGCCGGGGGCCGACCAGGTCACCCAGTCGGCCGAAGACGATGAGCAGCGACGCGAACGCCAGCAGGTAGCCGTTGAGCACCCACAGGATCTCGTCGATGCCCGCGTCGATGCCCGCCATGATGTCCGGCGCCGCGGTGTTGACGATCGTGGTGTCGAGCAGGATCAGGAAGTTTGCCAGGCACAGCACGGCGAGCGCCCGCCACGGGTTGACGCCGGTCATGTCACACCTCCGTCGTTCGGTGCAGAAGGGTCGACATCCGGCGTGCCGCCGCGAAAGCGGCCCAGGACACCAGTTGCACCAGGGACCGGTCGTCGCGGCCGAACGCGGCCACGGTGTCGTCGTCGACCTGGTAGGACGCCATGGCCACGAGGAGGGCCAGGGTCGCGGCGGGGCGGTCCTCGGCGGGCAGCGGGGCGACGGCGTCGGTCACCCAGGCGCGGCTGATGCCGGGGGCGGTGCCGTCCCAGTCGGCCAGCCGGGTGAGCACGAGTTCGCGCACGGCATCGGACAGCACGCGCGCGCCGCCCGCGTCGAAGGCGGCGGCGACCCGGCCCAGGCTGTCCTCGACGACCCGGTTGCCCGCGCTCCACGCGAGGTCCGGCGGCGTCGGGGCCTCGGGCAGCAGGCGCAGGGACGTGCCCGGCGGGTGCTCCGCGCGGGCGTGCGAACCCATGAAGCGGCCGAGGAACTTCCCGGCGACGGCGGGCGCGCCGGACGGCAGTGGTGACTCGCCCAGGAACACGTTCACCACCCGGTTCAGGTAGTGGAACGTGACGGCGACGCCCAGCAGTTCGGGCAACTGGTCGTCGGCGAACGGCCGCACCGTGGACGACCGGTCGGCCCAAGCCTCGACGGCGTCGAACGACGTGTCGGTCAGCCCTCGCAGGGTCGCGGTGTGCACGGTGACGCAGTAGGGGCACGTGTTGGACCGCGACACGGCCGCCGCGACCGCCTCCTTGGCCGCGCGCGGCGCGTTGCCGGCGGCCACGAGCGTCTCGCGGAGCAGCGACCAGGCCGCCGCCAGGGCGTCCGGGGCGGGGGAGTGCAGCGCGACCGGCGGCGCCAGCATCCCGAAGTCGGACTCGACCTCGGCGTAGACGGCGGCGACCGGGCCGGTTGCGGCGTTCGGGTGAACGGGCTTGATGTGCCGAATCTGGTTCAGGGACTGGCGCAGCGCCGCTCGGACGATCCTGCCCATCGGAGTACTCCCTGGTCGGCTGGCGGTTGGGTAGGTCTGGTCATGCAACCGACGCAATGCCTACCACGAACACCGGTCGTAGTACGGCGTTTTCGTCGATGAGGCGCACGACGCGTGTCGAGTGCGCCGGGTGAAGAGAACCGGCCCGGGCGCGGGGGTCCCGAGAGGGGACCGGCCGCGCCCCGGCCGGGGTGGATCAACTCGAGCTTTTCAGTCCCGGACCAGGTCCCGGACCAGCGGGGCCACGCCGCGCCGGCCGCTGGTCTCGCCGTCGGGGGACGGGGCGCCGTAGGTGACGTCCACGCCGCGGTCGCGCAGGGCCTTCACGATGCCCGGGATCGCGCGCTCGGCGAGGGCCGCGATGGTCAGCGCCGGGTTCACGGTGAGCGCGCCGGGGACGGCCGAACCGTCGGTGACGAAGATGCCCGGGTGGCCGCGCAGCTCGTGCCGGTCGTCCAGGGCGGAGGTCTCCGGGTCGTCGCCGATGCGGCACGACGCCAGCGGGTGCACGGTGTACGCGCCGACCACGTCGTTGGTCCACGGCATGACCTTCGACAGGCCGTCCTTCTCCATGATGGCCTTGACCGCCGCGTCCGCCTGCCGCCACCCGTACAGCGTGTTCTCGGTGGGGTTGTAGCGGATCGGGCCCCGGCCCAGCATCTGCTGGGAGATGCGGACCGCGTTGCCGGTGGGCGGCGGGGTGCCGAAGACGCCCTCGTTGTCGTCCTCGGTCATGGAGAAGATGGTCAGCCACGACTGCCACTGCTCGACGATCTTCTTCTTCTCCGCGCCGAACCACGTGGGCGTGCCGGGCAGCGCGTCCGGGGTCTGCGCCAGGATGGTGCCGAACCCGGGCGGGAAGTACAGCTGCTCCAGGCAGAACCGGGAGAACTCCGGCAGCGAGCCGTCGAGGTTGTCCCAGCTCGCGACGCACGGGCCCTTGCCGATCTGGTTGGCCGCGTAGGACAGGTTGTCCTCGCGCGAGAGGCCGAGCAGGTCGCGCGCCTTGTCCTCGTCGATGATCGCGGTGTTGAGCCGCTCGCCGTTGCCGGAGAAGTAGCGGCCCACCGCGTGCGGCATCTTGCCCAGGGTGTCCTCCGAGCGCTGGAGGATAACCGGGGTGGCGCCCGCGCCGGCCGCCAGGATCACGATCTTGGCGTCGATCTCGCCGCTGCCCACGCTCACCCGGTAGTCGACGTCGTGGATGACGTTGTAGCTGACGCGGTAGCCGCCGTCCTCGGTGCGGACCAGCTTCTGCACCTCGTGCAGCGGCCGGATCTCCGCGCCGTGCGCCAGGGCCGCGGGCAGGTAGTTGAGCAGCAGCGACCGCTTGGCGTCGAACTTGCAGCCGGCCATCATCCAGTTGCAGTTGGTGCACAGCTTGGTGTCGATGGCCACCGGCACCGGGTTCGCGGTGCGGCCCGCGTGGTTGCACGCCGCGGCGAACAGGCCGCCCGCGTAGGTGACCTCGTCCCAGTCCTGCTTGGTGATCGGCAGCGCCTCGCTGACCTTGTCGTACCAGGGGTCGAGGGTGTCGCGGTTGATCGCCGAGGGCCACATCCGCCGGCCGATGCTGCCCTTGCGCTCGAAGATGAACCGCGGCGCGCGGGGCATGGCGGCGAAGTACACGACGCTGCCGCCGCCCACGCAGTTGCCGCCGAGCAGGCTCATGCCGTCGCCGACGACGAAGTCGAAGATCCGGGTGTACGAGGAGCCCAGCAGGTAGTCGTGCTCGAAGTCCTTGCTCTCCAACCAGGGCCCGCGTTCCAGCACGGTGACCTTGGCGCCGCCCGCGGCGAGGTGGTAGGCGGCGATCGCGCCGCCGAACCCGCTGCCGACGATGAGGACGTCGGTGCTTTCGGTGCTCGTCATCGAAACTCCAATCGCCGGGCCCGACCGGCACGGCGTACGGGGCGAGGGGACGTCCCCCTCGCGGGTGGGCTGGTCAGGCGGGGTTGCCGGACGGCGTGGTGCCGGGGTGCCGGCGGGCCAGCGGCCTCCCGTAGGAGTAGGCCGGGAAGCGCCACAGGCCGTCCGCGTCGGGCTGGGCGAACTTCATCGAGCGCAGGCCGGGGTGGCCCTGGGCCATCGCGTCGAGCGTGTGCAGGTGGGCGCCGGTGTCGAAGGCCATGTTGCTGAACAGCGCGAGCGCCACCCAGCCGTCCTTCTCGGGGTGGCCCGGCGCCACCAGCCGGGCCACCAGCGCGATCCGGTGCTCGTAGGACAGCGCCACGAACGGCGGGACGTCGTCGTCCAGCTCCAGGCCGTGTTCCGCCGCGTAGTCGGTGGCGTGCCCGTTGAGCATCACGGTGAGGCTGTCGAGCCCGTCGACGACACCCGCGGCGGGCGTCTCCAGCAGCTCGACCGCGCCCGCCACGACCGCGCCGTCGTCGTCGGCGGCGCCCGCGATGGCGCGGTCCTCCGGTGAACGCTTCACCCCGGGCACGATCGTGTCGGCGAATGCTTCCAGGGTCATGGTCCGGGTGGCCCGGTCCGGCACGGTCTCGGATTGCACGGCAGGTCCTTCCTCGGGGTGGCGAAAAAGGAGGCCGAGGGTAGGTGGAACACCGGTATTCGGCCCCTTCGAATACGTCGGCGGCCGTCGCCCCCGGCGTCTTCACCATCGTCCGGGCAGCCGCCGGACGACGCTTCTTCCTGCTTGCCGTGCTCGACGCAATAGGATGTCCGCAGGCCTCCGCTGGTCCGGTGGACGTCGTCCGGACTGCTCCGAACACCGCACCGTTACCAGTCGTCCGGGCATTGTCCTAATCGGGCGAAATGCTGTCGCGGTGGCCTGCCCGGGTTGATCGACAATGGGCGCCGACCGCGCCGCGGCGGGCATGCATATACGGCCGTCCGTACTTGCAGACCGCACTGGGGCGGGTTTTGCGGAGGGGTGTGCCGGTTGATCTTGAAATGCTCATCGGAAGCACGTTCTCGCACCTTGCGCAGGCTGTCGAGCGCTGGTAGCTTTTCCGGGTAGTGCGCTACTGGGGGCCTTTAGAGGCTGCACTGCATTCGCGTGGTGATCAATGGGGATCACCACGCATACGCCGCCGTCCGGGGCAACCTGTCGCGCAGTTTCCGAGTCACCTCTGCAAGCATCTGCGCGAATGGGGGCCTTGGTAGTGGGGGAAGTTATAGAGCGAGCGGTCGGTCGGGTAATCGACTTCATGCACCAGAACATAGGTGAGCAGTTCACCATCGACGACATGGCGCGGACCGCGAATTACAGCAAGTTTCACTTCTCGCGGGCGTTCCAACGGGTGACCGGGGTCTCCCCGGGGCGGTTCCTGGCGGCTATCCGATTACAAGAAGCCAAACGCCTGTTGGTCTCCACCACGCTGACCGTCACCGACATCAGCCACCGCGTCGGCTACACCAGTGTCGGCACGTTCAGCTCCCGGTTCCGCAGCAGCGTCGGCGTCTCGCCGACCACCTACCGCCAGCTCGGCGGCTTCGCCCCGCACATCCCGATGGCCCGGCGCGCCGTGGACGCCCGGCCGGCCTCGGTGCAGGGTGAGATCTCGGCCCCGCTGGGGTCGCCGTCCGGGCTGATCTTCGTCGGCTTGTTCCCCGACGGCATCCCGCAGGGCTCGCCGATCAGGTGCTCCGTCCTGCACCGGCCGGGGTCGTACACGCTGACCAACGTCCCGCCCGGGACGTGGCACCTGCTGGCGCACTCGGTGGCGCCGGGTCGCGAGTCCATGCTGGGGGACGGGCCGTTCGCCGAGGACCTGGCCCTGTCGGTCGCTTCCTACGGGCCGATCACCGTCCGACCCGGCGTGCCGTTCGCGCACGCCGATCTCCACCTGCGTCCGATCTGCATGCTGGACCCACCGGTCCTGCTTGCGCTCCTGGACGTGCGCACCATCGCACTGGGGGCCGACGCCGCCTGCTGACCGGCCCGCCGACAACGGGCGGTACGGCGAAGGCGTCGGCGCGAGACAACCGAAAACGCGAACCGGGATCGAGCAAAAGGGCCGCCCCCTGCAACGGGAGGGCGGCCCTTTGGACGTCCGGAGCGGGTCGACGGATCGGATCGGTGTCTCGAATCGTCGAGTGGTCGATGGATCGGTGTCCGAAAGGTTGCCTCGGGCGAACGGAAAGGGCCGCTCTCCCGTTGGGGAGAGCGGCCCCTCTTTACCCGGACCCGGTGCCGGGGGTCAGTCGACCGGGTGAACGGTCATCGGCAGGCCGCCGCGCACGCGCAGCGACAGCATCGGCTCGGGCACCACCTCGTAACCGGGCAGCGTCCGCAGGTCCAGCTCGCGGGCGATCATGGCGATGGTGAAGGTGGCCTCCATCATCCCCAGGTGGTTGCCCACGCAGAACCGCGGGCCGGCCCCGAAGGGGATGTAGGCGTAGCGCGGCCGGTCGTGGGTGAGGTCCGGGTTGAACCGCTCCGGGTCGAAGCGGTCCGGCTCGTCCCAGAACGCCGGGTGCCGGTGCAGGGTGTACGGGCAGATCAGGACGTCCGCGCCGGCGGGCACGTGGTAGCCGCCCACCTCGTCGTCCGCCTGCGCCGCCCGCGGCAGGATCCACACCGGCGGGAACAGCCGCATGACCTCCTCCACGACCATCGCCGTGTAGCGCAGGCCGTGCAGGTCCTCGTACTCCGGAAGGCGGTCGCCGAGCACCGACCGCGCCTCCGCCCGGACCCGCTCCTTGACCTCCGGGTGGCGGTCGAGGAGGTGGAACGTCCAGCCCAGCGTGCTGGCCGTCGTCTCGTGCCCGGCCAGCATCAGCGTCACCAGCTCGTCGTGCAGCCGCTGGGTGCCGAACGCGGGGTCCGCCTCCTCGGCGACCGACGCCATCACCCGGGACAGCACGTCGTCGCCGTCGGCGCTGCCGTGCGCCACCCGCCGGGCCGCCAGTTCGTCGACGACCCGGCGCAGTTCCTTGCGCGCCTTGCGGAACCGGAGCTGGTGCGGGAGCGGCACCCACATGGGCACCATGCTCATCGACACCATCTCGAACATCGCCTGGTCCTGCACGGCCTCGAACGCGTGGCCGACCTGCTCGAACTCCGAGAGGTCCTCCGAGAGCAGGGTGCGCCCGAGGACGTCCAGCGTCAGGCCGGTCATCTCCTCCATCAGGTTCAGCGGCGGGCCGCCGACCCCGGCGCGCAGCCGGTCGACGAGCCGGCCCGCCGACTCGGCCACCGCGCCCGCCTGCCGCGCGATCCGCTTGTGCTGGAACGCGGGCTGGGTCGCCCGGCGCTGCTTGCGCCACAGCTCGCCCTCGCTGGTGAGCAGCCCGTCGCCGAGCGCGCGGCGGGCGTGCACCAGGCCGATCCCCTTGTGGTAGTTGGCCGCGTTGTCGGCCAGCACGTGCTTGGCGTGGTCGGGGTGGTTGAAGAAGTACAGCGTCTTGGGCCCGATGGCCATCTTCACGGCGTCGCCGTACTGGTTCGCGGCCGACGTCATCAGCGCCAGCCGGTCCCCGGCCAACTTCTTCAGCAGACCCAGTGTCGCGCTGCGCGGAGGCCCCGGGGGCGTCCGCCGGACGTCGGCCGCGATCCCGGTCATGTCGGCACGACCTCCGTCGTCTTCTTCGGCGCGCCGTTGCCGTTCAGCGCGGCGTCCACAGTGGACGCTTCAACGGGGGCCGCGGCGGCGAGCGCCTTCTGCTGCGCCTCCCACTCGCGCCGCGAGCGGTCGACGATCTCCAGCGCCCACAGGAAGCCGCCGCGGATGAGGCACACGATCGCCGTGGCGAAGAAGATGCCGTAGGGGATCGACATGCCCATCAGCACGCCGTACACCGCCGCCACGCCGCCGCCGAACGCGATCTGCGACACCGGCCGCGACGGGCTGGTGCCCGGGTCGGTCACCATGTAGTTGGTGAACAGCACGAACGCCACACCGGTCATCATGCCCAGGCCCGCGGGGATCGAGGTGTCCAGCAGGAACCCGCGGATCACCGCCTGGAGCGCGAAGCCGACGACCCACGCCAGGATCAGCCACAGCCGGCCGGTCAGCATGCCGTTGAGCATGGTGCCCGCGGTGATGATGATCAGCGGGATCAGCCAGTCGACGAACGTCCCGACGTGCTCGGTGAAGTGGTAGGGCGGCGCGATGGACGCCCACGGGAACACCAGCAGGATCACCGTGATGCCGAAGTTCGACGGGTTCATGAAGTGCCGCATCCGGCCGCGCACCGGCGCCCGCAGCACCCACTTCGCGCCGACCGCCACGGTCACGCCGAAGATCATCGCCCACAGGTTGTCGTTGACGTAGATCAGCATGTTCATCGCGAGGCTGGTGATGTGCGCGGGGTAGAGGAACTCCATGAGCCCCCGGAACCCGTTGCCCGCGAAGCGCGGCGCGCGGCCCTCCACGCGGGCGCCGATGATCTCCAGGAAGATCTCCACCGCGTACCCGGTGGCCAGCGCGATGAACGGCCACAGCCAGGGCTGCTCGAACCCGAGGATCGTGTAGCCGACGATGTTGAAGATGGTGATCGAGATCGCGAACCGCCGGAGCGCGGTGACCACCTTGGGGTCGTGCCGCGGCGGGCTCGTTGTGGTCTCGGCCATGTGCGTCACTTCTCCTTGGCCTGGTCGCCGAGCTGGATGTCGTGCCAGCCCGCGGACAGAGTCAGGTCCTGCTCGTGGATCTTGCCGTCGCGGTCGCGCCACTTGATGTGCGCCGACACCGGGCCGTCCGCGTCACCGAGTCCGAAGTGGACCTCGTGGCTGCGCTTGCCGGAGTGGCCGCTGCCGCCGTCGACCCGGTTGATCTGGGTGCGCCCGTCGGCGGTCTTGATGGTGACCTGCGCGCCGATGACGGGGGAGCCGACGGTGTCGTCGCCGTCCTGCTCGTGGGTCAGCCGCAGCCCGAGGAAGCCGTGGTCGGACTTGCCGGTGTTGTGGTAGAACACCGGGTCCTCCCACTGCCGGGAGACCGCCATGTCCAGCCGGCCGTCGCCGTCGACGTCACCGGTGGCGATGCCGCGGGTGGGGACCGGGATGTCCAGGCCCAGCGAGGGGGACAGGTTGTCGTAGCGGCCCTCGGCGTTCTTGGCGAACAGGTGGAACCGCTGGCTGCCGCCGACGTCGTCGCCCGCGGTCACGAACGGCCACCACACCGGGTTGGCCAGCAGGGCGTCGTTCGCGGTGGCCAGCTCCTGCAGCTGGGGCCAGCGGTTGACGTCGCCCTTGACGAAGCCGGTGGCCTGCGCGACCTCCAGGACGCCGCTGTTGTCGAAGTCGGCGAGCTTGACGTCCCAGCCCCAGCCCGACCAGGCCAGCATCAGGGGCGCGCTCTCGTCCTCCCAGGGCGCGGTGCCCTCCTCCAGCGCCGACTTGACGTCTTCGCCGGTGCTCAGGAACGCGAAGTGGCTCTCCTCGATGCCGAACGACGTCGTGATGTTGCTGACGTACATGTCGTAGATGCCGTCGTCGTTCAGGTCGCCGAAGTCGACGCCCATGCCCTTGAACGAGTCCACGCCGACGTTCTTGGACTTCGGCTCGAACGGCGTGCGCGTGCCCTCGACGAGCGCGAACTCGAACTTGCCGGGCGTGGACCGGTTGTGCAGCATGCGGTCCGGGCCGAAGTCGTGCGCCAGGTACAGCTCGGGCAGCAGGTCGCCGTCGACGTCGTTGGAGCTGGAGGCCAGCACCCAGCCCTTGGACGCGTCGTGCGGGATCGCGTCGTCGTGGCGGGTGAAGCTCGCCGTCGGCTTGTCGCCGGCGGTGCCGCCGGTCCACTCGAAGATGTAGTCCTCACCGCCGTTGAGCGCGAACGACATCGAGGCGTTCATCTCCACGCCGGTGTCCTTGCTCGGGTCGAGCACCGGACCGTGCGGGAAGTAGTTGCCGATGTAGATGTCGTCGTGGCCGTCGCCGTCGAAGTCGGCGACCGTCGCGGAGTTGGAGTTCCACTCCGGGCCCGCGTAGGTGCCGCTCGTCGCGCCGGGCACCAGCTCGGTGGCCACGAACGAGTCGGCGGTCAGCGCCTTCTGGTCGGACTTGGCCAGGTGCAGGATCGGCGTGCGGCCCCACAGGTAGACCAGGAGGTCCATCGCGCCGTCCTCGTTGAAGTCGCCGGGGACGCAGCCCATCGGCGCCATCACGTCGTTGACCGGCAGGGAGCCGGCGCTGAGCGCGAACGGGGTGTAGCGCGGCTTCTTGCCCGCCTCGGGGGCCGGGGTGACGATCACCTGGTCGATGCGCACGTCGACGAAGCAGATGTCGTTGGACAGGCCGTCGCCGTCGAGGTCGTTCATCGCGATGGCCGAGCCGACCGACGAGATCCACGCGTCGATGTGCTTGTAGTCCTGGTTGACCTTGCGGATCGACTGCTGGGTGTAGCCGCCGGGCAGGGCGATCGACTCGGGCGCGAACCCGAAGCTCGACGCGAGGTCCCGCTTCTCGGCGGCCGACGACTCGGGCAGGCGCGCCACGGCGAACGTGGCGGCGACCAGCACCAGCGCGAGGATCCCGGGTAGTTGCCTGCGCAGCCAGCCGGTGGTGGCGCTCACGAACCGACTCCTTCCTGGTGGACGAACTGACGGGCGATGGCTTGCCGCCACAGCTCGAACGCGGGCTCGGCGCCGTCGGTGATCGGCGGCGCGGGCCGGACGTCCTGGGTGACCTGCGCGGCCTTCTCCGGCGTGGTGCCGCAGAACACCTGCGTGGCCAGGCCGGTGTGCGGCACCAGCAGACCCGCCTTCACGCGGGCCTCGGCGGCGAACGCGCCGGCCTGCGCGACGACCCCGGCGTGGCGGCCGGAGCGCTGGCGGAACAGCTCCAGCTCGTCCTCGGTCACGCCACCGGCGTAGGTGGCGGCCAGGCCGGCGCCGGCGTACAGGTCCTCGCGGCGGTGCTCGGCGAACCCGTCGATCAGGTCCGCGACGTACTCGGCGTCGGTGCCGCCGACGAACCACATGGCGCGGCCGATGCCCTGGTCCAGCGCGCGGTTCGTGTACGCCCGCGGCCCCTCGGCGGGCCAGGGGAAGTCGCGGTCGACGTACTGGCCGTGCACGTACTTGTCGGTCTTGAAGTACGCCTGGTGGAAGCCGTAGCCGTCCAGGACCAGCCAGCGCAGCAGCGGGTCGGTCGAGGCGCTCTTGGGCCAGCAGAACCGCGGCAGCCGGGCCATCGCCCAGCCGATGCCGACGTAGACCATGTAGATGTGGTCCGCGGCCCGGCCCTCCAGGAACTGCTCGACGTGCCGCGAGTGGCCGAAGGGCATTCCGTCGAGGACCGCGAAGCCCATTCCGGCGCCCTCGTAGGCGAATCCCTTGAACCGCGTCGGCAGCTTTTCCAGGTGTTCTTCGGCGTCCCGCGGGTGCCGGGCCTCGACGGCGAAGGCGTACCCGGTGAGGAACATCCGGCCGACCGTCTCCAGCAATTCCTTGCCGGCCTCGTTCTTCACCCGGAAGCCGCGGGTCTCCATCAAGGTCTCGGACATGCTCGGCGTCAACAATCGGCGCCGCAAGGCACGCAAAGCACTCACATTCGTCCCCCCAACGTCGGGCGAGAAGACAACCGGGTCGAGTATCGGCAAAATAGTTGCAGCGGGGCGCGCGGCCCGGCTACTTCAGTCGTGCGCAAGCAGGCCCGATCAATTTTTGATCAAGCGAGGAGATTCTTCCGGGCTGCGGAGAAATGCGCACGGATGCGACTGCGCCACACCTCGTACGGCGGTACCTCGCCCTCGGCGTCGGGCGCCACGGCGGTGGCGTCGGCGATCTCCGACGCGGCTTCCGGGGTGATCTCCGCGAACGTTCCGACGGCGGTCGAACTGTGCGCTGGGACGAAACCCGCGTGAATCCTCGCCTTGACCGCGAACACCGAACCCAGGGCGAGTTCGGCGCGGTGCTCGCCCGCGGCGGCGGGCAGGGTGGCCAGTTCGTCGGCGGTGCCGCCGCCCGCGAACGTCGCCGCCAGGCCCACGCCGCTCCACAGGTCGGCGTGCCGGGCCGGGTCGAACCGGGCCACCGCCGCGGCCACCTCGGCGCTCTGCGCGCCGTGGATGAACCACAGGGCGCGGCCGATGCCCTGGTCGATGGCGCGCGGGAAGTAGTCGGGGCGGCCCTGCCACGGGTAGGGCGCGGGCACCCGCTGCTCGTCCACCCACTTGCGGGTGTGGAAGTAGGCCAGGTCGAAGCCGTAGCCGTCGACGGCCAGCCAGCTCATCGTCGGGTGGTAGGGCGACCCGGACAGGTCCGGCATCACCTTGCGCCACACGGGGCGCGGCAGGTGGTTCATGGCGAACCCGATGCCGATGTAGGCCACGAACAGGTGCTCCGCGCCCGGTCCGCGCAGCAGGTCCCGGGTGCGGGTGCCGCGGCCCATCACGTCGCGGATGGTGAACGCCATGGTCGCGCCCTCGTAGGCGAACCCGCGCAGCTCCGGCTCGACGAAACCCAGCCGGCGCACCACCTCCCACTGGTCGCGCGAGTCGATGCCCCACTCGAACCCGCAGACGACCGACTGCGGGATGGCCTCCAGCTTGGGCGCGTACTCGCTCGACGCGCCGGGAAAGCCGCGCGAGCCGAACGTCACCTCCTTCAAGGAAGGCGCCATCACGAGCCTGCGCAGCGATCCCAGCGTCGTGGACATGTCTTCTAGACCCCCAGTGTCTGCTCGGCTTCCCTCGTTCCCTCGACCCGGGCGGCGATCTTGGCGAACGCGGTGTCCCGCGAGGTCGAGGTGTCGTCGGCGAACGGCGCGAACCCGCAGTCGTCGCAGGTCCCCAGCCGGTCCGCCGGGATGAACTCGGCCGCTTCCAGGACCCGGTCGCGCACCTGCGCCGCGGTCTCCACGGTCGGGTTGATCGGGTCGGTGACACCGATGAACACCCGCCGGTCGGCGGGCAGGGTGTCGCGGATGGTGGACAGCACGCGGCGGCGGTCCGGCTCGGCGGCCAACGCCACGTAGAACTGCCCGGCCTCCAGGGTGAACAGGTCGGGCAGCAGGTCGGCGTAGTCCACGTCCGCGCTGTGCGTGGCGTCCCAGTCGCCACCGGGGCACGTGTGCACGCCGATCTTCGCCCGCTCCTCGGCGGAGAACCGGGACAGCACCTGGTTGTTGAGCGCGACCAGCTCGCGCAGGATCGACTTGGACGGGTCGAGCTTGATGGTCAGGCGGGCCTCGGTGAAGTCCAGCTGCACCGAGTGGGCGCCCGCGTCCAGCGCCTGCCGGATGTCGGCCTCGGCTTCGTCGACCAGGTCGGCCAGGAACTGCTCGCGGCTGTAGCCGTCGATCCCGTCCGCCGGGTAGAGCAGGCTGAGCGCGGACGCCGCGATCACCGGCTGCTTGATCGGCAGGTCGGTGAGCCGCTGGGCGGCCCGTAACTGGTCCACGGCGTGCGCCGCGTACCGGAACGGGCCTCTGGTCAGCGTCGGCAGCTGCCGGGTGTGGCCGTCGGAGAACGGCACCACCAGGCCGCCGGGGTCGAGGTCGGGCAACCCGGCGACCGGGTAGGTCAGGAAGCTGGACTTGGCCTGTTCACCGTCCGTGACCACCGGCGAGCCGGTGGCCGCGAACCGGGTGATGGTGTCCGCCAGGGCCTTGGCGGTCAGCTCGTCGAGCTGCTCGGCGCCGATGCGGCCGGCGGCGAAGTCCGCCTGTCCGGCGATCAGCTCCGCCGGGCGCGGGATGCTGCCGATCGGCTCCGTCGGAATACCCATGGAGTTCCCCTTACGCGCAGGTCAGCTCCACGGCGCGGTGGGGTACCACGGGATGATCTCCCGCCGGGCCAGGAGCCGGACGTCCCAGTACAGGAAGGTGAAGACACCGGCCACGATCAGCGCAGCGGCCGTGATCACCGTGGCCCGGGTGGGCTTCTCGGTGAGCCAACGCTGCAAACGGCCGCCGGTGAAGTGCGCCAGTGCGAGGAACAGTAGGGCCATGATCACGATGTTGCCTACCGACTGCAGGGTGAACGCTGCGGCTCCGTAGAGGGGATTCCCGCTCTCCGCGGCGTCCCGGAACATCTTGCGGAACAGGCCGAACGGCCGGCCGATGAGGAACCCGCCGATGAGCACGCCCATGACGACCATCGGGGCGTTGGGGTGGCGCTGGGAGATCTTGCGGAACGGGTCCTTGACGATGCCCAGGGTGGCCAGGCCGAGGTAGAGCATGACCAGGCCGATGACGCCGAACACGATCAGCGTCTGGATGCTGCGGCTGTTGAGCGTGCCGGCGGTGGCCTGCGCGGTGGAGAACTGCGGCATCCGGGTGCCGACGATGCCGACCAGGGCGCCGTAGAGCGCGGACACGCTGATCATGCCGACCGACAGCCACCCCAGCGGCTTGAGCGAGGCCTTGAGCCGCGACCACCGGCTGCCGGTGGAGCCCAGCAGCGGCGCGACCGCGCCGAACGCGGCGATGTTGCACGCGGTGAACGTGCCCGCGACGCCGGTGGCGAAGGCGAACGCGATGCCCGCCGCGATGCCGGTGATCGGCTCGCCCTTGGCGTCGTGGCCCAGGATCGTGTTGGCGACGTTGTCGCCGATCACCGAGTCCACGAAGTGGGCCGACCACACCACGGTGAGCAGGAAGCCGCCCAGCGAGCTGAGCAGGATGATCAACCCCCGCCTGCGCGGGAAATGTCCGTTGACCAACGTCGAGGTCGCCACGGGCTCGACCCCGCCGAACCCCTTTTGGTGGATGTGGTTGGTGCCGCTGCGCGTCATGGGCTCTCCCTCGCGGCTCGATCGTGGTCGGTGGCATTGGTCGGCACTGCGCGAGCGGTCACCAGCATCCGGGCTGCCGGCCGGCCTGTCCTTCTCCAAAGATGCGCAGTCTGCCGCCGGTGCGGCGGGGCCGGGCCGGTCCGGTCGTGGTGAAGGTGATCGGACAATGAAAATGACGCTGTTATGGAATAGTCGCTGGTCGGAGGGCACAATCGGAGAAGCAACGCCGTCGGGTGCTCCGGCAGGCTAGGCCGGGCGCGCATTTCTTCGAAGCATCGCCTTAATGCCCTTCAAACGTGCGCGATGTTTCTGCCGAGGGGACCGAACCGGAGTCGCGGAGACGGTGAAAGCATGAGCAGTGAGCGGATCGCAATTGTCGGCATCGGGTTGCGTTACCCCGACGCCGGTTCCACCGGGGAACTGTGGGAAAACGTGTTGGCCGGTCGACGTGCCTTCCGCCGGCTGCCCGACGAGCGGATGAACCACGCCGACTACTACTCGCCGGACCCGAAGGCGCCGGACCGCTTCTACTCGGCCAAGGCCGCGGTGCTGCGGGACTTCGAGTTCGACCGGGTCAAGTACCGCGTGGCGGGCAGCACGTACCGGTCGACCGACCTGACGCACTGGCTGGCGCTGGACGTGGTGTCGCAGGCCCTGGCCGACGCGGGCTTCCCCGACGCCGAGGGCCTGCCCCGGCGCAGCACCGGCGTGGTCCTGGGCAACAGCCTGACCGGCGAGTTCTCCCGCGCCAACATCATGCGGCTGCGCTGGCCGTACGTGCGGCGCACGGTGGCCGCGGCGCTGACCGCCAAGGGCTGGCCGGAGGACGAGACCGCGGGCTTCCTGCGCGAGCTGGAGGTGCAGTACAAGGCGCCGTTCCCGCCGATCGACGAGGACTCGCTGGCGGGCGGTCTGGCCAACACCATCGCGGGCCGCATCTGCAACTACTTCGACCTGCACGGCGGCGGGTACACAGTGGACGGTGCGTGCTCGTCGTCGCTGCTGTCGGTGGCCACCGCGGCGAAGTCGTTGGTGGAAGGCGACCTGGACGTCGCGGTCGCCGGCGGCGTGGACCTGTCGATCGACCCGTTCGAGGTCATCGGGTTCGCCAAGACCGGCGCGCTGGCCACCGGCGAGATGAAGGTCTACGACAAGGACTCCAACGGCTTCTGGCCGGGCGAGGGCGCGGGGGCGCTGGTGCTGCTGCGCGAAGAGGACGCCCTGAAGCAGGGCCTGCGGATCTACGCGACCATCGCGGGCTGGGGCGTGTCGTCGGACGGCAAGGGCGGCATCACCCGCCCCGAGGCCAGCGGCCACCGGCTGGCGATCTCCCGCGCCTACGAGCGCGCGGGCTACGGCGTCGAGTCGGTGTCCTACTTCGAGGGCCACGGCACCGGCACCGCGCTGGGCGACGCCACCGAGATCGAGGCGCTGTCCTCGGCCCGCCGCGCCGCCGACCCGAACGCCCGCCCCGCCGCGCTGAGCAGCGTCAAGGGCAACTTCGGGCACACCAAGGCCGCGGCGGGGGTCGCCGGACTGATCAAAGCGACCCTCGCCGTGCACCACCAGGTCATCCCGCCGGGCACCGGGCACTTCGACCCGCACCCGAAGCTCACCGCCGACGACGCGGTCATGTACGTGCCGCGCTCGGCCGAGCTGTGGCCCGACGACCGGCCCGTGCGCGCCGGCGTGTCGGCCATGGGCTTCGGCGGCATCAACACCCACATCACGCTGGAGCAGGCGCCCGACGCGGCCCGCCGGTCGAGCCTGGACGACCAGACCCGCGCGCTGGTGGCGTCCCGCCAGGACGCCGAGGTGCTGCTGTTCGACGGCGTGGACCTCGCCGCGGTGCGCGCGAAGCTGAGCGAGGTCGCCGCGCTCGCGCCGAAGATCGCCTTCGCCGAGCTGGCCGACCTGGCGGGCGCGCTGGCCGCGCGGCTGACCGGCGCCCCGGTGCGCGCGGCGGTCGTGGCGACCAGCCCCGACGAGGCCGCGCGCAAGGTCGGGCGGCTGCTGGAGCTGCTGGACACCGGCTCGGTGTTCGACGCCGCCGACGGCATCTTCCTGGACTCGCGGCCGTCCGCGCCGCGCATCGCGTTCCTGTTCCCCGGTCAGGGTTCCGGGAAGGGCGCGGTGGGCGCGATCCGCCGCCGGTTCGCCGTCGCCGAGGACGTCTTCGCGGGCCTGGGCCTGCCGACCAACGGCAACCAGGTGGCCACCGAGGTCGCCCAGCCGCGCATCGTGGCCGGGGCGCTGGCGGGCCTGAAGGTGTTGCGGGAGCTGGGGATCGAGGCGGACACCGCGGTCGGGCACAGCCTGGGCGAGCTGACCGCCGTGCACTGGGGCGGCGCGCTGAGCGCGAGCCGGGTGCTGAACCTGGCCGCCGAACGCGGGCGCGTGATGGCCACCGCCAGCCACGGCGGCGGCGCGATGGCGGGCCTGGCCACCGGCCCCGAGCGGGCGCTGGAACTGGCCGCCGGTGAGGACGTGGTCATCGCGGGCTACAACGGCCCGACGCAGACCGTGCTGTCCGGCCCGGCCGAGGCGGTGGACCGGGTGTGCGCGGTGGCCCGCGAAGCCGGCGTCCACGCCACCCGCATCAACGTCTCGCACGCGTTCCACTCGCCGCTGGTCGAGCCCGCGGCGGTGGCCATGCGGGAGCGGCTGGTCGACTTCGACTTCGGCCGCCTGATCCGGCCGGTGCACTCCACGGTGACCGGTGACGTGCTGGAGCCCGGCACCGACCTGCGCGAGCTGCTGCGCGAGCAGGTCCTGCTGCCGGTCCGCTTCCACGAGGCCGCGGCCAAGGCGGCGGCGCGCACCGACCTGGTCCTGGAGGTCGGCCCCGGGCGCGTGCTGTCCGGGCTGATGGCCGAGATCGCGCCGGGCAAGCCCGCGCTGTCGGTGGACACCGACTCGGCGTCCCTGGTGCCGTTGCTGACGATCGTCGCGGCGGCGCACGCGCTGGGCGCGCCGGTCCGGGTGGACGCCCTGTTCGCCGACCGGGTCCTGCGCCCCCTGCCGCTGGACGGGGACATGACGTTCCTGGCCAGCCCGTGCGAGACCGCGCCGACGTGGGACGCGGGCGCGGTGGTCTTCGAGGAGCCGACCGCCAAGGCCGAGTCCACTGAGGACACTTCCGGCGAGTCGACGCTGGAGCTGCTGCGCCGGCTGGCGGCGGAGCGGGTCGAGCTGCCGCTGGACGCCATCAGCGCGTCCACGCACCCGCTGGACGACCTGCACCTGAGTTCCATCACGGTCGGCCAGCTGGTCAACGAGGTCACCCGCACGCTGGGGCGGCCCGCGCTGGAGGCCCAGCCGAACTTCGCCACCGTGCGCCTGGGCGAGCTGGCCGAGCTGATCGACCAGCTCGCCGACACCGCCCACGCCGAGGAGAAGACCGACGGCGAGGTGCCCGGTGTGGCGCCGTGGGTGCGGCCGTTCCTGGTCACCCGGGTCGAACGCCCGCGCCCGGTCGCCACGTCCGTCGCGGCGGGGCAGTGGACCGTGTTCGCCCCCGAGGGGCACCCGCTGGCCGACGCCCTGCGCGGCGCGCTGCCCGGCGACGGCGTCCTGCTGATCGCGGCGGAGGGGGACACGAGCCTGTTCCTGGAGGCCGCGAAGACCGTGCTGGCCGCGCCCGCCGGGACCCGGTTCGCCGTGGTGCAGGGCAAGCTGGGCGCGTCCGGCTTGGCCCGCACGCTGCACCTGGAAGCGCCGCAGGTGCCGGTGACCGTGGTCGAACTGGCCGACGACACCGACGCGGTGGCGCGGGTGGCCGCCGAGGTCGCCGCCACGACCGGCTTCTCGCAGGTCCGCTACGACGAGGACGGCGTGCGCACCGTCCCGGTGCTGCGCGCGGTGTCCGGGCAGAAGACCGGCACCCCGCTGACGGCGGACGACGTGCTGCTGGTGACCGGTGGCGGCAAGGGCATCACCGCCGAGTGCGCCCTGGCCATGGCGCAGGACTCCGGCGCCGCGCTGGCCCTGGTCGGCCGCGCCGACCCGGCCCAGGACACCGAACTGGCCTCGAACCTGGCCCGCATGACCGCGGCCGGCATCCGCTACCGCTACGAGCGGGCCGACGTGACCTCGCGCGCCGAGGTCGCCGACGTGGTGGAGGTCTTCCGCGCGGAACTGGGCGAGGTGACCGCCGTGCTGCACGGCGCGGGCCGCAACGAGCCGCGCGCGATCACCGGCCTGACCGACGAGGACTTCGCCAAGACCCTCGCGCCCAAGATCGACGGCCTGAAGGCCGTGCTGGACGCGGTCGACCCGGAGCGGATCAAGCTCCTGGTCACCTTCGGCAGCATCATCGGCCGGGCGGGCCTGCGCGGCGAGGCGCACTACTCCACCGCGAACGACTGGATGTCCGAGCTGACCGTGGACTTCGGCCGCAAGCACCCGAAGGCGCGCGTGCTGGCGCTGGAGTGGTCGGTGTGGTCGGGCGCGGGCATGGGCGAGCGGCTCGGCGTGGTCGAGGCGCTGATGCGCGACGGCATCACGCCGATCTCCACCGACGCCGGCATCGGCGTGCTGCGCGAGGTGCTGGCCGACCCCGAGGTCGGTCCGGTGCTGGTGGTCAGCGGCCGGGCGGCCGGCCTGCCCACGTTGGAGATGGAGCGCAACGACCTCCCGCTGACCCGGTTCGTGGACCGCGTGCTGGTGCACTACCCGTCGGTCGAGCTGGTCACCGAGGCGGAGCTGTCCGCGGGCAGCGACCCGTACCTGGGCGACCACCTGCTGGAGGGCGACCTGCTGTTCCCGGCGGTGCTGGGCATGGAGGCCATGACCCAGGTGGCGACCGCGTTGACCGGGTTCGACGTGCCGCCGGTGCTGGAGGACGTGGAGTTCCTGCGGCCGGTCGTGGTGCGGCCGGACGGCGCGCTGACCGTGCGGCTGGCCGCGCTGGCCCAGGGCGACGTGGTGGACGTGGCCATCCGGGCCGAGGACACCGGGTTCTCCGCCGACCACTTCCGCGCCCGCCTGCGGTTCCCGCGCCCGGAGATCCCCGCGGGCGGCCCGGTCGAGGAGCCCGGCCTGCCGCTGGTCCCGGTCGACCCGGTGACCGAGCTGTACGGCAGCGTCCTGTTCCAGGGCAAGCGGTTCCAGCGGTTGCAGGGCTACCGGCGGGCCTCCGCGCGGCACGCCGTGGCCGAGGTCGCGACCACGCCGGTGGCGTCCTGGTTCGCCCCGTTCCTGCCGCAGGACCGGCTGCTGGCCGACCCGGGCACGCGGGACGTGATGATGCACGCCATCCAGTGCTGCGTCCCGGACGCGACCCTGCTGCCGCAGCGGGTGGAGCGGCTGTACCTGGCCCACCCGAGCGAGCAGGCCGCCGAGTACGTCGTGCTCGACGCCCGCGAGCGGTCCCAGGACGGCGACAGCTACACCTACGACCTCGACGTCCGCGACCCCTCCGGGAAGGTCGTCGAGCGGTGGGAGGGCCTGGTTCTGCGGGCGGTGCGCAAGCGCGACGGCGCCGGCCCGTGGACGCCGACCATGCTCGGCTCCTACCTGGAGCGGTCGCTGGAACGCGTGCTCGGCGGCACCCGGGCGGTCGTCGTGGAGCCCGACCCGACCGACACCGAGTCCGACCGGCGCACCCAGACCGCCCTGGCGCTGGGCCGCGCGCTCAACCGCAAGGTCGACGTCCGCTACCGGCCCGACGGCAAGCCCGAGGTCGACGGCGTGGCGGTCTCCGCGTCGCACGGCGCCGGCCTGACGCTGGCCGTCGCGGGCGGCGGGAAGCTCGGCTGCGACGTCGAGACCGCGCTGCCGCGCGCCGAGCAGGACTGGGCCGACCTGCTGGGCAAGGACCTGCTGGCCGTCCGCGACCTGCTCACCCGGGAGGCCGCCGAGACCGCGGCGGTCGCCGGGACGCGGGTGTGGGGCGCGCTGGAGTGCCTGCGCAAGACCGGGTCCACCACCCAGGCCCTCACCGTCGAACGGGTCCACCCCGACGGCTGGGCCGTGCTGTCCGCGGGTGACGCGAAGGTCGCCACCTGGGCCACGACCGTGAACGGGCGCACCGAGCCGGTGGTCTTCGCGGTCCTCGTCGGGAAGGAGGGCTGAGCCGCCATGTCGGACTACTACGAGATCCGCCACACCGTCGGGTTCGAGGAGACCAACCTCGTCGGCAACGTCTACTACGTGAACTACCTGCGCTGGCAGGGCCGGTGCCGGGAGATGTTCCTCAAGGAGAAGGCGCCCGCCGTGCTGGCCGAGGTCCAGGAGGACCTCAAGCTGTTCACGCTGAAGGTGGAGTGCGAGTTCTTCAACGAGATCACCGCGTTCGACGAGCTCTCGGTGCGGATGCGGCTGGAGGAGCTGACCCAGACCCAGATCCAGTTCAGCTTCGACTACGTCAAGGTCACCGGCGGCGAGGAGGTGCTGGTCGCCCGCGGCCGGCAGCGCATCGCCTGCATGCGCGGCCCGAACACCGACACGGTGCCCGCGCGGGTCCCGGAGGAGCTGCGGCGGGCGCTGGCGCCCTACGCGGAGACCCCGGTCCTGGCCCGGGCCGGACTGGGGGGATGACCCGATGTACGAAGCGGTGCCCACGATGGAGGAGACGTCGCTGCGGGAGGCCATGTCCCGCTTCGCGACGGGTGTGACCGTCCTGACGGTCGGCGGTGAGCACGCCCACGGCATGACCGCGAACTCGTTCACGTCGGTGTCGCTGGACCCGCCGCTGGTGCTGTGCTGCGTCTCCCGCGCGGCGGTGATGCACGACGCGATCACCAACGCCAAGCGGTTCGCCGTCTCCGTCATGGGCGCCGAGCAGGAGCGGACGGCGCGGTACTTCGCGGACAAGCGCCGTCCGCGGGGGCCGGCGCAGTTCGACGTGGTGGACTGGCTGCCCGGCGACCACACCGGCGCGCCGCTGCTGTCCGGCGCGCTGGCGTGGCTGGAGTGCGAGCTGGCGCAGTGGTACGAAGGCGGTGACCACACGATCTTCGTGGGTCGGGTGCTCAGCTGCCGCCGGGGTGCGGGCACGCGGGCGCTGCTGTTCTACGGCAGCGCGTTCCACCAGGTCTGAGGAGTTCGGGTTCGCGGAGGGGAGCGCTCATGCTGGTGACCGTCACCGGGGGCAGTGGTTTCGTCGGGTCCCACACGGTCGCGGAATTGGTGCGGACGGGTCACCGGGTGCGCCTGCTGGTCCGGTCGGAGTCCACTGTGGACACCGCGCTGCGGCCGCTGGAGGTGCCCTCGGGCGCGGTGGACGTGGTGGTCGGCGACGTGACCGACGAGCCGGCCGTCACGTCGGCGCTGCGCGGGGCGGACGCCGTCGTCCACGCCGCGTCGGTGTACTCGTTCGACCGGCGGCGGCGCGCGGAGATGCTGCGCACCAACGTCCGCGGCACCGAGGTGGTGCTGGGGACCGCGCGCCGGCTGGGCACCGGCCGGATCGTGCACGTGTCCAGCATCGCCGCGCTGTTCGGGCGGGGCGTGCGGGTGATCCGGGAGACCTCGCCGGTGGGCAGCACCCGCGAGTCCTACGCCGCGACGAAGGCCGCGTCCGAGGCGGTGGCGCGCGAGCTGCGGGACGCGGGCGCGCCGGTCGTGATCAGCTACCCGCCCGCCCTCCTCGGCCCGCACGACCCGAAGGTCGGCGACCAGACCGAGCGGCTGCGCAACACCCTGCGCGGCCTGATGCCGATGTGGCCCTCCGGGGGCCTGCAGATCGGTGACGTCCGGGACACCGCGGCGCTGCACGCGGCGCTGCTCGACCCGGACGTCACCGGCGGGCACTTCGGCCCCGGCCGGTACCTGACCACGTCCGAGTACGTGCGGACGGTGCGCCAGGTGACGGGCCGGGCGCTGCCCGCGGTGTTCCTGCCGGCGGCGATGATGGCGCCGGTGGGGAAGTTCGTGGACCTGGTGCAGCCGCTGTGGCCGTGGCACATCCCCGCCGAGTACGGGGCGATCGCCACGGTCGGGGCGGCCACCCGGGTGGACGCCTCGGCGAGCACGCTGGACCTCAAGCCGAGGCCGTTCGCCGACACGGTGGCCGACGCGGTCCGCTGGCTGGGCGCGGCGGGCCTGCTGACCGCACGGCAGGTGGGGCGCCCGTGACCACCTCCAACGTCGAGCACGTCGGCGCGGACCTGCGGCCGGAGCTGCCCCCGCGCACCATGGACCTGCTGCGCGAGCGCAACGACGACCTGCGCAGCCGTGCCGTCTCGGGCGACAACGCCCACCGCCAGCACGCCCTCGGCAAGCGCACCGCCCGGGAGCGCCTGGACCTGTTGCTGGACCCGGGTTCCTTCGTCGAGGTGGACCTGTTCCGCCGCCACCAGGCCCACGGCCTGAAGGTCTCCGACCACCGCCCCCACACCGACGGCGTGGTGGCGGGGTCGGGCACGATCGAGGGCCGGCGGGTGTTCGTCTACGCCCAGGACTTCACCATCTTCGGCGGGTCGCTGGGGCAGGCGCACGCGGCGAAGATCCACAAGGTGATGGACATGGCTTTGGCCACCGGGTCCCCCATCATCGGCCTGAACGACAGCGGCGGCGCGCGCATCCAAGAGGGTGTGATGGCCCTCGACGGCTACGGCGGCATCTTCCGCCGCCAGGTCGAGGCGTCCGGCGTGATCCCGCAGATATCGGTGGTGCTGGGGCCTTGCGCCGGTGGTGCCGCGTACTCGCCCGCGTTGGCGGACTTCACGTTCATGGTGCGCGGTACGGGGCAGATGTACCTGACCGGGCCGGACGTGGTGGCCGCGGTGAACGGCGAGCGTGTCACGCACGAGCAGTTGGGTGGCGCGGCCGTCCACGGTGGACTGTCCGGGGTGGCTTCCTTCGTGCACGACGACGAGGAGAGCTGCCTGGCGGACGTCCGGTATCTGGTTTCTTTGCTGCCTTCCAACAACATGGAGCCGCCGCCGGCTTATGAGCCATGTGGCGCCGAGGACGACATCCGTCCGGCTTTCGCGTCCATGGTTCCGGTGGAGCCCAACAAGCCTTATGACATCCGGGACCTGATCGCGGAGTTGGTGGACGACGGGGAGTTCCTGGAGGTCCACGAGGGGTGGGCGGCGAACGTGGTGTGCGCGTTCGGCCGGGTGGACGGTTCGGTGGTAGGGGTGGTGGGCAACCAGCCCATGGTGTTGGCCGGCGTGTTGGACATCGAGGCTTCGCAGAAGGCGGCCCGGTTCGTGCGTTTCTGCGACGCTTTCGGGATTCCGCTGGTTTCGCTGGTGGACGTGCCCGGGTTCCTGCCGGGGACCGACCAGGAACACCACGGCGTGATCCGGCACGGGGCGAAGCTGCTGTACGCGTATTGCGAGGCTACGGTGCCTCGCATCCAGGTGATCGTGCGCAAGGCTTACGGCGGTGCGTACATCGTCATGGACTCGCGCTCGATCGGGACGGACTTGTCGTTGGCGTGGCCGACGAACGAGATCGCCGTGATGGGCGCGGAGGGCGCGGTGAACGTGATCTTCCGCAAGGAGTTGGCGGCGGCGGCCGATCCGGCGGAGTTGCGGGCGGAGTTGTTGGCGGAGTACTCGGAGCAGTTGGTGCACCCGTACTACGCGGCGGAACGGGGGTTGGTGGACGACGTCATCGACCCTTCGCAGACGCGTTCCGCGGTGGCACGGGGGTTGGCGATGCTCCGCGACAAGCGACGGCAACCGGCGGCGCGCAAGCACGGCAACGTCCCTTTGTAGGGCTCGTGGGGTAGATGGCACCCCCGGCGCTGGGATCTTGGTCAGCGCCGGGGGTGTTATTCGGGCGGCTCCGGTCCAAGCGGAGTGGGCGAGGTCGCCGACCTGGGCGAGGCGTCGCCCGGGCCGCAGCCGGGCACCTCCGGCCAGAGCCGGATCTGCTTGGTGTTGATGCCAGGACGGGCCGTCCGGCTGGGTGGATCGGGTTACTCCGGGACTTCCGTCTCCAGGCGGGTGCGGGAGTCGGCTACGGAGCGGGCGGCGGTTTCGGGTTTGTCGCCGGCGCTGACCATCATGTTGACCAGCTGGGACTCGAAGATGCGCTCCGCGTCGTACGGTTCGAACAGGTAGTCGCCCAGCTCCAAGGTCACCAGGCCGTGCGTGGCCACCCACATGTGGTGGGCCACCAGTTCCGGGTCGCCCGGCTCGAAGCGGCCCGAGGCGATGCAGCGGCCGGCGCAGCGCGCCACGTTGGCCAGGGTGTAGCGGCCGTGTTGGCGGTCTTCGTCGGACAGGGTGAAGCCGGCCAGCGAGAAGCCGCCGAACATCACCGCGTACAGGTCCGGGTTGGCCAGGGCGTTGCCGCGGTAGGCCCTGCCCAGCAGGGCCATGTCGGCCACGGGGTCGTCGGTCTCGGTCACCCCGGTCAGGTAGCGCTGGAGGCGGGCGAAGCCCTCGTGCACCATCTCGCGCACGAGTCCTTGCATACCACCGAAGTGCGTGTACACGGCCATCGTCGAGGACCCGGCCTCGGCGGCGATCCGACGGGTCGACAGCGCCTCCGGTCCCTCCTCGGCCAGGAGACGGGCGGCGATGTCGACGAGCGTGGACCGGGCGTTGGGGTCCGATCGGCGTGGGCTCACCTTGACAGTATTCCATAACGCCGCTATAAATTGTAATCAGAACACTGTTATGGAATCCGGGAGGTGGGGGCGATGGCCGCGCCGACACGGAAAGCCGAAGCGGGACTCGACGTGCGGGGCGTTCTCCCCGCCGCACTGGACGGCGCCTACGTCCAGACCGCCGCGCGCGGGGTGTGCGGCATCCGGCTCGGTGGCGGTGCGGCGCGGTGGTTCCGCGGCCCCCGGCCGGTCGGACTGCCGCCCGTGCACCCCGCCGCGGCCCGCCCGGTGTTCGACGGGAAGCGTTGGCACACCGCGGTGTCCCACCCCGGGCTGGGGTACGCGGAGCACCTCCAGATGGGTGTGGACGGCACGCTGAAGCACGCGGAAGTGTTGGCCGCCAACGGCACGAGCGCGCTCGCGGTGGCGGGCCGGTACGTGGTGGTCTTCGACTCCGGCCCCTACTACAGCCGTGCGGCGGCCATGGTCGGCCTGCGTGATCCTTATGTGCACAAGGAAAACAGCCCGGTACGCGTCGGGCTCATCGACGGCGGCGAGCCGTGCTGGTTCGACGCGGGTGAGGGCGAGGTCCTGCACACCGTCAACGCCCACGCCGAACTGGGCCGGGTCGTCGTGGACGCGGTGTGGGCACCGGGCGTCCTGCGCCGCTGCGCGATCGATCTGGGCACTGGTGCTTTGCGCATGACTGACTTGCCGGCGCTGGACACCGGCATCGTCGACCCGCGCGTGGCCAACCGGCGGCACCGGTTCGTCTTCGGCACCGCCGGGAACGCGGTGGTGCGCCACGACGTCGCGCTCGGCCACCGCCTCGTGCGCCACCTGCCTTCACAACCGTCGCAACCGGTTTTCGTGCCGCGTGGGCAGGAGGAGGGTGACGGCTGGCTGCTCACCCTCGCCGGCGACCGCCTGCTGGTGCTCGACGCCGAAGACCCCGCGGCACGTCCGATCGCCGAAGTCGCACTGCCGTTCGCGGTGCCGGCCAGCCCGCGCGCGCAGTGGCTGACGGCCCCGGAACTCCACGGGGAGCGCCGGGGCCGGTGACAGCCGAGTCAGTCGACGCGGAGTGGGTCCACGTCGGGCAAGTCCACGCGGAGTCGGTCCACGCGGAGTGGGTCCACGTCGGGTCGATCCACGCCGGGTCAGTCCACGTTGGACAGGGCGAACTGGCCGGGGCGCCTGCCTTCCCCGGCCGGACCGCGGTAGGCCTGGGCGATCTCCAGCCACCGCGTGGCCAGTTCGCCCTCCGCCCGCACGTCCAGGTCGGTGTGGTGCCGCCGGCGGGTCACCAGCAGGCAGAAGTCCTCCGCCGAACCGGTGACGCGCTGCGCGGCGTCCTCCGGCCCGAAGTCCCACCGCTTGCCGGACGGCGCGGTGATCTCGAACCGGAACTCGTCCGCCGGCGGCTCCTCGCCGCGCGCCAGGTACCCGAAGTCCTTGGTGCGCACGGCGAAACCGACGAGGAAGCCGAGCCGGTCGTCCCACTCCCGGTGCACGCCCAGCGCGTCGGCGACGTCCTGGCCGTGCCCGAACAGCTCCATCATGCCCGCGCTGGCCAGCACCGACGGCGGCAGCGGGTTCACCAGCCACGGCACCACGGCGTCGGCAGGCACCGCCGCCAGCGCGCCGATCGAGGTGGCCTTGGTCATCTGCCACCGGTTCACGAGTTCGGTGGTGTCCAGCGCGAGGTGCGGAGCCATCGCGCCCGCCACGTTGGCGTCGAAGTCGTCCGAGAGCCCCGACATCATCGCGCGGAACCGGTCGCCGTCGGCCGCCGCGAGGCCCGCCATGGCGAAAATCGCGGTCAGGTGCGCCACCTGGTGCTTCACCGTCCACCCGGGTGACGGCGTGGGCAGCGACCACGCGGCGTCGTCGAGGTCGGCGATCATCCGGTCGAAGTCGTCGCCCGTGGCCCGGAGCGCCGTGATCACGTCCATGCGCATGTCCTTCGGTCGAGTTGGACGGACTGGAATCCGACGATGCCGCAGCACGGACGTGATGTCTTCTTGCGTTGTGCTCTAGGGAAATCCGCCTCCTGCTTCAGGGATCAGGCGTCGCGCGTCATGGATCGGGCGGCGACACGGGTGCGCCGGCTAGACGCGGCCAGTTCGCGGGGGCGTACAGTGCGGAGTAGGTGCCGTAGCCGAGCTGCTCGGCGGGCACGCCGTCCGGAACCCCTTGCGCCGGAAGCGGTGCACGGTCGAGCAACCCTTGGTAGTACGCGAGGACGTCCCGGTCGTGGAGCGCGCACTTCACGTCTTCCCCGCACCACTTCGCGAATCGGGTGAACACGTCCTCGGTCACGCGGGCTTCGTCGGAGGCCATGCGGCGGAATCCGATGCTGTGGTCGACCGCGCCGTCGAACACCGCCGCGCGCACCCGGTGCGGGAACAGGCGGGCGTAGGTCTTGCCCAGGAGCGTGCCGTAGGACAGGCCCAGCCGGCTGACCTGCCGCGCCCCCAACGCCTCGCGCAGGGCGTCGAAGTCGCGGGCGGCGCTCACCGTGTCCACGCGGTCGACGAGAGGACCCGTGGCGCGGCGACAGTCCTCGGCCACCCGTCGGTTGTGCTCGACGAGCTGTCGGTACTGCTCGGGCGTGGTGGGGAACTGCGTCACCGCCGGGTCGCTGGGCGGCGTGGGGCAGGTGATCGCGGGCCGGCTCCCGCCGACGCCGCGCGGGTCCACACTTGGTGCCGCCACGGCTGGAGCGGTGGCGGTGGCTGCTGTGGTGGCGAGGGCCAAGGTGACCGCGATGGCGGTCTGTCGTTTCGTGTCATCCCCTCGGGTTCGTCGGGACGATCATGTTTCGCGGCTTGCTGCGCGGTCGTCAGCCGGCGGGATGACGGGCGGTCATCCCGTGGTCGGGGTATCAACGTCGGTATGAGAGTCGTGGTCCTGGCCGACACGCACGCGCCCCGCCGCTGGAAGACCTGCCCGCCGAGGGTCGCGGAGCACCTGCGGGACGCGGACCTGGTGCTGCACGCGGGTGACGTGTGCGTGCCGTCGGTGCTCGACGAGCTGGCGGCCTTCGCCCCGGTGGTCGCGGTGTGCGGCAACAACGACGGACCCGACGTCGTCGCGTGGGGCGCGCCCGAGACGGTGGAGCTGGACCTCGACGGCCTGCCGGTGGCGATGATCCACGACAGCGGCCAGGCCAAGGGGCGCACCGCGCGGATGGCGCGCCGGTTCCCGAACGCCCGGCTGGTCGTGTTCGGCCACTCGCACATCCCGCTGGACGAGACCGGCGACGGCGTCCGGATCTTCAACCCCGGCTCGCCCACCGACCGCCGCCGCCAACCGCACGGCACGATCGGCCTGCTGGACGTCGAGGCGGGGGAACTGGTGTCGGCGCGGATCGTGCCCGTCACCGATTAGCACCCTTGTACGCAGCGTCGTGATGTGGTGACTATGGGTGTCCGGAGTGTTCCGCGAGTCTGGAGGCCCGATGGTGTTCACCCTCGACCCGACCGGGCGCGACATCCACGCCGAGGCGGCGGAGTTGCGCGCGCGGGGCCGGCTCACCCGGGTGGGGCTGCCCGGCGGGGTCACGGCCTGGTCGGTGGGCGGGCTCGCGGACCTCAAGCGGCTGCTGGGCGACCCGCGGCTGTCCAAGGACCCGCGCCGGCACTGGAAGGCCTGGCAGGACGGCGAGATCCCGGACGACTGGCCGCTGCACCTGTGGGTGTCGGTGCGCAACATGTTCACCGCTTACGGAGACGAGCACCGCAGGTTGCGGGCGTTGGTGTCCAAGGCGTTCACGCCGCGGCGGGTCGAGGACCTGCGGCCTTGGGTGCAGCGGATCGCCGACGACTTGCTGGATGGGCTGGACGCCGGTCCGGAGGTCGCGGACCTGCGGGAGGGGTTCGCGTACCCGTTGCCGATCGAGGTCATCTGCCGGCTGTTCGGGGTGCCGGACGACGTGCGGCCGGGGTTGCGGCGGGCGGTCGACATCATCTTCGACACCACCGTCGCGCCGGAGGTCGCGCTGGCGAACCAGCAGGCTCTGTACGCGATGTTGCACGGGTTGGTCGAGGCGAAGCGGCGTCGGCCGGGGGATGACTTGGCGGACGGCCTGATCGCGGCGCGGGATGAAGACGGGTCGCGGCTCACGGAGCAGGAACTGGTCGACACGCTGATCCTGGTGTTGGCGGCCGGCCACGAGACCACGGTGAACCTGCTCGACCACGCCATCGCCGCGTTGCTGACCCATCCCGAGCAGCGGCGGCGGGTCGAGGCGGGGGAGGTGCGGTGGGTCGATGTCGTGGAGGAGACGTTGCGGTGGCAGGCGCCGGTGGCCCACCTGCCGCTGCGGTACGCGGTGGAGGACGTGGCGGTCGACGGAACGGTGATCAGGGCTGGTGAAGCGGTGCTGGCGGGGTACGCGGCGGCGGGTCGCGACCCTGAGCACCACGGGCCGACGGCGGCGGAGTTCGATCCGGGGCGGGCGGACAAGACGCACCTGGCGTTCGGGTTCGGGGCGCACTACTGCTTGGGCGCGCCGTTGGCCCGGTTGGAGGCGGAGATCGCGTTGAAGGGGTTGTTCGAGCGGTTTCCGGGGATGGTGTTGGCGGAGGGGGAGTTGAGGCCGTTGCCGTCGTTCATCTCCAACGGCCATGTGGCGTTGCCGGTTCGGTTGCGGGGGTAGGCAAGGGGGGAGGGGAGGGCCGGGATGCCCAGGGGGGATGGGCATCCCGGCCCGGTGGTGCTAGGAGGCCGTGCAGGTCGGGGTGGGGGAGCCGGCGGTGCCGGTGCCCTGGAACCCGAACTCGGTGGACTGGCCGGCGGCCAGGTTGCCGTTGTAGGCGACGTTGGACCACTGGTTGCCGCTGCGCTGGACGTTCCACGAGTTGGTGACCGTGGAGCCGGACGGGAGGGCGAGCGTTACGGTCCAGCCTCGGATCGCTGTTGAGCCGGCGGTGACCTTGACCGTTACGACGAAGCCGCCGTTCCACGCGTTGACGGAGGTCGTCGCGGTGCAGCCGCCGGGGACCGGGTCGGACGAGGTGGTGGTGGTCGTGGTGGTCGGGCCGACGCTGTTGAGGGCGTCGAGGACGGCGGTGTAGGCGGGCTTCTTGTTGCCCGAGCCGTCGAACAGCAGCGGGGTGCCGTAGGCGCGCCACGAGTCGGTGTCGCGGATGCCCCACACGGTGATGCCGTTGCACTTCGCCACGGCC
>NZ_JAPSLK010000005.1 GCF_031180885.1 Saccharothrix sp.
CGGCAGCAGCGCGGCGGCAGCAGCGCGGCGGCAGCAGCGCGGCGGCAGCAGCGCGGCGGCAGCAGCGCGGCGGCAGCAGCGCGGCGGCAGCAGCGCGGCGGCAGCAGCGCGGCGGTGGCGGCGCGGCGGTGGCGGCGCGGCGGTGGCGGTCCGCCAGCGGCCCGGCGCTGGCAGTTCAGCGGCGGCGGCTCGGCGACAGCATCAGCGTGGCAGCGGCCTGGCGACGGGTGAGCGGGCCAGCGCCAGCGGGTCAGTGCCGCCGGGTCAGTGCCAACGGGCCAGCGGCGGCAGTGCGGCCCGGCGGGTGGCGGTTCAGCGGCGGAATTCAGCGGCGGCGTCCCGGCGGCAGCAGCAGCGTGGCGGCGGGTGATCGGGCCAATGCCGGCGGGCCGATGCCGGTTGGGTCAGCGGCGATGGGTCAGCGGCGGCAGTGGGGCTCGGTGGCGGCACACGGCAGTTCGGCGCTGGCGACTCGGCGGTGGAGGCGCAGCCAGTGCGGCGGCCCGGCGACAGCGGCCCGGCGACAGCGGCCCGGCGACAGCGGGCCAGGTGGAAGAGGGCCAAGTGACTTGTTGGACGCTCGCGTATTTCCGGGCCGCGGAACTGCGCGAGCGTCCAACAGGGTTGTACTGGTCCTCCGGCGGTGTGGAGCGGTGAGGATCAACTGGCGGTGGCGGGGCTGCATCGGCGGGTCACTGCCGACAGGGCCGATGCCGGTGGGTCAGCGGTCAGCGGTGGCGGGCGTGGGCTCGGGCGGCTACGCCGGCGCCGAGGATCAGGACGATGGCGGCCAAGCCCCAGCGGCGTTGTTCCTGCAGGTTGCGGTTGCCGTCCGACACCTTCTCCGCCCTGGGCTCCGGCCGCCGCATCGGGTCGCGTGTCGGGTTGGGTGCGGGTGGCTCGGCGGTCGTGGTGGGTGGGGGTGGAGCGGTGGTGGTCGGCGAGGGCGTCGGAGCGGCTGCGGGTGGCGCGACCGGCTGGACCGGGGTGGTTGTCGTGGGTGGCACCAGCGGTGGGTCAAGGGGTGGGTCGACCGGCGGGGTGGTTGGTGGGGTGGTGGGGGGAGTGGTCGGTGGGACGGTCGGGTCCGGGGGATCGATCGGGGGGACGCTCAGGCAGCCCGTCGCGTCGATGCTCCACCGTGCCTGCCGCGACGTGATCTCGGTGACCGCCTGCGACCCGTCCAACGCCACCCGGTACAGCACGCTCCGCCCGTTGTGGTGGTTGCTGGTCACGTACAGCGCGCCGTCCCGCCCCATCACCACCGCGCCGTAACCGTGCGTGCCCGGCAACTTCCCCGTCCCGGGCACGCGGTCCACTCGTCCGGTGCCGGGGTCTATCGCTACGACATACGCGTGCCCGTACGGGAGGGTCGCCACCCCGTACAGCAGCCCGTCCGCCGGGTTCAGGTCGAAGTCGTCCACGTTCAGCGAGTGCGGCGGCGGCCAGAGCCACGCCTGGCGCACCACCTTCAGGTACCGGTCGCTGGCCGGGTCGATGTCCACCCAGAACAGCAGGTGCCCGACCCGCACGACCAGCTTCTCCCCCACCACCGCCCCGGCCGCCGCGTGCTTGAGCACGTGCGGGTGGCCCGTGGAGCGCGCCACGGGCTTGCCGGTGCGGTCCAGGGCGAGCACGTGGCCGTCGCCGTCCACGCCGTACACCCGGTCCTGAACCGCCGAGTACCCGATCGCGTTGACCCGCACGTCCAGGGTGTTGAGGACCTGCGCCTGACCGGACGGCAACTCCACCCGGTAGACCGTCGACGGGCCGTGGTGGTCCGCTTCGACCTGGATGGCCACGCAGGCCAGGACCTCGAGCACGGCCTCAGCCGAACCGCTCGACGGCCGCCTGGAACGCGTCCGGCCCCAGTTCGGCGCCACCGCCGTACGGGTTCTGGAGCTGGTAGGTCGCGTACAGCAGCAGGGTGATGGTGGCGGCGAGCGTGGCGACGATGACCACGTGCGTGCGCATCAGCGGCCCGCCGAACAGCAGCGGCAGCCCGATCGCCAGGACGCTGCCGACGACCAGCACGAACCACACCACCGTGCTCACGCCGCCGCCCGCGGTGTCCAGCCGGGACTGCCGGGCCTCGTAGACCTGCCACAGCTGGTTGGCCGCCTCGGCCTTGCGGTCGACCTGCCACTCGTTGTCCGCGGGCGCCTCGGCGACGACCCGGCGGATGCGGTCGAGCTGGGACCAGCCGGTCGACTCGAAGTCCACGCCCTCGCGCAGCTTCGGCCACTCCTCGTTGATCACCGTGATGGCGTACGCGCGGGACAGCGCGCGGACCTCGTCGCCGGTCTCCTTGGACAGCGCGTCGGACGCCCAGGCGGCCGCGACCAGGCCGTCGGCCTCCTTGTACGACGACTCGTCCGCCGCGCTCACCGCGTCGAACAAGGCGATCAGCACGAACGCCACCAGGACCGCGTGCAGGCCGCCCACGATCGTGAAAACCTGGCCGGCGGCCTCGTTGTTGTCCGGACGCCCCTGGTCCTCGCCGTACTTGCGGATCAGGTAGGCGAGCAACGCGGCGACCAGGGCCGCGCCGCCGACCCACAACAGACCCGTGGCGTAAACGTCCATGCGGTCCTCTCACTGCCCTGGAATGAATTCCACAGATCTGCGAATTCGTCGCTTCCGAAAGGTAGTGAGCGGGCGCGTTCGACAACAAGGTCCTTCATCCGTGTGCAGGGCAATGCCCAACATTCGTGTGAACTTCGCGCGCGTCACGCGGAGGCGGGGCGGCTTTGCTCCGCGCGCGTGCGGGTTCAGCTCCCTCGTCGGACTACTCGGTTGCTCCGACCGTGTCCGCGCTGCGGCGACGCTGAGTCGCCGGGAGGACGTTGTGCCAGCGGTCGAACACGTTGTCCGGGTCGTATTCCGCCTTCACCGCGGCGAGTCGCGCGTAGTTCGCCGCGCCGAATCCCGCGACGACGCGGTCCGCGCCTTCGTCGCCGATGAAGTTGAGGTACGTGGCCCCGGTGCTCCAGGGTGCCAGCTCCTCCCGCAGGCCGCGCGCCCACATCCGGGCCCGGTCGTCGTCGGCCGGGTCTTCCCACAGCCCGAACGGGTGGACGACCCAGGGCGCGTCGCGGTTGGCCATCGGCCAGTCCGTCCCGCGCGCCACCGCCCCGCCCCACGGCAGCAGCGCCTGCTGCGACGGCGACGGGCACGGCATCCGCTCGGCGCTGTCGGCGAACCGCCGCACCGCCTCGTCGGGCAGCGCCGACAGGTACTCGGCGGACCAGTAGTTCCGGTAGCCGGGCGGGTCGTCGAGGCTGCACTGGAAGTCCGCGTACGGGATGTCGGTCACCAGCGCGGTGTCCGGCGCGAGGTCCAGCAGCGGCGCGGCGACCGACCGCAGCTCGTCCGCGCGGCCGATCCACGTGACGAGGAGGCCGCAGCACAGCCGACCGACCAGGTCCGGCGGCACGAAGTCCTCCGGCGGCCCGGTCAGGTACAGCAGGCCGCCGCCCAGCTCCTCGGGCGCGTCGGCGCAGAAGTCCCGGTAGCGGGAGATCATCTCCTCGCCGTGGGCCGCCGGCCGCAGCATGAGCGCGAAGGAGAACTCGGGAAGTGGGTGCACGCGGAAGGTGAAGGAGGTGGCGACGCCGAAGTTGCCGCCACCGCCGTGCAGCGCCCAGAACAGCTCGGGCCGCTCGGTCTCGCTCGCGGTGACCGTGCGGCCGTCGGCCAGGACGAGGTCCACCGAGAGCAGGTTGTCGCAGGCCAGGCCGAACCGGCGTTCCAGCCACCCGGAGCCGCCGCCGAGGGTGAGCCCGCCGACGCCGGTGGTGGACACCCGCCCGCCCGTGGTCGCCACGTCGTGCGCCTGGCAGGCCCGGTCCACCGCGGACCACGTGGCGCCGCCGCCGACCACGGCCGTGCGGGCGTCCGGTGAGACGGTCACGGCGTTCATCCGACGCAGGTCCAGGACCAGGCCGTCCTTGACCAGGGACGCGCCGGCGACGCTGTGCCCGCCGCTTCTGACCGCGACCGGCAGTCCTCGGTCGCGGGCGAAAGCGAGTGCTTCTTTCACGTCCGTGGGGTTGAGGCACTGGGCGATGACCGCGGGCGTGGTCTCGATGGCGCTGTTGAACAGCGCGCGTGCGGCTTCGAAGCCCTCGTCCCGCCGGGTGAGCACGGTGCCGCCGAACCGGCCGTGCAGGGCAGAGACGTCCGTCATGGTCGACCTCCTCGTCGCCAATCCCCCAGCGGTGGACCCCCAGGGTGGACCCGATCGGAGGATGGCGCGCGCTCAGCCCCGCGAACGGATGGCGCGCGCTCAGCCCGCGAACAGCAGCGCCAGCCCGCCGGCGGTGTACCCGACCATGAGCAGCAGCAGGGGCACCTGCCCGGTCAGGTGCCGCTGGGCGGGCAGCAGCGCCAGCGACCGGTCGTGCGCGGACACCACGGCCAGCAGGTGCCCGGCCAGCACCGCCCCGATCTGCACGGACGCCACCACCGCCGGGGCCACCAGCGCCTCGCTGGGTGTGAAGCCCTCGACGCCGACCAGCAGCGCCACCGCCCGTTGCCCTTCCACGACCAGGAGCGAGTAGTAGTGCGCCACGACGTAGCCGGCCACGATCGGGATCAACGAGTGCGCCAACTCGGCCCCGAACGCCCGGCAGGCCACCAGGTAGCCGGCGGCGACCAGCGCCACCGCGCCCACCAGCCCGACCGAGTCCGGCACCACCCCCAACCGGGCCCAGGACGGCATGGACCCGATGCTGTCGAACGCCGTCGACCCGAGGCACACCGCGATCAGGGCCACGAGCCCCGGCTTGACCGGTGTGGCCACCAGCGCCCGGAACGGGTTGCCCCACAACGGGGACAGGCGTCCGAGCAGCGTCGAGTACACCTCGAACCCGTCTGCGTTGGCGAACCAGGCTTCGCCGTAGAGGACGCCACCGATCACGCCGACCAGCGCGTAGGCCGCCAGGAACCAGCCCAGTGCGTCCGGCTCGACCAGTTCGACCCAGGTGAACGCCAACAGGGACGCGGCCGCCGGCCAGTACCCCAGCCAGGCCGGGTATGCGCGTCTTCGCGAGACGCGGAGCACCAGCCGCAACGGGTTGACCACCCGCCACACCGGCCCCAGCGCCATCGACAGGACCGCGACGCCGACCCAGCCCAGCACGAACACCAGGTGCGGCCACGCCACGGCCGGCACGAAGACCAACCCGACTGCCACGACCACCCGCAGCGGCCACCACCGGTCGGCCCGGGGCGTCCGGTCGGTCCAGGGCGCTCGGACGGTCCAGGGCGCTCGGACGGTCCAGGGCGCTCGGACGGTCCAGGGCGCTCGGACGGTCCAGGGCGCTCGGACGGTCCAGGGCGCTCGGACGGTCTGGGGCGCTCGGACGGTCTGGGGCGCTCGGTCGGGCTGGTGCGCTCGGTCGGCACGGGGTGTGAAGCGGGGCTTGGTCCACAGCACCCCCAACCCGAGGAACGAGGCCAACAACGCCACCGCCGCGGCCTGCAACACCAGGTCCAACGGCAACGGCAGGTCGTGCCGGTCGCCGACGCCGTGGGCGAGGACCGTCACCGCACCACCAACTGCGCCAGCAAGGTGTCCGGGTGCGCCTCGACCTCGAACGTCCCCGTCCGGTCGGCCACGAACTTCAACGCGGCCGGCTTCCCGTCCTCCGCGACCGCCAGCACGTCGAACCCGTGCACGTGGACCTCGGCCTTGGCCCGGCTGGTCACCGTAATCTCGACGTTCTGCCCCTTGACCACCTCGACCCGTTGCGGCGAAGGCTCGTCGACGGACAACTGGAGCACCACAGGTTCACTCGGAGATTCCGCCGGCGCCGAGGAACACCCGACCACCAACGCCAACACGACCAGCAACACCCGGATCACCGAGCCAACTCCTCACGCATCCGCAAGAACCCACCAACCGCCAACGCCACTCCCCCGCCCAACGTCAACGCCACCAACAACCGGTCCACCACGGCCGGCCCGGCGAACGGCAGTTGCGCGAACCGGAAGCTGTCGAAATCCGGAATCCCCGCCACCACCAACATCGCCCCCACCACCGCCGCCACGAACGCCGCAGCGGCCTTCCGCCGAACCGCGGCCACCACCGCCACCACGGCGAGCGGCCAGCACACGACCCCGACCCCACTGGCCCCCAGGAACAACGGCACGAAACTGCCGCCCGTGACCGCCAACGTGGACCCAACGGCATGCACCACATGCGCCAACGCGACCACAACAACCCCCGCCGCCAACAACGTTCGAGAACGCGCCAGCCCGATTCCGCCCAGTGACAGGGCAACCAGGACCCCGAGCCACAGCCACACGTTCGGCGGCGGGAAGTTCTCCACGACACCCTTCACCACGGACGTTCCCACCGGCACTTGCCACTCGCTTTGCGAAGTACGCTCGTCCCGGAACCGCAGGGTTTCCCCCGGCTGGACGACGAGGTCGTTCACCTGGAGTGCGGTGGTGCCGCCGTTGTGGACCTCCAGTTGGGACCCGTGGTTGACCATGCGAGCTGTCACTCCCGCGAGCGGTGGCTCGATGCTCACGACCCGGCTGAGCTGGTTCTGCGGCGTCAACCCACCGGCGTGCGCGAAGGCGGGCGGTGTGAGGAGGAGGAGCAACCCCAACGCCGCCGCCACCACGGCCGGCACCCTCATGAGCGGCGCGTCGGCACGAACACGACGGCCAGCAACAACCCGTGCAGGGCGGCCACGACGGGTGCGCCGGTCCACATCTCGGTGACACTGGGCATCCGCCCCACCGACACGCCGGCCACCGCGAAGTACAGCGACCACATGACGAGGGGCACGGCGAACGCGAAGATCCGGTACTCCCGCAACCGCTCCTCGGACGGCCGCAGCTTCCACAACAGGACGTCCGCGACGATGCCGGACGCGACGAAGGCCGCCGCGATTTCGAGGTTCTCGTAGTTGGCGACCGCGGTGCTCAGCAACATGACGACGATCTGGAGCAAGGTCGCCGTGCCGACCGGCACCCGGAAACGGCGGACTGCCAACAGCAGCGGGGTGAGCAGCACCATGTTCGTCACCATGATCGAGGCAGCGAGCCGGGTGGCCCCGCCGGATCCGCCTTCGCCCTTCTCGAAGCTGAACGCCCGGATCACGCCTTCGGCCCCGTAGACGGTTGCGTCGGCGTATTGGGCGAACAGGAGGACCAGCGCGGTGGCGAACGACAGGGCCAGGCCAGCCGGCAGGAACCGCAGGAAGGTAGGGCTGCCGCCGTCGGCCCAGGCGGTGCGCAGCGGTGTGGTGAGGATCACGATCATGGAGGTGACCAGGCCGAGGTGGGTGGGGCTGAACAGGATGTCGATGCCCTGCTCGATCCCGATGAAGGTGTGCCACAGGTAGTCGCCGAAGCCGCAGACCGCGAACACCGGCAACGCCAGGACCGCCGGCCCGTAGCCTTCGGGGACCGCGGAGAGGCCGCGGCGGCCGAGTTGGAGGTTGCGCCAGACCTGCCAGGAGATCCAGGCGGCGGTGGCGGCGAACCCGGAGTAGAAGACCGCGTGCCACGGGGTGAAGAAGGTTTCGAGTTCGGGCACGTTGGAGTGCGCCCAGGCGTCGAGGAACAGCCCCAGTGAGAACCACGTGCCGAGTAGCACGGTGATCAGATCCGTGCGATAAGAAGCCTTGACCCGCCCCTGCTGCAACATGATCAAAGCCTCGCAACGCCGGGGGCCGACAACCACCCGGCCAACCGCACTCCGAGGTGCGGGTAGCCGCACCATGGGGGGTGAGTGGGGGACGGTGCGGGTGCGGGCGAGTGGGTTGGGGCCGGGCGGGGCGGGGGCGCACTGGCGATGCGGCAGTGCGAGCGCCGGGACCGCGGAGGCGCGACGGCGGCGCGGCGCAGCACCAGCACGACGGCGGCGCGGCGCAGCACCAGCACGACGGCGGCCAGGACAACAACAGCAGCGGGCGGCGGCGCGGCAACGGCGGCGGCGGCGCGGTGGGGCGGCGGGGAGGGGTGGGGGGTTGTGTTTCGGTTTTCTTGTGGCCCGGGGCTGGCTGCTTCGCTCGCGTCGGGCGTTCCACCCACCCACCCCCACCCAGGCCACCTCGCAAAGCCACCAAAAGCACCCGCCTGCGGCGGGCCCGCCTACGGCGGCTTGCGCGCGAAGCGCGCTTGGCGCGCGCCGCGCGGCTGGCTTGTGCCAGGGGCCTGGGAGGGTGGGGGTGGGGGGAACGCCCGACGTGAGACGAACAGACGGGCAGGGTTAGCCGTTGAGGTAGCGGAGGACTGCCAGGACTCGGCGGTGGTCGTGGGGGCTGGCCGACAAGTCCAGTTTGGCGAAGATGCTGGTGCAGTGCTTCTCCACGGTCCGCTCCGCGATGAACAGCCGCTGGGCGATCGCCTGGTTCGTCCGCCCCTCCGCCATCAGCGCCAGGACAGCCCGCTCCCGATCCGTCAACCGGTCGTCGCTGTCCCCTCGCCGCCTGGTCAGCATCTGCGCCACCACCAACGGGTCGAACGCCGACCCGCCACTCCCCACCCGCCGAATCGCCGCCGCGAACTCGGCCAAGTCCGACACCCGGTCCTTCAGCAGATAACCCACTCCATCCGGCCCCACAGCGCCCGAATCCGCCCGCGCGTCCAGCAACTCCGCCGCATAACTCACCCGCACGTACTGCGACAACACCAGCACCCCCACCCCGGGGTACCGCTGCCGCAACAACACCGCCGCCCGCAACCCCTCATCCGTGTGCGTCGGTGGCATGCGGATGTCCACAATGGCCACGTCCGGCAGGTGCGTCCCCACCGCAGCCACCAACGCCTCCGCGTCCTCCACCGCCGCCACCACCGAGAACCCGGCCTCGGCCAACAGCCGTGCCAACCCCTCCCGCAGCAACGTCGAGTCCTCGGCGATCACGACCCGCACGGCAGCACCACCCGCACACTCGTCCCCTCCCCCACCGGGCTGACGACCTTCATCGTCCCCCCGACGGCCTCCACCCGTTCCGCCAACCCCCGCAACCCCGAACCAACCCCAGCCCCGCCGCGGCCGTCGTCGTCCACCCGCACCGCCAACTCCCCGCCCCGCGACGTGATCTCCACCCGCACCACCGAAGCCTCCGCGTGCTTGCTCACGTTCGCCAACGCCTCGGCCACCACGTAATAGGCCGTCGTCTCCACCACCGCCGGCAGCGCGAACCCCACCTCGTACAAAAGATCAACCCGGAACGACACCAGCGCGGTCAACTCGCGCACCGCCCCGTGCAACCCCCGCTCCGCCAACAAAGGCGGATAAACCCCGTGGCACACCGCGCGCACGTCCTCGATGGTCGCCAGGACCGCCGCCTTGGCCTCCCCCACCAACTCCCGCGCCCCGTTGACCTCCGCCAACCCCAACGTCATCGCCACCGACAGCAACCGCTGCTGAACGCCGTCGTGCAGGTCCCGCTCCAGCCGCCGCCGCTCGGTGTCCGCCGCCAGCACCAACTTCCCCCGCGACTCCGCCAACTGCCGCACCCGCGCCCGCAACTCCGTCGTCAACCGCTCGTTCTCCAGCGCCAACCCCACCGCCGCGCACGCCGCGTCCACCAGTTCCAGGTCGAGCCCGGGATCGTGCAGCAGCAACGCGACCGGCTCGCCCCCGACGTCCACCCGCGTCTGCACCACCCCCTCCCCGCCCTCCACGACCGCCCCGGACGCGTCCACGTACCGCTCCTGCGGCGCCACCCAGTACCCCACCCGCACCCCGGGGTCCTTCAGCGACGCCGCCAACGCCTCCTGGACCCCGCGACCGCCCCCGCCGCTCAACCGCACCACCAGGTCGGCCACCCCGCCCCGATCCATGCGCCGCCGCAACAACCCCGCCACGTACGCCGCCGGCACCCCCGCCAACGCCAGCATCAACGTCACCACCGGCGGTTCCAACCCGGACCGCGCCATCGGGTCCCACGCCGCATAGACGACGACCGCAACGCTCGACGCCCCCAGCATCGAGGTCAACGTCCGCCGCTGCGCCAGGCTGCTCACCCGCCACCGGTGCAGCTGCAACCCGAGGATCGCCACCCCCAGCACCACGGTCAACGGCGTCTCGGCGTCCACCAGGACCGACGCCCACCCCTCGAAGGGCGACCGGATCGCCGCGCACAGCGCGACCGTGAACCCGTACGCCGACCCCACCACCAACCGGCGCGGCACGGTCCGCAGCCGACCGGTCGGGAACGCCGTCACCAGGTGCGCCAGGAGCGCCGGCCACACCTTGGACAGCACGAACAACCCGAAGAACGCCGACCGCGGCACGACGTAGTCGAGCACCCAGGCCACACCGACCAGCACCATCAACACGCCGATCCGGTTGCGCGGCTGAGCCCGTCGCCCCACCACCCCGGCCACCACGTACGCGAGTCCCACCGCGGCGATCGCCGACGACAGCAGCATGCTTTCACGCTACAAGCGCCACGACCCGGCTCACGCCGGCGACAGCCCCCGCACCACCGGCACCGCGCCGACCGACACAGGAGAGCACCGCTCCCGACCGGACGCATCGCGCCTGGACCCGGCAAACCGAGAGCACTGCACCCACGCGCTCGGCCGTCACCCCCGGCGTCCTCGCGATGGTCGACGCCGTACCGCCACCACGCTGTTGGGCCTTGAACACCGCGGTGGCCCCGTCGCGACAACCGCGACGGGGCCACCGATCAGGACGACCGGACCGCGCCTACCGCACGGCCTTCGGGGTCAGCTTGACCTCGATGGTGTTGCCCGGCCCGGCGGTCAGCGCGCTGATCAGCGCGTTGAGCTGACCGCAGCCCTGGAGTTCGGGCAGGGTGTAGGTGCCGGCCAGCGTGCCGCCCGCGAGCGGGTCGAAGCCGGGCTTCGACTGGAGCGGGATGGACGCGGGCGTCTTGGTCCGGCAGTTCGGGCTGGTGCTGATCGGGATGCCCATGACGGACACCCGGGGCAGCTTCACGATCACCGACGACGTGGAGTTCAGCACCCCGCCGGAGAGCGTGCCGGTGGTCTTTCCCGCCTGCACGAACTGGATCTTCGCGGTCACCGGCAGGAAGCCGAAGATCTTGAAGTGGCCCGTGGTCGGGTTCAGCACCAGGTCCGCGTCGAACTTGCCGGTCGCCAGGTCGAGGCCGGCGTCGATGCCGCCGGTGAGCCGCACGGTCCCGTTCGCGGCCTTGATCTTCGTGCTGCCGGCCAGGTTGTAGCCGTAGCGGATGATCGTGCCGGTGCCCGGCTTGGTCCGCGCGACGACCGCCGCGCTGGCCGCCGACCGGTTGCCCGCCGCGTCGAACGCCACGACGGTGAACGAGTACTCCGTGTCCGGCGTCAACCCGGTCACGTTGGTCGAGGTGCCCGTGACGGTCGCGACCTTCGCCCCGCCCTGGAACACGTCGTACCCGGTGACCCCGACGTTGTCGCTGGCCGCGTCCCAGGCCAGGCCGATGCTGGTGTCGGTCTGCCCGGTGGACTTCAGGCCGGTCGGCGTGGTCGGCGCGACGCCGTCCACCTCGGCCTTGGTGCGCACCTTCAGCGCGGCGCCGGCGTCGGACACGTTGCCGGCGGCGTCCTTGGCGACCACGGTGAACGTGTACTCGGTGTCGGCGGTCAGACCGTCGATGGTCGCGGACGTGCCGGTCACCGACTTGACCACCGAACCGCTCGACAGCACGTCGTAGCCGACGACACCCACGTTGTCCGAGGCCGCGGTCCACTCCAGCGCGACGCTGGAGGTCGTCTCACCGGTGGACTTCAGGCCGGACGGCGCGGACGGCTTCTGCGTGTCCGGCGCGTCCCCGGTGCGGCCGGACACCGCGGCGCTCGCGTCCGACCGGTTGCCGGCGGCGTCCTTGGCCACCACGGTGAACGAGTAGTCCGTGCTCGGAGCCAGGCCGTCCACCACGGCGGTGGTGCCCTCGACCGACTTCACCGCGGTCCCGCCGGACAGCACGTCGTAGCCGACGACACCGACGTTGTCCGACGCGGCGGCCCACGACAGCGACACCGTGGACTGCGTGGTGCCGGTGACCGTCAAACCCGTTGGCGCGGAAGGCTTCTCGGTGTCGGGCAGCTGGGCCGTCCGACCGGCGACGGCCGCGCTCGCGTCCGACACGTTGCCCGCCGCGTCCTTCGCCACCACGGTGAACGTGTACTCGGTGTCGGCGGTCAACCCGTCGACGGTCGCGGTCGTCCCGGTCACCGACTCGACCACGGAACCGCCGGACAACACGTCGTAGCCGACCACCCCGACGTTGTCGGACGCGGCGGTCCAGGACAGGCCGATGCTGGTCGCGGAGGTGCCGGTCACGGTCAGACCCGTTGGCGCGGAAGGCTTCTCGGTGTCCGGCGCGGCCGGTGTGCGCACGGTGAGCGCCTCGCTGGCGTCCGACACGTTGCCCGCCGCGTCCTTGGCCACGACGGTGAACGTGTAGGCGGTGTCGGCGGTCAGACCGTCAACAACGGTAGACGTACCGGTCACCGACTTGACCACCGAACCGCTCGACAGCACGTCGTAGCCGACGACGGCCACGTTGTCCGACGACGCGCCCCACTCCAGCGTGACCGAGGTCTGCGTGGCGGCGGGCGAGGTCAGCGGGCCGGGCGCGGTCGGCTTCTGGGTGTCCGGCGCGGCCTTGGTGCGCGCGGTGACCGCATCGCTTGCGGCCGAACGGTTCCCGGCCGCGTCCTTGGCCACCACGGTGAAGGAGTAGGAGGTGTCCGCAGTGAGCCCGTCCACGGTTGTGGACGTGCCTTCCACCGACTTCACCACCGTGCCACCGGAGAGCACGTCGTAGCCGACGACGCCCACGTTGTCCGTGGCGGCGGTCCACGACAGCGGGACCGACGTCTGCGTGGTCTCGCCGGCGGTCAGGCCGGTGACCTTCGCCGGCGCCTCGGTGTCGGCCGCGCCGGTGATGGTGAAGGTCTGCAGGACGTTGCGCGCGGCGGCGTCGACCAGGGCGCAGTCGGAGGTGAAGGTGCCCAGGCCGGTGGGCGTGCCGTCGGCCTTGAGCGGGGTCATGGTCAGGACGAGGTCGTGCACGGACAGCGTCGCGGTGCCCGGCTGGTCGAACCGCAACGCCGGCGCGGAGCCCGACGCGTTGACGATCAGGTCGCCCGACGGCGGGATCGGCTGGTTCGGGATCGCGGTCGGCACCTGGACGGCCAGGTGGCCCTGCGGCGACGAGACCAGCGAGGTGGCCAGGGCGGAACCCTGGATCGTCTCGCCGCCCACCAGGCGCAGGCCCTGGGTGGACGTCGAACCCGCGTTGGACACCGCCGTGATGTCGATCTTCGGCGTGAACGTGCCCTGCGCGATCTCGTTCGGCAGCGGGTTGGTGTTGATGTCGACGGTGACGTTCTGGTTGCCGATCAGCGGGAACGGGCAGTTGTAGACCTGCTTGAGCGGCGGGTGGGCGCCGCTGCCGATCACCGGCTCGGGGGTGACCGGCGCGCCGGTGACCTCGTAGGTCTGCAGGATCGTCGGCTGGTTGGGCGCCGGCGTGCAGGGCGCGATGAACGTGCCCAGGCCGGTGGGCGTGCCGTCGGCCTTGAGCGGGGTCATCTCCAGTTCGAGGTCGGTCACCGACAGGGTGGCGGTGCCGGGCCGGTCGAAGCGCAGGCCGGGGGCGACGCCGGCGGCGTTGACGATCAGGTCGCCGGACGCGGGGATCGGCTGGTTCGGGACGTTCGTGGTGACCTGCACGGTCAGGTCGCCCTGCGTGCCGGGCCCGTCGACGGTCGAGGTGGCGCGCGCGACGCCCTGGATGGTCTCGGCGCCGACCAGCCGCAGGCCCTGGGTGGCGTTGGCGCCGGCGTTGGAGACGGCGGTGATCTCGATGACCGGCGTGAAGGTGCCGGTCGCGATGGACGCGGGCTGGTTGTCCTTGGTCTTGATGTTGACCGAGACGGTCTGGTCGCCGATCAGCGGGAAGGTGCACGAGTAGGTCTGGTTCAGCTCACCCGCGGCGGCGGTTCCGGTGCCCGTGCCGATGGCGAGTCCGCCCACGACCATGGCGGCGGTGGCGACCGCGCCCAGGCGGGTCAGCCTCCGGACCTGTTTTCTGTGTCTCACGGATCGTCCTCCCTGACGCCGAGGGCACGCCAGAAATAGGGGGCAGGGTTGGAATGCGCGTGTTACAACCACGCTACGTCCAGTCAAATTAACGACGCCCGGCCCCGCCTCGCAAGACCTCCCCGAAACACCGCGAGAAGTTGTCACGCACGACTAATTCCCGCGCTCGATCATTGGCACGTTTGCGCTGGTCACAGACGTAATAGCGGTGACTACCCACCGTGTACCAGCAAGTGGACCACCGCTCTCGAAATGGTCCGGATGGGCCAGCGGACTAAAGCTCGTTTGTCACTTCCGCACTGTTTTCGAAATTGCTCTTGTCACCTGCCTGACAACTTTTGGAAGGGGTCAGCAGGACGGCCGGGTGGGCTGTCCGGCGAACCGGTCACCCAGCCAGTTGAGCGCGTTGGTGCCGCCGACGCCGACCGCGACGACGTGGCCGGCCAGCGGCAGCGAGGTCCACTGGAGGTCGGCGCCCAGCGCGCAGCACCGGTCGCGCAGGCCGGTGGCCGTGCGGTACGGGATCAGCTCGTCGACCGTGCCGTGGTAGAGGTAGACCGGGACGTCCGGGCGGACCGTGCCGAGGCGGTTCTGGGCGAGTCGGGCCTGCCGGCGCGGGTCGCGGATCACGCCCGGCACGGTGGTCAGGCTGTCGATCCGGGTGAACGGCGCGAGCAGCGCCATCTCCGCCACGCACCGTCCGCGACCTGCCGGGTCACCTCCTGGCCGCGGGCGTTGAGCGGCAAGGGGAGTTCCGGGTAGGCGGTCGCGTAGCCCACGGCCGCGCCGACGACCAGCCCGGAGCCCAGGCCGCCGTCGTTGAACTCGGCGACCTCGTTCATGTCCGCCGGCACCCCGCCCTCGGCGACGCGGACCAACCGCACGTCCGGCGCGTAGGAAGGCTGGAGTTCGGCCGCGAACGCCGCCGCCTGGCCGCCCTGCGAGTAGCCGAACGCGCCGACCGGGGTGTTCGGCCGGCCGAGGAGGGTCTGCGCGGCGCGGGCCGCGTCGAGCAGGGCGCGCCCCTCGGACCGGCCGACCGCGCAGGTGTGGGTGCCGGGCGTGCCGAGGCCTTCGTAGTCTGTGACGACGACGGCCCAGCCCTTGAGCATGGCCTGGACGAGGAACGCGATCTCGACCTCCGTGCCGACGCGCATCCGGTAGGAGGGGGCGCAGCGGTCGGCCAGGCCCTGGGTGCCCATGGCGTAGGCGATCAGCGGGCGGGGTCCGTCCGGCCACGGGATCGGCGGGACGAGGAGGGTGCCGGAGACGGCGTTGGGCGCGCCGGTCGCGGAGGTGGAGCGGTGGAGGAGTTGGCGGGTCGAGACCGGGCCGGGAACACGCGGAACGGTTCGGGGGTGCCAGGCGACTTGGCGGCTGCGCAGGACGTCACCGGGCCTTGCCGGGCAGGGGGCTGGGTGGGGTGTAGAAGGCGTCCTGGGACGGCTCCGGCGGCCGTTCGTCGGCGTGGGCAGTGGGGGTGACCAGGAGGAGTGCGGTCAGCAGGGTGACCAGGAGTCGGATCGGCATCGTCGCCTCCGCAGGGGATTGTAGTAACCACTGTTTCCGCAATGTAGGTGCCGAACGCGCTAATCTGACAATCCCTGTTACCACTTTCGAGGAGTCGCCCGTGGCCCGGCCGTACGCGGGGATCAGCTCGGACGAGCGGCGGCGGCAGCGGCGCGAACGCCTGCTGCTTGCTGCCTTGGACCTGTTCACCGCGCGGGGGTTCGCGCAGACCAAGGTCGCGGCGCTGTGCGCGGCGGCGGGCGTGTCGACGCGCAACTTCTACGAGGAGTTCGAGAACAAGGAGCGGCTGCTGCTGCTCCTGCACGACCGGATCAACGCACTGGCGCTGGAACGCGTGACCGCCGCCCTGGCCGAGCTGGATTCGGCGGATGCGGCGACGCGGATCTCGACGTTGCTCGACGCGTTCGTGTCGACGGTGACAGCGGACCCGCGCGTGCCCCGACTGGCCTATGTGGAGGCGGTGGGGGTGAACGCGGAACTGGAGCGGCAGCACCAGGAGTGGGTGGCGCGGTGGGCGGACTTCATCGAGTCCGAGGCGGAAAACGCTGCGGCACAAGGCTTTGCGCCGCAACGCGACTTCCACCTGACCGCGATCGCGTTGGTGGGCGCGGTGACCGGCCTGCTCCGCGAGTGGCAGGCCCACGACCCGCCGCTGGACGTGGCGGACATCGCGGCCGAGATCAAGGGCTTGATGCCGGCCGCGATCACCCGCTGAAGGTCTTCACGGGAGACGCCGACGGGACCCACCCTCGCAGCGGGTCCCGTCGCTTGGTGCCGGGCCTGCAGATCAGAAGGTGAGCTTCCAGACGTCGATGTAGCCGGTGTCCTGGCTGTAGACGTCCTGGACCTTCAGCCGCCACGTGCCGTTCGCGACCTCGCTGGACGCGTTGACCGTGTAGGTGGTGTTCACGTTGGGCGTGCTGGAGCTGCTGGAGTTCTTCAGCCGGTAGGTGGAGCCGTCCGGCGCGACGAGGTCGATCACCAGGTCGCCGCTCCAGGAGTGCTTGATGTCGACGGTGACCTTCAGCGTGGACGGGGCGTTGCCGGTCAGGCCGGAGGTCGTGATGTTGCTGTAGACCGCCGCGCCGGCGTCCGGGATCGCCACGTCGGCGGCGTTCTCGAAGGTCTTGCCGGGCGGGTTGGGGGTGCCGCCGCCGAGGCTGTCCGCCGCCGCCTTGATGGCCGACGCGAAGGTGCTCACCTCGGTGTAGACACCGGGGTTGCTGGGGCGGGCGCAACCGTTGCCGTGGCTGACGATGCCGACCTGGATCCACTGGCCGGCGCTGTCGCGGCGGAACATCGGGCCGCCGGAGTCGCCCTGGCAGGTGTCGACGCCGCCGTTGGCCAGGTCGCCCGCGCAGATCTCGGCGGCGAAGATCAGGTCGCTGTAGTACGGGTCGGAGTTCTTGCACGTGGTGTCGTCGATGAAGTCCACCTTGGCCTTCATCAGGTACCGCGACTGGCTGCCGCCCTCGCGGGTGGCGCCCCAGCCGGCCACGTCGAACACGCCGTTGTTGTAGGCGGCGGTGGTGGCGATCGGCAGCAGGGCGGCGCCGGAGATCGGGCTGGACAGCTTGATCAGCGCCCAGTCGCCGCCGGTGGAGGTGCCGTAGGTGGGCGCGCGGTGGACGTAGCTGGAGGTCCGCTTGATCGCCGAGGTGTCCTGGAGGTCCGCGACGCCGTAGGTGGCGGTGATGCTGGTGTTCTCGCCGGTGCGGCTCACGCAGTGGGCGGCGGTGAGCACGAGCTGCTCGGTGTACATGGCGCCGCCGCAGCCCATGGACAGGCGGACCATCCACGGGAACTCGCCCTTGGCGGCCTGCGTGCCGCCGACGACCTGCGGGGTGACGCCGCCCGGGTCCGGCGGCATCGGGGCGGAGTGGGCTTGGCCGCCGAGCGCGGCCAGGGTGGCGGCGATGCCCGCGGCCAGGGCAAGCGCCTTCTTCGCTGTGTAGCGCACAGTCGATCCTTCCCGCGCCCGGCCGAGGGTGGTGCGGTGCAGGGTCGGCCGAGCGTCGAGTGGTGTGTCAGCAGGGTGTTGTGCACCGGTTGACGCCGGCCGGCTCATCATGCGCAGCCGGAAGCCTCGCTCACAATCCGACGATCGACGGGAGTTCTTCCGGCGTTCCAGGTGTTTCGGCGGTGTTACTCGATGGTGGAGCCGGTGATGGTCACTTCGGTGGCGCCGAGGAAGAAGATCCCCTTCAGGCCCGGTGTCTCGAAGCCGTCGCTGGGGTTGCGGCGCAACGTCGAACCGTCCACGACCATCGTGCCGCTGCGGTCGTTGCTCACGAAGAAGATCGCGCCGCCACCTTCGTTCGCGTGGTTGTCCTCGATGAGGGTGCCCGCGATCTTGACGGTGAACTCGTTGCCGTCGGCGTAGATCGCCCCGCCGCTGCCGCCGCCGGGTTCGCCGTCCCGGGCGGGGTTGGCGCCGCGGCCGATGGCCTTGTTGTTCTTGAGGACGCTGTTGAGGACGACCCAGGAGGTGCCGAGGCCGCTGAGCGCGCCGCCGTTGGCGCACTCGCCGTTCTGGAAGGTGCTGCCGACGACGTAGACCGGTTCTTTTTGGCCGAACGCCCGGATCGCCGCGCCGCCGAGGTCTTGCCCGTTCTCGTCGCACCGGTTGCGCAGGAAGCGGGAGTTGACGACTTTGAGACTGCCGCCGCGCGCGTACACCGCTCCGCCGCCTTCTTCGGTTTCACCGGTGGCGTCGCCGTCGGCCAGGGTGAGGTTCTGGAGGGTGAGCCGAGGGCGGGTCTGCTCCTGGCAGCGCGCGCCCGCGCCGAGTGCGCGGTCGCAGGCGTTGAGGTAGATGATCCGCCGCTCTCCCCCGCCGCTGAGGGTGACCAGTCCGCCGCCGTCGAGGACGACGTCTTTGTCGTTGCGGATGCTGATGGTGTCGTCGAGGACGATCGTGACGTGGTCCGGGCCGCAGTCGAAGGTGATCACGCCGCCTTGGGCGACGGCGGTGGTGAGGGCTTCGGGGGTGCAGCTGTTGGCGGTGCCGGTGCCGACGACGGTGGTGGGGGTGGAGGTGTCCTCCGGTTGGGCTTCGGGCGGGATGACGGCGGTGCCGGCCGGGTTGGCCATGGACTCGGGGCGGGGCTTGGGTTTCGACGTCGTGGGGGTTGTTGTGGTGGTGGTCGTGGTTGTCGGGGCTTCCGACTTGGTGGTGGCCGCGAACGGTTGTTCGGACGAGCCGCAGGAGGCGATCACGACGGCCAGCAGTGCACCCGGCACCCAACGACGCCACATGGTCCGCAACCCTAGGGACCCCGTGTGATCACCGCGACCCCTGGCGGCACCAACCTGCGCCGTCTGGCTCGCGCGGCCCGATGCGGTTGGGCCGGCGACGGCGGTGGGGCGAGCCGGCGCAGCAGCCCGGCCACCTGGCTAGCCCTGCTAAACGACAGCCGCAACCCGGCTCGCCCGGCACGCTGCGCGCAGCCCGGCACTGCCCGGCGCGGCGCAACTCGGCCCGGCCCGGTGTGGCTCGGTTCGGCGTGACCCGGCTTGGCGCGACCCGGCTTGGCGCAGCGCGACCCGGCGCGGCCCGGCTCGGGGTGGGCCGGCTCGGGGTGGGCCGGCTCGGGGTGGGCCGGCTCGGGGTGGGCCGGCGGCGGGTGTGGTGTGAGGCGAAGGAGTGGGAGGGGTGGGTGGCGCAAGGGTGAGTTGACAGTGGGCGAGTGTGAGTGATTGGTTAGTCTCCATGGGTGTTGCGGAGCGTCGGCTTTCCACTGCTGACGAGCGTCGTGAGACCGTCTTGCGGACCGCCTTGGCGACCTTCGGCGCCAAGGGGTACTACGGCACGACGACCGGTGAAGTCGCCAAGGCCGCCGGCATCTCGCAGGCCTACGTCTACCGCCTCTTCCCCGACAAGGAAACCCTCTTCCTGGCCGTCGTCGAACGGTGCTTCGCCCGCATCAAGGAGAGCCTGGCGGACGGGGTCGCCGCCGCCACGGGAACGTCACCGGACGCCATCCTGTTCGCGATGGCCGACGCCTACGCCAAGCTGATCGCGCACGAGAACGCCCTCCTCCTCGTCCAGATGCACGCCCAGTGCGCCGCGATCTCCGAGCCCTCCGTCCGCGAAGTCGTGCAGCGGGGGTATGCACGAACAGTCGAGTACGTGCGCGGGGTTTCCGGCGCGGACGAGGAGTCGGTGCAGGTGTTCTTCGCGCGGGGGATGTTGTGCCACCTGGTGGTGGCGGTCGATGCGTCGCATGTGGACGCTCCGTGGGCGCGGACGTTGTCGCTGGGGATTCGGCACTACACCTGACCACTGTGAGTGGTTGACCAGTCCCACACGTGGTTTGACAGATCGACCCGGGCTCCGTAAGAGCGGTTTCACTAGTGAGATAGTGAAAGGTTTCGGGTGATCGAGTTCCGGATCGACCGGAAGTCCGGGGTGGCCACCTACCTCCAGCTCGTGCACCAGGTGAAGCACGCGCTGCGGTTGGGGCTGCTCGGCCCCGGCGACCGCCTGCCCACCGCCCGCGAGGTGGTCGAGCAGACCGCGATCAACCCGAACACGGTGCTCAAGGCGTACCGGGAGCTGGAACGCGAAGGTCTGGTCGAGCCACGACCCGGACTCGGCACGTTCGTGCGCCGCTCGCTGGTCACGCCGGGCGTGGCCGAGGACTCGCCCCTGCGCGGCGACCTGTTGGAGTGGCTCGACCGGGCGCGGGAGATGGGCATGGGCCGGGAGGACGTCGAGGCGTTGTTCCGGGCGACCTTGGACCAGCGGTTCCGGCCCTGACGGCCAACGCCGCGACAGGGCCGGCGGGATGTGCAGGCCCGGTCGCGTGCGAACCGGCATGGCCTAGGGATAGTGATGGGGGATCTGGGATGAGTGTTGCCGTGCGTGCGCGCGGCCTCGGGTTGCGCTATCGGCGCGTCCGGGCGTTGCGCGACTGCTCGTTCGAGCTGCCGGCCGGGACGTGACAGCCCTGGTCGGTGCGAACGGTGCGGGCAAGTCGACGTTGCTCAAGGTCGCCGCCGGACTGGCGCGCCCCACCGAGGGCGTGCTGGAAGTCCGCGGCGAAGTCGGGTTCGTCGCGCAGGAGAAGCCGCTGTACCGGGCGCTCACGGTCGCTGAGATGCTGGAGTTCGGCAAGCGCACCAACCCGCGTTGGGACCACGCCTACGCCGTCGACCTGGTCGACCGGGCACGCCTGCCGCTGGGCGCCAGACCGGCCGGCTCTCCGGCGGCCAACGCGCCCACGTGGCGCTGGTCCTCGCCCTCGCCCGCCGTCCGGACGTCCTGCCGCTCGACGAACCGCCGGCCGAGATGGACCCGGTCGCCCGCAGGACGCCATCCGCTCGATCATGCTCGCGGTCGAGGAGACCGGGGTGACCGTGGTGCTGTCCTCCCACGTCGTCGCCGACCTCGACCTGTCGGGACGTTTCCTCTCCAACCGGACCGGGCAGGACGCCTACTACTCCTGCCTCGGCTCCGCGAGTGGCGGGGACCCGGGGCCGTGCATGGAGCGGCTGGGCTACCGGTCCGCCGCCGACCTCGTCCAGCCCGGTGACCGGTTCTGGTGGTTCCAGGCGATCGACGCCACCCTCTTCACCGCCGCCGGCGTGCTGTGCCTGGTGGGCGCGCTGTGGTGGCTGCGCAAGCGTTTCCGCCGCGAGATCCGGGTCCCGGCCGCGGTCTGACTTCCCCGTGCACGTGCGCTTCGGCACGCGTACACGCATGGCCGGCTTTCACTAACCGACTAGTGAAATGAGTAAGGAGCACTCGGTGCTGCAACGACGTCCCGCGCCGACCACCCTCACCCGCTCGCGGGCGCCGGTCGCCGTGGTCGCCGCCGTCGGCATTTCCGTTGCGCTGTACGTGGTGCAGGCGCACGTGTCGCCGTTGGAACGCTGGTTCATGTACGACCTGGACATCTACCGCCAGGGCGGCCGGGCCGTGCTCGACGGCGTCGGCCTCTACACCGCGCGGTTCAACGGGCAGCCGTTCACCGACACGCCGTTCAGCGCCGTGCTGTTCGCCGGGTTCGCGCCGGCGCCGATGGAGGTCGCGCGGCTGGTGATGGACGGGCTGACGACCGCCGCGGTGGCGGGCGCGATGTGGTGGTCGGCGCGGCTGACCGTGCGGGGGCCAATGGTGGCGGCCGAGGTGCTCGCGGTCGCCCTGACGGCGCTGCTGATCTCGCCGGTGTCATGGCGCCACCACTGGGTCTGGTGCGTGCCCCTGGTGGTGCTGCTGGGCCGCCGGGCCGTGGTCGTCGTGGTGCTCCTGGCCGCGTGGCCGATCCCCGGTTCGGACGCTTTCCCGCTGCCACAAGGGCTCCTGTCGCAGGTCGGGCCGTTCGAGAACCTGTACGCGCTGCTCGGCCCGACCGCCCCGGGGGTGGGCCTGGCACGCGGCAAATTCGGTTCGCCGGACGGCGGGCATCGGTTAGCGTCGGGCGGGTGGACGGCGAGATCCTGTCCGGCGGCACGACCACGGTCGTGCGGATCGGCCGCACCGTGCGCCGGCCGGTGCGCGCGTGGAGCGAGGCGGTGCAGTGGCTGCTGGCCGGGCTCGCCGCGGCGCAGGTGCGCGGCGTGCCGCGGTGGCGCGGCGTGGACGAGGAAGGCCGGGAGGTGCTGGACTTCCTGCCCGGCGAGGCGGGGACGTCGGCGTACCGGGGACCGGACCGGGCGCTGGTGAGCGCGGCGAAGCTGTTGCGGCGGATGCACGACGCCACCGCTCCCCTGCCCGACAAGACCGCGCGGCAGTGGCAGTTACCGGTGGTCGAACCGGTGGAAGTGGTGTGCCACGGCGATTTCGCGCCCTACAACTGCGTGTTCCGGGACGACGAGACCACGGGCGTGTTCGACTTCGACACCGCCCATCCGGGTCCCAGGGCATGGGATCTGGCTTATGCGGTGTACCGGTTCGTTCCGCTGTCCACTTTGGACTCGTTTGAGGTTGTGGAACAGGCGCGGCGAGCTAGGGTTTTCCTTGACGCGTACGGGCGCACCCGCGGTGAACGGCTGGACGTCGTGGATGCGTTGGTCCCGCGACTGCTTGCGCTGGTTGACTTCATGCGCACCGCCGCCGCCAACGGTGACCCGAACTTCGCCCGCCACATCGAAGAAGGCCACGCCGACCTCTACCTGCGTGACGCCGACCACATGATCGCCCACCGCGCGGTGTGGGACCGGATCGTGGTGGGACAACCGGATTCCGATCTCCGGTCAAGGTCAACATAGGATCCGGCGCCCACGGCTCCGGCACCCTGCCCGACGCCGCCCGCCAGGTCGTGCAGGACCGCAACAACCAGGGCGACAGCCGGGTCCGCTTCTGGCGCATGCCGTCCGAACTGCTGTTGGCCGGTAACCCTGCCCTGCCCGACCACGGCGTGCGCGCGACCGTGCGGACCGCCCGCGAGCACACCGTGGGCCAGGAGTACTTCGCCGGTCTCGACGTCGATCCCCGTACCTGCGGGTGCTCGGCGACAAGGGCAACGGCGGATCGTCGTCGGCATGACCGAGGTGGCCGTGCGGGCGGACGTTGACCTTCGACGCGTAGGAACCCGGTCGGTAGTCGGGGTCGAAGAAGCAGGTCGGGCCGTGGGCGGGACAGGCCCCGGCCACGCCGCTGCTGGTCAGGGTCGAGTCGGCGCGCAGGCCCATCCGGAGCGGGTATTGCGGCTCGGTGGGCGCGGGTGGTTGCCGCAGTAGGACTGGTAGACGACACGCAGGTCCACGCGGTAGTCGTAGCCGCGTGACCCGCCGGCGAGGACGCCGTTGGTGAGCAGGGCGGCGTCGTAGGACCGCGGGTGGACCTCGATGGTCTTCGCGGCCACGTTTGCCGCCCCGGGACTCGCCGTGCAGGAAGGTCTTTTCGGGCTTGACAGCGTCGGTCGTGGCGCGGGTCGGGTCCACGGTGGCGCGGAAGACTTGGGATAGTTCTGACGTGGCCGAACGCAGACGAGGCACCCCGACCCCGCCCACCGACACGACCGTCCTCGACCGGGACTGGACGGTGAACGAGGTCGTCGGCGCGACCTACGAGCGGACGCTGTTCGTGGACGTGGACATGGCGGACCTGCTCAACCGGGGGTCGACGTTCCGCGAGTGCGTGTTCCGGGGCGTGGAGTTCAACGCGTCCACGCACACCGAGGCCGCGTTCCTCAACTGCACGTTCGTCCGGTGCGAGTTCTTCGACGCCACCTTCACCGACTGCAAGCTGGTCGGCAGCATGTTCGACGGCGGAAGCTTCGACGTGCTGCGGGTCAGCGGCGGGGACTGGTCGTTCGTCGGGCTGCCCGGGGCGGACCTGCGGCGGGCCTCGTTCACTGGGCTGCGGATGAACGACGTGGACCTGACCGGCGCGAAGTGCGCGGGGGCGGCGTTCACCGAGGTGGACCTGTCCGACGCGTGGGTGCACGGCGCGGACTTCACCGGGGCGGACCTGCGCGGCTCCGACCTGTCCGGCATCGACATCACGTCGGCCACGCTCACCGGGGCGCGGATCGAGCCCGAGCAGGCCGTGGCGATCGCGCTCACGCTCGGCTTCCGGATCGGCTGACCACCGGGCGAGCGCACTACCCGGTCGAGTGAACTTCCCCGCGGGTCCCGGTCGGCACATGATCATGACCGGGCGCCGTTGTTGACCGAGACGTCGTTGCCGGGGGTCTTCGCGGCGGGGACGTGCGGTCGGGGACCGTCAAGCGGATCGGTTCGGCTATCGGGCAGGGGGCGGTGGCGAGCGAGGACTTAGAAGAACTCGTCGAGCAGGCGGTAGAAGGTCGTTTTGGCCGGGTTTTCCTCGACCCCGTAGCGGTTGAGGAACCGTTTCGCCGACGCCTCGCCGTACTGGGGGTTCCGCTCGTCGGTCAGGGACCTGGTGGCGATGCCCAGGTCCAGCCAGCGGTCCGCCACGCCCAGGCGGCCCGCGTCGATCACGCCCGTGACGTCGCCGGTCTCCGGGTCGAACAGGACGTTCGGCACGCACAGGTCTCCGTGGCACACCACCAGCTCCTCGTCGACCGGTCGGGTGGCGAGCAGTTCGGCGACCAGTTGGTCACGGGTCCACCCGGCGCGTTCGGCGTCGAGGTCGTCCAGGTCCGGGGAGGCGGCCAGGGCCTCCGGGATCGTCACGGCCAGGGTCCGGTCGAACGGGCAGTCCGCGACGGGCAGGGCGTGCAGGGCGCGGGTCAGGTCCGCCAGGGCGTCCACGATGCGGTCGGTGTCGGGCCACAACTCGGCGGCCGACCGGCCCGGGACCTCGGCGGTCACCAGCAGGCCGGGTTCGCACTCCAGGACCTCCGCCGCCGGGATGCCCCGGGCGCGCAGCCAGCGCAGCCGTTCGCCCTCGGCCACCAGGTCGTCCACCTCGGAGACCTTGCGGTAGACACCGTTGTAGCGGCTGACCGCCGCGCCGGACTTGCCGATCGTCACGCGTTCCCACACGCGACCAAGCCTGGCACGGCGGTTCAACCGGTTTTCGCTACGCCCGCATCACCGTGGAGATCGGGATCCGCGCCGCCCGCAGCGCGGGCACCAGGCCACCCAGCACGCCGGCGACCAGGCCCGCCACGACCCCGGCCACGCCGGCCTGCCACGGGAAGGCCACGCCCTCCAACGACGGGAACCTCGACCCGAACATGGAGGAGGCCACCCGCAAGCCGACCACCGCGGCACCGATCGCCGCTGCTGCGGTGAGCAAGCCGGTCAGGAGGGTTTCGGCCAGCACGATGCCCGCCAGCAGGAGCCGGGGGGTGCCCACTGCTCGGCGCAGCGCGAACTCCTCCACGCGTTCGCCCACCGTCGCCAGGCCGACGTTGAGGATGCCCGCGACACCGATCAGCAGGACCAGTGCCGCCATGCCGAGGAAGATCAGGCGCATCAGCTTCAGCTCGGTGGACATGCGTTCGAGCGTGTTGACCGTGTTGACGTGGATCTGATCGGCCGGCGTGCCGCCCGCGACCAGCCGGGCGCGCAGCGTGTGCTCCACCTCGTAGGCGGTCGGGGACATCATGATCTGGAGGCCGGGACCGTTGCGGTCGTCGCTCAGGCCGCTGGAGGGCAGCCAGTTGGCCAGTTCGTCGGAGCGGACGTAGGCGGCGGGGACGTAGCTGCCGTCCTCGACCACGCCGATGAAGCGCGGGGTGGCGTTGGCCTTGGCGCCGTTGATGCGCATCTCGGCGGGCACCTGGTAGCGCTGGAACGCTTCGGCGGCCTTGGTGTTGAGGACCAGGCGGGGTGCGAGGGACGGGTCGCCGCCGAAGTCGAGCCACTGGCCGGCGGTGGTGTGGAAGGGCCGGAACGCGCGGACGTCGCCGGTGAGGCCGACCAGTTGCAGCTCGATCGCCTGGCCGCTGGGGGCGCCCTTGTTGCCATCGCTCAGTTCGCGGCAGCCGTTCTGGTCGCACGTCATGCGCGGGCCGAAGCTCCGGGGCTCGTCGATCGGACCGCCGCCCTCATTGACCGGTTTGACGCCGGGTTCGCCGATGATCGCCTGCGTGCTGGTGATGGCGACCGCGTCGGACCGACCGCGCACGACGTCCAGAACGGTGTCGACGTCGACGGTGGGCGGCATGTACATCTGGCGGGTGCCGTCCTTGCCGGAGTTCAGCTCGACGTCGGCGAGCAAGGCCCGGTTGGCGATCTCCGCGCCCGCTTGCACGGCGACCACGGCGAGCACGCCCATGAACAGGCTGATCATGGACAGGAACGTGCGCAGCTTGCGGGCCCGGATGCCCTGCCCGCCGATGATCAACGACGACCGCAGCCGCCCGGACAGCCGGATCACGCGACCACCCGCTCGTTTGCCTGGCTTTCGTTGGCGGGGTTGAGGATGCCGTCGGCCAAGCGGAGGACGCGGCTCATCTTGGCGGCGTGGTCGCGGTCGTGCGTGACCAGCACGAGGCCGCAGCCCTGGTCCGTGGTGGCGCGCAGGACTTCGACGACGAGGTTGCCGGTCTCGGTGTCGAGGGCGCCGGTCGGTTCGTCGGCGAGGAGGACGCGGGGTTCCCGGACGAGGGCGCGGGCGATCGCGACCCGCTGCTGTTCGCCGCCGGAGAGCCGGGGCGGTTTGTGCTTGGCCAGGTGGGCGATGCCGACGCGGTCGAGGGCGGCCATCACCTTGGCTTTGCGCTTGCGGCGGGGGAGCCAGCCTTGGCCGTTGACCAGCGCCATGGCGACGTTCTGGGCGGCGGTGAGGTGTTTGAGGAGGAAGAAGCGCTGGAAGACGAACCCGAACTCGGCGCTGCGCAGGGCGGCGGCTTTGCGCTCGGGGAGTTTGGTGATGTCGCGGTCGTTGAGGAGGTACCGGCCGGCGTCGGGGCGGTCGAAGAGGCCGATGACGCTGAGGAGGGTGGACTTGCCGGAGCCGGAGCGGCCGAGGATGGCGATCGACTCTCCACTGCGGACGGTGAGGTCGACGCCGGCCAGGATGGTGCGCGGCTCTTGTTGGCCTTTGAGGGTTTTCGTCACGCCGGTGAGCTGGATGAGCGGCGCGCCGAAGGTCGGGGCGGTGTAGGGCGAGCCGGCCGAGGTGGTGGTGAAGGGTGGCGTGGCCGGGGTCGCGGCGAATGGCGGGATGGCCGGGTTCGCGGCGGGGCTTGACGGGGGCGCGGTCGCAGCCGGGACCGCGGCGACGGGCGGCAGTGGGACTGGCGTTGTGACCTGGGAAGACGCGGCCGGGGTTGGCGCGTTGGGTGGCCTCCGGCCCCCGTCTCCATTGTCCCACGGGGGTACGACATTCGGGTCGGCGTGCCCCCGGGGGTCATTCTGCCGGCCGGGTACGACGGAATCGGTCACTTCGAGCCGCCCTCGGGCCGGCCGGGCTGGCCTTGCTCCCCCTGTGCGGGTGGGAGGTCGGGGCCCGGGACCGCCAGGGTCTCGTCGCCGGTCAGGCCTTCCTTGATCTCGACGACCTTGCCGTCGGTCAGGCCCAGGACCACGTCCTTCGTGGTCCGCGCACCGTCCGCACCGATCACGTCGACCTTGCCCTTGCCCTGGCCGCCGGCTACCGCCTCGACCGGCACCACCAGGGCGTTCTGGGCGCTGGCGGTGACGACCTCCAGGGTGGCGGACGCGCCGTTGATCAGCTTCACGTCGTCAGGGGCGGTGCACACCAGGCGCAAGCCGGTCGGCTCCGACTGGGTGCCGCCGGGTTGCTGGGGCGGCGGGGCCGGGCGGCCGGTGGTTTCCGGGGTTTCGGTTTCCGGGGCGGCGGGAGGCGGTGGGGCGGGGACGGTGCCGGCGGGGAGGGCGGCGATGGTGCCCAGGAGGGTGCACGGGAACGGACCCGGGCCGTTCTTAATCTGGGCCTGGATGGTGCCGCTCACCGCGTCGGCGATCTGGTAGGCCTGCTCGCCGTTGATGTCCGCGACGATGCCGTACCCCGCGTACTTCGCCGATGCCACCGGCATTCCGGCGGTGACCGTGGCCTTGTCGTCCACCAGGCGGCCGCCGAAGGTCGAACCGGCCGGCACCTCCACGTGGTTGGGCTTGCCGTCCGTCCACACCGTGGCCACGCGGGTCGGCTTGGTCGGGGTGGCCGTCGACTGGGCCACCTCCAAGTACCGGATCTGGCCCGCGGTCGGCGCGGTGAGGCCGTACAGCGGGTTCATGGCGACCTTGCCGGTCAGGCTGACCTTGTTCGACAGGTCCTGCCTGGTCGGCTTGGCCGTGGTCATGGTCGTGCCGCGCGGCGCGAGGTCGGGTGTGACGGCCTCCGGGCCGCTCGACGTGCACGCGGTCGCGACCAGCGCGCACGCCAGGACGGCAGCGCTGAGCTGCGCTCGTTTCGACACCGGTATCCCCCAAGCGAATCACTTGCCGGTTTGGCCCAACCTACCGACAGGACGCCCGGGACCCGCACCGGGTTGCATCCGGTGCGGGAACAGCAGGTCAGCGACCCAGGCGGAGGTCCAGGACGAGGTCGTCCAACTCCGGCTCGGCGGTGGGGGCGGAGGGGAGCGCGGTGCGTTCGTGCGCCTCTTCCAGAACCGCGTGCCAGTGCTCGACGTCCGCGGCGATCCGCGCCGGGTCCGGACGTCCCGGGACGCCCTCCAGCAGCCGGTGCTCGCCCAGCGCCTTGGCCTCGACCAGGTCGGCCAGGTAACCGGGACCGCCCTGGGTCTCGGTGAGCTGGGGCAGGTTCGCCAGGACCTCGCCGGTGCGCATCAAGTGGACGCCGGTGAGCAGCGCGCGGAACGTGTAGAGCAGTGGCTTGAGTTCGCCGCTCTTCTCGAACAGCCGCCACTGGTTGCGCGCGAAGCCCCGGTAGTGCCGGGCGTGCCACCTCGTCAGGCAGCGCGGCGCGATCCCGCACAACCGCCGGTGCGCGGGCGTGGTGTGCTCGACCAGCGGCGACAGCAGCTGTTCGAGCACGTAACCGTTGGGGCGCAACAGGAGTCGGCAGAACTTGAGCACGTCGTGGGTGACCAGGTCCAGCTCGACGCCGCCCCGCACCCACATGCGCTCCAGCGTCTCCGGCCCGTGCCGCAACCCGACGACCTCCTCCACCGGCAGCACGTGCACGCCGCGCAGGTCGACGTCGGAGTCGCGGGACGGGAACCCGTACAGGTGCGCGCCGGACACGGTCACGAACAGCAGCGGCTTGGGCTGCTCGGCGACCACGTCCGCCAGGTCCGGCACCTCGTAGCTCACGCCAACCCCCTCTCCCGCACCGACACCAGCCACGCTTCGACCGCCTCCCGGTCGGGTTCGGCCGGCAGCGGACTCCGGGCACTGGCGATCTCCTCGCGCAACTGCGAAACCTGGCGCTCGACGTCGGCCATCGGGACCTCGCCGCGCCGGATCGCCAACAGCCGCTCGCGGTAAGGGCCGACGTCGAGCGAGAGCACGCCCGTGCGCACCAAATCCCGGCACACCAACAACTGGCGGACGACGTGCATGACCTGCTTCCACTTCAGACGGTCCACCGCACGCGCGAACTGCGCGGTGGTGGCGCGTTCGAAGCTCTCGACCGCACGGCGGGACAGCACGTGCGGCAGCAGGTCGCGCAGTTCACGGCCGACGTCGGTGGCGTGCTCGACGTGCGGCGAGGCGAAGACCTCCAGGACCGTGGGGTTGGACTTCAGCGCCAGCGCGCAGAACCGCTCCACCTCCCAGTTCAGCTCTTCCGCGCGCGGCCCCTCGTAGCTCGTGGGCGGTTTGTCGAAGCGCCAGAAGTCCCGAGTGGGCGCGACGAACACGCCCCGCCTGTCCACATCGGACGACGAGGTGGCGAGCCCGTAGGCACGCGAACCGACCACCACCGACAGCACCAGCACCGGGTCAGTGTGGCGGACGGTGACGGTCGGGACGCAGCGATTTTCTACGCCGGGCAGCGCCTCAGGCGCCGGAGATGTTGACCATCCACGTGATGCCGAAGCGGTCCACGCACATGCCGAACTCGTCGCCCCACATCTGCTTCTCCAGCGGCACGGCCACGTTCGACTCCGCCGACAGCTTCTCCCAGTAGCCGCGCAGCTCGTCGGAGTCGTCGCCGCTGAGGCTGACCGAGATGTTGTCGCCCCGGTTGTAGGGCTGGCCGGGCGGGGTGTCCGCGCCCATCAGCGTGAAGCCGCTCGGCGTCTCCAGCATGGCGTGCATGATCTTGTCCCCGCCGGGCGCGTCCGGCGGCTGGAACTCGCCGAACGTGCTCACGGTCAGCTCGCCGCCGAGGACGTCCCTGTAGAACTCCATCGCCTCGCGGGCGTTGCCGTCGAAACTGATGTAGGGGTTCAGACGTGAGGCCACCGGATCCTCCTAGGGTCGAGGGCCACATCCTGACAAGGCGCCCGGGATGGCGCCACCGGACTCACCGACCCGCAACCTGCCGTCCACCACCTCGACCACCCGGTCCGCCCCGTCGAGGTGGGCGGTGTCGTGGGTGACCACCACGGTGGCCGTGCCGCGCTCCGCCGACAGCCGCGTGAGTCCGGGGTGACCAGCGTGGCGGCGACCGCGAGCAGGCTGGACTTGCCCGAGCCGGAGGGACCGACGACCGCCGTGGTGGTGGCGGCGACCGCGAGCAGGCTGGACTTGCCCGAGCCGGAGGGACCGACGACCGCCGTGGTGGTGCCGGCGTCCACGGCCAGGCTCACCGCGTCCAACGCGGTCAACCGGCCGTCGCCGTCGGGGTAGGTGAGGGTGACGTCGGTCAGGCACAGGCTCATCGGGTGCTCCCCAGGGCGGTGAGGGGGTCGACGGAGGTGATGCGGCGGACGCGCGGCGCCCACCAGACCCAGCGCGGTCATCACGACGGCGGGCAGGGCCGGCGACACGTCCAGCACGAACGGCACGGCCGTAGCGGCCCAGGCCCCGAGCAGAGCGGCCAGGCCCGCGCCCACGGCAGTACCCGCGACCAGCAGCACCAGCGCCTGGCCGAGGGCGTCCCGCAGCAGGTAACCGGTGGTCGCGCCCAGCGCCTTCGACACCGCGATGTCGGCGCTGCGCTGGATCGTCCACACGGTGAAGAACGCCCCGATGACCAGCGCGGGGATGGCGAACAACATACCCCGCATGAGCTGCAACGACCCGTTCTCCGAGGCGCAGGAGCCGATCGAGGACAGGGCGTCCGCGCGGGCCACGGTGCGGGTGCCCAGGCGCTGGTCGGCGGCGGCCAGGTCGGCGGTGCCGTCGGCGGTCAGCGCGAGCACGGTGGCGTCGGGCGCGGGTCCGGTCCACACCACCGGCAGGTGGCTGTAGGAGGCGTCGCCGGACGCGGTGTCCACCTCGGTGCTCCGGCCGTTCAGCACCACCGACTGCCCGGCGGCCACACCCAGTTCCTCGGCCGCACCGACCGACAGCACGGCCCGGCCCGCTGGCGCGGACGGCACCGGGCCGCCCGGTTCGACGGCGAACACCGACACCACCGCCGTCCGGGTCCCCGCTACCGCCTTGGCCGTCGAGATCCCCAACGCCTGCACCGACTCCACGCCCGGCACCCGCGCCCACGCCTCCCGGGCGGCGGGCGTGATCGACGACTCGGCGAAGGTGTCCCCGCCGAACACGACGTGGTCGGCGGGCAGGTCGGCGACGGCGGACGTGCTCTCCCGCGCCAACCCCGCCGTCAACCCGGACAGCAACGTCACCAGCATGGTCATCAGCACCACGACGGCGCCCATCAACGCGAACCGCCCTCGGGCGAACCGAAGGTCTCTCCACCCCACGAACACAGCGGACCTCTCTCTGGACCCACGCCGAGATCCACGATCTCCAGTGTTGGACGCTCAGCGCGTTTCCGGCCGGGGAACGCAGCGAGCGTCCAGCACCTCTCACCGGCACGACACCACCCAGCGTCGCGTCGGCGTCCGCTGTGGACATCGCGCCCGGGAACGCTTGGCGCGCACCGAAGTGCGGAGCCGGAAGTCAACCTTTCGGTTGATGCCCGGTCGGTTGATGGCGGGTGCGGCGGGGACGTAGTGTCGAACGCCCGTGACGACCCACCGCTTCGCCCGCGCCTGGCCGGTGCACGTGCTGGTGGCCGTGCTGCTGGCCGTGCTGCTGGCCGTGGTGGTGTTCCGCGGCGGCGCCCTGGCCGCCGGCGGGTTCGCCGCGGTGTACGCGCTCGCCAGGCGCTGTACCGGGAGAGCGAGCAGCGCCGGCGGCTCATCGACCAGTTGGAGGCGACCCGGGCTTCGCTGGCGGCGGCGGAACGGGAGCGCGGCGTGCTCGGCGAGCGGGAGCGGCTGGCCCGCGAGATCCACGACACGCTCGCGCAGGGCCTGTCCAGCATCCAGTTGCTGCTGCGCGCGGCGGCCCGCAGCCTGCCCGACGACCCGGAGACGGCGGCGGGCCACGTCGAGCAGGCCCGCGCGACCGCCCAGGACAACCTCGCCGAGGCGCGCCGGTTCGTGCACGCCCTCACCCCCGCCGGACCTGGCCGGGAAGTCGCTGCCGGCGGCACTGCGGCGGCTGTGCGAGGGCACCCGGGAGCTGCCCACGACCCTGCACGTCGACGGCTCCCCCGTGCCGCTGCCGACCGCGCACGAGGTGGCGTTGCTGCGGGTCGCCCAGTCGGCGGTGGCGAACGCGGTCCGCCACGCGCGCGCCGGGCACGCCGACCTCACACTGAGCTACATGGAGGACCGGGTGACGTTGGACGTGGTGGACGACGGCGTGGGCTCCGACCCCGGCGCGGTGCCCGCGAGCGGCGGGTTCGGGCTGGTCGCGATGCGGGCGCGGGTCGCGGAGCTGGGCGGGTCGCTGGTCGTGGAGTCCGCGCCCGGTCAGGGCACCGCGCTGGCGGTCAGCTTCCCCCCGGGCCGACCCGTGATCCGGCTGCTCATCGCCGACGACCACCCGATCGTCCGGTCCGGGCTGCGGGCGGTGCCGGCGGCCGAACCGGACTTCGAGGTCGTCGGCGAGGCCGCCGGCGGCGAGCGGGCGGTGGAACTGGCGCCGGCACTCGCGCCCGACGTCGTCCTGATGGACCTGCGCTTCGGGCAGGGCATGGCGGGCGCGGAGGCCACCCGCGCGATCACGTCCCGGGCGGACGCGCCCAGGGTGCTCGTGCTGACCACGTACGACAGCGACGCGGACATCCTCGCCGCGATCGAGGCCGGGGCGACCGGGTACCTGCTCAAGGACGCCGACCCGGCGGACCTGGCGACGGCCGTCCGGGACGCGGCGGCCGGTCGGTCGGCCCTGGCCCCCGCCGTGGCGCAACGGCTGCTCGGCCGGCTGCGGTCGCCGGGGTCCGCGTTGAGCCGGCGGGAGACCGAGGTGCTGGACCTGGTCGCGGCGGGACTGTCCAACCAGCAGATCAGCAAGCGGCTGTTCCTCACCCAGGCCACCGTGAAGTCCCACCTCGTGCACATCTACGCCAAGCTGGGCGTGGACAACCGGACGGCGGCGGTGGCCGCGGCCCGCGAACGCGGCCTCATCAGGCCGTGAGGTCCAAGCAGGCGCGGATCGCGGCCCGGTAGACCTCGGCGGCAAGTTCCCGGTGGTGCGGCCCGGCCTGGCTGAAGTGCTCCAGCGACACCCCGCTGTTGATCTCCAGCACCAGCGGGCGGCCGTCCACCCAGGCGATGTCCACACTGGCGAACCGCAGTTCCAGCGCCCGCATCGCCTCCAAGGCCAGCGCGGTGAGCACCTCCGCCCGGTCCGGGGAGACGTCCAGCTCCGGGCGCGCGCCGAACTTCAGGTTGTGCCGCCACTCCCCCGGCGCGATCACCTTGCGGTAGACCAGCAGCACCTCGCCGTCCAGCACCACCAGCCGGAACTCGTCCTCGATCGAAAGGAACGGCGACACCGCGATCGCCCGGTAGCGCCCGGCCAGCAGCTCCAGCGCGGCACGCGCCTCCTCCGCGTCCCGCGCCCGCAGCACGTCCACGCCGCTGCTCTCCCGGTGCGGCTTGAGCACGGCCGGCAGCCCGACCAGGCGCTCGGTCAGGCCGACCGGGTCGCGGTCGGTGGCGAAGCGCAGCAGGTGGTGCGGCACGGCGGGCACCCCGTGGTCGGCCAGCAGCCCGGCGGTGGCCACCTTGTCCGTCGCGACCTGCGCCGACGAGGCCGTGTTCAGCGGGAACACCTGGCCGATCACCAGGAACCGCCGGTCGTCGGCCACCACCTCGGCCACCCAGTGGTCCGAGTGCCACCGCACCTTCGCCCCGTGCTCCGCGCACGCCTGCTCGACCTGCGTCACGAAGTGCCGCAAGCCGGTCTGAGGGAAACGCCCATCCACGAGCCATAGCCAAGCACAGCGTTGGATTGCGCCGCCTCCGGCGTCGCGGGCGAGGCCGCCGGGAAGCCGACTCGTCACGCCGCGTCTTCCGCCGATCGAAAAGCGTGACCGGACCGGACCTGCCGGTCGCCGTGCTGGAACTGCCGTTCGTGTGCGGACGGGCGGGCGACCGGCTGCCGAACTGGGCCGAGCCGCTGGAGAAGTGGGCCCGGTCGCGGTCGCCGCTGGTCGCGCCGCCCGGCGGCAGTGCCGCCACGACCGCCCGGAGCGTCGCCGAAGTGGTCGTACGAGCGCTGGAAGAGCGGTCCGGTGCGGACATCCCGGTCGCCGACGAGAACCTGACCTGGCGCGAGATGTTCGGGCGCATCGCCGACGCCACCGGACACCCGCGCCGCGTCCGGTCCCTGCCAGCGGCCGGGTCCTCAATGCCGCAATGCGCCTCACGGGCATCACGCATTCCCTCCAAGGCAAGGAGTCCGGACTGGACCCGGCGCACCTGTCGGACCTGCTGCCGCGGGGGGTTGTTCGTCGGCGACGGCACGCCCGGCGCGATCGACCAGGCTCTCCGCGAGACCTTCACACGGTGACCGGCTGCGGCCGGATCACCTTGCGCACCAACCACACCGACGCCGGCAACCCCACGACCGCGCTCGCATAACCCATAACCGCCATCGTCACCACCAGCCCCCGGGCATCGCCGCTCTCGGCCACCGCGATCCACCCGATCACGATCACCAGCACGAAGTACGCCAGGTTCAACCCGACCGCCGCCCCGCCGCGCCCGACCTGCTGCACCACGGTCAACGCCACCAGCACCAGGCCGTTGCACCCGAACGTCGGCCCCATGACGGTCAGGAAGTCCCGGACCTCCGCCACCACTGCCGCGTCGGCCGCCATCAGGTTCGCCAGCGGCACGCCGGCCAGCACGAACACCACCGTCACCACCGCGTACCCGGCCGTCGCGAGCGCCAGCCCGCGCCGGAACGCCATCGCCGCCGCCTCCCGGTCACCGGCCCCGACCCCCTGGTTGACCAGCACCGCGATCGCCGACCCGAACCCGATCGCGGGCACCAGCACGGCGGTCTGCATCGTGTACCCGGCGTTGAACCCGGCGACCGCCGCCGGACCGTCGATCGCCACGATCCGCACCAGCAGCAGGTTCACCACGAACAGCAGCACGTACGTGGCCGCCACCGGCAGTCCCACACCCACCACCAGCCGCCCCACGTCCGAGGGCCAAAGACGAACCCCGTGCCACGTCACCAGCCCGGCCCGGGTGACCAGCAGCAGCCCGACGCCCAACTCGACCGCGCCCGCGACACCCGCCACCACCGGCACGGCCGCCAGGTCCGACGCGAACACCGCCACCCCGACGGTCATCAGCACCACGTAGGTCAGCGTCAGCATCGCCGCCGCCGTCCCGCGCCCGACCCCGCGCAGCACGGCCGAACACAGTTCCCCGCCCAGCCGCAACGATCCCACCAGCACCATCGCTACCAGAAACGAACGGAACCGTTCCGCCTCGGAGGGCGCAACGTCCACAAGTACACCCAACGTCCCCGCCGACGCGATCAACACCCCGGCGAGCACCGCGTAAGCGGCCACGCCCAGCGCCAGCAGCCCGCCGTAGTACCCGGCGACCGCGCCGCGCTCCCCCGCCCCGACCCGCCGGGCGGTGGCCACCTGCAACGCCACCGCGAACCCGTTCACCACGGCCACCAGCAGGAACTCCGCCGGGGCGTACAGCGCCTGCACGTACAGCGCGCCGTCGCCCATCCGCCCGATCAGCGCGACCACGACCACCTGGCCGACGAGCATCATCGCGGTCTGCGCGGCCATCGGCACGGCCAGCGCCGCGATCCGCCGGTATTTCACGACAACCCCCTGATTCGTACCAATCGGATCATCGCCGAAGCGGGTCGCGTCCGGGTGGAGTTCGGGTGGACTCGCCGGCCACCCGTTCGGCCCAATCTGGCCGGTCCGGTTGATTTGATCGACGTTGGCGGGAAACATTGATCGGGCCTTGGGGGATCTGAGTCCACACAGGACGGTCACGGGCGGTGGGGCGTCCGTTCGACCACGCGAAGACCAGGTTGGGGGCCTGACGCTGTGAAGAACGCATTCCTGGCGAGGACAACGCGATTAGTCATCGCCGAACACCGGGCGCTTTTCCGGATCGGCATGCGCAAAATACTCGACGACGCCGCCGGCATCGAGGTGGTGCACCAGGTCGACACCTACGACGCTCTCGTCCGGCACGCCGCGGAAGCGCCGGACGTCGTGGTGATCGGCGCACTGGCGGACGTGCCGCGCCCGCCCGTAGCGGCCCGAAGGTTCCTGGACAGCCGGGCGTCCGACCGGACCGCGGTCCTCGTGGTGGACGACCAGGCCGTGTTGCCCGCCGCGCCGCGGGTGGGCGTGCTGCCACCCGCCGCCGGACCCGACGAGTTCCTCAGCGCCGTGCGGATGCTCGCCGCCGGCTACGCGTTCTTCGCCCGCCCGCAGCCGGCCGACCCGGTCGAGGGACGCGTGGGCGGCCCCGAGCAGATCACCCGCCGGGAGACCGACGTGCTGCGGCTGCTGGTCAGCGGCCAGACCAACTCCGAGATGGCGCGCAAGCTGTCGCTGACCGAGAGCACGGTCAAGTTCCACGTGCAGAACCTGCTGCGCAAGCTGCGGCTGCCCAACCGGGCCAGCGCGGTCGCCTACGCCTACGAGACCGGCCTGATCAGCGTCGGCGAGCTGCCGACGCAGGCGCGGAAGCCCTAGCGGTGCGACCCGGTGACGGCCGGCCCGGCGGTGGTCGACGCGGCGCACTGGGGGCCGCGACCGCGATGTTCTGCGTCGGCACGCTGACCGGGGTGTCCCCGGCGCTGCACGACTACCCCGTCTACGGCGGCCAGGCGGTGCGCTACCTCGTGGGCGCGGCGCTGCTGCTGGTGGTGGCGCAGGCGTTCGGCAAGGGGCCGGTGCGGCTGACCCGGCGCGAGGTGGTGTTCCTGTTCCTGTTGGCGCTCACCGGGTTGACGGCGTTCAACGTGCTCATCGTGGAGAGCACGCGGTTCGCCGACCCGGCCACCGTGGGCACGGTCGTCGCCGCGGTGCCGATCGTGCTGGCGCTGGTGGGTCCGGCGATGGAACGGCGCAAACCCGCCCCGCGGGTGTTGGTCGCGGCGGTGGTCGTGGTGGCCGGGGTGGCGGTGACGTCCGGGTTCGGCGGCGGGTCGCCGCTGGGGCTGTTGCTGGCGTTCGGCGCGCTGGCGTGCGAGGCCGGGTTCTCCCTGCTGGCACTGCCCGTTCTGGGGCGGCTGGGCGCGATCCGGGTGTCGGCGTACTCGGCCGCGTTGGCGGTGCCGCAGTTGGTGGTCGTCGGGTTGGTGGTGGACGGGACGGACATGGTTCGGGTGCCGACCGTGGCGGAAGGACTGGCGTTGGCGTACCTGGCGGTCGTGGTGACGGTGTTCGCGTTCCTGTGCTGGTACGCCTCCTTGCCGCGGCTCGGGGCGGACAAAGCGGGGCTGTTCTCGGGTTTCCTGCCGATCGGCGCGATCGTGTCCGGGGTGGCGCTGGGCACCGGGCAGCCGGGGCTCGCGGACCTGCTCGGTGTGTGCCTGGTGCTGGTGGGCCTGGTGGTCGGGCTGCGCCCGGCGCGGGTGGAGGTCGGTGCCCGATGACCTCGCACCAGGTGGTACAGCTCCTGATCGCGCTGGCCCTGATCGTCACGCTCGCCCGGCTCATGGGGGCGTTGGCGCGGCGGCTCGCGCAACCCGCCGTGGTGGGCGAGATCGTCGCGGGCGTGCTGGTCGGGCCGACGTTGTTCGGCGGGGCGATCGCGGACGCGGTGTTCCCGCTGGACATCCGGCCCATGCTCGGCTCGCTGGCCAACGTCGGCCTGGTGTTCTTCATGTTCCTGGTGGGACTGGAGTTCGACCGGGAGTTGCTGCGCGGCCGGGGCAAGGCGGTGGCTTCGGTGGCGGCCGGGTCCATGCTGGTGCCGTTCGCGCTGGGCGTCCTGCTGGCGCTGACCATGGCGGACGACCGCGCCGGGTTCGTGCTCTACCTGGGCACGGCCATGGCGGTCACCGCGTTCCCGGTGCTGGCGCGGATCATCGCGGACTTCCGGCTCGGCGGCACCCGCCTGGGCACGCTCGCGCTGGGCAGCGCCGCCCTGGGCGACCTGGTGGCGTGGTCGATGCTCGCGGTGGCCATCGCGACGCTCGGCGCGGGGTCGCCGGACCAGTGGCGGCTGCTGCTGGCCGTCCCGCTGGTGGCGGTCAGCTTCCTGGTGGTGCGGCCGGTGCTGGGCAAGCTGAGCAGCCGGCGGGACCTGTTCGCCGCCGTGCTGGTGGGCTTGCTGGTGTGGAGCGCGTTGGCCGAGTGGATGGGGCTGCACTTCATCTTCGGCGCGTTCCTGTTCGGCCTGGTCATGCCGCGCGACCCGGAGTTGCGGGCGGGCGTGACGGCTCCGGTCGAGCAGGTCGGCAAGGTGTTGCTGCTGCCGGTGTACTTCGTGGTGGCCGGGTTGCAGGTGGACCTGTCCGGGCTCGCCGTGGGCTGGGCGGGGTTCGCGCTGATCATGCTGGTGGCGGTGGGCGGCAAGTTCACCGGCGCGGTGCTGGGCGCGCGGCTGGCGCGCGTCGGGTGGCGGCAGTCGGTGGCGCTGGGCACGTTGATGAACACGCGCGGCCTGACCGAGCTGGTGATGCTGGGCATCGGCCTGGAACTGGGCCTGCTCGGCCAGGACCTCTACTCGCAGCTCGTGCTGATGGCCGTGGTGACCACGATGATGACCGGGCCGCTGCTCAAGCTGTTCTACCTGCGCAAGCCGCAGCCCGTGCCGGAGCCGGTCAACTGACTTCTGCCAGCACCGGCTGCACGAGGGCGACGAGATCGGCCGCCTCCACCTGGACGGTCTCGTCGTCCCGGCCGCTGCCGCAGTACACCGTGCCCATGTCCGGCACGGTGGTGTGGAAGACGACCGTGCGCGGCTCCACGCGGGTCACCGGGCTGATGCCGCCGGGCGCCATGCCCAGCTCGCGCAGGTCGTCGTCACCGGCGCGGCGCAGCTTCGACCGGGACACGCCCGCCGCCTTGGCCACCTTGCCGTAGCCCACGGGCAGCAGCATCGGCAGCGACACCAGCACGAACCGGCCGTCCTCGGCGCGGAACGCCAGGGTCTTGAGCAGCCGGTCGGCGGGCAGGTCCAGTTCGCGCTCGATGTCCTCGTAGGTGCGGATCGGCGCGTGCGTGAACGTGGAAAAGGGAACGCCGGCGTCCTTCAGGATTTCCACGGGACTACTCATGGCCGCGCAGCGTATCGGATTCGGGCACGGTGACCGCGGCCGGGGCGGAATTCCGCTTTCGCATCAATCCGTAGAACACGAAAGTCATGACGGGTCGCCCGGATTCGTCCAGGAGTTCGCCGCGCTGGCGCACCACGCCGCAGTCCGGCCGGGTCAGCGACGGGGCCGTGCCCAGCACGGTGGCCCGCCCGACCAGCACGTCTCCCGGCCGGACCGGGCGCAGCCAGTGCAGTTCCGCTATTCCAGGCGACACGTCGGCCGCCGCACTGCGGACTACCGAATCCACGTAGAGGCGCATGAACGCCGCCGCGACCTGCCACCCGCTGGCGATCGGCGGTTCACCCGATCCGCCGATGTGCCGCGGTTGCGGGTCGTACACCCGGGCGAATGCGCGGATCTCCGCCTCGGACAGCGCGCGGCGGCCCAATTCGTGCACTTCGCCGACCCGGAAATCCTCGAAATAGCGCACGCTACCTCCTCGCGGCGGCCCGCAGCCGGGGGAACAGGGCCAGGGCCGCGCCGCCGACGTCCGCGCGGTGGGCCGCCACGGCCCGGCGGGTCGCGGCGACGACCGGTGCGGTCATGAACGGGAAGTCCGTGCCGAACAGGACGTGCCCGGGTGGGGCGACACCGTCCACACAGGACAGTGCGGCGGCGGAGAACGCTTGCGCTGTCTCGTAGTACAGCCCCGCCAGCTCGTCGCGCACCGAACCGTCGCGGTCCGGCAGCACCCACGTCTCGGCCAGTTCGAGGCGGCCGGCGAGGAACGGGATCGTGCCGCCTCCGTGCGCAAGCACGAACCGGATCCCCGGGTAGCGCCGGAACACGCCCCGGAACAGCAGGTTCGCCACCGCGCGCGTGGTGTCCATGACGAAGTCCACCAGGGGCGGCGGGACGACGGCAGGGAAGTCCGGCGCACCCGTGCACGAGCACCGGTAGCCGGGGTTCGGGTGCACCAGCACCACCGCCGCCCGCCGGTCCAGCTCGGCGAACAGTTCCTCCTGCGGCGGGTCGCCCAGCAGCGCGCCGTCCGCGAGGCTCGCGGGCAGCACGACCCCGTCCGCGCCCAGAACGTCGAAGGCGTGGCCGACCTCGACGAGGGACGCGTCGAGGTCGGGCAGCGGGAGCGTGGCGAGCAGACCGAACCGGTCGGGGCGCGCCCGGACCAGTTCGGCGGTCCACTCGTTGGTGGCACGCACCAGCTCGGGGCCGTCGGGCAGCCGCAGCGCCTGGTCCGGCATGAGCACGGACAGGATCGCCGCGTCCAGGGCGCAGTCGTCCATGACCGCCAACGAATCTTCGACCCGCCAGCGCGGTACCGCCACGCCCGGCGCCATGTGGGTCACGCCCCGGCGCGCCAGCGCATCGGCCAGCGCGCCGTGATAGGCGTGGTGGTGCACGTCGACCCAGGTCATGTCGCCCGCACGACCGGCAGGTCCGCCAGCGCCGCGTCGATCTCCTCCTGCGGCAGGGTGTAGTCCTCCAGCTTCCCGGCCAGGAACGCGTCGTAGGCGCCCATGTCGAAGTGGCCGTGCCCGGAGAACCCGAACAGGATCGTGCGCGCCTCCCCGGTCTCCTTGGCGGCCAACGCTTCCGCGACCGCGCCGCGCAGGGCGTGCGAGGACTCCGGCGCCATCACGAACCCCTCGGCGCGGGCGAACCGCACGGCCTCGGTGAACACCTCGTTCTGGTTGTACGCACGCGCCTCCACATAGCCGTCGTCGTGCAGCAGGCACAACGTCGGCGCGTCGCCGTGGAAGCGCAGGCCGCCCGCGTGGATCGGCGCGGGGATGAACCCGTGGCCCACGGTCCGCATGTGCAGCAACGGCCCGAGACCCGCCACGTCCGGGTAGTCGTAGGTCAGCTTGCCCCGGGTCAGGGTCGGGCACGCGGCCGGTTCCGCCGCGATGAACCGGGTGTCGCGGCGACCGGCCAGCTTGTCGGCCATGAACGGGAACGCGAGCCCGGAGTAGTTCGAGCCGCCGCCGACGCAGCCGATGACGACGTCCGGGTAGTCGTCGGCCAGCTCGAACTGCTTCTGGGCCTCCAGACCGATGATCGTCTGGTGCAGGACCACGTGGTTCATCGCCGACCCGAGCGCGAACTTGGTGTCGTCGTGGGCCAGCGCGTCCTCCACCGCCTCGCTGATGGCGATGCCGAGGCTGCCCGGCGAGTCCGGCTCGTCGGCCAGGATCTTGCGGCCCGCCTGGGTGCGGGTGCTCGGCGACGGGAACACCTCCGCGCCCCACGTCTCCATCAGCGAGTGGCGGTGCGGTTTCTGCTGGAAGGACGCCTTGACCATGTACACGGTCACGTCGATGCCGAACAGGCTGCCCGCGAACGACAGCGCGGAACCCCACTGCCCGGCCCCGGTCTCCGTCGTCACCCGCTTCACGCCCTCGACGGAGTTGTAGTACACCTGCGGCACGGCGGTGTTCGGCTTGTGCGACCCGGCCGGCGACACGGCCTCGTACTTGAAGTAGATCCGGGCGGGCGTGTCCAGCGCCTTCTCCAGCCGGTCGGCCCGGTACAGCGGGGACGGCCGCCAGATCCGGTACAGCTCCTGCACCTGCTCGGGGATGTCGATCCACCGCTCGGCGCTCATCTCCTGCTCGATGACCGCCCGGGGCAGCAGGGGTTCCAGGTCGGCGGGCGTGACCGGCTCGTGCGTGACCGGGTGCAGCGGCGGCATGAGCGGCCGGGGCAGGTCGGGCACGATGTTGTACCACCGGGTCGGGGTGTCCTTCTCGGACAGGACGAACTTCTTCACGGCGTCCCCTTCGTCAGAACATCGGTGCCTGGCTGGGCGCGCGCAGGGTGCCCAGGTGCGGGTGCCACAGGTGGTCGGGGTTCTCCTCGACCTCGCGGGTGATCTCCCGCATCCGGGTCAGCGCGACCGGCTCGCCGCCCTCGTAGACGTCGCCCTGGAGCATCCGCAGCACGTCGATGCGGTAGCGCGGGTCGGCGACGAACGCGGTGAACAGGATGTTGAGCCGGTAGTAGATGGAGATGAACTCGTACCAGTTGCCCACCGCCCGGCGCAGCTTGCTCTCGAAGGTCTGGAAGGAGGCCTTGGAGAAGTCGCCCTTCTCGGCGGCTGCGACAATGTCGTAGGACGCCAGGCGCGCGCTGTTCATGGCCACGCTGACCCCGCTGGAGAAGATCGGGTCCACGAACCGGGCCGCGTCGCCGACCATCAGCCAGCCGTCGCCGCAGATCTGCCGCATGGCGTAGCTGTAGTCGCCTTCGGGCTTGAACGGCCGCACCCGCTCGCTCTTGCGCAACGCCTCGGCCAGCTCGGGCCGGGTCCGCATGGACTGGTCGAAGAACTCGCCCCACTGCTGCTTGGCGGCGGTGAAGTGCTTCTTCTGGGTGACCACGCCGACGCTGGTGATCGTGTCGGTGATCGGGATCTGCCAGACCCATGTGTCGGTTATCGGCAGGAAGTGGATGAAGATGAAGTCCGCCTGCTTGCCGTCCACCGCCAGGGCCGTCCGGTCCAGGCCGTCGTACCAGGTGTGGATGGCGTACTGGTTGAACACCGGGTCGGGCACCTTGAGCTTGAGCTGGCGGCCGAGCAGGGTGCCGCGCCCGCTGGCGTCGACCACCATCCGCACCCGCACGCCGACCTCGCGCCGGCCGAGGGTGAACACGATCCGCTTGACGTCCTCTTCCAGCTCGACCCGCTGCACGCGCACGCCCTCGTACACCTTGGCGCCCTGCGACTCGGCGTGCTGCAACAGCAGCAGGTCGTACTGGCCGCGGTCGACGTGGTAGGTGTAGTCCTGCTGGACGCCCTTCTGGTCGCGCTCGCGGAACTCCACCTCGGCGGCCTTGAAGCCGTGCGAGAGCTGGAAGCCCAGCGGCGAGATGTCGCTGCGGGTGGCGGATGTCCAGGCCGCCCCGTACTTGCGCGGGAACCCGCCTTTGTCCACTTTGTCCAGTGCGCCGATGTCGGCCAGCACCGGCGTGGTGGCCGGGATCAGCGACTCGCCCACGTGCGGCCGGGGGAACAGCTCCCCCTCCAGCACCACGCACTTGAGGCCCGCGCGGGCCAGGTAGGAGGCGATCGTCGAGCCGGCGGGTCCGCCGCCGACGATGCCGATGTCGAAGTCAACGTCTGCCACGGGTCTCCCCCAGCTCGGCGCGGTCGAGGTCCAGCACGAGAGCGGTGATGCCGTTGAGGTCGCGGAAGTTTCGTCCCACCATGCGCTCGGCGGGCACCTCCACGCCGAAGCGCTCCTGGATGAACACCACCAGGCTGGTCGTGGACAGGCTGTTGAGGATGCCCCACTCCAGCAGCGGCGTGTCCGGGCCGATCTCCACCCCGGCCGAGGGGTCGAGCACCTTGTCCCGGATGAACCCCGTCAACTCTTCGAGGACCTCTTCGCGCTCCATCCACGTTCTCCGTTCCGCGTGGCGCATCACCGGCCGCCCGATGCTACGGAGCGTGGAAAACCGTTGTCTTCCCTCGGAATGCGGGGCGCGGCCCGTCCGAACGGACAGGGTGCCGGCCGGTATTCCTGTTGAGGACAACGGGAGTGCGGCTGGTTATGCTCCCGTCGCGTGGACTTCGGATGGCAGCCCGACGAGGACGTGGAGCGGGTCCTGGCGCACCCGTGGAGCCCGGCGGACGGCTGGGAGTCGTGCGGGCGCTTGGGTTTGCTCGGGTTGAGCGTGCCGGTGGAGCACGGCGGGTCGGGACGGGGGTTCCTGGACACGGCCCGGGTCGCGGAGGCGTTCGGGGCGGGGTGCACCGATATGGGGTTGGTGTTCTCGGCTTTGGCGCACTTGTTCGCGTGCGCGATGCCGATCGCGGAGCACGGCTCCGCGCGGGTGCGCGAACGGGTGCTGCCGTTGCTCGCGTCGGGCGAGTGGGTTGGGGCGAATGCCATCACCGAGGACGTGGCGGGGTCGGACGTGACGGCACTGCGGACCACCGGGCGGCTCGACGGGGACCACTACGTGCTGGACGGGGTGAAGTCGTTCGTCAGCAACGGTCCGGTGGCCGATGTTTTCGTGGTGTACGCGTCGACGGAGCCGGAGTTCGGGCACTTGGGCGTGAGCGCGTTCGTGGTCGAGCGGGGGACGCCGGGACTGGTCGTCGAGCCGTTTGCCAAGGGTGTGCTGGCCTCCTGTCCGGCCGGGGAGGTGCGGCTGGTGGGCTGCCGGGTGCCGGTGGACCACGTGCTCGGGGTGCCGGGGCAGGGGGCGGCGATCTTCCAGTCGTCGATGCGGTGGGAGCGCACGTGCTTGTTCGCCGCGTATCTGGGTCAGGCGGGGCGATTGCTGGACCGGTGTGTCGAGCACGCCCGGACGCGGCGGCAGTTCGGGCGGCCGATCGGTGCGAACCAGGCGGTGTCGCACGCGGTGGCGGGGCTGCGGTCGCGGTGGGAGGCGGCCCGGTTGGTGCTGTGGCGGGCGTGTTGGCGGTTGGACCGGGGTGAGCGGGCGGCGTGGGACGTGGCGGCGGCGAAGCTCGCGGTGAGCGAGGTGGCGGTGGACACGGCGCTGTTCACGATGCGGGTGCTGGGTGGGGCGGGGGTGCGTGACGCGGGGGTGTCGGCGGACCTGCTGGACGCGGTGGCGGCCACCACGTTCTCCGGGACGTCGGAGATGCAGCTCGAACAGATGGCCAAGGAGTTGGGGTTGTGATCCTGCCCGATCTGGTGCGGTCGAGCGCTCGTCGTGACGGGTCCGCGGTGGCGGCGCGGTCTGCTGAGGGTGTTTTGACTTATGCGGAATTGGACCGTGAGGCGGACAGAGTCGGGCGGTTCCTGTCCTCTTTGGATGTTGGAGTGGGTGATCGGGTCGCGTTGTGGTTGCCCAAGTCGTTGACTGCGGTTGTGGCCATGCAGGCTGTATTGCGGTTGGGGGCGGCTTATGTGCCTGTCGATCCGTTGAGTCCGGTGCAGCGCGCTCGGCAGGTGATCGGTGATTGTGCGCCGGCGGTGGTGGTGACGACTCCGGAGAACGTTTCCGCCGTGCCGGGGGCGGTGTGCGTGGAGTTGGGTGGGGGTTCGGTGGAGCCGTTGCCTGCGGTGTCGGTTTCGCCGGATGACCTGGCTTACATCCTGTACACGTCCGGGTCGACCGGTGTGCCCAAGGGTGTTCGGATCTCGCACCGCAATGCGTTGGCGTTCGTGGAGTGGGCGGCGGGTGCGTTGGAGGCTCGGCCTGCGGACCGGTTCGCCAACCATGCGCCGTTCCACTTCGATCTTTCGGTGCTGGACGTGTATGTGGCTTTTTTGGTGGGCGCGTCGGTGGTGTTGGTGCCTCAGGAGGCGGCTTATGCGCCTGGGCGGTTGGTCGAGATGTTGGTGTCGGAACGGATCACGGTGTGGTACTCGGTGCCGTCCGTGTTGATGTTGATGGCGCGCAACGGTTTGCTGGAGACGGAGTTGCCTTGGTTGCGTGCGGTTTTGTTCGCCGGGGAGCCGTATCCGGTCGATCACTTGCGGGCGTTGCGGGCTCACTTGCCGGATGCGCGGTTGCTCAACTTGTACGGGCCTACGGAGACCAACGTGTGCACGTACTACGAGGTGGGGGAGGTACCGGAGTCGTGGACGCGTCCTGCTCCGATTGGTCGGGCGTGCTCGGGGGACACGGTGTGGGCGGTGCGGGACGACGGTTCGGTGGCGGGGGTGGGTGAGGAGGGCGAGTTGATGGTGTCCGGGCCGACCGTGATGCTCGGGTACCACGGGGGTGCGCCGCACACCGGGCCGTATGCCACCGGGGATCGGGTGGTGTTGTCGGCGGAGGGTGATTACGTCTACCTGGGGCGGCGCGACGGGATGGTGAAGGTGCGCGGGAACCGGGTGGAGGTGGGGGACGTCGAGGCGGCGTTGCAGTCGCATCCGGCGGTGAGCGAGGTGGCGGTCACCGTGTGGGGGACCGGGTTGGACGCTCGGCTGGTCGCTCACGTGGTCGCGGTCGGCCCTTTTGGGCTACTGGAGGCAAAGCGGCACTGCGCGAGCCGCCTGCCCCGGCACATGATCGTGGACGCGGTGCGCCTGGTGCGCGCGCTGCCTCGGACGCCGAACGGGAAGGTGGACCGCCGGGCGCTGGCTGGCGGTTGAGGCCCGGCGGTTGCGGCCCGGCGGTTGCGGCCCGGCGGTTGCGGGCGGGCGGTTGCGGGCGGGCGGAGAGCGCGACGGGTGAGGCCCGGCGGTTGAGGGCGGCGGTCTCCGGCGCTCGTCTGCGCCGACGGGCGAGACCGGCGGCACTGCGGCCCGCGTGTGCGCCCGCGGCCTTCGGCCCTCGCGTGCGCCGGCGGGTGAGGGCGGGCGGCCTCCGGCCCCCGTCTCCATTGTCCCACGGGGGTACGACAAAGTGCCTCGACGGCTCAGGCGAAGGATGCGCGGGCGGCGGTCGCGCCTTCTTGGGCCAGCCAGGTCGGGAAGTCGAGCAGGTCCGGGTGTTCCGCGCGGAGTGCGGGGATGTCGGCCTGCCACCCGGCGAAGCGGTCGGCGCGGGTCAGGTCGTCCAGGCTGACGCCCAGTCGGGCCAAGACCTCCGGTGGCAGCGGTGAGGTGTCGATGTCCTTGCCTAGGACCTCGCCGAACGCCTCCGCGAGCCCCTCCCTGGTCACCTCGTCGCCCGCCAACTCGATCTCCCGCCCCACGTACCGGTCCGGGTCGGCGAACGCCAGACCCGCGAACGCCCCGACGTCCCGGACGGCCACCACCTGGACCCGCCGCCACCCGGGCATCATGCGGATCAGCGGCACCACGCCCAGCACGCCCGTCATCGGCGACACGTGGTTCTCCATGAACATGACCGGGCGCAGGAACGTCGCGGGCAGGCCCGAGGCCCGGACGTGTTCCTCGACCTCCCACTTCGTGTTCCAGTGCGAGATCCCGCTGCCCCGCTCCACCCCGCCCACCGACGTGTACACGAAGTGCCGGACACCGGCGGCGTGAGCGGCGTCGGCGACGGCTTTGCCCATGGCGACTTCATCCGCGTCGAAGTGGGGTGGCGCCGCCGCGGGTTGCACGCTGAACACGCCGTGCACGCCGACCATGGCCCGGTCGAGGGCCGCGCGGTCGCGCATGTCACCGGGCACGACCTCGGCGCCGGCTTCGCGCAGGGCGGCCGACTGCCGACTGCCCGGCGACCGCACCAGGGCGCGCACGTGCCAGCCGTCGGCCAGCAGTCGGCGGGCGGCGGCACCTCCCTGCTGTCCGGTGGCACCGGTGACCAACACCGTCTTCCCCATGGCAGAACCCCCAGTCCGCTACTATCCGGAGCACTGCTCCGGAACATACGGAGCACTGCTCCGCTTGTCAACGGAAGGTGGTTCCCAGTGGCCGAACGCGCCGACGCGCGCCGCAACCACGACCTGATCGTCTCCGTGGCCGCGGAAGCGTTCGCCGAGCACGGGGTGGACACCTCGCTGCGCGACATCGCGCGCCGGGCGGGTGTCGGGATCGGCACCCTCTACCGGCACTTCCCCACCCGCGAGGCACTGGTGGAGGCCCTGCTGCGGCAGCGGTTCGACCGGCTGCGCGCACGGGCCGAAGAACTGGCGGACCAGCCGCCGGCGGAGGCGCTGGCCCGGTGGCTCACCGACGTCGCCACCGGCTCCGCGACCTACCGCGGCCTGCCCGAGTCGGTGCTGGCCGCCTTGCGCGACGAGACTTCCGAGTTGCACGGGTCGTGCGTCGCCATGCGCGCCGCGGGCGCGGAACTCCTCGCCCGGGCGCAGGAGGAAGGACTGGTGGCGGCCGGCGTGACCCCCGAGGAGGTGCTGGCGCTGGCCGCCGGGCTCGCCTGGGCGGGCGATCGGTCGGGGATCGCGGTCGAGCGGTTGCTCGCCCTCGCCCTCGACGGGCTCACGCCGCGGCGGCGCTGATCGCCCGCGCGAAGCGCACGACCCGCTCCGCCTGCACGCGGGCCGCCTCTCGGGTGGTCTCGTCGACCGCCAGCGTGCCGCCGCCGTCGTGGTGCGCGGTGCCGTAGGGGTTGCCGTCGACGAACTTGTGCGGGTGGGTGTACCCGGGCGCCACGACGATGCCGCCGAAGTGGTGGAACGTGTGGGTCAGCGCGAGCAGCGTCGACTCCTGGCCGCCGTGCAGGGTGCCGGTCGAGGTGAACCCGCTGTAGACCTTGTCCGCCAGCAGGCCCTGCTGCCACACGCCGCCCAGGGTGTCGAGGAACTGCTTGAGCTGCGAGGCGATGTTGCCGAACCGGGTCGGCGAGCCCATGATCACCGCGTCGGCCCACACGAGGTCGTCCGCGGCGGCCTCGGGGATCTCCGCGGTCGCCTCGGCGTTGGCCTTCCACTCCGGTTTGGCCTCGACGACCGCGCGCGGGGCGAGTTCGGCGACCTTGCGCAGCCGCACCTCCGCGCCCAGCTTCTCGGCGGCCTCGGCCATCTCCTGCGCGATCGTCGCGACGCTGCCGGTGGCGGAGTAGTACACGATCGCGACCTTGACCTGGCTGTTCACTGCATCCCCCATAGGGTTTCCGGTGATCACTGACGAGGACCACGGTATAGTCACCCGTAGAGATAGTCAAACATGGTGACTATCACCTGGACTGACCACTGGAGGCCCCTTGCGCCGGAGCGAGCGGAAGCAGACCGACCCCGACCTGGGCGTGCTCACCAGCCGGCTGATGTTCGCCGTGCAGGAGGAGCTGTTCACCACGCTGGCCGAACGCGGCCACCCCGACCTGCGGCCCCAGCACGGCGCGGTGATGGCCTACCTCGACCCCGAGGGCACCCGCGCCACCGACCTCGCCCGCCACTCCGGGCAGCACAAGCAGGTCATCGGCAAGCTGCTGGACGAACTGGAAGCCCTCGGCTACGTCGAACGCCGACCCGACCCGACCGACCGGCGCGCGAAACTGGTGGTGCCCACGGAGAAGGGGCTCGACCACATGACCAAGTCCGACGAGATCATGGCGGCCATCGACGCCCGGCACGCCGAGGCGTTCGGCGCACGCGAGTACGCGGACTTCAAGCGCATGTACGCCGAACTCACCGCACGCCAGCGCGCGTGGCGCTCGTGACGTCCGACTTCGAGGAGCACCGGCCGCGGCTGTGCGGCCTGGCCTACCGGCTGCTCGGGTCGGCGCACGAGGCGGAGGACGTGCTCCAGGACGCCTACCTGCGCTGGAACCGACCCGTCGGCCTGGCTCACCCGGGTGGTGACCAACCTGTGCCTGAACCACCTCACCTCGGCCCGGGTCCGCCGCGAGCGGTACGTCGGACCGTGGCTGCCCGAGCCCGTCCCGCCCGACGGCCTGGGTCCGATGGACAGCGTCGAACAGCGAGGTGTCGGCGGCGCTGCGGCCGGTGGTCGGGCGCGAGCGCGTCCTCCGGTACCTGCTGGGCGGCCTCAACCGGTTCGGCGCCGGTCTGGAGCTGCGGATCGCCGAGGGCAACGGCGCGCCGGCGGTGTCGGTGGCGGGTGATCGGCTGGTGGCCGTCCTGGTGCCCGAGCACGGCGGTGCGGATCGTCGCGAACCCCGCCAAACTGGCCTTCCTGGCGGGCCGGGTGTCACGTTCCGGCGGCCTGTCCGGTTCCTGAGGGGAAGTCGACGGAGAGGAGCCGGTGGTGCGGATCGCGGTGACGGGTGGTCGAGGGGTGCTCGGGAGGCTGGTCGTCGAACGGCTGGCCGGGCACGACGTGCGGGTGGTGAGCCGGCGGTCGGGTCCCGGGCTGGTGTCGGCGGACCTCAAGACCGGGCGCGGGCTCGCTGAGGCGGTCGCGGGCGTGGACGCGGTGGTGCACTGCGCGACCGAGATGCGCCGGGCCGCCGAGGTGACCATGACCCGCAACCTGGTGGAGGCCGTCCGGGACGCGCACGTGGTGTACGTGTCGATCGTCGGCGTGGACCGCGTCCCGCTGTCCTACTACCGGGGGAAGCTCGCGGCCGAGGAGGTCGTCGCCGGGTCCGGGCTGCCGTGGACGGTGCTGCGCGCGACGCAGTTCCACGACCTGCTGCGGGTCGGTTTCGCGCGGCTGTCGAGCCTGCCTTTGCTCTTCGCGCCCAACGTGCCCGTCCAGCCGGTCGAGGTCGCGGAAGTCGCCCAGCGCCTGGCCGAGTTGGCCACCGGCGAGCCCTTGGGCCGCGCGCCCGACTTCGGGGGTCCTGAGGTGCGGGACGTCCCCGACTTGGCGCGGTCGTTCCTGGCGGCGACCGGACGGCGGCGGCGGGTGGTGCGGGTCTCGCTGCCCGGCGGGGTGTTCCGGGCTTACCGAGCGGGCGGCCACCTCGGTGGCGATGGGGGCCGCACGACGTTCGAGCAGCACTTGGCCGCGCTCCCCGACCCGTTCGGTGGGTACCGGCACAACTAGGTTGGGTGCATGGCCTATAGCGGCTTCGACCATCGCCTCCTCGCCGCGTTCCGCCGCGCCGGCGTCACGTGGACCCGCACGTACGTGGTGCAGCGGGTGCTGCGGGCGGTCAGCGGGACGTCGCTGTTCAGCAGGCACGTGTCCGCGTTGGCCGGGATGGCCTCGGAGTTGCCCCGGACGCGGGCCGTGCTGGAGAACTTCGCCGACACCGCGCAGCCCCGGGTGTCGCTGCTGCGGTCGCTGTGCGAGGGGACGCGCGCGGCGGTGGAGCGCGGGATCGGCCAGTGGGGTCCCGAGCCCGTGCTGCTGGACGTGCGGGGCGTGCTCGACTCGGTGATCGGGGCGCTGGACGACCAGGTCAAGATCCCGATGGGCCGGCGGCGGGAACTGGCCCGCGATGCCGCCGCCGCGGTCGGCGACCTCCTGCCGGGCGTGCGGCGGTTCCTGGAGTCGACGTTCACCGCGGTCTGGGAAGGTCCGGAGTCGTTCAACACCATCGCGGGCCTCGACCTGCTGTCCGACGAACTGGCGTGCCTGGTCGCCGCGACCGACCGCGACCACGACACGCTGTGCCGCGAACTGGCCGACCGGGCCGACAGGCTCGACGCCCGAACGGTCCTGGACCTCCTGCTGCCACCGCCGAAGCCCTACCGGGTGGCCGTCGTGGTGCACGGCGCCACGGCCCTGTCCCACCTGTCGGAGCTGGACCCGACGGCCACGTCGGCGGCGCTGACCGAGCCCGGGCGGCTGGGTTTCGGCTCCCCCAACCGGTTGCGCGCCTTCGTGGCCGGCGTCCCCACCCACGGTGCCGCGTGCCTGGCGTCCTGCCAGGTCGACGCCGTGGACGCGCCCAGCGCCGGCCGTGCCGCGCGGCGGACCATGTCGGAGTTGCTGGACCAGTACATGGCCGGGCACCGCCTGGTCACGCTCTCCTTGGCCGACGACGTCCTGGTGTCCGATGTGGACAGACAGGTCCGCCACCTCGCACCCCGCCGCACCACCGTGAAACGCGCCGATCCGCTCGTGCCCGGCTGGCCCAAGACGTTGCGCAACGGCCTCCGCATGGCCCACGTGGCGCGCGTCACGGAGGCCCCGCTCCCGGCCGCCGCGTTGGCGTGGGCCGCACTTGAGGCGTGCGGTCTGGAGAACCGGGGTGACCTGGCCGCCGCACTGGCCCTGCAAGCGATGCGCCAACAGGTCGTCGAGGCGCACCAACAACTCCACCAGTCGGCCACCGCCACGGTCCGCGCCGCCCGGTCCCGCGTGGAAGTCTTGGAGCAACGCAGCAACGCCCTCGACCGCGCGTTGGAAGCGTGCCCCACCGACCACCCCGACTACGCCCCGCTGCACGCCCGCGCCACCCAGGAGCGCGCCGAACTCCTCGAAGCCCAGGCACACCAACGCTTCGCCGAATCCCTGACCGAGAACCTGGCCGTGGTCAACGACTACGCCAAGTGCGACGGCTTCACCCGCCTGCACGACCTCAACACCTGGGTGGACCTCCTGCTGCCCCCACGAGACACCGACCCACCCTCCCTGTCGACCGCCCGCGACGCCCTGGCCAAGGTCCTCGCCCACACCTCCCCCTTGGCCGCGCAACAGGTGACCGACTGGTCCCACCGCCTGTCGACCCCGTCAGCCTGCGCCGCCTGGCTCCAGGACGCCCAAAAGCGCATGGCGACCTTCCTGGACGCCCTCTACACAGCCCGGAACCTGACCTTCCACTCGGGCCAGTTCCGCACGGAAGGCGACCTGGTACTGGGCACCGGCGGCTCCCACGTCGTGGACTTCTCGCTGGAGATCCTCGGCAACTGGTACCGGAACACCCCCAACCCCGACACCGCGCCCACCACCATCATCACCGAGCTGGCCCAACGCCAGCGCTCGATCCTGGCCAGGCTCCGCAAGCGCAGCAAACCCCTGCACACCCTCGACGTGGCCCGCCTGACCGGCCCACCGCCCACCGACATCTGGGGCCGCCCCTGACCACGCCGGGATCAGCCGGCGCAAGCAACCGTCCCGGCCCCACCGTCCGCCCCGCCCCCGACGCCGCCTCGACCACCTCGTCCAACACAGGCACTAAAGCCACCACGACCGCCGTGTGCAGCCCGCGCAACGCCGACCTGGCCCGGTCACTGGGCGCGGACCGGGTCGTCGACTACACCCGCGAGGACTTCACCCGCGAGCAGCACGACCTGGTCCTGGACCTGGTGGGCAACCGGTCGCCGGCCGAGCTGCGGCGGGCGGTCACCCCGACCGGGTCGCTGGTGCTGTCCGGCGGCGGCGTGTCCACCGGCGGCAGCGTGTTCGGGCCGATGGCCCTGCTGATCAAGGCGCAGGCGGTGGCCGCGTTCACCCGGCCGCGGATCCGGGTGGTGAACAGGCTGGCCGACCTCACCGCGCTCAAGGCCCTGGTCGAAGCGGGCACCGTGGCCCCGGTGGTGGACCGCGCCTATCCGTTGGCCGAGGTCCCGGACGCGATCCGGTACGTCGAGGACGAGCACGCGCGGGCGAAAGTCGTCATCACCGTAGGGTGAACGGGTGGAGTCGACCCGCATCGACCGCTGGCTGTGGGCGGTCAGGCTGACCAAGACGCGCCCGGACGCGGCGGCGGCGTGCCGGGGCGGGCACGTGCGGATCAACGACAAGCCCGCCAAGCCCGCCACCACCGTCGTCCCCGGTGACGAGGTGCGCGCCCGCGTCGGCGACACGACCAAGGTGGTCGAGGTGGTGCGGGTCATCCAGAAGCGGGTCGGCGCGGCCGACGCCGCCGCCTGCTACATCGACCGCACTCCCCCGCCGCCGCCGGAACTGCCCGTCGCCCGCCGCGACCGGGGCGCGGGCCGGCCCACCAAGCGCGAACGCCGGGTCCTGGACAAGTTCCGCACCCAGGGGCTCTGACCGGGCCGAACGGCGCAGCCCTCCGGGCAAAGGTCCACACAACCCTACGTACGGGTCTGGTGGCGGCGCGTCACGACTGGTTGGTTCGGGTAGCGGGAGCCTCCCTGTCACCGGCTCCCGATTTTCCCTGTACACAAGGAGATCACCATGCTCGTGCGAAAGGTCGCACGCGCCGCCGTGGTCGCGCTGGGGATGCTGCTGCCGCTCGTCGCGGTCGCCGCTCCCAGCGCGTCGGCGGAGGCCGCGCAGCCCCAGGCGCTGGTGCGCACCCTGTACTACGACACCAGCCAGGCCCAGGAGTTCGCGGCGGACTGGGACAAGGCCGCGGCGAACTGGAACGCCTCCGTGGTCAACGTCCGGCTCGTCAAGAAGTCGGCGGGCACGCCGACCAACATCCGGATCTACGCGGACAACGGCTGGCCGCGCGCCTACGTGACGTCGCTGGGCAACGGCACCGTCTACATGGGCCGCCAGGCCGTCCAGCAGGGCTACTACCGGCCGCGCATCTCGACCCACGAGATCGGCCACATCCTGGGTCTGCCGGACCGGCGCACCGGCCTGTGCGCCGACCTGATGTCGGGCTCCAGCGCCCCGGTGTCGTGCAAGAACGACCTGCCCAACGCGGCGGAGCGGGCCGAGGTCGACCGCCGGTTCGCGGGCTCGCTCGCGGCGGCGGACGTGCGGGCGGCGGGCTTCGCGGCCCAGTCGGCCACAGAGTGCTACGTGTTCTGACGCGACGACCCGTGGGGCGGACCACCACCCGCCCCACGGGTGCCTCAACCGTGTTGGACCCGCCGTGCGCGACCCGGTAGAAGGGGACGCGTGGAGTTCCGGGTCTTCGGCGCGGTGGAGGCGGTGGTCGACGGCGTCCGGCTGGACCTGGGCCACACCCGCCAGCGGTGCGTGCTCGCCGCGCTGCTGGTCGACCTCAACCGTCCCGTGCCCACCGAACGGCTCATCGACCGCGTGTGGGGCGACCGGCCGCCGTTGCGCGCGGACGGCGTCCTGCGGACCTACATCTCACGCCTGCGCCGCGCCCTGGGACCCGCCACGATCGGCCGGCGCGCCGGCGGCTACCTCCTCGACGCCGAGTCGGACGACGTCGACCTGCACCGCTTCCGCGACCTGACCGCCCGCGCCCGCCGCCTCGACGACACCGCGCACGCGTTGAAGCTGGTCGAAGAGGCCCTGGCGCTGTCCGCCGCGGACCCGTTCGCGGGCCTGGACACGCCGTGGGTCGAGGCCGAGCGGCAGGCGCTGGCCGCCGAACGCGAAGCCGCCCAGGCCCACCGCGTCGACCTGGCCCTCCGGGTCGGCCGGCACGCCGAACTGCTCGCCGAACTGCCCGTCCGCGCCGCCGAACGCCCCTGGGACGAACGGCTCACCGGGCAGCTCATGCTCGCCCTCTACCGGACCGGCCGGGCGGCCGACGCGTTGCGGCACTACCAGGTCACCCGACAGGCGCTGGTCCGGCACCTGGGCACCGAACCCGGCCCCGAGCTGCGCGAACTGCACCGCCGGATCCTCGACGCGGACCCCACCCTGGCCGAGCCGACCAGGCGCGTGCCGCAGCTGCTGCCCCCCGCGCCCGCCGCGTTCACCGGCCGCGAGCGGGAACTCGAAGCGCTCGACGCGCTCCTCGACCGCGCCCCGGTCGCCGTGCTGACCGGTGGCGGCGGCGTGGGCAAGACGTGGCTGGCGCTGCGCTGGGCGCACGGCCACCGCGACGACTTCCCGGACGGCCGCCTGCACGTCGACCTGCGTGGGTTCGACCCGGTCGCCGAACCGCTCGCGCCGGACGCGGTGGTGCGCGGGTTCCTGGGCGCGCTGGGCGTGCCGCCGCGCGAGGTGCCCGCCGAGCCGGACGCGCAGGCGAGCCTGTACCGGGACCTGACCGCGGACCGGCGGCTGCTGGTCGTGCTGGACAACGCCCGCGACACCGGCCAGGTCGCGCCGCTGCTTCCCGGCGGCACGTCCTGCGCGGTCCTGGTGACCAGCCGGCACCGGCTGACCGGACTGGTCGCGACCAGCGGGGCGGTGCCCGTGCCGGTGGACGTGCTGGACGAGCCGGCGGCGGCCGACGTCCTGACCCGCCACCTCGGCGCGGACCGGGTGGCCGCCGAACCCGAGGCCGCCGAGGTCCTGGCCCAGCACGGCGGCGGGCTGCCGCTGGCGCTGGGCGTCCTGGCCGCCCGCGCGAAGGCCGCGCCGCACGTGCCGCTGGCCGCGCTGGCCGACGAGGTCCGCGACGCCCGGCTGGACGCCCTGGACACCGGTGACCTGCCGACCAGCCTGCGCGCGGTGTTCTCGGCGTCGCTGCGCGTCCTGGGCCCGGACGCGCGGCGCCTGTTCGGCCTGCTCGGGCTGGTGCCGGGGCCCGACGTGGCGGTGGCCGGGGCCGCCGCGCTGGCCGACCTGCCCGTGCCCCGCCTCCGGCGCGCGCTGCGCGAACTGGAGGACGCGCACCTGGTGCAGCAGCACGTGCCCGGCCGGTATCGGATGCACGACCTGGTCCGCCTGCACGCCCGCGAACTGGCCGACGACCCGGACGCCCTCGACCGGCTGTGCGACCACTACTGCCACGCGGCCTCCGTGGCGGCGGCCCTGTTCACCCCCGGCGAGCCGCACCGCCGCCCGCCCGTGCCGCCGCCGGTCGGCCCCGAACCCGCGTTCCCGACCCACCGCGAGGCGATGCGCTGGGTCGACGACGAACGCGCGTGCCTGCTCGCGATCGCCGTGCACGGCCGGCCCCGGCACGCGGCACACCTCGCGCGGGCACTGGCCCGGTACCTCGACACCACCGCGCAGGTGCACGACGCGCTGGCCCTGCACACCGTGGCCGCCGAACGCACCGGCGACGGGTTCGCGCTGACCAACCGCGGGTTCTGCCTGACCCGCCTGGGCCGGCCCGAGGAGGCGCTGCCGTTCCTGCACCGGGCGCTGGAAGTCGTCGGCGACGACCTCGCGCTGGAGAACCTGGTCACCACCCAGTTGGGCATCACCGTCGGCGAACTGGGCCGCAACGCCGAGGCGGCGGGGTTCCACGCGCGTGCCCTGGCGGCGGCGCGGCGGGGCGGGTTCCGGCACAGCGTGGCGGTGGCGCAGATCAACTCCGGCGACCAGGACATCCACTTCGGCCGCTACGACGAGGCCCGCACGCGGTTGGAGGAGGCGGTGGAGATCGCGCGGGACCTGAAGGACTCCGGCTTGGGCGCGGTCGCGTTGGGCGCGTTGGGCGTGCTGTACGGGCACTTGGGCGACAAGCCGACGGCCTACCGGTACTTCGAGCAGGCGTTGGAGTTCTCCGCCGGCGTGGTGCGCACTTTGCGCATGGGCATCCTCTTCGACGCCGCCCGCACCACGCGCCGGTTGGACGGCCCGGAAGCCGCGCTGCCCCGGTTCGAAGAGGCGCTGGAGTTGAGCCGGCAGACCGGCTACCAGGCCGAACAGGCCCGCGTGCACGAGGCCATGGCCGAGGCGCTGACCGAGTTGGGCCGGGTCGCCGAGGCGCGGGAGCACCATGTGACCGCGTTGGACCTTCGCGCGAACCTGCGCTGATTTTTGGTCCGGAAAACTGCTCAGCTGGTGAGCACTTTGACTCGGAGGATGGTCTCCAACAGCCCGTTCGAGAGGAGCCACCCCGATGTTGCGAGGACTCACCACCATCAGCTTCTTCGCCGACGACCTGGCCGCCGCGCGCGAGTGGTACGCCGAGGTGCTGGGCATCCAGCCGTACTTCGTGCGCGAGGTCGACGGCGCGCCGGCCTACATCGAGTTCCGGATCGGCGACTACCAGCACGAGCTGGGGATCATCGACCGGCGGTTCGCCGGGCCCGCGCCGGAGCAGCCCGGCGGTGCCATCGCGTACTGGGCGGTGGACGACGTGCAGGGGGCGTTCGACCGGCTGGTCGCGCTGGGCGGCAAGGTGCACCGGGAGCCCGTCGAGCGCGGTCCGGGGTTCGTGACGGCGTCCGTGGTCGACCCGTTCGGCAACGTCCTCGGCGTCATGTTCAACCAGCACTACCTCGACGTGCTGGGGGCGTGACGTGTTCAGCGCACCCACCGCCGCCGAGTGGCGGGCCTGGTTGACCGAGAACTCCGCGTCCGCCAAGGAGGTTTGGCTGGTGCTGCACCACAAGGACAGCCCGACGCCGAGCGTCCGCTACGCCGAGGCGGTCGAGCAGGCGCTGTGCTTCGGGTGGATCGACGGCCACCACCGCAAGAACGACGAACACTCATCCCGCCTGCGCTTCACCCCGCGCACGACGCGCAGCACGTGGAGCCGGGTGAACCGGGAGCGGGCCGAGCGGATGATCGCGGAGGGTCTGATGACACCCGCCGGTCAGGCCGTGATCGACCTCGCGAAGGCGGCGGGGACGTGGGACCCGGTGCCCGACCCGGACACCGTGCCGGCCGACCTGGTGGCGGCGCTGGACCGCTCCCCCGCGGCCCGGGAGCACTTCGCGACCTTCCCGCCGTCGTCGAAGCGGCTGATCGTGGCGTGGGTGGTGGGGGCGAAGCGACCGGAGACGCGGGAACGCCGCATCGCCCGCACGGTCGAGTTGGCCGCTTCGGGTGTGCGCGCCCGGTGAGGTTGGCCGCCTGTGCACCGCGTTTGTCTCGCGCCGCACGGGGTTCTCGCGCGCCGTTCCGCCGTGGTGCCGCCGGCACCAGACTTGCCGGCACCCCCGGGAAAGGACCGCGATGACGACGCTGTCGGACACCTCCACCTGGCTGCCCCTGGACGGCCTGGCCCCCGGCTTCGACCAGAACAAGGCGCCCACGGTCGCCGATCTGGACGGGCGTTCGTTCGGCTTGGACGGGCCAGTGCGCTTCACGGGCTCGTCCGTCGAGTGGGACGGCGGGACGCACCCGTGCGAGACGTTCCCGGTGGACGACGACCTGTACTACAGCCAGTTCCACCCGGGAGGGCGCGAGGCGTTCTCGCTGTTCCTGGACGTGCGGGCGAACCGGGCGCTGCTGGTGACCACCACGATCAACGACACCGGGACGCCCCGGGTCACCCAGCGCTTCACGCCCTTCGCCCTGCCGGGAGCCACCGGTCCCGTTCCGGCGCCGAGCCCGGCCTTGATCGGGAGGCGGGCGATGTGGGTCTACAGCACGGAGCACACCTACGAGCACGTGTACCTCAGCGCGCACTGGTACACGTGGCAGTGCCTGGCCGGGCCGGAGAAGGGCTTGGCGGACACCGACGAGAACACGACGTATGAGCTGCGGCCGGGGATCTACGTGTTCACGTGGCGGGAGAAGGTGATCCCGTGTGCGGCGGTGACCGTGGCCGACCACCGGGACGTGACCCGGATGCGGTCGCACGGGGCGTTGTTCGGGCTGGACGAGTCCGGCGAGTCCCCGACCCACTTCACCTTCGGCGCCCACGGCCGTCTGCTGAGCACGACCATCCACCCCCTGGGTTAGCCGAGGCTGGTGTCGCCGTGCTCGACCAGGAGCATGCGCAGGAGCTTGATCAGCAACTCCCGTTCCATCGGTGACAGGGGTGCCAGGAGCGCTTCCTCGTTGGCGATGTGGCCGACGAGGACGTCGTCCACCACCTTGAGGCCCTCGTCGGTCAGCCGGACCCGCACGGAGCGGCGGTCGTCCGGCGACTGGCCGCGGCGGACCAGGCCCTTCGCCTCCAGCCGGTCGATGCGGTTGGTGATCGCGCCCGAGGTGACCATCGCGGACTTCAGCAGCGCGCCCGCGGTCAGCTCGTAGGGCGCGCCGGAGCGGCGCAGGCTGGCGAGGACGTCGAACTCCCAGGGTTCGAGGCCGTGCGTGGCGAAGTAGTCCTTCAGCCTGCGCTCGAAGACCCGCGACAGCCGGGACACCCGTCCGATCACGCCCATGGGCGAAACGTCCACGTCGGGCCGTTCGCGCTCCCACTGGGCTGTCAGCTCGTCGACCGCGTCCCGCTCGGCTCGTGCGGCTTGATCGGCGCCCAAGGCCAGCCCCTCCAAACTCTCAACGTTAAAACTCTTGACATCGAGACAATCCTCTTGATATGAATTATCTCGACGTTGAGAAGCTTACCGGACAGGGGGACGACAGTGAAGACCTTGGTGATCGGAGCGACCGGGTACATCGGGTCCGCGGTGGCGGAGGCGCTGGTCGAGCGCGGCCACGAGGTGGTGGCGCTGAGCCGGAGCGGGGTCGAAGGCGGCCAGTACGAGGTGCGCGTGGGCGACCTGACCGACCCCACGTCGCCGGCCGGCGCGGCCGCCGGTGTCGACGCGGTGGTCCACGTAGCGCCGCCGCCGGGTGACGAGCAGGCGGGCAAGGCGGCCCTCGCAGCGCTGCTCGACAGTGGCGCTCGCGTCGTCTACACCAGCGGCGTGTGGGTCCTGGGCGCATCGGGCGACACACCCTTGGGTGAAGACGCCCCCACCAACCCCCTGCCCATCGTCGGCTACCGGCCGCGCCTGGAGCAGCAGGTGCTGACAGCGGGCGGTGTCGTGCTGCGGCCCGGCATCGTGCACGGCCGCGGGGGCGGCATCCCGTCGATGCTCGTCGGCTGGGCGAAGGAGGACGGTGCCGGCCGCTACGCCGGCGCGGTGACAACGAGGTGGCCGATGGTCCACGTGGACGACCTGGCGGAGTTGTTCGCCCTGGCCGTGGAGTCCGCCGAGCCCCGGCACCGTGCTGCACGGCGTGTCGGAGGAGGCCGTCTCCACCGTCGCGCTGGCCGCCGCAGCCGACCAGGCAGCCGGCGGCCAGGGCCGAGCCCACCCGTGGCCCACCGCCGCCGAGGTCGTGGGCGAGCAGTTCGCGGACGCCCTGGCCCTGGACCAGACCGTGACCTCCACAGCCACCCGCAAGTCGGTCGGCTGGAACCCCACCACCCCACAGCCCTGACCGACCTCCTCACCGGCTCCTACTAACCAACCCGGCTTAGCTGCCCACCCCCACCGGGCCGCCACCCCACCGGGCCGCCACCCCACCGGGCCACCACGTCCACCCGACACCCCCACCCTCGCCCGCGCCCACCCCCATTCACGCTCGCCCGCCGCGCCCACCAGCACGGCGGGCGGGCGCACCCAGCGCGCCACTCCTGCCCACCGATTCCAGCTCCACCACACCGCCGGCCAATCCCCACCAGCCGACACCAACCCCCACAAGGAGCCGCCTGCCGCCAACACTCACCCCCGTCCACCAGCCGCCACAAGTCACCGCGGCAGCCGCATCCCAACACCCACCCCCGTCCGTTATTGCGGCTCGTCGGGCTCGGACCAGGGCGGTACTTCCTCCGCCAGTTCCCGGTAGTGGTCGACCTCCTGGGGTGTGGGGTCCACGCCCGCTTCCTCCGCGAACTCCTCCGGGTCCTCGTGTTCGGTCGGTTCCGGTTCGGTCATCACAGCCACCTCCCGGCCGAGGGGTGCCCGGCGCCACAGGTCGAAAACGTGGTGCGCCGTGCGTGTTCCCGCGTTACGTGAAGGAATTCACTGATCAACAGGGTTTGGAGGCGAGAACCGACGCCTACTGTGTACGCCGTTCGCAGGGCACGTCGAGGCCCCGAGGATCGTGTACAGGGAGCCCCGATGTTCCGCGCGTTGCGCGGCCGAAACTACCGCCTGTGGGCGGTGGCCGACCTGGTGTCGGTCACCGGCACGTGGATGCAGTTGATCGGCCTCAACTGGGTTGTCATGGAGCGCACCGGCTCCGCCGCCACGGTCGGCCTGTCCGTGCTCGCGGGCACCTTGCCGTCGGTGTTGCTGGGGCCGTGGGCCGGGTCGTTGGCCGACCGGTTGCCGGTCCGGAACATCATCCTCACCTGCCAGTCGCTGCACGCCCTGATCGCCGGCATCCTGGCGTTCGCCGTGTGGCAGAACGCGCCGATCCCGGTCCTCTTCGCGTTGACCGCCACAGCCGGCCTCGTCTCGGTGTTCGACGGCCCCGCGCTCGGCAGGTTCGGCGGCCAGGTGGTGTCGCGCGAGGACCTGGGCAACGCCCTGGCGCTCGGCTCGGTGCTCAGCTCCACCGGCCGAATCCTGGGCATGAGCAGCGCCGCAGTGCTGGCTGCGGCACTGGGCACTCCAGCCCTGTTCGTGATCAACGCGTTCAGCTTCATGGCAGTGGTAGTTGCCGTCCTGGCCATGCGCACTCACGAACTGCATCCATTGGCGGTCAGCCCCCGCGAACAGGCCGGTGTGCGGGCAGGCCTCCGCTACGTCACCGCGTCCGGCCGCCTCTTGCTGCTGTTCGCGCTGGGTTTCGTGCTGTCCAGCCTGGGCCGCAACTACCAGGTGACCATGGCCGCGATGAGCGACAGCGCCACCCACTACGGCGTGCTGTCAACGATCTTCGCCATCGGCACCGTGGTCGGCGGCCTGGCAGCGTCGGCATGCCGGAAGCTCACCCTCCGCCTCCTCCTCATCGCCGCAGGCGTGACAAGCATCTTCCAGGCCATCGGCGGCGTGATGCCTGGCACCTGGGGCTTCGCTCTAGTCCTCCTACCCATCGCAGCCGGCGCGGTGGTCATCGACACCACCATGAGCACCCGCCTGCAACTGGACACCGCAGACGGCATGCGCGGCCGTCTTCTCGCGGTCAACCACGCGGTGGGCGCCGCAGCCGGTGCCGTAGGCGCACCCCTTCTGGGCTGGCTGTGCGAGCACCTGGGCGCCCCCGAAACCCTGGTCCTGGCCGGCACCCTCACCTTGATCGCCACCGCCTTCGCCACCACGGTCTTCGCCGCACCCCCACACCGCCGAGCAGCCCTAGCCCACCGAGTCCTCCGCCGCCCCCACCCAGTCCTCCCACCCTCCGGCCACCCCCACACCACCACCCGCCCAACCTCCCGCCGCCGCCACCACCCCCGCCCCCTCCCCCACAAAACCCACACCCACGCCCACACCCACGCCCACACCCACGCCCACACCCACGCCACCCACCGCTAGCCAACCCACGAACCACACCGCCACCAACCCCCGCCCGCACCCCAACAGGCCCCGACCAACGCACACCCGACCCGGCAACGCGGCCCCACCCGGCAACCCCACCCGACAGGCCTCGCCCGACACACGCCCCCCGGCAACCCTGCCCGCCAGCCCCGGACGACTGCTCCGCCCGGCGGCCCGGCCCATCGGTACAACCCCGGCGCGGCCGCGCAACCCAGCCAGCAGGCCTGGCCACCTCTGCAGCCGACTCGGCCCGAAGCGCGACCCGGCGGCCTAGCCGACAACACGGCCCGGCTGCGTAGCCGATAACGCGGCCCGATGCGGCAGTCCCTGTCAAACCCGGCGGGCCCCACCCGACACGGCAACACGGCCCGACGTGCGGTGCGACCCGAGGGTGGCGGGGGTATTGGTCAGCGGTAGAAGAAGATGTCTAGTTCCAGGATGTCGGTGCCGCCGCGCCAGAAGCCCTCGCCGCTGGCGTCGGCGAAGGCCGGTTGGCGGGATTGCAATGCGCTGAGAACCATCTTCGCGCGCTCTTGGGCCTCGGCCACGCCGTCCAAAGGGCCGGCGGCGAAGACCAGGACGAAACCTACCGCTCGGCCCGGGCCGCGTGCGGCTACCTCTCGGCTTACCGCGTCCAGGACGCCCGCCGCGACCGGGCCGTCCGGACCCTCCGCTGCCAGCCGGTCCAGGTCTGCTTCTACCTCGATCTTCACCGGGGTTCGGTCGAGCACGCGTTCGGCGACGGTGGTGGTTGTGGTGGGGGCGGTTGTCGTGGTGGTGGTGGTTGTTGTGGTGGTTGTTGAGGAAGCTGTGGCGGTGCCGGGGGTGGATTCCAGGCCGATTATGAAGAGGACCAGGAACAGGTCGGCGAAAAGCCAGCCGGCCAACAACACCACGTGAAGTTTGCGTTGGCGGGTCATTGGTGGTCGCCGTTGGACATGGGGCGGGCGTTGTCCAGGGGAGTGTCGTCCCAGCCGTCGTAGCGGTGGTCCATGCGGTCCAGGGCGTAGCGGAGTTGGGCTACCAGTTCGCTCAGGCTTTCGGTGCGTTCGCGGAAGACGTCCAGGGATTCGCCCAAGCGTTCGGCTGATCTGGCTACCTCGCCGGCCACCTCGCGGTGGCTTTGGGCGTCTGCCTCCGCCCGTTGGGTTGCCTGGTCCAGTTGGCCGATCAGGGAAGACAGGGAGCCTTGAAGGGCTCGGCCGTCAGCTACTACGGTCTCGTGCAGGGCGATGAGGGCCGATAGGGTTTCAGCCGGGGCCTGTAGGGCGGTGCCCATGTCCTTTAGGGCCCGGGCGGCTTGGGTCCATTCGGTCAGGGCGCTGTGCAAGTGGCTGCCTGGGCCGGTTTTTACTGCGCCGGCGATGGTTTGGCCGGTGTCTTTGAGGGCGCTGACCAGGGCCGAGTTGGAGGCGCCGATTCGGGCGGCGAAGTCTCGGACCTGGCGTTTGGTTAGTTGGACTTCGCCTTCCACCTCTACTCGGCCCACTAGGACGGTCGCCATTGCCAGGTCCTGCGCCAGGGCTGCGCGGTCGTCGGCTTGGGTTGCGGTGTGGCGGCTGCCCGACAGGTGTGCGGCGAGGGTTAGGGCGATGATCACGAAGACTATGAAGGCCACGAAAGCGGCGGTCCCGCCTAGAGTTGGCACCTGGCCACCGAACCCCCGCTGCCAGCCCAGCAAGAAGGACTCGTTGCTGTTCGCACGCTCGTGCGCCTCCAAAGCGCCGCTCAGCCGCCACCACGTGAAGCCGACCGGGACGAAGACCAGCAGGTCGCGCACTACCTCCAGCCACGCCACCCATCGGGGGCGCCCCTGATCGGGTAGCAGCACCTCGGGCGGGTAGGACTGAACCAGCGGGCTGCCAACCAGAGCATGGCCACCGGCGCGCAGGTCCTCGCCGATGCCGCGCAACACGTCGGCGGCGGCACCAGGACGGCGGGCCCAGGTGTCGAAGCGGTCGGCGAGGGCTTCGAGAGTCATCGGTCCGCCAATCCGTTTCCTTCGAAATATCGCCTGGCCGCAGCGTCCGCGACCAACCGGCGCACGCGCGCGTTGTCCGCCCTCGTGTACAACACGTGCAGCAACGCGGGTGGCGCGTCCGCCGGGAGCAAGCGCAGGACGTCGCCGATGATGCGGGTGCTACCCAAGTCCGGCCCGAACACCGTCCCGACCAGCACGTCGTACAGCGGCACGGCGGCGCTCGCGCTCTGGGGGCGCAGCACGTCCACCACCTGCGCCAAAGCATCACCCGTGAGGAACGCCTCCCGCGCGGCCTTGCGCTGGTCGCCGGAGTTCTTGCGACCGGGCAGGCTGCGCAGCACCAACTCGCACGTCGCGGGTTCGCGCGCGCCGTCCTCGTGCAGCCAACGCAACAGGGTCGCGGTTTGGAGTCTGGACGTTGCTTGGAAGACCAGGCCCAGGCATCGTTCGTCGGTCAGGGAGAAAGTGGTGAGCAATCCTACGAACGCCACCAGTTCCTGCCACGACTCCACACCGTGCGCCACAGGCTTGGTGCGCGCCAACTCCTTCACCAAGGTCGTGCTGTCGAAACGCAAGAACGGCAACAGCTTGCGGGCCGGCTCGGACAACGGCCGGGTCGCCATCCGCCGCGCCAGCTCGCCCAACATCCGGTGCTCGGACGCCCGCGCTGTCGCACTCCCGTTGGCCTGCACGTCCACCAAAGTGTTCGCCAGGTCGCCATCGGGCGTCTGCCGGATCTGCTCCACGATGTGCTCGTCCACCACCCCCGACCGCAGCACGTCCTCCTCCACGGGCGTCAACTCACCCCTGGTGGACCGGCTGAGCAGGTCCATCACGTCGGCCAGCACCCCGGGCTTGAACTGGACCCGCTGCGCCCACGCCTCGACATCGCGGGCGGTGGCCAGTGGTTGTGCGGGTAGCAGCGCTGTCATTGCCTCGCAACCCCGGCGCGAGTAGCGGCTGGCCAAGGCGAAGGTGAAGTGCCGCAACGGGTTCGCCTCACGTGGTCCACCCAAGCGGACCCGGGTGCGGGTGGTGGCGTGGGTGGAGAAGCCCGACGCGGCGGTGAGGAACACGACGCGCGGCAGGTGGCGGCCGGTGTCGCCGGGCTCGGCGGTGGCGAAGGTCAGCGGCTCGCCGGTGATGTCCAGCCACGCGCACAGCAGCTCCACCGGCGGCGCGGGCGGGTCGACCACGGTCAGCGCCGCGCCCGGCTCGGCCAGCAGGGTCGCGACGAAGTCCCCGACCAGCCCCGGCGACAGGTCGCGCACCGAACCGCGCAACGACCACAGGCCCTGCTCGGCGGCGGCGTGCAGCCAGCCCGCGTGCAAGGCCTCCAGATCGACACCGACTTCGTCGCCCTCGCCGCTCCAACCGTCCCACGTGGACAGACCCAGGGCGTGCCAGGCGTTGAGGGAACGGCCGATCAGCACGTGCGCCAAAGCCGAACCCTCGCGGCCGTTGGCGTCGGGCACGTCCTTCTTGTGGATCAGCACCTTCACGCCGTCGAAGTCCAGGAACACCAACCCGGGCGGACCGGGCGCGGCCCACACCAGTTCGTGCAGCCGCTGGTCCCACTGGTCCAGCGCGTCCGGCGGCAGCGACGACGCCACCGGCCCGACACCCCGCCGGCCCAGCAGCGAACGCGCCGACCAGCGGTAGACGACCTGGTCGACCCGGGACAGGTCCGCGTTCACACCCACCCCCCGACCGGCGTCGGCGTCAGCACGCCCTTCATCGCCAGCAACGACAGCAACGGCTTGAGCACCCGCCGCTGCCGGAACGCCACCGCCGGGAACTCCGCCCCCTCCGGACTGGTCCCGGCCGCCGACGCGAAGTGCAGGGTCGACCACGCGCACCGCTCCGCCGGGGCCAGCCACCGGTGCGCGCCGCGCGCGAACAGGTAGGAGTACACGTCCCGGCTCTCCTCCTCGACCGTGCTCAAGTCGAACTCCTCCGCCTCGGCGTCCCGCGACAACCAGTGGTCCACTTTGGACGAGCGGAACCGCAGCAGGTCCGCCTTGGCCACCACGGACACCGACGGGATCGGCAGGTACGGCAGCCGCCGCCGGTTGCGGATGGCCGAGATCCGCCCCAACGTCACGTCGAACGCCGCGTCGCCGGTGGTCTCCGGCCTGCCGCGCAACAGGTTCGGCACGGTCTCCGGGTCGATCACGAACACCAGGGCGTTGACCGCGCCGATGAACGCCACCGACGGGTCCACCCGCTCCAGCACCTCGCCCGCCACGTCGAAGAACGTCAGCGCGAACCGCCGCCCGGTGCGCAGGTTGGTCACCTTCAAGGCGTCGGCGAACTCGATGGCCGTCGCCGGCGTCGCGCGCAGCCGCTGCCGCCGGCCCAGGAACGGCTCCACGACCGTGCTCATGTACCGCTGGTGGATGCGCAGGTCCAGCGGCTCGACCAGCAGCCCGATGTCGCGCAGCGGCGCGGCCCGGCGCATGAGCTGGCCGACCATCGCGGCCAGCAGGTGGCTCTTGCCCGCCGCGCCCTGCCCGATCACGCCGACCACCACGCGCTCGTCGTAGTCGCCGTAGTCGTGGGGCAGGTAGTGCCGGGTGCCGCCGCCGGTGCACACCCGGTAGGCGGTGGCCAGCCGGTTGAACAGCACCTCCTGGTTCTCCCCGGGCAGCGGCTGGAACGGCGTCTCCTCGCCCTGCGCGTCCAGCACCACCACGGGCGCGGCCGACCACAGCACGGTGTGCAGGCAGATCGGGCACTGCAACGAACTCGGCGACCGGCTCACGACAGCCACCCCCACCGAACCGGCGACTGGCTCACGACAGCGCCCCCCACAGCACCACGACCAGCACCACCAGCCCCACGACCGACGTCCACACGATCGCCTTGACCCGGGTCGGCGACACCGGCTCCTTGAGCAACACGTGCGCGTTCTGCTGGTACCAGGCCGCGAACGCGCGCTGCTCGGCGCGCAGCCGCTCGAACGCCTCCACCCCGCCGGTCTCCCGGTCGGCGATCGTGGTCACCGGGCGGCCGGAACCGGACAGCGGGTCGGGCAGCTTGCGGCGGCGCAGCAGGGCCAGCGGGTCCGGGCGGCGGGTGCGGTCCGGGTCGAACACGCCCGCCAGCAGGTCGCGGACCACGACGTCCTGGAGCGCCAACCGGCGGCGCACCTCGACCGGGTCGGTGACGTCCTCGTTGGTGAACAGCCGGTACAGCACCAGTCCCGCGTCCAGCAGGTCGTCCTGGCGGCGCGCGGTGCCCTCGGGCGGCGGGCGGTTTGGGCAGCACGAGCACGCGGGCGCGGGCAGGCCGGACAGCACGGCGTGCTCGAAGTCGACCAGTTGCAGGCCCTCGCCGTCCCAGTGGAGCGTGGACAGGCCGATCCGGCGGTGCACCAGGCCGCTGACCGCGAGGTAGCGCAGGATGCGGACCAGGTCGTCCACCACAGGGCCCAGGACGTCGGCGCGCAGCGGCATCTCCAGCCGGCTCAACGGCTCGCCCCGGTTGGTGCGCAGCAGGTACGGCGGCTCGTGGTCCGGGTTGTGCCCGATCAGCCGGGTCAGCTGGGTCGGGTAGCGGCGCTCGGTGAGCCGGCCGCGCAGCCGGGTCAGGGCGTCCACCTCGCGGCGCAGCAGCACCACGGACTCGGGGTCCGGGCCGGCCGAGCGCAGCGCGACGGGCTCGTTGACCCGGTTGCGGCCGTACCGCGACAGCAGCGGTCCGTCCAGTCGCCGCCGCCCGTCGAACTCGACGTCGTAGGTCTGCAAACCGCGTCCGAAGTCGCCCGCGAGGATCAACTGGAGCTGTTCGGTCATGCACTTCCCAGGGAGTCGGTCGAGGAGTCGAACCCGGATGTCCGCGACGGTAGACACCGCGGGAGCCGCCTGCGAGCGAAGTCGCCGAGATGACACCGAACGGCCTATTGGCCGCCGGAAGTTTCCGGAACTCCGTAACACCGCCCGCCGAATGCGCGACACTGGGGGCGTCCATCCGCTAATGCCGAAAAGATGGAGAGCGCGTGGGTCGGGTGACGTTCCGGCAACTCCGGCGCGAAGGCGCGTTCGCCCTGCTCGGGACGTTGTTCGGGGACCGCTCGTCCTGCTTGGCGCTGCTGGAGGACGCGGGTGTGCCCGCCTCCAGCGTGCCACCGCCGGACTCGTTGCCGCCCGAGCAGTTCTGGCGGGAGGTGTGCCGCCGGATCGATCACGGCGGTTTTCCACTCGACTTGGAAAAGCTCCTGCTCGCGGCGCTCGAGTGGTATCCGGCGAATGCGCAACTGCGGCGGTTGGCGGCCGGTTCCGGACCGGGTCGCGCGCTGTGCCTGTTGTCGTCGCCGACTAATGCGGCGCGAGTTCGGCTCGACGTCGAGCACCGCACCATTCTGGAGATATCCGCACGATTGCGGAATTTGTCGGTGGTGGTGAACCCGGCGACCCGCGTCCGCGACATCGTCCCCGCGCTGCTGGAGGCGCAGCCCGAACTCGTGCACTTCTCCGGGCACGGCACCGCGGACGGCAGCCTGGTGTTCGAGGACGACGCGGGCAACGCCGCCCCGGTCGCGGTGGACGACCTCGCGCGCAGCTTCGCCGTGCTCGACGACCTGCGCTGCGTCCTGCTCAACTCCTGCTACACCACCGGCTACGCCGAGGCGCTGCGGTCGCGCGCGGAGGCCGTGATCGGCTCCACGATCCCGCTGGGCGACGAGTGCGCCACCGCGTTCACCCGCGGCTTCTACACCGCGCTCGGCCACGGCGGCACGCTGCGCCGCGGCTACGACGCGGGCCTGGCCGAGATGGGGCTGCGCGGCTGCCCGGTCTCCGGCATGCGCTACCTGGAGGGCACCGCATGAACGAGCACCCCGCACCAGAGCCCGCCGCACCGGAGCACCGCGCACCGCAGCCGACCGTCGACCTGGCCGCCGAGGACGGGTTCAACGAGGGCCTGCGGCGGGGCCAGGACCGCACCAACTCCGGCGTCGACGGGCCCGCGGTGACCACCGCGAACTCGTTCTGGGTCGCGGGCGGCCAGCAGGTGTGCCCGGTGTGCCGGCACACGTTCCGGATCAACGACCGCGTCCACGTCCAGCACGCCACCGCCGACGGCGCGGCCCGCGTCGTGCACGCCGGCGAGGAACTGCCGTGCCACGGGGACGCGGCCGTCGGGCAGCAGGACGACCCGGCGATGACCGCCGAGTTCTACGCCGCCATCGACAAGCTGGACGCGCTCAACCAGGTCGCCAAGCGGCTCAAGCCGACCTCGTGGATGGTCGCCGACCTGCCCAAGCGGGTGCGCTGCGCGGGCTGCGGGCACAGCCTGCGGCCGTTCGAGGCGGTCGTGCTGTGCCCGTGCGACGAGACCGCGCCCAAGTGCAAGCTGCCCGTCCACCACGACCCCGCGCGCGGCCTGGACTGCCGGGACCGCTGGCTGCTCAACAAGAAGCTCGTGCACTGCCCGATGAGCTACCGGAAGAGGTGAGGCGGTGGCCGACCGCTACGCCCGGCACGCGCTGGTCCCGGGGTGGGACCAGACCGCCTTGGCGCGCGCGGAGGTCGTCGTGGTCGGGGTCGGGGCGCTGGGCACGGAGGTGGCGCGGCTGCTCGGGCAGGCCGGGGTGGGCCGGCTGGTGCTGTGCGACCCGGACGTGGTCAGCGAGTCGAACCTGAGCCGGGGCGCGTTGTTCCGCGCCGCCGACGTGGGGCGGGCCAAGGTGGAGGCCGCCGCGGAGGCGCTGGAGGTGATCGCGCCGGACACCGTGGTCGACCCCCGGCACGCCGAACTGGCCGCAGCCGTCGGGCTGGGCGAGCTGCGGTCGGCGTCGCTGGTGGTGAGCTGCCTGGACAGCCTGGCCGCCCGGTTGCGGCTGACCACCCGGTGCAACCTGGTCGGCGTGCCGCTGCTGGACGGCGGCACGTCCCCGTGGGGCGGCGAGGTGCGCTACCACGCGGTGGACGACGCCTGCTTCGGCTGCGGCCTGAGCGCCGCCGACCGGGCCGCCACCGACGACCCGTGGAGCTGCGCGGACCTGGTGCGACCACACCACCACGGCGCGTCCGCCCCGATCTCCGCGCTGGTGGCGTCGTGGATGGCGACCACCGCCCTGCGGCTGCTGTTCGGCCACCGCCCCGGCACGACCGTCGTGCGGGTCGACCCGGTTCGCGGCGCGGCGCACCAGGTCCGTCTCGACCGCGACCCCGAGTGCCCGTTCCACGAGACCGTCACCGAGGTATTCCCGTTGGCGCACAACCACTTCAGCACCGCAGGCGACCTCCTGGCAGCCGTCCGCGACGACGAGGTCGCGCTGACCTGGACGCCGTTCCCGGTCGACGGCCGCACCAGCGTCCACCTGCGCGACGCGCCGGGCGGGGCGCGCCTGGCCGACCTGGGCGTCGCGCCGCGCGAGCTGCTGCCCGTCGTCACCCCCGGTTCCGCCGGTCGGCTCCGCTACCTGGAGCTGGCCCCCACCGGCGAAGGAGCACCATGAGACAAGAGCTGGCCCGCGACCTCGCGGCGATCTTCGACACCGAGGAACCCGCCCGCGAGTTCCTGCGCGAGACGGGCTACCCGCCCGGCCGGATACCGGCGTTCACCAACGCGCAGGCGTTCTGGCTGCACGTGGTGGGCCAGCTCGAACTGGGCATCATGGCCAACGGCCCGGAGACCGTCGTGCGCACGGTGCTGAGCTGGTACCCGGACAACCGCACGTTCGCGGGGTGGCTCACCCAGCTCACCGCCGACACCCCCGCGCCCACCGCGCGGACCGAGAGCCCCGAGACCGCCGAACCACCGCCCAGGCTGGAGGACAGCGGCCCCTGCTTCGTGCTCTACGCCGTCACCTCCGACCAGCACTCGGCGTTCGTGGACGCGGTGCGCGCGGTCGCCGGTCCCGAGGCCGAACTGCTCTACACGACACCGCACGTGTCCGCGGTGCGCATCCCCGACCCCGGCCGGCGGGCCGACCAGATGGTGGCCGCCGTGCAGCAGGAGCTGTCCCAGCGCGGGTCGAACGCCACGGTGAACTACGAGCGGCACCCGTTCCGGCCGTACCTGATCGCGAGCCTGGTCGTGCAGGGCCCGGACGGCCAGCCCTTCGAGCTGCGCGCGGTGCCCGCGTCCACGCTGGTCTCCGACATCCCGTTCGCCGTGCTCAGCCAGTACGACGACGAGGCCGTGCGCAACCGGCGCGGCGAGTTCCAGCGCACGGTCGTGGACGTCATCGGCGCGGACGGCCAGCCCCGCAGGCTGGACCCGAACCAGACGCTGCACGAGGCCGGTGTGCGCGACGGCGACGCCATGCAGGTCGCCGCCCAGGCCACCGCGGGCTCGACCCGGCGGTGGCAGCAGTGGGTGGAGAAGGCCAGCGCCCAGATCGAGGCCTACGCCCGGCGGCACGACGGGTTCGAGATCGTCAAGACGAACAGCCGCGAACTGCCCACCCAGTTCACCATCCGGATCACCACCACCGGGTTCGCGCTGCCCGAGGACGCCGACCCGTACCGGCCCGAACCGGTGCCGGTCGGCGAGCACGAGGTGCTGATCGCGCTGGACCGCGAGTTCCCGCGCGAGGCGCCGCTGGTGCTGTGGCAGTCGCCGGTGTTCCACCCCAACATCGCCCGGCTGCCCGCGGCGCGGCTGCCCAAGGGCGCGGTGTGCCTGGGCGCGCTGATCGACGCCTACCGGCCGGACCTGGACTTCGCCGAGCTGTGCGGGATGCTGGTGGACATCGCGGGCTACCGCAACTACGAGGTGCTCGACCCCGACGAGGAGGGCGAGGGCTACTTCGACCGCCAGGCCGCGCTGTGGGCCCGGTCCGAGGCCGGTCAGGACGCCATCGAGGCCATCGGCGGGCGGCGGCTGCACGAGCTGGCGAAGGAGGCCGCGGACCAGGGGCGCGCGCCGATGCCGTTGACCGTGCGGGCGTGGGGCGGCGACGAATGACCATCGCCGAGGTGATGCTGTTCAAGGGTGACCGGCCCCGGCCGCGCTACTTCGGCCGGCTGTCGCTGGAGCCGCTGCTGCGCGAGGCGCTGGACGAGGCCGACGAGGACATCACGTTCGTGCTGGTGTTCCACCAGGTCGGCGAGGACGCGCCGGTCGAGGACCGGCTGGTGAACCTGCTGCCCGACTTCGGCGAGCTGGACGTGCTGGCGGTGCGCGGCAAGCAGGTCGTGTACCGGCGCAAGTTCGGGGTGGGCGCGCTGCTCGGGCCGGTGCTGCGGCGGTTCGTGGACCGGATCGACGCCGACGAGCCGCACTGGTCGTTCCGGATCAGCCATCCCGTGCTGGACGGCGAGCGCAGTTACCGCAAGGCCCCGTCGATCGAGGGCGCGGTGGACGTGAACCTGCACCGCCCCAACAACCAGCCGCTGTTCACCATCAACAAGGTGGAGGAACCGGCCGTCGCCGAGGTGCGACCCGCCGACCACGGGATGCCGGAGGAGTACCTCACGCCGATCAACGTGCTGATGACCCCGGCCACGCAGTCGCTGCTGCTGTCGGACCTGCCGCTGTCGCAGCGCATCGAGGAGGGCGGGTTCTTCCTCGGCACCGTCCGCGCGATCGCCGGCGGCGACACCCGCTACCTGGTCGAGATCACCGCGGTGACGCCCGCGCAGAGTTCCGGCGCGGGCAAGGGCCACTTCACCTTCACCGCCGACTCCTTCGCCGCCGTCAACCAGCTGCGCGCCGAGCGCGGTCAGGGCGAGGAGCTGGTCGGCTGGTACCACACGCACCTGTTCGAGGCGGGCACCGGCCTGGGACTGTCCGATGTGGACCTCGACCTGCACTTCGCGACGTTCCGCAGGCCCTGGCAGGTGGCCGGCCTGCTCAACGTGACCAAGCACAGACGGGTGCTGCGCTTCTACGGCCGCCAGGACAACGACATGAGGGCTTGCACCCAGTGGATCAGACATGAGCGCGACAGATACCTCCCTGCGGGTGTTGGAGTGGACGACGAGTGACCGCGGCGGCCAACCGCCCCGCGGCGACCTCGCCGCGCCCGCGGAACTGGCCCGACCCGGCCGCGACGTGCTCGCCGCGGTCGGGCGGCTGGTCGCGGTCACCAGCGCCAAGCTGCGGCTGAGCGGTCCGCCGCTGGGTGACCCGCGGCCGGCCGGGGTGGGCGCGGCGGTGCTGTGCGCGGCGGTGGGAGGGCGACAGCGGAGGTCGGTCGCGGCCCGGCTGCTGGAGGCGGTGCCGATGCCGCGGTCGGGCGCGGACATCGTGGCGCACTACGGGGTTTCGACGCGGTGCCTGGCGGCGTTGGACGGCGGGTTGCGGGAGGCGGTGCTGGCGCGGTCGCCGTTGCACGCGTTGTTCGAGGTGCCGTCGCCGGCGGAGGAGCACGAGGTGGAAGCCGTGCTGGAGCAGGCGATCGACGACCCGCCCGCGCGGCGCGCCGCCGTGCTGCGGCTGGCCGACGTGCCGACCAGACCTGGGCAAGCGCGGTGGCGGGGTGAGGTGTTCGAGCGCTTCCGGTTCCGGGACCGGGGTTTCGTGCTCGACGTGTACGAGGCGGCGATGACGTACTTCGGCGACGCGCACCGGGCGCGGCTGCGGGAGGCCGAGGCGGACGGCGGCGAACTGCTGGTGGCCACGGCGCGGTGGTGGCAGGCGCTGGCGTCGATCGAACGGGCGCACCGGCGCGACCTGCGCGCGCGGCCCGCGTTCACCGGCTACCTGGACGGCATCCGGTTCCACTGGAGGTACCGATGAGCGAGCCGATCAGCCTGCGGGTGGTCATCGAGCAGCCCGAGACCCGGGTGGACGTGCTGGGCGAGGCGCCGAGCAGCCCGGTCGCGGCGGTCCTGGCCCGGCACCGGTGCCTGCTGGTCGAACCGCTGCGCCCGGACCAGGCCGCCTTGCCGCTGCACGACTTCGACCTGGAGTTCCAACTCCGCTCCGACGTCACGCCGGGCACCGTCCTGCACCCACCGACCCCCGGCACCCCACCCCAGTCCGCAGCCCCACCACCGCACGCAGCCCCACCACCGAGCGCCGGCCCGCCGCCGCGCCAGGCGGAGCCGGGTGCGCCGTCGCCCCGGCACCCGGAGAAGATCACCGAGGAGCAGGCCACCCAGCTCGCCCACGGCGTCGAGATCGAGGCGGCGGCCTCACTGCTGCGCGCCGACCAGTCGGTGCTGATCACCTGCGAGAAGATCCTGGTCCCCCACCTGGCCGAGCACATCGTCCGACAGGCCGGCCGCGACCCGCAGCTGTTGGAATCGGACGGCGACGAGCCCCAGCCCCCGGTCGCCGGGTTCCCCGCCCCGCCCGCGACCCTGCGCCAACGCCTGCTGTCCCGCCTGCGCGACCTGGTCCGCGAGATCAAGGACCGCCAAGTCCTCGTCGTGCCGCACCTGGACCTGCTGGGCGGCGGCCAGGACGGCGCGCTGTCCAACGAGTCGCGCGAGCTGATCGAACTGCTCTACTCCACCCACGGCTCCCGCTGCGTGCTGCTGGCCTTCGCGGACCCGTCGCTGCCCGTCCCCGAAGTGCTGGCGTCCCGGTTCAGCACCCGCATCGCCATCGAGGGCACGCCCCGGCTGGTCCGCCTGCACACCGGCGAGGAACTGCCGTCCCAAACGGCCCTCATCACCCGCGAAGAGGCCGCGCACTTCTCGGTCCGCGAGAACACCGACCTGTACAAGTTCCTGGCGGGCCTGAGCCCGGTCCGGCTGCGCCAAGCGATGCGGTACGCCCACCAGCAGCACGAGGGCAACCCGCAGGCGACCGTGGCCGAGCTGCGCGACACCATCAGGGCGTTCAAGGCGCAACAGTCGTCCAGCTTCGAGATCCCCGACGTCAGCTGGGACGACATCGGCGGCTACGACGACGTGAAAGCCGCCCTCGAACGCACGCTGCACATCATGAACATGTCCCGCGCCCTGCCCGACGAGGACCAGCACCTGCGGGCCGAACTCACCCCGCGCGGGTTCATCTTCTACGGGCCACCGGGCACCGGCAAAACCCTGTTCGCCAAGGCGGTCGCGAACAAGTTCAACGCCACCATCCAGATCGTGTCCGGCCCCGAGGTGACCAACAAGTTCGTCGGCGAGGGCGAGCGGCGCATCCGCGAGCTGTTCGCCGAGGCCCGCCGCAACGCGCCGTCGGTCATCGTGTTCGACGAGTTCGACTCGATCGCCGCCCGCCGGGGCAGCGGCGACGACGGCGGCAGCCGCGCGGGCAACGCGATGGTCGCCCAGATCCTCACCGAGATGGACGGGTTCCGCCCGGACGTGCAGATGCTGGTGATCGGCACGACGAACCGGCTGGAGCTGATCGACTCGGCGCTGCTGCGGCCGAGCCGGTTCGCGAGCTTCCCCATCGACCTGCCCGACGAGTACGCCCGCCGCGACATCATCCGGGTGCACGCCCGCCGCTACCGCGTCCCGGTCGAGGGGATCACCGAGGCGCTGGTGCGGGCCACCGTCGACTGGAACGGCGACGAGATCCGGGCGCTGTTCCGGGACGCGTTCGTGGCCGCCCGGTACGAGGGCAGACCGCCGACGCCGACGCAGCTGGGCGAGCTGGTGGGCCTGCACCAGATCAGCCGCAAGCGGGAGCACGTGGGTCGGGGGCGCGTGTGAGCTGGCCCGAGGAGACCACGCGGACGGTCAACCTGCTGGCCGCCGTGGAGCGCAAGCTGGACGGCTGGTTCGTCGGCCGGGGCGCGGCGGTGCGGCTGATGGTGCTGGCCGCGGTGTGCCAGGAGCACCTGCTGCTGATCGGCCCGCCGGGCACCGCCAAGACCGACCTGATCTCGCGGTTCTGCGGCCTGGTCAACGCCTCCCAGTTCCGCTACCTGCTGACCCGGTTCACCGAGCCGTCGGAGATCTTCGGGCCGCTGGACTTCCAGCAGTTCCAGGTCGGCACCTACCGCATCCGCACCACGGGGATGCTGCCCGAGGCGGACATCGTGTTCCTGGACGAGGTGTTCCAGGGCAGCAGCGCCATCCTCAACACCCTGCTGGCGGTGCTCAACGAGCGGTCGTTCGACAACGGCGGCACGCGCCAGCCCGCGCGGCTGGTGAGCCTGTTCGGCGCGTCCAGCGAACTGCCCGAGGACCCGGCGCTGCTGGCGTTCGCGGACCGGTTCCTGCTGCGGCTGGAGGTCGAGCCGGTGGCCCGCATCCGGTTGCACGAGCTGCTGGACCGGGGCTGGCAGCATCAGACCGAGCAGCTGGGCGGGGGCGGGGTGAACACCTCGCCGCTGGTGTCGGTGTCCGACCTGGCGAAGCTGACCCGGCAGCTGCGGCACGTCCGGCTCACCGAGGTCCGGTCCCGCTACGCCGACGTGGTGGCCGAGCTGACCGCGCGCGGTGTGGCGCTGTCGGACCGGCGGATCGTGCGCGGCCTGAAGCTGGTGGCGGGCGCGGCGCTGCTGCGCGGCGCGGAGGTGGCCCACCCGCGCGACCTGTGGCCGTTGCGGCACATCTGGACCGAGCCCGGTGACGCCGAGGTCGCCAAGGGCGTGCTGGACAACCACCTGGGCGCGGTGGACGGCGAGGACGCCGGCCGCTCGGTGACCGCGCTGCTGGAACTGGCCCACCAGCGGGTGCGGCAGCTCGACGACTACCCGGCGGGCGCGGACGGCTCCGCGGTCATGACCACCCTGCGCGTGCTCAACCAGGAGGTGCTGCAACCCCTGCAACGCCGGCACCCGCAGGAGCACGCGGCCATCGACACCGTCCGCGGGCTCATCAACGACGTCACCCAGCGGCTGCGGAAGACGAGCTAGGAGTAGCCATGTGCAATCCCCGACGGGTCGTCGTGCGCGCGACCCGGGTCATTTCCGAGGCGTGGCGGACCGAGGTCGTCCGCACCGCGCGGGCGGCGGGCACGGTGGCCGGCGAGGCCACCATGACCCGGTCCCTGCGCACCCTGCTGGCCCGGCCGCTGCTGATCGCCTTCGAACGCGCCCTGGCCGAGGACCCGGAGTGGGAAGTGGTCGGCGAGGACTACCACCACCGGGTGCCCGACGGGCTGGTGGTGTACCGGCCGTCGACCGGCGACCTGGAGATCACCGTCCGGCTGACCGCGGACGTCGAGGTCGAGGGTTCTGCGACGCGGGTCGAGTCCGGCGAGGTCACCGACGAGGTCGAGACCGAGCAGGAGGGCCTCTGGTACGAGGACGAGTGGATGGGCCGCACCAAGGAGAAGGCCGAGGAGGAAGCCGGCCGCGCCGCCGAACGGGTCGCCGACGAACTCGCCGAGCAGCGCCGGGCCGCGTTGCGGCGCGAGGCCGACGAGCAGGCCCGGCTGCTGCGGGAACGCGGCACGGCCGCCGCCGAGGCCGACGCGCAAGCCGACGCCGACCGCAAGCTGGACGAGGAGTCCCGGTTGCGGGAACGGGAACTCCGGTCGGCCGCGCAGCAGCGCCTGGAGGAGGTGCACGAACGCACCATGCGTGGCGTGCAGCGGGCGATGGTCGCGGGCGTGCAGGGCGCCATCACGGAGTTCGCGGTCCGCAACGGCGCGCAGAACTTCGTGGTGCGCGAGGAGGACGGCGTGGTCGAGATCCAGTTCGAGATGGAGTCGTGAGCCGTGCGGGTCAGGGTGAGCTTGCGCATCAACGCCGAGACCGGCGAGGTGGAGCTGTTCCAGGTGGACGACCTGGGCGCGGCCCGCGAGGGCGAGGCGCACGACGCCGTCCACGACGAGATCGCCCACCGCGTCGGCCGGGTGCTCGACCCGCGTCCGCTGGTCGAGGAGGACCTGGCGACCCGCCGACCCGCGGTGGAGGCGTGGGCGCCGCAGGATGACGACGGCGAGCGCGGCCGGACGGCGGAGACCCAGGAGAACGGGTGACCGACGCCCGGCGCCTCCTCGAACGCGCGGCCGACTGCTACGAGCAGGCCGGGCTGCCGCTGGAGGCCGCCCGCTGCCGGGAGCGCGCGGGCACGCTCCACCCGGCGGCCGTGCTGTACGAGCGGGGCGGGGACCTGGAGCGGGCCGCCGACTGCTACGCGCGGGCGCGGCTGGTGCCCGAGGCGGTGTCGTGCTGGTTGCGGCTGGGCCGGGTCGAGGAGGCGGCGGGCTGCTGGGAGCAGGCCGGTGACGTCGTGTCGGCCGCTTGGGTGCTGGTGACCGCGGGCCGCAACACCGCGCGGGCGCGGTGGCTGGTCGACGGCGATCGGGCCGAGCCGGGGGTGCGGCGGACGATCGTGCGGGCGCTGTGCCGGGCGCTGGAGGGCGGTGGGCACTCGGCGTTGCGGGATGCGTTGGCGGCGCTGGACCACCGCCAGTGGGGCACGCCGCAGCGGTGGGCTGTCGAGGCGGCGGACCTCGTGGGGCGGCCGGACCTGGCGGCGCAGGTGTTCGCCGACGCTTATGCCGGTGGGCACCCGGCGGTGCTGGTGGAGTGGCGGGAGTGGGCGGAGCGGGCGTTGGGCGGCACGGCCGGGCTGCCCGGGGGTGCGGCGTGATCTGGGACCGGATGCGCCGCAAGAAGCCCTCGGAGGGTCGAACGCCGCCGCCCTTCGACGTCCGGCCGCTGGAGCCGCCGGCGGATCTGGTGCTGGTGCCCATCGACCTGACCCGGTTGCCGGCGGAGACGTTGGCGGCCATGGGGTTGCCGGTGGACGGGTCGCGGCCGGTGGACTGGCCGGGTGAGTTGGCGTGGCCGCCCGAGGTGCTGCCGGAGGTCCTGTGGCTGCTGGACCCGACCGCGCCCCGGCCCGCCAAGCTGCCTCCCGAGTGGCCTTGGCCGCCGGAGATCCCGCAGGAGATGCTGTGGGCTTTGGACTCCGATGGTCCCCCACCACCCGGCTGGCCCGCCGACGTGCCTTGGCCCCCCGAGCCTTTCTGGCCCACACCCCCACCTCCCGACCCACCACCCCCACCGCCGAGCCAACCGTGGTCACCACCGCCCTCGCCGCCGAGCCAGCCGTGGTCGCCGCAGCCACCACCGGCCTCGGACGCGCGCGGGCGGGGACCCGGCGGTTACATCGGCGACGTGCGTCCACTGCGCCGCGACCCCGTCCCGGAGCCGAGCGCACCACCCTCACCACCGTCCAGCAGCGCACGGGTGGCCTGGTTCCGCGGTGACGCCGCCGCGTTGGCGTTGCTGGGCGCGGTGGAAGACCAGTCCCTGCGCTGCCACCGCGCCCCTGACGGCTCGGTGTGCCTGCCGATCACGGATGCCGCCGAGCAAGCCGCACTCGCCCTCGGCGCCGAGATCGGCCCGGCGCCGGACACGTCAACCTGGCCGGTGGTGACCGCCGCTGAACTGGCCGCGTCCGCCGCCGTGCCGGCAACCGGACCGGACCGGAGCGAAGTCTCCGTGCTGACACCAGGTCTGCTCGCCGCACCACTCGTCAAGTCCTGTTTGGACAGTGATGTCCCGGTGACCGTGACCGCCATCCAACTGCGCCGAAACCAGGAAGTCCGACCGGCGGTGTTGTTGCGGCTGGGCGGTCAGGGTGGTCCCGCGTTGCCGAAGTCGTTGCTGCGCACCACGTCCGCGCTCCCCGACACGGTCGTGTGCCGCGAGGTCGGCCCTTCACTGCTCGTCGACCACCGCGCCCGCTACCCCGTCGACGACGACGTCCTCGCCGCCTCCGTCCCGGCCGGGCGCAGGTGGGCCGTGACGTCCGACGGGTCCGGTGTGTGGGACGTCGTGGTCACCGCACGGGAAACGGCCCCGACCCTGCACCTGCCGGTCGCCGCTCCCCCGCGCCACGCACCCACACCGGTCGACGGGGTGGCCATCGGCATCGCCCTGGTGCGCGACGACACCACCGCCGACCGCGTCGACGCGACCCTGGTGTCCGACGACGACCTGCCCGCCCTGCGCGTGTTCCTGGCGCACGGCCCGGCCCGCGAGGCGCTGCACGTCGTCCCCGGACCCGGCCGGCACCTGCTGGTCGAACCGGGCGGCACCACGGACCCGGTGCCGTTCGGCGTCCCGGTCGCGCGGTTCGGCTCGGACGGCCTGTACCTGGAGTCCGGCACCGCCCTGCGCCCCCGACCACCGGCGAACGCGCTGGTCGAGCACTTCGGGCTGGCCCGCGGCACGGTCGTGGTGGCCACCGCGGAGGGCGCGTTCCGGTTCCGCGCGGAGGACGCGGTGCCGGCGTGGTCGCTGTGGCTGCAAGACCCGCCCGAGGTGCGCGACGGGCTGTCCGCGACGGCCGAGAAGTTGTTGGCACGCTTGGCAGAAGTGGCCCGACCCGGAAAACCGGAAGCGGTCGGCGCGCCCGAGCACGAGCCGGCTCAACGGGTCGGGCTGATCTCGGCCGCGACCCGCTTGGAGTTGTCCGGTGACCTGGCCGCGGCGGCCCGCCAGTTGGAGCTGGCGGGCGACTTCTACCGCGCGGCCCGGTTGTACGAGCAGGCGGCCGGGGAGTGATGGACTCCGACCTCGTCGCTGCGGTGCCGTGCGCGGCCCGGGGTGTCGCCGTGTCGCCGGACGCGGGGGCGTTGCTCGCGGTGAGCCGTTCGGGCATCGAACTGGTGGACCTGACCGGAACTCCGGTGTGGACGCGGCGGATCGCGGTCGCCGACGAGCACCCCGTTGAGGTCCAGTGGGCCGACGACGGGTACGACCCCGTGGTCCTGGCCAACCGCGTGGCGCAGGCCCTCGACCCGGACACCGGGGCATCCCGCCGCCTGCCGCCGGGAGTGGGCGACCGCGACAACGTCACCGCGCTGGCCGTGGACGCCACCGGCCGGTTGCTGGCCTTGGGCACGGCGTCCGGCGAGGTGGTGGTGCTGGACCGGCGCACGTCCGTGGTGAGCCGCTACGAGACCGGCGGCCGGGTCAACGCCCTCGCGTGGCGGCCGGGCGAACCGGCGCTGTGCGTGGCGGTGCCCAACGCGTTGCAGTGGTGGGACTTGCCGCGTCAGGCCATGCTGCGCAGCATCGGCACGTCCACGCACCCCGTGGTGCGACTGGCGTGGTCGCCGGACGGGAGCCTGGTCGCCGCCGCCGGCACGCGGGACGTGTTCACCATCGACACCGCGTCCTGGCGCGGACTCGACCGACGCGACCTCGGCGGCCGGCAGGCCCCGGTCGCGCTGGGCTTCACCCGCAGCGGTGCGCACCTGCTGGTCGGTTTCGGCGACGAGGTCGCGGTGGTGGACCGGCAGTTGGACCTGGTCTGGACGCTGCCGGCGGCGTTGCGCGAGGCGGGCGGGTTGCACGTCGGCGGGTCGGGGGCGGTGGCGGTGCGGGCCACGCCGGACGAGGTGCGGGTGTGGCGGATGCCCGACACCAAGCCGACCCCCGACCGGGCGGCGGCCACCGCGGCGGTGCGGCGGTGGGCGGTGCGGGCGGCGCGCAGCGTGGGTCGGGACCGGGCGGTCGACGCCGGGGTGCTCGCCGTGCGGTCGGACGTCCTGGTGCCGGCGGGCGAGAACCGGTGGGGTCCGGGCTTCGCCTGGCTGGACGGTTCTTACGTGGTGCAGGAGGCCGACGGCCGGGTGGTGCGAACCGGCGACCCGGCCGAGGAGCCGCTGTGGGCGGCGGACGTTCCCGCGGTGCCCGGTGGCGTGCTCGACGTGGAGGCGTCCGCGACCGGTTTGGTGGCGGTCGCGTTCCACAACTCCGAGACGGACACCGTGGTGGTGCTGGACGCCGCCACCGGCCAGCGCGTCGCTTCTGTACCCGGCGGTCAAGCCCCATCATGGTCGCCAGACGGCCGGATGCTCGCCGTCCCGGGCCCTGGCCCCACCCCCGACCACGTCCTGGTCTACACCGTGCGCCGGGGTGCGCCGGAGCCTCGTGGCCGAGTGCTGCCCGCCCGGCAGGGCGTCGGCCGGGTCACGTGGTCACCGGACGGTTCTCGGCTCGCCGCGAGTTCCGGTCGACGGGTCGTCCTCTGGGACACGGAGACCTGGGAACGCGTGCCGGGTCCCGCGGAAACGCCCGGGAGGTCGCAGTTCGGACCAGTGGCGTGGTCGCCGGACGGGCGGTACCTGGCGGCGGCGGACTCCGGCGTGGCGGTGTGGGACGTCGCCGGTTGGCAGGCCAGGCGCGTGGCCGGGGCCGGCCGGTCACGCGGGTGGGCGCCTGCCCTGACGTGGTCCCCGGACTCCGCGATGCTCGCCTTCCCCGGCGCTTCCCCCGGAACCGTCGCTTTGTGGGACGTCACGGCGTGGAAGGTCGCCCGGGTCCTGCCCCGACCGGACGGCGTCGGGGACGTGTGGGCGGTCCGATGGTCCCCGGACGACGAGATCGGCATCGGGTACGCCGGCGGTGTGGTGTCGCGGTGGCGCATGGACGCCGACACCGACCGCGGAACCAATCCCCTGCCGTTCGACCCGGGCGTCCTGACGACCTTGGGTGTGGTGACCGCGCGAGCCGGCGTGGCAGTCGCACTGTCCACAGTGGCCGACCTGCTGGCCGTGGTCGCGGGCCGGGACGACGGGCGGCTGGGTTGGTTGCGCGGGCACGCCGGAGTCGTGGCGCTACGCGGACTCCGCTGGCCGGTGGCCGCCTTGGTAGGTGTCGTCGTGCTCCTCGCCGCAGAACTGCCGCCGCAAACCGGTTTCGAGCCACCCGCCGAGTCCTTTGAGGACGAACTGACCGGCGCACTGTCCGCCGCACTGGCCGCACCCGCCGCAGACCCGGTCCGCCCCGAGGTCCCTTTAGCCGCACTGGTCGGCGTGCTGGACGACATCGACGACCGCCTGCTGACCATGCTGGGCCTCCTGGGCCCCGAGGCGGTGGCGGCGGAACCGTTGCTGCCAGTGCGGATGCGCGCGCTACGCGAACAGCTGTGGGCCCTCGACACCGGCCAACGCCGCCTGCTCGGCCTGCGCTTGACCACCCGAGCCGCCGGCCGCGCCCAGGGCGCAGGACTAGGCGAACGCGCCGGCCTGGCCCGCCACGGCGCGGTGAACGCTCTGGTCCCCACCCAACTAGCGCTCCCGGAGCTGTTGGGCTTGCGCTACACCCGCGGCGAACTCCTGTACCGGACAAGGCAAGGCGCCCTACCACCGGTCCTGCGCTCCGCCGTCCTCCTCCTCGACGACAGCCCAGCCGCCCACGGCCAGGTCGGGGTCACTTTGCGAATGGTGGCCCACCTGGTCGCGTCCGCACTCGTCGACGACCACCACCGATGCGCCGTCGTCCGCATGGCCACCCCCAGCGCAGTAGCCCACATCTCCCGACCCCAGGACCTGACCACCCTGTGGACCGGCGGCGCGACCAGCCGTGCCGACGTCAGCACGGCACTGCGCACAGCAGACCGGATCGCCGACGGTCTTGCCGACCCACTGGCCGGACCAGCGTGGACGATCGTGCTGACACACCAGTACCAGGAGATCCCGGAGCGCCCCGACCTCCGCTGCATCCGCGTCCGCTACCCGGGCCGCCCCGGCGGGGACCGGTTGACACTGCGCTGCGACGCCTCGGCCGACGAGGTCCTGGACGTGGTAGTCGCCACCCTGACCGGCTAGCGGCCCAGCGGGCACCTGGCCTCGCCGTGCGGGCAGTCCACCGAGGGGACACACCTCAACCCGGGCTTCTTGCTTGTGTCATCCCCGTATGGCCCGCCCGAAGGGCTACCACATTTTTGGTCGGGTGCAGCCGAAAATTTTGTGAGGAACGAGCAAAATTTTTAGCGGCACCCGGCCAAAAATGTGGTCGGCTTTGCCGGGTCATGCGGTGGTCATGCGGGGATGGCACAAGCAAGAAGCCCCCCGCAGTTGCAGTTGTGTCATCCTTGGCGGCTCGCCCGCCGGCGAGGCTCTTTTAATCTTCAGGCTCGCGCTTACGCTCTCAAATCCACGCTTCGCGCGTGGTCACGCAACGCGCTCCGCACTGCTGGAGGAGGAACGCGCTTCGCGCTCTTGAACAGCGCCGACGCGCTTCCAAGCCGAACGCGCTGCGCGCTCGCAAGATCAAAAGCGGCGCTCGCCGCGCGGCAGGCCCCCGGGGGTGGAAGAGCGTCGGTTCGTCCCCCGCACGGCCTGCCGGAGGCAACCACGCTTTGGTCTTTTGTGCAACCGGTAAAGCGTGGTTGCACAAAAGACCAAAGCGTGGTTGGGCTTCGCCCAGGCCGTACGGGGGACGAACCGAGGCCCTTCCTGTGGCTGATAGCCCATATGGGCGCCTGCGGCGCAAAAGCAGCCGCTGCGCGGCAAAAGCGGGTTTGGCTCAAGCCAGATGAGCGCTCACCGGGATCACCAACGGCGTGCCCGACACCGGATCGGAGATGACCTTGGCCGCCAACCCGAACACCTCGTCCAACATCGCCTCCGTCAACACCTCCCCCGGCGCCCCCTGCGCCAGCACCCGCCCACCCCGCATCGCCACCAACGTGTCCGCGTACCGGGCCGCCAGGTTCAGGTCGTGCAGCACCATCACCACCGTCGTCCCCCGCTCCCGGTGCAGCCGGTGCACGAGGTCCAGCACGTCGATCTGGTGCGCCAAGTCCAGATAAGTGATCGGCTCGTCGAGCAGCAGCAGGTCAGTCTCCTGCGCCAGCGTCATCGAGATCCACGCCCGCTGCCGCTGCCCGCCCGACAGGTGGTCGACCTGCCGGTCCGCCAGCTCCGCCATCCCGGTCAGCACCAACGCCCGCTCGATGGCCTCCTCGTCCGCCGACGACCACTGCCGGTACCAGCGCTGGTGCGGGTGCCGTCCCCGCGCGACCAGGTCCGCGACCGTCAACCCCTCCGGCGCCACCGGCGACTGGGGCAGCAGCCCGACGACCCGCGCCACCTCCCGCGTCGGCAACCGGTCGATCTCCTTGCCGTCCAACAGGACCGCCCCGGACGACGGCCGCAGCAGCCGGGCCAACGCGCGCAAGAGCGTCGACTTGCCGCACCCGTTCGGCCCGATGATCGCCGTGATCGTGCCGTCCAGCACGTCGACGCTCAGGTCGTCGACCACGACGCTCTCGCCGTACCCCAACCGCAGCGACTGGGCACTCAGACGGACGTTCACGCTCGCGCCTCCCGGCGGCTCCGGACGAACAGGAAGATCAAGTAAGGCGCACCGAGGATCGCGGTCAGCACACCGACCGGCAGGTCCGGGATCACCAAACGGGTCACCAGGTCCGCCGACACCGTCAACAACGCCCCGATCAGCATCGACCCCACCAGCGGCGGCTGGGGCGACCGGGTCAGCCGCAGCGCGATCTGGGGCGTGGCCAGCGCGACGAACGTGATCGGCCCGGCCGCCGACGTGGCGACCGCCGCCAACGCCGCGCCCAGCAGCAACAACGTCCCCCGCGCCGCGTCCACGCGAATCCCCAGCCCGCGCGCGGTCTCGTCGCCGAACTGCAACCCGCCGATGGTGTGCCCGCACACCAACGTCACCGGCACCAGCAGCGCCAACGCCAGCAGAACCGGACCCACGGCGTCCCACGACGCTTCCGACAGGCTGCCGACGATCCACGTCACCGCCCGCGCGGCGTCGTTCACGTCACCGATGGTCAACAGCCAGTACACAGTGTTGTACCCGATGGCGGACAACCCGATGCCGATCAGCACCATCCGGTACCCGTCGATCCCGCGCCGCCACGACAACGCGTACAGCAGCACCCCGGCCACCAACCCGCCGACCAACCCGGCGAGCGGCACCCCCAGCGCGCTGACCGCACCGCTGACCTGCCCCCGGTACCCGCCCAGCACGATCACCGCGACGGTCGCCGCACCGGCGCCCCACGTGATCCCGAGCACGTCCGGGCTGGCCAACGGGTTGCGCGCCAACGACTGGAACAACGCCCCCGACAACCCCAACGCCGCCCCGACCAGCACGCCGGTCAGCGTCCGGGGCAGCCGCAGATCGAAGATGATCCCCCGCTCCCGCGCGGTTCCACCACCCAGCAAGGTCTCCAGCACGTCCAGCACACCGATGCGCGAACTGCCCATCCCGATGTTGACCGCCGCCACGACGACCAACAACGCGAACGCCCCCACCGCGACCGCGACCACCCGGGGCCGGACCTTCCAGGCGACCGGCCCAGCTGCGACAACCCTCATATCCGGGCCAGTCCCTTCCGCCGCACGAGCACGATGAAGACCGGCGCGCCGATGATCGCCAGCAGGATGCCGACCTCGAAGCTGTCCCCGGTCAGCACCCGCCCCAGCACGTCGGCGACCAGCAACAACACCGCCCCCAGCAACGCGGAGAACGGCACCAGCCACCGGTAGTCCGGCCCGGTCACAGCACGCGCCAGGTGCGGCACGACCAACCCCAGGAACGCGATCGGCCCACAAGCCGCCACCGCCGCCCCCACCAACAACGTGATCGCCACCACACCCACCACCCGCGTCCGGACGACCCGCTGCCCCAACGCCGTCGCCACGTCCTCACCCAACGCGAGCGTGTTCATCCCCGGCGTGTTGACCACCGCCAGCACCAAGCCCGCCACCAGGAACGGCACGATCTGCCCCACGAGCCCGAAGTCCCGCCCGGCGATGGACCCGACCCGCCAGAACCGGTAGATCTCCATCCCCTGCTCGTTGCCCAGCACGACCGCCGCGATCAGCCCGTACAGCAACGCGCTGACCGCCGCCCCGGCCAATGCCAACGTCACCGGCGTGGCCCCGCGCCCACCGACCGCCCCCAGCAGGAACACGGCCACACTGGCGATCATCGCGCCCAAAAAGCCGAACCAGATGAACCCGTAGAGCCGGTCGACTCCCAGCACGACCACCGCGAACACGACCCCGAACGCGGCACCCTGCGTGACCCCCAGCAACCCCGGGTCGGCCAACGGGTTGCGGGTGTGCCCCTGCATCAACGCCCCGGCCGCGCCCAGCGCCAACCCGGCCAGCACCCCCATCACCGTGCGCGGCACCCGCAGCGACCACACGATGATGTCCGCCTCCGTCCCGTTCGGACGGACCAGCGCGTCCCACACCGCACCAAGTGGAATCGTCCGCGCACCGAACGTGATACTCGCAGCGCACACCGCCAGCAGCAGCGCCACGAGCACCGCGAGCCCCACGACCCGGCGCCGCCGGCGACCGGCAAGACCGGCCCTGGCCACCACCGTCACACCGGTTCTCCTGTCGCCTGGGTAACTGTCGACTTCCACTTCGGACGGACGTCATCTTAAGGTCCGTTAGGTAAGCCTAAGCGCAGAGAGAGTGCCCACATGACGACACCTTGGCGAGCAGCCGTAGCCGCGACCACCGCGCTGCTGGCGTTGACCGCGTGCACGGCCAGTGACAAAGCCTCCACGCAGACCACCGGTAGCGCCGCGCCGGGCTACCCGCGCTCGGTCGAGCACGTGATGGGCACCGCGACCCTGAACACGCAGCCGCAGACCGTGGCCGCGCTCGACTCCAGCTACGTGGACGCGGCCCTCGCCCTGGAGGCCAAGGTCGTCGCGTACACGAAGTACCGCAACTACGACCAGCTCCCGGACTACCTCGGCGACGACCGCAAGTACGGCGAGGGCGCCCAGCAGGTCGGCCCGCTGGAGAACCCGGACGTCGAGAAGCTCTACGACATCAAGCCGGACCTGATCGTCTCGGCGAAGGTCCGCCACGAGAAGTTCTACGACCAGTTCACCAAGGTCGCGCCCACGGTGTTCAGCCAGACCACCGGCGCGAGCTGGAAGGACAACATCCGCCTGCTGGCCAAGGCCCTGGGCAAGGAGAGCCTGGCCGAGCAGAAGATCGCCGACTACGAGAAGCGCGCCAAGCGCATCGGCGACGACATCAAGAAGAAGCTGGGCAAGGACCCGAAGGCGTCCGTGGTCCGCTTCGTCGAGGGTGAGCCGACGGTCCGCCTGTACAGCAGCGCGTCCTACCCCGGCATCGTCATGGCCGACGCGGGCATCGGCCGCCCCGACGGCCAGCCGGACGTCAAGGACAAGATCTCGGTGAACCTCAGCCAGGAGGAGATCACCAAGCTGGACGGCGACATGCTGTTCGTCGCCGCCTACCAGGACGAGACGAAGAACGCCGAGGACCCGAAGGCCAAGTTCCAGGCCAACCCGTTGTGGGGCACCCTCAAGGGCAAGATCGTGGACGTCAACGACACCACGTGGTTCACCGCCGTGAGCCTCCAGGGCGCCAACGCCATGCTCACCGACCTGGCCAACCAGTTCGGCGTGACCCCGTAGTCACAGCGATCCGGTGGTCACAGCGATCCCGTAGTCGCAGTAGTCGCAGGGCGCCCGTCCCGTTCCCCCGGGGCGGGCGCCCTCCGCTGTTCGGGTGAAGCCGCGCAGCGGCCCACACCCCTTCCCACCCCCGTGCCATCATCGCGGGATGGACCGATCCAGCCGCGAGGTGACCTGGTCCCCCGCGGTCCTCTTCGAGCCCTCCGGCACCAGGCTCCTGTGCACGCTCTGCCCGACCGGCTGCTCCCTCGCCGACGGCCAACTGGGCGCCTGCAAGGTCCGCCGCCGCACCGCGGACACCCTCGAAACGGCCACCCGAGCCACCTCGGTCCGCCACCTGGACCCGGTCGAGCGCAAGCCCTTCTACCACGTGCGCCCCGGCTCCCACACGGTCACACTCGCCGCGCCGGGTTGCACGTTCCGCTGCGACTACTGCGTCAACCACCGCATCTCCCAGTACGGCCGCGACCACGACACCTGGTCCGCCACCCCGGTCGACGCCGAGGAAACCGCTCGCGACGCCACCGCCCGAGACGCTTTCGTCGCCCTCTCCTACTCGGAACCCTCGTTGGCCGCCGAACTCACCCTCGACCTGGCCGCACAGGGCGCACGAGTCCTCTGGAAGAGCAACGGTTTCCTCACCCCGCAAGCCGCCGAGCTGATGGCCCCCGCCCTCACCGCCGTCAACATCGACATCAAGGGCACCGACGACGCCCGCCACCACAAGCTCACCGGCTCCCCCGTCATCCCGGTCCTGGACACCGTCCGCGCCCTGCACACCGCCGGCGTCTGGCTGGAGATCAGCACCCCGCTGATCCCAGGCGTCTGCGACTCCCCCGAAGACCTGACGGCCATCGCCACCTTCATAGCCGACATCAGCCCGGCCGTCCCCTGGCACCTCCTCCGCTTCACCCCCACCTACCGCCGCACGCACGACAACCCGACCACCCCCTCCGCCTTGGCCGAAGCCCGCGAGATCGGCCACCAAGCCGGCCTCCACCACGTCTACGTGGAAAGAGCCCTGGGCGACGAGGGCCGCACCACCCAATGCCCGACCTGCCGAACCCCGGTCATCCACCGCACCATCTGGGGCTTGGACCGCAACGACCTGAACACCGGCACCTGCCCGCACTGCGGCACCACAATCCAAGGGATCTGGCGATGACGAACTACGAATTCGTGGACAGCCTCCCGGACCTGGTCCAGCCCGAGGAGTACGCGGACCACCCGACCGGCGGCCTGGTCCGGCTCCGGATCAGCGTCGAGAACGGCGAGATCTCGATCCTCGGCGACGCCCTCCGCCCCGAACTGATCGAACAGCTCCTCGAAGCGCTCGGCCCCGACGCCATCCAACAAATGCTCTGCGGCTAGTGCTCCGACCGGGACCCTCGCCGCGCTGAAGTCGATCTTGCGCGTCCGGGGCCAACCCGGTCGAGGCCCACTTCGGGCCACTGCGGCAGTTCAGCGTCGCCAACTCCGACCACCACAACCACACCGCCCAGACCCGCGCCCTGCAGGCCTGCCTGTGCCGGCGCAACACCAACGCCCACCATCCAGATGTCCTCGCGGCCCAGTTGCGCCGGCGAGCCCGCATCCGCAGCGAGAAGGGCTGGGGCGGACGGCCGGCGAAAACCGCGTGACCCTGCCAAGGCCACTGGCGACACTGACGCCATGACCGGTTCCGCACTGCCTCAACTGCTTCGACCGCGTGCCTTGAGGCCCGGAGATCTCGTTGTCATCGCATCGCTGTCCGGTCCGCTGCATGCCGCTCACGAGCCCAACGTCGAGCGGACGGTGGTTGTGCTCGAGCGGATGGGATTCCGCGTGCGTCGGGCTCCGCTGCTCGAAGCAGGTCGGCGCCATTGGTGGAGCGCGGCCACGCCCGCGGAGATCGCCGGGGAGCTCAACGGTCTTCTGCGTGATCCTGAGGTGCGCGCGATCATCGCGAGTGACGGTGGCCAAACGGCGCTCGGCTACCTCGACCTGATCGACGTCGAGGCGATCAGGGCCGACCCCGAGCCGATCCTCGGCTACAGCGACATCTCGCTGCTGCATCTGGTGCTCTACGCGCGCACGGGTCTGGTCGGGTTCCACGCCGACATGGCGGTCCCGGCTTCGGCGGGCACTGGCAGTCTGCGCCCGTGGCGCGCCAAGCGGAACTCGAGAAGCTCTACTCCAGGTTGCCGACCGGTACCGCGGCGATCGGTGCGCTGCCGGTGAGCCCGTCGTGGGAGTGCCGGCGTCCCGGTCGTGTCGAAGGTCGGCTGATCGGCGGGGTGATCAATCGCATCGTGCTGGCGCAGGCGACGCGTTTCGCGCTGCCGCTCGAACGGTTCGACGGTGCGGTGCTGTTCTGGGAGGAGACGGGTGGCCTGGCATCGCACGTGTGGAGCTATCTGCAGGTGATGCGACACTGCGGCATCCTCGATCGGATCTCCGGCATGGTCGTCGGCGTTCCGCGCGAGATCAGCGGACTCGAGCCCGGTGCCTCCCCGACCCTGCCCGAGATGGTCCTCGACGTCCTCGGCGACCGTGACATCCCGGTCCTGGGCAACGTCGAGTTCGGGCATGCCGGCCCGAACCTGCCGATGCCGGTCGGCATCCGCGTCGGTCTCGATGCGCAGCGGCGGGCGTTGTCGCTGCTCGAACCGGCGGTGGGCCGCACGCGATGACGGAACTGGTCAGCTGAACGCCGCGGATCAGTGAACCGACGGCCCCCGCCGGCACCCCCGGGGCCGGTGAACGTGTGCGGTCACAGCACTAGACGGCAACCACGCAGTTGTCGGAGCTGTTGGCCCCCATCACACTGACCACCCCACCCCGCCCGTCACCGAAGAACCGGGCGAACAACCCCGCCGGCCGTCCCCCGAACAACAACGGCCCCAACACCGGCGCAACCACAGCCTCGTAAGGCTCGTCAACCCCGTCCGCGACCATAGCCAGCCGGCACCCCCGCGGCTCCACATACCGCTGCACCACACTGGTCCCCATCCCAGCAGCCCGGCCCACGGCGGCCTCCCATTCCGCCACCGTCGCATCCTTCCCGATGATCACCTGCTTCCCGCTCATCCCCAACCCCTCCTTCAACACCAGCTCGTCCTTGTGCTCCACCGCAAAAGGAACCAGGTCGACGATCCGTCCCTCCCACGTGGTCTTGCGCTCCGTCAACACCCTCGTCCACGGCAGGTACCGCGCAACCAGATCCCGTTCCGCAGCAGTCATCCAGGGCCGCCCCTCCGACAACAACCCCATGGTCAGCTTGCTGGACAAGAACGTTGACGTCTGCGTCCCCACCAACAGACACCCGTTGTCCAGAGCCTCCTGCACCGGATCGACACCGATCCCCAGCTCGACCCAGTCCGGAATCGTGAAGTTCCGCAGCCCCAACGGATACCGCAAGTGCGGTGGGCAGTCCCAAGCCTCGTGCAGGTCCTCCGGCTCGAAAAACCGAGACGCAAGCCCGTGGTTGTTGAAGTACTCGGTCTCCAGATCGAAGTACCGCGTCGACTCGACCCCTTGATCCCTGGTACTGCCCACGACCGCGATCCTCGGCGTCACCCCCAACTCCTCGCTCAGGTGACGGAACATCTCCGCCCGCACCGCAAAGGGACTCCGGTGCTCGAAGGGCGCACGCCCGAACTCGTCGGCGTACAACGCGCGCCAGACCTCCAGCCGGCAGTGGGTCTCCACCGGCCCACCCAGCGCGCCACTGACGTTGAACTCCAGGAACTGCGGCCCGTGCTCACCGATCACGATGTCCGGCCGCGTCACGCAGTCCGCGTAACGCTCCTCCACGAACTGGTCGGCCACGAAAAGCCGGTGCTCGCTCTCCGGCATCCGGTACGCGGCAAGGCGATCCGCCGTCGTCGCCCCGGCCTCCAGCGCGGTCCGGCGAACCAGGTCCAGCAGCGCGGCGGTGACCCGGAACAGCTCGGCGTAGGACTTGCGCGGGATGGCGATCGGAGCGGCGGGCATCAGCGGCTGGTAGGGCCACCCCGTGTCCCGGATGCCGGTGCGGAGCATCTCCCGGATGGTGTCGGCGGGAGCCATGACCGGAAGCCGGCGGGCGCCGAACCACGGATGGGTCTTGGTCACGAAGTCCCCCGAATCCACTCCGTCCACTGTGGCAGGCAACGACTGTACGGTTTGCGGTGACCGCTCGGGAAGGAGTGCCGCGATGACCCTGCGCCGCGTCGGGGACAACGAGTACGTCGAGGAACACGGCGGTGACTACGAGGACTTCGAGCCGGGCATGGTGATCCGGCACTGGCCCGGCCGCACGATCTCCGAGACCGACAACACCTGGCTCACCCTGCTCACCATGAACCAGCACCCGCTGCACTTCGACACCCACTACGGGGCGCGGGCCGAGTACGGGCGGGTGCTGGTCAACAGCGGCATCACGTTGTGCCTGGTGGGTGGCATGACCGTGCAGGCGCTGTCCGCGCGGGCGGTGGCCAACCTCGGCTGGGACCGGGTCCGGCTGAAGGACCCGGTCTTCGTCGGCGACACGCTCTACGCGACCAGCCGCATCCTCGGCAGGCGGCTCTCGAAGTCCAGGCCCGGCAACGGGATCATCACCGTCGAGACCACGGGGACCAAGTCGACCGGGGAGACCGTGATCGTGTTCGAGCGCTCGTTCATGGTCCGCTGCCGAAGCTGAAGAGAGCAGCCGCCGCGGCGGTGTCCTCGATCGGCATCCCAACGCTGCGGAACACCGAAGTCGCACCGGGCGGACGACCGGTGATCGCGCCGATCTCGTGCAGGTCGGCCTCCCGGATCAACCCACCGGCCAAGGCGGCCCGCACCTCCCCCGCGTCGGCGATGGCCGCCTCCTTCTGCTCCACAACCACAAAAGCCTTGGCCAGCAGCGTCGGGTCCACCTCGATGGCGTCCTCGTGCGTGCCACCGATGACGTTGACGTGCGCGCCGTCCGCGATCCAGGACGCATCGACGAGCGGAGTCGGGTCGTCGGTAGATGTGGCCGTGCAGACGATCGCTGCGTTTTCGACCGCCGTTTTCACGTCATCGTCCAGCGAAACACTATGCCCGAAACTCTCTCGGACCCACTCGGCGAAGGCGTCCGGCCGAGTGCGGGAGTGGACGCGGACGTGCTCGACGGGCCGGACGGCAGAGATGGCCCGCACCAACGCACGAGCCTGAACGCCGGCCCCGATGACGGCCAGCTCGGCGGCGTCCTCCGGAGCACACAAGCGCGTGGCCAAAGCAGCCGTGGCCCCGGTGCGCACGGCGGTCAGGTCGGCACCGTCGAACTGGGCGGTCACACGGCCCGTCTCCAGGTCGACCAGGACGACCGTGCCGTGGATCAGCGGCAGCCCGCGATCGGGGTTGTCCGGCGTTATGGTGGTGATCTTGACCGTGGCCACGCCGCGCCGCTCCCACACCGCCGTCCCGGTCAGGAGCTGGCGGTGCGGGCCGTGCTCGATCACGGTGCGGGACGGCGAGAGGGTGCGGCCGGCGGACAGGTCGGCGAACGCCTCGGCCAGCGCGTCCACCACGCGGGCCAGGGCTTCCGGGTCGGTCATCGGGCGACCTCCCGCAGGTGTGCGACGACGTCCACGATGAGGTCCTCCTGACCGGCGATCGCCTGCCGTCGACCCAGCTCGAAGAACACGTCACGCGGGTCCACGCCGGCCCGCGCGGACGCCTCCAGCACCGGGTGCTTGAACCCGGAGAACACCCCGGCCAGACCGCTGACGATGCTCAACGACCCGGTCACCGGCGGCGCGGGCATCAGCTCGCGTTCGGCGAACTCGGCCGCGTCCAGCAGGGCGTACAGGTCGATGCCGGTGCGGTAACCGGTCCGCTCCAGCACCGGGACCAGGACCTCCAGCTGGGTGTTGCCCGCGCCGGCGCCGAAGCCCCGCGCGCAGCCGTCGATGATCGCGGCCCCGGCCTCGGCGGCGGCCACCGAGTTCGCCACGGCCATGCCGAGGTTGTTGTGGCCGTGGAAGATCACCGGCACGTCCACGGCTTCGGCGATCGCCCCGATCCGCTCGCTGACGTCGGATGGCAGGAAGTGGCCCGCCGAGTCCATGATCCCGACGCCCCGGGCTCCGTATCCGACCGCGGTAACCGCGTGCCCGGCGAGTTCGGCGGGCGAGGCCATGTGGCTCATCATGAGCACGCAGTGCGCTTCCGCGCCCTCGCTCGCCAGGAAATCGAGGTGGCGTTCGGCCAGGGAGGTCTCCGTGCAGTGCACGCCGACGCGGACCACGTCCGCGCCGTGCGCGAGGGCCTTGCGGAGGTCGTCGGAGGTGCCCCAGCCGGGCAGCATGAACACGCCCATCCGGCTGTGCCGCAACGCTTCCCGCACGGTCGACAGCATCACGTCGTCGCTCACGGCGGCCCGGCCGACCTGGAGCGAGGACGCCCCGAGCCCGTTGCCGTGCCCGACCTCGACCACCGGGATGCCCGCCGCGTCGGCCGCCTCCGCGTACCCGCGCAACGCCGCCGCGCTCAACTGGTGCTTCACCGCGTGCTGGCCGTCGCGCAGGGTCGGGTCGTAGATGGTCACCGGCTTCACCCGCCCACCACCACCGGCCGCGCCGCGTGCTGCTCGGCCACCAGGATGGCGGCCGAGTTGATGATGTCCAGGTTGCCGGCGTAACGAGGCAGCACGTCGCTGTCCGCCGCCACCTCCAGCGACACCACGACCCGGTCGCCGTTCACCTCGCACGCCAACACCCGGTAGCCGGGCGCGAAGGCCCGCACCCGTTCGGCGGCCTCGGCCACCACCGCGCGGACCTCGGTGGCGGAAGCGCCCGGCACGACGGCGTGGATGGCGGTGCGGAAGGTGGCGGGTGGGACGGCCGGGCTGATGTTGAGGATCGCCTTGGTGTCGCGCACGCCGGAGAACTCGGTGAGCGCGGTCTGGGTGGTGGCCACGTACTCGTCGAGGTTGAGCCGGGTCGCCCGGCCCGCGATGCGGCTCGCGACCGTCGACACGACTTCCAGGTAGGACACCGGGAACCGGCCCGCGAGCGCGTGCGCGACCGGGATCGCGGCCTGGCCGCCGCAGCTGATGAGGCTGACGTCGCGGGCGGCCGGGGCGCGGGTGCCGGTGACGGTGGGGACGACCATGTCGCCGACGCGGCTCGGCGTGAGGTCGATGAGGAGGGTGTCGACGTCCTTGAGGAGCTGCCAGTGTTCCTTGTGCGACAACGCGTTCGTCGCGTCGAAGACGATCGGGAACGGTCCGGCGGCCAGGACGGCGTCGATGCCCTCGGCGGAGGTGGGGTAGCCGAGCCGGGCGGCGTGCTTCAGGCCTTCCGACTCCGGGTTGCGCCCGGCGACCAGGGCGCAATCCAGTACGGGTGAGCGGTGGATCTTGCCGACCAGGTCCCGGCCGATGGCGCCGGTCCCGATCACGGCCACTTCGGTCATCTCGCACCTCCCACGGGGCCGAAGCGCGCGGCCCAGGCGTCGCCGGCGGCCACGGTGTCCCGGGCGAGGCGGGCGAAGGGCGGGCCGACCATGCTGCCGTCCAGTACCGCGATCCCGCCGTCCGCCGCCCGCACGGCCTCGGTGACGCGCCGGGCGTGCGCCAGCCGTTCCGGGTCGGGGCGCAGGGCGGCGTTGATCGCGGCCAACTCACTCGGGTGCACCGTGGCCTTGCCGTGGAACCCGAGTTCACGCGCCCGTTCGATCTCGTCGGCCAGCACGTCCGGTTCGGCGAGCCGGAAGTTGGCCGTGTCGATGCACGCCGTCCCGTAACGTGCGCACGCCAACGCCATGGCCTGCCTTGCAGACAACATGCCCGCCCACGTGATCTCGACGCCCAGCGTCGCGGCCAGGTCGGCCGACCCGAGGACCAGGCCGTCCGCCGCCTCGGCGATCGCATCGACGTGCAGGACAGCGGCGGGCGTCTCCACGGTCACGTAGATCTCCGGCCGGACACCCGCCGAAGCCAACATGTCCCTGAACAGGCCCACTTCCACCACCGAGTCCACCATCGTCATCATCACGATGCCCGGCGGCACGGGCGATTCGGTGAGCGCGACGACGTCCCGGACGGCCTCGATGGTCCCCAGTTGGTTGACCCGCACGGCGATGTTCCGCGGCTCGGGCGCTTTCTCCAGCGCCGCAAGGCACACGGACCGTGCCGCCGGCTTCTCCGGCCCCGGGACACCGTCTTCCAAGTCGATCAGGTGCACATCAGCGTCATAAGTCCACGCCTTCACCACCCGGTCCAACGACAACGCCGGCGTGTACAGGATGCTGCGCGGAATGGCCCTCATGCGGCGGTCGCCTCCCCCAGCACCGCGCACAGCGACCGGATCTGCTCCTCGGTCTGCCCGGCGCGCAACATCACCCGCAGCCCGGCCGTGCCGCGCGCGACGATCGGGAAGAACACCGGCGAGACGTAGAACCCGGCCTCGAACACCCGCCGACCGGCCGCCACCACCGCCTCGTCGCTCACCGGCACGACCCGGATCGGGTACGTGGACCCGGACTGCTCCGACGCCAGCAACGAGTCGAACAGCTCGATGTTGGCGTACAAGCGCTTCTGCAACATGCCCAGCTCCGGCGTGCGGTGGATCTCCGCCGAGGCCAGGGACGCGCCGACCGCCGCGGTGTTCATCGGCTGCGAGTAGCTCAACGCCCCCGCGAACCGCTCCACGATCCGCAGCACCTTCTTCGGGTAGCCGTCCAGCATGATCGCCGCGCCGCTGGTGCCGAACGCCTTGTTCAACGTGGCCACGGTGATCGTCCGCTCGTCCAGGACCGGGCTGTGCGAGCGGACGTAGCCGATGCCGCGCTCCCCGTAGGCCGAGATCGAGTGCGAGTCGTCGTAGTACACCAGCAGGCCGTACTTCTCCTGCAACTCCGCCAGTTCCCGCACGGGCGCGTACCCGCCAAGGCTGTCCGAGCCGTCCACGACGTAGCAGACCCGCCGGTACCGCTTGCACATGTCTTCCAGGAACCCGACGTCGTGGTGGTCGCAGGTCACCACCTCGGTCTCGTCGGCGCACGACGGCTTCGCGCCGGCCATCGACACGTGGCAGTTCTTGTCGAACACCATCAGCGGCCGCACCCCGTTGCCCAGGTGGCCCGACGCGATCAGCGGCAGGAGTCCCGCGCTGGCCACGCCGGCGGAGATCGCGCTGACCACGTCCGCGCCGAACAGCTCCCCCAGCGAGGCCTCCAGCTCCAGCAGGGCCGGGATCTGCACGCGGCTGCGCGGGATGCAGTGGTCCAGCACGCCGAACCGGCGCAGCGCGGCCACCGCGCCCTCGATCACCGCCGGGTGCGAGTCCAGGTCGAGGTAGGAGCAGCAGGTGAAGTTGACGAACTCGTGCCCGTCGGCGGTGCGCAGGACGCCGTCGTCGAGGTCCGCCACGATGCCCGCCAGGCCGTTCTGCTCGGACATGTCCCAGAACGCGTTGCCGACGCCGATGGCCTTGTCGTTGTTGCGGTAGCGGTGGGTCGGGTCGATGTCCCTCATTTCGCGCCCTCGGCGGGCTGGTAGTTGTAGACGCCCTTGAGCTTGCGGTAGAGCGCGGTGTAGAGCGCCACGCCCAGCACGTACGGGCGGCGGAAGATCTTCGGGTCGCGCAGCCAGAAGTTCATGTTGATGTTCATGTCCTCCAACGACTCCGCCTGGTGCCACCACCCCAGCGGCAGGTACAGCATCTGGCCGGGTTCGAGGACCAGTTCGCGGCGCTGCGCGAGCTTGGCCACCAGCTTGGGGAAGCGGCGGGCGTCGACGTCGTCGAAGTCGAAGGCCTGCGACTTGTCGCCGAACCCGCGCCGGATCGACCGCGGGTAGTACTCGAACGACCCGGGCGGCGCGAGCACGAACCGCTTGCGACCCTCCAGGGCGATGTTGAAGTTCTCCAGCTCGTCGAAGTGGCTCTGGGTGAACACGCCCTTGTGGCTGATCCACAGGTTGGCGGCGTTGAGGGAGCGCTGGTAGTCGAACAGCTTCGCGGCGTCGAAGCCGAGGATGGCGTTGACGTCCTCGGGGCTGTTGCGGATGTTGGAGACGATCCGGTTCCACGTGCCCGGGTCGTTCAGGTAGCGCTCGTCCGCGAAGAACTCGCGCAGTTCGATCTCGCGGGTGGTCCAGCGCTGGGAGTTCTGCTTGTTGCTCGGCTCGGTGAACAGGGTGACGCGCATGCCCGCCAGCCGCTCGGCCACGCCGTCGCGGCCCAGGCCCTGCACGCTGTCCGGCAGGGTGATCACCACCGGGACGTCGGCCCGGATCAGCGCTTCCCGCCCGAAGGCGGTGAACTCGTCGAACGACAGGCGCGGCACCGGTAAGCCCGTTGTGCTCATTGCTGCACTCCTCACTGTGCTGTCGTTTCTTGCCTCGGGCGCAGGGCCGCCCGACCGCCGACGCTGAGCGCCAGGGCGAGCACCCCGCCGCCGACCGCCACCCACGCCGACCGGGCGAACCCGGCGTCGGCCAGCCGACCACCCACCGCCGTGCCCGACGCGATGCCCACCGCACCCGCGCTGGTCAGCCACGAGAACCCCTCCGACAGGGAACCCTTGGGCGCCAACGACTCCAGCAGCGTGCTGCCGGTGATGAGGGCGGGCGCGATGGCGATGCCCGCCACCACGGCGAGGAAACCCATCATTAGCGGGGAACCGGCGAACGCCAAGGGGACCGCCCCGAGCGCCAACACCCCGGTCGTGACCGTCAACAGCCGCCTGGGCGGCAGTTTCGCGTCCACCGCCCCGAAGACCACCCCGGCGGCGAGGCTGCCGACCGCCGTCAGGGACAGGAACACCCCGCCCAGCGCGGGCATCGACCACTCGCGGGCGAACGCGACCATCGTGACGTCGACCGCGCCGAGTTGGAAGCCCATGCCCGCGTAGGCGACCATCAGCACCCGCACGCCCGGCACACCGATCGCCCGCGGCGGCCGTTCGGCGGTCGGTGCCGGCACCGGCTCGGATTTGCGGTGCAGCGCGACCATGACGGACCCCGCCGTGGTCAGCACCGCGCACGCGACCAGCCCGGCCGCCGGGTGCGCGCCGGCCAACGCGGTGACCAGCAGCGGACCGAGCAGGAAGATCGTTTCGTCGAGCACGGACTCCAGCGCGAAGGCGGTGCGCAGCAGTCCGTGGTCCACCATCTTCGTCCAGCGAGCCCGCATGAACGACGTGAACGACACCGAGGCGCACCCGGTGGCCGCCGCTGCCACGACCAGCAGCCACAGCGGTGCGCCGAGCAGGATCGCGACGACCAGGGACGTGATCGCCGCCGCGTGGGCGGCGCAGGCGGTGAGCAGCACCCGCCGCTGGCTCACCCGGTCCGCGAGCCGACCCAGCGCCGGACTGGCCAGCCCTTGCGCGACGAGCATGGCCGCCGCCACCGCACCCGCGTCCCCCAACGACCCGGTGACCGCCGAGATCAACAACAGGCAACTGATCGGCCGCATCGCGATGGGGAACCGACCGACCATGCCCCAGAATCCCAACGCGACCGCCCCGGGCTCCCGCAGCAAACGTGAATACGCCCCGAACCCGGAATCGGCCCCCGCCACCACTCCCCCTTTTCCCAGGCGCTCGCAGGCCGCCTTTCCCACCTCGTTCACGGCCTCTTCGCCCAGGCAGCGGGTCGCCATGTTATGCAGGTCACACTGCGGTGTCAACGCCCGCAAAGGCAGCCCTACGGGCGTCCGAACAGCGCACTCCGGAGTGTTTCACCCGATTGCCGGAATGACCGATTCCCGATCACCGGACAAGATCGTCGATCATTCCGGACAATCAAATTCCGACCCATTCGTCAACCTGCGCCGGTAGGTTTTTCGACGCGCCCGGACACGGCCCGTCCTTGGTGACTCACGCTCGGTAGCATGTGGGACGAGCAAGGGGGGCGCTATGCATGGACTCGGTGAACTGGAGAGCGCGGTCATGGACGTGCTGTGGGGCGCGTCCGGGACGATGAAGGTCCGCGACGTCCTGGGCCGGTTGGGGAAGCCGCTCGCGTACACCACGGTCATGACCGTGCTGGACAACCTGCACCGCAAGGGCTGGGTCCAGCGCGAACTCGACGGCAAGGCCTACCGCTACGAACCGGCCGTGGGGCGGGCCGAGGCGGCCGCGAACGCGTTGCGCCAGGTCTTATCCACGTCCGGCGACCCCGAAGGCGTGCTGCTGCACTTCGCGCGCAGCGCCTCCGAACGCGAGACGGAGCTGTTGCGCAAAGCCTTGCCGCGCAAGCGCCGGCGTTAGCTCAGCACGGTGAACCAGGTCGCCGCGATGCCGCTGAGGAACACCATCCCCACGGCCGCGGCCGCCCCACCCGACCCGCCCAACGTGGCCGCGAACGCGAACACCGCCACCGCGGCGGCCACCCAGGACGCGGTCAGCAGGATGCGCCGGGGCTTCGCGCCGATGGTGTGCGCCGACCCGACCGCCATCGCCCACAACCCCAGTCCGAACGCGAGCCCGAGCAGCCGCGACGGACCCCCGGCCGTCCCGAGGACCGCCACGACGAGCGCCGCGCCGCCGAACCCGACGAAGGCGAACGTGGCCAGCCGGGCGGCCCGGTTGAGCAGGTGCCGGTCGCGGGTGCAGAGCAGGACGAGGTTCATCAACGGTTCCAACGTCCAGCTCAACAGCACCAGAGCGACGACCAGTACCAGAAGGACCCGAGCCCAGGTCTGTCCCTCGAACGGCCGGAGCAGGCGGGTCAGGATGAACGGCAGCAGCAGGAAGCCCCAGCGCAGGGCTTTCGGTTGGGCGTTGAGCCACAGGCTCATCCGCAGCAGCAGGCCGTAAAGCGGGTTGCGGGACTTGAGGGCGACCGAGAGTCCTTCGCGGATGCCGGTGTCGGTGGGGTCGAGGCGCATCGCGGTGCGGTGGGCGTCCACGGCTCGGCGGCCACCACCGCGGCGCAGCGCCAGCAGGCCGCGGACCCGGTGCGCGTCGAGGTTCTGCGGGTCGATCCGGAGGGCCTCCCGGACGGCTTCGTCGGCGTCGTCCAGGCGTTGCAACTCGTAGAGGACGGCGGCTTGGGCAGCGGCGGTGTCGGCGTCACCCGGGTCGAGGGCGCGGGCGCGTTCGGCACTGACCAGCGCCTCGGCGTTGCGCTTCTGCGCCAACAGGACGTACGCCTCTTGCATGTGCAGCCCGGCGACCTCGGGCGCCAGCGCCAACCCGCCCCGGACCGCGTCCAGTGCGGCTGCGTGCTCACCCAGCCCAGCCAGCGCCGCCGCGAGCGTCGAGTGCGCCAGCACGAACTCCGGCGCAGCCGCCAGCGCTGCCCGGCTGGCGTCCCGCGCGTCGGCGTACTTCTCCTGCCTCAGCAGTGCCTGCGCAAGCAGGGTGTGCACTCGGGGATCACCCGGGTCCGCCGCGAGCGCCGCCCGGAACTGAGCCTCGGCTTCCCGCGCCCGCCCGAGGTCGAGCAACACCCGCCCGCGCTGGACCGCGACCTCAGCACCGTCGTCCATCACACCCCCCACGACCGGCCCACCCCGGGTGCGCCGTGCCAGTACCCTACGCCGCGTGACGGACGACCCGGTGATCCAGGCCCTGCTAGGCGCACTTCACGCGGACCCCGACAACCACGCGGTGCGCGAACACGTAGCTCGGCTCCTCCTGGAGGCCGGTCGCCCGGCCGAGGCCTTCGAACAGGCGACCACCGTCCTGGCCGCCGTCCCCGACCACGTGGCCGCCCTACGCACCGCCGCCGCTGCCGCCCACGCCATGGGCGACCCCAAGGCCGCTTCCTACACACGCCTAGCCGACGCCCTTGCCCCTTCGCCCCCGGCCACCCCTTCGCCCTCTGCCGCCCCTCCGTCCCCCGCTCCTCCTCCGGTACGGGCGTCCACCGTGCCCGACACCGCCGACGAGATTTTCCAGCAGTGGTCGTCCAGCGAGCCCATGACCGAACCGTTGGGCGACATCGGCCCGACCGGCGTGACCCTGGCCGACATCGGCGGCTTGGCGGACGTCAAGAAGCGCCTGGAACTGTCCTTCCTGGCACCGCTACGCAATCCGGAGCTGAGCCTCCGTTTCGGCAAGTCCTTGCGCGGCGGCCTGCTGCTGTGGGGTCCGCCGGGGTGCGGGAAGACGATGATCGCGCGGGCGCTGGCCGGTGAGCTGGGTGCGAACTTCTACGAGATCGGCCTGAACGACGTTCTCGACATGTGGATCGGCAGCAGCGAACGCAACCTCCACAGCATTTTCGACACCGCCCGCCGCAACCGTCCGTGTGTGCTGTTCTTCGACGAGATGGATGCTCTGGGGCAGAAGCGGTCGAACCTGCGTGGGGGTGGGTCGTCCATGCGGGGTGTGGTGAACCAGATGCTGGCGGAGTTGGACGGGGCGAGCACGGACAACGAGGGCGTGTTCGTACTGGCGGCGAGCAACCACCCGTGGGACATCGACACAGCGCTGCTCCGCCCAGGCCGTTTCGACCGCAGCGTGCTCGTTTTGCCGCCCGATGTGGAGGCCCGCGAGGCGATCTTGGCGTTCCACCTGCGGGGGCGGCCGACCGAGCGGTTGGACCTGGGGAAGATCGCGAAGGCGACGGACGGGATGTCCGGCGCGGATCTCGCGCTGATTTGCGAGCAGGCAACGGAGAGCGCGCTGGACGAGACGATGTCGAGCGGGCGGCACTCGCCGATCACGCAGCGGCACCTTCAGGAGGCGGCGAGGTCGGTGCGGCCGAGCATCGGCGAGTGGATGGAAACCGCGCGCAACTACGCGCTGTACGGCAACGACGCCGGCGCCTACGACGAACTGGCCGCATACCTCAAGAAACGCCGCCGCTGAGCCACGATCGTCCCGCCATCACGTGGCCAGTCTGCGGCGCAGGAAAACGCCCGTGTCCGGGCAACAGCGCGGACACCTTCGGGGGATCCGGGTGCCTGTCCACCGGTCCGGCGAACGTCAGCTCGGGGCCCGACCCCGTGGGGCCGGGTTGCCGATGTCGACGCGGTGGTCCGCGAGGACGTGCAGCCGCAGCGGCTGCACGCGCTCGGCCGCGGCGGACAGCCTCATCGGGTAGACCGGGGCGTCGGTCTCGAACTCCACCCGCATGGGCGGTAGCCCGTCCGCGAGGCTGCCCGACGACGGTGCCAGGCGCACCGCCACCACCAGCCGGTTCTCCGCGAGGTACGGGGTGAGCGCGCCGCCCAGGGCGGTGGGCAGCGTGAACCCGTGGTCACCCGGCCACCGCTGGACGGCCGTCGAGTCGGTGCCCGCGAGCTGGGCGACCTCGTAGGGCCCGACCTCGACGTGGTCCACGACGGTGGCCCCACCCCGCTCCGGCGGCGCGGCCCCGCTCCCGTCCCCGTCCACGACGACCTGGCGCTTGCGGACCTCCGGCCGGCTGATCAGGTCCAACTCGGCGAACAACCCGCCGTCCGCGACCTCGAACCGGGCCCGCGCGGGCACCGGCACGAGGAAGTCGGCCTGCGAGGCGTCCGAGCGGGCGTCGACGGACAACGTGATCGCCTCGGTGCGCCCGTCCAGCTCGACCAGCGCCGTCTCCTGCTGGGCTTGGAGCTTCTCGTTCGCCACGATCGCGCCACACGCACAGGCGTCCGACACCGCCGGTCCGGCCGTGCCGAACACGGCGACCAGGGCGAGGACGACCATGATCCGCATGGCGCTTGTGACGCTCCGAGCCTCACTCGGGTTCCCGCTCCCCCATCCCGAGCCGCCGGTGCAACTCCGCGACCAGCACCTCGTCACTGATCGACGTGGCATCCCGCAACGGCCGGGCGTCCGCCTCGTCCTGGGTCAACAACCCGGCCGCCACCAACACCTCCAGGATCGGCACCTCGAACAGGTGTGCCAACGCCCGAGCGGTTTCCAGACTCACCGACCTCCCCCGCCGCCAGTCGGTGAGCCGGCTGCGGTGCACACCGACGGCACGCACGAGATCACTGGTGCTCAACCCGCTCCTTTCCATGCTGGCTTCGAGGTACTTCCAGAACGGCGACGCCGACCGACGGCGGGACTTGACCATGCCGTCATGCTAGTTGCGCACACCAAACGGGTGATGCGCCAGACGCCCGCGCGGGCGCGGCGGTCGAACCGTCGGGGTTGGATCGGTCTGGACACCGCTGTCGATCAGATGGCCGGTAGCCATGTCGAGCTGACAACATGGTTCCGTGGGTGCAGTGGATCTCGGTGAGTTCGCCGTGCGCCGCGCGGATGAGTCGGATGTGGAGAAGCTGGTCGGAATCGACTCGGTCGCGGCCGAGGGTGACGGCCGGCGGCGGGCGAGCATCCGGCGGTGGTGCCGGGAAGGCCTGGTGACCGTGGCCGAGGGCACGTCCGGGCCCGTGGGCTACTGCGTGGTGGAGTACACCTTCTTCGAACAGGGCTTCGTCACGATGCTCATGGTGGCACCCGGCGCCCGTGGCCGAGGCGTCGGCGCGCGTCTGCTCGAGTCCGCCGAGCGTTCCCGCACCGCTCCGAAGCTGTTCACCTCGACCAACGTGTCCAACCAGCCGATGCAGCGACTGCTCCAGCGCGCGGGGTGGAACCCGGTCGGCCTGCTCCACGGCCTGGACGAGGGCGACCCCGAGTTGTTCTACCTGTGCCCGCGATGAGGGAAACCTGCGGCACCGGCCTTCGAGGAGGAACGCGTTTCGCGCTCTAAGCGTCGACGGTCACCCGAGGACGTTCGACCTCCACCGTCCCCGTCAACGCCGTCCCCTCGACGTCCAGCTCCGGCAACCACCGCAACCACTTCGGCAGCCACCAAGCGCTCTCCCCCAACAGCGCCAACGCCGCCGGCACCACGACCATCCGGATCACGAACACATCCACGAGGATCCCGATCGCCAACGCGAACGCGATCGACTTCATGGTCGCCTCACCCTACGGCACGAACCCGGCGAACACCGACAACATGATCAACGCCGCCGCGACCACCACCGGCGCGGCCTGCCGGAACCCGGTCCTGATGGCCTCACGCGGCTCCACACCCCGGTGGTGGGCCTCATGCATCCGGGACACCAGGAACACCTGGTAGTCCATCGCCAACCCGAACAAGATCCCGATGACGATGATCGGCGTGAGGCTGATCAACGGCCCGGTCGTGTCCAAGTTGACCGCATCCGCCAACCACCCCCACTGGAACACCGCCACCGTAGCCCCCAGCGACGTCCCCACGGTGAGCAGGAACCCCAGCACACCCACCAACGGAACCAGCAACGACCGGAACACCAGCACCAACAACACCAGCGCCGGCCCCACGGCCACCCGCTCCCGCACCGCACTCGTCGGCAAGGTGCGCTGCCGCCGCGGCAACGCACCTGCCGGTACCGGTTGATGATGAACAGCGCGTAGTCGATGCCGACCGCCAACTTCAGCATGGTGGCCAGGAACGGCTTGCGCTCGTCACCTACGCCGCCGCTGACGGCGACCGGATCGGCGTGCTCGACCTCGATTTGGTCCGCGCCCTCCCGAAGGGAACCGCCCTCCTCGACGTCCTCGACCGGTTACCGGAGATCGGCGCCCGCGCCCTGGCCGCGCCGGACGAGGTGGTCGCGCTCGCCGAAGCCCGCCTGAAAGCGCCGATCCCACGCCCGCCGCCCACCCGGGACTGCCTGTGCTTCCTCGACCACATGCGGAACTGACGTCGAGCACTCGGCCAGGAGTCCACTTTGGACGACGTCTGGTACCGCGTCCCGGCGTTCTACTTCGCCAACCCGGCCTCGGTGCGGCGGGCACCGCGGCCAGATTGCCGTGCTGGTCAAGCCCAACAGCCTCTTCGGGCGGGCTTACATGGCCGCGATCCGGCCGTTGCGGCACCAGGTCGTCGACCCCGCGCTGATCCGCATGATCGGGCGCGGCTGGCAGCAGAGTAGCAAGCGGTGAAGTACGGGATGGTCGCGTTCACTACCCGCACCCCGCCCACCGCGAGGCCTTCCTGGTCCGCGTCCGGCAGGTCGCCGACGTGTTGTCCGGCAGGTCGCCGACGTGTTCCGGGCGGTGCCGGGGTGCCTGTCGGCGGAGGGGTGGTGGGCGCCCGCGAGCGGCGCGGTGGTGTCGGTCGTGCAGTGGGAGTCGTAGGAGGCGTTCCAGGCGGGGTTCGCGGCCGTGCAGGCGGCGGACGTGGATGTCGCCTTCGATGACCGGGAGTCCAAGCCGCGCGAGATCCACCGGTTGGTGTCGGCGTGACCAGGTGGCCCTGGCGGATCGGTCACCCGGTCGAGCCTGACCGCGTGCACCGCCTCCCGTGAGGCGGTGCACGCGGGCGTCGGTCAGTCGTGGCCGGCTTCGCGGTGCACGCGGGCGTCGATCAGTCGTTGCCGGATTCGAGGGCGGCGTGGTCGAGGAGTTCGTCGTCCACGGTCTTGCCGCGGGACGCGATCGCCTCGGCCCCGCCCTCCGGCATCGCGCCGATGAGCTTGGTCGGCTCCACGCGGGCGGCGCTGATGAGGGACGAGTGCCGGCTGCCGACCATGCCCAGGCCGGCGTACTGCTCCAGCTTGGCGCGCGAGTCGGCGATGTCCAGGTTGCGCATGGTCAGCTGGCCGATGCGGTCCACCGGGCCGAACGCCGAGTCCTCGGTGCGCTCCATGGACAGCTTGTCCGGGTGGTAGCTGAACGCGGGGCCCGCAGTGTCCAGGATCGAGTAGTCCTCGCCCCGGCGCAGGCGCAGCGTGACCTCGCCGGTGATCGCCATGCCGACCCAGCGCTGGATGGACTCGCGGATCATCAGCGCCTGCGGGTCCAGCCAGCGGCCCTCGTAGAGCAGGCGGCCCAGCTTGCGGCCCTCGTTGTGGTAGGCGGCGAGGGTGTCCTCGTTGTGGATGGCGTTGACCAGCCGCTCGTAGGCGGCGTGCAGCAGCGCCATGCCGGGCGCCTCGTAGATGCCGCGGGACTTGGCCTCGATGACCCGGTTCTCGATCTGGTCGGACATGCCCATGCCGTGCCGGCCGCCGATCGCGTTGGCCTCCAGCACCAGGTCCACCGCCGAGCCGAACTCCTTGCCGTCGATGGTGACCGGCCGGCCCTGCTCGAACCCGATGGTGACGTCCTCGGCCTCGATCTCCACCGACGGGTCCCAGAACTTCACGCCCATGATCGGCTCGACGATCTCGATGCCGGTGTTGAGGTGCTCCAGCGACTTCGCCTCGTGCGTGGCGCCCCAGATGTTGGCGTCGGTGGAGTAGGCCTTCTCGGTGCTGGCCCGGTAGGGCAGGCCGCGCGCGAGGAGCCACTCGGACATCTCCTTGCGGCCGCCCAGCTCGTTGACGAAGTCCGCGTCCAGCCACGGCTTGTAGATGCGGAGGGACGGGTTGGCGAGCAGGCCGTAGCGGTAGAACCGCTCGATGTCGTTGCCCTTGTAGGTGGAGCCGTCGCCCCAGATCTGGACGTCGTCGTCGAGCATCGCGCGCACCAGCATGGTGCCGGTGACCGCGCGGCCGAGCGGGGTGGTGTTGAAGTACGCCCGACCACCGGACCGGATGTGGAACGCCCCGCAGGCCAGGGCCGCGAGCCCTTCCTCGACGAGGGCGGCCCGGCAGTCGACCAGGCGGGCCAGCTCGGCGCCGTAGCTGGCGGCGCGGCCGGGCACGGAGGCGATGTCCGGTTCGTCGTACTGACCGATGTCTGCGGTGTACGTGCACGGCACCGCACCCTTCTCACGCATCCACGCGACCGCCACCGAAGTGTCGAGACCGCCGGAGAAGGCGATGCCGACGCGTTCGCCGGCGGGGAGGGAAGTGAGCACCTTGGACACGACTCGAATTATGCACGACGACGTATGGTCATGCATAGCGAGGCCGCCGATGAGGCCGGCATCACTCCGGTGACCCGAAGGCCGGGGGTTGGGGTGGGGGCCGGGACGAGGCGCGTGACCAGGGCTTAGCTTGGGCGGACCGGACCGGGCCGGGCTGGGCCGGGCCGGACGGGCTCAGCCGGGGCCGGGCGGGGCCGGGCGGGCTGGCGGGCCGGGCGGGCCGACAGGCCGGGCGGGCTGCCGCGCCGCGCCCACCTCTCCACCGCGCCCGCCACGCCACCTCGCCGCCCCCTGCCGCGCCACCCCTGCCGCGCCACCCCTGCCGCGCCACCCCCGCCGCGCCGCCACCCGCCCCGCCGCACCCGCTCCCGCCGCGCCGAACCGCCCTCGATGGGACACTACAAATTCGTGTGGCTCAGGTCATGAACACGACCGGCACTTCGTTGTCGACGACGATCCGTCCGAGCAGGTCGGCCAGGGTCTCCCGTTCGGCGGGGTCGACGGTGGCGGGCAGGAGGTGGATCCGGCGGCAGGTCTCGGCGTAGAAGTCCTCGGCGAGCTTGCGGCCCTCTGGGGTGAGGCTGACGTGCACACCCCTGGCGTCCTGCGGGTCTTGCTCCCGGCGGACGAGGCCGTTGCGCTCGGTGCGGTCGACGAGGCCGGTGACGCTGGACTTGGCGAGCCGGAGGACCTGGCCGAGTTCACCGCCGGCGACATCACCGCCGACATCTGGTTCCGCGCCCACGGGGTCCGGGTCAACAGCGGCTACCTCGCCGACGGCCGGCTCACCACCCCCGGCCCGCGCGGCACCGTCGCCGTCACCGGCACGCTCAACGTCGTCGGCTACGACCACGTCCACGCGCTGGGCGACCTCACCGACCTGCCCGAGGCCAAGATGGCCGGGTACGCGATGCGGCACGCCGAGGTCGTCGCCGCCAACATCACCGCCCGCCTGCGCGGCGAGGAGCCGACCCGGACCTACGAGGCCGCGCCGCACCCGATGATCCTGCTGCCGCTGGGCCCGCGCGGCGGTGTCGGACAGTTCCCGTCGCCCGAGGGACCCGTCGTGGTCCCGGTCGGGACGGTGGTCGAGTACAAGGGCGCCGACCTGTTCACCAGCCGTTTCGCCGCGCGGTTCGGCATCGAGCGTTGAGGGGCACGACCATGTCACTGCCGGAAGTGGTTTTCGGGTTCGGCGCGCACAGCGTGGTCGACGACGGGCCGGAGCTGCTGCGGATGACGCAGCGGGCCGACCGCGAAGGTCTCGACGTCTTCTCCCTGTCCGACCACCCCTACCTGGGCAACCGCCTCGACGCGTACGCCACCATCGGCTACGTCCTGGGGCAGACCCAACACCTCGCCGGCTTCGCCAACGTCACCAACCTGCCCACCCGACCGGCCCCGATGCTGGCCCGCGCGGTGACGACGCTGTCCGCGCTGTCCGGCGGCCGGGTCGTGCTGGGCATGGGCGCGGGCGGGCTGTGGGACCGCATCGCCGACATGGGCGTGCCCCGCCTGTCCGCCGGCGACGCCGTGGACGCGTTCGAGGAAGCGATCGTCCTGATCCGCAAGCTCTCCGGCGGCGGGCCGGTTGTCACCCATGAAGGTGATCACTACCGGGTGAACAAGATCGAGCCCGCCCCCACCCCGGCCCCGCCGGTGTGGACGGGTTCGGTGGGCCCGAAATCCCTGGCGGCCACCGGGCGGGTCGCCGACGGCTGGATCCCCGGCCACGCGGCGGACTGGCTCAGCGACCGCTATCGGACATCCCGCCCGGTGGTCGACGAGGCGGCGGCGTCCGTGGGCCGCGACCCGCGCGAAGTCCGCACCATCTACAACTTCCCCGGCCGCATCACCGCCGCACCGTTGGCGAAGACGCGCGGCGAGGACGGCCGGTGGATCGGCGGCTCGGTCGAGCAGTGGGTGGACGAGCTGACCGGCGCGGTCCTCGACCACGGCGCGTCCGGCTTCATCCTGTTCTCCCCGCGCGCCGGCACCCCGGACGCGGACACCCTGGCCCGCTGGGCCGCCGAGGTGGCACCCGCCGTCCGGGAGGCGATCGCGGAGGCACGGCGGTGATCGGCGGGGCGCGGCGGTGACCGGCGGGGCACGGCGGTGATCGGCCGATCAATCGGCCTATCATTCGCCGGGTGACCCCCTACGACGAGTTCGACGACCTCGACGCCGCAGCCCTGCCCGAGCGCCAGCAACGCATCCTGGTCGCCATCCGGGACTGGGTCAGCGCCCACGGCTACTCGCCGAGCACCCGCCAGATCGGCGACGCCGTGGGGCTCAAGTCGTCCTCGTCGGTCTCCAAGCACCTGGCGGCGTTGGAGGACAAGGGCTTCCTGCGCCGGAGCGACACCATGACCCGACCGATCGACGTGCGGATGTTCCTGTCGGGCAGGGCGTCGGTCGAGTCCGGTTCGGACAACGTCCCCGTGCCGGTGGTGGGCGACATCGCGGCCGGCGTGCCGATCGCGGCCGAGGAGCACGTGGACGACGTGCTGAAGTTGCCCCGCGAGTTGACCGGTCGGGGGACTGTGTTCGCCCTGCGGGTGCGTGGTGACTCCATGGTGGACGCGGCCATCTGCGACGGCGACATCGTGGTGGTGAAGCAGCAGCCGGAGGCCCACTCGGGGCAGATCGTCGCCGCGATGATCGACGGGGAGGCGACGGTGAAGGTGTTCCGGCGGCGGGGTGGGCACGTGGTCTTGGAGCCGCGCAACCCGGCGTACGAGGACATCGATGGGGACGAGGCGACCATCCTGGGTGTGGTCGTGTCGGTGCTGCGCAGCGTCTGACGCGCACGGGCCGGCTAGGTGCCTGCGCCGAAGACGGCGAAGGACGCCCAGTTCACCGGGTCCGCGAAAGGGCGGGCGGTGTAGGTCGGGTCTGTGGCCTGCATGGTCAACAGAGCCCAGGCCCGGTCGTCCGGCGACCCTCCCGTTCGGCTCAGGAGGCGTTCTGCCTCGTCGCGGCGGCCTGCGCCCAGCCGGGCGTTGGCCTGCATGACCTGCTCGTGGAGGGCGTCCTCCGCGTTCACCCGAACACCCGGCGGACCACGTCGTCGGCCGTGGCGGGTGCGGTCGTGGGGGTGTCGTCGCCGCGGAACGCCATGCCGGCCGCGGCGAAGCGCTGGAGTTGCGCGGCGAACTCCAGTTCGCACTCCTCGTACAGGCGCTGCCGGTGGCCGCGGGTCAGGTCGTCGGTGAAGATCGCGCCGGCGGTCTGGAGCCAGCGCTGGCGCGCGCCGGTGAGGTCGCCGTCGAACAGCAGGCGCAGGGTCTGCGTCCACAGCTGGTACCAGGGCAGGCCGCGGACGTCGTCGCGGTTCTTCCTCGCCTCCACGCTGATCAGCATGAAGTCGTGTTCGCTGTAGGGCACGAGCACGCCGTTGTCGAGTCGGTGCAGGCGGCCGTCCTTGACGCGCAACGCGTCCAGGTCCGACGCCGAGGTGCCGACGCGCGGTCGGCGCATGATCGCGTAGTGCGTGGGCCGCAGTTCGGTGGACGACGCGGGCGTGCCGTCCGGGCCGGTGGGCGAGGACCAGGCGCAGTACGCGCCCACGCGCAGCTCGACGTCGTTCATGTCCAGCAACGATTCGACGCCGCGCACCAGGGCGTCGGCGATGGCGGTCGTGGCGACCAGGCCGGTGAAACCGACCGCGGAGGCCACGTCCTCGACAACGGTCAGGGAACGGGCCATCCAGTCGGCGGTCCGCGTGCGGAACAGCGCGAGCAGTACGCTGACGTCGTCGCCCTCGTACGGCACGGGCCCGGCGACCCGGATGTTGCCCACCTCGATGGCGTCGTCGGCCGCGGTGACCTGGAGGCGGCGGCTGAGTTCGTTGGCGCCCAGCACGGACGGGATCGACACGCGCCGGCCGTCGCGCAGGAACTCGGTGACGACCGCGCCGAACGGCTGGTACTCGCGCCACAGCTCGCGTTCGTTGGTCAGCCACATCTGCCGCAGCCGGACTTCGAGGTACACCTCGCCGGGCACGAACGCGGTGGCGTCCCCGATCGGCTCCTCCGACCGCACGGGAACGGCGACGATCCCCTCCGCCTGCCGCGCCCGGACCCGTTCCAGCAACCGCCGAACCCCCATGCCGCACCCCTCCGTCGTGCTGAAGGCACCCAGGGTAGCGGGACGGCGGCGATGGGGTGCCGGTCCTTCGGCGAGGACCGGCACCCGTTCAGGTGATCAGGAAGCGAAGCACAACAGGGTGTCGATGTGCTTGTGGCAGCGGACGGTTCGGGTCGTGGTGCCTGGCTGGTTCTTGCGGTCCGTCACGGTCAGGGTGGCGGTGTAGGGCTTGCCGACCTTCGGGCAGAAGTGACCGTGCGGTGCTGGCGGCGGTGCGATGTTCGCCCCGTGCCCAGCCCACACATCCGGCCCGCGACCACCTCCGACGCCACCGAGATCGCCCGGATCCACGTCGAGGCCTGGCGGGTCGCGTACGCCGGGCACATGCCCGAGGACTTCCTGGCCGGGCTGTCCGTCGAAAACCGCCGGCGAGGGTGGGAACGGCAGCTCGCGGCGGACGCGTCCGGGGGTTCGTGGTCGAGCACGAGGATGCCGTCGCCGGGTTCGCGGTCGTCGGCCCGAGCCGCGACGACGACGCCGAGCCGAGCACGGGCGAGTTGCACGCGATCAACCTCGACCCGACGCACTGGCACAGCGGCCAGGGCCGCCCCCTGCTGGACCACGCGGTCGCCGCGTTGCAGGAGCGCGGTTACCACGAGGCGACCCTGTGGGTGCTGGGCTCCAACGACCGGGGGCGCCGGTTCTACGCGCGGGCGGGCTGGTCACCGGACGGCAGGACGAGGGTCGAGACGATCGCCGACGGGACCGTCGAACTGCACGAGGTCCGCTACCGCCGAACGCTGACGACCGCGACCGTCGTGTAGGGCACCGCGATGCGGCCGCCCTGTGCGTCGATCGCCTGCGCCGACCACGGGGTCCGCGCTCACCACGGTCCTCTCCCCCGGCATTGGCCACTTAGCCCGCGCCTCGCAGGCCGCCAGCCTTGCTAAACGCCGGTGCCCGGGAACCCACAAGGGCTCCCGGGCACCAATACCGCGACGAACCTCAGTGCGCGGCCGGCGTCTCCGCCTTGCCGCCCTTGATGGTGAACGCGCCCACCACCGCCACCAGCGACAGCACCGCCGCCAGCAGCATGGCCGTGTGGACGCCGCCCATCTCGGCGCCCGCCGCGTCCCCGGACGCGCTCAGGCTCGCCGCCCGCGCGCTCATCACGCTCACCAGCAGGGCCACACCGGCCGCCGCCGCGAGCTGCTGCGCGGTCGCGAAGACCGCGCTGCCGTGGGAGTACAGGCGCATGGGCAACGAACCCAGGCCGGCCGAGAACAACGGCGTGAACGAGAACGCCAAGCCCAGGCTGAGCAGCAGGTGGAACGCGAGCACGAACCAGGCCGCCGTGTCGGCCGAGAACGTGGTGGCGAACCACAGGGACGCGCTGGTCGCCACCGTGCCCACGATCAGCAGGATGCGCGGCCCCACCTTGTCGTACAGCCGGCCCACGAACGGCGACAGCAGACCCATCAGCAGACCGCCGGGCAGCAGCAGGAGGCCCGTGGTGAGCGGCTCCAGCTTCAGGACGTTCTGGATGTAGATCGGCAGGATCGTCGCCACGCCCAGCAGCAGGCCCATCATCACCATCATCAGCACGCTGGTGATGGTGAACGTCCGCACGCCGAACGTGCGCAGGTCCAGCAGTGCCCGGTCCTTGCGCTGCAAGGAGACCTGGCGCAGGACGAACGCCGCGATGCCCGCCACGCCGACCGCGAGCGACACCCACAGGGTGGTCGACGCCGAGCCGCCGGAGTGGCCGATGCTGGACAGCGCGTAGACCAGGCCGCCGAAGCCGAACACCGACAGCACGACCGACACCGGGTCGATCGGCGCGTCGCTGCGCTCGCCCACCGGCGAGACGAACTTCAGGCCCAGCGCCATCGCGGCCGCCGCGATGGGCAGCACTACCCAGAACATGGCGCGCCAGCCCCACAGGTCCAGCACCACGCCGGACACCGTCGGACCGATCGCGGGCGCGACGGAGATGACGATGGAGATGTTGCCCATCACCGCGCCGCGGCGTTCGGCGGGCACCAGGGTCATCACCGTGGTCATCAGCAGCGGCAGCATGATCGCCGTGCCGGAGGCCTGCACCACGCGGGCCGCGAGCAGCACCTCGAAGCCCGGCGCCAGGGCGGCGATCAGCGTTCCCACGCTGAACAGCCCCATCGCCGCGCCGAACAGCGCCTTGGTGGAGAAGCGCTGGATCAGGAAGCCCGTGATGGGGATCACCACGGACATGGTGAGCAGGAAGCCGGCCGTCAGCCACTGCCCCACGGCCGCCGAGACGTGCAGCTCGTTGAGCAGCACCGGCAGCGCGACGCCCATGATGGTCTCGTTGAGGATGACCACGAACGTGGCCACCAGCAGCACACCGATGACCGTGCGGTCGCCGCGGCTGAGCTCGGGTGGCGGCGCCACGGCGTCGGACACACCTGCGGAAGTCATGCGAGGTCCCCCAGAAGAAAAACGGGCGCGCGAAAAAGGGCATCGGCGCCCCGGACAGATCAACCCTACCGGGGCACACCGACAGTCCGGACCTCATTTTCGCCGCCGGCAGACGCCCGTAGCAGCGCGTACGCGACCCGTGACAGGTCAGGCCCGACCGAACAGCACCCGGGCCAGCACGCGCGGGGCGAACATGGACGACGGCGGGTTCAGCAGGCCGATCGTGCGCACGAACGCCGTCGCCACCACCGGGTCGTGCCCGGCCACCTTCTGCAGCCGCGACACGTACCGGTTCACCAGCCGCGTCGACAACGGCCGCCGCCCCGGGATCTCCGGCAGCGCCAGGTCACCGCCCGCGTTCAACTGCCACACCGGGTCGATGATCTTGGCCGCGGCCCGGAAGAACCGGCGCGCGAGGTCGTGCTCGCCCTCGCTCAGGCACTTGCGCAACGCCTCCGCCTCCATCGCCGCGACCGTCATGCCCTGCCCGTAGATGGGGTTGAAGCTGCACACGGCGTCACCGAACGCCAGCAGCCCCTCGGGGTACCGGTTGAGCTGTTCGTAGCGCCGGCGCAGGCTGGCCGGGAACCGGTGCGCCCGCAGCTCGGTCAGCGGTTCGGCCGACGCGATGGACTCGAACACGTCCGGCGGCGCGGACCGGCGCAGGAACTCGAGGAAGGCGTCCTCGTCGGTCGGCGGGTGGTCGCCCGCCATGCCGACCACGGTCAGCATCCACCGGTCGCCCTCCTGCGCGGCGTACGCGAACCCGTTCGGCCGGCCCGGGATCGGTCCGACGAGCGTGAGCTTGTCCCGGAACGGCACCTTCGGCCGCACCAACCGGCTCACGTACATGGTGTCGATCTCGATGGTGTCCTCGGCGGGCACCGGGAAACCCCACTCGGCCATCCACTTCCGGCTCCGACCACTCCGCCCGAGCGCGTCCACGACCAGGTCCGCCTCCAGCAGGCCCGCCGAGGTGCGCACCCCGGTCACCCTTCGGCCGTCGAAGACCGGTTCCAGGACCTCCTGTCCGTCCACGACCTTCACGCCCGGGTGGGAGGCCACCCGCGACCGGATCGTGCCCTCCAGCATGGGCCGGGTGAGCTGGATCGCCGTCGCCCCGGTGTCCGTGCGGATCATCCGCTGGCCGTTGAGCACGAAAGTCGCTTCAAGCGTGAAGTTCGACCGGGGCACGCCCTCGGCGACGAACTCGTCCACCAGCCCCGGGAACATCTGTTCGAGCGCCTGCGCACCCCGCAACAGCACGGTGTGGAAGTGCTTGCCCTGCGGCACGCCCTTCCGGTGATCCGCCCCGGCCGGGAGCGCGTCCCGGTCGACCACGGTCACCCGTTCGTAGTGCCCCACCAAAGCCCGCGCGGCTAACAGACCACCCATGCTGCCGCCGAGCACAACCGCGTGCGTCCCCATTGTCCGAAGGTGGCACACCGGGCCGACCCGCGGCTTCTCCCCGAATGCCGCTCCGGCCGAACCCGGCGTGTCCAGCACGAACCGCCGCCCCCGGCAGTACCCTCACCGTCGTGGCGAGTCGAGGGGAACCGTGATGAAGCGCCTGGCAGTCGTACTCCTGTGCCTCCTGGTGGCCACCGCCTGCGGCGCCCTGACCGAGGTCATGAACCTCTCGAAGCGCATCAACGACGCCGGCTACTCCAACGTCTCGGTGAACCACAACACCAGCAACGGCTTCGACACGGTGAGCATCACCGCCACCGGCGGCCCGGAAGGCGGCAACGGCGAGGACATCGCCCGCCTGGTGTGGGACACCTACCCGGCCGAGGTGGACAAGGTCGTCCTCACGCTCAACGGCGAGGAGTACTCCGGCACGGCGGAGGAGCTGGAGAAGGCCTTCGGTCCCCGCAAGATCCAACCCGACCCGGACAACTCGTTCGGGAAGACGGTGATGTGGTGGATCATCGGCATCGGCGTGTTCGTCCTGCTGCTGATCATCGGCGTGATCGTGCTGATCGTGGTGGTCGTTCGACGGAATCGACGCCGCCGAGCGGCCCAGCACCAGTACCCGCCGCAGTACCCCCACCAGCAGTACCCGCCGCAGCAGTTCCCCCAGCAGCAATACCCGCCGCAACAACAGCCGCCGCACCCGCCCCAGCAGCAGCCGCCTTATCCGCCGCAGCAGCAGCCGCCGCACCAGCCCTGACCCTTCCTTCGGGCAAGGCAACGCCCGAGCCGGGTGACCGCGTATTGCTCGCCGGAAGCGACAACCGGCGAGGTGTTGTCGCGGTTCTCTGGAGGGGTCGATGTCCCACTGGGGGCTCGGTCGAGCCTGCTCTCCGTGGCACTAGCCACCGCCACGGTCGTCCCGGCTCAAGCCGAAGCAGCACCAACGAACACCACTCCCGCCGAACCGGGCGTGACGGTGACCCTGGTGACCGGCGACAAGGCCACCCTGAGCGGATCACAGTGAGTGGACGTCAAGGCAGGCCAAGGCCGGCCGCACATCGGCATCACCCGTGACGGCACGCAGTGGAAGGCGATCGCATTCCACCCGGCAGACGCGAAATTCGCCTCCCTGCGCACGAACATCGCCGACCCCGAGGACGACTCCCAGCGCCAAACCATCATCCGCGCCTACGCCCTCAGGTAGTAAAGCGCCGCCCCCGGGACGACTCCCGGGGGCGGCCCCATCACAACCGCGGGTCGACCGGTTCCGACTCCAGCGCCAGCACCGCGAACACGCACTCGTGGACCCGCCACAGCGGTTCACCGCGCGCCGCCCGCTCCAGCGCCTCCAACCCCAGCGCGTACTCGCGCAACGCCAAGGACCGCTTCGCGCCCAACCCGCGCTGGCGCAGCCGGTCCAGGTTCGCCGGTTCGGTGTAGTCCGGGCCGTAGATGATCCGCAGGTACTCCCGGCCGCGCACCTTCACGCCCGGCTGCACCAGGCCGCGCTCACCGACCGTGAGGTTGGCCAGCGGCTTGACGACCATGCCCTCGCCGCCCGCCGCGGTCAGTTCTTCCCACCACCGGACACCGGCCGCCACGGAATCCTCGTCGCCCGTGTCGACCACCAGGTGCCGGGTGCGGGTGAACAACGGCGAGTCCAAGCGCGCCAACGTCTCCAGGTGCCAGAGGTGCGAACGGTCGTGGTACGTGCGGCCCTCGGTCGCCAGGAGCTGGAACGGCGCCAGGCGAACGCCGTCCAGACCCGTGGTCGGCCAGCAGTACCGCTCGTACGCGTCCCGGTACCCGACGGCGTTGGCCAAACGGGACGTGGTGCGCGCCAACAACTCCGACACGTCCACACCGCGCGCGGCGGTCGCCCGCAACACCTCCAACGCCGCGCTCAGCGCACCCACGGCCGCCGCGCCGACGGCCGCGTACTGGTCCCGGATCAGGCCGGTGGCCTTGGCGTTCCACGGCATCAGCTCCGCGTCCAGCAACAGCCAGTCGGTGTCGAACTCCCCCCACAACCCGGCTTCGGTCACCGCCGACCGCACGCGTGCCAGCAGCTCCTCCCCCAGCTCCCCGTCGAAGAACGGCCGACCCGTGCGCGTGTAGACGGCGCCGGAGTCCTTGCCCACCAGCACGACCGCGCGGGAGCCCATGTGCTTCTCCTCGCAGATCACCTCCCGCACGCCCGCCGCGCGGTACTCGGCGAAGGCGTCGCCGGGGTGCTCCAGCACGTCCGGCCGCTTGGACGTGGCGGTCGGCGCCATCGTCGGCGGCAGGTACGGCAGGCGGTGCGGGTCGACCGCGAACCGGCTCATCACCTCCAGCGCGGACGCGGCCTGCTCCGGCCGCACGGTGACCCGGCCCCGGTACGCGGTCTCGATCGTGCGCCGACCAGAGACGTCGCCCAGCGCCAGCACGTCCGGCTCGCGGTCCGGCGCGGCGGCGACCAGCGGGCGCACCGGCTCGTACCAGACCTTGCGCGCCTCCACGGAGACGACCTCGCGCTCCGGGTAGCGCAACGCGGTCAGCTTGCCGCCGAACACCACACCGGTGTCCAGGCACATGGTGTTGTTGACCCACTCCACTTCCGGCGTCGGCGTGTGTCCGTAAAGGACGGTCGCGCGCCCGCGGTACTCGGTCGCCCACGGGTAGCGCACCGGCAGCCCGTACTCGTCGGTCTCGCCGGTCGTGTCGCCGTAGAGCGCGAAACCGCGCACGCGCGCCGAAGCCCGGCCGTGGTAGCGCTCGGGCAGACCGGCGTGCGCGACCACCAGGTCACCGCCGTCCAGCACGTAGTGCGCCACCAGCCCGTCGCAGAACCGCTCCACCTGCCGGCGGAACTCCTCGGTCTCCGCGGCCAACTGCGCCAGCGACTCCGCCAGACCGTGCTTGACCTGCACGTTCCGCCCGCGCAGCGCGCGCACCAGCTTCTGCTCGTGGTTGCCGCACACGGCGAACGCGTGCCCCGAGGACACCATGCCCATCACCAGCCGCAGCACGCCCGGCGTGTCCGGCCCGCGGTCGACGAGGTCGCCGACGAACACCGCCCGCCGCCCGGCCGGCGGCACCGCGTCCACAGGGCGGCCCTCCGCGTCGCGGACCAGGTCGTAGCCGAGCGCGCCGAGCAGGTCCTCCAGCTCCTGGCGGCAGCCGTGCACGTCGCCGATCACGTCGAACGGCCCGGTCTCGTGGCGCAGGTCGTTGAGCAGCCGCTCGGGCACGATCGTGGCGTCGTCCACTTCGGACTGGCTGCGCAGCACGTGCACCTTCTTGAAGCCCTCCTTGCCGAGGAACTTCAAGGACTTGCGCAGCGCGGTGCGGTGCCGGCGCACGACGTGCGGACCGAAGTCGCGGTCCGGCCGGGTCGCGTTGCGCGCCAGGCACACCTCTTCCGGCAGGTCGAGCACGATCGCCACGGGCAGCACGTCGTGCTCTCGCGCGATCTCCACCAGCAGCGCCCGGTCGGCGCGTTGCACGTTGGTCGCGTCGATCACCGTGGTGCGCCCGGCCGCGAGCCGCTTGCCCGCCACGTAGTGCAGCACGTCGAACGCGTCACCCGACGCGGACTGGTCGTTCTCGTCGTCGGCCACCAGGCCGCGGAAGTAGTCGCTGGACAGGACCTGCGTCGGCGCGAAGTGCCTGCGCGCGAACGTCGACTTGCCCGAGCCGGAGGCGCCGACCAGCACCACCAGGCACAGGTCCGGGATCTTCAGCTCCATCAGTCCTGCTCTCCAAGGGTGCTGTTGTCATCGAGGACGAAGGCAGCCATCTGCGTCGGCGCGCCCAGCGCCGGGTCCTCGGGTCCTATCGGCTCGAACGACACCGCGTAGCCGCGCCGCTCGGCGACGCCGTGCGCCCACTCGCGGAACTCCGCGCGGGTCCACTCGAACCGGTGGTCGCTGTGCCGCAACTGCCCGGTGGGCAGGGTCTCGAACAACGCGTTGTACTCGACGTTCGGCGTGGTCACGAGCACGGTTCGGGGCCGTGCCACGACGAACACCGAGTGCTCCAGCGCGGGCAGCCGTTCGGGGTCGAGGTGCTCGACGACCTCCATCAGCACCGCCGCGTCGTACCCGGTCAGCGCGGGGTCGGCGTAGGTCAGCGACGACTGGCGCAGCACGACCCGCTCCCGCTGCCGGTCCGCCATCCGGTTCAGCCGCAGCTTGCGCGCCGCCTCCTGCAAGGCCCGCGCGGACACGTCGACACCGTGGATCTCGGTGAACTCCGGCACCTGCACCAGCGCGCGCAGCAACGCACCGCCACCGCAGCCGAGGTCCAGCACGCGCCGCGCTCCGGCCGCCCGCAACGCCGCCACCACCGCGTCCCGCCGCTGCACGGCCAGCGAGACCTTGGGCTCCGCCTGCGAGATCGTCGGCTCGGCCAGCGCGTTGTCCAGTTCCTCGGGCTCGACGTCGTCCACGTCGGCCAGGCGCGTCAACGCGGACTGCACCAGCGGCTTCTTGCGCGCCAGGTACCGGGTGGTGATCAGCTCGCGGTCCGGGTGGGTGGCGAGCCAGCCGTCACCGGCGCGCAGCAGCTTGTCCACTTCGTCCTCGTCGACCCAGTAGTGCTTGCTGCCGTCCAGGACGGGGAAGAGCACGTAGAGGTGCTTGAGCGCGTCGGACAACTTGTGCGTGCCGGTCAGCGTCACGTCGCCGTAGCGCGAGTCGGTGCCGTCCCCGAGCGCGATCGGCTCGACCGCGACGTCCCAGCCCAACGGCGCGAACAGCCGTTCCGCCAACGCGTGCGGCAGCACGGGAACGTTGACCCGCAACGGGATCGGTGTCGCCGCCAGCTCCGCCCGGGACTGGCTGCGGCCGTTCATGGCGGTGCGGAACACGGAGCCCAGCGCGACCGTCAGCAGCGAACCCACCACGTACGGCCGGTCGTTGACGTACTGGGTCAGGGTGCTGCCGGGACCTCGGACCAGCGCGACGGGGTCGACCTCCAGCAGCAGGGCGACGGTGCACTCCTGCTCGTCGGCGCGCGGGTAGAAGACGTGCGCGGTCCCCGCCGAGGTCCGGAACTCCTGCGCCCGGTCGGGGTGCTTGTGCAGGAGGTGCCCCAGGTCGGTGGCCGGCTGGTGGGTCGTGGTCAAGGTCAGCAACACGCTGGCAGTCTGACTGATGACCGCCCTCGCGCGCGGCGGATTTATCCGTTCAGCGGCTTGGCGTTGGTCGGCAGCCGGACCGTGCGCAGGAACTCCGGCAGCAGCCACGGCCGCCGTCCGGAGACGAACAGCTTGCCGGTGAGCGCGGCGCGGGCCCGGCTGATCCGGCCGAACATCATGAGGTTCAACGTGGCCGGGTCGAAGTTGACGCGCACGTCCGCGGGGCCGTTCTCCGCGCTGACCTGTCCGCGGTGCAGCACGAGCGTGACCGGCGCGGTGTGGCGGGACCGGAAGGCCACCGCGATGCGGCGTTCGCTCGGCGGTGGGCCTTGGAGCAGCAGCCCGGTGTCGTTGCGGATCATGCCGACCACGAACAGGTCGAAGAACGGCGCGGCTTCACGTGCGGGCATCGGCCACGGGGCGCGCACGGCGCGGGCGATGTCCCAGCCGTGGACGAGCAGTTCGTTGACCAGGTGGGCGAGGACGCCGCCGATGGGCACCCGGGAGTCACCCAGCCACGGGACCGTGCGGTCGTGGTCGGTGCCCTCGGTCAGTTGCAGGATTGTGTCCACATCGGACCGAAGCCCTTTGGTTGTCGATTCCGTGTCGCGATTCGTGAAGTGCCGCAACGCCATGGTGTTCAGATCGGCGACAGTGTCCACGGTGACCTTGAGCACCGCCTCGGCCAACGGCTTGACCGGCACCGGGCCGCCTTGGGGGGCGAGGATCGAGGTGTACATGGTGGCGATGGAGGCCACGTGGGCGGCGGTGTCGGCCACCGTCCAGTCGGCGGTGGCCTTGGCGTCCGGCGGCGCCCCAACCACCAATTCAGCGAACCGCCGCGCACACCCCGGTAACACCTCACGCACCACACCGACCTGGTCCACCACGACCACCCCCTCCGCCACCGAACGATAACAGTGTGATGGATGGTCGCGCACCCCCCGCGGCTTCGCGGATTCACCCGCACTCGCCGAGCACGCCGTCCGACTCGCGCAGCAGTCCCGCCAGGCCACCGGGCAAGCCGCCGGCCCAACGCGGTCTCGCACTCGCGGAGGGCGCCCTCACCCGCCGGCAGCTGGAACCGCAGGTCGCCCGACCAGCCCTGGGCGCGCTCGATCCACAGGGCCGGAGCACGTCAGGACGTCGCCCGACGGATGTGGGCCAGGGCTTGGGCGGTGGCGGTCGTGGGTGTGCACTCCAGCCCGAGCCGGCCGGTGTAGCCGAGGTCGCGCAGGACGGACAGCTCGTGGGCCCAGTCGACGGTGCCGGTCCCGGGTTCGTGCCGGCCAGGGACGTCGGCGATCTGGACGTGCCGGACCCGGTCGACCCGCCCGGCCAGGACCTCCTCCGGCCGTTCGCCCATCACCAGCGAGTGGTAGTGGTCGTAGAGGAGCGCGACCTGCGGCGAACCGACCTCGTCCACGATGTCCAGGCACTCCGCGGTCGAGTCCAGGAACGTCCCGACGTGGTCCACCCGCGAGTTCAGGTTCTCCAGCAACAACACCGCCCGGTGCCCCACGAGCACGTCCGCCGCACGCGTCAACGCCGACACCACCGCCCGCCGCTGCTCCACCCGCGGCACGTCGCGCTCGTTCCCCGCGGTGATCACCAGGTACGGGCACCCGAGCCGGTCGGCGAGCGCGGCGGAGTCCTCCACCGCGGCCAGGAACACGTCGTGCGTGGCCGGATCGACCAGCGTGCCCATCGGGTCGACGCACATCGTCTGCAACTCGACCCCGGTCTCCCGCAGGGCCTGTTGCAGCGAGTCCACGTCCCGCCCCCGCCAACCCCAAACCTCCACGGCCGGCAACCCCAGCTCAGCCGCCGCCCGCACACGTCCGCCGAGGTCGTCCCGTTCCCCGAAGAGCCACTCCAGGTTGACGGACAGTTCGAACATCAGCACCTCCGGTGAGCAGGATCGAACACTATCCCACCGAATCACACACAACCCAGCAAGTGGCGACTTCTCGCCACCCGTCAGGCGCTCGGCAGCCTGGCATCCGCCGCCGCCCACCGCACCGCACTCCCAACCAGGGCACGAAGCCGTTCGCCGGACACCACCACACCCGGCGTCCCCGTAGTCCAGCGCAGAACGTTCATCGCCGGCACATCACCCAGATACGGGCAGGACATATGCAGGCGTGCCGGGCTCACACCGGCCACCCTCAGCCAGCGCCCCAACATCCACCACGTCAAACCCCGATACATCCAGCAACTTCCTGCGCCGCTTGGCCGAATCGCGGACAGCACCTGACCGCGAAAGGTGCCACAGTGGCTCCGTTCACCCACTCGGACCGAACGGAAGCACCGTATGAGCCGCCAGTTCCAGGTCACCTTCGACGCCCACGACCCGCGCGCGCTCTCCACGTTCTGGCGCGACGCCCTCGGCTACGTCCACCCGGCCCCACCCGGCGTAGACCTCCCCGAAGGCGCCGACCCCCTGGCCGCGTGGGACGACTTCCTGACGCGGATCGGCGTCCCCGAAGACCAGCGCAACACCCGCTCCGCCATCGAAGACCCGGACGGCCAGGGCCCACGCCTGTTCTTCCAACAGGTCCCGGAGGACAAGGTCGCCAAGAACCGAGTGCACCTCGACCTCCGCGCCGCCCCCGGCCTGGAGGGTGAAGCCCGCATGGCGGCCTTGGAAGCCGAATGCGAACGCCTGGTCACCCTGGGCGCCACCCGCCTCCGCCGCCACGAACCCAACCCCCCGCTGGACGGCGGCTTCATCGTCATGCAAGACCCCGAGGGCAACGAGTTCTGCCTGGACTGACGGCGAAAGGACCGCTGACCGGCACAACGACCGGATCAGCGGCCCCTTCGTCAGCTCAGGGACTCGGCGGCGGAAACCCTTGGACCGCAACGGCGAATGCCTGAGCCGTCAGTGGATGACCGGGGAGCCCGTGAGTTGCATGACCGGGAGCCGGCCCTTGCCGTCGTTGTCCACGTCGTACTTCAGCCAGCCATCCGCCGAGTACTCGTAGTCCGAGTCGTAGCCCGTGTAGACGTCGGTCTTGCAGTACAGGTGCGGGCCACAGGTGGCGTTGAGTTCGTCGCAGCCTCGGAGTAGGCGCTCGCCGACCGGCACCGGCAAGCACCGCGGCCGTGATGAAAGCCGGTACCGCGAGCAGCGAAAGCAACCTTTTGCGCATGTCGCGCATCTCCCCTCACGAAGTGCTGCGCGCATGGTCGGGGACCCGACTTGCAGTAGGCTTGCAACAAGGGAGAGGTACCGGAAGTGGAGTTCCGGGTCTTGGGGGCCGTCGAGGCGTGGGCGGACGCGGTTCGGGTGGACCTCGGGCACCGGGCAGCATGGAGGTGGCCGGCGCGACTTCGCTCGTGGCCGTGGTCGTGGGCATCACCGTGCCGGCGTTGGGCACCGGCCCGTTGTTCGCGTTGGGCACGGGTTTGGTCGTGGGGTCGGTCCCGCCGGAACGCGCCGGGTCGGCGGCGTCGATGTCGGAGACCGGCAACTACTTCGGCGGCTCGCTGGGTTTCGCGCTGCTGGGCGTGGTCGCGGCGGCCGTGTACCGCGGGCGGTCGGATTCCGACTCCCTGGCCGGCGCCATCGCCACCGCCCGCGACCTCCCCGCCGCCCAAGCCGCGGACCTGCTGCACAACGCCCGAGCGGCGTTCACCACGGTCGTGCACGTGACCGGCGTCGTGGGAGCCGTGCTCTTCCTCGCCACGGCCGCCCTTGTGGGTCACGACCCGGGGTCACTCCGCCGGCATGTGCGCGGTCTTTTCGGGCACCTCAAGGCTGACCTGCGCCCGCACCCCGGCCGACCCCGCCACCGGCTCGTCCACCACGATCGCCGCCAACCCCGCCACCAGCACCGCGGCGGCGAACGCGAGGGCGGGCCGGCGGCTCCTGGCGCGCCGGTTCCGAATCCCGGTGAACCCGGTCAACTCCACCGCATCGCCGTAGGTTGCCATCACCACTCCACCTCCTCCGTTCTGCCGGAGGATTACCCCGTGGAGCCGCCGACGAACGAGGCGCGCTCAAAGTTCACCGTGACGAGTGCTCGAACGCGCGAACCCCGGCCGGGTTCGACCGGCCGGAGTCCACAGTGGACTCGGAGTCCTAGAAGGTCGCTACGTTCAGCAGGGGCTCGTGGGTGCTGTCCGGGTCGGTCGACGTGGTCCAGTCCGACGTGCCCGCGGCCTGGAGGGCGGACTTCACCGCGGCCGGGGACGCCGTCGGGTGGGTCGCCTTGTAGAGCGCCGCCGCGCCGGCCACGTGCGGGCTGGCCATGGACGTGCCGGAGATGGTGTTGTAGCCGCCGTTCAGCCAGGTCGACAGGATGCACACGCCGGGCGCGATCAGGTCGACGTCCGCGCCGTAGTTGGAGAAGTCGGCGAACGTGTCGTCCACGTCGGTCCGGCAGGTGGACGCGGCACCGCCGCCCGGCTTGCCGTTGAAGTCGGCCAGCGCGGACACCGTGATCACCTCGTCGTACGCGGCGGGCACGAAGGTCGACGAGTTCGCGGCGCTGTTGCCGGCGGCGACGACGTAGGTCACGCCGGCGGCGACGGAGCGGCAGATCGCCTCGTGCATGGCGTCCTGGTTGGAGCCGCAGGCGCTGTCGGTGCCGGAGCCGCCGAGGCTCATGTTGGCGACCTCGATCTCGTTCGCGTGCGCGGTGACGAAGTCGATGCCGCAGACGATGTCGGAGAACGAGCCGCTGCCCCTGTTGTTCAGCACGCGGACCGGCCACACGCGGGCGCCGGGCGCGACGCCGACGACGCCGTTGGTGTCGTCCTTGGCGCCGACGGTGCCGGCGACGTGGGTGCCGTGGCCGTGGCCGTCGTCCGCGGAGCGCCCGCTGGAGCAGTTCTTGGCGCCGGCGGCGTGCACGTTCAGGTCCGGGTGGTCGAGGTCGATGCCGGTGTCGATGACGGCGACGTCCACGTCCACCCGCTCGTCGACGCCGTTGATCCGCGCGGTGGGGCTGACCTCGGCGTCCACCCGGTCGATCCCGGTGGGCACGGACTGGGCGGCGATGGTGACGACGCCGTCGCGCTGCACCAGCGCGACCTGCGGGTCACGGGCCAGGCGGGCCGCGGTGGCCGGGGTCATGCGCGCGGAGTAGCCGCGGACCGCCGACTCGTAGCGGTGGGTGACCGCGACGGCGGGGTCGGCGGTGAACGCGGACAGGGCAGCACCGTCCCGGAGCAGGACGACGTAGGACTCCGCACCGGCGGCGGAGGCGGGTGCGGCAGGGGCGACGGCGGCGACCAGCAGGGCTGCGAACAGGGTTGTGCCCGGGAGCTTTCGCATGGCTCTCCTCAAGCGGCGGCGTGCAGGGGTTCACGATGGTCGCACCCGGTCAGGCGAGCCCGACTCAGCCGTTCGGGTGTAGCCGTTGACCGGTCATCCGAATTGCGTGAACACGCCGTCACTCGTTGGTGATGCCCTACCCCCGGTCCGGGTCGTCGTCGACGGCGTAGTCGGCGATGCCGATGTTGCCGGTCGGGCTCGCCTCGGGGTGGCTGGAGCCGGTGTCCGAGCGGCCCGGCGGGTTGCCCTCGTCCAGCGGCCCGTCGGACTGCTCGTCCAGGGAAGCGCGGCTCGCCGCGTCGTACTCGCGCTCCCGGTCGTCCTGCGGGGTGGTCATGGTCGGTCTCCCTCCTGCTGCGCCCCGGATACCCGGCAGGGAGGTTTTCCCACCCGGCGGCCGGGTAGCCGACCGCACATGGACGACGCCTTCCCCATCCGGGACTACGACCACCTCGCGCTCGGCGACCTGCGCCACCGCATCCGGTCGCTGTCGGCCGAGGACCTCCGGCGCGTGCTGGAACACGAACGCGCGCACGCCCACCGCACCGCCGTCATCGAGGCCCTGACCGCCCGGCTGGACGAGGTCGAGAGCGGCGCGCAACCCTCCGGCGGCGACCAGCGCGCCACACCCCCGGCCGACAGCGGACACCGGGCACCGCAGGTGTCCCCCGCCCACTCCCCCGACCCGACCACACCCCTGCGGCACGGCGTAGCCGGCCACACCCCGACACGCGGCCGCTGACCAGCGGGCACCGCCGTCGGCACCGACCTCGGGCAGGCCAGGGACGACGCCTACCCCCGGGCCGCCTGCTTCACTCGGTCGTAGCCGAGGTGGAGCCAGTCCGACGCCGCGACCGCCGTCAGGGCTGTCACCGCCAGACCGGTCGCGCGCGGCGCGAGGACGTGACCGGCGGTGAGGAAGCCGGCCACCCACACCCCGGCGCAGAACGGGCAGGTCACCAACTCGCCCACGGCGTGCCGGACCCCTTCACCGCGCACCGACTCGTTGACCTCGCCCTCCCCCGCCGGGGACTCGTAGCGCGTGAACGGCGCCCGCAGCACGGCGGTGACGGACGCCTTCGTCAGCAACCGGCTCGCCTTGTGGGTCGCCACCGCCAACAGCACGACGTCCGCCACCCGGACCCGGTCCGGCAGTCGGACACCCCTGCGCCGCCCCAGCACGACCGCGCCACCGGCCAGCGCGGCGTAGGCGGCCAGCGAGACGAGGTAACCCCCGAGTGGCCGGCCGCCGTCGCGGGCGTGGGCGTCGCGGGTGCGGCGGAACGGCGCGGAAAGTCCCATGCACGCAGAGTTGCCGCGCACGGTCCGCCGAAACGTCGATCAGTGGTGGTACGCGTGCACCACGGCGTGTCCGCTGCCGCGCGCGATGAGCCACTTGTTCACCGGCCACGTCACCACGAAGGCGACCGCGAACGCGAACGCCAGCGCGCCCCAGAACAGCAGGGACGCCAGGCCCGCGTCCATCGCGCCGGGGACCACGAGCATCACGCCGTTGTCCATGACCTCCATCACGATGATCGACACGGTGTCGGCGGCGAGCGCCACCTTCAGCGCCTCGCGGAAGCCCACGCCCGCCTTGAGCACGCCGCGCATGGTCAGGGCGTAGCCGAAGACGAACGCCAGTGCGACCGCGAGCGCGATCGTGGGCAGGTTGCCCCAGCCGAGCGCGGTGCCGATGACCATGCCCAGCACCTCGCCGATCGCGCACCCGGTCAGGCAGTGCAGGGTCGCCGACGCGGCCATGCCCCAGGTCACCGGCCCGACGTGCGCACCGTGCCCCTCGTGCCCACCATGCTCCCCATGATCGGAGTGGTGGCCGCCGTGGTGGACTTCATGGCCGGCGTCGTGCCTCTCGTGAGCGCCGTGGTGGCCCTCGTGTGCCGCGTGGTCGTGCGAATCCTGCATGGCTCTCCCCTATCCGATACCCCGCGGGGGTAAAATCCGACGGAGGCTAACATTCTGCTGAGCCACCGCAACACTCCTGTGCGATCAACAACAGCGCCGCTACTATGCAGCTTCGTAGGTTGTGTATCTTGGGGCCCGTGACCGCCTTCGTCCGCAGCCGGGCCCCGCACTGGGTCCTGGTGTGGACGGTCGTGTTCGCGGTCATCGGCATGCACCACCTCAGCACCCGGGCCGAGCACGGCCTCGGCACCCATGCCGAGCACGGCCACGCACCGGCCGCAACGGCCTGCTGCACCCACGGTACCCCCGAAGAACCCGCGCCCAACGACCACGACGCGCTGCACCTGTGCCTGGCCGTCCTCGGTGCCGCGCTCGCCCTGGCGGCCCTGGCCCTGATCGCCTTCCGCGACCGCAAGACCGCCGAACGCCTCGGCACCCTGCTCGCCCGCGTCGTCCACTCACCACCCGGACCACGCGGCGCACCCGCCCTGCTGGCAACCCTTTGCGTGCTCAGGTTGTGATCCGTCGTCCACACAGGACGGACAACCCGAACGCACAACAGCAGAGGACACCATGACCAGGAAGAACCTCGTCGGGACGGCGCTGGCCGTCCTGACCACCGGCCTCGTGCTCGCCGGGTGCGGCAACACCGACTCCGGCGGCCACGGCGCCACCCACACCACCACCACCGCTGCCACCACGAGCGCATCCGCCGCGCCGTCCGGTGACCGCAACGACGCCGACATCACCTTCGCCCAGGGCATGATCCCGCACCACGAGGGTGCCATCGAGCTGTCCAAGCTCGCCCAGGGCCGCACGTCGAACCCCAAGGTGCTGGACCTCGCCGCCCGCATCGAGAAGGCGCAGGACCCGGAGATCAAGACCATGACGGCGTGGCTGGCCGCCTGGGGCGCGCCCCCGGCGAGCGGCGAGCACGACGGTCACGGCTCGTCCGCGGCCGGCATGATGACCGCCGAGGAGATGGAGAAGTTGAAGCAGGCCAAGGACGCCGACTTCGACAAGCTCTTCCTCGAAGGCATGGTCAAGCACCACCAGGGCGCGATCGACATGTCCAAGACCGAACTCCAGCAGGGCGTCAACGCCGACGCGAAGAAGTTGGCGCAGCAGATCATCGACGCCCAGCAGAAGGAGATCGACGAGATGAACGCCCTGCTCAAGGCGGGTAGCTGAGTCCGGTCCCCCGCGCCGCCGCGGCGCGGGGGATCACCCCACGTCCGCGCGGACCGCTTTCATCGCGTCGGCGAACCGGCCCACCGCCGGGTCGAGCCTCCACACGCCGTCGCGCCGCTCGAACCCCAGCCGCTCGGCCAGCACCTCGTCCGGCACCCGCAGCTCGACCGGCCGACCCGCCCCGAGGTGGTCGATCGCCATGCCCACGAGCAGGGGTTCCAGCCCGCGCCCCTGCCACTTCCCCTTGAACCGCACGGAATCGACGACGAGCAGCCCGTCGAGGACGTGCAGGACCGCGTAGCCGATGGTCTCGACGGTGTCGCCGTGCTCGTCCACGTGGTCGACGCCGGCGAACCACTGCCGCGGCCCCGGGGCGTCGTCGGCCAGGACGACCCGCTGACTGCTCTCGTACCGGACGACCAGCGCGTCCACCACGCCCCGCATGTCCGCTCCTCCCACGTCGACTCCGAACACAGGTCACCCCGGCTCCCTGGGGGAACCGGGGCGACACCCGCGGATCAGGCCCGCGAGACCGCGTAACCCGCGCCTTCGACGGCGGCGGTGACGGCCGCTTCGTCCACCGGGCCGGTGACGCTGAGCCGGCCGCCGGAGAGGTCGACCCGCACGTCGGTCACACCGGCCACGGCCTGGACGGCGCCGGTCACCTTGGACGCGCACCCACCGCAGGTCATGCCCTGCACGACGAAGTCGGTGGTCGAGGACTCAGTGGACATGGTGTCTCTTCCCTTCGATTGATACCCGGTGGGGGTATTCAGAACCTAGCACATCAGAACCGTGGTCAGACCTGCGCCGCGACCTTCTCGGCAGCGGCCTTCGCGCGGCCCAGCGTCACCGCGGCCAGCGCCGCGCCGCCGAGCGACACCACGGCCGCCGCGACGAACGCCGCCGAGTAGCCGTCGGTCAGCGCGACCGCGTCACCCAGCCGGTTCCCGCCCTGCGAGTTGGCCACGGCGGTCATGGCGGCCAGGCCCAGCGCCGATCCGACCTGGTAGGTGGTGTTGACGATGCCCGACGCGAGCCCGCCCTGCTCGGGGGCGACGCCGCCGATGGCCGCCATGGTGGCCGGGATGAACACCAAGGCCATGCCGACCGCCGAGATCAGCGACCCGGGCAGGACGTCGGCGACGAAGCTGCCGCCCGGGTCCGCCGTGGCCAGCACGCCCAGGCCCGCGGCGAGCACGGCCAGACCGGCGACGATGAGCGGCTTGGCGCCGAAGCGAGCGATCAGCCGACCGCTGACGGTCGTCATCAGGACCATCATCAGCGCGGTCATCGGCAGCAGCGCGGCACCGCTGGCGAACGCGCCGAACCCGAGCACCTGCTGGACGTAGAGGTTGAGGAAGTACCACATCGGGATCCACGCCGCGCCCAGCAGCAGCATCGCCAGGTTCGCCGCCGCGAGGTCGGGCGTGCGCCACACCTCCAGCGGCATCAACGGGTTGCGGACACCCCGCTGGACCAGCGCGAACGCGACCAGCAGCACGGCCGCGCCGACCAGCTGGAGCACGGTCGCGGCCGAGGTCCAGCCCCGCTCGGGAGCCTGGACGATCGCGTACACGGCGAGCGCCAGGCCACCGGTCACCGCGATCGCGCCACCGACGTCGAGCCCGCCGGGCCGCCCGAGGACGGCGGGCAGCAGCTTCGGCGTCAACGCCAGCGTGAGCAGACCGATCGGCACGTAGATGATGAACACCCACGGCCACGTCAACCACTCGGTGATCACGCCACCGAGGAACACCCCCGCCGTGCCGCCCGCGGGCGCCGCCGCGCCGTAGAACGCCAGCGCCTTGGGCAGTTCCTTGGGCTGTCCGGCGAACAACACCATCAGCAACGTCATCGCGGCCGGCGCGAGCAGTGCCGCACCGACACCCTGCACGGCGCGGCCGGCCACCTCGGTACCGGCGTCACCGGCCGCGGCGGCCACGATCGACCCGAGCGTGAGGACGCCCCAACCCGCCGCGAAAACCCTGCGAGCGCCCCACAGATCCGACAACCGGCCGCCGAGCAGGAGGAGTCCTCCCAGTGCGACGGCGTAAGCGTTGAACACCCACTGCAAACCGCTGGGCGTGAAGCCGAGTTGGCTCTGCATCTCCGGCAGTGCCACGGCGATGATCGACGTGTCCATGATGACCATGAACTGGGCCGCGGCGAGCACACCGAGTGCCCACCACCGGCGCGGGTCGGGAGTCATGACCGTTCCCTTCGCTCTTCGCATACCCCCTAGGGGTATCTGACGGCCGGAACCGTAACATACCCCCTAGGGGTATGGAAGACCCGTCTTCGCCCCCTCGCGAAAATCAGCCGACCCCCGCCCGCACCAGCCGTTACCATGCGCCGATGACCGCCGATGGGACCACCACACCGTTCGACGCCATCGCCGCCGCCTACGACGAGGACGACTTCCACCAGGTGATCGCCGAACGCCTGGTCACCGACATCCCCACAACCGGGGGCCTGGTGGTCGACGTGGCCACCGGCACCGGCCACGCCGCCTTCGCCGCCCTGCAACACCTGCGTCCACAGCGGATCGTGGCCGTGGACCTGTCACCTGCGATGATCGCGTCCGCCGCGGCCAAGGCCGAGTCCCTGGACCCGTCGGGCGTCATCGACTGGCGGGTGGCCGACGCGGTCCCGGCCCCGGTGGCCGACGGAACCGCCGATGTGGTCCTGTGCGCGTCCTCGCTGCACTTCCTGGGCATGGCCGCGTTCACCGACTGGCTGCGCATCCTCCGCCCCGGCGGCGTCCTGGCCTACAGCCTCCCGTCCCCGGAAACCTTCAACCCCTCCCCCACCTTCGCCGCCCTCATCCCCCGCGACCTGGCCCTACCCCCAACTCCCTCGGCGGCCATCCACCTCACCGAGGCAGCCGGCTTCACCCAAGCCTCAGCCACCGAACTCAAAACCACCACCGACCGCCCCCGATCGGTCTTCCTCGTCCACGCCAAAGCCCCCGGCCGCTGACCCGGCGAGGAACGCATGACCGAAGTTCGCGTCCGTGTCGCCATCTACGTCGTCCGCGAGAGCGTCCGGGGACCGGAATTGCTCGTCTTCGACCACCACGACTTCCCCGAGGCGGGCACCCAGGTGCCCGCCGGCGGGGTCGATGCGGGTGAGAGTTTGGAAGCGGCGGCCGTTCGCGAAGTCGTCGAGGAGACCGGTCTCGCCGACGTCGAGGTGGGCCGTTCCCTGGGCGTGCAGCAACGACCGCACCCCCACACGGGCGAGGCGCGCGTGACCATCTTCTACCGGGCCACGACGAGCGAATCGCGAGATCGCTGGACGCACGTGGTGCGTTCCGGCGACGGGGAGGGCGGTGACGACGGGATGGTGTTCGAGTGCTTCTTCATCCCGCTCGACAAGGCGAACGGCCTGCTGCCCGACCGGCAGGACGAGTTCGTGGACGTGCTGCTCACCCGGCGCGCGACCTGCTCGTGCCGCAGCTTTGCAGCTCCGCCACCATGATCGGAATCATCGCCGCGCCGACGCCGAGGCCGAACATGAACAACGCGGCCAGCAACTGCCAGTACGGCTTCTTCGCGCCCACCCACGCGAACAGCACCAACCCGATCACGATGCCACGAGCCCGGGCAGGACGACCCGGCCGGCCCCGATCCGGTCGGCGAGCTTGCCCGCGATGGGCATGGTGATCAGCGCCCCGACGCCCTGCGACGGCATCAAAAGCCCAGCGGCGAGCGCTGATTCCCCGCGCACCAACAGGAAGTAGGTGGGGAACAGCAGCATGACGCCGAAGAACGCCACCGAGAACTGCGCCATCGTCACCACGGCGACCGAGAACTGCCGGTCGCGGAACAGACCCAGGTCGATCAGCGGGTCCGGCCGCCGCCGCGACCTCAGGACGAACCCGACGACCAGCACCGCGCCGAGCCCGGCGGGCAGCCACACCGCCACGTCCGCGACACCGCCCGCCGCCGCCCGACCTCGTACAGGTCCACGGGGTGCGGCCCAGGTGAGCCGGAAGGCGCGCCCGTCCAGCCCGGCGGCCAGCACGACGACCTGGTCGGCACTCCCGTTGAGCAGGAAGTTGTCGAACACGCGGGTCCGCACCCGGAGAACCGGGAGGACAGCATCGAGTCCTGCGTGACGTCGGCCACCGGCAGCGGCAACTCCCCCGCCAACCCGGCCGCGAGCACGAACTCCGCCGCGACCGGGTCGTGCGCCAACGCGTCCGGCCGACTCCCCTCCACCGCACGCGCCGCACACGCGGCGAACGCCGTCCGCCCCACACTCCCCGGCACCACGAACCGCTTACGCCCCACGGGCACACCACTCCCCGGTAGTCCAAGAGATCGGTTTCGTCCCACCATGGGCGGGGCGGATTGGATCTCACTTGGAGCGGGTCACGCGGCTCACCCGGAACGGGTCACGCGCCGAACACGGCCTCGACGACCTTGAAGGCCAGGCCGAAGTCCCGCCAGCCGGTGTTGGTGTGCATGACCGTGCGCTCGACCTCTACTTCGCCCGCCCCACCGAGGGCAGCAGTCGCGGAACAACCCGCACGTAGACCACCATGCCGATCACCTCGACCAACGTCTGCGTGACAACCACGACGGCCGCCACGTCGTAGGCGTCCGGCAGCGCAAGGGCCAGCGGCAGCACGACCAGCGAGTTCCGCGTAGCTCCACTGAACACAACCGCCCGCCCGTCCCTGACACCGAGCCGGAACACCCGCGCGACCCCAACCCCCAGCACCGCCATCACCGCCGGGAACAGGACGAAGAACGGCACCACACCAACCACAACCCGCACATCACCTTCCAACTCAGACACCTGCGACGCAACGACCACGAACAACGTGGCCGCCATCAACGGCACCATCGTCCCCCCGGCCTTCCGCACGAACACCTCGCCGGCCCGATGCCGCCCCGCCCACACCTGCGTCCCCCACGCCAACCCAAGCGGCACAACGATCAGCCACACAAACGCTTCGAGGAACGGCCCAACCTCAACGATGTCCCCCACCCCGGACCCCAGGAACACCGGCAGCAACAACATCTGCAGGAGCAGCAACAAGGGCGTAGCCGCCAACAGCCGCTCGCTATTGCCCCCAGCCAACCCGCTGAACACGATCACGTAGTCCACACACGGGGTGAGCAACACCAGCAACACCCCAACCCGCACCGCGGGTTCGTCCGGCAGAAATCCGAACATACCGGCAACAACCACCGGAACCACAACAAAATTCACAACCAACACAGCACCGATGAACCGCCCCGCCCCCAACGCCCGCACCAACTCACGAGCCGGCACTTGCAGGAACGTGACGAAAAGCAGCGCCCCCAGAACAGGGTTGATCCCCCTCTCCAACCCCGCCCCAACCCCGGGAACAACCACCCCCACCAACACGCCCACCACAATGCCGCCAAGGTAAACCCACACCTGGCGCCGCTCCACCCACTCCACCACCCGCACGCCCGGGAACGATACGGCCGCGGGACGACTAGTCCTGCTCAGAGGGTTCCGCGAAGCGCAAGGCCAGCTCGGCGTTGACCTCCACGTGGCGGAGCAGGAAGGCACGTTCGTCCAAACGCTTGCGCCGCAACCACCCGGTGACCTCGGCGTTGCACTTGCTGGCGTTGCACGACCCGCACGCCGGCACGATGTTGTCGAGCGTGTACCGGCCCCCGCGCGAGAGCGCCTGCACGCAGTCCTTCTGGAGGGGTGTGCCGGTGGACCCGCAGTACGCGCAGCCGCCCCAGGCGGCCTTGAGCGCCGTCCACTCGGCCGCGGAGAGGTCGTTCTCCGCGCGCTCCATGCGTCGCTTCCGCTTGCGGGCGGCCCGTGCCCGCCTGCTGCCACCCACGGCCATGCGCGTGACCCTACGCCGGACACCGGTCCGCACCGGACAGGCGCGCCCGCCGAGCGACCGCATCGGGTGAAACCCAGCGCCACACAGCGTGAATCACCGCGAACCGCATGGCGAGTCCGGCGCGCGGTACCTGTACTGGGGACCTCGGCGGACATGCGCCGGCCCTTCCCATCCACACACCTTGCCGTGCCCAGGTGGGATCGACCCACGAAGCCCTCAAGTGCCCTGGGCCCCGACGCCCCCTTCCTGCCCAACGCCGCTCCACGGCCGGAGCTTTTCGGGGTTGCGGACGGCCCAGATGCGCGTGATCCGGTCGTCCTCGATGTCGAACGCGTAGACCGCCGCGATCACGCCGTCCTTCTGGACCAGCAGCCCAGGCTGCCCGTTGACGGTCCGCTCCCTGATCACGAACTCACCGGGCACACTGCTCGCCACAGCAACCATGAACTGCGCGATCTCCACGCCACCCACGATCGGCTCGATAGCGGTGACGACCAACCCGCCACCGTCCGCGGTAAAGGTCGCGGACGGGTCGAGCAGCCCGACCAGGGCGTTGATGTCCTGCGCCTCCCAGGCCTTCTTGAAGTCACGCACCAACTCGGCCTGATGGACAACCGCTGCCGGTCGTGACACGCGCACCCGGCGTCGGCCCGCGGAGGCCGGCTCCCGACAGGCAGCCGGCGTCCGCCCGGTGATCTCGGCGATCTCAGCGAACGAATACCGAAAGACGTCGTGCAGGATCAACGCGACCCGCTGAGCCGGCGTCATCGACTCCAGCGCGACAAGAAACGCCATACCGACCGACTCGTCCAGCGTCACCCGGTCCGCCGGATCAGCCGTAGGCACTTCAGTCGGATCCGGCAACGGCTCAGGAATCCACTCCCCCACGTATTGCTCCCGCCGCGCACGCGCCGACCCAAGGACATCGAGGCAGATGCGGCTGGTGACGGTCGTGAGCCAGCCCGAACCTCGGCTCGGACGCCCGCTGGCGGGACAACGACACCACCGGCTGCACCCTCGAAATCCTCGACGACAACGCGGTGCTCATCGCGCACAGCGGCAGTCGCAAGTCGCCCAACGACGGGAAGGACGAGCAGTGCCGCGGCCCGGTGCGGGAACTGGCGAGGCAGTTCTACGCCGCGGTGCAACCGCAGTGATCCCGACAAAGCCCATCACAGGAGGCCGGGGCCGCCGACCCGCACTCCATCATCGGTGAAGCGGAGTCGGTAGATCGCCGGCATCGGCATGGCGCGGCTGAACGGCCAGTCGACGGTGGTCCGGCCGAACCCGACCAGGGCGCGGGAGATGAACGTGCCGTGGCTGCCGACGACCACCGTGCCGTCCGGGTGTTGCCGGGCCAGCGATGTCAGGACGTCGGTGGCTCGAACAGACAGTTCGTGGAGGCTCTCCCCACCCGGCCGGGCGTGGTGCGGGTCGGCCCAGCTCTCGGCGTAGTGGCGGGCGTACTCGGGGGTGAACGCCAAGCCGGAGTCCCACTCCCGCAACGCGTGATCGCGGTGGACGGGCACGCCCAGCGCCACCGCAGTCGGCTCGACCGTTTGCACAGCGCGCAGGTACGGGCTGGAGACGATCAGAACGGGCCCGAGCCGGGTCAGTTCGTCCGCCAAAGCCTCAGCCTGCGCAACGCCCTCCGATGTCAACGGCCTGTGATAGCCATCCGGGCCGTTCACCGACGGCGGGACCGACCGGGCATGGCGGACCAGAACGACTTCGCCTCTCACCAGTCGAGTATCGCCAACGCACTCACCGTTCACCCCCGATGTGCGGCTGAACGACCGCCGCGGCGATGTTGCCCCCGTACCCCAACCCCAACTGCAGCGCGAACCCGCCGGGATGCAGGAAGTGGCCCTCCGCGAGCTGCGGGTGCCGACGGTCGCTCACCGGGTGCGGCGCCGGGATGACACCCTCCACCGACGCACAAGCCAACGCCACCAAATCCAGCAGCGGCGCGGTGCCCAACGTGTGCCCCAGCAAGGACTTCAGCCCGTAAGCCACCGTCTTCGGCCCCAGATGACCAAGCACGGTCTCGTCGGCCGCGTTCGAATCCGAAGTGCCGGCCGCATGAGCCACGTACAAACTGATCTCCGACGGATCGACCCGAGCATCAGCCAACGCACGATCGACGGTAGCCACCACCTGCCGCCCCGACGGCTCGACCAAAACGGGGTGGTACGCGTCGTTCCCCAACGCGGTGGACAGCACCCGCAGGTAGCCGGCGTCCTGCGGGTTCGCGGTGAGCACGACCGCCGCGGCCGCCTCGCCGATGACGAAACCCCGTGTCCCCTCCTGGAACGGCCGGCACACCTCGTCCGGCGGGCTGTCGTGCACCAACGCCCCCAGCTCGGCGTACAGCCGGATCTCCTCCCCGTCGTACCCCACGTCCGCCGAAGTCACGACGACGTCGGTCGCATCCCCGCAGGCCAGCAGCCGGTGCGCCATCGCCACCGCGTGCAGGCTCGACGAACACGCCGCACTCAGCACCGCGCTCGGCCCGAAGAACGAGTTGTCGATCATGACCTGCCCCAACGGCGTGGTCCACAGCTGCTCCGCGAACCTGCGGCGGCTGCTCACGTCGTCCGGCCCCAGGTAGCGCTCACGCGACCGCTCGCGGTCCGCGCCGGTCGTCGCGTGCAGCACGGCGACCCGCTCCCCCGGCTGCCAGCCGTGCGCACGGGCGTCGGCCAGCGCCTCCAGGGCCACCGCCGTCACGGCCCGCCCGTACCGGGTGGACGCCGACGGGCCCGGTGGGTGCGGCACGCGGGCGTACCAGCACGGGTCGGGGAACGTCCCGCCCAGCCCGGTGTGCGGCGCGGCCGACGTCCGGCCGGCCAGCAGCCCGTCCCACATCGCCTCGACGCCCCACCCGTACCCGGTGACCGCGCCGATCCCCACCACGTCGACGTGCTCCATGGCCCTCCCGCCCAGAAGCCGGGAACCCGGAGCCGAACACCCGGAAACCGCGAACCCGGAAGTCCGGAAACCCGGCATCCGGGTGGAAGCGGGTCCCGACGCCGACTCCCCCTTCCGGCGCGCGAACCCGCTTCCACCGCCGGCGCCGCCCCCTGCGGCGCACGGCAGACAGCCTGCGCAAGCCCTGTTGAGCAACGCTGTCACAGCGCCTTAGTGGCAGGTCAGCGCCCTGTTGTGGGCAAGCACAACGAGCCGGATCCCTCAAACGGCGCTAGTCGACCCCACACGATCGGCCTACGCTGTCCCGCTCGGGGAGGAAATGGGGGAATCTATGCCTTCCGGGATCCGCTATGCCGCGCTGGGTCCGCTGACCGCGTGGCGCGAGGCCGAGCAGATAGCGCTGGGGTGGGCCAAGCAGCAGTCCGTGCTGGGCGTGATGCTGCTGGGGCTCAACCAGCCGGTGCCGCTGCGCCGGATCGTGGACGGGGTGTGGGGCGAGCAGGTGCCGCGCGACTCGCGCAACGCCGTGCAGACCTACATCAGCCGGCTGCGCCGCGTGCTGCGCGGGCCGGACGAGCCGCTGGTGCTCACCGAGGGCGGGTACCTGCTGCGCGGCGAGCCGTCGAACCTGGACCTGGTGGTGTTCGACCGGCACCTGGACGCCGCCCACCGGCACTACCGCGACGGCGACCTGCCGGCGACCGCCGCGCACGTCGACGCGGCGCTGTCGCTGTGGCGCGGCGAGCCGTTCAGCGGGCTGGACGGGCCGTTGCTGCAAGCCGAACGGCAGCGCCTGCTGGAGCGCCACCTCAGCGCCCGGGAGCTGCGGGCCCGCGTCGGCCTGGACACCGGGCGCACCGCGGAGAGCGTCGCCGAGCTGACCGGGCTGGTCGCCGCGCACCCGTTGCAGGAGCGGCTGCGCGCGCTGCTGATGCTCGCCCTCTACCGCTCGGGACGGCGGGCGGCGGCTTTGGAAGTGTTCCAGGACCTGCGGCGGGTCCTCGCCGAGGAGTTGGGCGTCGACCCCGGCCAGGAGGTCCGCGAGCTGCACGAACGCCTGCTGCGCGGCGACGTCGAACTGGCCGCCCCCGCCGGGCCGCAGCCCGCGACCCGCAACACCCTGCCCCGCGACGTCGTGGACTTCACCGGCCGGGAGGCCGAACTGGCCCGCCTGCTGGCCGATCCGCCGCCGTCCACCGCGGCCGTGGTCGAGGCGGTCGACGGCACGGCGGGCGTCGGGAAGACCACGCTGGCCGTGCACGCGGCGCACCGGCTGCACGACCGCTACCCCGACGCCGCGCTGTTCGTGAACCTGCACGGCCACAGCGCGGTCCGCGAGCCCGTCACGCCGATGGCCGCCCTGGACACCCTGCTGCGGGCGCTGGGCGTGCCCGGCGAGGCCATCCCGACCACGCTGGACGCCCGCGCCGGCCTGTGGCGCGCCGAACTGGCCGACCGCGCGGTCCTCGTCGTGCTGGACGACGCGGCCGACGCCGAGCAGGTCCGCGCCCTGCTGCCCGGCACGTCCCGCAGCCTCACCCTGGTCACCAGCCGCCGCCGGCTGGTCGACCTGGAGGCCGCGCGGACCCTGTCGCTGGACGTGCTGCCGCGCGAGGACGCCGTCGCGCTGTTCACCCGGATCGTGGACGACCACCGCTGCGCGGCCGAGGCCGACACCGTGGCCGAGGCGGTGACGCTGTGCGGGCACCTGCCGCTGGCGATCCGCATCGCCGCCGCCCGGCTGCGCACCCGTCCGGTGTGGACGGTCCGGCACCTCGTCGACCGGCTGCGCGAGGACCGGCCGCTGGCCCAGCTCACCGCCGGCGACCGGGGCGTGGCCGCCGCGTTCACGCTGTCCTACCGGCAGCTCACCCCGCCGCAGCAGGAGCTGTTCCGGTTGCTGGGGCTGCACCCCGGTCCGGACGTCGACGCCCACGCCGCCGCCGCGCTGGCCGGTGTCGATGTCGCCGCCGCGCGCAAGCTCCTGGAGGACCTGGTCGACGTGCACCTGCTGGAGCAGCCGGTCGCGGGCCGGTACCGGTTCCACGAACTGGTCCGCCACTTCGCCCGCGAGCAGGCCGAGCACATCGATCCCGAGGACGTCCGCGACACCGCCCTGACCCGGCTCACCGACCACTACCTGCACACCGCCGCGGCGGCCATGAACACCATCGCCCCGCATGAGCGCGCCCACCGCCCCGACCTGCCGACCCCGCAAGCTCCCAAGAGCTACGACGACGCGCTGGCATGGCTGGACGCCGAACGCGCGAACCTGCTCTCCCTGGACCGCCCCGGCCCCCTCTCCGACGTCCTGCACCGCTACCTGCACCTGCGCCACCACATGGACGACGCCCTCGCGCTCGACCTGCGCGCCCTGCACGCGGCGACCTACCTCCCGGCACGCGGCCGCGCCCTGCAGAACCTGGGCCACGACCACTACCGCCGGGGCGAGCACGACCAGGCCCGCGCGTACCAGGAGGAGGCGCTGGAGGTCTTCACCGCGTGCGGCGACCGGCAGCGGCAGGCGCTCTCGCTGCGCTCGCTGGGCGTGCTGCACAGCCTGGCGGGCCGCCAGGCCGACGCCATCGCCGCGAACCGGCGCGCCCTCGCGTTGATCCGCGGCACCGACGACCGGGCGTCCGAGGTGGCGGCGCTGGCCAACATCGGTGTCGCGTTCCGGCGGATGGCGCGCCACGACGAAGCCACCGCGTACCTGACGGAGTCGCTGGAACTGGCCGTGCGCATCGGCGACCGCATCGGCGAGGGGTACGCGTTGTGCGAGTTGGGCGTGGTCCACCGCAACCGGGGCGAGTACCGGCAGGCGCTGGAGCTGCACACACGCGCGCTGGCGCAGGGTCGCGCGCAAGGCCACCGCGTCGGCGAGGGTTACGCCCTGTGCCGCATCGGCGAGGCGTACGGCCTGCTCGGTGAGCACGAGAAAGCCCTCGACCACCTCGACCGGGCGCTGACCGCGAGCAGGCAGGCCAACCACCGCGCCAGCGAGGGCGACATCCGTTGCGCGCTGGGCGAGGAGTACCTCCGCCTGGGCCGCTGCACCGACGCCGCCGCGGAGTTCACCCGCGCCCTGGCGATCGCCGAACAGGTCGGCGACCGCCCGCAACAGGCCCGCGCGCACCGGGGTCTGGGCGACGCCGGCGCCGACACCCCGGAGACCTCCCGCCACCACTGGCGCCAGGCCCTGGCGATCCACGCCGTCACCGACACCCCGGGAGCCGCCGAACTGCACGAACGCCTCGCCGGCTGACCCCCGGTCGCAGGGCGTGGTACATCAGCGCAAACCCTTTCGGGTGACGAGCCGGGCGGCGGGTGTACGTCGGTGCGGGGCGGCTATCCGGGCGGGGTGAGCACCACGACACTGCTACGCACCGGCATCGCCCTGCTGGCGCTGTTGCAGGCCGGGCCGGCGCTGTGGGCGGTCGTGTCGCCCGAAGGGTTCTTCTCCTCCTACCCGACACCGGACCACGCGTGGGTGAGCATGTTCCCGCCGTACAACGAACACCTCGTGCGGGACCTCGGGCTGGCGTCGGTGCAGATCGTGCCCGTTGCGGCGGTGTGCGTCCGGTGGCCGGAACCGAGGCTCGTCCGCGCGGTCCTGATCGCCACGCTGGTGTTCAACGCGCCCCACCTCCTCTTCCACGAGACGCACGTCGTCCGCACCGACGACCTGATCTGGCAGCGACTTGTGCTGTGGTTCCCCGTCTTGCTGGCCGTGTGGCTCCTTCCCATGACCTACCAACGCACACGCGTGAACGACTAGAGATTCCTCTGCCGGGCCACCAGGTCGCGGTACCAGTGGTAGCTGGCGCGGGGTGTGCGGACCTGGGTTTCGTAGTCCACGTGGACCAGGCCGAAGCGGTACTTGTAGCCGTGGGCCCACTCGAAGTTGTCCAGGAACGACCACACGAAGTACCCGCGCAGGTCCACCCCGGCGGCCATGGCCTCCCGCGCGGCGGCCAGGTGCTCGCGCAGGTAGTCGATGCGTTCCTGGTCGGCCAGGTCGAGCCGGTCCGGGTACGCGCAGCCGTTCTCGGTGAGGTAGACCGGCGGCAGGGTCGGGTAGCGGTTGCGCAGGCCCACCAGGGTTTCGGTGAGGCCGAACGGTTCGACCGGCCAGTTCATCGCGGTGCGCGGGACGTCGGGCAGCCGGGTGGTGTCGATGCCGATGTCGATCGCCGTGCGGGTGGCCGGGTCGGGGTCGCGGTGCGGCGCGTCGGCGACGTGCTGGCGGTAGTAGTAGTTGATGCCGACGTAGTCGAGCGGGACGCCGATGACCTCCAGGTCCCCGTCCTGCCTGAACGACAGGTCGGTGACGCCGTCGAACACCTCCCCGAAGTCCGCCGGGTAACGGCCGCCGAACAGCGGATCGGTGAACTGCCTGCGCAGCAACAGGTCGTGCCTCTTCGCGGCGGCGACATCGCGTTCCGACGAGGACACCGGGACCGACGGCGACTGGTTGAGCACGATGCCGAACTCGTGCCCGTCAACGCCGCGCATGGCCTGGACCGCCAACCCGTGCGCCAGCAGCAGGTGGTGCGCGGCGGCCAACGCGCCATGTCCCTCACGGGCACCAGGGGCGTGCCGTCCCTCGCCGTAGCCGACGATCGACGAAACGTACGGCTCGTTGAACGTCGTCCACTTGCGCACCAGGTCACCGAGCGCGTCGTGCACGACCACCGCGTACTCGGCGAACCGCAACGCGGTGTCGCGCGACCGCCACCCGCCCCGTTCCTCCAGCGCCTGCGGCAGGTCCCAGTGGTACAGCGTGAGGAACGGCTCGATGCCGCGCTCCAGCAGGGCTTCGCACAGCCGCCGGTAGAAGTCCAGGCCGCGCTGCTCGACCCGGCCGGCGCCGGTGGGCTGGACGCGCGGCCACGCCACGGAGAACCGGTAGGCGTCCACCCCCAGCCCGCCGAGCAGATCCACGTCCTGCGGCCAGCGGTGGTAGTGGTCGCACGCCACGGCCCCGGTGTCCCCGCCCGCCACCGCGCCCGGCACCTCGCAGAACGCGTCCCAGATCGACCGGCCGCGCCCGTCCTCGGCCACCCCGCCCTCGATCTGGTAGGAGGACGTGGCCACGCCCCAGCGGAACCCGGAAGGGAAGTCGGTCATCCTTTGAGTGCTCCTTGCATGATCCCGCCCACGATCTGGCGGCCGAACAGGAGGAACACCGCGAGCACCGGCACGGTGCCGATGGTGGCCGCGGTGAGCACGAGGGTGTAGTCGGTGGTGTAGCCGCTGGCCAAAGTGGACAGTGCGGTTTGGACGGTCGGGTTCTCCGGCACCAGCACGACCAGCGGCCAGAAGAAGTCGTTCCACGCCTGCATGAACGTGAACAGGCCCAGCACGGCCGCGGCGGGTCGCGCGGCGGGCAGCACCACGTGCCAGTAGAGCCGCAGGGAACTGCACCCGTCCATGCGGCCGGCTTCGAGCAGTTCGTCCGGCACCGCGCGCTCGAAGTACTGCCGCATGAAGAACACGCCGAACGCCGTGACGAGTCCGGGCACGATCACCGCGTGCAACTCGCCCGCCCAGCCGAGATCGCTCATCATCATGTAGAGCGGGATGACGCCCAGCTCAGTCGGAATCGCTTGCGTGGCGATCACTACCAGCATCAAGGCATTGCGCCCCCGGAAGCGCAGCTTGGCGAAGGCGAACCCGGCCAACGTCGAGAAGAACACCACCGACACCGTGATGGTGCCCGACACCACGAGCGAGTTCATCAACGCCAACGCGAAGTCGGTGGTGTCGAAGACGCGCGCGATGTTGGCGAACAGGTGGCCACCGGGCACGAGCACCGGCGGCACCTGGTCCACCTTGTCCGCGGTCTGCGAGGACACGACCAGCGACCAGTACACCGGGAACGCCGACCCGGCGAGCACCGCCACGAGCGCGGCGTACGTCCACGGCCCGGGCAGCGGAACGGCCCTGCGCCGGACCGGTGCCACAACGACCGGACGGTCGAGCAACGTGGTCATGGATCGCCCCTTCAGTCCGTCCGGATGCGGCGCGCCGCGAGGTAGCTCAGCCCGGTGACCAGCACCGTCGCGATGACCAGCAGCCACGCGATCGCCGAGGCGTAGCCGAAGTCGTACCGGGCGAAGCCCTGCTCGTAGAGGTAGAGCGCGGCGGTCTGGAACTGCCGGTCCGAACCGCCGGTGGCCGCCGCGGTGCCCGGGTTGAACAGCAGCGGTTCGGCCAGCAGGCGCATGTTGCCCGTGGTGGCGATCACCGTGGAGAAGATGATCTGCGGGCGCAGCATCGGCACGGTGATCCGCCAGAACTGCTGCCACTGGCTCGCGCCGTCCAGCCGAGCGGCCTCGTACACCGAGGTCGGCACGGCCTGCATGGACGCCAGGAAGATCAACGCGTGGTAGCCGGTCCACCGCCACACCACCATCGCGGCGATGGCGGTGTGCGAACTGGCCGTCCCGGCCTGCCAGTCGATCCGGCCCGCGCCGAACAGCTCCAGCACCCAGTTGACCAGGCCGAAGTCGCGACCGAACAGCTGCGCGAAGATGATCGTCACCGCGGCGACGGAGGTGATGTTGGGCAGCAGCACGCCCATCCGGAACACCGTGCGGGTGCGGATGCGCCGGTTGAGCAGCTGGGCGATGGCCAGGGCGAACAGGATCTGCGGGACGGTGGTGAGCAGCCACAGGCTCAGCGTGTTGCCCATGGCGTTCCAGAAGTACGGGTCCGCGGTGAGGAGCTGGACGTAGTTGTCCAGCCCCACCCACGTCGCCGCGTCGCCGTCGAGCAGGTTCCGGTCCTGTGTGGACACCCAGGCGGTGTAGAGCAGGGGGAAGAGGCCGAACGCCGCGAACAGCAGGAAGTACGGCGCGATGTAGGCGTAGGGCGCGTACCTGGTGTCCCAGCGGTAGCGGCGTTCGCCGCTCATCCGGCGAGCCTCCCGGCGTCCTGGACGAACTGCGCCCACGACTCGTCCGCGCTCTGCTTGCCCTGCTCGACGCGCTGCATGGCGTTGCCCAGCTCGGTCTGGATGTCACCGGCCTTGGGGCCCTGGTACTGGGGTTGCAGCGACTTCGCGGCCTCGATGAACACCTTGCCCACGGGCGCGTTGTTGAAGAAGTCCGAGGTGAGCTGATTGATCGACTGCTCGCCGTAGACCTTGGGCGTCGAGGGCAGCAGACCCGCGCCGGCGAACACCTTGGCCTGCTGTTCGGGGGCGGTGAGCCACTTGGCCAGCTCGTGCGCCTTGTCGGTGTTCTTGCCCTGCTTGGGCACCGTCAGGTAGGAGCCACCCCAGTTCCCGCCGCCACCCGGTACGGCCGCGAGGTCCCACTTCCCCTTGGTGTCCGGCGCCTGGTCCTTGATCTTGGCCATCTGCCAGGCAGGGCAGGCCATCGTCGCGAACTGCCCTTGCTTGATCCCGGTGTTCCACTGCGGCGTGCTGAACAGCAGCCCCGCGGACAACCCGTCCGCGACCGCCCCGGTGACGAGGTTCCACCCGGTCCGCAGATCGGCGTTCTCCCCCACCACGATCCGGTCGTTCTTGTCGTAGTACCCGACCGGCGCCTGCCCCACGATCGCGTTGAGCACCGTCGGCCCGCCGTCGAAGAACTTCACCCCCTGCGGCGCGGAAGCCTGGAACCGCCGACCGGTCTCCATGAACTTCTCCCAGGTGGGCCACAACGCACTGACCGCATCCCGGTCCGCAGGCAACCCGGCCTGCTCGAACAGGTCCCGCCGGTAGCAGATGGCGAGCCCACCCACGTCGGTCCCGTACCCGATCTGCGTCCCGTCCTTGCCCAGCGACGCTTCCCACTTCCAAGCCAGCCACTGGTCCTTCAACCCCTGGTCAAGCGCCACGAACTTCTCGGGGTTCTGCTTGAACTGGTTGATGTACCCCGTGTCGACCGCCTCGATGTCCGCCGCGCCGTTGCCGGTGGCCAGGTGGGCGGCGAGGTTCTTGTGGTGGTCGGAGTAGGAGGCGGTCCGGTCGGTGATGTCGATGTCCGGGTGGGTGCGCTCGTACTCCTCGAACAACTGCTGGTACCCGAAGTTGCCGAACAACCCGATGGCGATCCGGGTCTTCCCGTCCCCCACGCCCCCACAGCCGGCGACCAGCCCCGCCACCAGCAGCCCCACGCCGATCAGCGGCCCGGTACGTCCCATTTCCGGCCCCTTCCCTGTTTTCGGGCACGCCGGAAATCCGCAGCAGGAACAGGACTTTCCGACGAATACAACCGGCCCACTCGGACCGGTTCTGGCCCCTCACATGACAGCCGCGCCCAGCCGACACGGTCAAGTAACGAACCGGTAACCCACCCTGCCCACGCCCACCGCGTTTACGCAGGTAGAGCCGCATCCGCCCTGGTCATCGTCACCTCAACACCCGATGTAACCGGTTACAAACTCGGCCCGGCCGACTACGGCGCCGACTCCGGAATCCCCAGCGCCTTCCACATGAAGCGCACATCCTCAAGCTCACCCGGCGTTTGAGCCAACCGGCGCAACAAACCAGCCGCGCGCTGCCGCAACTCTCCCAGCCCAAGGCGAGCAGCCCACCGATACGCATCCCGCGCCCGATCCATCAACGACAACCGGTTCGAAATCCCAGGCGCAATCTCATCCGACAAAACCGCAACCGCGAGGCTCTCCGCAGACTCGTGCGCCAACACAACCGGAAGCAGATACCGATAAAAATCGCCCCCCACCGAATCCACGGCAATGAGCCCACCCTGATTCCCCCAGATAGCCCGTAAAACGACTTCGCTGTAACCACGACGACGACAGCGACTCGACAGGCGCGGTGTGCGGCAACATCGTCGGTGCCCTCTACGGAGAACCCACCCTCAACCCCACATGGCTCAACCGCCTGGAACTCCGCGAGGTGATCACCGAAACAGGCAACGACATGCTCACCGAATTCCACCCCACCCCACTAACCCCCACCTGGACCACCCGCTATCCGGACGACTGACTCGCAGTCCGGCTTAGGCGGTTCCGGAGCGCCACACCCCTTCGCCGAAGCCGACGGCGAAGGTTTTCGGCACCACCACGAAGTCCAGGTCACCGGGTTCGCGGGCGACCTCGCCGAGCCACGCCCGGAGCGCGACGCTGCCGCGCAGCACCAGGTGTGCGTTGGTCGAGCGTGCCGCCGCCGGGGCCGGGGCCGGGCGGCGGCGAGCTTGTCGGCCAGGTCGCGGAGGCGGCAGGCGATCTCACCGCGGTTGGCGACCAGGAGTGCGTCGAACACCGGCGGACCTGTCGTCCGGGGAACCGAAGTAGGTGGGGGTGGGACCGGCGAGCGCGTTCATCGCGGCGAGTGCGCGGGTGGCGCGTTCGACGACGATCTCCAGCGACTCCCCGATGTGCTGGTGCAGCAGGCGGTGCGCGGTCTCCAGGCCGCCGTCGGCCACCCGTTCGGCGATCTCGATGTGCTCGTCGATCGAGGTCTCGATCCGGCCGGGGACCAGGAAGTCGTACATGCGGACCCGGCGGATGCGACGGGTCACGTCCGCCAGCACCGTCACCAGTTCGGTGTTGCCGGACGAGGCGAGCAGCGCGGTGTGGAAGCGCTCCGCTTCGAGCACGAACTCCGGTGACGGCTCCGGCGGTGCCGCCCGCAGCGCGTACCAGTGCTCCAGCTCGGCGCCGAGAGCGTCGGCGTCGTGGCGCACCTGCGGGTTCTCGATGCTTCGGCTGATACCGCGCAGCTCCACCGCGATGCGCACCTCGTAGAGATCGCGGACACGAGCCATGCTCGGCACGACCACCGAGTAACCCCACTCCTCGCGGGCGAGCAGCCCGTCGGCCACGAGCCGGGTCAGGGCGTCGCGCACCGGCGTGCGCGACACCCCGAACAGCCTCGACAGGCGTGGCTCGGTGAGCCGTTCGGTGGGACCGATCCGCCCGCCCAGCACGTCCTCGCGCAACGCCAGGTAGACGCGCTCACGCAGCGAGGACGGGGCATCGGCGTTGATCTCGCTCCTGGACACGGTGCGACTGCCCTCAGATGGTCATCGCGGCCCGGACGTCGGTGAGCGCGCTCTCGCCACCGGCACCGGACGCGGTGACCCGGCCGGACGCGAGCACGTAGTACGAGTGCGCGGCCGACAGCGCGAAGCCGACGTGCTGTTCCACCAGGAGCACCGACAGGTCGCCGCGCCGGGTCAGCGCCACGACGACGTCCTCGATCTCCGCGACCACCGACGGCTGGATGCCCTCGGTGGGCTCGTCGAGGATCAGCACCCGCGGCTGCGCGACCAGCGCGCGGGCGATCGCGAGCTGCTGGCGCTGCCCGCCGGAGAGCAGCCCGGTACGGCGGCCGAGCAACCCGCGCAGGGCGGGGAAGACGTCCAGGGCTTCGTCGATCAACGCCCCGCCACGCGGCCGCCCGTCCGCGACCACGCGCAGGTTCTCCATCGTGGTCATCTGCCCGAACGACTGCTGTCCCTGCGGTACGTACCCCAGCCCGCGCGCCACCCGTTTGTGCGGGGCCAACGCGGTGACGTCCTCCCCGTCGAGCAGCACCCGTCCGGAGCGGACCGGCAGCGTCCCGACCGCGGCGCGCAGCAGCGTGGTCTTGCCGGCGCCGTTGTGGCCCATGATCGCGGTCACCCCACCGGCGGGCACCTCGACGGTGACGCCGTGCACCACGGACGTGCGCCCGTAGGCGACCTCCACGTCGACGAGTTGCAGCATCTACGCCCCCTCCCCCAACACGGCCTCCGCCTCGGCCTGCGAGTGCCGGCCGGGACCGAGGTAGACCTCCTGCACCCGCAGATCGGCCTGCACCTGCGCCACCGAGCCCTCGGCGAGCACCTTCCCGGCGTGCAGCACGGTCACCGACGTGGCGAAGGCCCGCATGAAGTCCATGTCGTGCTCGACCACCACGACGGTGCGGCCGGTGGCGATGCGCTGGAGCAGCCGTCCTGTCTCGTCCTTCTCGTCGGAGCTCATGCCGGCCACCGGCTCGTCGAGCATGAGCAGCTTCGCGTCCTGCACCAGCAGCATGCCGATCTCCAGCCACTGCTTCTGCCCGTGCGACAACGTGCCGGCCAGGGCGTCGGCGCGCTCGGTGAGCCCGACCGTCTCCATCGCCTCGACAACCACCTCGGGCACCCGGGAGCGGCGCCTGGCCAGTGCGAGCACGCCGCGCCGGGCACCGGCCGCGATGTCGAGGTTCTGCGTCACCGTGAGCTCCTCGAACACGGTCGCGGTCTGGAAGGTGCGTCCCACGCCGAGCCGGGCGATGCGGTGCACCTTGCGACCGACCAGGTCCACACCCGCCCACCGCGCCGCTCCGGTGGCCGGCACCAAGCCCGACACCGCGTCGATCAGAGTGGTCTTGCCGGCGCCGTTGGGGCCGATGAGGAAGCGGAGGTCGCCCGGCAGCACCGAGAGGTTCACCCGGTCCACGGCCACGAACCCGTCGAAGCTCACGGTCAGGTCGGTCAGCTCCAGGTAGTCGGCGTTCATCGTGAACTCCCCGAAAGCGTCGGGACGGGTGGCGGTTGCGCGGCCTCTGGTTCCCGCCGCCGTGCACGCCACCCCCGCAGCGAGGCGAGTCCTCCCGGCAGGAACGCCACGACCAGCATGAACAACAGCCCCTGCGCGTAGGTCCAGCCCGACGGGAACCGTTCCGAGAGCGACGTCTCCGCCCACGCGACGGCGATGGCGCCGAGGACCGGTCCGAGCAGCGTGGTGCGCCCGCCGATGGCGACGCCGACGAGCAGCCCGATCGAGGGGATGATGCCGACGTCGTTGGGCGAGATGATGCCCACGATCGGCACGAACAACGCCCCGGCGACACCGGCCATCACCGCGGCGACGGCGTAGGCGAACGTCTTGATCACGGCCGGGTCGTAGCCGAGGAACCGCACGCGCTCCTCGGCGTCACGGCATGCCACGAGCAGCTCGCCGTAGCGGCTGACCATCAGCTGCCGCGCCAGGGCGACCATCGCCAGCAACGAGACCGCAGCGATGACGTAGAGCATCAGCCGGTTGGCCGGGTCGCGCAGGGAGAACCCGAAGAAACCCTTGAAGTTGTTGAGCCCGGTGGACCCGCCGGTGCTGCGCGGGTTGCCGATCAGCAAGATCGCGAACGCCGCGGCCAGCGCCTGCGACAGGATGGCGAAGTACGCGCCGCGCACTCGCCTCCGGAACGTGGCGAGTCCCAACAGGACGGCCACGGCCGCGGGGACGAGGACGACCGCGAGAACGGTCACCACACCGGACCGGAACGGCTCCCACCAGACCGGCACGCCGTCCGAGGAGATCAGCGCCATGAAGTCGGGCACGCCGGTGCTCGCCGGCGCGTCGGCCAGCTTCAGGTGCATCGCCATGACGTAGGCGCCGAGCCCGAAGAACACGCCCTGCCCGAGCACGAGCATGCCGCCGCGACCCCACGCCAGCCCGATGCCGACGGCGACCATGGCGTAGCAGAGGTACTTGCCCAGCAGGCCCAGCCGGAACGACGAGAGCAGCGCGGGGGCGACGACGAGCAGGAGCACCGCGGCGAGCGCGAAACCCCCGACCACCGCCCACCTGCCGGTGAACGACGACTTGAGGTTCATGCCAGGCTCCTGGTCCGCACGACGAAGATGCCCTGGGGGCGCACCTGCAGGAACGCCACGATCAGCGCCAGCACGACCACCTTCGCGATCGACGCGGTGGTGGAGTACTCGACCCACGACTGGACGACGCCGAGCACGAACGCCGCGATCACCGCACCCTTGATCTGGCCGATCCCGCCGACCACGACCACCAGGAAGGCGTCGACGATGTAGGCGGTGCCGAGGTTGGACGAGATGGAGCCCATCAGCGTGAGCGCTACCCCGGCCACACCGGCCAGACCGGAACCGACGAAGAAGGTGACGCGGTCGGTGCGCCGCGTGGAGATGCCGGAGCTCTCCGCGAGCGCGCGGTTCTGCACCGTGGCGCGAATCCGGCGCCCCAACGGGGTGAACGCGAGCAGCGCCGACAGCACGACCACGGCCGCGACCGCGATCACGAGGATGAACAACCGGGTCCTCGGGAACGCGAACCCGAGCACCTCCACCGGGCCCGACAGCCAGCCCGGTGCGGCCACGTCGACCCCCGCGGTGCCGAACAAGTCACGGGCCAGTTGTTGCAGCACCAGGGAAACACCGAACGTGACCAGCAACGTGTCGAGTGGACGGTGGTACATGCGCCGCAGCAGAAGTGCTTCCAGGGCAAGGCCGAGCAGACCGCCCACGACGAACGCCGCCGGCAACGACACCAGCAGCGACAGCCCGGCGTCGCCGAGCACGCCCTGCACCACGAAGGCGGTGTAGGCCCCGGCCATGATGAACTCGCCGTGCGCCATGTTGATGACACCCATCTGGCCGAACGTCAGGGCGAGGCCGAGTGCGGCCAGCAGGAGGATCGACCCTCCCGACAGGCCGTTGAACAGTTGGCTCAGCAGGACTTCCACGACATGCCTTTCGTGAGTCGACAGCGACGGGTCGCCGGCCGGGTCGTCCCCGGCCGGCGGCTCGTGCGGGATGCTCAGCCGGACAGTCCGGCGGCCCACGGGTAGGACTTGAGGTACGGGTCCGGCTCGATCGGCTTGCCCGAGGTCCAGTCCGTGTAGATCAGCCCGTCCGGGCCGATCTTGCCGATCAGCGCGGTCTTGGCGATGTGGTGGTTGTCGCCGTTGACCGTCACCGTCCCCTCGGGAGCCTCGAAGCTGACCCCGCCCGCGGCCTTCTGGACGTCCGGCACCGCGAACGACTTCCCCTTCTCGACCATGCCCTTCCACAGGTACAGCGACGTGTAGGCGGCCTCCATGGGGTCGGAGGTGACCTTCGCGGGCCCGTAGGCGTTCTTGAAGTCCGCGACGAACTTCTTGTTCTGCGGGCTGTCGATGGTCTGGTAGTAGTTCCAGGCCACCGGCTGGCCCACGATGTTGCCCACCCCGATGCCACCGACCTCCTCCTCGGCGATCGACACCGACAGCACCGGCATCGCCTCCGCCGTCAGGCCGGCGTTCTTGTACTCCTTGAAGAACGCCACGTTCGAGTCGCCGTTGAGGGTGTTGAAGACCGCGTCGGCGTCGGCGGTCTTGACCTTCGAGACGATCGTCGAGAAGTCGGTGTGGCCCAGCGGCGCGTACTCCTCGCCCTTGACCTCGATGCCGTTCGCCTTCGCGTACGCCTTGATGATCTTGTTGGCGGTCTGCGGGAACACGTAGTCGCTGCCCACCAGGAAAAGGCTCTTGGCGCCCTTCTCCTTCAGGTAGTCCAGGGCCGGGACGATCTGCTGGTTGGTGGTGGCGCCGGTGTAGAAGATGTTCTTCGACGACTCCAGACCCTCGTACTGCACCGGGTAGAACAGCAGGGCGTTGTTGGACTCGAAGACCGGCAACATCGCCTTGCGCGACGACGAGGTCCAGCCGCCGAACACCGCCGCGACGCAGTCGGCACGAATCAGCTTCTCGGCCTTCTCCGCGAACACCGTCGGCTCCGACGCACCGTCCTCGGCGACGACCGCGAGCTGCTTGCCCAGCACGCCACCGGCGCCGTTGATCTGGTCGGCGGCCAGCTTCAGCGCGTTGTAGACGGTGTTCTCGCTGATCGCCATCGTGCCCGAGCGCGAGTTGAGGAAGCCGATCTTGACCGTGGACCCGGAGGTGTCGACGCAGGCAGCACCCGCGACGCCCGTCCCCGCGTCGTCCGAGACGCGGGCACCGCAGCCGACGAGCAATCCCATCGCCGCCACAACCACCACAGCGACCAGTCGCCGAGTTCGTGAGATGTCCATCCGCCATGCGCCTTTCACGAAGGCCGAGACAGCGCAGGTGCACACCCGACGACCCCTCTAGCCGGGTTCGTGCTGCCCCTGAGCTGCTGGATACAGGCCTGTATCCATGGGCGGTGACGCTAGGTACGCGATGTTGCGACGGTGGCGGTGCCCGGTTACACCTGGGTGGCCGGGCGGCTCGGAGGCGATCGGATCGCGTGACCTACTGGTAACGCGGGATGGTCCTCGATGAACGCGGGCGGCCATCGCCGTCACCGGGGTCGTGGCTCTCGACCACGGCCCCGGTGACGGCGCAGGCTTCTGACCCGGTGAGGTACTGCTACATGGCTGTCTCCTTCAACGACATCAGGAGACGGTGAACATCTGGTGGCCTGCGCCGTCGAGCGGGCGCTGCTCCAACTGGTCGCCCTGGGCGCTGCCCGCGGTGAGGTAGAGACCGCTGTGGCGGTTCAAGAGCCGGATACGGCCGTTGCCCGCGTCTTCCGCCAGCCATTCGTCGTTGGTGTTCTCGTTGGCTTCGTACGAGTACTGGATCGCCTTCGCTCCCGCGTCGCGGGAGCCCCACCGGATGACGACGTCCTTGCCGCTCTCCTGGTTGACGATCCGCGCGTACCCGTCGCCGAGGGGCACGAACGCGAAGCGCTGGTTGGTGCCGCCGGTGCTGGGCCAGCGGATGATCTCGGCGTTGTCCGAGAGGCTTCGGCCCTTCACGTCGAGGACGTGGCCGCTGCCGGCGATGGTCACCGTGCGGTTCCCGGTCGGGATGACCGGGACCCTGGTCAGCCTCACCACGTGGCCGCCGTTGGCGACCACCGGGATGCTCAGCGCGTCACCGGCCTGGATGACCTTGCTGGTGCGGGTGAGGCCGTTGGAGCCGTCGGTGGTGATCTCCGCGTGCCAGGTACCGGAGCCGAGGAACGTGGTCGGGTAGCTGATGGTGGTGGCTCCGCCGCGCCTGAGCGCGCCGACGAACCACCGGTCGCCGTTGCGGCGCGCGATGACCCCTCCGGTGAGCGGGTCGCCCGAGACGTACTTCGTCTCGTCCCACACGGTCGGCAGCATGCGCATCCACCGCTGTGCCTCGGGCCGCGCCTGGTAGTCCGGGATGCGGCTGCCGGGCAGCATGATGCCGCTGTCCAGGAGCACGCCGAGGGCGAGTTCGGCGGCGTCGCTGTTCGGGTTGCGCTGCTGGAAGCTCATCGGCGAGTAGTCGGTCGGGCCCAGTGCGCCGCGAGTGAACGGGAGCGCGGCCACGTGCCCGATGTCCCGGCCGCCAGGGTACTCCTCGCCCCGAACAGCCTCGTTGGTCAGCACGTGCGGCCAGGTGCGGTGGACACCGACGGACAGGCGCGAGCCGTGCAGGTCGACCATCAGCTTGTACCGGGCGGTGTCGGCCAGTGCCGCGTCGTACCACTGGTGACGGGCCCGGGTCTCGGAACCCATGAAGTCCATCTTGACGCCGACGGCGCCCCACCCGGTGATCTTGGTGAACTCCGCGTCCCGCTCGGCGGGCGTGTCCAGGTCCTGCCAGTGGTACCAGAGCATGATCCGCACGCCGCGATCCCGGGCGTAGGTCACGAGTTCGGGGATGATCGCCTGGTTGGCCTTCCACCCGTCGTCCACGAGAAGGTAGGGCCAGCCCTGCGAGGAGGCGTAGTCGGCCCACTGCTTGAGCTTGGTCAGGTCGCGCTGGGTGTCGAACATGCCGTCCAGCCACGGCCATGCGGCGACACCCGGCTTGATCCACGAGGTGTCGGAGACCTTCGACGCGGGTGCGACGTCGTCGACCAGCGTGGACTCCACGATCGTCGCCGTGCTGCCGATGACGGCGGTGCGCCACGCGGTGGTGAACGCGCCGGATCGCACGATCTGCGCGTCGGCCAGCGCGACGGTGAACCGGCCGGTGCCCTGGGTGTGGGTGAACCAGCCACCCGAATAGTCGCCGTCCACGCCGGACTCGGCGAGCAGCACCCGCGTGCCGTTGGCCAGCTGGGCGAACATGGCCATGTCGTAGGAGCCCGTCGGGACGTCGGCGACCGCAGAGGTCACATAGCCCCTCTCGTGATCGGGACTGAACACCTGCCGGGACAGCTGGGCGTCGGTCGGCAGTTCGAACGACGTCGCCTCCCTCAGCACCGTCGCACCCGACGGCAGCTCGTAGCGCAGCGCCACACCATCCGCGGACGTGCGGACGTGCACGGTCATCCGCGCGGAGCCCTTCGCGAACACCAGCCTCGTCTCGGTCGCGGACCGCGTCCGGGCGCGGGACTTGCCCGCTGCGACCTCGTAGCTGTACGAGATCGGCGTGTCCGTGCGACTGACGAACTCCAGTCCGGTGGTGAAGTCGACCTGGCTGGTCACCAGCCCGATCGGAGCGGGTGTCAGGGCTTGGCGGCAGTTCCAGGTCGCGCCGAGCGAGAGGGCGCCGTTCGCGTCCAGCGCCACGGTGGCGCGCACGCCGTCACAGCCGGTCTGCGCGGCACCGGGCTGGACCGAGGTCCAGCTCCCCGGTGTGGCGGCGGACGCGGGCACCGCGGTGACCGAGCCTGTGCCGACGAGGACGGCGGCGACCGTGCCGGCGAGTCGAAACCCGCTTCGTCGGAGGAGTTTCATGCGGCCTTCCGGGTGGTTGCGGGACACGTGGTTGGGTCGTGGAGACAAGAGACGCTCCTTCGATCCGGAGTTCCGTGCCGGTGTGGTGCGGATCGTGGCCGAGACCCGCGAGCCGGTCGCGCGGATCTGGGCATCTGCGCGTACACGCTGCACAACTGGGTGAGGCCCGAGCGCGAGGAGTTGGTGCGGCTGCGGGCCCCGGGTGTCAGTGGACGACGCGGGAGGTCGCGTCGGCGCGACCGGTCGCATCAGGCGAGGTCCCACTGCTGGACGGCCAGGCCGTTGCAGGTCCACTGCCGGACCTCGGCGCCGGGCTGGGTGCCGAAGTTGTAGTTGTCCAGGCACAGCCCGCTGTGCTTGTTGACCAGCGTGGTGCGGCCGTTGGTGGTGGTCAGCCGCCACTGCTGGACGGCGAGGCCGTTGCACGTCCACTGCTGCACCGGCGAACCCGGCGCGGTGGCGAAGTCCTTGTTGTCCAGGCACAGGCCGCTGTAGCCGTTGAAGATCTCGTAGTAGCCGTCGCCCTTCGGGGTGAGGTACCAGTCCTGGACGGGCGCGGTGTTGCAGGTCCACTGGCGGACTTCGGAGCCGGGTTTGAGGCCGAAGTTGTAGTTGTCCAGGCACAGGGCGCTGTGCCGGTTCTTGATGTGCACCCGCGCCACCGGGCCGCCGGTCTCACCAGAAGGACCTTGGAGCACGGTGGAGGTGGAGACCGGGGTGCCCAGGTTCGGCGTGCCGTCGGCGTTCCACGAGATCTTCTGGACGCGGGTGGTGCGGGTCGTGCCGCAGCCCTGCGACGCGGAGTCGTTGGCGTGGTAGGCGATCCACGTCTCGGTGCCGTCGGGCGAGGTGAAGAACGAGTGGTGGCCGGGGCCGAACACGCCGTTCGCGTCGTTGCGCTGGAAGATCGGGTCCTGGAACTTCGTCCACGAACTCGCCGCCAGCGGGTCGCCGCCCCTGTACTCCAGCATGCCCAGCTTGTAGTTGGGGCCCCAGCACGCGCTGGCCGAGTAGGTCAGGAACGTGCGGCCGTTGCGCTGCAACGCGAACGAGCCCTCGTTGACGTTGCCGTCCTGGCGTTCCCAGGCCAGCGTGGGCGCGGAGATGCGGGTGCCGAACGCGGAGACCGACCACGGCGTGTCCATCGGCGCGATGAACAGCGACTGGAGGCCGTCCGGGCCGAACGCGGAGAAGTGGAAGTAGTTGGCGCCGTTGAGCTTGAGCACCGCGCCGTCGATCGCCCAGCCGCCGTTGGGCATCAGGTTGAGGATGCCGCGGTAGGTGTAGGGCCCCAGCGGGTCACTGCCCGCGCTCTCCAACACGTGCGTGCGGCGCTCGCCGAACCCCTCCTTCGGCTGCACCGAGTAGTAGAGGTACCAGCGGTTGTTGATCTGCTCCAGGTGCGGGGCCCACATCGTGCAGCAGCCCTCGTTCTGGGTCGCCGTGAAGACCCGCTGCTCCGGGGCGCTGCGCAGGGCGGCGATCGTGGTCGCCTTGCGCATCACGATGTCGGAGGTCCACGTCGTCGCCACGTAGTAGTACGCGCCGTTGTAGGTGACCAGCGTGGGATCCGCGCTGTTCGGCACGGGCACGACGGGGTTGACGAACGACGGGCCGGCCGCCGCGACAGCCACGTTCTGGCCGATCAGCACGGACGACAGCGCCACGAGGAAGGCCGCGACGAGCGACAGCAGGCGGCGCGGGGCTGGACTGGGCGGGGAAGGCAGCATGATCACTCCGGGGTGCCACAGGGTTCGGACTCGTGCGGGCGCACGGCCGCGTTGCACGACACAGGGACAGACGTGACCGGCTCCACGATCGGGTGGAGCGGCACCGGGCTGACCACCGTCCGGCCACCGGAGGCTCGGCTACCGGCGGTGGGATGTGATCGGGGTCGGGTGGGCTGGGAGCGTCACTCCAGGACGAACGTGGAGTCGGCGCCGGGCTCGGCCCGCGCCCAGCTCAGGTACCGAACGCCGTTCGCCACGAACGTGGTCTCGTCGAGCGAGAACGTGTCCCAGGGCGTGACGATCCGCCTGCGCTCCACCCAGGTGCCGGTGAGCGGGTTGGAGTCGGCGGTCTCCAGCACGTACATCCGGACGCGCCACTTGTCCTCGGCGCGTCCGGCGGCGAAGTAGACGTACCACTTGCCGTTGATGAAGTGGATCTCCGGCGCCCAGATGTGCGCGCCCATCTCGCCGGTGGCGTGCTTGCGCCAGATCACCGTCTCCGGCGCGCTCGCCAGGCCCTGGATCGTGGTCGCCCGGCGCAGCACGATCCGGTCGTACTCCGGCACGGTCGCGGTGAAGTAGTAGAAGCCGTCGGTGTGCTTGAAGATGTGCGGGTCCGCCCGATGCTCCGCCAACGGATTCGTGAACCGCACGGCGGGCGACGCGTGCGCCGCGGGCATCACCACCACCAGGCCCGCGAACGCGGTCGCGACCGCCAACCCGACCACAGCCAGTCTGCGGACAAACCTCCCGGGAACAGCAGCGTTCATCGGTCCACTCCATCGTGGGGATCGAGGTGGCGCGCGGAGTGTGAACGTTAACAGCGACGGTCCGCGCAGCTCAAGACCCGCTTTCCAGAAAGCCGCGTCTTCCGGCGCGCCGGCATCCGCCGATTGGACGTATTCAACCTTGAGTTGCCTGTTGCATTCGTCAACATGCCAAGTGGTGGCGGTCCAGCAGGTTCACGTCCGTGATTCGAACAGGCTGGCCACTCCCCGACCCGACCCGAACAACAACTCTGTTAGCGATAACAGACGTCGGCCGAGACGTGTTCCACCTGCGATTCACCCAGGCCACCCCGCGACGTCCACACGAGCCCACGGAGCTGCATCAATCTTGACGCCGAGACCGGCAGCGCCGCGACTCAGCTCAGCCCGGACTCGTAGGCGAGGATGGCGGCCTCGACCCGGTTGCGCACGCCGAGTTTGTCGAGGATGGAGCTGACGTGGGCTTTGACCGTGCCCTCGACGACGTGGAGGACACGGGCGATCTCCGCGTTGGAGCGCCCGGCACCGAGCAGGGCCAGGACGTCACGTTCCCGGTCGGTCAGTGTCGTCGTTCGCTGTCGTGCGCGAGTCGCCGAGGCGCCCACCGCGCGGTAGCTGCGGACGACGCGGTGGGCGACGGCCGGTGACAGGAACGCCGCTCCGGCGGCGACGGCGTGGACGGCGGTGATCAGTTCACGTGGGTCGGATGCCTTCAGGAGGAAGCCTGCCGCACCACCGCCGAGTGCGCGGGCGACGTAATCGTCCTGGCCGAACGTGGTCAGCATGACGACCTTCGTCGTCGGTGCGACGGCGGCGATCTCCTCGGCCGCCGCCAGGCCGTCGAGACCGGGCATGCGAATGTCCAGCAACGCCACATCGGGACGGTGCGCGCACACCAACTCGATGGCCTGGTGCCCGTGGGCCGCCTCGGCGACGACTTCGATCCCGCCGTCGGTGGCCAGCACCGCCCGCACGCCGGCGCGGACCATCGCCTCGTCGTCGGCCACCACCACCCGGATCATCGCATCACGCCCGTTCCAGCTGGTCCTTCGAGGCCAGCAGATCGTCGACGAAGCAGAGCCGGTAGAGATCCGGGCCGAGGTCCAGCAGGCCGTCGCCGGCCTGGTAGTGGACGCACGTCGCACCGGCCGGTCGCGGTGGCGGGGTGACCACCCTCGGCTCTTGGCCGATCGCACTCGGCGGCAGTACTCCCGCGAGGTCCGTTCGCGATTGACCGAGCCGCAGCTCGTCGTACCGGTCGTGTGCGAGCCCGGTCCTCGTCACCGTGGCCACCTGCACGGCGACCAGCGCCGCGACCAGTGCCAGCCCGACACCGACCGGTAGCGCCGCGGCCTGGAGCAGCCGTCTCCTGGCGAGCCTGGGCTCGAAACCCGGCCGACCATCTTCGATCCGCAACGGCGTCACGTCGTCGGGCAGCACGGCGGCCACCGTCCAGCCCCCGTCCGGCGACGGGCCGGCGTCCAGCTGGCCGCCGACGAGCCTGACCCGCTCGGCCAGCCCGATCAGCCCTTGACCGGTCCCCTTGCCGGCGCCCGGTCGCGGTGCCACGTCGTTCACGACCTCGACGAGGGTGCGGGCGTCCTGCCGGGTGATGGTGACGGTCACCCGGGCGCCCGGCGCGTGTCGGGCGACGTTGGTCAGGGACTCCTGGACGACGCGGTGAGCGGCCTGGCTGGTCATCGGCGACCAGGGGCCGGGTGGGTCGTCACGCCGCAGTCGCACCCTCAGGCCGGCTGCCGCGGCCCGCAGGACCAGGTCGTCGACGCTCTCGGCCGCGGGCCGCAGGTCGGCTGCGGCGTCCGCGCTGCCGAGCACCTGGACGATGTCGTGCAGCCGGTGTGTGGCCCGGACCGCACCAGCCCGCAGTTCACCGGCGGCGGCGCGCTGCTCGTCGGTGAGGCCCGCGGCGAGTTCGAGCGCGCCGCCGTGCAGGGCGATCAGCGCCAGCTCGTGCCCGAGCAGGTCGTGCATGTCCTGGGCGATCCTGGCCCGCTCGCGCAGCCGCGCCTGCTCCGCGACGATGCCGCGCTCCTGCTCGCGCTGTTCGGCGCGCAGATGGCGGTAGCGGCCGACCCACCAGGGCAGCACCGCGGCGGTGAATTCGAAGAACACCACCGAAAGCCAACTCGCGAGCGGGTCGGCCGAGAACCAGTACGCCGACGCGAGGCCGGTGAACGCCACGGCGGTGAACACCCACAGCGCGAGCGAGAGCGACCCGAGCCACCGACCCGCGAGATAGGACAGCGCGACCATCGGCACCGACAGCCAGCCGCCGCCGTCGAACGTCAGGGCTCCAGGCAGGGACAGCCCGGCTGACAGGAGCAGCAGCGCGCCCCAGGCCAGGTCCACCCGTCGGTACCGCACCGGCCCACGATACAAACCTCGGAGGCCGGCGCACCCCTGACGAAAGTCAGGGTGCCGCCCTGGCGGAAGACCGATGCAGCGGCACGGCGGCTCTCCCTAGCGTCCACGTCGTGATCACCGCTACCGCACTGCACAAGCGATACGGCGACAGGGTCGCTGTCGACCGTCTGTCCTTCGAGGTCCGCCCCGGCGTGGTGACGGGCTTCCTCGGCCCGAACGGGGCCGGCAAGTCCACCACCATGCGGCTCATGCTCGGTCTCGACCACGGCGGTGGCGAGACGTTGTTCGACGGCCGCCGTTTCACCGCCATCCGGCACCCCGCGCGGGAGATCGGCGCGGTGCTCGAAGCCAAGGCGTTCCACCCCACCCGCTCGGCGCGCAACCACCTGCTCATGCTCGCCGCGGGCAGCGGCATCGCCGCGTCTCGGACCGACGAGGTGCTCGAGTTCGTCGGCCTGGCCGACGTGGCGCACAAGAAACCCAGGAGTTTCTCGCTCGGCATGGCGCAGCGGCTCGGGCTGGCCCAGGCGCTGCTGGGTGACCCCGCGACGCTCATCCTCGACGAACCGGCCAACGGCTTGGACCCCCACGGCATCCACTGGTTGCGTGACACGCTCAAGTCGCTGGCCGACGAGGGCCGAACCATCCTCGTCTCCAGTCACCTGCTGTCGGAGATGTCGTTGATGGCCGACGAGGTCGTCGTCATCGGCCGCGGCTCGATGATCTACAACGGCATCGTCGACGGATTCGTGCGCGAGTTCACCCACGCGACGGTCCTGGTCCGCAGCCCCGAGGCCGACCGCCTGTCGCATGCGCTGCGCCGCGCCGTCCACGATGTCGACATCCACGTGCTGGACGACGGCGCGTTGCGGGTGTCCGGCATGCCGATGGGGGACATCGGTGAGGTGGCCTACCGCAACAACATCATGGTGCGGGAGCTGACCGCCCGAACCGCCTCTCTGGAAGACGCCTTCATCACCGCCACCGCGGCCTCCGAGGAGTACGTCGCCGGAGGTGTCGAGTGAGCGACGCACTGAGGTTCGAGTGGGTGCGCATCCGCACCCTCCGCTCCACCTACTGGCTCATCGCCTCGGCACTGCTTCTCAACCTCGTCGGCGCGGTCGCGGTCGCCCTCACCACCCCTCCGCTCAACCACGAGATCGTCGGCGCGGCCCTGACCGGCGGCGGCGCCGACCTTCCGGTGCCCTTCGCCGCGGTGTTCCTCGCCACCATGGGCATCCTCGCCACCGGTCACGAGTACCGGTACGGCACGATCCAGCCGACGTTGACCACCGTGCCGCGTCGCTCGGCGCTGTTCGCCGCCAAGCTCACCGTCCTGGCCGCCACGGCGCTCGCCGTCGCGGTCGTGTCCCTGCTCGCCGACATCGTCGCCGTCCTGGCCGTGTGGGGCGAGGTGCCGGCGCTGACGGGCCCGCCGTTCGACGAGGCGCTTCCCGGCTACCTCGTCCTGGTCGTGCTGTGGACGGTGCTGGGCGCGGCGCTTGCTCAGCTCTTCCGCAGCGTGCCGGCGGCGTTGACCGTGCTCCTGGTCGTGCCGCTGATCGTCGAACAGCTGATCTTCAGCCTGAGCTACGTCCCCGCGCTGAACTGGTTGGCGCCTGTCGTCAAGTTCCTCCCGTTCGCCGCCGGGCAGCGGTTGATCCACGTGGGTGGGACGGACTACTCGGAGTTCTTCGACCGGTGGGTGTCCGGCGGCGTCCTCACGGTATTCGTCGCCATCGTCCTGGCGGTCGCCTGGACGTTGTTCACCCGCCGTGACGCCTGACTGGGCGGGAACGGACGGAATGCCTTCACTACACGCGGAAGTGGTCAAGCGTGCGCGGACCCTACAACTCGGCCGCGCTCGCTGGACGTGTTGCGCCCGCGTAGTCGTCGCCGCTGTAGCGGTAGGGCTCGATCTTGACGACTTGGCCGAAGTCGGGGGCATCGATCATGAGGCCGTTGCCGATGTAGAGGCCGACGTGGTGGATGTTGCCTGGGGTTCCGTAGAAGACGAGGTCTCCGGGGAGGAGGGGTTGTCCGGCGGGGACGTTGGGGGGTTGCGTCGTGTTGGGTTTGGGCGGTGCGAGGGAGGGTGAGACCGGCGGCGGCGTAGGCGGCTTTGGTGAGGCCTGAGCAGTCGAAGCCGGTGTGGCCGCCGGCACAACGAGTTCTCCTCCTCCCACTCCTCCTTGCCCACTCCCTTGACAGCTCGGCAGGTGTGGACGGGCTGTGCCGCTGTCGCGAGGCGACCGGATCGGTGTCGCTCGGGCGCCGGCCGCATTCGGTCACCAGCGTACTGGCGTTCGGAAGCGCTCTGGCCACTGCCGCAGGTCTCGAACGCCCCGCGTGGAGGTCTTTTGTAACCCGGTCAACCGGCGGGGGCGGCTCCAGCCGGGTAGCGGGGTCGCTCCAGACGCCCGGCAGCTGGGAGACCAGGCCGGCATCCGCAACACTTGTGTCATGGCATTCCGGGAAGACGTTGCAGCGACACGGGAAGACGTTGCAGCGACATGAGATTTGTCCTCTCGGTGATGATGTCCGGTGCTGCGCATGAAGTTCCTCGGATGTCGCGAACGACTTCGGTCATTCGGCCGAACTGACGCCCAAGGAGGCAACATGGCCATTTCCGGCATCTTCAGCGCACTCTTCATCGGTTTGATCATCGGCGCACTGGGCAGGCTGGTCGTACCAGGCAGGCAACGCATCCCCATCTGGCTGACCATCCTGATCGGCATCGTCGCCGCGCTGATCGGCACATTCGCCGCCAACGCGCTCGGCGTGGGTCACACCCGCGGCATCGACTGGATCGAGCTGTTCATCCAGATCGCGCTCGCCGCCGGCGGTGTCAGCCTGGCGGCCGGGCTGTACGGCCGCAGGCACCTCTAGCCACGCCCGAGCCCGCGCGGTAGGCGTCGCTCCACCCCCTCGGCGACGCCTACCGCGCAACCTGACCGGCCGATCGGCGGGGTGGAGTCCAGCCGGGTGGCGGGCTGTTCCGGACGCCCGGCAGCTGGGACCAACCCCAAGAACCCACAACACTCCGGACACGGCACTGCGCGGGCGCACAACCTTCCAACGCCTGAACAACGTTGCACCAGACCTGATTTCACCCGACCAACGAGGAGACCTTCGCATGTTCAGTCGAATGCTGAGCGCCTTCGGCATCGGTGGCCCGTCCGTCGACACCGTGCTGGACTCGCCGCACGCCGTGCCCGGCCGGCCGATCACCGGGCAGGTCCGGATCCAGGGCGGCGGCTCGGACGCCGAGATCGGCCAGGTCGTGCTGTCCCTCGTCACCAAGGTCGAGGTCGAGCGTGGCGGTTTCAGCGGTTTCGGGGGCTTCGGCGGTCTCGGCGGCGATGACGAGCACGACGGCGGCGACACGGAGTTCTTCCGGGTGGTCGTGCAGGAAGGGCTGCGGGTGCCGGCGGGTCAGCTGGTGTCGATCCCGTTCCAGTTGCCCGTGCCGTGGGAGACGCCGATCACCGCGGTCGGCGGTGCGGCCCTGCCGGGGTTGAGCGTGGGTGTGCGCACCGAGCTGATCGTCTCGGGCGCACCCGACAAGGGGGACCTGGACCCGGTGCTGGTCGGTCCGCTGCCCTCGCAGAACAAGGTGCTGGACGCGTTCGGGCAGCTCGGGTTCTCGTTCCGCGGCGTCGACGTCGAGGCAGGGCGCCTGCCCGGTGTGCCGCACGAGTTCGGCTTCTACCAGGAACTCGAGTTCTTCCCGCCGGCCCAGTTCGCGGGCGGGGTGAACCAGGTCGAGCTGACCTTCGTGGCCAACGAGAACGAGCTGCACGTGATCCTGGAGGCCGACCGGCGCCGCGGCGGGTTCTCGTCCGGTGGTGACACGTTCGGCCACCTTCGGCTCTCGCACCAGGAGGCGCAGGTCACCGACTGGGCCGCGGCCATCAGCGGCTGGCTCGCGCAGGTCGCCGAGCGCGGCCGGCCGAACCCCGCGTTCGGCGGTGCTGCCCACAACCCGGCGTTCGGCGGCCACAACGGCCACAACCCCGCCTTCAGCGGGCAGGCGGGCTTCGGCGGACGGCCCGGGTATGGCGGTCAGCCCGGTTACGGCGGTCGCGGCTACGACCACGACGACTACGACCACCGCGGTCGGCAGCGCGGGGCGGGCATGGGCGGCATGCTCGCCGCCGGCGCGGCCGGTGTCGCCGGCGGTGTGCTCGGCGGCATGGCGATCAGCAGCATGGCCGAGGAGTTCTTCGGCGACGACGAGGGATGACCCGGCCCTCACGACGAGACCAGCGTGACAGGCGTCACTCCCCCTCAGGACGCCTGTCACGCACCTTCGCTGCTGAGGAAGCAGATCACTTCCCGCTGTGGATGGATGTCCGCTGAGGACCTTCTCGTCCAGAGCGAACCCGAGGAACGCCATGCTCAGCCCATTGGACCTGTCGCTGATCAGCGGGCCGATCCCCGTCACCGCAACCGTCGTCGGTGTGCTCGCGCTGGTCGCTCTGGCAACCCGGAAGAACCGGACGTGGTGGACCCGGATCGTCCCGGGCGTGGTCCTGGCGTGCACCGCTGTGACGGCGGGGCTGAAGCTCCTGGTCGACCACTTGTGGAAGCCATGGCCCGAGCCGCTGCCCGCGATCCTGACGCTGTGGGTGGGTGCGACGCTGCTCGCGGTGTGCCTGGTGGTCGCACGACTGCGGGCCGGGCGGTGGTACTGGCGGCTGCTGAGCGTGGTGCTGGTGCTGGTCGTGATGACGGGCGCATTGACGGCGACGAACGCGCACTTCGGCTTCTACCCCACATCACGCGCGGTGCTCGAGCTGCTCAAGAACGACCGGGTGGATCTCGACGAGGCCGCCAAGCCGGCGTCGAACGTGATCGAGGTACCCGCGGGCGGCAAGCTCGCCGATGTATGGCGGAAGCCTGCGGATCTGCCGGAGAAGGGCACGGTCTCGGAGGCGTCGATACCCGGTTCGTTCAAGGCGCGTCCGGCGTGGATCTACCTGCCGCCCGCGTACGCGGCGACGCCTCGTCCGCGGTTGCCCGTGGTGGTGTTGCTGCCGGGACAGCCCGGTTCGCCGCGTGACTGGTTCGACGCGGGCCGGCTCACCGAGCGCCTGGACGCGTTCGCCCGCGCGCACGACGGGCTGGCACCGATCGTGGTGGTGGCCGACCAGCTCGGTGCACGGATGGCGAACCCGCTGTGCCTGGACTCGAAGTTGGGGCAGTCGGAGACGTACCTGGCCCGTGAGGTGCCCGAGTGGATCAAGCGGCGACTGACGGTCGACGAGCGCCGCGAAGCCTGGACCATCGCGGGTTTGTCCCAGGGTGGCACGTGCGCGGTGCAGCTCGCGGTGCGCGCGCCGGACGTGTACGGGAATTTCATCAACCTCACCGGGCAGCGCGAGCCGACGCTGGGCTCCCGCGCCGAGACGGTCAAGGCCGCGTTCGGTGGGGACGAAGCGGCGTTCGCACGCGTCAACCCGATGGACATCCTTTCCCGCGAACGATTTCCGCGGACGGCGGGCGTGATCGTCGCGGGGCGGGACGACGCGCTCTACCGCCAAGCGGACGCCGAGGTGTTCGAGGCATGTCGCAGGGCCGGTGTCGACGTGCTGTGGAAAGAACTTCCGGGCGGGCACGACTGGAACGTGTGGCGGCCCGGCCTCTACGACTCCCTGCCGTGGCTCGCCTCGCGAACAGGGCTGAGCAGATGACCGCGGTGACCAACGGGAACGAGGGACATGAGCGCACAACTGGACCGGGTCACGAGCCTGATCGGCAGGCTGTTCCGGACCGCTCCGCTGACATGTGTCTTCCTCATCGCGTTCTGGACCGTCGGCGCGCTGACCGGCGCGCCGGGCGGCCGGAACGACGACTTGCTCGCGCGGATCGGCTTCGGCCCGGACAGTCCGTTGTGGACTTCCCTCTCCTCGGTGCTGTGGGCCATGGATCTCACGGGCTACGTGGCGACCACCGTGCTACTGCTCGTCTTCGGCACCCTGGCCGAACGCGAGCTGGGTGTCCTGCGCACCGCGGCGATCTTCCTCGCCTCCCACGTGATCGGAGTGTTCCTGGGTCTGGGTGTGGTGCTGCTCGGCAGCGACCTCGGCTGGTCCTGGCTGGATTCGCTCACGGGCGCGGTCGCGGCCGGGCCGTCGATCGGCGGGGTGGGACTCGCGCTGGCGCTGACGTTCCGGATGCCGGTGTTGTGGCGGCGCCGCGTCCGACTCATCACCGCCCTGTCACTGCTCGTACTCGTGTTGTACTCGGGATGGCTGGAGGATCTGCTCCGGCTGACCGGTGGCGTGGCCGGACTGCTGATCGGCGCGCTCTTCCTCCGCCGCGACGAAGCCCGCACGCCGGGAACCCTGGCGGAGAAGCGCGTTCTCGTCGGCCTTCTGGTGGCCGCATCGGCGCTCGGACCGGTGGTGGCGATGATGTCGCCGTTCCCGAACGGCCCGCTGTCGTGGTTCTCCGACGTGGTGGCGGTCGCCCAGCCCGCGCAGGACGACGTGGACCTCGCGTGCGCCTCCGGCGCGGCCGAGCAGTGCCGCGCGATGCTGATCCAGCTGTCCTACGGACGGTTCCCCGCGCTGGTGATGTCACTGCTGCCCGCGTTGCTGCTGCTGGTGCTCGCGGAAGGGCTTCGGCGCGGGCGGCGGTTCGCCTGGTGGTCGGCGCTGGGCGTCACCACGGCTTGCGCGGCGGTCACCGGGTGGTACGTCGCGCGGGCCGCGCGGTTCCCCGACAGCGGTGACCTGGAAGTCGGCTTCTCCTACGGCGTGCCGATCCTGGCACCGCTCGCCATCACCCTCGTGCTGCTGCTGCGGCGCAAGTACTTCACCGTGCGGCTGCCCCGGCACGCGATCCGGAAGTTCTGGCGGTTCACGCTGGGCAGCATCGGCCTGCTGTCCGCGCTGTACGTGTTCGGCGGCTACCTCGTGCGCGACCGGTTCGCACCGCAGCCCGGTTTTCTCCAGCTGCTCGCCGATCTGCCGACGCGGTTCCTGCCGCCGGGCCATCTCGGACTGGTACCGCTGCACTTCCAGGCGCACGGGCTCGTCGGCACCCTGTTGTTCGAGTACACCGGCGTGGTGTTCTGGCTGATCGTGCTGGCGGGTCTGTTGATGGCGTCCTGGCGAGCGTGGCCGTCATCGTCGGAGGAAGAAGCGGCCCGCGCCCGCGAACTGGTGCGGCGACACGGTGGGTCGTCGTTGTCGTACATGACGACGTGGCGCGGCAACCAGTACTGGTTCACCCCGGACGGCGAGACGGTGATCGCGTACCGGGTGGTGGCCACGATCGCACTGACCGTCGGCGACCCGATCGGACCCGGACGGATCGACGCCGTGCGCGGATTCGCCGAGTTCTGCCAGGAGAACGGCTGGACGCCGTGCCTCTACAGCATCAGCGCCGAGACCCGGGACGTCCTCGCCCCGCTCGGCTGGCAGGCGGTGCAGGTCGCCGAGGACACCGTGATCGAACTCGACACGCTGGCCTTCACCGGCAAGAAGTGGCAGGACGTGCGCACCGCGCTGAACAAGGCCGCCAAGGAAGGGATCGCCGCCGAGTGGTGCACTTACGCCGACGCGCCGTTCGCGATCACCGACCAGGTCCGGTCGATCTCCGCCGAATGGGTGGCGGACAGGGGTTTGCCCGAGATGGGCTTCACGCTCGGCGGGCTCGCGGAACTCACCGACGATGGCGTGCGGTGCCTGCTCGCGATCGACGCCGACCGCACCGTGCACGGCATCACGAGCTGGTTGCCCGTTTACGCCGACGGCGAGGTCATCGGCTACACGCTCGACTTCATGCGCCGCCGTGCCAACGGTTTCCGCGGCACGATGGAGTTCCTGATCGCCTCGGCCGCACTGGAGCTGAAGAACGAGGGAGTCCGGTTCCTGAGCCTGTCCGGCGCACCGCTCGCCCGGCTGGACCGGGGTGAACGTCCCCGGCTGCTGCAGAGAGTGCTGGACGTCACCGGACACGTGATGGAACCGGTCTACGGTTTCCGCTCCCTGTTCGCGTTCAAGGCGAAGTTCCAGCCGGCTTACCGGCCGATGTACATGGCCTACCCGGACGCGGCCGCGCTGCCCCGCATCGCGAACGCGGTCAGTCGTGCCTACCTGCCCCACGTCACCCCACGACAGGGTTTCCGCCTCGCCGCGAGGGTGATCGACCGCTCGTGAACGGCCACCGCAGACCAGCCGGTCGGCCGGAAGGTCCGGCCGGGTGGCGGGTCCGCACCCCAACCTGACGGATGGCCCCGTCACCTGCCGCACCGCCACAGTTGCCGTATGACACAGATGCCACCACCGCAGGACGCCTCAGCTGCGCCGGAGACATCGCCTCCCCAGACCCGTACGGCAACAGAACCCACTCCCTCGATGGGGCGCTTGGTCGGGGTGGACCTGGCCCGCGCGCTGGCCGTGTTCGGCATGTACGTCGTGCACCTCGGCCCCTCGGCGACCAACGCGAGCGGCATCGGCGCCTGGGTGCGGCACCTGACGGAGGGCCGTTCGTCGGCCCTGTTCGCCACGCTCGCCGGGTTCTCGCTGATGCTGATCGCGGGCCGCCTGGAGCCGAAGACCGGTGTGGCCGGGCGGCAGGCGAAGGCCCGGATCGCGATCAGGGCCGTGGTGCTGCTCGCCCTGGGCACCGTGATGATCACGTTCTACGGCGACGTGGTGATCCTCGCCTCCTACGGGCTGTTCTTCCTGCTGGCCATGCCACTGCTGCGGCTGAGCGCCAGGACGCTGGCGACCATCGCGGCCGGGATCGCCGTCGTCGGGCCGGTGCTGGCCTTCGGCCTCAAGTCCCTGATCACCGAGCCCGCCAGGGCTGCCATGAAGGCCTACGACCCACTCGCCCAACTCGGCGGCGCGGGACTTGTGGACCTCACGCTCACCGGCTTCTATCCGGCGATTCCCTGGATGGCGTTCATCGTCGCCGGGATGGCGCTGGGCCGGCTCGACGTGACCTCCGGCACCGTGCGGAAGCGGCTGGCCGTGTTCGGTCCCGCCCTCGCCGTGTTCGCCTACGGCACCTCCTGGCTGCTGGCCCAGCTGTTCGACGGCGTCCGGGAAGCCGCGGAGACGCAGAGCGCCAGGGGTCCCGGCGGCTCGGGCACGGGCAAGGGGCCGAAGGACTTCGGTCCCGCCGGTGACATGGCGCAGCCCGACGCCATCGGCGGTATGGCACCGCCCGGCACCACCGGATCGGCCTGGTCACTGCTGACCTCGGGGCCGCACAGCGGAATGCCGTTCGACGTCATCGGCTGCATCGGCGTCGCGATCACCGTGATCGTGCTCGCGATGACGGCCGTCGACCGCCTGCCGCTGCTGCGGCGCCTGGCCGCACCGATCATCGCCGTGGGCACCATGTCCCTGACCGCCTACGTCGGCCACTTCCTGCTGTCGTCCCAGATGTCCGGAGCCTCCGGTGCGTCCGTGACCGGCGTGACCGCCGGGTCCGAGTCCCAGACGTCCTGGACGCCGGTGCTCATGTTCATCTTCGGCGCCATGGCGTTCGCCTGGGTCTGGTCCCGCTTCTTCCGCCGGGGACCGCTGGAGTACCTGCTCAACCTCGCCACCAAGCCGGCGAAGCACATCCGCTGAACCCGGGCCGACCGGCTGGTCACGACCTGCCGGTCGGCCGGGTCCGACCCGCCGGTTCCCGGATGGCGCTGCCGAGCCGGTCTCGGCGAGACTGCACGCGTGCAGGATCCACAGAGGAGCGTGACATGATCCGGGTGGTCGTCGTGGACGACGAGGAGCTGGTGCGGACGGGGTTCCGCCTCATCCTCCAGGCGGCTGGAGACATAGAGGTCGTAGCGACGCCCACAGGAACGCAGGCGGTGCGCGAGATCAGTCTGCTCAAGCCCGACCTCGTGCTGCTGGACATCCGGATGCCGGACGTGGACGGCCTGACGATCCTGCGTCAGCTGCAGAGTCTCAAGCCGCCGCCGGTCGTGGCGATGCTGACGACGTTCGACTCCGACGAGTACATCGCCATGGCGCTGCGGTCGGGTGCGGCCGGGTTCATCCTCAAGGACACCGGGCCCGAACAGCTCGCCCAGATGGTGCGCACGCTGGTCAGCGGTGGTGTGGTGCTCTCACCCAAGGTCACCCGCACGGTCGTGGACGGCTACCTCGGCTCCGGCGCGGGCTCGCAGGCCTCCGAGCTGGTCGGCCAGCTGACCGAGCGCGAACGCGCGGTGCTCGTGCTGATCGCCGAGGGACTGTCGAACACCGACATCGGCGCCCGGATCCACGTCAGTGTCGGCACGGTGAAGGACCACGTCAGCGCGATCCTGACGAAGCTGCGCGTGGGCAGCAGGGTGCAGGCGGCTTTGGTGGCGCAGCGGGCCGGCCTGCTCGATGGCGAACAGTCGTGACCACGACAGTTCCGCCCAGGCTCGTCGACGCCGTGGTGCTCGCCCTCGCACTGGCCGAGGGCGTGCTGACCACGATCACCGAGGACGCGCCGTACGCGGTGGTCACGATCGCGATCGCGGTGCTCGCCCTCCTGGCGCGCGAACGCCTGCCGCTACCGGCCTTCCTGGCGACACTGCCGGCCGTGCTCGCGCCCGGCGCGATCGTTCCGGCGATCGCCGCTCTCTACGCGGTCTCCAGCCGCTATCGCGACTGGTGGCTGCTCGCGGGGTGCGGGCTCCTCGCCGCGGCCGGCTTCGTCTTCCCGATGACGGAGTTCGCTCCGTCGATCTGGGACTCCTACACGCTGCTCGGCCTCATCTACTTCACGATGACGGCGCTCGCACCGATCCTCCTCGGCCAGTTCCTGCATTCCCAGCGCGAGCTGGCTCTGCGGCTGGAAGAGGTCAAGGAAGCACGGGAGCACGAGCGGCGGCTCGACGCGGAGGCGATCCTGGCCCGCGAACGCAACCAGCTCGCCCGCGAGATGCACGACGTCGTCTCCCACCAGGTGAGCCTGATCGCGGTGCAGGCGGGTGCGCTCATGGTCAGCACCACCGACCCGGACGCCAAGCAGGCGGCCGAGAACGTCCGGCAGCTCTCGGTGAACACGCTCGACGAGCTGCGCCACATGGTGAACCTGCTGCGCGCCTCCGGCACCCCGGCGACCGAACTCACCCCGCAACCCACACTGACCGACCTCGAACGCCTCATCGCCAACAGCGCGATCGACGCACGGATGGTCGGCACCGCGCCCGAAGGGCTCGAACCACCCGCGCAGCGGGCCATCTACCGCACCATCCAGGAAGCGCTCACCAACGTGCGCAAGCACGCCCCCGGCGCCACCGCCACCATCGAGATCACCCACGACGACACCGACCTCACCGTCACCGTCACCAACACCCCACCCACCCGACCGACCCTCGCCCTGCCCAGCGCACAGCACGGGCTCGTCGGACTGCAGGAGCGCGCCACGCTGCTGGGCGGGAAACTCCACACCGGCCCCATGCCCGACGGTGGCTTCCAGCTACGGCTGCGGCTACCGCTCACGGCAGTCGGCACGGCACACGGATGACCACGCTCGGAGTGCACCGGATCGGCGCACTCCGAGCACCCGCTCATACAACCGCGGCCGGCCGAGCAACGCGGGCGATCGCGACCCGTTGCCGTTGCCGCTCGCCGCCGGACACCGAGCCGGTCCACCAGCGCCCTGGCCGTCAGCGGCTGTGCGGCGGCGGCAAGACCGCTCAGCAGGACGAGTGCCCCTCCGAAAAAGATGGTGAGCCGCTGCGGTCTGGCGTACCCCAGAAGCATTCGCCAGGTCGCGCGGCCAATCGGGGTGCGCACGGCAAAACAACTCCGCCTTCTCGGTCCGTGGCTGAAAATCACGATCCGGGCAGGCGAAAACGCCGCCGCGGACCGGCTCAACGATCATCAGCCACACCGCACGGCACCCAGCACCGGCGAACCAGATGGACGTTCCAGCCAGGTGACCCGGTAACACCAGCCACCTGGGGGATGACGAAGCGCTGAATGTCCACAATGGGCCCGCGGACAGTACACTTCCTGCCCGTCACGCCGCCTCACAAAGCACGGTCACATGAACTCGCTGCTCCTCATGATCGCGATAGCCATGGCGGTCCGCTCCTTCGCGGCGGCCCGGCTGGACCGTTGGAACCTCGGCGCTCCTGTCGTCATCGTCGCGGCGGGTGTTGTCATCGGCCTGGTCAACGATCAGTCGATCGAGATCGCGCTGAACACCCAGGCGATGTTGTACGTGGCCGAGATCGTGCTCGCCGTGCTGCTGTTCGTGGACGCCACCGAGGTTCGCGGCGGGCGGTTGTGGGGCAGTTCACCGGGGCTTGCGGCCAGGGTGCTGCTCATCGCGATGCCCCTCAGCCTCGTCGCGGCGATGCTGCTCGGCTGGTGGTTGTTCCCGGGCCTGCCCTGGCCGGTGCTCCTGCTGCTCGCCGGCGTGGTCGTGCCCATCGACTTCGCCCCCGCCGAACGGGTCGTGCGCGATCGTGGTCTGTCGTCGCGGGTGCGCAGCGTCCTCAACGTGGAAAGCGGGTACAACGACGGCATCATCTCGCCGCTGTTCCTGTTCGCGCTGATCCTGGCGGGCGACGACACCCAGGAACGCACACCGCTCTCCGCGCTGGCCACCGTGCTGCCCTTCGCGCTCAAGGCCCTCATCGCCGGTCTCCTGCTCGGTGCGGGACTCGCGGTGCTGCTGGTCGCTGCGCACCGATCGGGATGGCTCACCGAACAGTCCGGCCGCGTCGTCGTGCTGCTGGTACCGCTGCTGACCTACACCGCCACGGTCGCCGTCGACGGCAACGGGTTCGTGGCCTCCTTCGTCTGCGGCATCACGTTCCGCTACGTCCACCGGCGAGCCAAGGCCCGCCAGATCCGCAACGCTCCGCAGGGCCGGGACCTGCTGCGCCGCGGGGCGCTGGACGAGGACTTCCGTCTGCTGGAGGACTTCACCACCCTGCTGACCACGACGCTGTGGTTCGTCGTCGGCATCACCGCCGTGGTGGCGTTCTCGGACGGACTGCCCTGGCATGTCGCGCTCTTCAGCATCGCGGCGCTCACCGTCGTCCGCATGTTCCCCGTGCACCTCTCCCTCACCGGATCATCGCTCTCCCAACGGGAACGCCTCCAGATCGGGGCGCTCGGGCCACGCGGCACAACGTCGATCGTCTTCGGTCTCCTCGCCTTCAACAGGCTTCCCGAAGGACCCGCCGCGGACACCATCCTGCTCGTCACCGTGACCGTGGTCCTCAGCAGCGTGGTGCTGCACGGCATCGGCGCCGGTCCCACCGTCAAATGGCTGACACCCGTGAAACCGGCTCGTCGCTGAACTCCCACGCGATCACGCGACGGAACCGCGCAGGCCCTGGTCCGCATCCGCGAGCACGACGCGACCGGTGTCGGTCAGCGTCGCCGCCACGATGTCGCCGACCCGGCCGGGACGTGCCGGGCGCACCAGACCGGCGTGGACCAGAGTTCGCGCCGAGGGCGGTCGCAGAACGCCGGCCCGTCGACCAGGAAATCCGGGTCGCTGCCCGGGCTCACCTGGACGCGTCCGCACCGCGTCGCCCGGAGGACCGCCACCGCCCGGCAGCCGAGGCCCGTCGTCGTCTCGAACATGGGGATCACCGCCCGCCGGCCGGTACTGCGGCTGGGTGAATCCTGATCACGTGGTGGTCACCAGGCGGTCGTGATCGTCACACTGGACGGGTGAGCTTCCGCCGACCGCGTCCCGCCACGATCGTGGTGCTGTTCGCGGTGGCCGGGGCCTCCCAGATCCTCGCCGGTTTCGACGGTGAGCCGACGGTCCTGCAGATCGTCCTCACCGTCCTGCACGCCCTGGTCGCCGGTGGCGCGGCAGGGTGGATGGCCCTGCCCGACGTCCCCGCACGACGCCGACGCCGCAGGCCGGAAGCCGACCAGCCACGGACCTCCGGCGCATGGATGGCGCTGTCGAGGAAATCCCGGCAGAACCTGCGACGGCCCACCGCGACCTGGCTACCACCAGGCGACGCGTGGCCGGTTCTGCCGGTGAAGCGGGACGACTCCCCGCTGAAACCGAAAGCCAACGGGCCACCGGCAGGTGATGCCCAGAAAAAGGCGAAAGTGAACTGGCGGTCGAACGCGCCCAAAATCAGGCTCTCCGCAGTGGCTTAGAACCTCCGGGTACAGGCAAAGTTCACTGCGGTGGCCGACGTCACCGCACGCGGTCGTGCCCGCGCCGTAATCGACCGGCTGAGCGACAAATACGACGTGCCGGCCGAGGCGATCGCGGTCGCCTGGATCACGCACCATCCCGCGCAGATGCAGGTCGTGCTCGGCACGACCACGCCAGAACGTGTCACGGCCGCCGCGCTCGGTTCCGACATCCCGCTCACCCGATCCGAATGGTATGAACTGTTCCGTGCCGCCGGATACAAAGTGCCCTGACCTCGATCTTGCATGACGGCTCGTCAGCTTTGCCGGCGGGCCGTTTTTGCTTGGCCGGGCCGGTGTCTCTGTCCTGTGGGCATGGTGAGGGCCCGGCTGTCGCGTCGGGTGGGCGCCGGGTTCCACGGAGGTGGTCGGGTGCTCGTCGGGATGGAGTGCTGCCGCTGGTCAGCCGGGTCCGGCAGGCTTGCCGCTCGAACGCGTTGGTGATCACGTCGGTCCAGGGCCAGTGTGGGTCAATGCGCATTTCCTGGTTGAAGAAAATTGCCATTATCACTGCCGTTGCAGCGTCGTTCACGGCCGCCATCACGTTTCTGTCTTCCACAGCTTCTGCGGCGTCTGAGGTGAACAACGCGGTTGGCGCGCAGACCACCATCTTGCGCAGCTGGGCGATGGGAAGGTGCCTGGAAAACACTTCGCCGTGCCAGGTCATGAACGGCCACTCGTGGCCGAGGACACACCGTTGTTGAAGTTCGCGGGGGATTTACGGCGACTGCGCCGCAGCGCCGGTTCGCCGTCCTACCGTGAACTGGGTTCGCGCTAAGGACGGGTGTTGACCGTGGACGACACCGGGCTCGTGAAGAGTGCGAGCAAGTTTGCCACCTTGCCGCGCGCCGTTGGGTTGGATCAGCACCACACCTGCGTACGTCCGTTACGGGACTGTGGTCAGCAGCGCCTTGTAGTGGTCGGACAGAGCGAGGACGGCAACGACTTCTGCAGCGCCAAGACCCGTGACTTCGGTGATTGCCGGGACTTATAGATCCTGTTCACGTAGTGCGAGAGTGAAGTGGACTCGACCATCGATCTGTCAAGTCGACATCTCCGAAGAGCTACTCGTCACTTCGACCGAAAAGTCTGGCGCGGAGCTCCAGGTCTTGCATGCCGGCCGCGAAACCACCTCGCCGTGAACTGAGTGCCAGTTCTCCATGACGATCTTCGGCCAACTCCCGGACAGCTTCCACGAAGTCTGCATCGAAGATATCCCTGGGGCGCGTCCCCAGACGTTCACGGACAAGATCCTCCGGGACTTTTTCAAGGAGCAGTGCAAACAGCTCGGCGAACAACGACGGGTCGTTTCGACGTTCCAGGAAGCCCAAGACATCGTCGGCGAGGCGGCGAAGTACCCACGTTCGCCGCTCCGCCTCGAAGGTATATTCGACAACCCGATCGCGCGGTCGCCAGTCGGACCGGGTCAAGAAGTCCGGATCTGGATAGAAGTCCGGAGGTTCGAGCCCGGGGCAAAGCCAGACGTCACGACGACCTCCGGCGTCGAAGGCTTCTTCCTCCAGACCCAGAACCTCCTCAAGGTCACCTGGTCCGACTTCGAACGAAAAGTGCGCGCGAAGGATCACAGACAGTTCCTCCCGCGTGAGCGGGCAATAGTACTGATCGAGTACGACAAGAGCCCGGCTTCGAATTCGATCGTACAACTCGTCGTCCACACCCACTCCTATCGAGTCAGAACCTTCCACGCTTCACATCTTCGACACCCGACGTCCAAGGCTGGTCGGTCGGAACGCTACCAGCCCAAGGCTCGTCGTTGACCGGCCCTGGCCAGCGTTCCACAAGGTAGCGCTCAGCAGCTTCAGCAGAGCCCTCACCGGTGCGTGTGTCGAAGTTCTTGATGATCAGCATTCGACTGCCATCCGCGTAGTCGCTCGCCGGGTAGCGATCGATCGGGTTTTTCGAGATACCCCACTTGTAAATAACGCCCGCTACAGGGTGGTACCGAACGTACAGCGACGTTTGACCGTAGTCCGGCAAGGGCCCTTCCACGAACGAAGACTTGTATCTGCGCCCACCAGTGCGAGGATCGGCCAGGTAAGCCGGCACCGGACAGCTGTCTTCCCAGAATTGGGGGCCGCGAACGCGTTCGCCGGATGGACCGGAGCCGAGATAGCCACCGGTCTGGCAGTGACTCTCATCGTGACCTTGAGCCGGCGGCAACCAAGCCAGACCAGAACCTCCGTCGGCCTGCCCCGGCTGGTACTGGACCGACTCCCCTCCCGGCCCGACAATACCAAGTTCGATTCGCGCCTGGTTGTTGAGCGCGTCGATCATCGCCTGGATACCGGCGGCGATGGTCGCGGTGAGCGCGGGTGGCGCGACTGCGGTCATGGCGTTGTTCAGGACGCGTTCGGCACGGTTGTCCCGGACCTCGGTGGTTTCCTCGCTGCCGTCGTCCCGAGGCCAGTCGGTGCCGGACTCGTCCTCCGGCCCAGGCTCTACGATCCTCCGATCGGGGTCCTCCTCCTTGTCGGCACACCAACGGATGCAGGCGTGCCGTATCGGCTTCGGTTGGACGACGAGTCTCGACCGGTTGATGCCGCTCCGCCAGGTGGCTTCGAAGTCACCGGGCATGGGAATGATCCAACTCAGGCCGGTCGCGACCCGTCCGCCGAAGCCGGTTGAGAAGTTGGTCCAGCCGACGGCGCTCGCAGCGCGGCCGACGGCGGCACCGGCTGCTCCTCGGGCCGCAGTACCGCCCACTGCGGTCCCGACAATGTCGGCGATCACGACCCCGATCGCAAGGAAACCCTCCGGGTCGATCATGCCCAGGGGGTTGGCCGAGGCATAGGCGTGACGGTTGGCGTTGAGGAGGTCGGTGGGATCGAGGGTGGCGGTGTCTCGGCTGGTGAAGGCGCCGGTGCCGGGTTGGTACCAGCGGGCGCCCATGTTGACGTTGCCGGTGGTGGGGTCGGTGTACTGGTGCTGGTAGCCGAGGGTGGGTTGGGTGCCGGTGGTGGCTTGGACGGTGCCGAAGGGGGTGTAGGTGCGGGAGTTGGTGAGGGTGCCGGTGGCGGGGTTGGTGGTGGCGACGAGGTCGGTGTGCAGGTCGGTGACGGCCAGGCCGGTGGCGGTGCCCTGCTTGATGCCCAGGGGTGTGCCGTCGGGGGTGTGGCTGTAGAAGTCGGTGCCGTCGCTGATGATCGTCTGGCCGGTGCCCTGGTAGGCCAGGGTGCGGTTGCCGGTGGTGTGTAGGCGTCCTAGTGCGTCGTGGGTGTTGGTGGTGGTGCCGTCGGTGACGAGGTTGTCGTAGGCGTTGAACGCGACGTTGGTCGTCGTGCCGGCGGTGGTGCGGGTGGCCTGGGTGCCGCGGGCCGTGTAGGTGTAGCTGGTGTCGCCGCGGGTCAGCAGGTGGTTGCGTTGGTCGTAGGTGGCGGTGGTGGTGCCGTCCTGGGTGAGGTTGCCGTTGTTGTCCCAGCCGTAGTTGGTGGTGGTGCTGCCGTTGTCCCAGGACTTCAGGCGGCCGGCTTGGTCGTAGGTGTAGGTGTTGGTGCCGGCGCCGGCGAGGCCGGTGGTGGTCTTGGCGGTGAGGTGGTCTTCGGTGTCGAAGGTGTAGGTGGTGCTGGTGGTCGCGGTGCCGCCGGGTGCGGTGACGGTGTCGGTGGCGATGCGGCCCAGCGGGTCGTAGGTGTAGGCGCGGGTTGAGGTGCCGGTGCCGTAGCCGATGGTGGTGGTGCGGCCGAGGGCGTCGCGGGTGTAGGTGGCGGTGACGCCGGTGACCGGGTCGGTGGCGGTGGTCAGGCGGTCGGTGGTGTCGTAGCCGTAGGTGGTCGTGCCGGTGGCGGTGGCCACTGTGGACAGTCGGTTGTGGTTGTCGTAGGTGAACGACGAGTTGCCCGACGGCCCGATGGCGTTGACGATGTTGCCGCGGTCGTCGTAGGTGTAGGTGTTGCCGCCGGCGGAGGTCATGCGGCCGGCGAGGTCGTAGCCGAACGTGCGGTCCGGGGTGGCGACCGAGGCACCGGCGCCGGTCTGCTTGATGACGTTGCCGAGCGGGTCGTACTCGTGGGTGATGGTGACGCCGCCGGGCTTGGTCACGGTCGTGCGCCGGCCCGCCTTGTCGTAGGTGTTGGTGTAGGTGCGGTCGGCTGCGTTGAGGGTCTGCGCCGTGGCGGGTTCGATGGTGGATTCGGGCAAGCCCCAGGTGTTGGTGGTGTAGACGGTGGGGTTGCCGTTGCCATCGGTGGCGCGGGTGAGGTTGCCGGCGGCGTCGTAGCCGTAGCTGGTGGTGATCGAGGTCGTGCCGGTGACCGGGCGTGTGATGGTGGTGAGTCTGCCCGCGGCGTCGTAGGTGCGGGTCGTGGTGGCTGCGAGGCTGTCGGTGAAGCTGGTCTGGTTGCCGGCCGCGTCGTAGCCGAAGGTGTGCGTGCGCAGCACCGACCCGGACGGGGCGAGGTCGCTGGTGGTGGTCAGGCGGCCGGCCAGGTCGTAGGTCGCGGTGGTCTTGCCACCCAGCGCGTCGGTGCCCATGACCAGTCGGCCTGCCGCGTCGTAGAGCGCACTCGTGGTCTGGCCGAGCGGGTTGGAGGTCCAGACGCGGTTGCCCTTGTCGTCGTTGACGTACTGCGTCTTGTGGCCGTCCGGGCTGGTGACCGAGGCGAGGTTGTTCAGCTCGTCGTAGCGGAGTTGGGTGGTGAGGTTGCGGGTGGGCGCGGGTACACGTTCGACGACGGTCGAGGTGATCTTGTTGCCCAGCATGTCGTACGTGGCGGAGGTCTGCGCGCCGTTGGGCGCCGTGGTGGACAGCAGTTCACCGAGCGGGTCGTAGGTGGAGGTCCACACACCGCGCTGGGTCTGGCCGGGCAGCAACGGGTCGGTGCGACGCGTCCGGTTGCCGAGTTGGTCGTAGTCGAAGTTGGTGGTGTTGCCGAGCGCGTCGGTGGTAGCGGTGACTCGACCTGCGCCGTCGTAAGTGGCGTTCGTGGTGGCGGTGATCGGCTCGGTCGCGCCCGGTGGGGTGTAGGGCGGCAGGGTCGTGCTGGTCGGCCTGCCGGCTGCGTCGAACGCGGTGCGGGTGACGTTGCCCAGCGGGTCGAGGCGGTCGACGGGCTCGCCGAAGGTGTTGTAGCCGGTCTTGGTCACGGCCGAGGTGGTGACCGGGGCTTGGCCGTTGGCCTCGACCGGGACGGCCGGTCCGGTGGTCGTGGTGACGCGCCCGAGTGCGTCGTAGCCGAAGGACTGGGTGTTGCCCCGGGGGTCGGTGACGGTGAGCGCCAGGCCGAGTTCGTCGCGGGCGGTTGTCGTCACCAGCGTGGAGGTTCCGGTGTGGACGGCGCGGGTCAGTTCGCGGCCGAGCGCGTCGTGGGTGAAGTCGGTCTGGGCGACCCTGGTCCCGCCGGGCGCCTTGACGATGGTGCTGGTGACGTTGTCGTTGGCGTCGTAGGTGTTGACCGTCGTCCGCGCGTGGCCGGTGTTGCCGCACTTGGCCGGGCAGGCGTTGTCGTTGTCGCGGACCTCGACGACGCGGCCCGCGAGGTCACGCTTGTAGCTGGTGTAGTAGAGGCCGCCGCGGGTTTCCAGGCCGTCGAGGTTCCCGGCTCCGTCGTAGCGGTAGATGTGCAGGTTGATGTCGTAGGTGGTGCCGGTGTCGGGGTCCTTGTAGCCGACGAGGGTGTCGGAGAACAGGGCGCCGGTGGCTTTGTAGTCGTAGGCGATGGTGCGGCCCATCGCGTCGGTGCGGCTCGCGAGTTTGCCGCCGGGGTCGTAGGCGCGGGATTCGAGCACGATGTCACGGGGCGCGCCGCCGTCGCCGGTGAAGCCCTTCACCGTGGTCGTGGCGAGTTGGTGCCGTGCGGTGGTGTAGGTGTAGGTGAGTTCCGTGCCGACGGCGTCGATGCGCTTGGTCGGCTGCCCCATCGTGTCGTACTCGGTGCGTGTGACCGCGCCGGTCGGGTCGGTCAGCGTGGCGACGCGGCCGTAGAGGTCGTAGGTGTAGCTGGTGGTGCGGCCGGGGTCGTTGAGCGCTGCGTCGTCGACCTTGGTGGTGGCGATGGTGCCGTCGGGGTTGTAGGTGTTGGTGGTGCGCTGCTGGTGCGCCGTGCCGGTGACCGCGTTGGCCACCGCGGGCTCGGTGCGGGTGAGCAGGCGCGACATGCCGTCATAGGTGAAGGTGGTCGTGACGCCGCTGGGGAAGGTGGCGGAGATGACCTTCTCCTCGGTCGTGCGGCCGAGTGCGTCGTGGTTGCGGACCGTCTTCTTGCCGGCCGGGTCGGTCATCTCCCGCAGGTCGCCGCGGCTGGTGTAGGCGTAGGTGGTCACGCCGCCACCGGTGTTGGTCTCGGTGCGCTTGAGGCCGGGCGGCATGGTGCCGCCGCCGATGGCGGCCTCGGTTCCGGTGGTGTAGGTGACCGATGTCGAGCGGCGCGAGGAGGCGTCGCCGCCGGGCACGGTCGTACCTGCCAGGTCGCCTGAGGTCGTGTAGCTGAAGGTGGTCAGGTAGGTGTTGTCGGCGCTGTTCGCGGAACGTCCGTCGCGCTGCTCGGTGACGCGGTCGTTGCGCGGGTCCAGCGGGTCGTCGGCGTTGAGGAAGTAGTTGGCGTAGCTGGTGGTGCGCGAGGTCAGGTTGGCCCAGCCGACGCTGCGGGAGAGCACGTTGCCCCGGCCGTCGTTCACCATCGTGGTCTTGACGTTGTTCGGGTTGATGGTCTCCTGAAGGAAACCGCCGGTGTCGTAGCTGTACGTGGTGATCGCGCTGCCCGGCTCGGTCATGCGGGTCACGCGACCGCCGCGGCTCGGGTCGTAGTTGTACTGGGTGGACTGGCCGTCCGGGTTGATCAGGCTGGTGAACATGTTGGTCTTCGACTCCGGCGCCAGCCACGTCAAAGTCCACTTGCCGCCGTTGTGGTCGGTGTGGGTGGACACCCGGTCCGCGGCACGGTCGTACACGACCTGGGAGGCCACTCGACCACCCGGGACGGTGATCTTCGTGAGTGCCTTGGTCAGGTTGCGCGCGGCCCAGTGCTCGGCGACCGCGTTGGCGCTCAACGGCCGGTCGTAGAGGGCGACGTCGGACAGTTGACCGTTGAAGTGGCCCCAGTCGTCGGCCGGACGCGCGGGCCAGGCGCGGCTGTTGACCAGGCCGGCACCGATGTGGGTCAGCGCCTCGCTGTGGTCGATCAGGCCGTTCTGGGTGCCGACGGCGGCGCCGTCGAGGTAGAGGGTCTGGCGGTCGGCGGCGCCGGTGAGCACCACGTGGTGCCAGTTGCCGTCGGTGACCGTGCCCGGGGTGACGATGCCGGTGACGTTGCCGTTCCAGAAGTGGCCGTAGAGCTTGCCGTCCGTGCCCACGTACAGGATCGGCGTGCCCGACCCGGTGGCGGTGGTGTTGGGTTGCGCCTGCGCCGAGGTGGCCAGCAGCACCCCGCCCGCGGTGGACGTGGTCTTGAACCACAGTTCCGCGGTCAACTGCCGCTTGGTGCCGATGCTGCTGTCGGGCAGCTTCACGAACGACGTGGCGCCGTTGAACGCCGCGGAGGTGATCCACGAGCCCGGCATCGCGCCCGGCGCGCCGAGGGTGACGTTGTTGTAGGTGCCGTGGTTCTGGCCACCCCTGGGCGCGCGGTTGGAGGCGATGGTGCCGGAAGCCTCCTGGAGCCGCCAGTAGCCGATGGGGCCGGCGTCGAGTGCGGTGCTGCGGTAGTGCAGCACATCGCCGTACTCGTAGGCGGTGCACGCGCCGGTCGGGTCGCACACCGAGGTCAGCCGGTCGCCGTCATAGGTGTAGTCCCACGCCAGCGCGATGTCCGGGCCGGTGACCACGCGCGTGACGTGACCGCCGGTCCAGGTGAAGGTGAGGCTGCGCCCGGACACCGTGTCGGTCGCGGTGCTCAGGCGTCCGCCGGAGTCGTAACTCAGCGTCTGGCTGCGGCCGAAGTCGTCGGTGATCGACGTGAGCCGGCCCGCCGCGTCGAACCGGTAGTTGACGTGGCCCTTGGTGGTCAGCTGCCAGCCACCGCCGGTGACGGCGACCAGGGTCGCGAACCGGCCCGCCGGCGGGGCGTAGCTGCCGTCCGGCCGCTTGCCGAACCGCGCCTGAACGCCGTCGGGGTAGGTGATGAGCAGGTTGCCGGTGCCGTCGTTGTCCGGGACGATCGCGGTGTCCCACCGCGTGGACCACCCGGCGCCGAACGCCAGGTTCCTGCGCGGGTCGAGGCTGTTGTAGCTGCGCACCACCGACAACGCCGGCCCGACCGCGGACAGGGCCGCGTCCGTGGCCGTCGTGGAGTAGTTGCCCACCCCGGGATCGACCGACCCGCTCGTCGCCGTCGACGCCGCACCCAGGTGGCTGGTGACCGCCGGCTGCGGCGTCTGCGCGGTCAGGAACGCCGGCTGGCTCCACGGCGAGTTGCTGCCCCAGTCCCCCACCGAGCCGTACCAGGCGTAGGTCTTGCCCCACGCCATCTTCCCGTCCGGCACCGTCCAGGTCGGCGAGGAACTCCAGGTGGACTCGACGCAGTTCTGCAGGTTGTCGCCACCGGCGTCGCAGATCTTGAACAGGTACGCCAGCCCGTTCCCGGGGTAGTTGTCCGGGTCACGACCGCCCAGCGTCAACGTCGGGTTGAGCACCTCGCTGACGTAGTTGCTCGACGGCGACATCGCCGTCACCACCGGCACCTGGTTCGGGATGGTCATGCCGACGCCAGCCGACATCGGCACGCCGGTAGTGCTGAACTTCGTCGTGCCGTAGTGGTCCATGTCGAACTGGAGCGTGTAGCTGCCCGGCTTGAGCGTGCGGATCGTCGCGTTCACCGTCGCCGACCCGCCCGGCGGCACGTCGTGCGGCATCGCCGTCCAGGCGACGTCGCTCAGCTCGGTGCCCGCGCTGTTCCACAGCCGGTAGTGCAGCTTGTAGTTGCCGCCCGCGGTCCACGTGTCGCGGCCGTGGTTGGTGACGGTCACCTGCATGGTGCCGTCCTGGCTGGAGGTCACCGGCTTGGTCATCGCCCCGACCTGATAGGTCGCCCAGTACGGGTTGTAGGTGATCTCCAGGAACGGCTGGTTCGCGCTGTTGCGGCCGGCGAACTTCTTCCACCCGTAGCTGTCGGACTCCGACGCGCGGACTGTCAACCCGTTGTTCGTGCCGCCGTGCGTCCACCGGTGCACCACACCGACACCCGCACTGCCCAGCGGGATCTTGTGCCACGCACCGCTCTGGTTGCAGCCGCTGCTGTAACCGCTGGCGAAGTCCGCGTACCCCAACTCCGCACCGTACTGCGGCCCCGGCCAGGTTTTGTTGCCCGACAGGCTCCACGCCTGGTCGACGTCGTTGACCCACACCCGGCGTGCGTTGCACGAGTAGGACCACACGTTGTACAGCCACAGGTTGGCGTCGAGGATGTAGTTGCCCGCCAGCGCCGACGCCACCGAGTCGAACTTCAGGAACCCGTTGGCCTTGCTCGCACCACCGTCGTAGGTGCCCACGCTGAACGTCGGGTCACCCGAGTAGTCCGCGTTCCACGGCGACTGCACGAACGTCGACCCGTCCGTGTGGTGCGACACCACGCTCGGGTCCGCCTTCACCGGGAACACCCGAGCCGGGTCGGACAGCCACGCCTTGTCCAGGCTGACGTGCAGCACGTCACCGTCCAGCCGGTAGGTCACACCCCGCGACCGCGCGCCCTCACCCGAGCGCGGGTCGATCGCCGAGTCCTCCATGAACCCCGGCGGCACCACCGCCTTGACCACACCCGCGGCGTCCTTCAACACCACCGACCCGGCGTCCAGCGACGCGGTGAGCCCGTTGAGCCGCAACGGGAAATCCCACTCCGTCGGCGCATCGGCCGAATCCAGGATCAACGTCTCCTTGATCCCGTGCGGAGTCGCCTCCAACTCCAGGTCCACACCCGCCCGCACGTCCGGGTACGTGACGGCCGCGCCCTCGACCCGCGCCTCCACGCCGGTCGCACCCGCGAGGCCGTAACCGAACGAGACACCGGGCTCCAACTCCAGCGACGCCACGGTCGCCGCGTCCGCCGAATCGGCGAACCGCTTGTTCACCGAATCCGAACGACTCCGCCACGCCCCGTCCTCCTCGACCAGCGTCGAATCGATCGGGAACCAGAACCCGTTGCGCGAAAAGAACTTCCGTCCCTGGAACACCCGCCTCGTGCGCGTGCCGTCCGGGTTCACGAACTCCTGCGTGTCCGACGACCGCCGGTTCACCAGCTCTCGTGGCGTCCCGTCACCGCCCTCGACGGGCACGGTCGAACCGTCACCGACGCCGACCTCGACGACGGTCTCCTGCGCCGGCCCCTCACCACCCAACTCCGGGTCCGGGTACGGCTCATCGGCAGGCAGACCACCCGGTGCCGGCGGCGAATCCCGCACCGTGCCCGGCTCCTCCTCGGCCCGCGTCTGGTCACTCGTCGCCTCGTGACTGCGCCCCGCCGCACTGCCCCACTCCTGCTGCGGAACCTCCCCCACCGCGCCAACCGCGACAGCACCCACCACGCCGACCGGACTCGCCACCGACGCGACCAACGCCAGCACGACCCCGACAACGCCAACGCGCACACCGCCCGCAGACCGCACGGTCCCCCCTCGAACTCGAACACCCAACAGCCGAGTCCACAAGGGACAGCGACCGGCCCACATGCAGGCACGCAGACCGGCAGACAGCACACCTCACGACGGCGCATCCAAGAAGACTCCAAACGGAGCAACGACCCCCGAACGGACACCACCTGGTCGCCATTCCGGAAAATCGGCAACCACCACGCACGACCACCGCGCTCGGTGTCACCCGAATAGCCCACCAACAGCCCGCGTTACGTGATGAACAAAACAGTTCACACCATCGCGCACTGGTCCTGCATTTTTGATCATGGCCGAATGCGCGGACGGCACGGCCACTCGCGTCCATGACGTTCGATGCCCGAGCAGCCAGCCTGCGCACGTGCTGCGCGGGAGGTCAGACCGCCTGCCTGCACCACCGCCACACCGTGAGGGAGCGTTCCGGACCGAGGACGCCGCACCGGCTCCGGCACTGGTTGAGCGCGCACTGCCACGGGCAGGAGCTGGACGTGGAGAAGACTTCCACAGAACGGGAAACCACTTTGTCGGGCGGTTGGCCGTGACATTCCGTTGCTACCGGGGCGACGGTTCGCGACGGAAACATGACGACCGAGAGAAGGCGGACCACGGCCGGGCGCCACCCGCAAATGATTCGCCGACGCCCGTTCAGGAGCGCTTGCGCGGGCGCGCTCGACCGGTGCGGAACGCCGGGTCCGACGCCAGTCGGACGCTGTCCCGCGACACGAGCGTCGGCGTGGACGTGCGCCGGACCTCACCGATCGGGTTCCCGTCGATCTGGGCCATCAGCAAATCCAAAGCGTCACGCGCGACCGCGCCGAAGTCCGGTTTGACGGTGGTCAGCGGCGGGATGAAGTAGGCCGCTTCCGGCACGTCGTCGAAGCCCACGACGCTCACGTCGTGCGGCACCCGGCGGCCCCGCTCGTGCATCGCGCGCAGGATGCCCAGCGCCAGGTGGTCGTTCGCCGCGAAGATCGCCGTGACCTCGGGCATCCGGGCCAGCACCTGACCCGCCCGGTAGCCCGACGCGGCGCTCCAGTCGGCCGGCACGATCGGCGGTTCCTCCGCGCCCGCCGCCGCCAGCGCCGACCGCCAGCCCTTGATCCGGCCGAGGCTGTCGAACCAGTCCGACGGGCCGGACACGTGCCACACCGTGCGGTGACCCGCCTCCAACAAATGGGTGGTCGCGGCGAGCGCCCCCGCCGCCTGGTCGACGGTCACCAACGGGGTCGAGCGCTCCACGTCACCGTCGACCATCACCAGCGGCACGTCGGGGGGAACGGTGTCCACCGCGTCGTGCGCCGACGCGGTCGGCGCGATGACGACGATGCCCGCCACCCGCTGGTCGCGGTGCCGCTCCAGGGCCTTGGTGATCGACTCGCGGTCCAGCGCGTTGACCCGGTGCGCGGTCACCACGAACCCGGCCGTCACCGCCACCTGCTCGAACGCCGCCAGCAGCGAGACGGGCCCGCACAGGGTCGTGTTCTGGGCCACCACCCCGATCAGCTGCGAACGGCCCGTGACCAGCGCGCGGGCCACCCGGTTCGGCCGGTAGCCCAGCTCCTCGATCGCCGCCCGCACGCGTGAGCGCGTCTGCTTCTGGACGTACGGGTGGCCGTTGAGCACCCGTGACACCGTCTGGTGCGACACGCCGGCGAGCCTGGCGACGTCGGCCATCGCGGGCGCACCGGAAGTCCTGTTACCCACTACCGCCCCCTCCACACGCGCTCACCGAACCGGGGCCGAGCAGCGGAAAGCGCACCGCCGGGTTCGTCGCAGGGAAACTCCCGACGTCATCGTCAACGGGATGCCACGGCAGTGACCGGCGGTCCGCAATCGAAAAGTTTCGACATCGGGACTGATCGACGGTGATCGGCGACTCAATGTAGCCGGGCGCCATTTGGCCAGTCAACGCGGGCGCGCGCTAAAAATCCGGCTCTTTTAGATGCCATCGCCACCGGCCACCCCCGCCGGTCACGCAAATGTTTCGCACGTCCGGCGCGACCGAAGGGCCGGGTCGCGGATCAACCTTGACACCTACTTGTGTTATCGCTAACACTGTCCGGCAACATCGCGTTGACACCGCCGACCCACGCCATTCACCAGGACACCTCAACCGCTGACCTCCCGCGTTTAGCGCGGTCAGATGTTAGCGATCACAGGCTGTCCCGCCGCGCGCTGCGCTCGACTGCCCGGAGAAACACCCGGTTTCCGCCACGACCGCGTCTGGAGCCGTCCATGCCCCTGATCGTCCACGCACCCCCACGACGGCGGAGAGCCGCCACGGCCGCCCTCGCCGTGGTCGCCCTGATCGGTGCGGTCCTGCCCTCGGTCGGCCCGCCGGCGCAGGCGGCGGACGAGTGGGTGCCCGCGTCCTCGTACACGTCCACCGACCGGGGTGAAGGGACCTACTCCGTGCCCCTGCTCAACTCCGACGTGCCCGACGTCAGCGTGGAACGCGTGCCGGCGGCGGAGCACGAAGAGGGCCGCGACGTCTACTACATGATCAGCACGACGATGCACCTGAGCCCCGGCGCGCCGATCATGAAGTCCTACGACCTGGTCAACTGGGAGATCGTCAACTACGTCTTCGACCGGTTGGGCGTCGGCGACTCGTTCTCCCTGCGCAACGGCCAGAACTCCTACGGCCAGGGCCAGTGGGCGTCGTCGCTGCGCTACCACCGGGGGAAGTTCTACGTCGCGTTCAACACCAACAACCTCGGCGGCTCCTACCTCTACAGCACCGACGACATCGAGGACGGCGCCTGGACCCGACTGCCGCTGGGGCGCGCGTTCCACGACCCGTCGCTGTACTTCGACGACCGCGACGGCGGCACGCCGTACATCTTCTACGGGTCGGGGTCGACCAGCGCGGTCAAGCTGGACAGCGGCCTGACCAGGGTGGTGGCGGAGTACCCGAACATCCTGCGGCCGGCCGACTACCCCGGCTCGCCCTTCCTCGGCGGCCTGTTCGAGGGCGCCCAGGTGCAGTACATCGACGGGCACTACTACGTCGTGATCATCACGTGGCCGCCGGGCCAGGGACGCCAGGTGGTGCTCTTCCGCTCGACGGAACTCCTCGGGTGGTACGCGACGGCTGACGGCAGCAACCCGTACCGGGCGCGGGGCGTGCTGAACTCGAACGGCTTCGCGCAGGGCAGCCTCGTGCCGATCGCCCGGGACGGGGGCCGGACCGACTGGTACGGCATGTTCTTCCGCGACTCGTTCCCGGTCGGCCGCATCCCGGCGCTCATCCCCGCCACCTGGCAGGACGGCTGGCCCACCTTCGGCGACCACGGCGTGGTGCCGGTGAACGGGGAGTTCGCCAAGCCGATCCGGCTGAGCCCGGCCGAGGAGGCGCTGGAGCGGCAGAAGAGCGTCGTCGCCTCGGACGATTTCGCCAACGACGCGCCGCACAAGGCCTACATGGACGAGCAGTGGACGATCCCGTCCCCGCCCGAGGTCGACGAATCGCTGCTCGGCGTGGAGCTGGTGCGCAACCCCGGCTTCGAGTCCGGCACCGTATCGCCGTGGGCGGCCCAGTTCGGCGCGCAGCTCACCCTGGAGCCCGTCGACGGCACCACGGCGCTGAAGGTGGCCAACCGGACGCTCAACGGCTCGGGGCCGAACCAATCCCTGGACGGCGTGCTGCAACGCGGGGTGACCTACCAGGTGTCGGCGAAGGTCAAGTACGCCGCGGGCCCGGCGAGCGTGCGGTTCAACCTGGTCGCGGACTGGGGCGCGGGCGTGCAGGTGATGGCGTCCGGCGAAGTCCAGGCGGGCCGGTGGACGACCGTCTCCGGCCGGTACACGGTGCCGAGCACGGCCGAGACGGGCAAGGTGACGTTCGCGGTCGAGACGCCGTGGGCCAACCCGCAGCCGCCGTCGTCGAGCGTCGAGTACCTGTTGGACGACGTCTCGGTCATCGGCCAACCGGTGACCACCGAGCACCCGACCGAGGCGGAGATCAGGCCCAACGGCTCGCGGCTCGGGCCGGCCTGGCAGTGGAACCATGCCCCGGACAACCGCTACTGGTCGCTGACCGACCGCGAGGGCTGGTTGCGACTGACCACCGGCAAGGTCGTCACCGGCGGCTACGTCTACACCAAGCTGTCGAACCGGGCCGAGCTGACGTGGTTCGAGGAGGCGCGCAACACGCTCTCGCAGCGGACGTTCGGCCCGAAGTCCTCGGCGGAGACCAAGCTCGACTTCTCCCGGATGAAGGACGGCGACGTCGCGGGCCTGGCGATGTACAACCGCGGCTTCTCCTACGTCGCGGTGAAGCGGGTGAACGGGCGGCACACGCTCGGGGTGGTCAACCGGGTGCAGCCCTTCCCGGTCACCTTCGACCAGGCGACCGCGGAGACCTTCGTGCCCGGCACCGCGGTGCCGCTCGGCGACGCCACCACCGTGCACCTCAAGGGTGACGCCGAGTTCGACGCGCCGACCGGCCAGGGCTGGACCACGTTCCACTACAGCCTGGACGGGCTCACCTGGCACCGGCTGGGCGACCGCGTCGGGCCGCAGACCCTGGACGGCAGCCTAACCCACTTCATGGGCCACCGGTGGGGCCTGTTCAACTACGCGACCGCGCAAGCCGGCGGGCAGGTCGACTTCGACCACTACCTGCTCAGCGACACGCTGACCGCCGAGGGCAAGCCGCTCGACACCGGCGACCTGGACGCCGCGATCGGGCACGCGTCCACGTTGGACGAGCACCACTACCCCGCGGACTCGTGGGCCGCGATGCGCGCGGCGCTCGGCAAGGCCCAGGCCGCACGGGCATCCGCCTTCGGGACGCAGAACCAGATCGACGCGCCGGAGCTGGCGTTGAGCCTGGAGCTCGCCCGACTGGGCGTGGCGCGGTTCCCGGTCGCCGTGGCGGTGGCCGCGCAGACCCGGTGCGCGGGACCTCAGGTCGCGCTCACCATCGAGGTCACCAACCACGAAGCGGTCCCGGTGGACGTCTCGGTGGACACGCCCTACGGCACCAAGTCGTTCGACGACGTCGAGCCGGGCAAGACCCGCTTCCACCCGTTCCAGACCCGGGAGCGGCACGTGCCGGCGGGTTCGGCGTCGGTCACCGCGTCCGCGACGGTCGACGGTGAGCCGCGAACCGTCGAGCTGACCGCACCCCACGACGCGCACACCTGCCGGTGAGCGCACCCAGACCCCCGCAACCGCACCCAGACCCCCACACCCAGAACAAGGAGAACCCGTGGATCGACAACGTCCGCAGCGGCGGAGACCAGCCGTCCTCTTCGCCGTCGGAGCCCTGCTCGCCGGAGGTCTCGCAGTCGCACCGACGGCGGCGGCCGCCGGGCCGAACCTCATCACCAACCCCGGTTTCGAGGACGGCCTGTCCGGGTGGACCGTCAACAACGGCAACGCCACCGACGGCGCGACCCTGACGCCCACCGGTGACGCCTACTCGGGTTCCGGCGCGGTGCTGGTGACCGACCGCAAGACGACCGGTTCGGGACCGGCGCAGGACCTGGCGGGCAAGGTGCAGGCCGGCAAGACCTACACCGTCACCGCCCGGGTGAAGTACGAGAACCCGGCGAGCCCCGCGACCAAGCAGTTCTTCGTCACCATGCACTACGGCGGCTCGACCTACACCAACCTGGGCACCGGGACCCTGCCGCGCGGGCAGTGGGGCCTGCTCCAGGGCACCTTCACGATCCCGGCCGGCCAGTCTGTCGCGACGCCGCGCGTCTTCGTCGAGACGCCGTGGGTCGCCGACCCGGCCGCCGCGCCGGCGACCCACCTGATGGACTTCAAGGTCGACGACGTCGTCCTGCGCGAGTTCACCCCGTCGACCACGATCGAGGTGCTCGGCAAGAACCCCGGCGAGGGCAACCCGCTGATCTCCCACAAGTTCGGCGCCGACGGCAATGCGTTCGTGCACGGCGGCCGGGTGTACGTCTACATGACCAACGACACCCAGGTGTACAACCCGGGTCCCAACGGCACCTCCCCCACCAACACCTACGGCGGGATCAACACGATCACCGTCATCTCGTCCGACGACCTGGTCAACTGGACCGACCACGGCGAGATCCCGGTCGCCGGTCCGAACGGCCTGGCGAAGTACGCCTCGCAGTCGTGGGCACCGGCGGTCGAGAGCCGCGTGGTCGACGGCAAGGAGCAGTTCTTCCTCTACTTCGCGAACAACGGCGCGGCGACCGGCGTGCTGGTCGGTGACTCGCCGCTGGGCCCGTGGCGCGACGAGCGCGGCAGCCTGCTCATCACCGCCCAGACCCCCGGCGCCTCGGACGGCCGCAACTGGCTGTTCGACCCGGGCGTGTTCATCGACGACGACGGCCAGGGCTACCTGTACTTCGGCGGTGGCGGCAACGACGGCTCCAACTCCTACGAGAACACCAACCACCCGAAGTCGACGCGCGTCATCAAGCTCGGTGACGACATGATCAGCACCGAGGGCGCGGCCGAGACCATCGACGCGCCGCTGATGTTCGAGGCCGGCCACGTCTTCAAGCGCGAGGGCAAGTACTACTACTCCTACTCGTCCAACTTCGGCTTCGGCGGCCCGATCGACCCGAACGGCCCGCCGACCGGCGCGATCGCCTACCTCATGGCCGACAGCCCGATGGGCCCGTGGACGCCCGAGAAGTACGCGGGGGTCATCTTCAAGAACCCCGGTGTCTACTTCGGTGCGGGCGGCAACAACCACCAGTCCGTCTTCGAGCTGAACGGCGAGCACTACTTCACCTACCACGCGCAGACGCTGAACCGCCGCATCACCGGTGGCGCGACGCAGGGCTTCCGCAGCCCGCACATCGCGAAGCTGGAGTTCAACGCCGACGGCACGGTGAAGGAGGTCCTCGGCACGTTCGACGGCGTCGAGCAAATCCGCCACCTCGACCCCTACCGGGTGATCGAGGCGGAGACCATCGCGTGGCAGCAGGGCTTGGCCACCAAGCGGCTCAACGCACCGAACGACGTGCCGCAGCTGGCCCTGCACGACGTCGACAACGGTGACTGGACGTCGCTGTCGTCGGCCGACTTCGGGTCCGTCGCCACCGGCGTGTCGGCGCGCGTCAAGCCGCTCGTCGCCGGTGGGAGCATCCAGGTCCGCCTGGACGACCGCACCGGTCCGGTCGTGGCGACCATCCCGGTCGACGGGCCGGTCGGGCAGTGGACCGAGGTCGGCGCCGAGCTCGACGGCGTGTCGGGCGTGCACGACGTGTACTTCACGTTCGTCGGACCCGACGGCCGGGACCTGGCGGAGGTCGACAGCTGGCGGTTCGCCAAGCCGTCGTTGAAGGTGGCGGGCGCCGCGGACACGGGGTGCGCCGGGCCGAACGCCAAGCTGACCGTGCGGGTGACCAACAACGAGTCCGTGCCGGTCGACGTGGTCGTACAGACCCCTTACGGCGCGAAGACGTTCGACGACGTCGAGCCGGGCAAGACTCGCTTCCACCCGTTCATGACCGGTGAACGGGCCGTGCCCGCCGGTGCGGCGACGGTCACCGCGACCGCCACCGTCGACGGGCACGAGGTGTCGAGCGCGCTCTCGGTGCCGTACGACGCACACACCTGCCGTTGAGCGGCGAGGCGGCCCGGGAGGTCCCGGGCCGCCTCGTCCCGTCAGGCGGTGGCGCAGGCCATGCCGTTGAGGGTGAAGGAAGAGGGTTTGGCGGTGTTGCCGCCGTGGGTCGCCTGGAACCCGATGCCGATCGAGGCGTTCGGCGGGATCGAGGCGTTGTAGGCGACGTTGCGGGCCGTCACCTGCCCGGACGTGGGCGAGTAGGTGGCGCTCCAGCCGGAGGTGATGGTCTGCCCGGTCGGCAGGGTGAAGACCAGCGACCAGCCGTTGATCGCCGCCGTGCACACCTGGACCGATTACCCGACCAACGTTGCGTGACACAGCACTAGTAGACCGTCGCATCTAACCTTTGGGGTATAGGTGGCGGAGTTTGACGCGTGCGTCGTCGGTGGTGACCTGCCAGTCGACTCCCCGCTGGTTGGCGTTGGTGGCGTGTTGCCAGGCGGCGAGTTCGGCGTTGAGGGTGTCGAGGTCGCTGATACGGCGGTCGAGGCATTGCCTTGACAGTGCGGACAGTTCGATCTCGGCGATGTTGAGCCAGGATCCGTGTTTGGGGGTGTGGTGGATCTCCAGGCGCTGGGCCAGGGCGAAGGCCTCGTCGGGCGTGAAGGCCTCGTAGAGCGAGGCGATGCCGTGGGTGTTGAGGTTGTCCATGACCAGTACCACGGTCTCGGCGTCGGGATGGTCCACGGTCAGCAGGTGTTTGACCTGCCCGGCCCAGTCGATCTTGGTGCGCCGGGCCAGGGCGTGGACGCGGCGCCATCCGCGTAAGGGCTCGGCCCACACGAAGATCGAGCAGGTGCCGCACCGGGCGTATTCGCTGTCCTCGCAGGCATCGCGGCCCGGCCGGGCCGGGAGCGGGTCGCGGACCCGGCCCAGTAGCTGGAAGGGTTTCTCGTCCATGCACACCACGGGACGGGCGGGGTCGTGCGGCCGGGCGTAGACGGCGAGGACGTCCTCCATGCGGGCGGCGAACTCCGCGTTCGCCCGCGGCGGGATGTTCCAAGCTTCCTCAGATGAGGACGCAGTTCCGTTTTTCAAAACCCGGCCGATGGTCGAGTGGTCCAGGTTCGGGATGTCCTCGGTGAGCTGGACGTGTTCCTCCAACAGCCGCAACGACCACCGGGCATACCCCTCCGGCGGCGCCGGGCACGCCAGGGCGATCAGCCGGGCCTCCACCTCCCCGGTCACCGGGGACGGCACCGGCGGAAGGCAGCGCTTCTTGCGCGAGATCGTGGCCAGGACATCGCCGCCGGTCTCGGCGAACCGCCTGGCGACCAGCCGCAGCGTCTCGCCCGAGACTCCGAGCCGCGCCGCGACCACTTCCTTCGGATCAGGCTCGCCCGCCGAGGTGTCCAGCGCGAGCAGCACCCGCGCCCGCATGATCGACGACGCCGGATGCACACCCGTCGTGGTCCACCGGGTCAACTCCTCACGATCCCGTGCCGACAGCCTGACCGGCCGCTTCAAATGCGATACCACCACACCAGTCCTTGTCCGGCAGGGGAAAGAACCTGCCGGACAACAGCCTCCCAGCCGCAAGCACCACAACTAAGCAGCGACACGCTACTAGTCTAGGAAGCACACGGATCCTGAACGGCCGCCCGGTGCTACTGCGCGCCGAGACCCGAGCGCGCGGCAGCACCGGGCCGCTAAGTGAACAGCTTGTAGTTGAGCACGACATGGTTGATTGGCGGACCGCTGTCGAAGTCGACGGAATTGACACTGATCCAGCCGACCGTGCCCTTGGAAGTCCGGTAGCAGTACTGACCGCCCACCGCCGATGGGGTGCTCGGGTGTCCGGTGGTGCTCTCCAACAGCTTGGGGCATTCCGTCTCGGCGTCGTACTGGGTACCGCCGTAGAAGATCAGGGATGACTGGCTCGCGCTGAGCATGTCCTTGCCGAAGTACAGGTCAAGGTCGCCGTTAGGCCCGGAAGCCTCCACCGGGCGCGGGTCGGCCACATCCAGATCCACCCCCATTCCGGTGTCGATCTGGATCTGGCGCGGCACGCCGTTACCGGCCCGCACGATGCCCGACGTGGTGGGCACCGACGCCGACTTCGTGTCAGTGCCGGACGCCGGCCCGGCGACGGTCTGCACTACCGTGACCGTGGACGGCGGGCTCGCATCAGCCCCTTGCTTGCGGCCGGTCGAGTACGCCGTGATCACAGCTGCCGCCAAGGTGGCGACGGCGGCGATTACGCCCACCGCCACGGCACCTCGACGGTTGACGTGCGCCGCCTGGACCGCAGGGTCGATCGGCTCCCCTTCGGCCCGCTTCTTCCTCCGCATGTCCACTCCCAAAGTTCGCTCCGGCCATCCCGACCTGCGCGGCAATGAAACCAGATCGCCAAATCCTCACCGCAGCCACGTTCATCACCCGGACCGACCCGAGGCCGATTTTTGCGGAGAACGCCGCTGTCTCGAACTACGATTCCACTCTGCGGCGAATGAGACTCCGCGATACTCGATGTCGAGGGCATCAGCAGGTAGTCGAAGGACCCGACCGCCCCATCGGCTCGCCCACAACGTCTTCGAAGTCCAGCCGGACGTGGATTTCCGTTCTTCACGACGGTTCGATGATGTGTATGCGGCCCTCATCGACGCCTGGGACGTTGGGCTTGAGGCCGTCGTAGTCGAACTCCGGGTCCCGCAGGCAGGCCAGGACCTGGGAGACCTCCCAGACGGGTACTTGTGTGGTGAGGTGATGAGCGTTCGCGATCGCCTGAGCGGCCATCCCGAAGGCATTGGCGCCCGCGATCCGCTCGCTCTGCTCGGCCGTACCGGCCAAGCCTGTCACCCATACCTTCACCCAGGGATAGTTGGCCAGGACACCGGATCCCGCGACCACCACCCCACCCGGCCCCGAGATCATCCGAATCGGACGGTCCACGCGATCCTTGCACGCCTTGACGTGCGCACCGATGGAAAGCAGTTTGAGCAGCTGATCGCCCCGGCTGGCGATAACCGGCACGACGGCGTCGGCTTCGGCGCACAGCCGCTCCACGTCGTCTGTCTCCAGCGTGGGCGCGGTCGTGCCGTTCACGGCGGGCACCTCCTTCGCCACGACGTCCTTCTCCTGCGAGCCGACGTTGCGCTCGTTCAGGTCGGCGTGTAGTTCCTTGCTGAAGTAGGTGTCGTCGGGGTCGTAGACGACCGCGGCACCCTGGGTGCCGGGCTGTGCTCGCACCCACTTCGCGATCTCCTCGGCGAACGCCGCGTTGAACGGTGACGAGAGGAACATGTTCGGGTTGGCCGTCATGCCGCTGCCGTACATCGCCGCGCCGATCACCGGGATGCCGCTGAGGCGGCCGACCGCCTCGAGCGCCTGCGGCCTGCTCTGGGAGATGCCGATGACGGCCGCCAGTTCGCCGCGCCCGGCCCGTTTGCGCTCCGCGATCCGCTCGGCGACCCACCGCCCGTCGGCGAACCGGTCGCCGCTGTTGGCCAGGACCAGCTTCACCGGCACCTTGCCGTCGTCGCTGTCGGCCAATTCGTTGTGCTCCTTCTGCTTATGGACCACCCCTTCCAGCTGCCAGATGGCGTTCGGTGGTGCCGTGCTCTCGGCCTGGTCGGCTCGAGTCAGCGGGCCGAAGAAGATCACGGTGCGGTAGTAGCGCGGGTTGCCCTGCCGGTCCTTGAGCTTGTCCACGTCGCTGTTGTTCTCGACCGCCTGCGCTTCGAGGGTCGCGAGCTTCGGCACGCGGTCGTTGTCGACGATCTTGCCGCTGACGAAGCTGCACCCGGCCTCGATGACGCCGACGCGCTCACCGGAGGCGTTGATCTTCGTGTCGGAGCAGCCACCCAGCAGGTACTGGTAGCCGCCGAACCCGACCGCACCGGCCAGCAGGGCGACCACGACCGACAGCGGCGCCACCGCCGACAGACCTCCCGGCACCTGCGGTGTGACGCGGGGATGCGACTCGATCCACGTCCTGACGGCCGGGTTCTCCTCCGCGGACTCCTCCCCCGCCACCGGTAATCGGACCGCCAGGTAAGGCGCCTCCGGCAACGCGGCCCGCTCGCCATCGACGAACCGATTCAACGTGGTCGCCGCGTCGGGCACGTCGTGCGTGATCTTGGCGACGCGAGCTGCGTGTTCGGGGTCCAGCGTGCCGATGACGAGCAGTGGGGCGGGCCTGAGGTCCTTCATCTGCTGGGCGAACTCGTCGACCAGGGCTGCGACGCGCGGATGAGCACCATCCAGCAGCAGGACCGGCGTCCAGCGGCGGCGGCGACGGCGCGGCGAGATCCGGCCGGGTCGCATCAGGTCGGACAGGTCCTCCAGGATCGCCCTGACCAGGACCTGGCGATGCAGGGTCTCGCGGGGCTCTTCTCCCAGATCGCCGATGGACAGCAGTGGGAACGCCTGGGATGCGAAGTCACCCGGTTCGCCGACCTTGTTCTTCACCAGGTCGCGGAACCATCGCGTCGAGCGACCGTTGAGCCTCCTGGTGTACAGCCATTTGAGCGGACCACTCAGGATCGCGGTGAGCAACGTGCCGACCAGTTGTACCGGCAAGTCCGTCTGGCTCATCCCACGAGCCCAGCCGAGCAGGGGGTTACGGCTCTCCCAGTGCTCGTACAGCAGAGCAAGAAGCCTGGCCCTCTGCCTGGCCTGGCCCGCCGCGTCGATCTTCCCATCGGCATCGAGGATGTCCTGTGCCAGTTGGAACCTCTGAGGTCTCCAGTTTCTCCCCGCGCCGCGGGGGATACGGCGCCGTAGTCCCTGCACAATCAGGTCGAGCAACGCCGCATACGGCGGTAGGCCTTTCTTTGCGGCCGACTCGACGAGGTCCTGGTCCGCATACGCGTGCGGCACCAGGGCGCTGTTGCCCGAACCGGACAACCTGGTTTTGAGAGCAGCAAGGAACTCGGCGTTCGACGTCGCGTCGGTCGACGTCGCAACGACCACCAGGGAAGGCAGTTTGGGCTTGCCGCCCGTCACGTCGTCGAGGAGGGAAACCAGCCTGTCCATGCCATCGACCGGCTTGATCGCTTGAATCCACGTCATTTGCACAAACCTCCAGCACACTTCCATCAGGTCACTGTAACGATCCAGAAATGTGGCCGCACAATAGCGGTACCCACGCGACAGCGGTCGACCTATTTGCGAAAGACTCGCAGTTTCACGGAACAAGATCGCAGAGTAGGCGCGCTCAGGCGCCACTCCGACTTCGTCGATCGTGAACACCGACCGTTAGACATCTTCCGGTCGTCGTCATCGGCGGCACCTCACGCCCACGGCGCGCAGGCATTCCATTCCGATAAACGTGGCCGCCGCTACCACCCCGGACAGGCAGCTTCCAACCGTCGCGTTCACGGCGCACAAAAGGCATAACGCCCCGAAGTCCACCCTGGGGCAATCGTCAGGACTGCCGGAAACGTTATACATTCAACCCTTCACGCGTCTCCCACCTCTGACAAGCGCACAAAGAAACGACGACGCCCGATCATCGCGGTAGCGGCACCCTACAGCTCGCCCGTGTGACACAAGCCGCAATTTTCGGTAGTTGCCCGATTCGTAACCTTCACCACTCATGACACCGAACAGGCCACTCCATACAGCGCCCCCGTTGCATCCACTTGGTCGAAACATCCCAAGGCGCGCCCTTTATTACGACCTGCGAGTAGATACACACGGAACGGTGGCCAGCGCCGAACGGTCCGCCAGGCACGACAAACGGCTGAACGAGCAGTCCGGCTCAACAGCCTCGAAGGCCAGGAGCGTCAGGGCCACCCCTGCGCTCGGCTTCGACCAGGTGCACGTACAACTCGGTCACGGCGATGTGCCCCGTGGCCAGCTCGTAGTGGGCGTACGCCGACGCGCGGCAGGCCGCAACTCCGTCGTGCGCTCGACCATCTCCCACGGCGATCCCGATGCGATGGCCTCGGAGGCGTGACCGCTTTGCTGGACCATCGACACGAGGTTGCCATCGCCCGCAGGGCCGACCACAACACCGCGCACCACAAGACCAGAAGGGGAACGGCGTAGTTCTTCGCCCCTCGTCCCGCGGATCGCAACACGGACACCCCACGCGGCAACCGCTAAGACGGGGCGTCCGAAGCGATCGACTTCCGGGCGGGGCGGACGGCGGATCAGCGCCCGATCGCGATTTCGTGGGTGCCGGACATGAAGAACACAACCGAGGCCCCGACATGCACCATGACGATCCCCACGACTCCGGCAGGTGCCGACCTCGCCACGATCAGCGTGAGATTCCGGCGGCGAGCGGGTTCTTAGGCCTACTCCTGACTACGACCGCCGTCGAAACCCAAGAGTTCGGGACGTTCCTCTTCCCGCCCCCACATCACGATTCGCGGCAGAGCGTCCAGGACCTCGGCTGCAGCAGCAGCTTCGCCGTCCAGGCGAACCTGGAGGTCGACGGGCAACTCCAACAACTCCGCAGCCTCCGACGACAGCGTCAAATCCAGTCCTTGATCAAGCCTGACCGCTCGGCGCAGCCCACCGTAGATGCTCTGTCCGCCGCTCACGAGACAGTACGTGTCCATACCCAAATGGACTTCCTGCTCTTCCGGTTCGTAGAGGCTGCGCTGTATCAGCAAGACGAAACCAGTTCCATCTTCGGTTTCCGCGAAACCAGCCTCCAGCACTTCGTCGTCTTCGTCCTCCACGAAGCGGAAGTAGCGAGCCGTCACCTCGACCATCAACCCCTCCTCCCGCAGCCACCAGTTGCAATCCACTGACCGGCACCGCGCGGACCATCGTATACGTAGAGCACGCTGACTCCAAGCTCGCTCACCATGCGGTTCATCGCACCACTACAACGAGGACAAGGCGGCAATTGGCCGACAATCCGGACCGATTCACCAGGGGCGACGGGCGCGAGATTGGCGAACGGATCACCCTGGACGGGACGATAAGTTCAGGCGGTGGAAGCATCCGCTTCGAGAAGTTCGGTGAACACCTCGCTGGGTTTTCTCCAGTCGTGGATCTTACGGGGTCGGTCGTTGATCTCGGCGGCGATGGCGGCGAGGCAGCGCGGATCGGAGGGAATGTCGACGCCCTTGGGCAGGAACTCGCGCACGATGCGGTTGAGGTTCTCGTTGCTGCCACGTTCCCAGGGCGAGTGCGGGTGGGCGAAGAACACCGGCAGTCCGGTGGCGGTGACGTTGTGGTGTAACGCCATCTCCGAGCCGCAGTCCCAGGTCAGGGACCGTTTGGATCGAGGCCGGGAGGTCGCCGACGGCGGCGATGATCGCGTCGGTGACCGTGAGCGAGTCGCGTCCGCGAAGCGGGACCAGGACCAGGAAGCGGCTGGTCCGCTCCACCAGGGTGGCCACCGCACTCCTGCCTCCCTTGCCGATGACCAGATCCCCTTCCCAGTGACCGGGAACGGCCCGGTCGTCGGCCTCCGCGGGGCGTTCGTCGAGGTAGCGGGGTTCGCGGATGCGCGGCGCGGGCGCCGGACGCGGCCCGCGACGACCGGTGCGGCCGGTCCGCAGCGCGATCAGCTCCCGGTTCAGGGTGGCGACGGGTTGGGCGTAGACCCACTGGTAGACGGCCTCGTGGCTCACCCGCCCAAGAGCAAAACCGCAGGTCAAGACCAAATCGCGCTAACCGCGCTAACCGCGCAGGTCCGGCAGACCAGGAAGGAGGACAGGCCCCGTGCGTCGCAGTCGAACCGACCGCTCGGGAGGCGACCGGGCCGCGACCGGGCGTTCGGTCGGGGCGACCGGGAGTGCAGCCGCTCGACCGGCTGACCTCAACCACGCGACCGAGCAGACGACCCGTCACCGCTCCCACCGCGCGAACGGTCCGGCCGCACGACCGATGGCGACCGGCTCGGCGACCGATGCACGGCCGGACCGTTCGCCGGGCACTTCACCACCGTCCCAAACGGAGTCCCACAGTCCTATTAGGACGCCTTCGGCGCGACCTTCTGCGCCCTTCGGGCGCGTGCCGAAGTCGGTCCTCCCCTCCTACACCAGGCGGCCTGACTACCAGGCTGCCTCTTCCCTCCCGCCATGTTGCAGCAATCCCTTCACACCAGACAGGAGGCGACATGCGTGCCTACATCGACGGCCACCCGGTCGAGATCCGTCCCGGCTACCGGGTCGACGGGCGCGGTCGAGCGGCGACCAGCGTGTCGTTGAGCATCCCGCTGCGCACCGACGATCTGGTCGCCATCCTCTACACCTCGAACCTGACCGCCGCTCAACTCGCCGATGCCGACCACGTGCGGGCCACCATCGCCGAACTCGTTGTCGAACGCGGCACCGACCGGATCACGCGCGCGAAGGCCACCCTGCGCGCGCTGGTCCTCAACCGAGCGCTCGACCAGGCGCGGTTCGACGCCTGCCGACAACGCGTTCGCACGCTGTTCCCGCGCGCCGACAGCCGCAGAGCCGCCAAGCGCCCGGCATGACCCCGCTTCTGACGTCACGTGACGTCAGAAGCCCGCACACACCACCAACGCGTGCCTGCGCACACGCGCGCGCAACGCACGCGCGCGACACGAGACCTGACGTCACGAAACGAACCGTCGAACAGCCTGCGCTGTCACGAAACCCGCACACCCACCGTCCTGAAAGGACCAACTCACATGCCCGCGAAGCGCAACCGACCACCGATCGGTGTCTCCCTGTCGACGGACATCGAGTACCTGCCCGACCGACCGACGCCCTTTCGTGCGCGGGTGCGCTGGACCGACCCCGAGACGGGCAAGCGTCCCTCCCGCTCGCACTCGTGCGAGTCGGAGGAGGAAGCCGCCGAGTGGATCGACGCCATGAAGCGCGCCGCAGCCGGCGGCATCGACCCGAACCAAGCCAGCATGACGCTCGCCGAGTACGGCAACGCCAACATGGCCCTGGCGCTGCGCGGCCTGGAGGACAAGACGCTGCCGCCCTACCTGTCCGGGTGGAAGCTGCGCATCGTGCCCTCCCTGGGACACCTGCCCGTGCGCATGATCACCACCGGCGCGGTCGACCGGGCGGTCATGGACCCGGAGACGGGCTGGATCGCCGACGAGTGCAGCAAGTCGGTCGTGAAGAACACCCTCGCCATGCTCGTGCGCGTCATGGAGCAGGCGCTCCGGGACGGCATCATCGACCGCAACCCGGCACGCATCACCGGCTGGCAGAAGCAGTACGCACGCGTCGAAGACGAGCTGGACGACCCACGCTCGCTGGCCCTGCCCGACTGGGCCACCCTCCAGCGCCTGGCCGACACGCTGGCCGCTACGTCGGCCAGCCAGTACGAGGGATGGCGCGACGTCGTCCTGTTCGCCGCGTGCACAGCCGCGCGCATCGGGGAGGTGTCCGGAGTCCGGGTCAAGGACATCAACACCACCGAGTGGACCTGGACGGTCCGACGCCAGACCACGACCGCGCCCGGCGGCCTGGTGGACAAGGGCACCAAGGGCAAGCGCGCCCGCACCGTGCCGCTCATCGAAGAGATCCGCGAACTCGTCCAGCGCCGGATCGCGGCCACGGACGGCACCAAGGACGCCCGGCTGTTCGTCGGCCCGCGCGGTGGCCGCATCACCACCGCCGTGCTCCGTGACGCGACTCACTGGGATGACGTGGTCACCCAGCTCGGGTTCGACCACCTGAAGCGGCACAGCCTCCGCCACACCGGCCTGACCTGGATGGCAGACGCCGGGGTGCCGGTCCACCACCTTCAGCGGATCGCGGGCCACGGGTCGCTGATGACGACCCAGCGCTACCTGCACCCCAACAAGCGCTCCGTCACCGACGCCGGGGCGCTGCTGTAGGCCCACCTGCAAAAGCCGCCCGGAACGCCACGTCTACGGGCGGTCTAGTTTCCCGAAATTCTTCCGAGGTCCACAGATGGTCCACAAGCGGTCCCCGTAGTGGATCAGAGCAAGATCAACCCACTGACAGACGAAAGCCCGTCTGATCAGGCATTTCGCCATGATCAGACGGGCTTCCATCGACCGTCGGGACGACAGGATTTGAACCTGCGACCCCTTGACCCCCAGGGTCGTTTTGATCATGCCCTGACCTGCGAACGCGGGTTCAGCGGCACCTAAAACAGCTCTGCTGAGCGCAGTTCGGCGCAGGCGGACCTGTTGCGGCACAACGGATTCTCCTCCTTCCACTCCTCCTTGTCGACTCCCTTGACGGAAGATCAAGCAACGCGCCTGCCCATGGAGATTCGCCTCCTCGGTGCGACACGCTCCGCACACCCCAAAAGGGGCAGGCGATGTGTTGAAACGAGAGATTCCGTAGGTGCGTTGGCGGGGGACGCGCGCAAGGCAGGCGGCTCCGGTTCCACCCACCACGTTCGATCATCTTGAAAAGCGCTCGATTCGAATACCGTTAGCTCGCGCAATGCTAAGCAGCCCGTCTACTGCGAGACTCAGAGTCTGCTCGAGTTGCGGCAACAGGCGAGCAGCTCGCTCGAAATTACCTTCGGCAGCCAGGGCCGCCCAACACTGCCGATAGCCCTCTTCCAACTCTAGTACAGATTCGACGATATTCGCGCGCTGCTCGAAAGAGATGCCTACCGCACCCTGCATACCCATACTCAACTGAGCGCGCACGGATATGACATCTCCAACCAATCGAATGTGCCCGACACCGACCCTAGGGCTGACAATGATGTCAGCTAGAACTTGGTCGTAGTGCTCGCCACTTTCCAGCAATGTCGCCCCTAACCCAAGGTTCTCTTAAGGTAGACCATACCGCGCGCGCCCGATGGTATCTCCACTCCGCCTGCGACCAAGATTCCTACACAATAGGTTACACAGCTGTTGTGAATACCATCATACGCACCTAGCGGAGCACCGATGGAGTCTTGCTGCGCTTTCAGCGCTCGAGCTGCGTTAGGCAGGTTGAAGGTGCGCTCGACCACGTTCTCACCCAACGGCTCGGCTATAGCACCGGTCGTGGGCCTGCCATTCGGGCTTTCCACGCCGTCCCAACCAGGCAGAACCTGCTTTGTCTCGAGGGACACACCGTCCGCGTCCAATCTGATCGTGGCGTGCTCCATGTCCTTGTCCCAGCGGACGGTCGCGGTGCCACAGTTGTGTACTAGCACCGGTGCCGAGCCAGCCAGCACATAGTAAGTGTGGACGCCCTCGACCGTGAGATCGTGGACCGGTTCAAAACGCGTGTAGCGCGAGACTTCAGTGAGCCTTTCCGAGTAACTCTCGGTGGCGTTGGGTAGTCGGACCGGCCAAGGCGGGCGGGCACGCCGAACCTGTTACAACGCAACAAAAAACGCAGAACCCCGGTATGAAGGTGGTCCTTCCGAGATCAACTTCATAGAGGTCCTGCGCCTGATGAGTGTCACATACACCGCAACTCTGCCGGTACGCGACCAGACCGTGCTGTTCCTGTCCGGCCTCCTGCGCGGCGAACGCCTCCGACGAGGCACCCGCACCGATACGCGCGCGTTGAGCCCGTTCAAGCACGCCGTCCTGGTCCTGCGCTGGTTCCTCGACGGCACCCGCGTAGCGCAATTGGCCTGCGACAACGCGATCGGCCCACCGCCTACGACTACCTGCACGAGGGCATCACCGTCCTGGCCGCCCAGGCGCCGGCACTGGAATCAGCGCTGCTCGCGGCGAAGACAGCCGGTCACGGCCATGTCAGCGTCGACGGCACGCTGATCGAGACCGACCGGTGCCGCATCCCGGGCCCCACTCCCGGCGTGGATCTCTGGTGGTCCGGCAAACACGCCAACCACGGCGGGAACATCCAGGTCGTCACCGCACCCGACGGGTGGCCCCTGTGGACCTCCGACGTGCGACCGGGCCGGGAACACGACACCAGCGCGCTGCGTGCCCACACCGAAATCCTGCCCGCACTGGCCGTCTGGACCGCCCAGGACCTGCCCGTGCTCGGCGACCTGGGCTACGAGGGCGAGGCCGACACCATCACCGTCGCGATCAAGAAACCTCAGGGCGGCGAACTCACCGACGACCAGAAGACCCACAACAAAGCCCACAACGGCAAACGCGCGATCGGCGAACGCGGAAACTCCCTGCTCAAGACCACCTTCAAGGCCCTGCGGAACGTCAGCCTGTGTCCCTGGGCGATCGGCAGGATCGTCGCAGCCGCCCTCGTGCTCCTGCACATCGACCACGACCGCACCACATGATCACAGACCGTCAGGAACCATTACGCGGAAAGGCTCAGTGGCCGTCGGAGAAGCGCCGTCCGTCGTGGTCAGGCGCTGACCCTGCTTCAGCTCACCGATGTCGACGAAGCGCCCTTCGGACTCGACCCACACCGGGTGCCAGGAGGTGGCGTCGACCGTGCCCGTCGTGCCGTCCTCCGCCGTGACGGTCAGGCGCGTCATGTCGCCCTCGTCGTCGTGGACGATCGTCCCCACGACCTCGCGGTCGGTGGTTTCCTTGGTGTTCGGGTCGGTGGCCTTGACCTTGTCGCCGATCTCGATCTCGGCGATCGGTTTCGTCGAGCCGTCGGCCATCAACACCAGGGTTCCGCCCACGAAGCTGTGCAGGGTACAGCTGGCCGGCGGACCGTCGGCGGTCAGCTTGTTGAACTTGTCCGTGACCGCCGACGCCACCGCGTACGACAGCGCCGGTTTGTTCCTGCACGCGGTCCGCTGGAAACCAGACGGCCCGCGCCCACCCGACCAGCCACACCCCGAACCGTGCGGCGATCTCACACGAACTGCTGGAACTGCCCTGCCCGACCACCCCGGAGTCATTAGGGTCGACCCCTGGGCGCACCAGCCAGTACAAGTACTCACCGTTGTCGGTGGACGCCCACGGGATGACCTGGTTCTCCGGGTCCGTCAACTCAGCCGGCCTGGGCTCACCCTCGTCGAAGAGCATTCGCACAGCGTCACGTCGATCCCTGTACTCGCGACCAGGTCGTAGTAGGGGTTGAAGCAGAACGGCTCCAACAAGTAGAGGTATTCGTCGAACTGGCCACTTCCGTAAACTTCGATCAGCTCCACGTAGTCCGCGGGGAGCTCCACTGAGAGCTCGGCCGACACACGCGTCCAGTCGATGGAAGACCGCCGCCCCGGGGGCGGAGGCACAACAGCGACCAATCGCTCGATCTCACCCATCACGGCCTCGTCCTGTTCAGCACGGTGACGAACAGGTAGAATCCACCATTACCTTGCGCACTGATGGTAACGCCGCGAGGCAACAGCTCCGAGCCGCTGTACGCTGGCGTAGCACTGTAAGCGCTCGACTGCCACCATCGTCCACCGCGCACCACACCTGGTTCTCATACGCGCGCATCACGGGGTGTTCGCGTAGTTGTAAATCGTCACAAAGTTTCGGGGCTCGGGGTTGGAACCACCCAACTGCGCCTCGAGCTGATGTGAACCTGTCTCACACGATCGGTGGACGCATCGGGTCGAGGCGATCCCACGGCAAGGCCCACAATGCCTCAAACCCATTCTTTTTAGCGAACTCCCTCTCCGAAGCGTGCAGCAGGAAAACACCGACGAGATCAACCCGGTCACTGTCTTCGGAACCACGACCGAGTCCGATTTCGAGGGTGTGGCGACCCCAATCGGGCAGGGGGTCGGCCAGGAGCAGGCTGGACATGCCCGAACGTCCGACGAAACGTTCCACGTGACCGAGGACTCGCCCCCGATTGAACGCCGATATCCCCCGCATCGCTTCGACCGCGCGGGCCGGGACGGTCAGCCAATCAAGATCGCCCGACCGAACGGTGATCGTCAACTCCCGGCGGACGCCTGCCCACTCAGGGTGTTCCGCCAACGAGAGACCATAGGTGAACCCCGTCAGGCAACCCGTCTCCGGATAACCGCTGTGAATTATAGCCAGAACCCGCCCGCGTTCATCACTCGGAGGAACGATTTCGCGAACCAGCGGATCGACACCCGTCAACGCACGCAACTCTTCCAGGTACCTCTCAAGGCGAGCAGTCGTGTCGCGGTCATTCATCGTCTGATCTCCAAGGACCGGCAAGCGAAAGTCTGCACGATACCACCACAGTGCCAGCAACGACGATCAGTCTTCCCACCACCCGCGGTAGGCGACGACCCATCTGGTCTTGTCGTGATCTATATATGAGTTGAACTCGTCGAACCGGGCCGACGGAATCCTCCACTCAGTCAGTCCCGGCACGCCATCCTTGTTCGGCAACGGAAACTCCAGGTCGCCGAACGCCTCACGGAACCCGGGCTTCATCGTGAACACGTGAAACCCTGCGTCGTGACCGATTCCGGCGTATTGAGCAGCACCGATCGGGCTATTCGAGAGATATGCAGTCGGGTGGTTCCCGGAGTGGTTGGCCGCATTGAGGCCGCGCGCTTCGTTCGCCCGATTGCCCAAGCCCGGCGACCGGTAAAGCTCGACAATATCGCTGTTACCGCAATTGTGCACCAGGACGGAGATCGTCCCCGCCACCACGAAGTATGTGTGCACTCCCTCCACGGTCAGGTCGTATACCGGTTCCACGTGACTGCGACGATCGACAGTTGCAACGACCGCAGCGGCACCGTCAAAGGAAGTGAGGCTTTGTCCGGGCTGGAGATCGCCGATGTCGACAAACCGGTCTTCGGCCTCGACCCACACCGGATGCCACGACGTCGCATCGATCGTGCCCGTCGTGCCGGTGTCCGCCGTGACGGTCAGGTGCGTCATGTCGCCTTCGTCGTCGTGGACGATGGTGGCGACGATCTCGCGGTCCGTCGTTTCCCCGGTCACGGGATCGGTCGCTTTGACCTTGTCGCCGATCTCGACTTCCTCGATCGGTTTGGTCGAGCCATCGGCCATCAGAACCCGGGTCCCGGCGACGAAGCTGTGGCATCTCGGCGGGCCGTCGGCGGTCAGCTTGTTGAAGCGCTCCGTGATCGCCGACGACACCTTCTCGGTGATCGCCTGCACGCGGCGGAGGACGCCCTTGGCCTTGTCGATGATCTTCGCCAGCCGGTTGACCGCCTTGAGGGCGTTGTAGCCGGCCTCCAGGATCTTGCCGACCTTGCCCCACGGCACCAGGCCCGTGATGACGCCCGCGCAACCCCAGATGTCGCCCTTGGTGAAGCAGTCGACGATGTCGTTCCAGCCCGAGATGTCCTTCAAGACCTCCCAGGCGACCTCCTTGATGACGTCCCACTTGGTCTTGTGGGCCTCGGCCAGGGCGCGCTGGTACTCCTCCCAGCTGATGCCCGCCGCGTCGAGGGCAGCCTGGGTCTCGCCGTTGGCGCCGTTGGACGCCTGCTGCCACATCCGCTCGCGCCACTGGTAGTAGCCGCGTTCCCGCTCGTACGTGTCGTTCGGACCGCCCGCCGGACCGTCGAACAGAGCCGGGTTGCGGCCGCACAGCACGCCGTCCGGGCCGCAGTCGCGGATCATCCCGGTCGGGTCGCTGAACGTCACCGGACTGTTGTTGGCGTACGCGTACCCGTTGAGCTGCTGCGGGTCGTTGTTGTCCATCACCGGGTCGACCGACAGGAAGCGACCCGAGGAGGAGTCGTACAGCCGGGCGCCCACACTGGTCAGGCCGGATTCGTCGTTGCGGCCGCTGACGAAGCCCAACTTGTCCGGCCACGTCCCCGGCACGTCGCCGCGTAGTGCGCCGTACGGGGTCTGGCGGCGCTGGGCGATCTCCATCGAGCCCGCCGTGACCGCCAACTGGTTGGTGCCCTGGTGGTCGCCGGCCATGTACTTCAGGCCCGTGACGCTGTTGCGGACCGCGACAACATGGCCGTTGTGGCTGTACTGGCGCGTCCACGACGGCGTCGTGGTGCCGGTGTCCAGGCGGATCTCCTGGCCGAACACGTGCAGCGTCGTCGCCGAGGGTTCGCGGGAGATCAGCCGGCCGCCATTGGCGTCGTAGAGGTAGCGCGACTCCTTGCCGTCCGGGTTGACGATGCGGGAGACGTTGCCCTCGGCGTCGTACTCCAACTTCTGCTCGTCGCCGCCGATCTTGCGGGACTTGGTGCGGCCCGTGTTGTCGTAGTCGAAGGTGTCCAACGAGGTGCCGTTGGGCCCCGTGGTGGTGACGGATCGCGCGGTGTGCGGCTGCGGTGCGCCGGGCGCCGGGTAGGTGGTGGTGCGGACCGTGTCGCCGGCCGCCTTGTGCTGGGTCTCCGTCAGGCGGTTGCCGGTCTTGTCGAACGTCCACGAGTTCCAGTACGGGGCCGCGCCGCCCAGGGCCGTGGCCGAGCGGGGCTGGGCGCAGTCGCCCGACGACGGGGTCCACGCCTCGTTCATCCGGCGCAGGTAGTCGTAGGCGAAGCACTGGATGTCCGACGGCCGCCCCTGCGGTGTGTCGGCGATGCGGGTGATGTTGCCCGCCTGGTCGTAGGTGTAGTTCCGGTCGGCGATGCGGCTGTCGGTCTGGGTCTCGCGGTCGACCTGGGTGCGGGTCAGCCGCCGTGAGCCGGTCTCGTAGGTGTTGGTGACCCAGACGTTCTTCGCCGCCGGGTCCTCGCTGCCGTAGACCTCTTGGAGCACCTCGCCGAAGCTGGAGTAGCCGGTGTGCGCGACGTACAGCTCGCTGCCCTGCAACGTGTAGGGCATACCGATGTCGTTGTAGTACGTGCCGACGGCCTCACGCGGGACGATCGTCTTCCCGCCCGACACCACCGCGTTGTACTGCGTGATGAAGGGCTTGCCCGTCGGCGTGTACGACTGGCGCACGGTGTAGCTCGTCCCGAGCACACCCTCCACCGCCGGGATCGTCACCGTCTCACCGGTCGGCCGCCCGGCCGGGTCGTAGCTGTAGACCTTGCGCTCGTAGGCATGGCCGTCGACCAGGCGCCGCGACAGCGTCGGGAGGCCGACACCTCCGGGGAGCGTGTCGTACTCCCACTCCGCCAGCTTCCTGCCCGCGGTCGAGCCTTCGAAGCGGGCGGTCTGCCGGCCGAGGTCGTCGTAGGTGTTGGAGATCGTGCGGCCCTGGCTGTCGGTCGTCGACGCGATCTGACCGAGCACCGTGTAGGCGGTCGTGCTGTGACCGGTGTCCGGGTCGTCGGTGGCGACGACGCGACCGCGAAGGTCGTAGGTGTAACGCCAGACGTTGCCCGCCGGGTCGGTGACGGTCTCCAGCTGGCCGGCGGCGGTGTACGTGTACTTCGTGGCGTCGTAGGGACTGCCGAGGCCGTCGGTGTACTGGCGCTTCTCCAGTGCCCTGCCCTGCGCGTCGGTGATCACGGTCGTGGCCGTGCCGCCGCGCGGCGGGGTGGTGTGGACACGGTCCCCGCCGTAGGAGGTGACGGTGGCCCACTGTTCGACACCGAGCTTGCGGAAGCTCGCCTTCACCGGGCGGCCCATGCCGTCGTACTCGGTGATGGTCTGGCCGGGCACCTCGTTGTCGAACGCCCCGGTCAGGGTGCCGCCGGGTGCGCCGCTGTTCCAGTAGACGCCGTTGACCTTGTACGGCAGGCCGCGCGAGTCGTAGTAGGTGTCCGACACCTGACGGCCACCGTTGGGCGCGGGAGATTGGGTCTGCCGTTCCCGCAGCAGGCCGTCGTAGAGCGTGTAGACGGCCAGGTACTGGTTGTTGTCCAGCAACCGCTTGCTGATGACGACGCTGGCTTTGTCGTTGTTGTACTGGTACTCGAACTCCGCGTCGGCCTTGGTGGTCGCCGGGTCGCGGCCGGGCGTCCAGGCGGCGATCAGCCTGCCCAACGGATCGTGCTTGAGCGTGGCACGGCGGTTGTTCACGTCCAGGGACGCGATCGAGGTGCCCCATGCCGGGTTGAGGAACTCCTTCGACACGTGGCCCAAGGGGTTCGTGCTCGACATTCCGGTCACCGGACCGTCGGCGGGCGTGTAGGTCGTGGTGGTCTTCTTGCCCTCGGCGTTGTAGACGTCCAGCGGCCGGCCGTACTTGTCGTAGGTGGCGCGCGACGCCATCACCCAGGTCTGCCCGGTGGCGTCCCACTTGTCCAGCACCTCGGCCTTGGTGATCAACCCGCGGGTCGGGGCCGCGCCGAGCGGCTGGTCGTCGTAGTACGACCGGGCCAAGGACAGGATCGTGGTCGGCGAGGCGGTGACGGTGCAGTCCCCCTTGACCGTCTCCACCTGGTGCGCCAGCGTCAGCAGCCGCAGGTCCTCGTTGCGCGCGAACGTCGACGTCGTGCACGACTCGTCGCCGGCCACCGCGGTGTCGCCGTGGTCCTCGACCCGCCAGGCGATCCCCTCGGCGGTGAACTGCTTGTCCACCCTGGTGCGCCGCCACGTGCCGTCGGACAGCTTCGTGCGGCCCCGGACGGAGGCGTTGCCCGTGACGAACGCCTGGTTGCCCGCGGCGTCGGTGGCGGTCGGCGTGTCGGGCAGGTAGGGGTCGTTGACCGACGCGGAGACCAGCTCGCCGGCGTTGTACTGCCGGGTCTCGCGGACGAACCCGCGCAGCCGCTCGACGTCCTCGATCCGCTCGTGCTCGCTGTTCTCCGTCCACACGTCCCGGACCGCCCCACCGGGCAGGCGGTCGCCGTCCATGCCGCGCTGGTACTGCACCTCCGTGACCGTCTGCGGGCTCGGCGTCTCGCCCTTGGTGGTGCGGACGGTCTCGTAGCCGCGCCACTGCGACCACGTCCGGCGCTCCGGGTCGGCGAACTCGTTGTCGTCGAAGTGCCACGCCGGGTCGCCGACGTAGGTGTACCGTGTCTTGATCAGCTGCGAGGCCCCGGTGCGGTCGTCCTCGACGACCGAGGCGACGACATACTTGTGGAACCAGTGCAGCTCCGGCTCACGCGCGCCGTCCGGCGCCCACCAGGTCGGGAAGCACCGCAGGGTGTTCGACTCCGCCGACGCCGGCATCCGGGAACCGACCACGCAGTCCTCACCGGCATAGGTGATCTGCGTGTGACTGCCCGCCTCACCGGTGATGGCCTCGATGCGGTACCGCGTGATCGGCGGCCGGTGGTCCCCGCCGATGTCGACCCTGTTGGCCATCGCCCGGTGCGAGAACACCGTCGGAGGCAGGGCGACGCTGCCGCCCACGAGTCCGGTGTGGACGATCGAGCGGAGGTTCATCGCGGGAGCGAGACCGTCGCCGGTGGCCAGGAACTGGTGTTCCAGGGTCCACGAGTCGACGTCCTGGTAGCCGCCGGAGGCCTGTGCGACGCGCGTGACGACCTTCATCAGGCGCTTGGTCGAGAAGAACGAGGGCGTCAACCGGTGGGTGCAGGACTCGCCGTCCTTGCAGATCTGGTCGAACGGGACGTCCGGCCACGACGACTTGGTGCCGTCGGCCAGCTGCGCCGGGTCGCAGTTCACCGTCGAGGAGGGCAGGCACCGCTCCGCGGTCTCGAAGTTCACCTTCGCCGCGGGCGCGGCGTAGAAGTCCTCGCTGCGCAGGCCGTACTCGACGCGGTCCAACCAGCCGCCCCGCACGTACGGGGTGGCCTTGGCCGGGTCGGCGTTGCGGCCGTAGTTGTTGATCTCCTGGTTGTAGTAGTACGTCGTGACGTTGCCGTGCCGGTCGACGGAGTAGTCGAGGTTCCACCGGTACGCCTGCCGGCACCAGGAGCCGTCGAAGTCGCCCGGCCGGTGGCACGGCTCGGCCTCGTGGTTGCCGAACACCGGCGTCGTCCACGTCGACCGGGTTTCCGGCTTGCCGTCGACCCAGCCCGGGAGCCGGTTGGCGCCCAGGAAGTACTGGGTGCCGTCGGTCGTGGTGACCTTCCAGTGCTCGCCGTTGTCGTCACCGTTGGGCGCGCCGAAGAGCCGCTCGACCCGCGCGCCGTCGTCGTTCTGCGCACGCCATTCCTGCGTGCCCGGGATGTTGACCAGCTTCCCGGACACGCCGGCGAGGCTGATCGTGGCGTTGTCGGTGGCCCAGCACTGGTCACCGGTCTTGGTGTCGCCGTTGTTGCCGCCCAGGTCCAAGCTGCACGGCTTGTACTGCCGCTCGACGTACCCGCCCGGCGACATGTCCCACCCGTCGCCGACCCAGGAAGCCTGGTTGTTGGTCGACGACGTGCGTCCGTCGACGCTCTGCGCGGAGTACCCGAGCGCCACGGACGGGGCCGCGCCGCCGATCGCCGGCGGAACGCGCAACGGGTAGCTGTAGGTGAAGTCACCGGACGCGCCGCCCGCGGTCCAGGAGCCCGCCGGCGCCAGCGAGGTGGCCGCGAAGCTGCCCGACGGCCCCGACGCGGACGCCACGGCGGCGAACACCGTCGGCGTGGACCCCAACGTGGTGCGACCGGACAGCGCACCCGCAGTGACGTTGTTCGCCTCCGCCTCGACAGGGCTCTGCACCTGACAGGCGGCCAGAGCCGGGGTCGTCAGCGCGCAGGCCGGCAGCTGCACCAGCCGCAGGCGCGACCCGTAGTCGCCGCCGAAGGTCTTGGCGAACGCCTTGTAGTCGACCGTGAAGACCAACGGCAGTCCGGCGGCACCGCCCCCGTCCGCGAGGGTGAACACCAGCGCGTTGCCCTGGCGGTCGCGCACCTGCCCCTTGACGATCTTGCTGCCGGCCGGCGCCTCCGCGGCCAGCCCCACCGCGATCGGGGTGTTGGGGATCCGCAGCGGAGTCCCGGCGGCCTGTGCGGCGGCCTGCGCCGGCGTGGTGCCCGACGCGCCCAGGTCGACCTGACCGGACAGGGTGGCGGGCCAGAACGTGGCCGGTTCGACCGGCTTGGTCACCACGGCACTGGCCGCCGGGTCGGGCGGCACCGCCGCCACGTTCACCGACTGCGCTGCGACCGGGTCCTCCTTCTGGAGCGGGGGAAGCTCCCAGGAGTACTGGTTGCCCGGCACCGCGACGGCCTGCGCCGTGGACATCGCCAGCATCGACACGACCGCGAGCGCGACAGCTCTCCTGCCCGCCTTACGCGCGACAGCACTCATCACAAGCCCTCTCGTGGCAAAAGTCGGAACGGGTCAGAAGTGCTGCGTGGTGAGGGCGACGTCGCGGACCGCGGTCGCGTCGAGCACCCCGGAGTAGACCCGGACGTCGTCGACGTCGCCCGCCCAGACCTCCGACGCCGAACTCCCGGACGTGTCCCGGCCGATCCACAGCTGGGCCGAGGTGTTCATGCCGGAGACGCCCGTGCCGTCAGGCCTTGTGAGCGAGAAGGTCGTCTGGCGCACGCCGTCGACGTACAGCAAGATCCGACTGGCCGGCGCGTCATAGGTCGCGGCCAGGTGCACCCACTGGCCGGTGACTGCCGGGTGGTCGGACAACGCGCGCCAGGTGTTGACCGCGCCCAGCCCCGAGCGGGCCATCGTGAACTTCCACCTGCCGTCGGCGTAGCCGAGCGAGAACGGGGCGAAGTACGGGTCGTGCACGCTCAGCGCGGTCCGCGCACCACCGGCCGAGTCGCCGAGCCGGACCCACGTGGCCACGGAGAAGGACCGGTCCGTGCGCAGGAGCGCCGGACGCGGCACGCTCACCTGCCCGGTCCCGGAGTTGTCGTACGCGAGCCACTTCTCGTCGCTCGCCGACGACACGTCCGACGAGCCGGCCCACGTCGCGCCACCCGAACGCGTGGCGGCCACCCCGGCCACCTCGTCCCGCGCGGTCGTCCCGGTGCGCTCGTCGAGCTGGTACCGGGCACGCGGCACGACCAGATTCGCCTCGTTCGCGGCTTCCTGCGCGTTCAGCACCCTGTCCCACACCCGGACGTGGTCGATGACGCCCGGGAGGTGGTTGGCGCGGTTGCCCGCCCACCGCGCGGCACCGACGACGAAGCTGCCGGTGACCTTCCACAGCGGCTGGGTCGTGGACGCCTGGTACTTGCCGTCGACGTAGAGGGAGACGGTCGCCCGGTCCGGCTCGTAGACGCCCAGGACGTGCGTCCACAGGCCCGCCTGCGACGGCGAGGTCGACACCGCGCGGACGTAACCCTGCCCGTCCTCCCTGGCGGCGGTCATCGTCCAACGACCTTCCGCGTGCTGGAGGTAGAACGAGCTGTGCGAGGCGTTGTCCTGGCCGGCGACGGTGTACGCGCCGGTGGTGTCGGCGAGCTTGACCCACGCGCCGACCGAGAAGGACCTCGACGTGTCGACCACCGCGCTGGACGTGGCGGCGACGGCCGTCGTGCCGTTGCCCACGAACCCGTTGCCGGCGTAACCGGCCCCGAACACGGCCCCACCGCTCAGCGCCAGCGGGTGGTTGCCGCCGCTGGTGTCGGCCGCGACGGCACCAGCGGTCTCGTCGAGCTTCCACTCCCCCACGGGACCCGTCGGCGGTGCCACCTTGAACGTGTACGCCGCGCTGGTGGCCGACCGGTTGTTCGCCTTGTCGTACGCGGCCACGTACAGCACGTTCACGCCTTCGCGGTTCGGCGTGATCGGCACCGTGACCTTGCCGTCGGCCGCGGTGACGTTCACGAACGTGGCCGCGACGGTGTCGTCGTTGAGCGACCAGCCGTAGCGCGTCACGTCCATCGAGCCGCCGTACCCGGTGTTGCCGTTGACCTCGAAGGTGAACATCCCGGTCTTGCCGACGGTTCCGTTGAAGTTCGTGGTCGGGTAGTCCGTCGAGGTCACCAGCGGCGTGTTCGGCGCGACCGTGTCCACGACGAACTCGCAGTCACCGGAGCGGTTCGACCGCACGCTGCCGTCGCCGGTGTAGACCGACCAGTGGTAGAGCCCGTTCTCGACCAGGGTGCCCTCGGGGATCCCGACCTCGGCGAACGACTCCGACGGAATGTCGTTGCGGACCAGCTCGATCAGGGGGACGTCGCCACCCGACGGTCCCCGCTCCACCAGGAAGCCGGTGTCGGTCAGCATTCCACGATCCGGGTCTGACACCTTCGCCCGCAGCCGCGGGGTGGCGGTGCCCACGTGCGGGCGGTTCGCCCCGACGGCACAGGGCAGTTGGTCGCCGGCGTTCGGCCCCCACGCCTCCATCCCGAGGTCGCTGGGCGTGTTCGGGTAGCTGTTGTACGTGACCTGCAGGTAGGGGTTCAGGTCGAACTTCCGCCAGGAGGCGTCCAGGGCGCTCTCGTCCTTGGCCCGGAAGCCGAACGTCGTGAGCTGCCAGTTGTTCGCCGCGGCATCGGCCACGGCCCTGGTCACGACGGCCTCGGCGCCACCGTCCTCCGGGCAGAACCTGGCGTTGTTGCGCTGGTTGACCTCGGCCAGCGTGTAGATCCACGCGGGTTGGCTGTACCAGTCGGTGTTCGTGTCCATCCACCCCGCGAGACCGATCTCGGTCGGTGACGGGCTGCACGAGTACGTGTGGACGACCTTCATGCCCAGCGTCGCCCAGTGGATCTGCTTGCCGTTGATCGCACCGGTGTTCATCTGCACGAACGACCGCGAGATACCAGGGGCCCGCGTGCCCAACTCGGTCCCGTTGACGAAGCCCGCCTTGAGGTCGGCGAACACGCCCTCGGAGTTGTCGAAGTTCTTCGCCGTCGGCCACGAGTCCTGCACGACGACGTGGTGGGCCTTCGTGCAGTTCGTGCACCAGTACCACGGGTCGAGCACCACCGGGTAGGTCGTGCTCGGATCGCGCAGGAAGTCCTGGTCCGGCTTGACCGCGACGGCGTCGGACTTGACCTCCACGGCCATCTCGGCCCGGCGGTCACCGCGCGCGGGCCCGTCGGTGTGGTTCGCGTCCGACTCGCCCGAGGAGTCCCACATCCACGAAGCGTCGCCGCCGAACACCGGGAGACCCCGGCTGTCGAGGGCGACGAGCTGCCCAGGTGCCGAGGCGGGACTCGACACGGTCACGTCCTTGGAATGGGTCCGGAAGGCGATGTCCGCCAACTCCGGGTGCTGCGCCGCCTCGCGGGTCTTCACCACCAGGACCTGGCTGAAACCCCGGATGCCGGCTTCCACCTTGAGATCCACGTCCGGCAGGACGTTCGCGTAGGTCAAGGTGGCGCCGTCGACCGTGGGCGTGGGCAGATCGCGCTGCCACCCGAGCCCGACCTCGTGCGAACCCTGCGAGATCTTGGCCAACGGCGCGGCCCCCGACCCCATGCCGCCGGGCGAGAACACCGTCTCCACCGGGGCCGCCTTCGGCGCGAAACCGCCATCCGGACGCCGTTCCAACGTCAGGTCGACGGGGACCCACCCGCCGTCACGCTTCACCCGCACCGGTTGCGCGTGCTGGGTGTACGTCATGGTCCCGTCCGGGTTGGCCGTCAACTCCTCGGTCTCCGAGGTAGCCGAGTCCACCCGGACCGGAGTCCCGGACTGCCGGGCGTACCCGACGGCCGTGGCCTCGTCGGGCGCCGACTCCGGGACCACCGGTTCGGCCAGCGCCACACCCGGCGCCGCGACGACACCACCGACGAAAAGCACAGCAACGAGCGCGCGCAGGGTGAATCCCCGCGCGCCAACGCGCGATCTCATGCAAAGCCCCCCAAGGCCGACCTGCGGCCCAGTCTTGATACGAGGTTCCCGACCCCGCTGAGGACTATGACGGGCACGGGCCACATGCAGCAGCGACCAAATGGTCCAATCACGCTCCGTGCGCGCTGACCGTGGGTGTTCGACGGTCAGGGAGGGGGTAGTCGGGCGGGTCAGCCGAAGTCAAGACGGTGAAATGCAGCCGTTCCCGTCCGTTCCGCGGGTGCGGCGCGACGCGACCCGCTGGCAGGAGCGGGATGACCTCTCAATTATTTCGAAGCGGACATCTCGAAGTTTCATCCAGTCGACCCTACTCGACGCCCAGGGCAAGCTTGCGAGATATGTCTCGGACTCCGCCGAAACAGAGCCGATCACACGGAAAGAATTTCGCCGCGACATCCATTCGACCATGTGGGGCGAGTCGGCGTACATCCGAGAATCCTCCATTGCGAATCAATTGGGGAAGTGACCGGATCGGCCCGACTACTTGCCCCAACCGGCGGCCTCGCATTTCGATCCGCCGTTCGGGTGAGCAGACGTCGACTCATTGTCGCACCGACCAATCCTTGCACGGCCATCAGCCACACGGTCCTCAAGAGCACGAACCGGCTCTTCGGAGTTGCAGAAGTGCTCACCTCCCAGCGCTACCCGGCCAGCACACGTTCACCGCTGTTGACCAGCGTTTTTGTGCCGTTCGATGCCGTTGAGCGCGGTTCGAAGAGCACATCAGTGTGAATGAAGCCAACAAAAGGCCTACACCAGCAGAAACACATTTGCCCCATGCAAAACGATACTGTTGGCAGCCGTTGGACGTAACTCACTACCGTTGAATGCACCCGACGGCTCCCACCCTGCTCCCACAGCGTGCTCCCATTAGGCACTCAACGACCGCACCCTGGACTCATACGCAGACACAGACAGGGAGCTCCGCATTAGCTCTACCTGCAGAAAGGGTCTGCGTGACCCCTTGACCCCCAGGGTCGCCTAGATCATGCGCTGACCAGCGGAAACAGGGGGAGCGCAGCTTGAGACAGCTCGGTTGAGTGCAGTTCGACGCGGCGAGATTCCGTTGCAGCACAACGAACTCTCCTCCATACGCTCCTCCTTGACCACTCTCCTGGTCGAGTATCAAGCGGTTCGACCGCGTGCCACGGCCACAACGCGATGTGCGTCCGAGTCTCAGGGTTACCGTTGCCCGCAAGGCCGGACGCACGCAATCTAACTGCCGAAAACGCGATCTCCACACGCTGTGTGGAACTCCGTTCGAATCTGAAGCACCTTGGCCAACCGTTCAGCCAACCGTTCGCCCCGCTCATGCCACGCCAAAGTGGCCGCCTCGTCCGGGAAGCCAGAGTCAGCAGGGTCGTCCGGGTCGTACACCGCCTGAAACTCATCATCCCACGCGTCGATGGCCGCCACGAGCCGGGCGGACACACCGAACTCACGCCCCAACCGATCCGCCGAACAGTTCCCCGGAATCGGGTCGCCCTCCCTGCGCACCCACAGCGGATCCGTACCCCACTCGGGCGCCAACCGCACCGAAACCGCGCCGATCATCGTACCCATCCCCGACAGGTCGGATCGGTCTCCGCACGCGGATCGCGCCGGGCACCGTCGAACGGGCTGTCCGCACCGCGCATGGTGGCCCCGACGATGTAGCCGTTGTTGCCCACCGACACGGACACGTAGTGCTTCTGGCCACCGTACTCGACCTCGAAGATCGGCCGTCCCGGCGGTTTGCCCTAGTAATGCCCTGGGTACTGCGGCCACGCGCGGGGCAAGTCCGGCAGTTCCCGCACGACCACGACGCGGTCGGCGACCAGGTGGCCGTTGAGCGGGTCGACGTCGAGCAGCTCCGGTTCGCCCGCCAGGCGCCACACCCGCGCGCCCAGGACCCGTCGATGGACAGGGCGATCCGCGCACCGTGCAGCAGGACGTCAACGCGTCGGCGGCGATCCGTCCCGGGCGGAGCTCGCGCTGGTCAGCGATAACGTCCGCGACCTCGTGACACTCTTCCGCGGGCTGCCCACGGCCAAGGCGTCCTTCGCGACCAAGCACGTCAACCGCGGCCTGCTGGACTGGGACCCCCGAAAGCGCACCAGGGTGCGGTTCTCCCTCATGTCCGAACGCACCGCGAAGCTGCTCGACCTGCGGACCAGCCCGATCGCCGAGCGGCTCGCCGCCCTGGACGACTTCCGCGCCGCCGATTACGAGGTGCACGTCAACCTCAGCCCGGTCGTCGTGCACGACGGCTGGCTGGACGACTGGCGCGAGCTGCTGCAGGCGCTGGGCGACGCGGTGTCCTCACCCACAATCAGGCGCTGCACGAGGCGAACCGGCTCCCCCGCGCGGAGGACGTGCTGTGTGGCGCCCCAACCTGCAGGAGACCAAACGCAGCGAGGGCGTGGCACCAACGTCCGCTACCGGCGCGGCCTCGAACGCCGCCTGCTGGACGAACTGCTCGCGCTCGTCGACCAGCACTCCCCGTACCTGTGCGTTCGCTACGCGCTCTGACGAACCTGGTCGGAACCGCCGACCTCCGTGCGGAACGCAGCTGGCGGCAAAGGTGCTGAGCTCCGCGTGGATTGCGCCGAGCGGAGTGAATCCTCGACAACGTATGTCTCTGCAGTCCGAAGGGAGTCGGCCACTCGCGACACGTCCACTCACACGGCGGACCCGGTCAGGACGACCTGATGCCAAACGCTATGCCGTATCGCAGGCGGCAGTGGCGTGTTGTGCGCACCTTGTCTTCCCACCGCGACTGGGCATGGGGCGTGACGGATCCCTATGCGGAACGCTTCAGGAGTCGACTGGTGGCCGGTGTTCGAGCCTGCGCGCGTAGTCCTCGGCCCGAAGGCGCTTGGCGAGTACGACGAGTGTCCGCCGCGCATCGAGCGGATTCCCGGTCTCCAGCAACGCGCGTTCCAACTCGTCCAGTGGCCAGGTGAGCAGAACCCCGTGTCGTGCCGCGTACATCGCGACAGATCGGATTCGGAAGAGGTCCTCGGTGTCCAGCCACGCGCCCGCCAGCAGCTTCCAGAGCCGCTTGCGGACGTGGTCGCCGTCGAATGCTTCAACCGTGGTGACGTCCAGCAACGTACCGCCGTCCGGCCCGTGGAGCACCGCGGTGGTGTCGTCCCAGTGGTCGAAGATCACTGGTGCAGCGATCCCAGCGGGGCGCCGATCGGCGGGTTCCCGGCCAACTTCCGCATCTCTTCGAAGGAGCCGGAGTCCCTCAGGAGTCGCACCAGTTCGAGGGGGTCGGCGATAGCCTCGTCGGTCGCGGCGCTGTGCAATTGGCGCACGGTGGGTGGTTTGTCGCGGAACAGGCGGAACAGAGGGTGGCCCACGCTCTCGTTGCGGTAGGCGTAGCCGAAGGCGGCCAGCAGCCAGCACAACCGCACCAGTCCTCTCTCGGGTCCCTCGTCCCCCAGCCGCCTACCGGCGCGTGCGCCCAGGAGTAGGCGCGGATGCGGTCGAACAGTTCCGCGAGCACGGGTTCATCCGGCATGCCGGGTCGCTGGATCCGCCGTTCGGCCTGTTCGATCGAGGCCGAGGGCATGATGGCCGCACCGCGTTCGACGGCGTCCCGCAAGTCCAACCAGCCCTGCGGGGTGGGTCGCAGGTCCAGCGCACGCGCTCGCTCGGTCACCGACAGCCCAGCGTGCGTCGGGTAGCGGATCGCTTGGCCGTCGGCCCACTCGCGGGTGACGAGGCCGATGCGCACGAGTCCGAGCAGAGCGGAGTACGGGGGAGCGGCCTGCACCGCTGCGGCTAATCGCGCGACGACCGTCTTACCTGCTCGATCCCAATGTCGGAGATCGACTTGTCCTGCTGGTCGCACCTTGGGGTGCGACCGGACCCGAGTCACCACGTCGTCCGCCACCTCTTTGGTGCCGGTGAGCCGTTCGGTGAACCAGTCACCCATTTCACCGCGGTAGAGATGGCTGACGAATGACATGGATCAAGCATACGGAACGCTCCCGAACTCTCAAGCCTTCGATTGAACTTGAGGATCTTTCGGAATTTCGGCGCCCTGATTCGGAGGTGCTTGGGGACGCGGGCGTACATGCTGTAGCAGTGCGGCTCAAGGTAAGGTCCAATGTGCAAAGGATGGTGCAAACCGTACTCGTGGTATTGCCGGACGCGCGACCGGCGCCAGATGGGAATCGCACCGTAGTTCTGGAATGAGGGGGAATCGCTCTTTGTCGACGGCCCGGTCTAAACGGGCGACCATGTCGGCCGGGCCGTCCGCATCATCTGTGGTCCTAGGTCAGAACAGCCTGTCCGAGAACTCGCTGTTGCGGGCCGTCACGCACTGGCGGGCCAATGGACACCCCTCGCACATCGGTGCTTGCTTGTGGCAGTGGAGCTGGCCGACCAGGCGCAGCGCGGCCATGCGCAACGGTGCTCTGGAGTCGCCTCCCACCAAGCGCGAGAGGTCGACCCTACCGTCGGTCAGGCTGTTCGCCCGCTCCGAGCTGGTGTTGAGCACGCGTGATGACACGCGGATGACCGGCTGGCTGGTCAACAGGACGTCGTCGCCTGCCAGCAGCTTCAGAAGAGCGGTCTTCCCCGGCGGGAGGGCCAAGACCTCCGGCATGTCCTGGGGGTGCAGCCAGAGCTTCCTGTCGTCCTGCAACTGCCGCAAGCGCGTGACCGCTGCCGCAGCTGCGCGTGTGACCGCCGCTTGTTCGATGAGGTCCACTGCTCGCTTGGTGACCCGCCCTCTCGCGGCCACCTCGCGGAGGCCACGGGCGTATGCGGCCAGTTCGACAGGTGACGGGTCCAGCATCGCCACGACTGCGGCGACGGCCGGGGTCAACTGGTCCCCGGGAAGCACGCACCAGTAGTTCCCGGCACGCCGCTCCTCGGCCCAAGCGGCCAAGTGGTTGGCGAGAACACGCCACCGGTTCTGCCTGGCTTTGTCGGTGACCGGTACAGGGATGAGGGCGGTGGCCGCGGCCTTGCCCAGCAACGGCGGCACGGCGTTGCCGATCTGCTGGAACGCGTGGCTGCGGCTGCCCGCGAAGCGGAAGTCGTCCGGGAACGTCTGGATGCGGGCGGCCTCGCGAACGGTGAGGGTGCGGTTCTCCGACGGGTGGATGTACCAGTAGCCGTCCTTCGCGATGTGCGCGGTGATGGAGCGGCTCAGCTCGTCCCAGTCCAAGCGCTTGTACTTGTCGTCGAACGTTTCCGCCGTGTACCTGCGCAGGCTGGGGTCGATGTGGGCGTAGAGCGTCTTGGACGTCATCGAGGCGAAGATCTCGCGGTCGTCGTCACGAACCGGACGGGTCATGTGGTCCCACACCCTTTCCGCGCCGGTGCCGCGCCTCATCACCGCGGCGAACTCCGACACCTCGCCGGTGGGTGAGTAGGGCAGCTCGCGACCACCGGTGGTGAGGCCGAGGCTGGGTAAGTCGGCGATCGCATCCCGCACGGTCACCGGTTCACCCGGGCTGGGCCAGGTGAAGGTGTCGCTGTCATGACGCGCGAGCAGGATCAGGCGCTTGCGGTGCTGGGGAACGCCGTACTGCCAGGCGTCGACCAAGCGGAGGTTGGTCCGGTACCCGACGTCCTCCAGCATGTCCACGATCCGCCGCACGACGTGGAAGTCGTCGCCCAGGGCCATGTCGGGGACGTTCTCCATGAGCACCGCACGGGGTTTCACCTTGAGCACGACATCGACGTACGCCCGCCAGAGCTCCTTGCGCTCGTCGAACTCGTCGCGGACACCCGCGTCCACCAGGCTGCGGATCTTGCTGCGCCCAGCCCTGCTGAACGGCTGGCACGGCGGTCCCCCGGCGATGAGGTCGACGTCGACGCGCTTGAGCATCCTGATCAACGCGGCGCGCTTCCTGGGGTCTCCCAGGTCCACGTCGAGCGCGAGGCCCGGGAAGTTCGCCCGGTGGGTCTGGAGCGCGAACTTGTTGTGGTCGACCGAAGCGGCGACGGTCCACCCGGCGTCGGTCAGGCCCAGGCTCAACCCGCCGCCACCGGAGAACAGGTCGACCGCGAGCCGGGCGCCGTTGGCCACCCTCTCGGCGCACCACTGCTCGAACGTCTCCTCGGTGCACGCGTCCGGGTGCACCGGCAACTGGAGGAGGTCGCTGCGCTCGAGCTTCACCGCGTAGACCGCCACGTCGCCTCCCGTCCACCGAACAGGGACCCGCGTGGGACCTCCACCACCGACGATCTTGTTCTGCTCAACTTCTGCCATGCCACTTCCCGGGACCGGTCCGTTCGGCCGCCCCGACGCGCGAACGATGAAATGGGGATGAAGTCGCCTAACCGGCGAGGACGTCGGAGGGCGGAGCCCAGCCCACAGCGCGGACGCGTTCCCAGCAGGCGGTTTTCTTCGCCCACTCGGTGACGTTCCCGCCGCTCGGGGGTGAGGTGAGCACCCGCCGCACCGCCTTCGCGACGTCGGGCACCGCCGCCGCGATCGCCTCGGGCAGCGCCTGCTCGCGCCAGAGCCGGTCCAGGTCGAGCCCACCGAGCGTGTGCACGATCAACGACACGGTGTGCGCCGCGGTCTGCCCGAGGTAGCCGCCGAAGTTCTGCTTCTGGATGATGATCCGCACTTGGCGGAACACGATCCCCTTGGCGACCAAGTGACGGAAGTACACGTCGTCGGGCGCTTCGCGCTCGGCGAGGCCCTCGTCCGACGTCCACGTCCGGAAGCACTTCTCAGCGCCCTGGCACACGACCTCCGGCCGGAGCGAGTAGGCGTACTCGTACTTCGCGGCGTCGGTCTTGCCGAACCGCTGCCGCACTGGGTTCTCGCGGTCGAACTTGCGCCGCGCGGCGGCCGTCGTGAACTTGTTCTTCTCCACGTCGTACTGCCCGCGCACACGCTCGTAGTACCAACGGGTCTGTTCGACGTCGACACCGAGCGGAGTCACCCAGGTGGTGCGGGACCACCGCTCCAACCCGACGTGGAATCGGCTGTTGCCCTCGAAGTCGGCCGGGGTGACGGCGTTCTGCGAGTTCGCGTAGCGGGAGATCTCCGGGACCATGCTGTCCAGCCGGTCGTCGGGGATCAGGGTGATCTTCGCGGGAACGGTGACATCGGACAGGTCGATTCCCTTGCGGGCCGCGTGGTGCAGCGAGGCCGTGGTCTGCCCGCCGTTGACGATCTGCAACTCGGTCAGGCTGCGCAGCACCAGTCCGTTCGACGTCCGTTCGAGGTCCGCCGCGCGAGCGGTGGCGGAGACGCCATTGTTGTAGGCCAGGAATCGACCGGGTTGTTCCTTGATCGTCTCCGCGATCCCCTTGTTGACCTTTCCCCGCGCCTGGAGGTAGGCGCGCACGTTCCGCTGGAGCAGACGGCTGTGGTGCTCGTCGTACAGGTCGGCGAGCAGCTTCCCGGGCAGCATCGCCATCAGGCAGCGGTATCCGTCGGCCTGTTCGGGCGACTCCAGGCACTGCACCTCGTACCCCATCTTCGCGACGTCGATGAGGATGTCCTCCTGCTGGGCGCCCGAGCTGATCAGCTTCTGGAGGCGGCCGATGTCCCACACGTTCACGAGGGTCGGGAGACCGGCGACGGTGGCCTCCTCCGCGCGGCGCAACCCGGTCTTCCCGTCGGTGAAGACGAAGATCTTGATCATTTGGAGCTGGGGCCACGCGCTGTGGATGCGCTCGACCATGTCGTACGCCGGGCTCGACCGCTCCAGCTGCTCGTGCAGGCCGTTGCGGCAGAACTCCGCGAACGCGCCGACGCGGCGGACCAACTGGGTGAGCCGCTCCCGCTTCAACGGCTCGCCGTCCATGCCGTACTCGGCCGTGACGAGGTGCAGGATCGTGCCGTCACCCGTGATGTCGTAACCGGCGACCTCGACGCGGCGGTTCTGCCACGGTGCCAACAGGTAGCAGGTCTCCAAGTCGTCCAGCGCCCCGTCGTCGATCAGGTGCTCGCCGACCACGGTCACGAACGCGTCCCGCGCCATCAGTTCCGGCTCGGCCACGACGCGGTCGTCCACCCTGCGCCGCAACTCGGCTGTGAAGGCGGCGAGTTCACCGTCCGTCACGTCGTCCCCCAGTTCGGTGTCGTTCGATCACGAGTTCGGACTTGCCGCGCGCTATGCGGGCGAGAGCGGCCAACCTCGGCCGGAGCGGCTCCGGCGGCACGACGGTGGCACCGGGGTGATCTCCACCCCACGCGGCGCGCTGTTCGGGCGGTACCTCGACGAGCACCCTGGCCAGTGCGGTGCCCTCCGCCATGTCCAGGCCGTCGAGCCCGAGCCAGCCGCCGCGCGAGAGGTACCGACCGTCGCACCGCACGTAGAAGCCCTGGCTCGTCCGCCAGTCGGCGGGGTCGCCCACCGAAGCTGTGTCACCCGCCCGCAGGGCGTCCGGGTGGGGGAGCACGCGAGGGCTCGCCACCACCGACAACCCCGCAGCCGTCACCCGCTCCTCCCCGAGGTGCTGACCGGCCGGGTTGCCCCACAGGAAGGGGTCCTGAGCGGTGACCGCACGTCCGTTGACGTCGATCTCGACCTTCCGCCGCAACAACTCGCCGAACACCACGCCGAGGTCGCGGACGCACCGGTCGAGGACCACACCGACGCGGGCACGTGCGACCTGGGGCCGCGGGGCCCGGAGCAGCACGACCGACCACCGGTCGGACTTCACCTCCGGCAGCAGCCCTGTGGGCAGCCTACGCGTGGCACGGTGCAGCCACCAAGCGTCGGTGTCCGCCGCGGAGGTGAGGACCAGGCACGCCGAGGAAGTGTGGGAGTCCCAGGTGGTGACCTCGTCGTACAGGGCGGCGGCGACACCGAGCGTCGCGGATCCGCGCGACACCTCCTGCCCTTCGCGGAGGGTCGAGAGCAGCGCGTACCCGGCGAAGGCGGCTCCGTCGTGGACCAGGGCGAGCCTGGAGCTCGTGCCCGCGCCCGCGGTTCTGATCCGGACGTGCTGGGCACCGGACGACAACGCGCGGTCCACCAAGGCGATCAGCAGGTGGCCGACCGCACTGTCCTCACCCGCGGCGCCGAGCCGTTCCACCAAACCCGACCCCGTGGCGATCTCCGCGCCGAGCTGCCGCCGTTCGCGGACCGGTGTCCGCACGATGCTCAACCGGCGGAGCGAGACCTCCTTCGGGGGAACGGGGTTCGCGCCACCGGCGACCAGACCCACGTCCGCCAGCTTCTCGACGAGCTTGCTCTTCGCCTTGCTCTCGATCTGCCGGATCCGCTCGCGCGTGACCGAGAAGTGCTCGCCGATCTTCTCCAGGGTGCGGTCGTCACCACCGTCGAAGCCGAACCGCAGCCTGAGCACTTCCGCCTCGCGCTCCTTCAACAACGACAGGGCTTTCCGCACGAGTTCGGCGCCGAGTTCGTTGTCGAGCACGTAGTCGGGGTTCGAGTGGTGCTCGAACGGAGCGGGGACCAGTTCCGCGAACGAGATCTCGCCGTCCGCGCCCAGGGGTGCGTCCAGGCTGATCACGCCCCTGGACAACCGCAAGCAGTCCACCACCTTCTCCCAGGAGAACCCGGTGCGCTTGGCGATCTCCACGATCGGAGCGTCATCCTGCTCCAGGAGCAGCCTGTTCCGGACAGCGCGGACCTTGCGGACTTCCTCGTACTTGTGGACCGGTAGCCGGATCGTCGCGCCCTCATCGGGAACGGCGCGACCCATGTGCTGGTTGATCCAGTTCATCGCGTAGGTGGAGAACTTGAGCCCCCGCGAGCCGTCCCACTTCTCGATCGCCCGCATCAGGCCCAGCAGCCCGTGCTGGTACAGGTCGTCGTAGTCGAGTCCCGAGCCGAGGTGCCTGCCGATGCACGAGCCGACGAGACCGGTGTTGTGCAGCACCATCGCGTCGAACGCTCGGGCCCGGACGTCGTCGTCACGCAGGGTCGAGCGGAAGCCCTTCGGCAGTTCGTCCGACAGCTCTTCGTCGGCTGACCGCATGAGCTGTGCCAACCCGACTTCTTGCTCGGCGGTGAGCAGTCGCTTGGACCGGGCGTTGCTCCGCATCGGGACTGCGAGCAGGGCGCGAGCGCTGTCGACCGCTGACGGGGTGGGCGGAGCCGGTTGCTCCGGCGCAGCGGGGTGAGGCGCCGGGAACTCGAGGGTCGGGCTCGCCTCCACCCATTCGCCGTCGGGCGCGTCGCGGGTTCGGTCGTCGAGCAAGGCCGGCCTCAGCCCGCTCAACGAGGTGGGTCGTCCGACACCGGAGTAGGAGAGGAACAGCTCCGAACGTGCCGTCGGACCGAGTACCCGCAGCGCGTTCTCCAACCGGAAGCGGTCCTCCACGTGGTCGAGTCCCGCCAACACGACGTGGTCGAAACGCATGCCGATGGCGCTGGCCCACGTCAGCACCTTCACGCCGGGGTCGGACCAGGTGATCGTGGCGTGCTTCGGGACCTTGACGCCCGAGAGGTGCCATTGCGTTTTGCCGTCGAACAGGTCTCCGATCCCGTCCTTGAAGACTTGGGCCAGTTCCCGGGTGGGGAGGAACACGCCGATCTGCAGGTCGCGGTGCGCTGCCGCATGGTCCGCGACGAACCGGATCTCCTCGTCGACGTCTTCGTGGTCGACCAGCACCGGTCGCGGGCCTTCGAGGTGAGGCGCGGCCACCGGGAAGGACCTGTCTCCGATGTGCGCCAGCAACTCGTGGATCTGCGCGGTACCGCTGTCGACCTCGTGCGAGGTGGTGGCGGTTCCCGCGCCGAGGAGTGCGGTCAGGTCCTCCAGCGTCGTGCCGGAGTCGTCGACCGTCTGCACGGGGTCGACGAACACCGTCGCCTCGATGCTGAGCAGCCGGAGCACCGTGTAGAAGTCGCGCGGCAGTTGCTGCCCTTGGACGACGATGACGTGCCGTCGGTCCAGCGGCCGGACGTAACGAGCCCGGAGGTGGTGCTTGAACTCCCAGAAGTCGATGTCGTAGTCGTCCGCCATCGGCTGCTTGATCCGCAGCACCGTGCGCCAAACGTTGGCGAAGTAGGAGTGGTACGTCATCACGGTGTCGCCGCGGCTCTCGAACGGCATCAGCGTGCGGATGCGGTTCGTCAGTACGCTGAACCGGGTGATGACGTGCAACTCTTTGCCATGCCCCCGAAGGCGGCGGTACGCCGCGACGGCCTCACGCGCCTGGTCAACCTCGGGAACGGCGGCCACCACGGCGTAACGGGGCGCCTCGTGGACCGGGGCGCGTAACGCGGCGCTCACAGGAGGCTCCCCGGGACACCGCCGGCGGTTGCCGCCAGGTCTTTGAAGAACCCGAACTCCGGGTCGACCAGCAGGCGCCGGTCCAGCAGCCGGTTCGCCGCCTCGCAGCTCGTCTCGGGCGTCAGCGAGCACGCGTGGCACGCGGCCAGCGACAGCCCGTCCGGCCCCTGTCCGGGGTGGTCCGCGCACACCGGGTCGAACGAGCACCACAGGGCGGCGGTGATCGACATGTCGAGGAGCCTGCCCAACCGGGGGAACTCGCCCATCCTGACCAGGCCGCCCAGCGTGCCCTCCGAGTCGCCTGCCGCCGTGTAGATCAGCACGCCGGACATCGGGGGACCACCGCCGTTCTGCGTCACGTACAGGCGCTCGCGCAGCGAAGATGTCGAGTAGCCGGCTTCGAAGGCGGTGTTGCGCAGGAGCAGGTGCGCGAGGGTGTGCAGCAGCACGAAGCGCGGTGTGGGCTCGGGTAGCCAGGTCGCACCCGTCAGCTCGCGCCGCTCGGCCAACCGCCGGCAACGGGTCACCACCGGAGCGGACCTCTCCCACCGGACGAGGGCCTGCTCGTCGAACCTGAGGAAGAACCCCTCTCCGAACACCTCGACGGCCGGTAGGAAGTCCGGGTCGTCGCTCAGGTTCGACGGCACCTTCTCCTCCATCGCGTAGCGCTCGAAGTGCGTCAACACCCGAACTTCGCGGAGGCGGTCGACCAGCACGACCTCCGGGATCAGCCGGCTCCAGCCGTCCGTGGTCCCACCCGCGGCGCGCAGCGGGCGATCGGCCCGTCGTGAGATGAACTGGTCCTGGTGGTGGTGCTCCCCTTCCCTCGGGTTGATCAGGGCCGCCCACTCGTCCGGGCGGATGTTCTCCGGCCCGCCGGGCTGTGCTTGGGGTGCGCTCATCTCGTCGGCCAGCGCCGCCTCGACCTCGGCGACGGACAGGCCGTGCTCGTCGGCCATGACCTGGATCATGGCCCTGGCCAACTTGTAGCCCGGGTTGTTGACGAGGAACCGGAAATCGTCTCTCTTCCGCAAGACGGCCAACGGCTCGCTGAAGGAACTCCAGTCCGAGTCGGGCGGGATGTCGATTGCGCTGACCACGTTCGGGAAGTACACGCTCGACGCCCCGCGCTGCATCGCCACGACTTGCTTCGCGCACACCTTCGCGTCTTTTTGGTCCTGCCACGGCTGCCTGCCGGTGCACTTGCTGCCGATGTGCTTCAGCCCGACGCTCGTGGTGAGCCCGTCCAGCGATCTCTCACCGCCGCAGGGCACACACCGCACGACGAGGGAGTTGAGGCCGCCGCCGACGTTGGCCTTGTTCAGGAACTTCAAGTCGGAGCGCTGGCACTGGTTCTGGTTGCGGTCGCGGCGATCGGCCGAGTGCGCCCAGCGGACCCAGTCGACGTCCGAGATGTGCCCGTCGGCGCACACCGCCACGAACCGCATGGGGATGAGCTGCTTCCCGCCGGGGCAGTGCTCGCACGTCGGAGGGGTGTTGGCGACTTCTCTGGTGTACGACCACCGGCTCATGCGCCGACAAGCCGGGCAGAACAACCACTGCGGGAACCTGTAGTAGGGGATCGGCCTGCCCGGCATGGGCGAGGCCAGGGAGTTCACCCCGAGGTACGAGGCGAGCCTGGGGAAGTCGACGGGCACGCGTTGACGAGGCCACCTGCCCGCGTCCTCCACCACGAAGGACTCGCCGACGAGGTCGATGATCGCCCCGGGTCCGAACGGGCTGATGACCTGTGAACGTCGAACCTTGCGCACCGTCACTTGCGAGGCCCCCTCACCTGCACGTGGACCTCGACGTCGACGCTGCGCATCGAGTCGAGCGTCGCCCAACCATCACCCCGCTCGGTGAACCGCTTGAGCAGCTTGGGCCGCTCGCGTCCACCTTGGCTGTAGCGCAGGCCGCCGACGGGTTCCGCGTCGGCCGCCCGCTTCACCCACCTCTCGATCAGGGTGTCCAAGTGGGTCTCGACCCGTTTCAGCTCGGTCGCATCTGCCCGTTCCACCCGGTTGAGGAACTTCTCGACGAGCGTAGCGAAGCGTTGGTCATCGGGGTCGAACGACGCAGCTTGCTGATCACCCGACAGGCCGAGCGCGTGGCGCACCAGCACGACCAGGTCGGCGTGGAGGGCGCGCAGTCGCGCCGGTACCGAGAACGGGGTCACCGAGCTCGGCTCCACCGAGCGGTAGAGGCTCGCGTGGTAGGGGGTGAACGACTCGTAGTGCGACCGGTCGCGCGGCTTGGACGGCGAGTAGACCGTCACCACGAGGCCGGGGCGGTCGGCGTTGCGCCCCACGCGGCTGGTGGCCTGGATGTACTCGGCCGTCGTCTTCGGTTGGCCTACGACGGTCATGATGCCCAACCGGCCGACGTCGACGCCGACGGAGATCATGTTGGTGCTGGCCAGGAAGGCGACGCCACCGGGTGCGTCGTGCGCCTGCTTCAGCCGGTCGAGGCGTTTCGGGATCTGCGCGGAGGCCACGTTGCTGGTCAGCTCCACCACGTTGTCGTCGTGGAGCTGCCGCACGTGGTCCTCGGCCCGTGCGATCACCTTCAACCGCGACGGGATGTCGTCGGAGGCCAGGTTGATCGTCTTGCCCAGCTCGCGGAGGCTGTTGTGGTAGACGACGAGGGTGGAGTAGGCGTCCTCGGCCGCGGGTGTCAGCTCCACCTCCAGCGGCGCCTGCAACTGCGCCGCGGCGACGTGGATGAGCGCGGTGAGCGGTGTGTGGCCCTGCGGCATGACACCCATGTAGGCGCGACCGGGTGCTGCGTGGTTCGTGCGTACGAAGTACGAGTCGGTGGCGTCGAGACCTGCGGGTGGGAACAGCGCGACGGGCCGCCCGAAGACACCCTTGGTCTGCTCGTCGGCCCGGCGGATCGTTGCTGTGGCGGCAACGATCTTCGGCTTGTTCCCCAGGTGCTCCATCAGCACGTCGAAGGCCGCTTCGTAGAGGCCGACGATGGTGCCCAGCGGACCGGAGATGAGGTGGAACTCGTCCTGGATGATCAGCGACGGACCGGGGTCGCGGCCCGCCCCGAAGAACACGCCGGTGTTCTCGTTCCACACCGTGCGGGCGAACTTGTCGACCGTGCCGACCAGCATGGTGGGCGGGTTCTGGTAAAGGTCCTCGTCCACCGACGACATCGGCAGTTCCGTGCGGAACGGGCACTTGTCGTTCAAGCACCGCACCCGGAAGGAGTTGTTGGTCGCGGAGATGCCCCACCGCTGTTCGTCGTGCTGGTCGCCGGGGACGATCCGGGTTCCGCACCACGGGCAGGACTCGATCTGGAACCCCTTGTCGCCCGCCGCACCGTCACGCGCCCTCGCGAGTAATCGGCGGGCGTCCACGAAGCTGTTGGGGCTGTTCTCGCCGCCGACCCACAAGCCGATCGATACGGGGCGGCTGCCGAGCCGTCCGCTGGAGCTGCGGCGCACCAGCTCACAGGCGGCGATCATGGTCGCGGCTCGCTGGAACTGCTGGCTGGTGAGCAGGCGCAGGGTGTACCTGGTGATCACGGTGGTGCCCGCTCCGCCGTCCCCCAGCGTCAGCCGCCGGTGGAGGACGGTGAACGCGGCGAGCCCGAGGTACGCCTCGGTCTTGCCGCCGCCGGTGGGGAACCAGATCAGGTCGACCAGGTCGCGGTCCTCGCCCTCCCGGACCACGCCCTTCACCGTCATCAGCAGGAAACCGAGTTGGAAGGGACGCCAGGTGGGGTTGAGCGAGTCGTAGTCGACCCGCGGGTCCGGCGCTTCCGAAGGGGCGTGCGGTGAACCGGCGAGGTGCGGCCGGCTGTGCGCCATCTGCATGGACATCACCCTGTTGGCGAGCGCGAAGGCTTCGAGCGCGTCCCGGTCCTCGCGCAGGAAGTCCAGGCCGGCGAGCATGCGGTCCCTGGCCCGGATCGCACGGTCCCGCAACCGCTCCGACGCGGGGCGGAGGCGCGGGTCGAGGTCCGCGGGCGCCGCGTCCCAGGTCTTCCCGATCCAGTCCGAGTACCGGTCGACGAAGCGGGTCAGGGCCGCGAACACGGGCCCCGGGGTGGTGGCGATCTCGGCGAGGCCGTTCAGCCGCACGGCGTCCGCCACGTCGGGCAGGTCGAAGGCGACATCCGGCACGACGTGCACCGGGAGGAACGACGTGCCAACCCACTCGGGCCGATCGCCTGCGGTGTCCCAACGAGCCGCCGTTCCGTGGCCGACGGCGTACACGGGCACATCGCGGTACTGGAGTTCGAGTTCTTCCGCTTCGTCGTCGCTGTGCGTCCGTGCCTGCGTCGGGTAGCGGATGATGGTGCTTTCCGCGACCCGGCAGCGGAGCCCGACTTGGAAGAGGCAGTCCTCCGGGGCCACCGCCCGGCGCTGCTCCTGCACCTTTCGGTTGACCAGGACGACGGTGACGATCACCCCGTCGGGGTGCGGGCGCCAGGTGACCTCGGCGCTGGCCGCCTCGCCCCACAGGTCGACCTTCCGGTGGTTCCCGGCGGACGGGGGCTCGACCGTCAGCGCGGCACCTCCCACGAGGTCGAGCGGTTCGCGCTGCCACTCGTCGTCCTCGTCCGAGAGGCGGCGGTACCGCGCGGCCCGCACCTCCACCGTGATCGCGGACCGATCCGCGATCATGAAGCTGATGCCCGCCGAACTCGGCCGGCTCTGCCCCGCGAGGGTGATTGGATCGTCGTCGTCGTCCTCGATCAGGGCACCCGCCTGGTCGTCGACCTCCTCGGCGTCATCCACCGGACCGCTCGCGGCGGCGGAAAGCGGGGCGAGCGACATCGGGTACAGCACGGCGGTCAAGTACCGGTGCTGTGGTGCCTTCTCGTAGAGGACTTCGTCGTCCCCGTCGACCGGGCCGACCAGCTGGTCGTGCAGGTACTCGAGCACCCGGTCCCGGTCCGGGAAGCCCGTGGTGTGCACCTCCGTCACCCGTTCACTCCCGTTCCGCCCGGCTTGACCACCCACAGCGCGGCCTTGGCCCGGGTCATGCCCACGTACAGCTGCGCGCGCGCCGCCTTCTCATCAGCCGTCTCGTCCACTTCCAGCAGGACGTACCGGCTTTCCAACCCCTTGAAGTCGGCTACCTGGGCGAACCCGACACGCCCTCGACCGGGCCGACGCATGCGCATCAGGTCCAGCACGTCGATGCGTTCGAGCCATTCCACCGGCAGTTCGACGAAGATCGATGCACTCAACTGGTGCGGTGACAGCAGCACGACCTGCTCCAGGGGCACATCGTGCTCTTCGAGTTCGGTGAGGGCTGCCAACACCGCGGCGACCGCCTTCTCGCGGCCCTCCTCGACCACCACGACTTCGCGCCCGTGGCCTGCCTTGGTCACTCCCAGATCGGCCCCCGTGCGCTCCTGGGTGGCGCGAACGATCTCGATGGTGTTCCGGCAGTTGTCCATCAGGTCGACGAAAGTGGGGCGGTGGGAGTCGAGTCTGACCTTCGCGTCGTCCTCGTAGCGACCGACCAGCCCACGTTGGTTGTTGGAGTCGAGGAAGAACGCCCAGCGGCCGTCCGCCAGCCCGCCGACCAGCGCGGTGTCCAGCACGCCGAGGTCGTGCTGGTTGACGACGTCCTGCCCCTCGTCCACCACGACCACGTCGAAGGCGTCCGCGCCGAAAGCCGACACCTGGTCGAACGGGACCGCGGTGATGCCGTCCAAGTCCTGCTGTGAGCGGATGAAGGCCGCGAGGACGTGGCTGCGGCAGGTCAGCAGGACACGTTCGCCGGAGGCCCGGGCCCGCCTGCACATCTCGACCGCCAGCATGGTCTTGCCCGTCCCGGCGCCGCCCTCGAACACCACCCGCGGGTTCCTGCGGTGTTGGTCGAGGGCCTTGTACTGGTTCTTGGTCAGGGCGACGAGTTCCTTCTCGACCAGGTCGTCGAGACGGCGCAGGGACAGCACGCGGTCGAAGTCGGGGCGGAGGACGTTGAGGTAGCGCTCGACGTCATCGGGTGACAGAGGTCCCCTCCCGCCGAGCTTGTTCTCCCAGAACGCGCCCAACCGGTCGAGGCACTCCGCCCACCCCTCGGACGCCAGGCGGACCGAGTTGATCACCATTTCCGGGGTCCACTCCACGCTGACCGCGTCGAACTCGCTGTCAGGGAAGACAGCTCCGTACCCGAACACGGTGCGTTCGACCAGATCTGAGTCGGCCGTGGTTCGGCGGAGGACCTTCTCCAAGGCGAACATGCTGGTCTGCGCTTGGTCGAGAGGGCTCTCCTTGAGCCGGTGCCGATTGCCCTTGAGGTCGCGCGTGTGCCACACACCCTTCCTCAACAGGATCTCGCCACCTTTGGCTTCGAGTACCAGCAGGCCGCGTTCGCCCAGCAAGAGGAAGTCGATCTCGCACACCCGCTTGCGGTCGTGCTCGGGCAGGTTGGTGCTGTGCAAGGCGTATTCCCACCCGGCCACTTCGAGTGCGGCCAGCTGGGAGAAGATCTCCTGCTCGGCCCGGCTGGCACCGGGATGCACCGAATCCGGGATCATGCGCACGATGACCTGCCTGCTTTGCTACGAGTGGGGGTGGTGGTCGAAAGTGTGTTCGAGCAGTTCAGTGGAGTCCCCCTCTTGGCACTTAAGCAGTCGTGCGCGAACGATCCATCGCTCGTTCGGGTGACATGGTTACACGGCAACAAATGTGAGCTTCGATCACGTGCTCATGTCGATCCTGTTATGCGATCAGAGCACCTTTGATGTGCCTGTGAACCCTATTTTTGCGGTTCCGCGCCGCGTCGTCCGAGTGGTGAAACACCCATGTGGCAGCACGTGCGAACAAGCTCCAAGCGCTGCAGTCGGCAGTTGCTCGGACGGGCAGGTTCCAACCAGTCGCGCCATTGCGGCAACCACCTGAGATCGCCCTCATCTCGCAAGCGCTCGGTATCCCGCGCACGATGTCGACCGTTGTCGAGGTGGCCAGGTTGTCAGAGGTCGCAGGCAGCATGAGGGTGTGTACACCTACCTCGATCCTGGGGCGGCACCTCATGCAACACGCCCAGCCACCGCGAAGGTGATGCGCCGCATGAAGCGGTCCGGCACTCGGCCCGAGCTGGCGTTGCGCAGTGCACTTCACCGCCTGGGCGTGCGCTTCGTTGTGGATCGTCCACCGGGCAGTCCGAGTTCTCCCCGATGTCGTAGACCCACGCCGCGTCGTCCACCTGGCCGGGAGAGGCATCCTCAACCCACGCTTCCTCCTCCGCGACCGCGACGGCAAGTACGGCCTGTGGGGTGTCAGAACTCTGCACTGGGCTGCTGAGCTGCGACGATCGCGCACCCTGGACCACCAGGGCATGATCGTGGGGTGTGGCGTTACGACTGCTGTACCTGATCTTCGCCGCACCGACGGCCCGCGCGTGGGACACCGCGATACTGGCGCCAGCCGCACCCCTGCGTTCCGGCCAGCGTCGATGTGACTTGGGACACGGCAACCAAAGCGGTTCCCTGCCGTCCTCGGCTGCCGCTGCGCTTCCCCTCCCCACCCAGGGGTCTGCGGACGACATCGCCGCCGGATGCCGGCCTGGAGTGGACTTGGGCTCGAGTGGCGCGTGTGTTCGGACGTGGCGGTTTCCCTGGCGGCCAGCCGGACGACTCCGATACCGGACACTGCACCACGCGCCGTACGACCATTCGCGGCGCATCTCGGAAACCCACTCGAATGGCTCACCAGCCGGCTCTATCGCGGAATGGGGAAAGACCGTCAGACTTGACGGTCATGTCGTGAGCCGCGCACTCCGACATCGCGGTCCACGGCGACTGATTATCGCAGTACCAAGGGAACGGGGAGCTGGCCTGTTGAGAGTGCCGGCACTCCCGCCGGAAAGGTAGGTCATGAAACGCACGCGGACCATAAGCGCGCTCATCGCCATCATGCTCATGTCGTTCGCACCAATGTCGGCGTCTGCGGATACCGGCAAAGGCGACCACGGTGGTGTTGGCGCGCTCAGCAGTTGCATTTGGGACAACGTCGTGACCTGGGACGCAGGGAGCCAGGACAACGGCACTCCGTACAGGATCCCAGGTGGACTCGGGGACGACCCAGGGTACGCGGACACCACCGCCACGTGGTACATCACCACGAACAAATGTGCGGACATCAACATAGCGCTGCGCAGCAGACCGCAACCCGCACAGACCATCGGCGTGCGCGCTTGCTATGCGAGCGGGCACTGCGACAGCTGGAAGTTCTGGGGACCGGGATTCAGCGGCTGGTTGGAACTGAACGATCAGCAACCCAGCATCGGTGACAATGTCTGGTTCTACGTCGAGATGTACAGCGTCGACCCGTATACGACGGGATGGATCGGCGCCTGACACTCGGGGTGGTCGAGAAATTCGATAGAGGACCTTAAGCAGGAACCGTTGACCACGAACCACGGCGTGCACCATCGCGGCCAAGTGCGCACTACCGCACGCCGCGATGGTGTAATTCTGCGTGGGAGAGTCGTCGCCATGGCAACTGGAGTTACGCAGCCGAGGCCCGCCGCCCCGCCGCAGCCCCGCCGTGGTGTCCGCACGCGTCGGTCCAGGCCGGTTGGACGCCATAACGGCAAGTCAGAGCCGTCTTGAGGCATTCGGCGCAGCATGGCGACGGTTCATGCGAACGGGTCACAGTTGGTGACGGTTGGGCAGGTTCACCCGTTCGGGACGACCCCATTTGGCGCTGGTCAAAGATCTGGAGCCACTCGCTCCTGTTTTCGCTCCTAAACAGCGTTCACCAAGATCGCAACGTTACCGTTTCGTGACCAATTCAAGATCAACCGCGCAACGTGAAAAAGCCCGCTGACCTGGGCTTTCACCCAGAGCCAGCGGGCTCCTTCAGACCGTCGGGACGACAGGATTTGAACCTGCGACCCCTTGACCCCCAGGGGTGCCCCGATCATGAACCGACCTGCGAAAACACCGAATCAGCAGGTGACGGCCGTGCCGTTGAGCGCGGTTCGATGCAGCTCGGTTCCGTTGCGGCTCAATGGATTCTCCCACTTTCCTCCCACACTTCCTCCCACCGCCCGCCCGTGGCGGCCGCGTGGAGGTCGCACACGTGTGCGTGAATCAAGTGACCCGGTCACAGCTGTCGATCAGCTGCACCACCGCGCTACTCCTCATCCCCGTGACGTTGAGCGACAGTTCGGTCGGCATCAACATCCCGACGGCAGTTGAATGACGTAACGATCAGCTGACCATCTTCCACACCCGGCCGCTGGGGCGGATGCGATGCACCGGATCGGAGCGGATGGTTCCCTTCTCCAATAGCGGTTGCAGCGCAGGGGTGACGTGCTGAGGCCGGTACACCGTCTCCCGCAGCGCGAAGTCCCTCAGCTCTTGTACCGCCACTCCGTCCTCACCGCCGCGTTCGATGACCGGTACGAGCAGCCTGGCGAGCGGGGCCAGCAACGGCTCGTTGACGTCGAACAGTGTCTCGTGCTGCTCGTCGCGTGGGTCCTGGAAGCCGACGCCCTGTACAGGGTCTACCTCCCACAGCGTGTCCTTCATCTTCTCCACGCCGCGGGGGTGGTTGGTACCGAAGACCAGGTACAAGGGCTCGCCGCGTCGGTCGATCAACTCGAAGTCCAGCAAGTGTTGAAACCCCGCGTCGCTCAGGGACCGCCGATAGCAGTCGAGCAGGTGCCGGCGCTTGGCCTCCCCGTCCGGGAGGTTCTTGACCTGGCGCCAGCGTTGGTCGCCCCCGAACACCCCGTCCGCGTCGGCTCCCAGTTGCTCGACGAAGCGTACGAAGTGCTGGGTTCCGAAGGTCACGATGACTTCGGTGGCCGGATTGCGCGCCAGGCGCCGCAGCAGCGGGTAGGGCACTGGTGCGTTGCCCCAGGAGTCCAGCACTGCCAGAATCGGCTGTCCCCAACAGTCACGCTCGGTCAGGTACTGCTCCAGGAGCTCGCCGCACTTGCCTTGGACCACGTCCATCCACATGCGGTCCCGCGGCCGGGGACGCTCGGGAAAGCGCTTGGTCAGCTGCTGCCGAAGCATCGTCACACAGCGCGGATCATCGTCGACGAATAGGAACTTCGCCAGCGACTTCGTGTTCGGGACCTTGCTGAGGTAGGCCTCCAGCGCGATAATCGGCGACCCCGGCTCGCCGCCGGCGTACACGCCGGGACCGGCGAATCCCTCCGCGTACGTGGCTGATGGGTAGGCGTTGGAGCCCCCGATCAGGATAGGGAACCACCGTTCGAGGTAACGCCGGTATATGTCGTGCTTGGCCAACGTGTGCTCCACGATGGGCCATGGCACACTCCTTTTGACCGGCATCGCAGGCTCCTCATGTCACGGGCGCTCCACATGCACCATAACCGTGATCGCAAGCAGGCCAGAAGGTTTCATGTTCAATCGAATAAGTCAGAGGTGTAGACAACTTCGCGCAATACTCCAAGCGGGTGACAGCTGGTTCGCCGAACGTGTATCAACCTCCGGCACTTGAGCGGACGGTCCTCAACCCCGACTCCTCCCCGACGTTGACGGATTCCCCGCTCGACCGGTAGAGCTTGTGGGGTTCAGCTTCGCGAACAGCATCTGGCGGCTGCCAGTAGTGGTCACACTGATGCCGATCAGAGGCAACGACCCCGCCGGAGCGATGAGCCACGTGAAGCGTATAGCTCTGCGCGCATGACTTGTCACGCACGGCAACCAGTTGCCAGATGCCGATCTCTTCTTCCCACGATGGGCCAACTCTCCGATGAAGGTGTGGCACCACCTCACCTCAAAGGGAAGAACAACAAGTTCGAGAACCAGGCCATCCGGCCAGTGTGAGGCGCCGCCTGTCCCACTCGCGGTAGAGGGTGACGGCGACGTCAACGGGCCGTGGCGAGCTGCGGCATCTCGTCCCAGGTCTGCCCGTCCAACTCGCGGCCACCGGCCTTCGGTGTGCGCCCGCCCCACTGCTTGTGAAAGAACGCGACGTCGGCTTTCTGGCAGGCGTCGCGGATCTGCCGCACCCAGGCCGAGTCCACTGGGCGGGCGTTCGGACCCGACTCGCCGCCGGTGATGACCCAGCCGATGCCGTCGAGGTTCAGTCCGGTCAACGGGCCCAGCAGTGGCTCGCAGGACAGAAACCGCACTGCGGCGGGCACGGCACGCAGGTCGTCGACACGGGTGAGCTGGTCGCCGTCCTCCACGCTCACCCCCATCCACACGTTGGCGGGCCAGTCGAGCTTGTCAGCCAGCTTGCGTAGTCGGGTCGAGCGCTTGGTGAGCACCTGGTAGGTGTGCTGGGGAGTGTCGGCCATGACCTCGAAGACACGGCGCACGAAGCCCAGAGGGACTTTGGCGTGGAACAGGTCGCTCATGGAGTTGACGAACACCACCCGCGGAGTACGCCACCGATACGGCTGGTCGAGGGTGTCCGGGTGCAGCGTGACCCCGAAGCCGGGACCCGACGTGCGCGGATCGCCGTCGTTCTGGTACTTCTCCGTCCCCATCGCCTTGAGCCGTTTGGACAGTGCCAACGCGTAGCAGTTGTCGCAACCCTTGGAGATCCGGTCACACCCCGTCGTCGGGTTCCAGGTGACCTCGGTCCACTCGATCGTCGAGCGACTGCCCATGACTGCCCCTTGCCTGCCCTCGGCACCGGCTCGAACACCGGTTCGACTCGAACTTACGAACAAGTCGTAACGTAAAACTCGTAAGATGACCATATGGCGTCACCGGATCGAGTTCTTCTACGGGACCGGTCGCAGGCCGCGTTCGGCCAGCGCTACCGCCTGGAAGTCATGCTCGCGGTCGCCGCAGCCGACGACGGCTTCGTCTCCCTCAGCACCTTGGCCGGGCAGCTGGGCATCACCATCAGCAACCTGCAGGGCCCCATAAGATCTCTGGTCTCGCTCGGGCTACTCACACCAGTAGCGCACGGGGACTCGCGTCACCGCTTCTACCTGCGCAACCCCAGCGCCGCATGGGCATGGGCCGAGGAGCTCCGGGACCAGGCCCTCCTCCAGGCCGAGACGGCGAGCCCCGCTGGCGACGCAGCATAAGCCCAAGGCCATGCTGAAGCTGCCGCTGGTCGAGTCGGACCTGGTGCTGCGGTCGGCGTTGACGTTGAAGGGCCTGGTGCACCACGACACCGGCGCGATCATGGCCGCCGCCACCACCTCGCTGCCCGAGGAGCGGGGCGGCATCCGTGACCGGGACCACCAGCGCTGTTGGCTGCGCGACGCCAATTTCGTCACCTCCTATCGCAGACCAGAGCTCGACCACTGCGATCGAATACGCCTATACATGGCATTCCAGTCGGACAGCCTGTCATCAGGCGGTTCAGGTCGAGGACACCGACAGGCCGATACCATCGGGCGATGCCCGAGCAGATCTTGGAGCCTGATGGGACCCTGTGGAAGCCGGAGCCGTGGGCGACGGCATCCGCCGAGGAGTTCTCCGCAGCGCGAGCTCTCATCATCAGCCTAAATGAGGAGCGGCGATGGAATCCCTGGGTTGCGGAGGACCGTGCCGATGACCTGGCTGCTGCCGACGCGGTTTTCGACCAGTGGACGAGAGCGGAGCCTGACTTCCGGCCGTTGTCGAATGAGGGGATCGACGAGCGTCTGAAAGCCCAGGACGCCTGGATCGCGGCACGAGTCGCGCGCCGGGAAGCGGAGCGGCTCGCCCGTGTAGCGCACTTCGACGGGGACCGGGCCGCCGCGCGGCTTCGACTGCTGGAACGTGAAGCTCAACTGGAGCATGCTCTGGACGGCAGAGCGGCTCTTGCAAGCGGTGAGCGTGCACCTGCCATGGACCCGAGCAGGCGGGCTGCCGAGATCGAAGAACTCGACACTCGCATCGATCAGATGCGGACGGATGTGGATCGGCTTCGCGTCCTGGTCGGCGATCGGGAGAGCGTGGTGGACGAACACGGCCGCCTGCCCGCCGACCGACGCGCCATCACGCACATGTACTTCCGCATCCGGCGAGAGCGGGAGGTGCGGCAACTCCGGGCTTCGGTTAGCGACATCAAGCAACGCCTGACATCCAAAGGTCTCGACAAGAGCGATCGTGCCAGTCTGCGCCGGAAGCTCGCTTCCGACAGGCGCCAGCTCACCCAGCTCGCTGCGATGCCGCCCCTGACCGAAGCGAACATGTGCTCGGAGTGCGTCAGCCCGTCGAGTTGGCACGGCTACACCAAGTGGGGAGGAGACTTCAGGGACATCGCCCCGTGTCCGGCATGGCCGGACTGGGCTGCGTGTCTGCAGAAAGTCCGCGCCATGCTGGCTGTTCCTGCAGCCAAGGAGACCGTCCCCGCCACTCCGCGGCCTCAGCCTCTGGCAGTGATTCCGTCAGGGCTGCCAATCGCGCAGGTCCTTCAGCGTCTGAAGGACCTCCAGGTCGAGCATCCCGACGCGGAGGTTCGTCGCGGCGCGAGGAACAAGTGGGAGATCTGGCCCGCCACCCAACAGGGTGGGAAGTAGTGACCTGATCCAGGGCCCCGCGGCGTCGCCAGGGCATGCCTCCATCCTGCGCGGCTCAGCCGGCGACCATGCAGCTTGCGCGCACCCGGTTATGAGGGCTGCTCACCATCCTTGGCTGTCGGACGCTGCTGGCAGTCCTGCGACAGCTGCACCACGATCTCCAACAGATCCGTGCGGTCTGCGGCGTCAATTCCGGCAATGCCGCGGGCAGTGTCGCCCTGATCGGCCGACGATCAAGGCCGCTGTTCGGTGCCCGAGGTTCGCTTGTGACGTCACGATATGCCGGGTTCGTTCCGTCTCGGACACGGCTCCACTGTCCATCCCGCGGAGGTGACAGTGGGTGCCGAACCCCCGATCAGGTGACTCCAGTGGGACGGCAAGCCGCCGAGACACGCGGTGTACACCGGCGGACGGGGTGCGGCCCGCCGGATCGGGTCTTCCATGATGGTGCTGTGCTGTAGAACTGTCCGATGGCGCGAGCGGATAAGCCGCTGAACCCGCATCAGGTCGAGGTCCTGGGTTGGGTCGCGGACGGGTGTCCCGACGGCGTGTGGCCGGGGCAGCAGCACAAGGTCTCGGCCAGGGCGCTGCAGGCGCGCCGTCTATTGTCGATCAACCGGCTGGACGGTAGGTGGCGTGCGACCCTGACCCCCGCTGGCCGCTACTACCTCGACCACGGCTCGTACCCGTCACCAGGCGCGCCTCTTCCCGCCCCAGTGGTGAAACCGCGAGCACGTGTCACCGCCAGCGCGACGTCCGCGCCGGCGTCGATGAAGAAGACCGCGGCGACCGGCAAGGCCGCAGTCCCGACACCGACGCCCGGTCAGTCGGTGGCGGACGAACTCGTCGCCGCCGTCCTCGCCGCCGGCGGCACGCTCGCCGTCGACATCCGCAATGAGGGCGACGACCGCAGCTTCACCGCGAAGGTCAACGCCATCCGGCGCGGCCACCGACTCCCCGCAGGCAAGCAACTCCTCGTCCGCTCCAACCGGTGGGAACGCAGGGTTCTGTCGATCGTCGATCTGCCGGACTGGATGGCACCGCCCGTCGCGCCGGTCCAGATCCCCGAGCGGCTGAGGAACCCGCACCCTGCCATCGCGGCCCTCCGCGACTCCGGGCAGGCATTGCCCGTGGTCGGGCCGGCCCGTGCCCGCGCGTTGCGACTACTGCACGCGCTGACCGCCGCGGCGCAGGAACGCGGCCACAAGGTCGCGGCGGTCACCAACGACGGCTACCGGCGCCGCGACGACGTCCACCAGCTCGTCTTCCACATCCATGGCCACCAGGTGCGGTTGCGGATCACCCAACTCAACGACCGCGCCGACCACGTCCCGACCGCCAAGGAACTCGTCGACAAGCAACGCTGGCCCAACACCAGCTACATCCCCAAATACGACTACACGCCCAGCCAACGACTACGCATCGAGATCCCCGGTCGGCACGAGTACCACCGCTCCACCTGGTCCGACGGCACCCGTATCCACCTCGACGACCACCTGCCCGAAGTCCTGCGCGAACTCGAGCACCGCGCCGACGGCGCCCACCGAGCCGAGCAGGAAGAACAGGAACGCCGCCACCGGCAGGAGATCCAACGACAACAACGCCTCGCACGCGCCAAGGTCATGCTCGTCGAGAGCCACCGCGCCGACACGCTGCACAAACAGCTCGACGCCTGGACCCGCGCCCGCCAACTCGATGTCTACCTCGACGCCATGCAAGCCCGCATCGACACCCTCGACGACCCCGACCAAGCCGTGGCCGCACGCGAATGGCTGCACTGGGCCCGTGACCACGCCCACCGCACCGACCCGCTCAACCACCCCATCGCCATGCCGCCCGACCCCGAACCCACCCTCCAAGCGCTCGCACCCTTCCTGCCCCGCACAGACCACTACCTGCGTTGAAGCCCTTCGCAGGGGTCGAGCGGTACCTCCAACGAGATCAACACAAATTTAGCTTGCATAAAAGCTTTTTAGTCTACACTGAAGTCATAATGTTGATCGTGCCACTATCTGCTGCACCACCGACTTGATTGATTTCCGTCACCGCAGACGAAGATGCGGGCCGACCGTGTCGATCAGGTCCGGCCCAGTGGGCGCCAACGCGCGATGTTGTCGGGGATGCACAGGGTGTGGGAGTGGTCGGGCCCCAGGATCCTGGTGCAGTCTGACAGAAGGACTTCGAACTCCTCCAGCGCGCGTGCCGGGTGTCCGGCGTGCCCTCGCCAATGGGCGAGGTTGTGGCGCGTGGACAGGGTCTCAGGGTGGTCGGGACCCAGGAGTCGCAGGTAGTCGGGCAGGAGAGCGTTCAACTCCGTGACCGCGCGTTTCGGGTCGCCGGCCTCTCCTTGCCAGCGGGCGAGGTTGTTGCGGGCGGTCAGGGTGTGGGGGTGGTCGGGCCCTGAGATCCGCAGACGGTCGGCGAGCAGCATCGTGAACTCCTCCACGGCCCCCGCAGGGCCTGATGCTTCGCTCGAACTCGGCCACAGAAATCCACGGTTGTGGCTGATGGTGAGGGGGTGGCGGGGGCCCAGGACGCGCAGGCGGTCGGCGAGGGACGTCCTGAACTCCGGGCCGCTTTGCCGGTCGATGGCCTCGCACCGCCAGAAGGTGAGGTTGTGGCGGGCGGTCAGGGTGTCGGGGTGGTCGGGGCCTAGGCGTGTGTGGGCCTGCTGGTGCAGCGTGCGCCAGTGGTCGAGCGCGGTGCCGACCTGGTTGGTGTCGTTGAGCGACTTACCCACACGATCCAGCAACACGTGGGGTCCCGGGGTCCAGAGGGCCGAATCGGCGTGGCTCCGCAGGGTGTCGGCACAGGAACGCAGGGCCACGCCCAGATCGGTGCTGGAACCCAATCCCCTGGTCCAGCGAATGTGGGTGCTGTCGATCTCGGGCCACGTCGCGCAGAGGGCGTCGGCGGTGGTGCGGGCCAGGTCGTGCAGCGCGTCGGCGGGGATGCTGTCGCGGACGGCGCGTTGGACCAGGGCGTGCACGGCCACCGTTCGTGCCTGCTGTGCCGCGTCGAGGGTGAGCAGCGTGAGGCGGTGCAAGCGGGTCAGCCCGTCACGGACGTCGTCGGTGCGCACCTCGCGGCTTGCGCGGATGGTGAGGTGGTCCAGGACGGGTCGGCTGGTGAAGACCGCCAACGGGGTGCCGTTGGGGTCGAGCAGGCTGGCGATCTCCAGCAGCAGCCGGGCCAGTCCCGCGCCTGCGGGTCGTGCGGGGTCGTCGGGCCGGTCGGCGCGTTCGATGGACAGCGACCAGGTCGCCGCCACCGTCATCTGGTGCTCGGGCAGGCTGCCCTCGGGTGGGGTCAGCTCGGCCAGGGTGCGGTGCCGGTCGGTCAGCATCGCCTGGTAGTCGGCGACGGTGAGCAGGGGCTGGTCGGCGATGAACGCCGCGGCCTGTCCCAGCGCCAGCGGCAGCCGTCCGAACTGCTCGGCCAGGGTGCGCAGCTGCGCGTGGCCGACGCCCTCGTGCCCTCCCAGCGCCCCGGTGAAGTAATCGAGTGCCTCCTCCTCGGTGAACACTCCCAACTCAATCACCCGGTGCGCGCCACGCGTCAGCGCCGAGCCGCGCAGCCTGCTGGTCATGATCACCTGCCCGCCAGCGCCCACGGATGGTTCCAGTCCTCGTACGTCGGCGGGGTCCTGCACGTCGTCGAGTACGACCAGCCATCGTCGCGACGTGGCGGCTAACCACGCCCGGAACGTCTCCGCGACCTCTTCGGGCGAGAGGTTCGCGATCGGCGGATCGCGATCGACCAACACCTGCGCCGCGGCTTGGGCGTAGGCGGTGAGCACGGCGTCACGAGACAACGCCGAGACCCACACCGCCACGTCCACGCCCTCGTCCGACCACACCGACCACGCGTGCCGGGCGGCCAGCTGGGACTTGCCCACCCCACCCAAACCCGACACCACCACACCCGTGCCCCGCACGGCCCCCACGACAACCGCGGTCCGCCCCGAGGCCAACGCCTCCGTCAGCAGCCCGTGGGCCTGCCGCTCCTGGTAGTGGTTCGCCAGCACCGGTGGAACACCGACCCTCACCGGCCACGCCACCCGCCGCGCGGCCCGCCCGACCGTGACCGTCGCGTCGCCACCGGCCTGCACCACTACCCCGGCAGTCGACGCGACCGCACGCTGGTCGAGCTCGGACACGCCACCGCCTTCCCCGGCCGTCACGTCCGCCACATTCACCGTCCCGGTCCCGCCAACCGATCAACCAGCACACACCATCAGACCCACAGCGCGCCGACACACCGCAGAAATGCGGCCGACGAAGCCGGTAGACCGCCGGCAATCCCCACCTCGACCTGCTCGAACATCCGCTTCACCGGGAAGCGGACGCTCCGCAACTCCCAGGGAAGGGAACCGGTCTTCCGGGGTGAACGGGATGAGATCGGGGCGGCCTTGGAGCAGGCACGTCACGGTCCACCCGGTCTCGCGGTCCGGAGGTCCGGTGTGCTCGAGGCTGAGCGCGGTCGCGAGGGTCGTGGTGTGAAGGAGGGCTGTTGCCTCGACCAGGGCGGCGTAGGTCTCGGTCGCCGAGCGTGCCCGGCGCTGGGCCGTGAGCAGCAGCGCTCCGAGAACCACGCCGGTCAGCACTGCGCGCAGGATCGTGTCGACGAGCGACGCGTCGGCGACCACGCCGACCGCGGCACCGACGACGAGGCCCAGCACCGCCCCGAGCACCATGAGCAGCAGGCTCAGAGGTCCGCCGAAAGACGCCAGTTGCCTGATGTCTTGCACCAGCGTGGCGCGCCGGTCGCCGCGGACCGCATGTCCGACCGAGGGCTCTTCGCCGAGCAGCGCCAGAGGTACACCGAAGACGATCCCGGAGACGATCCCCGACGCGAGGCCCGTGGCGAGGTCGAAGAACAGGCCGGTCAGCAGCCCGATCGAGGCCCCCGCGAACACCCCCGGGCACGGCTGTCAACACCGCGACCAACCGCTCGCGCGGCGGCGACAACCAGGACAGGTCGGCCGTCTCCACGAAGAAGAACGTCTCCAGTTCACGGCCCACTGCCCGCGCGATGAACGCCAGCCAGCGCACCGCCTCGGAGGGTTTGTACCGCTGTCCCGGACGCTTGCGTCGGACGGCCCGGTCGACGTAGGCGGCGATGAGGCGGCTCTGCCGGTGCCGCAACGTGCCGTCCGAGCCGACATCCTCGGCGGGCAGTCCCTGATAGGCCCGGACGGCCACGTTGAGCAGAAACGGCGTCTGCAACAATTCCCAGAGGGAGGGCTCGGCGCGCAGTGCCTCGCGCAGACCGGTCACGGGTTCACCGAGCCGGTCCGGGTAGTCCTCGGTCTGTGCGCGAGTCAAGGGCTGGATGAACAGCGCCGCGCCGAGGGACAGTCACAGATCCAGTGCTTCGTAGTCGGCGGCGCGGCTGGAGACGACCAACGGCAGCAGTCGGTGGGTGGCGTGGAAGGCGTCGATCGCTCGGGCGCAGGCGGGCCGCCTGCCCAGGGCGACCTCGTCTAGCCCGTCGAGCAGCGGCAGCACCCGTTCATCGGTGACCCACTGTTCGGCGAGGTCGCGCGGCAGCCCGTAGAGCGGGCCGCAGAGCTCGTCCACGAACCATTCCTCCAACCGTCGGTCGCGGTCCGAGGCCCACGACGACAGCGGGAAAACCACCGGAATCGGGTAGGTGCGGTCGTGTGCGGCGTTGTCCAGCAGGTCTTCCAGGAGGGTGAGCAGCATGGTGGTCTTGCCCGCGCCGGGTGAGCCGAGCACCAGCAGCCCGCAGTGTCGCTTGTGCGGCCAGCCCCAGGGGAGCTGGGGCAGGGACCGGTTGACCGGCCTGCTCGACCGGTGGGGCTGGGATGCCCACACTCCGCACGCCCTCGACGAAGCCCGGCGTCGTCACCGGCCAGTCGGCGTACTCGCTCTGGACCTCGACCGCTTCAAGTCCGTCAACGACGAGTACGGCCACGCGGCCGGCGACGCCGTGCTGTCCGCGACCGCCCAGGTGCTCAGGACGGCCGTGCGGGACTCCGATCTGGTGGCCCGCCTCGGCGGCGACGAGTTCGTCGTCCTGTTGCCCGGTGCCGACACCGAACAAGTGTTCACGGTGGCGCGACGCATCAGCGCCCGCATTGCTGCGATCGCCCTCGACGCCACCGTCACCGCCGACTCCACCGTCACCGTCCGCGGGCTCACCGCCTCGATCGGCGCCGCCGTACACACGGCTACAGCCGACAGCTTCGGTATCGAGACGCTGCTGCTGGACGCCGACACCGCCCTGCGTCACGCCAAGAGAGCGGGGCGCAACACCATCCGCATCGGCCCGCAGGCAGTAGACATCGACCTCGACCGATCCGACGACCTCGGCGAGATGCCCCCATCGTTTCGGCGTGACGTACCCGCCCAGCGGCCCTCCTCGCCGCGACCGACGACCGACACCGCCATCCACATCGGGGAACCGGCCTACTGGCACGGCCTTTACGAGGTGGTCCAACTACTCAAAGGCGAATGGGTGCCCGCCATCCTCGCCACACTGGCCGACGGACCTCGGCACTTCACCGAGATCCTGTCCACCATCCACAGCACCACCATCGGACAGCCCGACCCCGACCGGTGGCTGCACGACAGCATCCTCGGCCGAACCCTGCGCCGCATGGAGGACAAGAACCTGGTCACCCGACACGAGCAACCGGCACGGTTCCCCAAGTCGACCGTCTACGAACTGACCCCCTTGGCCACAGCACTGCTCACCACCCTCGCCCCGGCCGTGCAATGGGTCACCACCCGCACCGACCAAGAGGACCACCCCGTACACCCGACGCGGCCCTGCTGCGCCGACCGGGCACCACTCCGATCGGCCGTCTAGGGCGTGTCTGGAGTTGTGATCGAGGTATGGGGGTGTTCTCGGCGCTGGTCGTTGGCTGATAGAAGGTTGGCGTGACGCGCACGGAACTCACCGACGGAGAGTGGGAGTTGATCGAGCCGTTCCTGCCGATCGGCAGGTTCGGCCCGTACCCGCAGCGGCTGCGGCAGCAGTTCGAGGGTGTGCTGTGGAGGTTCCGTTCGGGTGGTCGGTGGCGGGAGATGCCCTCGGAATTCGGGTCATGGCAGACGGTCTACGACCGTTTCCGCCTGTGGCGTGACGCGGGTGTCTTCCAGGCGCTGATGGAAGGGATGATCTCCGAGGCCGCCGGGCGTGGACAGGTCGACCTGTCGCTGGTCGGCGTGGACTCCACGGTCGCCCGCGCGCACCAGGACGCGGCGGGCATGCGCCTGGGCGAGCAGGTCCTGACCTGCCTGGAGAAGGCGGCCGAGGAGTCAAAAGGGGCAGCACGACGGGGCGGGAGCCGCCCGTCGTCGAGGAGCACGGGGCGCCGGACCCGGACCGGGAACGTCGGCGACGACGCCGGGCACGGTTGACCGCGGCGCTGCTCGGCCGCTCACGCGGCGGTCTGACCAGCAAGGTCCACCTCGCCTCCGACCCGCGCTGCCGACCGCTGACCTTCGTCCTGACCGAGGGACAGGCCGCGGACAGTCCCCGGTTCGTCCCGGTCCTGGACGCGATCAAGGTCCGCGGACCGGTCGGCCGTCCGCGCACCCGGCCCGACGCGGTCGCCGCCGACAAGGCCTACTCCAGTCGCGCCAACCGCGCCCATCTGCGTCGACGCGGCATCAAGGCGGTCATCCCGGTGAAGGCCGACCAGGCCGCCAACCGGAAGAACAAGGGCCGCCACGGCGGACGGCCCCACTCCCACGACGCCGAGCTCTACAAAGGACGCAACACGGTCGAACGCTGCATCAACAAGATCAAGGCATGGCGAGGGCTCGCCACCCGCTACGACAAGAAACCGGAAAGCTACCTCGCCGGCCTGCATCTGCGTGGTGCCGTGATCTGGATGCGCAGCCTCCAACCCACATCATGATCACAACTCCAGACACGCCCTAGGGGACTTCGCGGCTACCCGACCTGTCCCCAGCCGACCAGTTCCGGGCCGCTGTCGCCCTGTCCCAGGCAGGGCAGCTCGCTGACGAGGCAGCGGAGCTGCTGACCGAGGTCATGCAGGGCTCGGGCTACCTTGAGGAGGAGTTCAACCAGGCGGTTCAGGCGTGGTCGGAGGCCACCAAGAGGGTCGCGGAACTGTCTGAAATCGTCACTGCTGGGCACCAAGGGGTCGAGATGTACCGCAGGACTCTTCAGAGTGATGCCCTCGCGCTACCGCCGGCACTTCCCGGCCCCTCAACCCCTCGACCAACTGCCGCGGTATCGACCGCATCGGCACCTGCACATCCGGAGTCAACGTGGGCCGACCGACAGAGGAACAGCTCCCGACCTACGTCACCAGCGGGTTCTACCGCGATCAGGACGGCAACTCCGACGTGGTCCAAAGCGGTCAGGATGCGCAGGGCGAGCATCAGGCGATCGCTGAACACCTACGGGCCGAGGGTTCCCACCGACCGGGCCGCGCAGGGTCACAACCGGCGAGCACGTGGAGGGCAAAGTGGCATGGCGGCTCCGCAACAGCGTCGACACTCACGTTGACCTGGTCATCAACTTCCCGATGTGCGCTGGTCCCTACTCCTGCAAGAACCTCGTACCCTTCATCCTGGAACCGGGACAGTCCATGACGGTGCACGATCCACGGAAGACCCGCACGTTCCACGGGAGGAGCACAAGGTGAAGCACGCACTCGACTTCTGGTACCTCGCCGACACGAATGACGCGGACGACCCCGTCACCGTGGAGTCAGACTCTGATCTTGAACGTGTCCTCGGCGAGGTGCTCGAACACAAGCAGTTCCACCCGACGGTGGTCTGCGTGAAGGACCGTCCCACTCTCGGTGGTCCCTTGAATCTGCCGGACCATCAGCTCAAGTTCGACATCGACGTGCCCCGACGCATCGCGGCGATCCACACGATGGGACCGCCCAGCTTCCTGCCAGCTGACCATCGGGTCCATGTGCACTCCGAAGGGCACGGCGCCGCTGAAGGAACGCCCGAAAGCATGATGCGAGCCTGGGTAACGAAAAGCTCGTACGCACGGGCCACGACGGGGCGAGTTCAGGCGGTGGAAGCATCCGCTTCGAGGAGTTCGGTGAATACCTCGCTGGGTTTTCTCCAGTCGTGGATCTTACGGGGTCGGTCGTTGATCTCGGCGGCGATGGCGGCGAGGTAACGCGGGTCGGACGGGATGTCGACGCCCTTGGGCAGAAACTCCCGGACGATGCGGTTGAGGTTCTCGTTGCTGCCGCGTTCCCACGGTGAGTGCGGGTGTGCGAAGAACACTGGCAGCCCGGTGGCGGTCACCTGCTTGTGCAGGGCCATCTCGGAGCCGCAGTCCCAGGTCAGGGAGCGTTTGACCGATGCCGGGAGGTCGCCGACAGCGGCGATGATCGCGTCGGTGACGGTGAGCGAGTCGCGTCCGCGCAGCGGGACCAGGAGCAGGAAGCGGCTGGTGCGCTCGACCAGCGTGGCCACCGCGCTGCGGCCGCCCCTGCCGATGACCAGGTCCCCCTCCCAGTGTCCCGCGACCGCCCGGCCTTCGGCTTCGGCGGGGCGTTCGTCGAGGTAGCGGGGTTCACGGATGCGTGGCGCGGGTGCCGGGCGCGGTCCCCGACGACCGGTGCGGCCGGTCCGCAGCGCGATCAGCTCCCGGTTCAGCGTGGCGACAGGTTGGGCGTAGACCCACTGGTAGACGGCCTCGTGGCTCACCCGCACAGCGTCCCCGCCGTCGTGGTCGCGTGCCAACCGGCCCGCGATCGACGCCGGTGACCGGCCCGCCCGTAGCAGTCCGACCACCCGCGATCTCAGAACCGGGTTCCGGTCCACCGCGAGTGGCTTCGGCCTCGACCGGGCCCTCCCCGCGGCCCCGTCGGCGGTGACCGCCCGATAGCCGTCCCTGCCGCCGTGACGGTTCACCTCGCGGGACACGATCGAGGCATCACGCCCGATCCGGGCAGCGATCTCCTTGTACCGCAACGACTCGGCCACCCCACGGGAGATCTCCTCCCGATCGGCCAAGGTCAACATCCGACGCACGGTGGGCAATCCTTCCCCACCGAACCCCACGATCAGATGCTACGACCGTCTGAACCTGCCCGGTTCACCCGGCAGACGATCACGAGGTCGATCTATTCGTGGACTTTGACACCCGTACGCGGTTCCCGGCTGATGCTGCCATCTCGTGGGAGAAGCTACGCGAGGCGCTGGAGGAGTTGACAGAAACGGGCCTGCGCCCGACGTGTGTGGACTGGCAGAAGTCGGACGTCTTCTGACCTTCGACCTACGAATCTTCACCGTTGCGCCGTATGGACGCCGAGTATGCCAACTGGGCACGAAGGGCAGTGTGCGGAACGTACGCCGTCAGCCCGTTTCACAGTCATGCCCCAGGTGGTGGCACGACCTCCTTGTTGGCATTCACGTCATCGCCCTTGAGTTTGGCGGTGCCCAGTTTCAAAAATGCCGTATCGGCAAGTTTCTGCTGAAGATCGGTAGTTGTCAAGTCAACTGAGACAGGTTGTGTCTACGGGGCCGGTTGACGTTGCTCGGCAGGCTGGTTGATCCAGGCCACGTCGGGCAGTGCGGGTGGACGGGACGGCGTGCAAAACGCTCCGGATGCCGGGCGTAGGCTCGGTTGAGAGTGGCCTGGCGTTGGTCGCGGATCTGTTCGGCGGTTCCGAAGTGGACGGACGCGAGGGTGTGCATCCCGATGCCGGAATTACGGTGCCCATGGTTGTAGGCAAGGCAGAAGCCTTCGCAGAAGGCGCGTGCGTCCTGCAACGACCCTGAAGTACATGCCCTACGCTGTCCGGTAGGTGTGCCGGGAAGTCTGGTCGGCCATGTCGGTCCAAGCCGTCCAGAAGCTGGAGCATCACATGGGACACACCGTTGCCGCGTCTCACGGGCGAAGGTCAGGCTCCGGCTCGTCTGACGACCGTGTTCCTCGGTCGGCAACTGAGGGCGTGATCACCGGTGCGGTTCGTGTCCTGGCGTGGGTCGTCGTCGCTGTCCATATTGTCTGCGCGCTGGTGAACGTCATCTTGGCGGCCGTGTGGTCGAGTCGAGTGCTCGCATTCGCGGCGATGGGCTCCTTGTTCATCGCACTCGCGGTGTTTGCGCACCTTCGTGAGGGCGGGAGCGAGGACGCCGTGTCGGATGGGACGGGCTCGTAAGGTAACCTTGCCGCTGAGCGCGGCGGGCGTCACAGTGTTCCGATCGTTAGGACGGGACCGGCGTCACGTTGACACGGGGCGGGTGACCTCGGGTACGGTTCGTCACGCAATGTCACTCCGGGTAGTGGCAGTGCAAGGTGTGCCGGGAAGTCTGGTCGGCGTCGTGGCCCGATCCTGTCCCGGAGTTGATCTTGTTGTCCTCGTCGCTCGTTCGTGCGGGCTCTTCCGCCGTCCAGGTTTCGTCTTCGGCAGAAGGCCAAGACCGCCGATACCGTCCGGAGTTGCAGGGGCTGCGTGCGGTCGCGGTCGCGCTCGTGGTCGTGTACCACGTGTGGCTCGGCAGGGTCTCCGGCGGAGTGGACGTGTTCTTCCTGCTCTCGGGTTTCCTGGTCACCGGACAGCTAGTGCGTGCCGCGGTTCGCGGCCGGGTCGAGTTCGTCCCGCTGTGGGGACGGATGATCAGGCGGTTGTTCCCCGCCGCGTTGACCGTGCTGGTCGTGCTCATCGCGGTGTGCATGCTGGTGCTGCCGGAGAACCGCTGGTTCCAGACCGTTCGGGAAGTCGTCGCCGCCGCGCTCTACCTGGAGAACTGGCAGCTGGTGTCCGACGCGGCGGACTACTTCAACCAGCCCAACGAGGCGAGTGTCGTCCAGCACTTCTGGTCGCTGTCCATCCAGGGGCAGTTCTACCTCGTGTGGCCGATCCTGGCCGTGGTCGTGGTGTGGATCGGCCGCCGGATCGGGTGGGGCGTCAGGCGATCGGTGGCGGGTCTGTCGGCGGCTGTGTTCGTGGGGTCGTTGGCGTTCTCCGTGGTGCTCACCGCGGCGAACCAGCCGTTGGCGTACTTCCACTCGTTGACCAGGGCGTGGGAGTTCGCGCTGGGTGGCCTGCTCGCCCTGGCGGTCGACGCCGTGGTGCTGCCCCGGCGACTGCGGGTCGTGCTGGGCTGGCTCGGGCTCGTGGGCCTGGTGGCGTGCGGGCTGGTTCTCCAGGTGGGCACGGTGTTCCCGGGATACCTGGCGCTATGGCCGACGCTGTGCGCCGCCGCCATCATCGCGGCGGGCACCACCGGCAGCCGTGTCGGGGCCGACCGGCTGCTGGCCGCACGCCCCCTGCGCTACCTGGGGGACCTGAGCTACTCGTTGTACCTGTGGCACTGGCCGGTGCTCGTGCTCTACCTGGTCGTGCGCGGCAGGGAAGAGGTCGGTATCGCCGGTGGCCTGTTCGTCATCGCGCTATCCGTGCTGCTGTCGGTGGCGACCTACCACGGGGTGGAGGCGCCCGTCCGCCGCTCCGGCATCGGGGTGGCCAGGCCGTGGGGCGCCTACCGGTTCGGTGTCGCCCTGCTGGTGCCGGTGCTGGTCGCGGCCGGGGGCTGGCAGGTCGTCAGCGACCGCAAGGCGGCCTCCTACGAACTGCTGGTCGACGACCCGGACCACCCGGGAGCGCTCGCCCGCACGCCGGACTTCGAGTACTGGGGCTCGGAGGACGCGACGATCGTCCCGCCGATGGTGTCGCTGCCGGACGACTTCGCCCCGCACCCGGACAGCGTGTGCCGTGCCTCGACGCGCAACCGGGAGCTGGAGGCGTGCACGGGACCGAGTTCGGACACCCCGACCAAGCGGATCGTCGTGGTCGGCGATTCCCACATGCAGCAGTACTTGGCACCCCTCACGCAGCTCGCCGAGCACCACGACTGGCAGATCGTCTCGATGCTCAAGGGAGCCTGCCCGTTCTCCGTGGACGCCGACGCGATGCCCGGCGACGCGGCATGTATCAAGTGGAACGCCGACGCGGCGGCAGAGATCATCTCGCTCAATCCCGATCTCGTGCTGGCCAACGGAACCCGCGACGTCCGGGCCGGCCTGACCGAGGACACCCCCGCCGGCTTCGTCGCCCAGTGGCGCAAGCTCGAATCCGCAGGCATCCGGGTCGTGGCCGTGCGCGACAACCCGCGCTTCGGCTTCGGGCCCTCGGCCTGCCTGGTCTCCCACGGCATGGACCCCGCGTCGTGCAGCACGCCCCGCGCCGAGGTGCTGCCGGAGGAGCCGCCGTACCAGCGGATCCCGGACCTGCCGTCGAACGTGGCGTTCGCGGACTTCAGCGACTACTTCTGCGAACCCGAGCTGTGCCCGCCGGTCATCGGCAACGTGCACGTCTACCTCGACGACAACCACGTCAGCGCCACCTTCATGGCCACGATGGCGCCGATCGTGGAAGCCGAACTGCTCGCCCTGTTCGGCGAGTAGTTCGGTCAGGCCGGTGCGGTGGCCCGACTCTTCGTGAGGCCCCGCTCTCGCCGTCCTGCTCATTCGTGATCGGTGCAGGGCACCGCGCTCGATGCTTCGGTCTGAACCTCCGCATCCGGACTCGCGTCAGGGGCGTGGCGAAAGCAGGCATGAGGCGGCGGACGACGTCGGCGCAGGACAACACGCCGTACTTGCCGGTCATCGGCGAGCTGGGTAGTCGTTCGTCGGCCTTCTCTGCTCCTTTGTCGACCGCTGGTTGGGGTCAACATGAGAAGAACGCCGACGAGCGAGTGGCACCGAGCCGCAAACCGACGGGGAGGAGGTGATCTGCGCTGGGCGCTGTGGCTCATGCCGGGCCGTGCTGATGGGAACGCCGAGTCCGAGTCACGATGACCATGACGCGGTAGTATCCGGCATTGGCGGCCTGATCTCGATCGGCTTGCTCGCGTCGGTACCGCGCACGCGCCAGTACCGGGCCCAACTCCTCTGTCCGCGAGCGGGGAGAGCGATACAGCAGACCGTCTCGAGCCGCGTTTCGCATGGAGTCCGCCATGTTGAACCACCACGAGCAACGCCAACTCCGAACGATTGAACAGCTCCTGGAGAGCGAAGATCCCGAGTTCACCCGACGCCTTCGCTCCATGGAGGCCGCAAGCCGCCGAGAGATGACCGGCTGGACCACCGCTGTGGTGGTGGTCGGTCCGGTAGTGGTGTTGGTCGGCCTGCCGGCCGACCTCACGTTGGCCGTCGTCGGCGTGCTGATCGCCGCCGCCATCTGGGTCCGCCTCCTCATGTCCTCACCGCCGCCGTCCTCCCGGGCATGCGGACCGGACGACGACGGCGGGCCACCACCCGACTCGGATCGAGGTGCGGCCGTATGACCGTCCGCAACGGACGAGCGCCGGATCCGCCCATCGAAGTGAGCAAGCGGAGTCGAGCCAGGGCGGGTAGCGGCCGATCGGGCCGCCGCGTCGAGGATCAACCGAACACGTGCTCGACCTGACAGGCCATGTGGCGGACCGCTGCGTCCTGCCTTCGATGAGCCTGCGACTCGTCTGACTACCGGGTGACGGCGGACTTCCCTCGGCTGGTCAACGCCGCTGTCCGCGCCGGCGGACCCAGTGCGCGGGAAAACGGACCAATTGGATGATAGGCGGAAGTCGGGCAATTCGGGTAGTGTCGGTGTCGTGCAGGCTGGAGAGCTCGCTGTCGACTTCCCTGCGATCACCGCCGATTCCAGCGCGGTCGCGGCGGTACGCAAACTCGTCTCCGAACGACTGCCCGGCTTGATCGTGGTCGAGGACGGCAAGCCGGTCACCGCGCTGCCGGCGTACCAGGTGGCTCGATTCCTGGTCCCCCTGTACATGAGGGTCGACCCGGCACTCGCGCGCGTGGTGGCCGAGCGGCACGCGGACCAGCTGTGTGCCCGCCTGGTCGGCAAGCAAGTGCGTGACCTGTTGCCCGAGGGCAGGTGGGAACCGCTGGTCGTGCGGGCCGGCGAGACGGTGATGCAGGTCGCCGAGCTCATGGAACGGGCCCACAGCCCGCTGGTCGCGGTAGTGGGCGAGGACGGCACGTTGCTGGGCGCGATCACGTTGTTCGAGCTGCTCGACGCAACGCTGCGCGAGCTGTCCGACTCCAGGGGTTGAATCGTCAGGGTTAGGTCACGGCGTGTCGGGCTGGCTGCGGCCGATGGGTGCGATATGTGGCTCGGGTGCGCTATCCCGATGGTGGCGGGCTGACGGCCGAGGGGCGGGCCCGGCGTGAGGCGGTTCGGTTGCAGGCGGCGGAGTTGTTCGCCCAGGACGTGTCGGTGCCGGAGATCGCCAGACGGCTTCGGGTGTCGCACAACGCGGTGTACGTGTGGCGGCGGCGATGGCCGGCGGACGGTGAGGTCGGGTTGGCGTCCAAGGGGCCGTCGGGCACCGGGTGTCGGCTCTGCCCGGAGCAGTTGGACCGGCTGGCCGCCGCGCTGGACGAGGGGCCAGCCGCACACGGCTACACCGAGGACCAGCGGTGGACCCTGGCGCGGGTCGCCGATCTGATCGGGCGACTCTTCCGGATCTCCGGTACACCCTGCGCGGAGTGTCGTTGTTGTTGCACCACATGGGGTTCAGCCCGCAGATGCCCGCGCATCGGCCGATCGAACGCGACGACGAGGCCGTCGTGACGTGGCGGCGGGAGGCGTGGCGGCGGGCAAAAAGTCAGCGGCCGAGCGTGGGGCGTTGGATCTGCTTCGAGGACGAGGCGGGTCACACGCTACGGCCGCCGAAGGCACGGACCTGGGCGCCGCGCGGCCGGACCCCGGTGATTCCGGTGTCGGGCAGGGGATCGGGCCGTATCTCGGTCGCCGGACTGTTCTGCGTCCGGCCCGGGCGACGCCCGCACCTGTTGTACCGGGTCAAGGTCCACCGCGCCCGCAAGGGCGGACGCCGCAGCTTCGCCGAGACCGACTACGCCGCTCTGCTGGATGCCGCGCACCAGTACCTCAAAGCCGAGATCGTGGTGATCCGGGACAATCTCAACACCCACATCAGCACCGCGATGCGGCGACTGGTCACCGGCCGGGACTGGCTGCACGTCATCCGACTACCGGCCTACGCGCCCGACCTCAACCCCACCGAGGACGTCTGGTCCCACGTCAAACGCAGCCTGGGCAATCTCGCCGTCACCGGCGTGGACCACCTCGCCGCCATCGTGCGCAACCGGCTCAAACGCATCCAGTACCGACCCGGACTCCTGGCAGGCTTCCTCGCCCAGACCGGCCTCACCCTCGACCCAGAGCCACCCTGATCCCGACCATTCAACCTCTTGTATCGGCGAATTTGCGACCTCGTCGTCACCGACACCGAAGACCGGGTGCCACCGGTCTTCCTTACCTCGGACACAGGTAGAACAACTCGGGGTCGCCCTCGTCCAAGCCATGGAGCAGGCCGACCGGGTTCCACCCCGCGCGCTGGAGCAGCCGCTGCATCGGCTGGTTGGACACATTGGTCGAGGTGAACAGCTTCGGAGCTGTGCAGGAATTCTCGGCGGACTCAAGCAGACGCGCACCGACACCTCGGCCACGGGCGCCGGGCGTCACCATCAGCATCGTGACGAAGCCCTGTTCGAAGAAGGTGTACTCCACCACGCAGTAACCCACCGGTCCGGACGCACCCTCGGCCACGGCCACCAGGCCTTCCCGGCACCACTTCCGGATGCTCGCCCGCCGCGGGCCGTCACCCTCAGCCGCGACCGAATCGATCCCAACCAGCGCCTCTGCATCCGACTCACCCGCGCGGCGCACGGCGAACTCACCAAGATCCACTGCACCCATGGAACCATGTTGTCAGCTCAACATGGCCACCCACCATCTGATCGACGGCGGTGTCGAGGCCGACCTCACCCTGACGATTCAACCTCTGGTAGCGGTCCCCGGTCACAGCAACGCCAGCAGGAGAACACCGCCGAGCACGAGCACGAGCCACCAGATCATCAGGTGGGTCGACCAGGTCACCGCGACACGGCCGTCGGGCCGCAGAGAGCGGGTGGCGGCCATCCAGAGCTTCTCCGCGTCACGCCGCACCGGTGTCCTCACACACGCGCGCAGCCGTGTGAGGCCTCGTGCCGCGGCGTGCCAAGCTGAGGGCAGGAACCGCCGGTAGACCACTTCGAAGTCCACGTTCACCGAGCGGAGCTCCGGCGGGTAGAGGCCGGTGCGGACGAGCAGGGTGAAGGCCATCGACGCGAGCAGCAGCAGTTGGAGTTGGTTGATGACGTGCGGCGTGGTGAACAGCTCGTACTCCACCGGGTACGGGAGCAGGCCGTACAGCAGCGAGGGCACCGCGCCGATCGTGACGCACAGCAGGGCGGCCAGGGCCATCGCGACCCGCATGCTCACCGGGGGCTCGGCCACCCGGTGGCCGCGGTCGTGGGCGAAGAAGGCGAAGTACGGGATCTTGATGCCGGCGTGGTGGAACACGCCGGCCGACGCGAACAGCAGCATCAGCCAGATCACCATGCGGTGGTCCTGCGCCACTCCCTCCATGATCAGCGACTTCGAGGCGAAACCGGAGAACAGGGGGAAGGCGGAGATCGACGCGGCGCCGATCATGCACAGCACCGCGGTCTGCGGCATGGACTTGTAGAGGCCGCCGAGCTCGGACCCCTTGACGGTGCCGGTGCGCATCAGCACAGCGCCCATGCTCATGAACAGCAGGCCTTTGAACACCATGTCTGCGAAGGCGTGCGCGGCCGCGCCGTTGATCCCGAAGGCGCCGCCGATGCCGACACCGACGATCATGAACCCGAGCTGGTTGATCATGCTGTAGGCCAGCACCCGGCGCAGGTCGTTCTCGATGACCGCGTAGAAGATCGGGAAGCAGGTCATGATCGCGCCGATCCACACCAGCATCTCGGTGCCGGGGTAGCCGCGCGCCAGCGCGTAGACGGCGAGCTTCGTGGTGAACGCGGACAGCGCCACCGCTCCGACCACGGTCGATTCCGGGTAGGTGTCGGGCAGCCACGCGTGCAGTACGGGGAACGCGCACTTGAGGCCGATCGCGCAGAGGATCAGTGTGCCGCCCGGTCCGTCCAGGCCGAGGTAGCCGAACTCCAGTCCTTCGCCCGCCGTGACCCGCAGCACGATTCCGGCCAGCATCAGCAGTCCGGAGAGCACTTGGACGGCGAGGTAGCGCATGCCGGCGCGGTAGCTGCGTTCGGTCCCGCCCGCCCAGATCAGGAAGACCGACGACAGGCCGGCCAACTCCCAGAACACGAACAGCGTCAGCAGGTCTCCGGCGAGTGCGCCGCCGACGGCGGTTGCGGCGTAGACGAGGACCATCGCCTGCTGCAACGAATCCTGCAGGTGCAGCGCGTAGACGGCGGTCAGCAGCGCGGCGACGAGGAAGCCGGTCGCGAACACGCGGGACAGGGCGTCCACCCGCACGGGGGTGAGGACCAGGCCGAACACCTCGAAGGACGAGCCGACGCCCTCGGGCAGCACCCACAGCACGGCCAGGCCCGCGATCGGCAGCGACACCAGCAGCGCGCCGCGCGCCCGACCGCGCAGCAGCGGAGTGCCGAGCGCGCCGAGCATCACCACCAGGGCGGGGCTAATCGTCATCCTCATCCCGTTCCGGCCGGTCGTAGTAGTCCTCGTCGCGCTTGAGGAACCGCCGCAGCCACTTCGCCGTGAGCACCAGGCCCACGCTCCCGACAAAGCCGTACAGGGGGTAGAAGGCGAACCACCCGTCTACCCCGAAGTGCGGCTTCTTGCGGTAGAAGACGTCGGCGACGATCGCCAGCACGCACAGCGCCGCGAGGCCGTACACGATGCGGGTCACGTTGCGGGGTTCGTCCAGGCATCGGCGGTCGTCGTTCACGGCAGCTCCACGATTCCGGACAGCTCCGGGATTCCGGACAGGGGTGCGATCACTGCCTCCGCGACGAGGAACAGCGCGACACACCCGATCGCGGTCAGGACCGGCGGTCCGACCAGGGCCGGCGACGCCTCACCGTGCAGTGGCGCCACGGGTGGCGGCCGGAAGAACGCGCGCACCGGTATCGGCATCAGATAGGCCAGCGCCAGCATCGAGCCGACCAGCAGGACCAGCATCATCACCAGTTGGTCGGCCTCGGCGGCGCCCATCAGCAGCAGCCACTTGCTCCACATGCCGCCCAGCGGAGGCAGGCCGATGACCGAGACCGAGGCCAGCAGGAACGCGCCGAACGTCCACGGCATCGTGCGCCCGAGCCCGTCCAGCTCGCTCACCCGGGTCTTGCGGGCCGTGACGTAGACGGCGCCGGCGCACATGAACAGCGTGATCTTGGCGATGGCGTGGGCCACCATGTGCAGTGCGCCGCCCGCGATCGCGACGTCACGAGCGAGCGTCGCGGCCAGCACTACGTAGGCGAGTTGGCTCACCGTCGAGTACGCGAGGCGGCGTTTGAGGTTGTCGCTGCGCACCGCGATCACGCCGGCGGTGAGCAGCGTGACCGCCGCGACCCACATCATCGGCCGCGCCGCGCCGCTCACGTCCAGCGTGTCGATCCCGAAAACGTAGACCGCGACCTTGAGGACGGTGAACACGCCGGCTTTGACCACGGCCACCGCGTGCAGCAGCGCCGACACCGGGGTCGGTGCCACCATCGCCGCCGGCAGCCAGCGGTGGACCGGCATCAACGCGGCCTTGCCGATGCCGAACAGGTAGAGGGTGAACAGCACGACGAGGACGGTCGTCCCGGCGTGGCCGGTGAGCAGCCCACCGGGTCGGAAATCCGTGCTGCCGGCCAACAGCCAGGTCCAGGCGATCGCCGGGAGCAGCAACCCGACGGAGGTCGCCAGCAGCAGCACGAGGTAGGTGCGGCCCCCGCGTTCGGCGTCCGGGTCGCCTTTGTGGACGACCAGCGGCCACGTCGCCAGCGTCATGATCTCGTAGCCGACGAACAGGGTGATCAGGTTCGCCGACAGCGCGATCCACATCGCGGCGGCGATGGTCAGCGCGACGAAGAAGTAGAAGCGGGTCTGGTCGGTCTCGCGATTGCCCCGCAGGTAGCCGATCGAGAAGACGGTCGTCACCGGCCAGAGCACGGCGGCGAGAGTAGCGAACAGCAGGCCCAGCGGCTCCAGCGCGAACTCGAACGACAGGCCGGGCAGCCAGGACCACAGTTCGAAGCGCAGGTCCCGGCCGGCCGCGGGCCACAGCCCGAGCACCGCAACCGCCAGCGCGATCCCGCCGACCAGTGACGCCGCCTCCCGCAGGTTCGGGTGGCGTCGCAGGAGCAGCACGGCGCCACCTGCGAGCAAGGGCAACGCCGCGATGACGGGCAACGCCGTGGCCTGGTCGGGCGAGGTCCAGGTCGCGAGCAGGTCACTCACCCCCGTCGCTCAGCAGCGCCGCCGCCGCGGCGTCGGCCAGACTCGACGGCAACGTGGGGTCGAGGCCGAAGTAGACCGACAGGAGGACGAGGAACCAGATCGCGGCGACCATCGAGACCGGCGGTCGGTTCATCACCGTGACCAGCGACGGCTCGCGGAACCAGCCGACCTCGACGATGCGCCCGACGTAGACCAGCGCGAGCAGGGAGCCGACCAGCATCGCGGCGAGCACCGGCCACTGGCCCCGTTCCAGCAGCGCTGTCGCCAACGCCCACTTGCTGACGAACCCGGCGGTCGGCGGTACGCCGACCAGGCCGAGACCGGCCACGACGACGGCGGCGAACGTCCAGGGCATGCGGCGGCCGAAACCGGCCAGGTCGTCGAGCCGCGTCGAGCCCAGCCGCAGGACCAGCAGCCCGGCCGCGGCGAACAACGCCGCCTTGGTCACGGCGTGGTTGATCACGTGCAGGTAGGCGGCCGACACGCCCGCCGTGGTGGCGAGGCTGATGCCGGCCACGATGTAGCCGATCTGCGCGATGCTCGACCAGGCCAGCAGGTACTTGAGGTCGGTCTGGAAACAGGCGACGGCGGACCCGATCAGCATCGCGAGCACCGCGAGCAGCGCCCCGATCCGGCCGATCGGCATCACGCCGAACACCAGGGTCGCGCTGAACACGGTGAACGCGAACCGGAGCAGCGCGTAGATCGCGACCTTGGTGGCCGTGGCGGAGAGGAGCACGCTGACCGCGGACGGGGCTTGGGCGTACGCATCCGGCAGCCAGGCGTGCAACGGGAACACGGCCATCTTGACCGCCAACCCGATGAACACGAACACGACCGCGGCGTACAGCGCCCGGTTGCCGTGGAGCCCGCCCAGCCGCTGCGCCAGGTCTGCCATGTTGAGGGTGCCCGTGACGGCGTAGGCCAGGCCGATGCCGATGAGGACGAACACGGCGCCGACGCTGCCGACAACGAGGTAGCGGAAGGCCGCGAGCAGTGCGCGCCTGCGTCGTCCCATCGCGATCAGCGCGTACGAGGCCAGCGACATGATCTCCAGGAAGACGAACGCGTTGAAGGCGTCGCCGGTGACGGCGATGCCCAGCATCCCCGCCAAGACCAGGCACAGGCAGGCGTACACCAGCGGGACGCGTTTCGCGGCGACTTCGGCGGCGAGGCTGCGACGGCTGAAGACGGCGACGACCGTGGCGATGAGCGACACCAGCAGCAACACCGGCGTGTTGAAGTCGTCGATCACGAACTCGATGCCGACCGGGGCGGTCCAGCCGCCCACCGAGTACCGCTGCGTTCCGGCCGTGGCCACGCGCTGCGCCAGCAGGACGGCGCAGCCGAACGAGCCGAGCGCCGCCAGCAGGAACAGCAGCCACGCCGCGACGCGGGAACGCAGCAGCGCGCAGAGCGGTGCGCCGAGCAGGGGGAGGAGGACCTGGAGGACCGGGAGCTGCCCCGTCATGAGGCGACGCCGTCGCGGTCGGTGGTGTCGCGCCGGAGTATCTCGTCCTCTTCCAGGCTGCCGTAGGACTCGAAGAGGCGGACGACGAGCGCCAGGCCGACCGCGAGGGTGGCCACACCGACCACGATCGCGGTCAGGATGAGGACGTGCGGCAACGGGTGGGAGTAGGTCTGGGTGCCCTCGGTGATGATGGGCGCGGTGCCGCCGTCGACCTTGCCGAGGCTGATGTAGAACAGGAACACGGCCACCTGGAACAGCGAGAGGCCGATCAGCTTCTTGATCAGGTTGCCGTGGCTGATGACCACGTAGAGGCCGATCATCATGAGCGCGAAGGTCAACCAGTAGACGTAGTGGGATCCGATCATCGTGACGCACCTCGGCCCGTGAAGCTGAAGAACACCGACGTCATCACCGTGGCGACGGTGAGGCCGATGGCCGTTTCGACCAGGAGGATCCCGAGGCGCTGCCCGGCCGCGGTGTCGTCGGGCCGCAGCGTGTCGTAGTCCAGGAACGAGCCGCCGAGCAGCACGGTCGCCACGCCGAGCCCCATGAACAGGAGCAGGCCGAGCGGGATCAGCACCCACAGCACCGCTTGCGGCAGCACCTGCTGGACTCTGTCCAGGCCGAACACCAGGCCGTACAGCACGAACCCGGATGCGAAGATCACCCCTGCCTGGAAGCCGCCGCCGGCGCCGTAGTCGCCGTGGAAGAGCACGTAGAGGGCGAACAACAGGATGAACGGCATCAGCACCCCGCTGACGACGCGCAGGACGCGGTAGTCGGCCAGGACGAGATCCTTCTTCACCGGGTGGTTGCGACGCGTGAGTGGCCCGAGCAGCAGCAGGACGGTGACGCCCGCGGTGAACACCACCACCAGTTCGCCGAGCGTGTCCAGCCCGCGGTAGCTCGCCAGCACGGAGGTGACGGTGTTCGGGATGCCCATGTCCTGCTGCGACTGGACCAGGTAGGTCTCGGTCACGGGGTGGTCGCGCACGGGGGTCGTGGCGGAGCCGAACGGCGGCAGGTCCTGGGCCGCGTAGCCGAGGGCGCCGCCGGCGAACAGCACGACGAGAGCGGCGGGCAGCCGCCGTCGGCGCGGTGTGACGGCCTCCCGGGAGCGGGTCAGCGACAGCACACCCAGCAGCAGCACCGTGCTGATGCCGACCCCGACCGCCGCCTCGGTGAACGCCACGTCGACCGCGTCCAGCAACACGAAGAGGCTGCCGGTGACCAGGCTGAACAGCGCGGTCAACATGGTGGCCTCGTAGAGGGCCCGCATCCGCGTGATCGCGAGCGCCGTGGCCCCCAGGATGGCGAACAGCGAGATGTTCACCAGCACGAACGCTGTCATCGCCTGGTGTCCCCCGCACGCCAGACCGGCACACCGTCCCGGCGTGCCGCCTGCGCCAGGGTGTGCGCCGCGGTCGGACTGGTGATCACCATGAACAGCAAGATGATCAGCAGGCGGAGCCCGACCTCCCACTCCGTGGTCCGCAGGAGCAGGCCGAGCAGGATGAGACCGGCGCCCGCCGAGTCGGTCACGCCGACGGCGTGGATGCGGGTGTAGAAGTCCGGGAACCGGACCAATCCCACCGCGCCGGTCACCACGAAGAAGGCGCCGGCGGCCAGCAGCACACCGCTCAGCACCTCGATGACGGTCATGCTCGCTCGCCCTCTCCGTCGCCGATCGGTCCGTCGTGGTGGGTCAGCCGGAGCACGGCGATGACCGCGACGAAGTTGACCAGCGCGTACAGGATGCCGATGTCCAGGAACTCCGGTCGTCCGAAGAGGAACCCCGCCACCGCGACGAAGAGCACGGCCTTGGTGCCGAACATGTTGACGGCGAGGATGCGGTTGTAGAGGCCAGGACCGACGAACGCCCGGATCAGGACCAAGGCCATGGTGACGAGCAGCGCGGCCATCACCGCGTAGATCATTTACGTGCCTCCAAGAGTCGCACCCGGCGCAGGTTCTTCTCGTCCTGGAGCTTCGCGATGTCCGACGCGTCGAGACTGTGGATCTCCACATGCCCCTCGCCCACGTCCAGGGAGAGCGTGCCCGGGGTGAGCGTGACCGAGTTCGCGTAGATCACCCGCGAGATGGTGGACATGTCCCGGGCGGGCGTGTCATCGACAGCCGGGCGCAACACGACGCGAGGCGACCACACCTTCTGCGCGACAACCCATGAAGAGGTGAGGACTTCCTTGCCGAGCCAGAGGAAGTACATCGGCAGCCGCAGCAACAGGCGTGCGGTGATGTTCTGGGAGTCGGCGATGCCCGCGCGGACGGAAATCCAGCACACCACGACGACCGAAAGCGCCCCGAGCGTCAGGAACAGCGCGTCGAGATGCCCGGACAGAACCAGCCAGAACAGGACGAAGGTAGGCGCCATGCGGAGAACCCACTGCACGAACCACTCCAATCGTCGAACGGCGCTAAAATTGCCGGTCAGATCGAGGTCTCCGACCGGCGTGCCATAACGCGGTCGGGTCCCGATGCGCTTGGGCATCGGGGCTCGCGGACTGGGCGATGGGAGGAATCGCCGCGATCGGCCCCGCCGCCGGGTGCGCTGGTCTCGGGGGACGAATGCGCTCCGGCGTCGGTGGTCGTCCTTGTCGCCAGGACCGATTCGGCAATGGTCGGGCAACAGCATCGACGCGGCATCCTCCCGATGGATGGCTACAGGCCGGAACGACTTCCGCTTCGCGGTCAGCGGACGCCTCTCCGGACAGTCACATGATCGCCTACTCTCGAGACAGCGGCACGTTGTTACTGGATGAACCTACCTGAACCGGACAATAGCGACAATATTGTCCGGTGCGGCGCCGCGTGCCACACCCGTCCGACGCCCACTTGCACATGAGAGGCTTCGCGCGGTCATGGACGGCTGTGGGCGCTGTGCCCGGCGCGGGGTGACGATCGAGTCATTCCCGTGCCGGGCACGCGGTGCGGCCGGGCAGTCGTGCAGATGAGGCAGGTTCCTCCGCCTGCGACGGCTGGTGCGCGAGCGCGTTCTCCAGGCGGTGGATGCGCTCCTCGTAGCTCGCGACCGCAGCTATTCGGGCACGGACACGGCTGTGCTCGCTCCTGACCGCGTCGAGCAGCGCCGCAGCTTCGCCGGAGTCGTCACCGTCGCCGGCACCACCCACCGGAAGCCTCCGGTCGGCTTCCAGGGTGCCGAGTCTGACCTCGATCGCGGCCACCTGCTCGGCGAGCAGCCTCGTGTGGTGTTGGAAATCGTTGCTTGAGCAGGTCCGCTTCCCGGCGCAGGCGGTGTTCGGGCGTACGTGGACGGGGGCGCCCCAGGCGTGCTCGAACGTGGTCTGCGCGGGGTTGTCCACGAGCGCGCCGGCCAGTGCCTCGACTCGGTCGCCGTGGACGACGATCGCGTCGGGCCGCTCCTCGTGGACCAGTCGGGTGAGCGCCTGGACGGTGGTGGCAGCGCCGGCGCCATCGGCTCGCCGTCGACCTGGTTGGGGATCAGGTGCAGATTGCGCAACCCGGCGCGTTCGACCTCCCGGACGGTGTAGCCGTGACGGCGCAGCAGGTGCATCCCGGGCCGACACGATGCGGGCGGTCAGGCGTTCGCTGTCCTGGACGGCGAGCATGACCTGGCGAAGTTTGCTGAAGTCCGCACGGGTGTCGGTGACGAACGGCACCTCGCGGGAACGGTCAGGCATCCGCGAGGTCGTTCCAGGCGACCTGCCGGTCCGCGGGCAGATCGCGCAGGACACGCCTGCCGAGGACGGACGAGTGGTCCGCACCCTGATCTGCCCGGTACCGGGTCGCTTGACCCACGTGTTGCCCTCGGTCAACACCTCGCCCGCGCCACCGGGCGGGTCGTGACGACGCAGGCGTAGGCGAAGTCGATGGTGGGCTGCTCGGAGGATCACCGGCTTGCCGAGTCCCGCGATGTGCTTGACCAGTGGGTAGTTGTCGCACTCGCCGGAGTCGATCTTGTACGCGGGCACGTCCAGCGCCGCGAGCCGGTCCGCCGCGGCCCGGGAGAACCGTGTGGACAGGAGAATCAGGCCGCGTTCCTCGGCGTGGTCCTTGACGTCCCGCTCGACCTCCGCGGACAGGGCGCAGCGCTGCGTCATCGTGTAGATGGAGATGGGTTCGTCGGCATTGCCCGGCACGACGTCGTCGGGATCGTCTCGTCTTCGACGACGTGCGTCTGGATGGAACTTGACGCACTCGACGCCGGCGTCGAGTGCGTCGTCGATCATCCCGGTGGGCCTTGGCGGGGTCGCCCTCGTGGTTGATGCCGGTCTCGGCGATCACCAACGGCCGGGTGGGCGGGCCTGATGGGGCGCGCGCCGATGTGGAATTCGGGCACGGCAGACTCGTGTGGCAGGGGTAACATAAAGATCAACTCCAGTCGACGGCGAAGCACACGCCGACCAGGCTTCCCGGCACATCGTGATCAGACCGTCGATCCGGTCGCATCAGCGCGCTGAACCTACCCGAGGGGTGTGCCCCGCTGTCAACCTTCATCTGCTGATCGTTGTAAATTCAACAAGTCGGACGGTGAAGCACGGGCGCGGAGTGTTCGCGGCCGTCGTCCGGTGGTCTTGCGCTTGCCTGGGTGGCGGTCGGCGGCGACGGACCACCCGGCTCGCGCGTGGAGACCCGCAACCCCCCGTTCCGCTCGAAAGTCATCGCCGCTGATCGCGCGGCGTGTCTGTACTCGTTGACGAGTCCGGCCGGGATCCAGGTGTGCAGCAGTCTGCGGGTGTCGAGGGCTTTGCGTCGGATGGTGCCGATGACTCGTTCGCAGTGGGCGTTCGTCCGGGGGCGCCTGAGGGCGTTCGTGACCATGCGCATGCCGAGCGGGTGACGATGTCACGGTGTGTGTGTCACTGGTCACAAAACGCAGTCCACATTATGGGAATTTTCATTCGTTTTGATGTGGAATATCGCCCGTCTGCTCGATCGGCCGGGCGATTCCGCGCAGGCCAGGGCTGTTGGCGTGAAGTGGGGGAGCTCGGCCGCGTGTCGCCGCCGGCGGCTGTCAAGGGCATGTGGACAGGCTTCGATGGGGTTGCCTTGATCTTGCCTTGAAAAGATCTTTACGACACCTTTGCAATCAGGAGCAGGAGTGCGGGGAGTCCGATCGGCAGCTCTGCTCGCGGTGCGCAGGTGAGCATGTCGTGGAGCGAGGGGAGCCCATGGGCCGGCGAATCACCACAGAGATTCTCTCAGGGCTGACGGTCGCCGTCGTCGCGCTACCACTGGCGATCGCCTTCGGCGTCACCGCGACCGGCACCTCCGAGGGGGCGCTCGTCGGACTGTACGGCGCGATCTTCGCCGGCTTCTTCGCCGCGGTGTTCGGCGGCACGCCGGGTCAGGTGACCGGGCCCACCGGCCCCATCACCGTGGTCGCCACCGGGGTCATCGCCGCGCACGGACTGGAGTCCGCGTTCATCGCGTTCGTCATGGCGGGCGCGTTCCAGATCCTGTTCGGGCTGTGCAGGCTCGGATCGCTCATCCGCTACATACCCCACCCCGTGGTGTCGGGGTTTATGGGCGGGATCGCACTGATCATCATCCTGGGCGAGCTCGATCAGGTGCGGAGAAGCTTCCTGGTGGTCGCGGCCACGATCGTGCTCATGCTCGTGTCCGCACGGGTGATCAAGTCGATTCCGTCGAGCCTGATCGCGCTCGTGACCATCACCGCGATCCTGCCGCTGGCCGACCCACTGCTGCGCGACGTGCGCATCGGTCCGGTCACGCTCAACACCGCGGTCGACTACATCGGTCGGATCCCGGAGTCGATCCCCTCGATCGCCATTCCCGACTTCAGCGGTTCGCTGATCCTCACCCTCGTGCTGCCCGCGCTCAGCATCGCGCTGCTGGGCTCGATCGACTCGCTGCTGACCTCGGTGGTCATGGACAACATCACCGGCGGCCGGCACCGCAGCAACAGGGAACTCGTCGGCCAGGGGCTCGGCAACATGGCCAGCGGGTTGTTCGGCGGCCTGGCGAGCGCCGGCGCGACGGTCAGGTCCGTGGTCAACGTCAGAAGCGGTGGCCGCACCGGGCTGTCAGCCGCGACGCACAGCGTCCTCCTGCTCGCTCTGGTGGCCGGCCTCGGGGCCGTCGTGCAGTACATCCCCCTCCCGGTCCTGTCGGGCATCCTGATCCTGACCGCGCTGGGCATGTTCGACTGGGAGAGCCTGCGCAAAGCACGGGTCTCCCCGAGAGGTGACGTCGTCGTGATGTTCGCGACGATGATCGTCACCGTGCTGGTCGACCTGACCGTGGCCGTCGCGGTCGGCGTCACCCTGGCCCTCATCGTCCACTTCGTGCAGTCACGCCGGCGGAAAGCCCTGATCGTGCCGGAAGGCGGCGACACCTACCGCATCGAAGGGCCCCTGTCGTTCCTGTCCGTCGACCATGTCTTCTCCACTCTGCGCAACAGCCGGTCGGATCTGTCGCTCAACCTGCGGAACGTGGACTACATGGACATGTCCGGGGCGAAGGCGTTGCTGACCTTCATCGACCACTCGCACAAGTCCGGCGTCGAGGTGGACATCAAAGACCTGCCACCGCACATCGAGAGCAGGCTGATCGCGCTCGCGACCGAGGACCAACGGGGCAGGCTCGACGCCGCCGTCGAAAACCGACCAAGGGATGTCTTGTAACCGACATCGAGGGCGGCTCCGCAGGTTCCCGCTCAGCCGGTGGGTGCTTGTGGGCGAGTTCACTGTGGACTTTGCGTCCTGCCGCCGTGGAGCCGCCGACCGTGAACCGATCAACGCACCGGAACACAGGCGACACGGTCTTGTTCCAGTGCGCCGGATTACGTTCGGGGTCCGGCGCTCACGCGGCGTTCGCCAAGTGCCGCAGCTTCGCCGATGACATTGGCGCGACGTTGCACACGGTAGTCGGCGACGACGTGCCGACGGCGCTGTTAAAGTTCGCCCGCGGGGTGAACGCCACCCAACTGGTGCTCGGCACGCCCCGGCGCTCGCGGCTGGCCCAGGTGTTCGACGAGGGCATCGGCGCGGCGGTCCTCCAGGCGTCCGGTCCGATCGACATGCACATGGTCACCCACCACGAGGCCCGTCGGGGTGTGTGGTGGCGGATCGGGCGCAATCCCGTCATCGGAGCCTTGACCCGGTCGCATAGGATCGCCGGGTGGGCACTGGCCCTGGTGCTGCCGGCCGCCTGTGCGGCGGTCGGCGTCGTGCTGCGCGAGCGGATCGAGCTGTCCACCGCGTTGGCCATGGTGATCGTCGCGCTGCAGGCCAAGGGCCGGGGCCGTGCCATGCCCTCGCCGGTGCTGGGCGCCTCCCCGGACGCCCTGCACGACTTGGTCACTGAGGCCTTTCCAACCTGGCGGTGTGGGCGGTGACCGTGGTGGAAGCATGGCGAACTCCTGGTAGATGACTTCTCGACCAAGAGCAAGGCCATCGCCAGGAGCTTCGAGTGCTTGTCTACCCATCCGCGATCGACCTGTCCAGTTCACACCTTCAGCTCCTTGCGCGGGAACTGACCACGCACCGGCGCCGGATCGGCAGTAGGTGGCGCAGGCTCGAGCCCGGACACCAGGCCCTGCTGGTGCTGGCGCATCTGCGCTGCGGCGACACCTACAGCCGCCTGGCCGCGGGGTTCGGCGTCGGCCCGGCCACCGTCTGCCGCTACATCCACGAAGCCGTCCAACTCCTGGCCGCACTGGCACCGGACCTGGCCGACGCGCTGAAAGTCGCCACGCGCAAGGCCTACATCATCCTCGACGGCACCCTGCCGCCCATCGACCGCATCGCCGCCGACCGCCCGTACCACTCGGGAAAACACAAGCGCCACGGCATGAACATCCAAGTCCCCGCCGACCCCGCCGGGCGACTGCTCTGGACCTCGCCCGCGTTGCCCGGCTCGACCCACGACCTGACCACGGCCCGCACCCACGGCATCGTCGACGCCCTAGCCGCAGCGGACATCCCATGCTGGGCGGACAGGGCCTACCGGGGCGCCGGCGGCCCGGTCCGCGTGCCCTATCGCGGCAAGTGGCACAACCTCTCGCCCGGTCAGCAGGCGGTCAACCGCTCGCATGGCCGCATCCGCGCCCTCGGCGAACGAGCCGTCTCGGTCCTGAAGGCCTGGCGGCTGCTGCGCAGACTCCGCTGCTCCACCACCCGCATCACCGACCTGACCCGAGCCGTCCTCACACTCCACCTCAACGCTGGATGAGGTTGGAGGGTCGGGAGCTGGCGCGGTGCCTGCTGCTCGGCGGTAGGGCATGGAGCCGCAGTGCCCGACTGGTTTCCCGGTCAGGGTGTTCTTCTCCATGGCCGTGGCCGGTCTTGGGTCCGTTTCCAGCTCTCGCCCGTCAAACCGTGCATGCGGTTCTCCCGCACACGGCTTACCGACGTCGTCCACCGCCGGCATTCGGCTTGTCCCGCCAGGGTTTGCCAGCCCTGGGTTGCACGACGATTCCGTAGAGCCGGATCAGACCGAACTCGTCGGGCGTGAAGTGCAGCAGTGCCCAACGGCCGAAGTGGCGGCTGCGGCGGTGGCGCTTGCTGAGCCATAACGCGATCCGCATCCGCACATACTGTCTGATCTTGCTGAAGCGTTCCGCCGAGTGTCCGTAACGGAAGTACCCGGCCCAGCCGCGCAGGAACGCGTTGACATCCTGCACGATCACTTCAACGGGCAGCAGCAGCCGGCGCCGGGCGGTGAGTTCCCGGATCCGGTCACGGGCATGCTGCTTGGCCTTGTTCGCGCGCCAGCGGGCGAGGAAGGTGAACGGGCGTCGTCCGTCGCGAGGCCGGGATGTCACCAGCCGGTGGTGGAAGCCGAGGAAGCCCACACCTTCCCCACCGACTTGGAGGTGCACAATCCTGGTCTTGGTCTCCTTCGGTTGCAAGCCGAGTTCGGCCGGCAGTTGTCGAAGCCGCTGCAGGGCAGCCTCGGCCTACTCGCGGGACTTGCACATCACCAGCACGTCGTCGGCATACCGGACCAGCACCCCCTGCTCTCGTGTCGACCATTGCCGGTCCATCCGGTGCAGGTAGACGTTGCACAGCAGCGGGGAAACCACCCCGCCTTGCGGACTGCCGGCCATCTCCCGACGAACCAGACCGTGCTCTATCACCCCTGCGCACAGCATCACCCACCGCCTGCCCCCGCGCGGACTCCTCGATGAGGACCTGCAGGGCGCCGTGCGCCGAGCGTTTCGGGCGGAACCCGAAACCGCCCGACAGCATGTCCGCTTCGAAGACCGGCTCGAGCACGATCTTCACCGCGGCCTGCACGATGCGGTCACGCACCGATGGTATCGACAGCGGCCTCAACCCGCTGCTGCCCGGCTTGGGGATGAACACCCGCCGCGCCGGCAACGGCCGATGGCTGCCGCCCCCCAGTTCGCCGGCCAACTCGCCCAGCAGACGAGCAACCCCGTGCTGTTCGACTTGGTCCAGGGTGGTCTTGTCGATGCCCGGTGCACCGTCGTTACGGCGCGCCGCGACCCACGCCCGCCACAAGACATCCCTGCGGAAGATCTCGTCTCGCAGCGCATGGAACCGACGTCCGGGATCGGCCTTGGCCGCCCGGTACAGCGCATGTGCGCAAGGCGCGAACCGGATCAACGATCGATCCCGAAGCGGCGGGACCAGCCAAACCGGCACTCACCGGGCTCCTCCTCAACATCAGGCGCGTCGACGAAGTAGCGGCCCTTCCCATCACCGGCGGTTGTGTTGTCCGCTCGGCTCAACCGGCACTACGGCCGCCTCCGACCCCCTCCCGGCCAGTGATCCATTTCCCGAGATCATCGGTTATAGGACACCACGCTCCGACAACACCACCCGCAGATCGCCGGACCGGGGAGGGCCTCTCCAATTCCCGCCGCCACCATCTGAACGTTCCGAGCCCCATACGCCCGGGAGTTCCTCGCGGCTGCAATCCAGGCGCTACACCGCTTCCATGGCCTTCACCCCGATTTCGAAGGGCTCGGCTCTCCCTAGTGCCACCCACAACAGGCAGCTGAGTAACGACGCCGCAGGCTTCGCTTCACGCTACGGACCGCTCAGTCGCTCCCCCATAGGGCCTTCGACACTAGCTTCGACCCGGCCCGTTTCCAGACCAAGCCGCCAGTCTGCTACCGGGCCTCCTGGCAGCTACCCGGACCGGACTCACACCGGCAGGCGACGACGAGCTTACGAACGACGATCAACCACCTACATGATCAACCCCCGCTCTACTGGACGCACGGAAAAGGCTCACTGATCTTCCCGAGCGCGGGTGGGCTCTGGTGGAGGCGTTCTGACCAGTGGGTTGCCCCTGATCGTCTGCCACCAGCCGTCGATGACCCGGGACCTCGGCGAGACCCACGGCACGGTCGCGATGCGGATGTCGTCCCATCCGATGGTGCTTGGCCTGCTCGCTGAGACCGGGCCGATGGTCCTCTCCAGCGCCAACCTGACCGGACAGCCCTCCCCACAGGACTGCGATGCCGCGCAGGGCATGCTCGGTGACCCGGTCGCCGTCTACCTGGACGGCGGGCCCACCGCGGCCGCCGTCGCCTTCTCCATCGTGGATCTCACCGGTGCGGTCCCCGTCCTCACCCGCGCGGGCGCGATCACCGGTGGACGGTGGCGCCCGACCTACACGCCGTTCCGTGACCCCAGGCCACCGACACCGGCGGTGAGCGGGCGGCCTCCTGGAACCACCCGTTCGGCGGGACGCCGCTCGCGGCTGATGTGGCGGGCCCATCGAGCAGGTGGCGGGCAGGTGCGGCCTGGTCGTAGCCTGCGGCTATGACCGATGCTCCGCTGACTCCGTCCGAAGCTCTCGATCTGCTGCTGGCCGGCAATCAGCGCTTCATCTCGGGCACGCCGCAGCACCCGCACCAGGACGCCGCGCGCCGTGCCGAGACCGCACCCGGCCAGCGCCCGTTCGCCGTGCTCTTCGGCTGCTCCGACTCGCGCCTGGCCGCCGAGATCATCTTCGACCGGGGCCTGGGTGACCTGTTCGTGGTCCGCACCGCAGGCCATGTGGTGGGGCCGGAGGTGCTGGGCAGCATCGAGTACGGCGCGAGCATGCTGGACTGTCCGCTGGTCGTGGTGCTGGGACACGACTCGTGCGGCGCGGTCGCCGCCACCCGCGCCGCTCTCACCGACGGTGTCGTCGCCACCGGATACGTGCGCGACCTCATCGAGCGCGTCACGCCCAGCGTCCTGTCCGCCCGCGCCACCGGACTCACCCAGGACGACGACATCATCGCCGAGCACATCCGGCATACCGTCGCTCTCCTCCTTGATCGCTCCCGGGTGCTCGCCGACCAGGTCACGACCGGGCAGACCGCCGTGGTGGGCCTGTCATACCAGTTGGCAGACGGCGGCGCCCGGGTCGTCACGGCCCGCGGCCTGCCGATGGAAGCCGCTGCCCCAAACCCCGCTCCATGACCACCGCCGGGCCATCGGCCGATGTGTGCTTCCCCTCGTAGCGTGGAGACCTGAACCAAGAGGGATGGTTGTCCCGTGGGAGACAGGGGACGCCGGTTTGAACACGCAGCCACCTAACCGCAGGTCAAACCGTGCGGCCGACTTCTGGCACCCCACAGGCGGTTTGGCGGACGGCTCCGAACGCCCTCGACCGATCAGGCCGATCGGCCTAATTTTTGTCCATGCGTTCAGAAAACGGGTCGACCGGCCGATCCTTTGTCGAGGTGGCACGGCGCCGGCAGATCATCGATGCCGCGATCGAGACGGTTGCGGAGCGTGGCTACGCGAACGCCTCGCTGGCCCACATCGCGACGACCGCGGGCATCTCGAAGAGCGTGATCTCCTACCACTTCGCCGGCAAGGAGGAACTGCTGCGCGAGGTGGTCACCGCCGTCTTCGACGAGTGCGGCGAGGCGGTCGGTGCCGCACTCGCGAGCTGCCGCACATGGACGGAACGGTTGGCCGCGACCATCACCGGGCAACTGGAGTACCTGCGTGACCACCGGACCAGGTGGCTCGCCGCGTCCGAGATCGTGATCAGTCATCGGGACGAGTCCGGCACTCCCCTGTACCTCCAGTCAGGCGATGAGGAGATCGAGGGGATCGTGGGGATCCTCGAGGCCGGCCGGGACGCGGGCGAGTTCGGTGCGTTCGACGTGCGCATCGCCGCTCTGACCGTGGTACACGGGCTCGACGGCGTGCTCACCGAATGGCAGAAGGACGAGTCGCTCGACCTCGACGACTACGGCAGGCGGTTGGTGGCGTTCATCCTGCGCGCGGTCCGGCCGGGCGCCTCATGACCACCTTCGAGTTCCGGGGCATCTGCTACGACGCGGGCGTGCGCTACGAGAAGGACTGGTGGTCACGCACGCGATGGCGGCTCCCCGATGTGGAACGGGACCTGCGGGTGATCCGCGACGAGCTGCACTGCAACGCTGTGTCCGTCATGGCGACGAGCACCCGGCGGCTCGCCGAGGCAGGCGAGATCGCGAGTGGGCTGGGGCTCCACACCTGGCTCCAGCCCCGGCCCTTCGACCTGCCGGACCCTCGGCTGCTGGCCGACATCGCCGAGACGGCGCGGATTGCCGCCGGGTTGCGGCGCGTGCCCGGCGCCGCACAGGTCGGGCTCAACCTCGGCTGCGAGGTCAGCACCTCGATGGCCGGTATCGTGCCGGGCCGTACCTTCGTCCGGCGCAGTCGGAACCTGGCCTGGGCCGCGCCGCTGCTGCCCTGGTTCAACCGGCGCCTGCGGCGGGTTCTCGACCGCGCCGTCGACGTCGCCCGCGAGCACTTCGACGGCCCGCTCACCTACTCCTCGGGCGACTGGGAGCGGGTCGACTGGACCAGGTTCGACTACGTCGGGCTCGACGCCTACCCGGACGCCACCAACGAGTGGCGGTTCGAGGCAGGCCTCACCGCCCGGACCGCGCACGACGCACCGGTGCTGGCCACGGAAGTCGGGTGCTGCACCTACCGGGGCGCCGCGGAGAAGGGGGCCGGCGGGTTCGACGTGCTCTCCGGCAGGCGCGACCGGCCGCTGCGTGGCCGCCCCGTCCGCGACGAGCAGGTGCAGGCCGACTACCTGGACAGGGCGTTCGACCTCTTCGAGCGAATGGGCGTCCGAGGGGTCTTCGTATATGTCTTCAGTCATCCCGAACTGCCGCACCGGCCCGATCCCGTGCGGGACGAGGACATGGCCAGCTTCGGGGTGGTCGCGGTGTCACCGCCACGCACCGGCGACCCGGACGAACCCGAGCACTGGCGCCAGAAACGCGCCTTCCACACCATCGCCGAGCGCTACGCGGCGCACGCGGCACGCGCCGCCGATCACGCGACCTGAGCACGAAGGACGGACATGACGAACGGACAGGACGACACCCGCACCCCGATCCCGCGTACTGGGCGCGGTCCGGCGAGAGGGCACCCCGCGCGAAGGGGATCCTGATGGCCGCGGCGGCATCGGGCACCGGGGCGTTGAGCCGTGCTCTCCTGCCCGCCACGAACGACGGCTGGCTGGACCGGCACCTCCCACTCGCCGTGCAGGGCCTGTGCTGGGCCGCGCTCGTCGTACTCGCCGTGCGGCCGGCCGACCGCCGCTCGTGGTCCGACCTCGCACTGGCGTCGCCCCACCGCGGCTGGCGCCCGGCCGCCGCCGGCATCCTCGCCTGGCTCCTGCCAGTGGTGGCCGGGCTCGGCATTGTGCTGGGCACAGGCGCGCTGGACATCGCCCCAGCGGCCGATCCACCAGCCGTGGGACGGCTCGCCCTGCTCCTCCCGCTCACCATCGTGGTCACGTTCGTCGTCTACTCGCTACCCGCGGAGTCGCTCTTCCGCGGATACGTGTACACGAACCTCGCCGAGCGGATGCGCGGCTGGCCCCTCCTCACGGCCACCACGACCCTCCAGACCCTCGTGCTCCTCGCGATCACGCCCACCGCAGGCCTCCCCGCTGTCGCGACAGCGTTCGGCACCGGCATCGGTCTCACCTATCTGCGGGCCGTATCCGGAACAGTCTGGTTCTGCGCGGCGGTCCACGCCACCAGCACATCGTTCGGCTACCTACTGAACAACGACACCCTCCACATGACCGACGAGACACAGGTGCGGATCCTCCTCGGCATCCTGCCCCTGGCGGTCGCGATCGTGATGGTGGCACGCCTAGCGCGGCGCAGCCCGCGCTGCTCGGCCGGGAACCGTCCTGACCCAGCCCTTTGTGCCGCTCGAAAGGTCATCGTCGCCGGCAGAGCAGTGCTGCCGCCGCTTGAGCTTGCTGTTTAAGGTCCCGGTCGGTGACGTGCACTCCGGTTGATCATGGAAGCAGCCCTTGGTTGATCATCGCTCTTGCGACAGAAGGATGATCGACCAAAGGGCTGCGTGATCAGTGTGCACCATCTCGACTCCGGGCCGGCACTCGGGGAGTTGTCCGGGTTCCGGCGTGAGTTCCACCGTTGCCTGACCCGCCGGGCGGACGGGCTGTTCGAGCTGGCCGTTGCCGTGCTGTGCGCCGATGGGCCGGTGCGGACGCTGGTCGGCCTGTCGCTGGCGCCGGAGCATCGACGAGGGCACGGCGGGTTGTACGACGCGGTCAACAACGGCCGGATCGACTCGGAACGGTTACGTGACGCGTTGGCCGGGCTGCCGCTGTCCCGTGCGGCGGACGGTCGCCTGGTGCTGGCGGTGGACGTCTCGCCGTGGCTGCGTCCGGACGGCAACACCTGCCCGGACCGCTCCTTCTGCCACACCTACGGCCGCGGCCGCAACGAGCACCGCATGATCCCGGGACGGCCGTACTCCTTCGTGGCCGCATTGGAGACCGGTGGCACGTCGTGGACCGCCTTGTTGGACGCGGTCCGGTTGCCGCCGGGCGCGGACGTCGCCGCGGTGACCGTCACGCAACTGCGCGCGGTGGTCGGGCGGTTGATCGCCGCCGGTCAGTGGAAGCAGGGCGATCCGGAGATCCTGGTGGTGCTCGACGCCGGCTACGACGCACCCCGCATCGCCTACCTGTTGGCGGATCTGCCGGTGCAAGTGCTGGGGCGGATGCGGTCGGACCGGGTGCTGCTCCGCCCGGCACCGACCCCGGTCCGCAATCCGTCCAGGGGACGTCGGCCCAAGCACGGCAGCGAGTTCGTCTTCGGTGATCCGGCCACCTGGGGCGCCGAGGACGTGACGACCCGCACCGACACCCGTCTCTACGGCACCGCCACCGCACAGGCCTGGAACCGGCTGCACCCGCGAATGACCCGCCGGGCCGCCTGGATCGACCACGACGGGCCGCTGCCGCTCATCGAGGGCACCGTCATCCGCCTGACGGTGCAACACCTGCCCAGCGGCGGGGTGAACAAGCCCGTCTGGCTGTGGTGCTCCGACACCGACGCCGGACCCGCCGAGGTCGACCGCTACTGGCAGATGTTCCTGCGGCGCTTCGACATCGAGCACACATTCCGCCTGCTCAAACAGACCCTCGGCTGGACCAAGCCCCGACTGCGCAGCCCCGAGGCCGCCGACCGCTGGACCTGGCTGATCCTCGCCGCCCACACCCAACTCCGCCTGGCCCGACCACTGGTCGCCGACCTACGCCACCCCTGGGAACGCCCTGTCGAACCCGACAGACTCACCCCGGCCCGCGTCCGCCGCGGATTTCGCAACCTCCACACGAAGATCGCACGTCCAGCGGCGGCACCGAAATCCACCCGACCCGGACCAGGACGACCACCCGGATCGAGGAACCGCGTTACCGCGCAACGGTTCGACGTCGGACTACTCCTGGCCACCGGCCAGGCATACACCCGACCAACCCACTACAAGAAGGGCACCAAACCCCGCCGAACAAGTTAAATGGCAGGTTGAGAGCATGTCCGGGTGATCGTGTCCCTGCTGTACTCGGTGACCCGGAGGTTGTTGTCCGTTCCGTCGGTGCTGCTGCGCAGCGAGGCGGCGAAAGATGCCGAGCTGCTCGTGCTGCGGCACGAGAACGCGGTGCTCCGTCGGCAAGTCGCGGGACCGGTCCGCTATGAGCCCGCCGACCGGTTGTGGTTCGCCGCCCTCGCTGGACTGGTGGGTCGTCGGCGGTGGCGGGAGGTCCTCCCGGTGACGCCGGGCACCCTACTCGCCTGGCACCGCACACTCGTGGCCCGTAGGCGGGACTACTCCGCGCGGCCACACACCGGACGCCCACCGACACGAGCGGCGGTCAAGTCGCTCGTGCTGCGGCTCGCCAGGGAGAGTCCACGATGGGGTCACCGCCGGATCCGGGTGAACCGGCCCGGCTCGGCCACCGCATCGCCTACTCGACGGTCTGGCAGATCCTTCACGACGCGGGGCATCGACCCGGCACCACGCCGCACCGGTCCAACCTGGCGGCAGTTCCTCACCGCCCAGGTTCAGGGCATCATCGCGGCGGACTTCCTCCACATCGACACCGCGCTCGGTAGACGTCTGTACGCACTGGCGTTCCTCGAACACGGCATCCGGCGCCTTCGCATCACCGGCGTCACCGCCCACCCCACACAGGCATGAACCGCGCAGCAGGCCAGGAACCTCGCCGCCGACCTCGGTCGCCGGACGGAGTCCTTACGCTTCCTTCTCCGTGACCGCGACGGCAAGTACAGCCAGACGTTCGACGCCATCTTTCAGGGCGACGACCTGCGCGTGATCAAGTGCGCGCCGCAGGCACCAAGGATGAACGCCCACTGCGAACGGGTCATCGGCACCCTCCGACGCGAACTCCTCGACCACATCCTGATCACGGGTGAGAGCCACGCACGTGAGGTCCTCAAGACCTGCGAGGACCACTACAACCGCCACCGACCCCACCAGGCCCGCGACCAACTACCACTCGAGGCTCAGCAGCACCCTGCCGCAGTACACGACCTTGCCGCCCACAGAGTGCTCCGCACCCGCATCTTCGGCGGCCTCGTCAACGAGTACAGACAAGCCGCTTGAACAGCAGCGATGACTTTTCGAGCGGCACACTATCAGTCCCATGCCGGACCACCGTTCCCAGCGCGGTGGTCAACCGAACGCTCCACAGCGCGACGTGGATCAGGAACTGCCGGGCGGCACCAGGCACGATGGCATGGACAGGAGCCGGACTGTCCCGGTATTCACGCCCACAGCCGGGCCGGTCCGACGAGGCGCGGGCGCTTCGGCCCGCACCCCGCCGAAACAGCACTGTCCGCGACGCTACTCGGCAGCCCGGTCCAGGTCCACCAGAGCTGCGGCGAGCTTGAAGTACTTGCTGGTCCCCAGGTCCCGCACGGTCTTGATCCCGAAGGCCGCGGCCAACTTCTCCGCGTCACCCTCACTGACCCCGGCCAACGCCGCGACCGGCGCGTCGAGGACCTCGGCCACGGTCAGCCCCTCGTACGCCTTGTCCAACTGCTTGGCCAAGTCCACGGAAACAGCCACTGGTGACTTCCCCTCACGTTACGTAGTCGATCATGACCGTGCCACCCTATCGAGCCCCCACGTCTGCTTCGCCACCTATGGCCGTATCGACACGCACGACCACCGGGATGGAGCACCCGGTCCTTCACGGGGCATCAACGCAACGGCGCGACGTCGCACGTAGCGGTCACGACGCCTGCCCGCGCGTACCAGCACGTGCCGGCGACAGCCCACGCGGGCGGCATTGCCCGGACCGACGGCGCAGGCCCCGACTACCGGCACGGACGAGGCACCCGCCTGCCGACTCCTCCGGACCCGTGTCGGCCGGTACTCAGGCAGCCGGGAAGTCGCGGATCCTGCCGCTGATCACCGGCCAGTCGAGGCCGAGCCAGATGAAGTGGCCGTCGGCGCTGCTTTCGACGAGACTGCCGTGCGGGACCGCGGAGGCAAGCGCCTCGGCACGGGCGAACGGCACCGAACCGTCGTTGCGGCCGGCGATCACCAGAGTGGGCTTGATGACACCCCTCGCGTCCGTCGGAACAGCGGTGAGGTCGTTGAGGAAGCCTCGACCCGACCGCATCCGCGAGAACAGCTCGATCAACATCCGGCGGTCCTCGGAGACCGACGCGGACACCACCTGCCGGGTGGAAAGAGCGGACAGGTCAGCCAGCAGCGTGCTTCGACTGGTCGGCAGTCCGAGACCGGCGGCCAGGCGTGCTCCGGTCCGGCCCGCCGACGCCAATCCGATGCACTCCAACGCGGTGCGCGACGACAGGGTGCGCCGTGCGTGACCGACGGTCAGACCGTCGACCTGTTCGGAGAACGTCCCCACCTCGCACTCCGGGTGATCGCAGAAGAACCGGCGCACCCGTAGTCGCAGCACCACCGGCCGACCGGCCACCGGAGCGTCGTCCAGCTTCCGGTCGTAGCGGCTGTGCACCCGACCCGACCGCACACCGCAGGATGGGCAAGGCGCGGTCTGTACCTTCGTACACGCCCAGATCCGCATGCCCGAGGAGGTCCGCTCGACCCGCTCCACCACCACGCCGGCAAGGTGCGGCAGCAGAACGTCCAACCAGTCATGACCACACCAGAAAATGATCACAGACTCGCCGAAGCTGCCAGTGGACACCTGAACTCGTTGATCACGCAATCAGCGACAGAACCGCTCGTTCCAGTGTCATTCTGATCAAGTCCGGTGGGTTCGCCCGGCCGCATCGTTGCCCCACATGGTGGCTGTTGTAAATCCTGCGGCCCGCCGGACTCCAGGACTGCCGGTATGGCTTGAGAGGAGCATGATCACCCATCTCGACTGGGACATGCCACCGGCTGATCCACCGTCCCGCCAAGGAGAACATCCTCAGCCGTGATCGTCATCGGGATCGACGCCCACAAGCGCTCCCACACCGCCGTCATCGTCAACGAGCCGGGCCGCAAACCCGCCACCAAGACCGTCGGAACCACCAGCGCCGACCACCTGGCCCTGCTGCGCTGGGCCGCCGAACACGACCAACAGCGGGTATGGGCGGTCGAGGACTGCCGCAACATGACCCGACGGCTCGAAGCCGACCTGCTCGGCGCCGGCGAACGCGTCGTCCGCGTCCCGACCAAGCTGATGACCGGCGCCCGGGACGCCGCCCGCACCCACGGCAAATCCGACCCCATCGACGCCCTGGCCGTGGCACGCGCCGCCCTGCGGGAACCCGACCTGCCCGCCGCCCAACCGGACGGCCCGGACCGCGAAGTCCGGCTCCTGGTCGACATGCGCGAAGCCCTGGTCGACGAGCGAACCCGCACGATCAACCGCCTGCGGTGGCACCTGCACGAACTCGAACCGGATCGGGACCCCGCCGCCCGATCACCGGACCGGATGAGCGCACACCAGGCCATCATCACCCGACTGGACTCCCACCACGGGACGGTGGCCCGCCTGGCCCGCGCCCTGGTCGAGCACTGCCGACGTCTCACCGAACAGATCAATGCGCTGCTCGACGAGATCAGTCCGCTCGTCGCACAACTCGCCCCCACCCTGCTCGGCATCCGCGGCCGCGGAGCACTGACCGCGGCCGAGATCCTCGGCGAGACCGCCGACATCCGCCGGTTCCGCTCCCGCGACGCCTACGCCCGCCACAACGGCACCGCGCCACTACCCGTCTGGTCATCCAACCGCACCCGCCACCGACTCAGCCGCACCGGCAACCGACAACTCAACGCCGCCCTGCACCGCATCGCCCTCACCCAGGCCCGCTGCCACCCCGACGCCCGAAACCTGCTCGCCCGCCGCCGAGCCGCCAATGACGGCGGACTCGAAGCCCTCCGCAGGCTCAAACGACACCTCTCCGACGTCGTCTACCGCGCCCTACACGCCGACGCCACCAGCACCCGGCCAACCCCCGCTTGACAGAGGAGCGTTTTACAGTCCCCCGATGTGGCCCCGGACTGAGATCAGGAAGAGGTGGCGGGGCCTAGGAGGTCCCAGCGGTTGCTGGCGACATCGCGGAAGACGACGATCCGGCCGTAGGGCTCAGTTCGGGGTTCGGTGAGGAACTCGACCCCGGCGGCGTCCATGCGCTGGTAGGTGGCGTCGAAGTCATCGACTCGGAGGAAGAAGCCGACCCGACCGGCGTGCTGGTTGCCGATCGCAGCGCCCTGGTGTTCGCCGTCGGCGCGGGCAAGGAGGATCCCGGTCTCCGCGCCCGGCGGGCGGACGACTACCCAACGCTTGGGACGGCCGTCGTTGGTGCGGGCCGGCGAGTCCTCGGCCAGCTCGAATCCCAGTGCCTGGGTGAAGAAGGCGATCGCGTCGTCGTAGTCCTCGACGATGATCGCGGTGAGCTGCAGGAACGCCATGAACGTAATTGTGGTCGCATCCGGTCTCGGGCCGGCAGCAGCAGGTGGCGTGTCGCGGCAGTGGTTTCAGCTCGCGCGGGTGCTGCGGGCGTGGGCGAGCCGGTAAGACTGTGTGTGCCGGTCTCGATGATGTTGCCGGCGAAGGCGAGCCGGTCGGTGATCGCCGCGCAGAGCCGCGGGTCGGTGAAGGTGCGGGTCGCCCCACCGATCGTCCGACTCCGCCCACCTCCCGCACTCGACATGCGGGATCAGCCTGGCCGATCAGCCCACAGGACCGATCACCGGGTCACCCCTCCGAGACGCGCCACCGGCTGCAAGGACCAGGCCGGTCAGGCAAGGAGCCTGGCAGCGTCTACAAGGATCTTGATCACCGAGGCAATCCCGACTACCAGGCGGCGTCCGTCGGCCTCCGACATGTCCCTGGGTCAGACCGCTGAGCGGGTCGGCCAGCCCGTACCATGCGTCGTTCGTCGCTGATCCGCATCCGGCTGTTGCGCGACACGGAAGATGCCGATGAAGCAGGCAATCAGCGTGCCGAAAACTCTGACGAATTGGGCTCGTCGCACGAGAGCGGGGCGGCCCTGGACCACTGGGACCTCGCCACGATCGGTGCGAGCCGCATCGTGCGCGACGAGCGCGGCGAGACGAGACTGATCGGCAACCCGGCCCCGGACTCCTGGGCCTGGCCTGCGTGTGGTCGGGTGCGGGCCGCGGGGCGCACCCCAACACACGGCATCAGCGGCGGCCGGCGAGCGAGGTGCGGCCCGCGTATTCGGCCTGCGAGCCCAGTTCCTGCTCGATGCGGATGAGCTGGTTGTACTTGGCGGTCCGGTCGGACCGGGACAGCGAGCCGGTCTTGATCTGGCCGCAGTTCACCGCCACCGCGAGGTCGGCGATGGTGGAGTCCTCGGTCTCACCCGAGCGGTGCGACATGACCACCGAGTAGCCGGCCTTGAAGGCTGTGTTCACGGTCAGCAGCGTCTCGGTGAGCGTGCCGATCTGGTTGACCTTGACCAGGATCGAGTTGGTGATGCCCAGGTCGATGCCCCTTGCGCAGCAGTTCGACGTTGGTGCAGTACAGGTCGTCGCCGACCAACTGGCAGCGGTCGCCGATGGCGTCGGTGATCTGCTTCCAGCCGTCGAAGTCGTCCTGCGCCATCGCGTCCTCGATGGACACGATGGGGAACTTGTCGACCAGCTCGGTCAGGTAGGCGACGTGCTCCTCGACGGAGCGCTTGCGGCCCTCGCCCTTGTAGTCGTACACGCCGTCGGCGTAGAACTCCGACGCGGCCGGGTCCAGCAGCAGCGCGACGTCTTCGCCCGGGGTGTAGCCGGCCTTCTCGATCGCGCCTACGACGAACTCCAGCGCCTCGTCCGCCGAGTTGAGGTTCGGCGCGAAGCCGCCCTCGTCGCCGACGTTGGTGTTGTGGCCGGCGTCGTGCAGCGTCTTGCGCAGGGTGTGGAACACCTCGGAGCCGATCCGCACGGCCTCCTCGAAGTTCTCCGCGCCGACCGGCGCGATCATGAACTCCTGGAAGTCGATGGCGTTGTCGGCGTGGGCGCCGCCGTTGATGATGTTCATCATCGGCATCGGCAGCAGGTGCGCGAACACGCCGCCGACGTAGCGGTACAGCGGCTGCCGGTGCGCGGCGGCGGCCGCCTTGGCCACGGCCAGCGAGACGCCGAGGGTGGCGTTGGCCCCCAGGCGACCCTTGTTCGGCGTGCCGTCCAGCTCGATCATGGTCCGGTCGACGAGGCCTGGTCCTCGGCGTCGAGGCCGCGCACGGCGTCGGCGATCTCGCCGTTCACCGCGCCGACCGCCTTGCGCACGCCCTTGCCGTGGTACCTGGACTTGTCGCCGTCACGAAGCTCGACGGCCTCGTTGGTGCCGGTCGACGCGCCGGACGGCACCGCGGCGCGGCCGAACGAGCCGTCATCGAGGTGGACATCGACTTCGACGGTCGGATTGCCACGACTGTCCAGGACCTGCCGGTCCAAGACGCGCACGATCGCGGTCATCTCACTCCTCTGGTGGGTGTATCGGTCAAGAAGCATCTTGCACGTACTCGGCGCAACGAGCCAGCACCGCCTCCGCCTCGGTGGTCACCCCGGTCACCCCGGTCGCCTCGGCCAACCTCCTGCGGGACATGCGGTACCGGCCGGCGGCCGCCAGCCCGCCCACCCGGACGATCGAGCCGACCCGCAGTTCGACCGCAGGGCCATCTCCAACTCTTGATCAGCCTCCGGGCTCAAGGCGTTGATCTGCGGGAACTCGGGTTATGGCGGCTTTGGGCCTACCTTGGCCGCACCCCTTGAGCCCTCTTCGAGGACTCCACCCGCCCCTCGGCCAGCGTGGACACCCCGCAGCCGCTCCCGCAGTCGACTCAGGCGGTCCTCTGGAGTACGCGAACGCATAGCCACAGTCATGGATGTCCTCTTCCGGAGACGGAACTGCAGACCCGACCAGCCCGACACGACGATCACGCTCCGCAAGTAGCCCAATGTGAATGAGTCACCATCCGTGATCTCGTCACGCCCGTGGCCAAGCCCTCACAACCAGGCGCCCGCACCTGGGCTCAAGCCAAGACCTCAAGAATTTCCCCAGCTCAAACCAGGTCTCCCCAGCCACGCACAAGCGCGCGGTCGGCCGGGAGACACAGATCCCCAGGTCAGCCCAGGTTCGGTACGTGCCCTACGGAGGCGACCTGCTCCGTGAGCACCGAACACAGGGCCGATCGCTGTGGCGGCGGCCCGCTCCTGGTCAGCAGTGCTGCTCGTGCTCGCGCACCGACGACACTCGCGCCCGTTTGGCCGATGGGTTCGATGTCGCCTCCGGCACGGTTTATACTCGATGCCTGCTGTCCCACCTTCACAGTCGTCTGTCTGTTGTGGACAGGAGTGAGGCGAGGTCGACCACTGCGGATCGGATCTGTTCTGGTCGGAGGTGGGTGTATCCGAGCACAATCGCCTCGCGAGACATCGGGGTTTGCGTGTAGTCGGACAGCATTCGCAGGTCCAGGCCGCGTGCCGTACCGCGTCTGGCCAGGTATTCGTTGGGAACAGCGTTGAGCGTGGCCAGGATGTGCATGCCACGTGAGGCCGGTTCGAGCTGGATCCGGTCGCCGAGGACGCGGTGGAGTTCGTCGACGAGGAGTTGGCGGCGTTCGCGGTAGGTCGTGCGCATCCGGCCGATGTGCTGGCTGAGGTGGCCCTCGGAGATGAAGTCCGCCATGGCGGACTGCACGGCAACCGGCGGGGACGTCGACATCGTGTCCGCCACGGCGAGGAAGGCGTCCGTGACGGCGGGCGGCGCAATCAGGTAGCCGAGGCGCAAGCCACGATAGGCGATCTTGTTGAGGGTGCCCACGTACACGACGGACTGGTGGTCGTCGAGACCTTGCAGCGCGGGCAGTGGCCGGTTGTCGTAACAGAACTCGCTGTCGTAGTCGTCCTCGACGATCCAGGTTCCGTTGCGGGCGGCCCAATCGAGCAGGCGCAGTCGCCGCGCGAGTCCCATCACGTTGCCAGTCGGGAACTGGTGGGACGGGGTGACGTAGGCAGCGCGTGCGTGCGGTGCGAGGTCGGTCGCGAGATCGACGTCGAGTCCGTCGCCGTCGACCGGTACCGGCACTGGTCGCGCTCCGGCGAGTGCGACCGCGGCCCGTGCCTCCAGGTAACCCGGGTCCTCGCACCACACCGCGTCGCCGGGGTCCAGCAGCGCGTGCGCGCACAGGTGGAGAGCCTGTTGGGCGCCGGACACCACAATGATCTGCTCGGGTGCGGCGGTGACACCCCGGGACAGAACGAGGTGCGCGGCCAATGCCTTCCGCAGCTGTGGCAGTCCCGCCGGGCCCGGCGCCGCCTCCGACGTTCCGGGAGTGCGGGCGTGCCTGGCGAGCAGCCTGGCCCACAGCCGGTGCGGGAACAGGGTGGCGTCTGGCTCGCACGGGGTGAACGGCCGCGGCAGAACGGCGTGTTCACGAGCGCCGGCAGAGGCGCGGTGCGCGGGCCGGCGGGCGGGATTCGTCCCGGGTGCTCCGGTCCGGTCGGTTGCCCGGAGCGTGGCGAGCTGCCGGCTGACGTAGGTGCCGGATCCGGGCCGCCGGTCGAGGAAGCCTTCCGCGGCGAGCTGGTCGAACGCCTCCACCACAGTGGAGCGTGATACGCCGAGCGAGCTTGCGAGTGTGCGCGTCGACGGCAGACGCGTGCCGGACTCGAGTTGCCCGGTCAGGATGGCGTCCTTGAATCCCTTGTGTATCCGCCAGCGGAGTGATCGTCCGGTGTCTCGCGCGAGCGGGATGACGGCAGGCAGTGTCGTCACCGGGCGTCGCGGCATAGTGGACTGCCCCATCGTTGATATGTGGACCTGGTTGGCCTACCACTCTAGGCCCTAGCGTCCCTGCCATGAGGTTCGCGCTGGACGATCAGATCGCTGCCCAACCCGACGAGGTCACCCGGCTGCTCGACACGGAGGTGCCGAGGCTGAGCGCCGATCGGCCGCTTGTCTTCACCGGTATCGGCACCTCGCTGCACGCCGCGCGGGTCGCCGCCGCGTGGGTCTGGCTGCTGTTCGACGGTCGGGTCCACGCCACCGCGGTCGACGCGCACGACCTGGCGCTGTCCTACCCGCTGACCCCGCTGGACCAGGTCGTCGCAATCAGCCACCGCGGGTACAAGCGGTATCCGCGCGCGGCGCTCGACAAAGCGCGGGCGACCGGCGCCGCGACGGTCGCGGTGGTCGGCGCGGACGCCCCGGACCAGAACGCCGAGGTCGTGCTGCGCACGTGCGCGAACGAGACCGCGGGCACGTTCACCGTGTCCTACCTGTCCTCACTGGCCGTGCTGGCCGCGCTGACGGCGCGCCTGGGCGGGCCGAACACCGACCGGTTCGCGGGTGCGCTCAAGGAGTTGCCGGCGGCGCTGCGGAGCACCGTGGACGCACCGGCTCCGGTGGCGGTGGCGCGGCGCTGTGCCGGCAGCGAGCCGCTCCTGCTGACCGGCTTCGACCTGGACGCGATCACGGTGGCGGAGGCCGCGCTCAAAATCAAGGAGGGGGCACGGCTCTGGACCGAGGCGATGTCGACCGAGTTCAGCCTGCACGGCACGCCCGCTGCCTTCAGGGCCGGCATGAACGTCATCAGCCTCACCCCGGGAACCGATGACCAGGGTCGGACGGCGACGCTGCGGGGGCTGCTGACCGAACTCGGCTCGAATGTCGTGACCTGCGGCGATACCGACGACGAACTCTGGTTCGCGCACACCGACCCGTGGCTGCGGCCCTTCACCTCGATCGTGCCGCTGCAACGGCTCACCGCCGAGCTCGCCCGCGTGCGGGGCACGGATCCCGACACCCTCCACGGCAACGTCGAAC